>NZ_LT670849.1:1305833-2611666 GCF_900142985.1 Bradyrhizobium erythrophlei
CGTCGGTGACGACGACCATGGCCTGAGAAGCGGTAGCGCCGGCGCGGGTGACATATCCGGAATCGACGGCGTCTTCCCAGATGGTGAGACGCGGACATGAGGTCCGCCAGGCCGCGATGACCTCCTGATAGGGACGCGGTTCCCGGGCAATCCACTCGACCAGGTCAAGAACCAGCGAATCCGCGGCCTCCACCATCGATTTCTCCTGTTGTGCGCCGCTTATATAGGTTTCCGGAGCCCTAACATCGAACTTCTCCCGAAAGTGTGAACCAGTTCACAGTCGTCCGGAGCGGTTCGTGGTTTGATTCCGTCTAAATCGGCGGGATGCGCGCATGACCTATAACGGCTTTAAAATCGACGCTTTTGAACTCGGCAAGGGACTTTGGCACGCCAGAATCCGGCGCGAGGACTCCGAACCCGTCGTCATCGACGGCGTCTCGTTTCCCGAACTCGAGGTCGGCTTCGCCTGGTCCGACGCCGAGGCCGCCATCGCCGACGCCAAGACCCGCATCGATTACCTCAACCGGCGATCGGTACTGCCGGAGCAAAAGCGGAGGACGGCTCATGCATGAAACCAGGACGAACTCTTCCGCCGACGTCCGATCCAACTGCCCCGATTGCGAAGGCCAGCTCCGCGTGCTGCGCGTGATCGGCGGGCGCGCGGGCGCCGAATACTGGACCATGCGCTGCACCCACTGCGGCGGCATTCACCTCGACATCGTCAACAGCTCCTCGACGACGCCGGCGCCGGCCGCCTGAAGGCCTTCAGGCGCCGAATACGCGCGCGATCGCCGACTGCGCCTCCTGCTGAATCTGGCGCAGGTGCGCTTCGCTGCGAAAACTTTCCGCGTAGATCTTGTAGACGTCTTCGGTGCCCGAGGGGCGTGCCGCGAACCAGCCGTTGTCGGCTACGACCTTGATACCGCCGAACGACTGCCCATTGCCGGGCGCAGCCGTCAGCGCCGCGATGACCCTCTCGCCGCCAAGTTCTTTCATCGCAAGCTTCTCGCCCGTCAGCGACTTGAACAGGCTCTTCTGTTGCGGCGTCGCCGGCGCATCGATCCGCGCATAGAACGGCATACAGAGTTCTTTGGTCAGCTGTTCGAACGACTGGCTTGGGTCGCGGCCGGTGCGGGCGGTGATCTCGGCAGCCAATAGCCCCATGATGACGCCGTCCTTGTCGGTGGTCCACACCGATCCGTCCTTGCGCAGGAACGAGGCCCCCGCACTCTCCTCGCCGGCAAAACCAAAGCCGCCACTGAGGAGCCCGTCGACGAACCATTTGAATCCGACCGGCGTCTCCACCACCTTGCGGCCGATCTTGCCGGCGACGCGATCGATGATGGCACTGGAGACGATGGTTTTGCCGACCGCGCTGTCCTTGCGCCATTGCGGGCGATGCTCGAACAGGAACGCGATCGCGCTTGCCAGAAAATGGTTCGGGTTCATCAGGCCGTTGGAGCGGGTGACGATGCCGTGGCGGTCGGCGTCGGTGTCGTTGGCGAAGGCGACGTCGAACCTGTCGCGCATGCCGATCAGCTGCGCCATCGCGTATGGCGAGGAGCAGTCCATCCGGATTTTGCCGTCCCAGTCGAGCGTCATGAAACGGAAGGTCGGATCGACCTCGTCGCGGATCAGCGTCGCATTCAGACCATAGCGCTCGATGATCGGCTGCCAGTAATGCACCGCCGCGCCACCGAGCGGATTGATGCCGATTTTGACCCCGGAGGATCGGATCGCCTCCATGTCTAGGACATCAGCGAGATCCGCGACATAAGGCGTGATGTAGTCGTAACGGTGCACGCATGATGCCTTGCGCGCGCGCTCATACGGCATGCGCTTGACGCCGTCGAGGTTGTTTTCGAGATAGCGGTTGGCCGCGCGCTCGATCGCGCCGGTGACATCGGTGTCGGCCGGGCCGCCATTCGGCGGGTTATATTTGAAGCCGCCGTCTTCCGGCGGATTGTGCGAGGGCGTGACCACGACGCCGTCGGCGAAACCTTCGGTGCGCCCCTTGTTGTAGGTCAGGATCGCGTGCGAAATCACCGGCGTCGGCGTGTAGCCGTTTCGGTCGTCGATCATCACCGTGACGCCATTGGCGGCGAACACTTCCAGCGCGCTCGCCAGCGCCGGCTCGGCGAGCGCATGGGTGTCGATGCCGATGAACAGCGGACCGGTCAGATTTTTCTCAGCCCGGTGATCGCACAGCGCCTGGGTGATCGCCAGAATATGGGACTCGTTGAAGGCATCGTTGAGTGCCGAGCCGCGATGGCCGGACGTGCCGAACGCCACCCGCTGCGTCGCGACCTTCGGGTCGGGCTTGCCCGCGAAATAGGCCGTCACCAGCCGCGGAATATTGGCGAGCATCGACGGCGCAACGGGTTTTCCGGCGAGCGGATGAATGTCGGGCATTGAATCCCCCAAAAATGACGTCCGGCACTTTGCGGTTTCGCGCACGTGCTGACAACTACTGACAGTGCAACAGATCGTTGAGCTGGTGGTTCCTGACCCTTTTCTCCGACCCGGACTCGTCCCATATTCCGGCCATGGCGAAGTCCCCGAATTCCCCGAAAAAACCCGGCAAAGCCCTCAAGTCGAAAGCGCCAAGTTCTAAGGCTTCGAGGCCCGAGGTGCAGCCGATCGGCCCGGCGCTTGCGGAATTGCTCAATCCGGCAATCAATCGCGGCGAAAGCGGGCTTGGTTCCTCCACCGGCTTGCAGCCGCCGCCGGACAATTCCTGGGACCGCCGCGCCGGCGGCGAAGCGGCCGCGCACCGCGCCCGCGCCTCGACCAAAGGGTTTGAGGAAACCCCGCAGGCCAACTACGGCACCGCCGCCACCATTCCGACGCTCGATCCCGAACTGGCGCGGCAGCTCGGCCTGCCGACCGCCGAGGATGACGAAGAGGCGCTGGCGCGTCCGCCGCGCAGCAAGATGGAGGCGCTCGGCGTCGCCGCCACCGCCGAGGCGCTGGAAGCGCTGATCCGCGACGGCCGGCCCGAATTTAAAGGCGACGACGGCTCGACGAAAATCTGGACGCCGCACCGCCCGCCCCGCCCAGAAAAATCCGAAGGCGGCCAGCCGTTCGTGATCAAATCTGAATATGAGCCGAAGGGCGACCAGCCCGTCGCGATCGCTGAACTGGTCGAGGGCATCACCCGCAACGACCGCACCCAGGTGCTGTTAGGGGTCACCGGCTCGGGCAAGACCTACACCATGGCCAAGGTGATCGAGGCGACGCAGCGCCCGGCGCTCATTCTGGCGCCGAACAAGACGCTCGCCGCGCAGCTTTATGGCGAGTTCAAGAATTTCTTCCCCGACAATGCGGTCGAGTATTTCGTCAGCTATTACGATTACTACCAGCCGGAAGCCTACGTCCCGCGTACCGACACCTATATCGAGAAGGATTCCTCGATCAACGAGCAGATCGACCGCATGCGCCACTCGGCGACACGCGCGCTGCTCGAGCGCGACGACGTCATCATCGTCGCCTCCGTCTCCTGCATCTACGGTATCGGCTCGGTCGAAACCTATACCGCGATGACCTTCGCGCTGAAGAAGGGCGAGCGCATCGACCAGCGTCAGCTGATCGCCGACCTCGTCGCATTGCAGTACAAACGCACCCAAGCCGATTTCACCCGCGGCACCTTCCGCGTCCGCGGCGACGTCATCGACATCTTCCCGGCGCACTATGAAGACCGCGCCTGGCGCGTGAACCTGTTCGGCGACACCGTGGAAAATATCGAGGAGTTCGATCCGCTCACCGGCCACAAGCAGGACGAGCTCGAATTCATCAAGATCTATGCCAATTCGCACTATGTAACGCCGCGCCCGACGCTGGTGCAGGCGATCAAGTCGATCAAGGGCGAGTTGAAACTGCGCCTCGACCAGCTCAACAACCAGGGACGCCTCCTGGAGGCGCAGCGGCTGGAGCAGCGCACCACTTTCGATCTCGAAATGATGGAAGCCACCGGGAGCTGCGCCGGCATCGAAAACTATTCGCGCTATCTCACCGGCCGCCGCCCCGGCGAGCCGCCGCCGACGCTGTTCGAATATGTGCCGGACAATGCGCTGGTGTTCGCCGATGAAAGCCACGTCACCGTGCCGCAGATCGGCGGCATGTTCCGCGGCGACTTCCGCCGCAAGGCGACGCTCGCCGAATACGGCTTCCGCCTGCCCTCCTGCATGGACAACCGCCCGCTGCGCTTCGAGGAATGGGACATGATGCGGCCGCAATCGGTCGCGGTGTCGGCGACGCCCGGCGGCTGGGAGCTCAATGAAAGCGGCGGCGTCTTCGTCGAACAGGTGATCCGTCCCACCGGCCTGATCGATCCTCCCGTCGATATCCGCCCCGCGCGCACGCAGGTCGACGACCTCGTCGGCGAGGTCCGCGCCACCGCGCAAAAGGGCTATCGCTCGCTGATCACGGTCCTGACCAAGCGCATGGCCGAAGACCTGACCGAATATCTGCACGAACAGGGTATTCGCGTGCGTTACATGCACAGCGATATCGACACCATCGAGCGCATCGAGATCATCCGCGATTTACGTCTCGGCGCGTTCGACGCGCTGGTCGGCATCAACCTGCTGCGCGAGGGCCTCGACATTCCCGAATGCGCGCTGGTGGCGATCCTCGACGCCGACAAGGAAGGTTTTCTGCGCAGCGAGACCTCGCTGATCCAGACCATCGGCCGTGCCGCGCGCAACGTCGACGGCCGCGTGATCCTTTATGCTGATCAGATGACGGGCTCGATGGAGCGCGCCATCGCCGAAACCAACCGCCGCCGCGAGAAGCAGGTCGAGTACAACACCGCCAACGGCATCACGCCGGAGAGCGTGAAAAAATCGATCGGCGACATCCTCAATTCGGTCTACGAACGCGACCACGTGCTGGTCGAGGTCGGCGACGGCGGCATGGCCGACGACGTGATCGCGATCGGGCACAATTTCGAGGCGGTGCTGGCCGATCTGGAAACTCGGATGCGCGAGGCCGCCGCCGACTTGAATTTCGAGGAAGCCGCGCGCCTGCGCGACGAGGTCAAGCGGCTTCGTGCGACGGAAATGGCCGTCGTCGACGACCCCACCATCAAGCAGCGTGGCGTCGCGACCAAGGCCGGCACTTACGCGGGCGCAAAGAAATATGGCGAGGCCGCGAACCTGCCGGCAGCGGCGATGAAGAAACGGGGCGGCGGCTCGCGCGAGCGCGATCCGCTGTTGCCCTCGGGCGATGAAATCCGCGGCGGCTCCAAAGTCCACAAGCCGCATCTCGACGAAATGCACGGGCCGGAATCGCTGCCCTATCGCGGCAACCGCGCGTTACCCGAAAAACCCTTCGGCGACACCAGCAAGATCTTCCAGCCAACCAACTCGCAGCAATCCGGCCCCGAGTTCGGTCCTTCCCCTCGCTCGTCCGGCGGCGCGCCGGGCAAGCGCGGCAGGTGGAAGAAGCGGTAACGTTCCAAAACAGCGGATCAGGCTGCGGCCCGTGAGCGGCGGAACCATTCGTCGAAACCGATGCGGCCAAGACGCGCTTGGCCCAACGGCACCAGCGACTGCTCCTCGACCCGGCCGCCCCAGTACAGGGCTCCGGGATCGCGAACGACTTCACGCGGGTCGCCGACAGCTTTCAGATAGCGGGCGATAATTTCGTTGAACGGCGCTCGTTCCGGGCCGGCGATTTCGACAATGCCGTTTCGCGGCGGCGCGAGCGCCACATCGGCAACGATCCCGGCAACATCATCCGCCGCGATAGGCTGGAACAGGCCGGGCGCGACCCTGACCACGTTTCCATCTGCACTCGAAGCGGCGATGGCACCGAGGAATTCCATGAACTGGGTGGCGCGGATGATGGTGTAGGGAATGCCGGAAGCCGCGATCAGTTTCTCTTGCGCAACTTTGGCGCGGAAGTAGCCGTTTTCAGACGTCCGGTCGGTTCCGACGATAGACAGCGCGACATGATGCCGGACACCGACCGCGGACTCCGCCGCGACAAGGTTACGGCCGGAGGTCTCGAAGAACTTCAGCACCGCCTTGTCTTCGAAAGAGGGCGAATTGGCGAGGTCGATCGCCACCTGCGCGCCCACCATCGCCTCGTTGAGCCCCTCGCCGGTGATCGTGTTGATCCCGTTTTTGGGCGAGGCAGCGATGACCTCGTGGCCAGCCTGGCGCAGAATAGCGCCGGTCTTCGCGCCGATCAGGCCGGTGCCGCCGATCACGACGATCTTCATGGTTGACCTCCTTTTTCGATGACAGGAATCCTTAGATAACCGGTGATCTCAAAATGGGTTCGAATGCCGAAGAAAAAAACGCGACCGGAGTACGGCTTTCGCAGAAATCGCAGGGAATGACAGCCGCGAATTCGGAAGCTTCGCGCTCCTACTCCCTGAAAGTAGTAATGGCGGTTGCTGCCGTCATACGTCCCCGACTTCAAGCAGCAGGCTTTGAAACCTGCGTCCGGAGCCGCATGGGCACAGGTCGTTGCGGCCGAGCTTTTCAGTCAACTCGACATCGCCATGGACGACGCGACGTCCACGCTTGACCTGGGTTTCTGAAGGGTAAGACTTCCGCCGCTTACGCGAGATGCTGAAAGCTGGGGAGGTTTTCGAAATCGTCGAGCTTGCGCATGACGGCCTCCATTTGAAAATGCGGCAAGATCGCCGCAGCGCTTCGCTACCATATCGCCTTTTGCGATGGAAGCGCCGACGCTCACCCCTGACCACGCCTGCACCGGCCGATGGGCATGGTTAACACCATCGCGCGACCGACGACGGCAACACGAACAAAAAATCGCAATCCGGCGGCCGAACCGTTTCGGCGCTCTCGCCGACAAAGAACTATTCGGAAAAACGATGTTTCCCATGCGCCTGATGTTCGCCATCCTTGCTGCTGCAACCCTTGTGAGTGCCACGCCTTCACTCGCGCAAACCTGCCGGCCGATGGACAATTCGGCGGTGGGTATCGACACCGGTGTGACGGACCTGATCCCGCAGCGCTGCGACGATCAGCGCAAATGCCAGATGTTCGCGATGGATGGCCGGCCGATCGGCGAGCCGGGCGACCGCGTCGTGCCGCGAACCGCGACCGCCAATGGCGTGGTCGCGGTCGAAAAGAAACAAAGTGGCTTGCAGGGCTACATGAGCGTCGACGGCGCCTGGAAGGTCGAGCCGCAGTTCAAGCAGGCGGGACCCTATTGTGAGAATCGTGCCGCCGTGCAACGCGTCGACAGTCTCTGGGTCTATCTCGACCCGAAGGGTGAGGAAGTCGGCAGCCCCCGGGATGCTGCGGAAGCCTTCACCGAGGGCCTCGGCCTCGTGACGTCTTACAAGGGCGGCCACGATTTTCGCCACGGCTACGTCGACACATCGGGCAAGGTCGTCATACCGGTTACGTTCGCCGGCGCGCGGCTGTTTTCGGAAGGCCTTGCCGCCGTGCTGGTCGACGGCAAATGGGGTTACATCGACCGCGACGGCAAGATGATCATCCCGCCGCGTTTCGCGGAGGCCGACACCTTTCACAACGGTCGCGCCGTGGTGAGCATCAGCGCGAGTTGGGGCAAGAGCGGCCTGATCGATCGCAGCGGCAAATTCGTGGTCGAGCCGCGTTACGAGCAAATCAGCAAAGTCGGTGAAAAATTCTGGAGCGTCGGTGGCATCGATCGCAGCTATCGCGGCAATGGCGAACCGCCGGCTCTCGTCCGGCTGGTCGATGCCGAGGGACACCTGGTTTCGAAGCAGGTCTACAATTCATTCGGCGCAGTGCAGGACGGGCTGATGTCGGTCTGCCGCGACGACCGTTGCGGTTTCATGGATACGTCAGGCAAACTCGTCATTCCCCTGAAATACAAAGGCGCAGGGGATTTTCAGGAGGGGCTCGCCGCGGTCACGTCGGACGGCGACAGCTACGGCTTCATCGATCGCAACGGCAAGACTGTGCTTGCGGCGCGCTACGAAAGCCTCGGACCCCACAAGGAACACTTCACCCCGGGGCCATTCGTGAATGGTCTCGCGCCCGCGGGCTGCAAGGGATCATGGGGGTTCATCGACAAAAGCGGCGCCTGGGCGATCCCGCCGGTCTATCGGTTTGCGGAATCGTTCGACAACGGCTTTGCCAGCGTCGAGGTCAGAGGCGGAACAGCGCATCTGCGCCCCGACGGCAGCGCGATCGACTTCACTCCGGCCGAAATCGACGCCGCAGCGCCGCCCACGCGTCCGTGCGGTGTGCCGCTGGCACGCGCGCCGCATTGACTGGGCTTCTCCTGCCGCCTGTCCGGATACTGCGCAGCGCGTCAGCGATGCGCTGCCAAGCCGGGGCCCAGTTTATCACCAATGGGTCCCGGCTTCGCGAAGCGGTACTACGCACCGCATCGCATCCGGGACACGGCCCTCACCAAGCTTTCACCTGTCCACCGCAAGCTTCTCCTGCGCGGCTTCAACCAGTTTTTGCAGCGTCGGACGGGCTGGCGCGAAGAACGTGGTGCCGGTATGCGGCGTCGAGAAATCGAGCAGCCGGTCATAAGCCCCCGGCGGGTCGCCGATATACATTCGCTGCAACATCTTTTCGATCACCCAGAGATACCGGGAATAGCCGATGAAGTAGGTTCCGAATTCCTGCTTGCCCGGCCGGCCGAAAGGCATGTTGTCACGCAGGATATCGAATTCGTTGCCGTCGGCGTCCGTGATGGTGGCCAGAGACTTGTGCGACTTGCGCGGCGCATCGTCATCGTCGATCTCGATATTATCGATCTTGGTGCGGCCGATGATCTCTTCCTGAAGATGAGTCGGAGTCTCTTTCCAGGCGTTCATATCGTGCAAGTACTTCTGCACGACGACATAACTGCCGCCGGCAAAGTCTCCATCCTCGTCGCCGACCAGCGCCGCGGCCGGCAGGTCGAGGCCGGTCGGATTGGCCGTCCCGTCGACAAAGCCGAGAAGATCGCGCGCATCGAAATAGCGAAAGCCTTCGACTTCGTCGACGACCGTGACGCTGGCGCCAAGATTGTCGAGCAGCATGCGTTCAAACTCGAAGCACATGTCCGCCCGTTCGGCGCGGATATGAAACAGAAGGTCGCCGGCTGTCGACGGCGCCGTGTGAACAGATCCCTTGATCGGTGCGAACGGTTTTAATTCCTGCGGCCGCCGGTCCAGACCCAGTCGATCCCAGAGATCGCGGCCAATTCCGGCAATGCATGACAGCCGGCCCGACAGATCGCGAAAGCCGACGTTCTTGACGAGATCGTCGAGCTCGCCGAGCACCGAGGCGGCTTTCGAGAGCGCCGCTTGGTCGCCACCGACAGTGACCACCAGAAACACCGCCGACGACGATAGCGGCGCATCGACGCTCTGCGCGTCGATCGGCACCCTGTCCCAATTTTTCCCGGACATCCCGAGTTTCTCCGCCTACTGGAAATAACCTACCACGCCTTCACCGGCCGGTTGGCGTGGCTTAGCTGCGGGACGCCGCGGTTGAGCGACATGTGTGAGTGGGTGCAGAGCCACCCCTGCCCATTCCTGGAGAAAATCATGGTCGCGCGTCCCGGCCGCGGGAACGGCTTGCCGTCCTCGTGATAGCCGGTCGAGGTCCAGGGCGCGATCACGATCGCGGTGCTGCCGTCGGGCGAGGCCAGCACCTGCGTCTGATCGAGCGTGAAGCGGAAGTCGGTCGTTTTCGGCCAGACGTTATTCCACTGCGTCTTGAGCCACTGGTCGAGGCCGGGGATGACGTCATTGTGGGTGCCGAAGGCGAGCACATCGGGATGAAACAGCGGCCTTGCCGAGGCGTAATCGACCTCACGCACATAGCCGGAAAAAGTCTCCAGCCAGCCGTGGAAGAATTTCGTGATCTCGGCATTCGCGATCGGCAAGGGATTCATGTGGTCTCCGTGTTCGTGCCCCGGATGCTGCGCAGCGCGCCAGCGGCGTGATGCGCTGCTGAGCCGGGGCCCACGCACTTTTAATCATGAGGTCCCAGATCTGCGAAGCGGTACCATAGCGCGTCGAAGACGCGCGTGAACGCGCTTATGGCACCGCATCGCGTCCGGGACACGAGATACCCTCAGCACTTCGGCTGATTGGGCGGACACTTCTTGGCCGGCGCCGGTGCAGGTCTAGGCGGCGGTGGCGCGGGCCGTGGGGGCGGTGGCGGCGCGGCCCTTGGCGGAGGCGGCGACGCAACCCTTGGCGGAGGCGGTGGCGCAGCCCTCGGCGGAGGCGGTGGTGGGGGCGCACGCCGCATCTCAGGCTTCGGAGGAGGAGGTGGCGGCGGTGCGCGCCTCATCTCCGGCTTCGGCGGCGGTGGTGGCGTCGACCGCGATGGAGTGGTCGTCGTCGCGCCGGATGGCGGAGGCCCACGCCTGTCGCGCTCGCGCACGTTCGGCGAGGTCGTCGGCGCAGTCGGGGTCGTCTGATTCTGCACGACCGGCGGCCGGCCGGGCCCGCTTGGTGCAACCCTCTCCTCGCGCAAATTCGGCTGGCCCGGCTGTGTCGGCGTCGTCAGCCGGTTCGGAGCCGTGTTGGTCGGCGCTGCGGTGCCGGGCGATGGCGGCGGCGCGCCCTTCTGGCCGGGAACGGGCAGCGCGTTGCTTCTTGGCAATTCCTGCCGGAATTCTCTGCCGCCCTGCGGAAGATTGGCCGGCGTTGTACCGGGCGCGGCCCGCGGGTTGATCGACGCGCTCGGCGGCGGCGGCAGCTTGCCCTGCTGGATCAGCGTGGCGCGCTGCTCGACCCGGTTGGGCAGGCTGGGACCGAGCACGCCGCTCCGTGGCCCGCCGGCCGCCGTCACGGCCGCGGGAGACGGCGTCGGATTGTTGATGACCGTGTTGATGACGGTGGTGTTGTGAATGTTGTTGAAGATGATGTTGCCCGGCGGCGACCGCACATATACCGGCGGCCGTACATAGGCCGGGAACGGCACGAAGGCCGGCCGCGGGAGAACAAACAACCCAATTCCCACGCCCACGCCGATCCCAATCGCCACGATCGGCGGGGGCAGCACCACGAAATCATCGGGCGGCGGCCCCAGGAAGTACACCGGCGGCGGCGGTGGCGGCGCGAAAGCAAATTCGGGATCGCCGAAATAAAACACCGGGCGGTCCACATAGGCGAACTCATCCGGCGGCGGCGGCGGCAGGTCGTAGTCCATCACCGGAAAGGACGGCGGCGGCTCCAGCGCCGCGGATAGATAAGAGAGACGCCGCCGCGCATCCCATGCATGCGGTCCTTGCGGATAGCGCCGCAGATACGACCAATAGGCATCGGGCGTATCGGCCAGATAGGTGCGGCGCCACGTGATCGCCTCGCGCCGCGCCGCCAGGATCGCCCTCACCCGCTTCGACAGCGGATCGCCGGCATAGGCGGCCAGAAAATCCTCGTAACCCTGCATGGTGTCGCGCGTCAGCGCGGCGGTGAACGCCTCCTGCGCACCGAGATCGCGGAGCGGCCGGGTGCGAATGGCGGCAACCTGGTCGGGTGAACCCTGCACCGGCGGCGCGTCGGGGGCGCGGTCGAAGAAGGAGAACGGCGCCTGGATCTTCTGGTCGTCCCACGGCACCTGCGCGCCCTTGCTGTTCTCGCTCACGCGCAGCCGCACGCGATCGAAGACGTCGGGCAGCGACAGTCCGCCGGTGCGGATCATTTCGGCGAGCGCTTGCGCGTAGACGCCGTAATTGCCGGTCTCGGGTGGCGCGACGGTGCCGGGCGCCGCGTTGAAGGCAATCAGCATGTTCGGCGACGCGTCCACCAGCGCGAGCCCGCCGGCAATCGGGTTGCCGCCTTCGATAAAAGGCTGCGGCCCCGCCGAATCGAGCACGATGATGCTCGCCTTGAGCGGAAGCGACGCAAGCTGGCGCGTGTAATCGCTGATCCGCAATCCCTCGATCGGGATATCGGTGTCGCGGCCGATCTTCGCATCGACCGGAATGTAGTAGTTTTCGCCGGCGAGTTGGACCACGTAGCCGGACAGATAGATCATCGCCACCGTGTCGGCGGGAGAAGCCTGGACCTTCTCCATGAAATCGCGAAAGCTGTTACGCAAGGCATCCGCATCGAGATCCCGCGCCCCGATGACATCGAATCCCGCGGCCTGAAGCGTTTGCGCGATCAGGCCCGCATCGTTGGCCGCGGTCGGAAGTGGCGCCTTTTCATAGTTGCCATCGCCTACCACCAGCGCGATGCGCTTCTCCTGCGCTGGCTGTTGCGCCGCGGCCGGACCGGCCAATCCCGCGGCCAGGGCCAGCCAAAAAAGCGGCAGAGACAAGAAAATGCTTCTTGCGCGTCGCATCACGTTTCCCCTCACTTCTCAAAGAAAGCAGCTTGAGCGGACGCTCGCTGAATGTCCCCTGAACAGACCGATATAAAGCGCATAAACGAGGCCGTTATGCGCTTCCGGCCATGTGCCCATTATCGGCCATCAAAGTCAAAGCGCCAGCAGCGCCCCGAAGGATCAGCCATGCCGGGGACGGCGGGGAGTGGGTTTCGGTTTCACACACCACCCGCCGAAAGAACGCGAGGCGATTCTTACTTGACGCTTACACGATCTCGTCTTCGCCACTGCCGACAGAGTCTACTGAGGCGCGGCGGAAGGCCCACCCTATCCGGCCCCGGCGCCCGCGTATTCGGGTTCCATCCGATTTCAAACCGGTTCCCATTGAACCTGATCGCTGCGGCGGAAAACAAAGAGATGGGCAGGGCATTCGACCACACGCATTGCAGATACGAGGTCCGTTTCATGTCATCGCTTGCTTTAAGAGAAGATATCCGCCCGGCCACTGACGCCCCCGGAATTTCAATTTCAGCCCGCGCAGCGAGCCGATCAAAGCCCGCGAACGCGTCGCTCGAAGGCATCCTGCTGTTTTCCGGAATTGGCCTCGGTCTGTTGGTCCTTGCCGCGATCTTCAGCTACCTGGAATTACCCCCGCCCTATTTCTGAAAACAGGCATTCGCAGCGCGCCCGCGATGCACTGCTGATCCGGGGCCCATAGTCATGGGATCGGCTCTGCGAAGCGGCACTGTGGCGTCCAAGACGCGCGTGAACGCGCTTGTGGCGCCGCATCGCGTCCGGGACACGAAATTCCGTTTGACATCGCTTCAACGCACACGAGGTGATTTGCCCGTCGCGCCAACATGTCGCAGACGCATTCGCTTGCGGCGTCGGGCAAATCAAAAGCATTTTTCCGCGCGTCCCGCTCTCCTCACAAGGGGCGTTTCGCGATCGTCACGGACGTTGGAAGCGGGATGCGATGGACGCTCGCGATGCGCAGACGAACGCATCGGCAGCGGATGGCGAAGTCGTGTGGTCCTGATGTCTCGACGCTGACATCAAGTTCTCAAGAAGCTGACGCTTCTCGGGAATGACGGTGGCAAGAAAGCCCGTTCACCGGGGAGAGCACGAAGGAAACCGTAAAACCACTCGCGCAGGGAATGCCGGATCGTTCGGCGAACCTGTGGTGGACTTACTCGTGTGCTTTTTCCTTTCGCACGCGAGGCTGCGGGTGAGTCTGATCACCCGGCATTCCCTGCGCCCTCTCGATACGGGGCGAGCGATATTGCGAAACCTCGGGCGTGGGACGTCGCGGGAACGCGGAGTCGCGCCCGTTAGGACAACGTCATTGCGAGGAGTGAAGCGACGAAGCAATCCAGTCTTATCCGTTTCGCTGGATCGCTTCGCTACGCTCGCGATGACGGAAAGGATTTCACCCGCCGTCGGACCCCGAGACCTTGCGGTCCGGATCCTCGTCGATCGGAGGCGGCCATGTGCCGCAGTCGAAGCTGCGGCCCATGCCGGGACAGACCGTGCGACGGAAAGACGGCGCGACCGTGCCCGTGGTCCCGACATCGTTGAAGCCGTAGCTGTTACGGTAATGATGGCTCATTCGCTGATGATGTTTTTTGATGTGCTGGCTGCTCGCTTCGGCCTCGCTCGCCGCAACGACAGCGGTCACCGCCGTCGCACAAACGGCCAACGTCAAAAGCCCGTTCCTCAAGTGGCGCATGCGCACCTCCCGCAAATCTTCAAGTCGGGGAAGGTTGAGCCGCTTCGGCACGTCTGTCGCGTAAATTTAAATTTAAGCGTTTTGCACTGCGGATGCGGGAATATTCCGCTCACCCGCTGCGGCTGTTGCTGCTGTTCCGCACGAGATTGCCGTGCGCGGCCTCGCGCCCGCGCACTTACATCCGGTTCTGGCCGTTATCCTGGCTCTGCTGCAGGCGCTGCTGCTCGTTGGCGCGATGGCGTCCGTAGAGACAACCGGCGGCCGCGCCGAGCATGCCGTGATGGCCGGCATAATGACCGGCGACGCCGCCGACCACGGCCCCCTTCAGGCAGCCCTTGGCCTCGGCGCTTCCGGCTGCGCCGGCGAACGCAACAATGACGAGCAGTGCGGTGGCAATCTTCATGACGATCATTCCCTCGCGGATTCCAGTCAGCATGTGCTGTGCTGACCGGATAATCCGCGACGGGCGTTCGAGTTCCATATCACCGCGCGGCGCCGGGCCTCACACTCTGCAGAAACGCCGCCGTTTCGCGATTCAAAAACTCCACATCGGCCGCGATCGCGCCGCCCGCGGAAGCGTGACCGGTGATGGTGCCGGGACTGATCGTCATCATCTTGACGCCGACGATATTCTTGCCAGTCTCAAGCGGCTCGAATTCCGGATTGAGCAGATCCTTGGTGCCGGTCATGATCAGGGTCTTCGCCTTGATCGAGGCCAGCGCCTTGGCGGTGTCGCCGTTGAATCCCGGCGTGGTGCCGACGTCATGACGCTCATAGGCCCAGGTCTGGTAGATCCAGTCGTTGGCATCCATCGCCTTCAGCATCGCGGTTTCCTGTTGCTCCATCCAGGGCAACGCATCCATGCCGTTCTTGAATTGCGCCGAATACATGTCCGGCGTGCGCGCCGAAATCAGATTGAGGATGTCGCGCATCAGGCGAATGCCCTTCTCCGGCGGCGCGTCGTAATTGCCGCCATTCCAGGCCGCGTCGTTCATGATCGCCTTGCGCGAGGCTTCGACCACGGCGACGCTCCAGGCCGGCGTCTTGGCCAGCGGCACCATCGCCACCAGCGCATCCATGAAATCGGGATGGCTGACGCCCCATTGCAGCGCCTGCATGCCGCCCATCGAAGGACCGACCACGGCGATGACGTGGTCGATGCCGAACTTTTCCTTCAACAGCCGGTATTGCGATTCCACCATGTCGCGCATGGCGTATTTCGGAAAGCTCATCCGCGGCTGCGATTTGGAATTGCTCGGCGACGTCGTCAGCCCGTTGCCGATCGCGTCCGTGCAGATGATGAAGTACTTGTCGGGGTCGAGCGCCTTGCCGGGCCCGATCATGAAATCGATGCGGTGGTGGTTGCCGCCGAGCGCCGTCACCATCAAAATCGCGTTGGACTTGGCGTCGTTCAGTTTGCCGTGGGTGACGTAGGAGATCGCGAAGTCCTTGATCACCTCGCCGCTTTCAAGCTTGAGGTCACCTTCACTGTAGGACTGGTGCGGCGGTTGCTGGGGCGTGTGCGCCGCGGCCGAAAACGACAACAGCAAGCCAAGTCCTGCAGCAAGGCCGGCGGCATGGATGATGCTCTTCACGCGTCTTTCCCCCTGATTGTCCGGCTTCGCGGCCGGTTGCGCGGGACGATAGACAAGCGGGTTCGCGCTGTGAAGGCTTCGAGGTTGTCGGATACCGGGATGCGGCCTTGTGGCGCGCATGTCGGGCGCTCCAGCCGGCAAACCTTCATGCCCGCCATGAACCTTCCGTGCCGTCCGCCGACTACCGAAGGGGCATCCCGCCCCCTCGGACCAGGACCATCATGAAAATCGCGCTATTCGCCCTGCTCGGCCTGATGTTGGGGGCGATCGGAGGGGCGGCGCTCGGCATCGGCGCCGGGCTGGCGTGGATCGAAGTCTTCAAAACCACGGATTTTGAAGGCTATAGCGGCATGCTGGTGTTTTTCAGCTTCATGCCGGCCGGCGCCATGATCGGCGCACTCGGCGGCGCCGCCTGGTTCGGCATCATGGCGGCGCGCGACGATGAAATCGCTGTGGAGTCCGAATCAGTGATGCATCAGGAGCGGAGGTAGGACCCTCGCAATTGTGCAATGCATAATTGCATTTGCATTTCGGCGAACTTCGACTATCTGAAAACTTCAAATTCGGTGCGGCTATGATGCGGCGTAATCAGCGTTCCAGGCACGGCGTCGCCAATGACGCCCACCAGGGCCGGCCGCTGACGAAAAAATCCAGTCGGGAAGAATTTAAGCCATGACAGAGCATAGTCTCTGGCGTTTCTCGCGTGCATTGCATCGCGCAATCAACGACCGCCAGCACGAAGACCTCGAAGCGCTGATCGACGACGATATCGACTGGGCCGTCTACGGCCCGATCGACATGTTTCCGTTCTTCGGCGCCCGCCGTGGCAAGGCCGCTGTGCTTGAGGTGATCCGCCGCGTCGCGGACAATATCCGCGTACACCGGTTCGACCGCGAGTCCATCATGCTCGGCACGGATACGGCCGCCTCGATGATGCGCTATTCGCTGACCATGCTCGACGCCAACAAGCCGATCAGCCTGCGGCTGGCGCAATTTGCTCAGTTCAAGGCCGGCAAGCTCGCCAGCATCCGCATCCTGGTCGATACCTTTGACCTGGTGGAGCAGGCGCTGGGCCATCCCATTCATCTGCCGCGCATCGCCTCTTAAGTCTAATCGGCGATCGGCCTTGCGGCGGCTTGTCCTGCACGCCACCTTTCGGCAACGATGGGATGCCATCGTTGGTGTGGGCGGGATCGATGATTTCGAAGGTCGGATACGGCTTGGCCGGGTTGCTTTTGCTGGCCGCAAACGGTTGGCCCGCTTACGCCCAGACTAATTCCCCCGATGCCAAATCTCTGCAGCTGAAATCTCTGGAAGACGTGCCTTTGCCGGCCCCTCCGAAGGTCTCGCCCTGGCCGGAGGCCGATCCGCAAGCCGAGGCGAAGCGGTCCGACGCTCCTGACATGGAGGACCCGGCTGAGGCGGCCGACGATACCGAACTCGCCGATCTCGATATCGACTGGAGCCTGCTCGACGTCGATGCTTCCACCCTGATGACGACGAACCCCAAACCGCTGCATGCCGGCCCGCGCGCGGCGTCGTCCGGCGAAATGTCGTGGTCAGCTCAGGACAAGGCCTTCGGGTCCGCGGTCTCGGTCAAGCAGCCGGTTTCGCCATTTCTGGATACACGGGTCGGCGCGGACATGACCGTTGTCCGGCAACCGCAGACCTTCGCCGAATTGCTGGCCGAGAAAGCCGCCAATGGCGGCAGCGAGCCGCAATCCTCCGGCTCGGCATGGGCCTCCGTCACTGTGCCCGGCGTTGGCTCGATCTGGGACAAGACGGCGGTTGAAGCGCGGATCGATCCGGCGCAGGACCAAGGCAAGCTCGGCACCTCCTTGAGCAAGTCGCTCCGGCTCGGCGATCAATATTCGCTGACGCTGGAGAACGGCTACAACATGACGCAGGGCTTTGCGCCGATGCCGGGCGCGGCCAGCCGCGCGACCTATGGGACGGAACAATCCGCCAAACTCGGCATCGCCGACACCGGCACCAGCTTTTCGGCCGGCCAGTCGCTTTCGACCACCGACGACAAATGGCTGCGCAAGATCGGCGCCGAACAGAAGATCGTCGGCGGCTTCAATATCTCAGGCTCGATCGCGGAAACTCCGCTCGGTATTGCGAATAAAAGCATTTCCGCCGGCTTCAAACAGAGCTGGTAGCGGTCACCGACCGGTCTCGCGAAAGCACCTTCATTGCCGCATATTGGCCGCGATGCGGTCAAAATCGGAAGCCCTGATGGACCCGTCAACATCGACGTGCGGGGGGACACCCGCGGGTCGCGACCAACGCGAAACAGGGAAGCAGCCGATGAACGCCATTCGTTCCGAGAAGATTGATTCGATCGAAGAGGACACCAACATTGACGCGGCCTCCGAAGTCGAGGCCGGCATCCGCGACTTTGTCCGCAACGACATCGCCTATCTGCGCCGTCCGGCGCCGCCGAGCATGGTCGGAGGCACCGACGTCGCCGATGCGTCCGCGGACGCCACGGTGACCAATGTCAACTCGCTGATCCAGCGCGTGGCGGGCACCTCGCTGGCCGAGATCGAGAATCTGATCTCGGAGCTCGAGAGCCTGCGTGATGTTCTCCATGCCGAAGGGCAGCGCGTTCAGCGCGAGATTTCGGGCTACGCCCAGCTCAGCCAGGCGGCGATGAAGTCGACGCGCATGATCGCCGACAACGTGGCGCAGTGGAAGCGCGCCGCGGACGGTTTGCGCAACAGCTGATCGGTTCGCCAACGATTGCGGGATTTCGGGCCGGGCATGTCCCGGCCCGACGTTTTTCGGATCACGACGTCATCATGGAACGGCGCGCCTTGAACCTTTCGGCCCCGGGTCACGACCAAGTGCAGGTAACTTTGGGGATTTCCTGCATGAAGACCGTTCGGCCCGACAACAGCGATCCGATTCCGTTGCGCGCGCAACCCCAACATGTCGGGACTATCATGATCCGCTTTGTCGGGCTGCTGCTGGCTGCGGTCGTGGTGCTGGCGCTGATCTGGAGCAGGTAGCCTACCGCTTTCGGCAGCCGCGTTTTCAGCAGGTCTTTTGCGAGTATGGTTAGCGGAAGCTGACTATCTGAACGCGACCTGCTCGCTCTCGAGCGAATAAGCGCCGTCGGCATAGCCCTTCACCACCATTCCGGTGGCGAACATCACCGCGACCGTAACGGTCGCAAAAATAAAGCCCAGCAATTTCAATCCGCGGCGGTCGGCCATGATCATCCCTCTCGTGCCCAGCATTGGTTTGACAGGCACTGGTTCATAATACGTTAGCGAGGATTTGGTTTCGCCCGCGCGCTAGGCCACACGGCTCCGCCGCGGCACGAACGCCGTCGCCAGCATTGAGAACACGAGCTCCCCCCGCTGGTTGGTTCCGCGGTGGCGCGCTTCCAGAATTCCCCATTCGGGCCGGCTTGCCGAGGTGCGCAGCGTTTCGACCTCGCTCGCAAAGCTGATCGTATCTCCCGCCAGCACCGGCTTGATCCAGCGCAATTCGCGAAAACCCGGCGATGGTCCCCAGACTGCGACCTCTTCGCCGCGGGCGATGGCTTCGCGCGCCCGGCGCTGGCTGTCATCCACGAGCAGCCTCATGCAGGCCGACCCGACATGCCACCCAGACGCCGCCAGACCGCCGAACAGCGACTTCCGCCCTTCCTCTTCATCGAGATGAAAGCGCTGCGGATCGAATTGCACCGCGAAAGCCTTGATGTTTTCGGCGGTGAACGCGAACGAGCCGAGTTCAAGCCGCTGCCCGATCTGGATGTCTTCGAAGAAATTCATCGACAAAACCTGTCAGCCCGCCGCCGCGTCGCGGCGTTCAACGATGATCGGCGACGTCATCTCGCACAGCGCCTGCCCCGCCGTATTGCTCGCGGTCATCTTGAACATCACGATGCCGGTGGTCGGACGGCTCTGCGAGACACGCGCTTCCATCACTTCGACATCGAGCGTGATGTCGTCACCGGGCCGAAACGGCGCCAGCCAGCGCAGCTCATTGACCCCCGGCGAACCCAAGGATGCGGTGCGGCCGATAAAACCATCGAACATCATGCGCATCGTGATCGAGCAAAGATGCCAGCCCGAACCGGCGAGCCCTCGGAGCATCGAACGCGAGGCGGCCGCTTCGTCGAGGTGCATGGGTTGCGGATCGAACTCGGCGGCGAAGGCGCGGACTTCCTCGGCCGTGACATGCCGCGGTCCGAAGCGGCCCAAATGGCCGAGCTTGAAGTCTTCGAAGAAAAGCTTGTTCATCTCGGGGGACATCTTGCCGAAAGCCAGATTGTGGCCGCACTTTGTGGCAATCTCAACCCAATCCACGCGCATGGCTCGCCTTCACCTTGCCCGAACCTGCGTTCGGCGCTAGCCATTTGTTGAACGAGACGGATCGTGCGAATCACATTCGACTTCCCGGGGGCAAACTGATGTTCGACTTTCAGGATCTGTTTCAGTGGGACCGCTTTATTACGCCTACGATCATCAAGACATTTTACTGGCTGGTGATCGCGCTGATCTGTCTGTTTGGCATCGCCGGCATCTTCTCAGGTTTGGCCGCAATGGCGATCAGTCCCTTCGGCGGCTTCATCCAGCTGTTGTCTTCGATCGCCAGCGTCGTCGTCGGCATCATCTTCTCGCGCATCGCGGCGGAATTCGTCCTGATCGTGTTCCGGATCAATGAACACCTCGGCGCGATCCGCGATCAGGGCACGGGCCACTAGCGAATAGCGTCAGTTGTTGAACCTGAAATGCATCACGTCGCCATCGGCGACGACGTATTCCTTGCCTTCCAGACGCAACTTTCCGCCATCACGCGCGCCGGCTTCGCCGCCAAGCGCGACGTAATCGGCGTAGGCGATCGTTTCGGCGCGAATGAATCCCTTTTCGAAATCGGTGTGAATGACGCCGGCCGCCGCCGGCGTCTTGGTGCCGCGATGGATCGTCCAGGCACGGGCTTCCTTCGGGCCGACCGTGAAATAGGTGATGAGATCGAGCAACTGGTAGCCGGCGCGGATCAGGCGGTCGAGGCCCGCTTCCTCGAGGCCCAGCGTATCGAGGAAATCCTTGCGCTCCTCGCGTGACAGCGTCGCGATTTCAGACTCGATCTTGGCCGAGATCACGACCGCAACCGCGCCTTCCTGCTTGGCACGCTCGAAGACCTGCTTCGAGAAGTTGTTGCCGTCCTTTGCCGAGGATTCTTCGACATTGCAGACGTAAAGCACGGGTTTTGAAGTCAGCAATCCCAGCATGGCGAAGGCGCGCTCTTCTTCCGCCTTGCGTTCGAGTGCACGCGCCGGCTTGCCATCGCGGAGCAACACCAGGGCGCGGTTGACGAGATCGAGCTGCTCCTTGGCATCCTTGTCGTTGCCCTTTGCCTTCTTGGCGAGGCTGTCGACGCGCTTCTCAAGGCTGTCGAGGTCGGCCAGCATCAACTCGGTCTCGATGGTGTCGATATCCGCCAGCGGCGCGATCTTGCCTTCGACATGAGTAATGTCGGAATCTTCAAAACAGCGCACGACATGCGCGATCGCGTCGGTTTCGCGGATGTTGGCAAGAAACTGATTGCCGAGCCCCTCGCCCTGCGACGCGCCACGCACCAGCCCGGCGATGTCGACAAAGGTCAGCCGCGTCGGAATGATCTGCGCGGACTTGGCGATTTCGGAAAGCTTGTCGAGCCTCGGATCCGGAACCGCGACCTCACCGACATTCGGCTCGATGGTGCAGAACGGATAGTTGGCCGCCTGCGCCGCCGCCGTTTCGGTCAGTGCATTGAACAGCGTCGATTTGCCGACATTGGGCAACCCGACGATACCGCATTTAAATCCCATTGATCTGTCCTGAAAGCCGATTGAGTGGACTAGACGGCGTCACCGTCATCCTTGTCGGAAAATCCCTCGTCGAATCCCTTGGCCTGCATCGCCAGGTGCACCTTGTTCTGGAACGTCGAATCCCTGGCCGTCGCAAGCAGGCCGGCGTTGTCTGCGATCGCGCCGCACAAGGCTTCGACCCACGGCCCGTCGGCTTTGGAGAAATCCGACAGCACGTAGCCGTGGACCAGTTCCTTGATGCCGGGGTGACCGATCCCGAGCCGCACGCGGCGATAGTCGTTGCCGATATGCGCCGAGATCGACCGCAGACCGTTGTGGCCGGCGATTCCTCCGCCGACCTTCACGCGCAGCTTGGCGGGAGGCAGTTCGAGTTCGTCCTGAAACACCACGACGTCGTCCACGCCGAGCTTGAAGAAATTCAGAGCCTCCTGAACCGCGCGGCCGGATTCGTTCATGAACGTTTCCGGGCGAAGCAGGATAACCTTCTCCTGGTCCAGCGAACCTTCCGACGTCATGCCCTGAAAGCGACGGCGCCATGGTGAGAAACCATGACGCCGCGCGATTTCGTCGACGGCCATGAAGCCGACGTTGTGGCGGTTATGCGCGTATTTCGAGCCGGGGTTGCCGAGACCAACAAACAGGCGCATGGCGCGGCATCCCGTCTCCTCTTACTTCTTCTTGTCGCCACCCGCGGGCGCCTTGGCACCCGCCGCAGGAGCGGCGCTACCTGCCGCAGGCGCAGCAGCACCGGCCGCGGGAGCGGCAGCCGCGGCACCAGCCGCAGGCGCCGCGGCACCGGCCGCGGGAGCGGCGGCCGCCGCAGCAGCAGCCTTCATTTCTTCGGCGTAGCCGGACGGCGGCACGATGGTGACGAGCGTTGCGTCTTCGCGCGTCAGCGACTTCACGCCGGCAGGCAGCTTGATGTCCGACAGATGGAGCGAGTAGCTGATCTCAAGGCCGCTGACGTCGGCCTCGACATATTGCGGGATGTTGTCGACCTTGCACTCCAGCTCGATGGTGTGGGTCACGATGTTGACGGTGCCGCCACGCTTCACGCCCGGCGAAGCTTCGGCCTTCACGATGTGCAGCGGAATGCTGACGCGGATGGTTGCGCCTTCGCCAAGCCGCAAGAAGTCCACATGCAGCGGGAAATCACGCACCGGATCGAGATGGAAGTCGCGCGGAATCACGCGGTGCTTCTTGCCTTCCAGATCGATGTCGTAAACCGTCGTCAGGAACCGGCCGGCCAGGATGCGCTGGCGCAGGTCGCGGTCATCGACCGAAATGGTCACCGGGGGCTGGTTGTTGCCATAAATCACTCCGGGCACTCTCCCGGCGCGACGCTCGGCCCGGGCGGCCCCCTTGCCGCTCTTCGGACGCGCGGTCGCCTTCAATTCCTTGACGGTCGCCATTGCGTTAAGTCCTTGTTTTCTAAAAAGTTAAAGGCCGCATCGCGGCCCGTTTCCGTCTCGCAGCAAGCCTCCAGGGGTGCGGGGGCCGCGAACGTGGCGGCGTTCTAGCCCCAAAGGGCCGAAATGACAAGGAAATGAAGCGATATTTCTCTGGCGGGCTCCCTGTGCCCCGACGGGTAGGCCGGCCCCCAAAGTTAAAGAAATCGTCCTCCGTCAGCGTATAGCCCCAGCGTTCTCGCGACGAGATTCGCCCGAGCTTTAAACCTGTCGTTGTCCCCTCGATATCGGAGGGAGCAGGGAATGCCGGGCGTTTGGCTCGCCCGCAGCCTCGTGCGCAAAAGTAAAAAGCACACGAGTAAGTACACCACAGGTTCGCCGAAACGATCCGGCATTCCCTGCGCGATGGCTTTACGACTTATTCCGCGCTCTCTCCGGCGATCGGGCTTTCTTGTCACCGTCACCCCTGAGAAGCGTCAGCTTCTTAAGAGCTTCACGCCAGCGTCGAGGCGTCAAGACCACGCGGCTTTGTCGTCCGCGACCGGCGCATTCGTCTGGTGCGCCATCCGCGGCCATCGCCTCCCGCGTCCAACGTCCGTGACGATCGCGAAACGCCCCTTGTGTCCGCAAATTTTGGCAAGATGTGCGAACGGGCGGTTGGATCAAAACCGCCCGTTGCTGGAACTGAGCCCGTAGCGCCCCAAAGGCGGCAAAACCTGTATCAGAGCGAGGGACAGCTCCGGTGTCTTCCTCAACCCGAACAGTTGCAAGGGCTTCGAGCCCGAACCGAGCAAGGAAGGGAGTGGATGATGGCACAAAATCAACTCGCTGTCGTGGGCATCGACGTCGCCAAAGACAAGGTGGACCTGTGCATTCGAGCATTGGCGGTGCGGCAGACCTGTCCGAACACCGCCCAAGGTCGCCGCAAACTGGTGGCCTGGCTTCGCAGGCACCAGGTAGGCAAGGCGGTGATGGAGGCGAGCGGCGGTTACGAGCGTGAATGGCGCAAGGTGCTGCACGATGCCGGCATCGAGGTACGGATCGTGGACCCAAAGCGGGTTCGTCACTTCGCTCAATCGGCCGGACGGCTTGCCAAGAGTGATACGATCGATGCTGAGATGATCGCCTGGTTTGCCGAGACGCCGAGCCAGACACATGATGCTGCGCAAGAGGAACTGGCGGCCCTGGTGAAAGCACGCCTAGCGCTCGTTGAGTTGAAGATCCGATTGCAAAGCCAAAGCGCACATGCCTCGCCGGGGCCGGTTCAAAAAGCACAAGCCCGCGTCTTGAAGAGTCTGGCGACCGAAATTGAAAAGCTCGAGACTGCGATCGCAGCCAAGGTCAAGGCGACACCGCACCTTGCCGAGCGTGCCGAAATTATCGAGAGCGTGCCGGGCTTTGCCGAAACGACCTCCGCGATCCTCGTTGCAGGGATGCCAGAACTCGGGCAAGTGAACGATAAGATCGCCGCCGCTTTGGTAGGCATCGCTCCTTACGACGATGACAGTGGAAAGCGCCGGGGCGAGCGCCACATCAAGGGCGGCCGCCGCTGGATCCGCAACGCCATCTACATGCCTTGCCTCGGCGCTGCCACGCAGAACAATCCAGTCGCCAAGGCCTTCTATCGCCGCCTGATCGCCAAGGGAAAGGAGCCGAAGGTGGCCCTCGTGGCCTGCATGCGCAAGCTGATCTGCATTCTCAACGTCATGATCGCTCGCCACCAGAAATGGGACACCGCTCGCTACGCACCCGCCTGATCGAGCGAACCTTTATCGCGCCCAGGCCCTCGTCTATCTGAATGAATCGCAACTGCGCGTCATCAGTCCCCCAAACGTAAGTGCGCGCCTGGCGCACAACCCTATCGTTCATGGCAGCCATCACGTCGAGCGGCTCAAGCCTCAGAAACTCCTGCTGGGACTTTTCGGTAGCGCAGGCAATGAACACATGCCTAGGCGTAATCGGCAGGCATATGTGGTTCGCACTGATCGGAAACAGATTTGAGACGACCGCCCGATCGGACGTAAGTAAGTTGTGCTGATAGTTCTTGCACTTCAGAACGCCCCAATGCATGCCGAAGAGGAGGCGTCCCATTTTAGAATCCTGCATCAGGTCCATCAAAAGACGGCCGTGCCCACGCCCCATATCATTAGTGGCATGCATCGCCTCGTATTCCTGAAATGTAGGTGGTTCGTCCTCCTTGCGAGTTTTCTCGTATATTTTCTGTACGTTGTCGCGAAGCTGCTGCTTCATATTAGCGACGGCTTCTGGATAGCCCATCATCAGGGACAGAATGAAGCGCGCCCACGAAAACCGCAGTTGAGATTTGGGAAATTCCCTCTCTTCGATAAAGCACTGAAGGGCGTCGGCGGCGAGCCCGTCGCTCGGCTTCATGTAAAGGGTCTCGACAGCATTAACGACGTATGGGTCGATATCGTCTAATGCGTACAACCCAGGCACGTACCCTGTGCCCTTCGGCGAAGTAGGCCGCGGTTTGACGGCGCGTACGGGACCTTGCCGGCTAAATTCGATCAGCCGCTTACGATCATTGGCCCACTGCTTTAAATAGAAGACGGGAATGTAGTGGTGATGTTGTCCCTCAGGCTCGTTTGTCATCTCGGAGCACAGTACCCAACCGTTCCCCGAGCCACGTTAGACAAAACGACATTCAAGCGGCGTTGACGGCCACTTTCTTCCAAGCCGTTTCTCGACAAAACGAAGCTGCCTGTCGTCGGTCCCGTATACGTACTTTCGCGCTTGTGAGGCGACACGGTCGTTAACCTGGGCGATAAGCGCGTTAGTATCTACGCGGCGGATGTTATTCTCCGTCTCTTCGTTGTTGGTGGCAACAAAGAGCATTCGCGGGCCGATCGGAATGGCCAAGTGATCGCCAGGATTCATGAGGCCGTTGGTCATCAAGATCGGTCGATCGGACGTGAGAAGCGGATAGCGTTCGCCCTTGAACGTGACGACAGACCACCGCATCGCGTTCAAACGACCTCCCATGAGCGGGCTGTCGATCACCTTTTGAATGGCGATGACGCTAGCGCGTCCAATCGGCCGGAAGTTACTCAGCGCCAGATGCTGCGCATAGGTTTCCGGGTCATCCGACTTTCTGATCTTTTGATACCGCTCTTCCGCATCTGCGGCGCTGAAGAACTGCGCGACTTCGGCCGCCAAGCGCGTGATGTGCTCTGGATTCCGAAGCATGATCGAAATGACAAACCGCGACCAAGCGCTCCGGGTATCGGTATCCCAGTTGATATTCTCGCCGGCACGTATGCGCTGTAGAACGCGCGCCGCCTGATCATCTGTTACTTTGAAGAACTGGTGCTCGATGAACTCGGATACTTCGGCATCGTTCTTCGGCACATTGTAAAGACCCCGAACGTAACTAGTCCCGTCCGGATGGGTGCGCCTCGGCTTCACTTCTTTGTGGGGCCGGCTGTATTCGCACAAGCGATCATCGTCTCCCGTCCATGCGCAAGTGCAGAGGGACGGAATGTAGTGGTGTTTTTCGCCTTCGCCTGCCGCCGCGCCGATAACAAGCTCGGCAGCGTTGAACTGAAGCACAGCACAACCTCATAGACAGGGGGCGGGGTAAGTACACAGGGATTCGCACAAGGAGTCTACGTCAGCGTCTCTGACCTATACAGTAAATTAGATCAGGACTTCGTTTCCGCTGCGGAGTCGGGGCGAGGCTACTCCAATTGAATGCGCGCGCTGTTAGCCCCGTTCAACAGCCGCCTGAGATGAAAGCCGGCCAGCGCGTCGCCGGCATGCAATCCGATCAGCGCCGCAAAGGCCGGCATCGCCGCGGCGTCTCCGGCCTCCAGCTTGGCAAAGGCGTCGCAGTATTGCGCCGTCGCCGCCCCTTCAAATGCGGCCGCCGCCAGCGGCTGGTAGGCCCGCAGCGGCTCGCTGCGCCCGCGCAACAAGAGATCGCCGACCGGCCTGCCGCGAAAAGCCTTGGTGCCGTCGGCGACCACGGCGCTGGCGCAAATGCGTGTGCCGAGAAACTTGTTGGCGGCCTCGAGCCGGGCTGCCGTGTTGATGGTATCGCCATAAGCGGTGTAGTCGAAGAAGCGGCTGCCGCCGAAATTGCCGACCAGCGCGGGGCCGGCGTGAACGCCGATCCGGGTTGCGCCGAAATTCACGCCTTTGGATTTCCAGCGCTCGCGAAACGCCTCGGCCCAGTCATCCAGGGCATGTGCGCAGGCAATGGCGCGGGCCGCATAATCCGGCTGGTCGCCCGGCGCGTTGAAGAGAATCTGGATGGCATCGCCGATGATCTTGGCGACGGTACCTTCATGCGCAAAGACGACATCGGTCATCCCGCCCACATATTCGTTGAGCAGCGTGCCGAGCACGTCGGGCGCAACATTTTCCACCAGCGACGTAAAACCGGCGATGTCGGTGAAGATCACCGCGACATCGCGCCAGTGCACCTCCATGCCGTCGCCTTCGCCGGCGGCAGCAAGCCTTGAGGCGATCTGGGGCGAGAAATAACGCGAGAGCGATGCATGCGCGCGCTCGGCCTCGGCCTGGCGGCGGCGCGCCTCGCGCATCGCCTCGACGTGACGAATGGTTTTATCGATGGTCGTTTCGAGATCGGTGAAGTCGATCGGCTTGGTCAGGAAATCGAACGCTCCGCGGTTCATCGCGGTGCGGATATTGCTCATGTCGCCATAGGCCGAGACGATGATGGTCGACTTCTTGTCTTCGGCCTCCTGCAATTTCTGCAACAAGGACAAGCCGTCCATCCGCGGCATGTTGATGTCCGAGACGACCAGATCGACATGCGGATGATTTTCGATCGACTGCAATGCCTCCACGCCGTCATGAGCAAACATGAAGCTCACCGCGCCATCGCGAATTTGCTTGCGGAACTTCTGCAAGACAAGAGCCTCAAGGTCCGGCTCATCATCGACGACGAGGATGGTCGCGGTCATGCGGGCTGCCCAAGCCGAACATCGATCTCGTGGCGCAACAACACAAAATCGATCGGTTTGGTCAACAATCCCACCGCACCGCCCTCGATCGCCTTGCGGCGCGTATCTGCATCGCCATAAGCGGTGATCATGATGACGGGAACGTCGGGCCGTTCGGCGCGCACCTTTGGCAGCATGTCGAGCCCGCTCATCCCGGGCATGTTGATGTCCGACAGGATCAGGATCAGCGACGGATCCCTGATCTCGGCGGCGCGGATCAGCGCCGCGGGCGCCGACGGCGCAAACTCCATCGTGAAGCGCCCGGATTTCAGGTCACGCCGAAATTGTTGGCGGAACAGCTCTTCGACATCCGGCTCGTCGTCAACGACGAGTATGTAAACGCTCAAGTTCGGCCTCCAGTCTGTACTGCCGCGCGAGGCAGCGTAATGATGAATTCGGTAAATGCGCCGGGTTCGGTTTCGACGTCAATCTTGCCGCCGTGCTGTTTCACGATGATGTCGTGGCTCATCGACAGGCCAAGTCCGGTTCCTTCGCCTGCGGGCTTGGTGGTGAAGAAAGGATTGAACATCTTGTCCTTGACCTCAGCCGGGATGCCGGTTCCGTTGTCGCGGATCCGGATTTCGACCTTGCTGCCGAGGTTTTTCGTGGTGGCCGTCAGCAAAGGCTCGAAACCGTCGCTAGCAGCTTCCTTGCGCTTGTTGGCTGCATAAAAGCCGTTGGAAATGAGATTGAGGAACACCCGCGTGATCTCCTGCGGGTAGAGATCGATGATTCCGGCGGATGGATCGAGGTCGCGCTGCAGTGTGATATTGAAACCGGATTTTTCGGCCCGCGCTCCGTGATAAGCGAGATTGAGGCTTTCCTCGACGATCGTATTGATGTCGGCGGGACGACGGTCGCCCGAACCTTCGCGCGAATGCAGCAGCATATTCTTGACGATCGAATCGGCGCGCTTGCCGTGTTGCACGACCTTGTCGAGGTTGCCCTTGAGCATCTGCGTGAGTTCGTCGACCTCCTCGCGCGTCTTGCCGTCGAGCTTGGCCGATTGGAGCAGATCATTGAGCTCGTCGATCAATTCGCCCGACAGGGACGAGAAATTATTGACGAAGTTAAGCGGGTTCTTGATTTCGTGCGCGATACCGGCGGTGAGCTGGCCGAGCGAAGCAAGCTTTTCGGTCTGCACCAGACGATCTTGCGCCGTGCGAAGGTCCTCCAGCGACAGCGAAAGCTCCCTGGTGCGCGCCTGGACCTCATCGAACAGCCGAACGTTTTCGATGGCGATCACGGCCTGGTCGGCGAAGGTCTGCACGAGTTCCTGCTGGCGCTGGCCAAACGGTCCAGGCTCCGGTCTTCCCAGCAACAACACGCCTTCGACCGCGCCGTCGCGCATCAGCGGCACCGCAAGCACCGCCCTGTAGGCGCCGATCGTCGGCGCGTTACCAAAATTATATTCCGCGTCGAGCTCGACGTCCGGGACGTGAACCGGCGTGCCATCCACGAAGACGCGGCCGGTGATCGTTTCGCGGCCTGGCTTGATCGGGTGGGCCTGCATGAATTCGACGAAAGCCGGCGTGCAGCCGGATTCGGCTTGCAGCCGCATCACCTCGCCGTCGCGCAGGCAAATGATGCCCAGTGACGCGCCGCACAGCGACTGCGCGGACTCGGTCAGCGTGGTAAGGACCGATTTCAGATCGAACGCCGACCGGCTGATGACCTTGAGCACGTCGGCGGTCGCGGTCTGCTGCTGCAGGGATTCGCTGAGATCGTCGGTGCGTTCGCGCAATTCGCTCAGCAGGCGGGCATTTTCAATCGCGATCACGGCCTGGCTGGCGAAGCTCGTCACCAGGTCGATCTGCTTTTCCGAGAACGCTTGCACGGTCTGCCGGAAGATGGCTAGCACGCCGACGAGTTTGTCTTCCTTCAACATCGGCACCAGCAGAACCGTCCTGGCGCCGCCGAGTTCGACAAGATCCACGATCGGCGGGAAACCGGTGAGGTACGCCGGCTCCTGCGCGACGTCGAGGATATGAACAAGTTGCCGGGTTGCGATCAACCGCCCCAGCGGATCGATCGGCGGCGGGTAGATCACGGGATTGCGTGAAAAGGTTTCCGCGAACGCTGCTGGTAAACTGAACACCGAGGCACAGCGAAGACCACCGTCTTCGTGGAGAACGAACAGATTGCCGAATTGGGCGTCGCAGATGCCGGTCGCACTGGCCAGGATCGTCTGGAATACGGGGTCGAGCTCACCGGGCGACCGACTGATGACCTTGAGTACCTCGGAGGTCGCGGTCTGGTGCCGAAGGGATTCGCTGAGATCGTCGGTGCGTTTGTGCAATTCGCCGAGCAGGCGGGCATTCTCGATGGCGATCACGGCCTGACGGCCGAAGCTTGTCACCAGATCGATCTGCTTGTCGGAGAACGCGTGAACGTTTTGCCGGAAGATGGCGATCACGCCGGCAATGTCGTTTTCCCTAAACATCGGTACGAGCAGAAGCGTGCGTGCGCCGCCGAGTTCGACCAGTTCCACAATCGGCGGAAAGCCGGTGAGGTAGGCCGGCTCTTGTTTGACGTCGACGACATGGACGAGCTGCCGGGTTTCAATCAGCCGTCCCAGCGGATCGATCGGCGGCGGGTAGATCACCGGATTACGCAGGAAGGTTTCCGCAAACGTCGGCGGCAGATTGAAGGTCGAGGTACAGCGAAAGCCGCCATCCTCGTAGAGAAGCAGCAGACCGAATTGGGCGTCACAGATTCTGGTCGCGCTGGCCAGAATGGTCTGGAACACGGGATCGAGTTCGCCGGGCGAGCGGCTGATGACCTGCAACACCTCGGAGGTCGCGGTCTGGTGTTGCAGCGATTCCTCCAAGTCGGCTGTCTTGGTCTGCACCTCGTCGAACAGGCGGGCGTTTTCGATCGCGATCACGGCCTGGTCGGCAAAGGTCTGCAGGAGTTCGATCTGACGTTGAGGGAATGGCCCGGTTTGCGAACACCCGATCACCATCACACCGACCACGGCATTGTCGCGTGTCATCGGGACGGCGAGCGTCGAGCGAATTTGGCTGATGCTCGAACCCGAACTGTCCGCATTTAGAATTGCATCCCGGATCTTGGGATCCATTTCGGGATCATCGAGGAAGCTGGTGATGCTCTGGACTTCTCCCGTCAAGATCACGCGTTCTCCGGCGGTGCCGCGACCTGCCCGTATCGGGCGTCCCCTGAACAGGCGGCTCGCTTCCGTGACGCCGGCGCCGGCGACCGCCTTGCATTCAAAGGCCTCCTCGCCGCGCAAATAGAGCAGGCCCACTTTGGCGCCGCAGAGTTTGTATGCAGCGTCGACGAGCGTATCGAGAACCGGTTGCAGGTCGAACACCGAGCGGCTGATGACCTTCAGCACATCGGCGGTCGCGGTCTGCTGTTGTAGCGATTCCGAAAGGTCGGCAGTTTTAGCCTGCACCTCGTCGAACAGGCGAACGTTCTCGATCGCAATCATGGCCTGGTCGGCAAAGGTTTGCACCAGATCGATCTGGCTTTTGCCGAAAGGGCCGGGCTCCGGCCGCGTCAGCACAATGACGCCCTCGACCTTGTCGCTCCGGAGCATCGGCACGCCGAGCGCCGCGCGAATCCTGTTCAGCGAACCCGCGGGCATCTCCATGTCCGGGTCCTCAAGCACATCGGGAATAACTTCGATCTTTCCCGATGCGATGACCCGTGAGGTCGCCGAACCGCGGCCCGCTTTCGGCGGATTCGCCGCCCAATATTGCAGGAACTCGGGCGTGGTGCTGGACGCCGCCTTCAACGGAAAGAGATCGCCGTCGCGAAGGAAGATCGAGCCCCTGTCAGCACCGCTCAACTCGACTGCGGACTTGATCAGCGTTTCGAGAACGGTCTGGAGGTCGAAGGTCGAGCGGCTGATGATCTTGAGTATGTCGGCAGTGGCGGCCTGCTGCGCAACCGACTCGTCAAGCCTGCGTTGCAGATCATCGACAACCTGCTGGGAAACCTCGGCAAGCTTATTGGTCACAATCAATGTTCCAGAGTAACGGAGATGCCGGATGTCATCTTCATTTCGCGCCTGAATACATCAAAGCATGACAGCCCGGCGCCAGCTAGAGGTAGCCGGCTCCAACTGACCAAAATGTCAGCCTCGGGCGTCTCGATCCATCATTTCGCCTGCAAAGCCCGGCGGCTACGACAATAGTCGCGCATTACGCCGCCTCGCCGAGCTTCGTCTCCAGCACGGTCCGCTAGAGACGATGGCGATCCGCATCAGGCCTCTATGACCCGCGTCCTAGCGTTTGGATTTCGACGGATGGATGGTTTCCCCGGCCGCCAGCATCGCGACGAATTTTTTGACATGCGCCGCCCGGGTTTCGGGCTTCTTCGCATTATGGATGCGGTAAAGAATCGAGTAGCGGTTGACTCGGTCGAGAGCTTCGAAAAACTTGCTCGCCTTCTTGTTCTTTGCCAGCGCCGCCCGAAGATCGTCGGGGACGTCTGCCGTGCTTTGCGGCGCATAGGCGGCTCCCCAACGCCCATCTTTTTGGGCGCGTTCGACCTCCTTCATGCCGGCAGGCAGCATCTGTCCCAGCTTGATCAATTCAAGCGCGCGGCTGCGATTTCTTTCAGACCACTTGCTGGCTTGACGGCGCGGCGTGAAGCGGACGAGCGAATACTTGTCGTCAAAGCTATCGAGCTGGCCGTCGATCCAGCCGTGACAAAGCGCGGTATCGACGGCTTCCGATTTTGAAACACTGGCAATGCCGGAGGACTTCTTCGCCAACTTGAGCCAAAGGCCCTCCGAATCCGCAGCCTCGGCTGCAAGCCAGTCATTCCAGGCCTGCTGCGATTCAAACGCAATAATGGGCCGATCGCTCTTGGTCTTCGCCATTCGACGAGAAGGACGGGTTGATCGTTTCAATCCGTCGGTGTCATGAGGCGCCGCCGAGCTTGGCTTCGAGGGCCGCAATACGTGTCTTCAGCGCCTCGTTTTCCTCACGCGCCAGACGCGCCATGTCCTTGACGGCCTCGAACTCCTCGCGCTTGACCACGTCGAGATCGCGCAGGATTTTTTCGGCCTGGTTGCGCACCACGGTATCGACCTCGCGCTTGACGCCCTGGGCGGCACCGGCCGCATCGTTCATCAAACGCCCGATCTCGTCGAAAAATCGATTGCTGGTCTGGGTCATCCCTCACCTCCGGCCGGTTTGTGCAGTCCTGCATAGATAATGGCGATCCACAGCCTGCGGTTCAAGAGCGCTCTCACTTTTGATCCTGCATTCGCAAAAGTGCCTGCCAAATCGGGATACGAATGTTAGAAGCAGGCTGTTGGTTAACAGCGCCACGAGCCCGCGACCCGCGAATGCCCTTACTCACCATCGCTTTTCCTGTCTTCGATCCCGTCGCCTTCGCGATCGGCCCGTTCGTCGTTCGCTGGTATGCGCTCGCCTATATCGGCGGCATCGTGCTCGGCTGGATCTATGCGCGCGCGCTAATCAAGAACGTAAAGTTCTGGGCCGGGCCTTCGCCGGTCACGCTCCCGCAGCTGGATGATTTCATACTGTGGGTGACGATCGGAATCATCGTCGGCGGCCGCACAGGCTATGTGCTGTTCTACAATCCGATGTTCTTCATGCAGCATCCCGCCGAGATCTTCGAACTATGGAAGGGCGGAATGTCGTTTCACGGCGGCTTTCTCGGCTGCGTCGCGGCCGTGATGCTGTTTGCGCGACGAAACAACATCTCGATCCTGTCGCTTGGCGACATCGTCACCGCGGTCGGACCGATCGGGTTGTTTCTCGGCCGGATCGCGAACTTCATCAACAGCGAGTTGTGGGGCCGCGCGGCCGATCCCACCTTGCCATGGGCGATGATATTTCCGAATGGCGGGCCAATTCCACGTCACCCGAGCCAGCTCTACGAGGCTGCGCTTGAGGGCATCGTCCTGTTCACTATTCTGGCGGTGATGATTCGGATGGGTGCGCTGAAACGCCCCGGCTTGATCCTCGGCAGCTTCATCACGATCTATGGAATTGCGCGTATTATCGGTGAGTTTTTCAGGGAGCCCGACCCACAGCTCGGATTTTTGTGGGGCGGGCTTACCATGGGCATGCTGCTTTCAGTGCCCATGATTATTGCCGGAGCTATCATTATTGCAGCGGCGCGGCGCCGAAAGGCGGCTGAAACGGTAGCGCCAATTTAGGAAATCTCGTGACGGAAACTTCCCCGCTGCTGGCGGAAATCAAGAAGCTGATCAAGTCGTCTGGCCCGATCCCGGTATGGCGTTACATGGAGCTGTGCCTGATGCATCCCCAGCACGGCTATTACCTTTCCAAGGATCCGCTCGGGCGCGAAGGCGATTTCATCACCGCGCCCGAAGTGAGCCAGATGTTCGGCGAGTTGCTCGGATTGTGGGCGGCCTCGGTGTGGAAAGCGATCGATTCACCGCCGCTGCTGCGGCTGATCGAAATCGGCCCCGGGCGCGGCACCTTGATGGCGGATGCATTGCGGGCGCTTCGTGTCCTGCCGCCGCTTTATCAGGCGTTGAGCATCCATCTGGTCGAGGTCAATCCGGTGCTGCGCGACAAGCAGAAGTCGGCGCTGTCAGGTTCGCGCAACATTACCTGGCATGACACCATCGACGACGTGCCCGACGGCCCTTCCGTGATCTTCGCCAACGAATATTTCGACGTGCTGCCGATCCATCAGGCGGTCAAGGCCGAGAACGGCTGGCATGAGCGCACGGTCGAACTCGACGATAGCGGCAAGCTCGCCTTCGGCGTGGCGAGCAATCCCATTCCGCGTTTCGACGTGCTGTTGCCCTCGTGGGTGCGTGCAGCTCCCGTCGGCGCGGTGTTCGAGTGGCGGCCGGATGCGGAAATCATGAGGATCGCAAGCCGCGTCCGCGATCAGGAAGGTGCGGCGCTCATCATCGATTATGGCCATGTCCGCAGCGATGCCGGCGATACGCTTCAGGCCATCGCCCGCCACAGCTTTGCCGACCCTCTGGAAAATCCGGGGCAGGCCGATGTGACCGCGCATGTGGACTTTCAAGCGCTGGTACGTGCCACTGAGGATCTCGGCGCTGGCGTTCACGGCCCGGTACCACAAGGTGATTTTCTCAAGCGGCTCGGGATCGAGACCCGCGCGGTGAATCTGATGGCGAAGGCGACGCGCGAGGCCTCCGAAGACGTCGCCAGCGCGCTGAAGCGGCTGGTCGGCGGCGGCCGGAGCGGCATGGGACAGATGTTCAAGGTGCTCGGCATCTCCGAGCCCAATCTCACCACGCTGGCAGGCTTCGCCGACGAGACACCTGAGGACAAGGCTGAAGCGAAAACATCATGACACTAGTGATCTGATTCTAACATTTGCACCCCGGTCTGGTTGGCGCTTTTTGCAAATGTTAGAATCAAAGGATCACTAGCAAATATCAATCTGTAGTGGAGCTTTGGATTTGACATTCGCATCAGAAGTACGCGGCCAGGAGGGAGCGAATGTCAAATCCGCTCCACTACAATCTGCCCTGCTCTCGGCCGTGCCCGGCCTGCACCATGCCTTCTTCAGCCGCGAGGGCGGCGTCTCCGAAGGAATCTACGCCGGACTGAACGGCGGCGTAGGCTCCGACGACAATCCGGCGCATGTCGCGGAAAACCGCCGTCGGATGGCAACGGCGCTGCGCGTTGCGCCGGAGCGCCTTCTCACCGTGTTCCAGATTCATTCGCCTGACGTCGTCACGGCATCAGCCCCGTGGGACACCGCGGCGCGGCCGAGAGCCGACGCCATCGTCACCCGCACCGAGGGGCTGGCGATCGGCGTCACGGCCGCCGATTGCGGCCCGATTTTGTTCGCCGATCCGAAGGCGCGCGTGATTGGCGCGGCGCATGCGGGCTGGAAGGGCGCGCTGACCGGCGTGATCGAGGCCACGGTGGAGGCGATGGAAAAACTGGGCGCCGATCGCGCCAATGTCGTCGCGGCGGTCGGGCCGCTGATCCGCCAGCAGTCCTACGAAGTCGGCAACGAATTCGTCGAGCGGTTCGTCGAGGCCGACGCGGAGAACACGCGCTACTTCGTGGCCGCGGCGCGCGAAAGCCATGCGATGTTCGATCTGGCCGGCTTTATCCGCAAGCGGCTGGAGAATGCCGGCGTGCTGTTCGTCGATGATACCGGCATCGACACTTATGCCGACGAGCGTTTTTTCAGCTACCGCCGTTCCGTGCACCGCAAGGAGGCCGATTACGGCCGCCACGTTCACGCCATAGTTCTTGAAAGCTAGGCCACGAACAGATCAAGCTCCAACGGTGAACCGAACGCGCATCGGCGTGATCGCGTCATTGCTGTGCCCTAGACGTTAATCGATTTTAACGATATCGCTCTTAGTTCATGAGCGACCTCATTTTGTCCCGCGTTTTTCGGATCGCATCCCGCCCCGCAGCAGCAGCGCTTCTGCTGATGACGGCTTGCGGCCTCGGCGGCTGCGCTGGTGGTGCGGCGAACAATTCCTTTGCGATGGCCAGCAACAGCACAAGCGGCCCGACGGTTGCGTTCGAATCCATCGACGGGCCGCCACCCCAGGTGTTCGAGCGGATGGTGAGTATGTTGGACAGCGAGTCCAAGCTGCGGAGCCTTTCGATCGTGTCCCGTGAAGGCACGGCCGCGTACCGCGTGAAGGGCTATCTCGCGGCGCAGATCAACCACGGCCGCACCACCATCGCCTGGGTGTGGGACGTCTACGACCAGAACCAGCAGCGCGCCCTTCGCCTTTCCGGCGAGGAGCCGGCCGGCAAGGCCGGCCGCGACGCCTGGGCCGCAGCGGACGACCTGGTGTTGCGCAAGATCGCACAAGCCGGCCTGGGCGGTCTGACCAGCATGATCAATGGAACTTCTCCGGCCGATGCGCCCCAGCCTGCACCGCCTGCGGCCCCCGCCAGGCGCGGGCCGGCGGTCGCCAGCGCGGACGCTTCTCCGGCGCCGCATGAGGGCGAAATCGCCGTCGGCGCCCTCGCCTATACGAGCTATTAGCCAAAGCCACGTGGAAATGGGCATTTTTGCCCGGGAAAACCGGGCGGCCGGGTTGCCAGCCGGGTTAGGCTCTTGATATCAACCCGCTATCGGAACGCGCTTTCGTAGGGTTTGCGATATGCTGAATGTAGTCTCCAGCAAGGCGCGGGGAGAAATCTCGATGTCGGCCAAGAACGGCTCGATCAAGCTTGTCGCCGGCAACTCCAATCCGGCGCTGGCGAAGGAAATCGCCAACGGGCTGAACCTGACGCTGACCAAGGCGATCGTCCGCCGCTTTGCGGACATGGAAATCTTCGTCGAAATCCAGGAAAACGTCCGCGGTTCCGACGTCTTCGTGATCCAGTCGACCTCGTTCCCGGCCAACGATCACCTGATGGAGCTCCTGATCATCACGGACGCGCTGCGCCGTGCTTCGGCGCGCCGCATCACCGCCGTCGTGCCCTACTTCGGCTACGCCCGGCAGGACCGCAAGGCCGGACCGCGCACGCCGATCTCCGCCAAGCTGGTGGCGAACCTGATCACGCATGCCGGCGCCGACCGCGTCATGACGCTCGATCTGCACGCCGGACAGATCCAGGGCTTCTTCGACATTCCGACCGACAATCTCTATGCCTCGCCTGTCATGGTGCGCGACATCCGCGAACGGTTCGACCTTGCCAATGTGATGGTGGTGTCGCCGGACGTCGGCGGCGTGGTGCGCGCCCGCGGACTGGCCAAGCGCATCAACGCCCCGCTCGCCATCATCGACAAGCGCCGCGAGCGCGCCGGCGAATCCGAGGTGATGAACGTGATCGGCGACGTTGCCGGCTATACCTGCATCTTGGTGGACGACATCGTCGACTCCGGCGGCACGCTGGTGAATGCCGCCGATGCGCTGCTCGCCAACGGCGCCAAGGAAGTCTACGCCTATATCACCCACGGCGTGCTGTCGGGCGGCGCGGTCACGCGCGTCACCTCCTCGCGGTTGAAGGAACTGGTCATCACCGACTCGATCCAGCCGACCGAAGCGGTGATCAAGTCCCCCAACATCCGCACGCTGCCGATATCGGCCCTGATCGCTGAAGCGATCGGCCGCACGGCTGCCGAAGAGTCGGTATCAAGCCTGTTCGATTGAACTGGAAATCGGAGATCGATCACACGATCTCCGGCCCGCCTCAATAACACCTGGTGATGTTGACCTGCCCCGTCCCGCCACGGCCGTCGGGGACCGTCACGGTTTCAGCGCCGCAACTCGAAACGTAGGGACGTCCAGACGGGGTAACCACCGGCGGATAGCGATGGGCCCAATCCCAGGGAATATCGCTGGCGTTGGAATTGCGGACCTCGCCGGTCAGCGGTGCGCCATCCAGCGGAGTATCCGCGGTCGGCCCATAGAAATAGCCGTCGTCACCCCAGACAAATCCGTCTTGCGACCTGTGGTGATGGAAGCGGTGCGCCGCCGATCGATGCGAGGTCGAATGCGCGGAGGCACCGCCCCCACGCGAAGCGGCAAAGCTCTCGTTCGCGGTAACTGTCAGCACGATCGCACCGACCGACGCAAGCAGCGTTCCGTACATTCTGGTTTTCATGACGCACACACCCGTTACTGTTTACGAAGCAGTCTTTGGGGCACGCTAGGCAGCGGTTTTCGCACCCGCAAACGCATCCTTAATACTTAGTTAAGACGTAATCTTAACCGGGAACCGGGCAAAACGTCGCGCACGCGGCGGCGTCCCATGGCCGGACACCTCGTCGATGAGGGGGCTTCAGACGATCCCGGCGGCGACCTGTCCGCGCAACCGCTCGAGGCTGAGCAGCGTGTTGGCGCAGGCCACCGCTACGCCCACACCCTTGGCCGCGAAATGCCGGTGCAGGAAATCCGCATCCGCGGTTTCGCGGAATTGCTGCGGCGTCACCACCGCCGAAAACACCGGAATCTCGGTGCGCAACTGCACGTCCATCAGCGCCCTGATCACGGTCTCGGCGACATACGCGTCATCGACCACGAGGCCGGCCGCCACGATCGCGGTGTAACGGCGCGTCTTGGCGAGCAACTGCACATGCAACGGAATCTCGAAGGAACCCGGCACCTCGAACACGTCGATATGGGCGCGCGCGATGTGACGCGCCTCGATCTCGGCGAGGAAGGCTTCGCGGCATTCGGCGACGACGTCGCGATGCCAGGCCGACTGCACGAAGGCCACGCGCTGCGGTTTTGTAAATCGCGGATGGACCGGTGCCTGTTCAGAAGCATCAGACGTTCCGGCTTCCTGCGTCGTTTGATTCATGGTGCCCTCGTTCCGCGGCAAGGGCTGCAAACTACGCCCCGCGCCAGGCGAATATGGCGAGCGGCGGCGACAGCGGCAAGAACCCTTGTTGGGGTCATGGTCGGCGCCTCTCGCGATGCTTCGCAGCGGTTCCCGAGGATTCAAAAGTTAACGATTGGGCCGGCGGGCTATTCTGATTCCGATTTGTTCTCCTCGCAAAAGTTAACGCGCAAGAAGAGCTGTGGACGATTTGGCCCTAGCCTGTGGATGGACTCACCACGCCGTTGCGCCGATTCCGCAAATCACATCACTTCGTCCCGGCAAGCCCTGATCCCGACGATACGGATCATCGGGGCGTGCGAGCCGCCACGGCGCGCTAGAAGAGTGCGCATGTCGGCGTGCCGTGTGCGTATCGCTCGTATCCGAATTTTGAAAAGGCAAGGTCGAGACGGCATGTCCCTCCTCGAAGGCATCATCGATTCCCCGAACAATCCTCTTGCGGTCGTTGAGGATGTGGCCACCGACAATAACCTGTCGTTCGAGCGCTCTGGCGAAGACGAGGTCACGATCGTCTCCAGGGGCAACTGGACCGACTACCAGCTTTCCTTCACCTGGATGAACGAGATCGAGGCGCTGCATCTGGCCTGCGCCTTCGACATGAAGATTCCGGAACCAAGGCGCGCCGAAGTGCAGCGGCTGATCGCCGCCATCAACGAGCAGTTGTGGGTCGGGCATTTCGATATCTGGACCCACACCGGCATGATCATGTACCGTCAGGCGCTGGTGCTGCCCGGCCGCCTCCCCGCCTCGACCGCGCAATGCGAGACCATGCTGGTCAGCGCGCTCCACGCCTGCGAGCGCTACTATCCGGCGTTCCAGTTCGTGGTCTGGGCCGGCAAGAGCGCTGCCGAGGCCATGAGCGCCGCGATGTTCGACACCGAGGGCGAGGCGTAGGGCCACTCTCGCGTCGTCCCGGACAAGCGAGCGAAACGAGCGCGATCCGGGACCCATATGCCGCGGCAGCATTTTGTCGCCCGACGGTTGTTGCAAAAATCCCGATAGACTACGAACATCTGTGGCTATGGGTCCCTGCGTGCCGCCTTCGCTAAAGCTTCGGCGCCCCAGGAGCCCTACCCCGGCGAAGCCTTGGCGGAGACGGGTCGCAGGGACGACGGATGATTTGCGGTGACAGCGTGAGCGGCACAAACAGTTTGAAGAACACCTCCGGCACCATCGTTCTCGCCGGCGCGGGAAAGATGGGCGGCGCGATGCTTTCGGGCTGGCTCGCGCAGGGGCTTGATGCGCGCCACGTCGCGGTGATCGAGCCGCAGCCGTCGGAAGAAATCCGTGCGCACCTTGCCAAAGGCGTGCGCCACAACCCCTCGCCGCAGGATTGCGGAACCGTCGCCGCTTTCATGGTGGCGCTGAAGCCGCAGGCCTTTCGCGAGGCGGGACCCGTGTTGAAGCCCTATGTCGATGCGACGACGCTCGTCGTCTCGATCATGGCCGGGACGACGATGGCTTCGCTGAGCGAAGTCCTGGGCGGCCACGTCGTGCGCGCGATGCCCAACACGCCGGCTGCGATCGGGCGCGGCATCACGGTTGCGGTGGCGGCGAAGGATGTCAGCGCCACGCAGCGCGACGTCGCCGACGGCCTGCTGCGCGCGACCGGTTCGGTTGAATGGGTCACCGAAGAAGGCCTGATCGATGCGGTGACCGCGGTCTCGGGTTCCGGCCCGGCCTATGTGTTCCTGCTTGCGGAGGAACTGGCACGCGCCGGCGTTGCGGCCGGTTTGCCCGAAGAACTCGCGACCAAACTCGCGCGTGAAACCGTCGCGGGCTCGGGCGAGCTGTTGCATCGCTCGGAACTTAGCGCCGCGACGCTGCGCCAGAACGTCACCTCGCCCGCCGGCACCACGGCCGCCGCGCTGGAAGTGCTGATGGGCAAAGACGGGCTGCAATCGCTGATGACGCGCGCGGTCGCAGCAGCGACGCGCCGTTCGAAGGAATTGGCGAAATAGTTTTTCTCTTCCGTCATGGCCGGGCATAGCCGTTCGAAGAACGGCGTCGCTTCCGCTCGCCTATGACCCGGCCATCCACGAATCTTTTTGCCATCGGCGCTAAAGACGTGGATGCCCGGCACAAGGCCGGGCATGACGAACGGAGGATAGGGTTAGTTCTAAATCCCGCCGAACTGCTTGGTAAAAGCCTCGATATTGACGAGGCCGCGGGCGTGACGTCCCTCGCCGATCCGGCGTTTGTCGTCGAACGCCTCGACTTCAAAGCGGATCACCCGCCGCTCGACGCCGACAACGCGCGCGAGGGTTCGTACCGTCGCACCGACCGGCGTCGCGGCAAGATGACGGATATCGACTTCAGTGCCGACCGTGACCCAACCCGGCTCCAGGCAGGATTTGATGGCGTCGCCGGAGACCAGCTCCATCTCCAGGATCATCATCGGCGTCGCATAGACCATCGGCATGCCGGGAACGAAATGCCCGACCGTGCGCTCGGGCGGCACGATCAGGCTGCGTTCGGCGCTCATGCCGACCTTGATGACGTCACGTGCGTCCATGGACGACGCTGCGCGTCACTTCTTCGCCGCGGCGGCGCGCTCGACGAAAGTCTTGCCGCCCTTCATCTTGTGGGCGAGCGGCGCCTCGTTGATCTGAATAACGACGGCGTCGGCATCGACGCCAAGATTCTTCACCAGCGCCTGCGTGATATCGCGCATCATGCCGGCCTTCTGCTCATCGGTGCGGCCGACGGCCATGCTGACGGTGATTTCGGGCATTTCTTTCTCCTCATTTCCACTTCTACTTGCCGTCATGGCCGGGCATAGCCGTCTGAAGGACGGCGTCGCTTCCGCTCGCCTATGTCCCGACCATCTACGTCTTCTCTATCAAACAGGACGTGGATGCCCGGCACAAGGCCGGGCATGACGCCTGAATGTATTAGCTAACCCCATGTCACGGCATGCCGTGCCAATATTTTGCGCACAGCCGTCACGAGTTCGCTTTCGTCGACCTCGGTTTGCGCCTCGGCCTGCTTTTTCAGATATTCCTCGCGGTCTTCTGTGTCGGTGAGGCCTGCGCCGAGGATGAGATCCTTGACCTGAACCTTGCCCTTCGCCTTCTCGTCCGAGCCCTGGATGATCACGCACGGCGCATTGCGGCGATCGGCATATTTGAGCTGGTTGCCCATGTTCTTCGGGTTGCCCAGATAAAGCTCGGCGCGGATTCCGGCGTTGCGTAGTTCTGCGACCATTTTCTGGTAATCGGCGACGCGATCGCGGTCGAACACCGTGACAACTACGGGGCCGGACTCAGCGCGCGTATCGAGCTTGCCGAGCAGCGTGAGCGCAGCCTGCAAGCGCGACACCCCGATGGAAAATCCGGTTGCCGGCACCACCTCGCCGCGGAAGCGCGAGACGAGGCCATCGTAGCGTCCGCCGCCACCGACCGAGCCGAAGCGCACGGGGCGGCCTTTTTCGTCTTTGGTGTCGAGCAGAAGCTCAACCTCGAAAACCGGACCAGTGTAATATTCGAGGCCACGGACGACCGAGGGATCGATCATGATCCGGTCCGAGCCGTAGCCGGACGCCGCGACAAGTTTGCCGATGTCTTCCAGCTCTTCGCAGCCCTGCTGTCCGATCTTGCTGTCACGCAATCGCGGATCGACCGGCCCATCACCCTGTTCGACCGATGAGACCACGAGCGCGATGTCCGCTTCCTTCAGCCCGGCGCCCTTGGTGAAATCGCCTGACTCGTCCTTGCGGCCTTCGCCGAGCAATTGTTTGACGCCGGCGATGCCTAGCCGATCGAGCTTGTCGACCGCGCGCATCACCGTGAGCCATTGGCCGTCATCTGAAATGCCAAGCGCATCGCGCACCCCGTCCAGCACCTTGCGGTTATTCACCTTCACCACATAGGAGCCGCGGGGAATGCCGAGCGCTTCCATGGTATCGGCGGCCATCATGCACATTTCGGCGTCGGCCGCCGCGCTCGACTGTCCACCGGCAGCGGTGCCGATCGTGTCGGCATCGAACTGCACGAACTGGCGGAAGCGGCCGGGACCGGGCTTCTCGTTGCGATAGACATAGCCGAAACGATAGGAGCGATAAGGCAGCACCAGGTTTTCGGTGCCGTAGCGCTCGGCGACGTAACGGGCGAGCGGCGCGGTGAGATCATAGCGCAGCGACAGCCATTGCTCGTCGTCGTCCTGGAACGAGAACACGCCTTCGTTGGGCCGGTCCTGATCGGGCAGGAACTTGCCGAGCGCGTCGGTATATTCGATCGCGGGCGTCTCGACCGGCTCGAAACCATAGCGCTCGTAGACGGCGCGGATCTTCTCCACCATCTGCCGCGTCGCGTTGATCGCGGCGGGGCCGCGGTCTTCCAGCCCGCGCGGCAGGCGCGCCTTCAGCTTTTGCGGCTTTTTTGGTTTGTCGGCCATGATGCGCGCGTTGGTATCAGCCGAAATGCGAGGCGGCAACTGTTGCTGCGTTCTCCGGATGCTGTGCAGCGCCCTTCGCGGTGCGCTGCTGATCCTGGGTCCATTGGGAGCTACGTAGGTCCCGGCTCTGCGGAGCAGCGTTGCACGCTGCACCGCGTCCGGGACACGACAGTCCTGCGCCGTACCGTCTCCGTCCTCACAAAACCTTTTTTATCCAGTTATGCGGATCGTTGGTGCGGCCGTACTGGATGTCGACCAGCTTCTTGCGCAGCCCCATGGCGACCGGACCGGCCGCGCCGCCGCTGATCGCAAAATCGCCGTTCGCCGAGCACACCTTGCCGATCGGCGAGATGACGGCCGCGGTGCCGCAGGCGAAGGCTTCCTTGAGCTTGCCGCTGGCGGCATCCTTGCGCCACTGGTCGATCGAATAGGCTTCCTCGCGCACGCGCACGCCGGAATCCTTCATCAGCGCGATGATGGAGTCGCGGGTGATGCCGGGCAGGATCGTGCCGAGCGGCGGCGTCAGCATCGAGCCGTCGTCGAACACGAAGAAAATGTTCATGCCGCCGAGTTCCTCGATGTAGCGGCGCTCGATCGCATCGAGGAACACCACCTGGTCGCAGCCGTGGTCGATCGCCTCGGCCTGCGCGCGCAGGCTGGCCGCATAGTTGCCGCCGCATTTGACGGCGCCAGTGCCGCCGATCGCGGCGCGCGTGTAATTCTCCGACACCCAGATCGACACCGGCGCCGGCCCGCCCTTGAAATAGGAACCGACCGGCGAGGCAATGACGGAAAAGATGTATTCTGCGGACGGTTTGACGCCGAGGAAGACCTCGCTCGCGATCATGAACGGCCGCAGGTAAAGACTGCCCTCGCCGCCCGGGATCCAGGCGCGGTCGATGCGCACGAGTTGTTCGACCGCCTCGATGAAGACGTCCTCCGGCAATTTCGCCATCGCCATGCGCTCGGCCGAATTCTGGAAGCGCCTGGCATTGGCATCGGGCCGGAACAGGTTCACGCCGCCATCGTCGCGCCGGTAGGCCTTGAGGCCCTCGAAAATCTCCTGTGCGTAGTGCAGGACGGCGCCGGCCGGATCGAGCGGGAAATTCGCGCGCGATTCGATCCGCGCGCTGTGCCAGCCCTGCCCTTGCGTGTAACGGACGATGGCCATGTGATCGCTGAAAATGCGGCCGAAGCCGGGATTTTCGAGCTTGGCCTCTCGCTCCTTCTCGGGCGTCGGATTGGCGGAAGGGCGGATATCGAATTTCAAACTCATAGCCTCGTTTCCCGTTATTCTCGACCGGCGCGATCGCCGGCTGGCCCCGGCCATGCCTCTTTCGGGCACGCTGGTTCAATAGGACCGGAACTGCCCCTCACCTGCCGTGCGGCAAGCCGTCCACCGGGCACGTCGTTAGGACATGCTTTTGTGAGGCGCGGAAGTCCAGTATGTTTGCCGAAATGCCGCTCGACAATCGTAGGGTCAACCCATTCGAAGGCTCGGTCGCCTTCCGGCCTCCTTCGGCCGCTAGTGCCCGCTTTCCGAAGTTCGTGCTACGTCTCAGCGGCACCTTTCACGAACTTCGGAAAGTCACGGGCACTAGCAAATTTATGGTTCTAGTACCGCTTTTCCATTTGAAGTTCCTGAGAGAATTCGCCGCTTGCGCCGCAGGAACTTCAAATGGGCGGGACTAGCAGCATCACGACCCGCTTGAAACGACGCAATATTTCGTCGCGGGCGACGGTTTTGTAACATTGAACCCAAGATATGTCAATATGGCTGACATAATTTTATCACGCCCATCGTCGGCTGCCGGCTCCAAGCCGAACGAGACGCGTTCGGCGGCCGCCGGGCTGCGCTGGGACATCATCGAGCTCCTGTTTTTCGCCTACCGCGATTTCGTCGGCGACGCCGACCACGAGCTCGAGGCGTTCGGCTTCGGACGCGCGCATCACCGCGTGATGCATTTCGTCTACCGCTACCCCGGCCTGAAGGTCGCCGACCTGCTCGACGTGTTGCGCATCACCAAGCAATCGCTCGGGCGCGTGCTGAAGCAACTGCTCGACGAAGGCTATATCGTGCAGAAGGCGGGCAACAACGATCGCCGCCAGCGCCTTCTTTTCGCCACCGCCAAGGGCGAGGCGCTAGTGACCAAGCTCGCAGGATTGCAAACCGAGCGGCTCAACAACGCGCTAAGTGGCATCGAGCCGGCCGGGCTCGAGGCCGTCAAGCAATTCCTGCGCGCGATGATCGATCGTGACGATCCCGACAAGGTGCTGGAAGCCATCTTTGGCGCCACGCCTTCGACCGGCAAGACTTGAGGGAACCAGACGTGGCCGAAGCCGCAACCATCGCACGCACACGGCGAGAGCCAGCCGACGACGCGCCGCATCTTCTGCTGGTCGACGACGACCGCCGTATCCGCGATCTGTTGTCGCGTTTTCTGTGCGGCGAAGGCTACCGAGTCACCACCGCGATGAGCGCCAAGGACGCCCGCGCCAAGCTCAACGGCCTGCATTTCGATCTGTTGATCCTCGACGTGATGATGCCGGGCGAGACCGGCTTCGATCTCGCCCGATTCATCCGAACTTCGTCCTCGGTTCCGATCGTCATGCTGACGGCGCGCCACGAAGCCGAAAGCCGGATCGAAGGCCTGCAGATCGGCGCCGACGACTACGTCGCAAAGCCGTTCGAGCCGCGCGAGCTTTCGCTACGGATCAACAACATCCTCAAGCGCACGGCCCCGCCGCCGGTCGAGACGCTGGAGCAGATCGCGTTTGGGCCGTACGTCTATCATCTGGAGCGCGGCGAGTTGCGCCAAAACGAGGAAGTCATTCGCCTCACCGATCGCGAGCGCGACATGTTGCGGGTTCTGGCGCTGGCGCGCGGCGAAACGGTGCCGCGCAATGCGCTGACGGGCGATGGCACGGTGAACGAGCGCGCAGTCGACGTGCAGATCAACCGCCTGCGCCGCAAGATCGAGCGCGATCCGGCCAATCCGTTGTTCTTGCAGGCGGTGCGCGGCATCGGCTATCGCCTGGTCGCCTCTCCCTGAGCCGATTAGAATGAGCACGCTCGATACGGGATTGACGCTGATCCGCACCGCCGCAGGGCGGGTGTCGGCGGCCAATGGCTGGATGGGCAACGCGTTCAAGAGCTGGATGCCGACCGGCCTCTATGCCCGCGCGCTGCTCATCATGATCGTGCCGATGGTGATATTGCAGTCGGTGGTCGCCTTCGTGTTCATGGAGCGGCATTGGAACACGGTGACGCGGCATCTTTCCGCGGCGGTCGTGTCCGACATTGCCGCACTGATCGACGTCTACAAGACCTATCCTCAGGACAAGGACCACGCCCAGCTCCGGCGCATCGCCCAGCAGCGTCTCGGACTGGTGGTGGATTTCCTCGCCACCGGCGACATGCCGCCCCCCGGACCAAAGCCGTTCTTCTCGCTGCTCGACCAGACGCTTTCCGTGCAGCTCGGCCGGCAGATCGCCAAACCGTTCTGGATCGACACCGTCGGCCGCTCTAACCTGGTCGAGATCCGCATTCAACTCGATGACACCGTGATGCGCGTGTTCGCCCAGCGCAGCGCCGCCTACGCTTCCAACTCGGAGATTTTCCTGTTCTGGATGGTCGGCACCTCCTCGATCCTTCTGATCGTCGCCGTGCTGTTCCTGCGCAACCAGATCCGCCCGATCCTGCGGCTGGCGGACGCCGCCGAGAGTTTTGGCAAGGGGCGCGAAGCGCCGAACTTCCGCCCGCGCGGCGCGCGCGAGGTGCGCCGCGCCGCGAACGCCTTCCTGGAAATGAAATCGCGCATCGAGCGTTCGATCGAACAGCGCACGGCGATGCTCGCCGGCGTGTCGCACGATCTGCGTACCATCCTGACCCGCTTCAAGCTCGAGCTCGCTTTGATCGGTGACAGCCCCGAGGTCGACGCGATGCGCAAGGACGTCGACGAGATGTCGGGCATGCTCGAGGACTATCTCGCCTTTGCGCGCGGCGACAGCGGCGAAGTGGCCCAGCCCACCGACATGACGCTCGCGCTGGAGGAACTGCGCAGCGACGCCGAGCGCAATGGCCATACCGCAACGGTGGCGTTCCAGGGGCTTCCCGTCGTCACCGTCAAGCCTGCCGCCTTCAAGCGTTGTCTCGCCAATCTCGTCTCCAACGCCGCGCGCCACGCCGACTCGATTTCGATCACCGGCCAGCGCGACCATCGCTATCTGACGGTGACGGTCGACGACGACGGTCCGGGTATTCCGCTCGCCATGCGCGAGGAAGTGTTCAAGCCGTTCCTCCGGCTCGACGACGCCCGCAACCAGGACGAAGGCGGCACCGGGCTTGGCCTTGCGATCGCGCGCGACATCGCCCGCTCGCACGGGGGTGACATTACGCTTGGCGACAGCCCGATGGGGGGCTTGCGCGCGGCGGTGCGGGTTCCGGTGTAGAGGCGCTGCTACGAGTGGAGTGGATTTGACATTCGCTACACACTTGGCCGCGAGGTTCGCAAGGCGAATGTCCGCTGCGAGGGATGCGAATGTTAGAATCGGACCACTAGGGTTTGGCGCCGGGCAGCAGGTTTTGCAGCTTCGCCGCATCCTTGACGTTGAGCTTGAAGCCGCCGCCGGGCATCACGATGTCGCCGGGCTTCTGGTCCGGTTTGCAGGCCCCTAACCATTTCGCCTCGATCTTGGTCACGGTATCGCGCGGCGCGCCTTTGTTCCCGAGGTCGCTGTGCGAGGTAGTCGTGACCGTATAGGCGGAATTGAAGTCGCCGACGATGTCCGAATGCGACGCGATCGAGACGCCGGCGACGCTACAGACGGAATCAGTTGCGAAGCCGGTTGCTGTCTTCTGAATGTCCTGTTTCGAGCAGATTTGCTTGGCCATCGGCGAGACCATGTTGTTCATCTCTTTGTCGATGGTCTCGTCGGTACAGTGCTGCATGGTCATTTCCGGCAAGGGCGAGCCGGTCCTGACCATCTTGACTTCCCACAGGCCGGCCTTGCGGACCGGCAGATCGTCGGCGCGGGCATGATCGGCCGGCGTGGCCAGCAGACACAGACTTAACCCCAAAGCAGCCAATTCACGTGTCATCGGTCACGTTCCGGCTTGCGAACTTCGGAATCGGAACTCTAGTAGAGCGTGCGCAGCGGCGCCTGGTTGGCGCCATACGGCACCCAGCGGCAGGCGAACGAGACATATCCGCCATAATGCGGATCGACGGCGAGAAACTTCACCACCTTGCCGTACGTCGCACAGTGGGCGACCGCGAGCTGACGGGCGTCGGCGCGCTGCGCCAGCTCATAGGCAATAATGCCGCCGGTATCGTTGCCCTTGACCGGCGGCACGATGTCGGCCCGCGCCGGCGCCCAGGACAGCATGACGCCAGAGGCGATCAGAACGGCGGCCTTGATGATTCGCATCGCTAACTCCGTTTATTTTGGACGACACCTTAGAGCGCATCCCAGGCCGTGAAAAGCGCGGCTGACCACAGGAAATGGAGTTATTGGCAGGTGTTGCCGCGCTGCACTTGACCTCGGAGAGGCTTCGCGGCACGGTTCGCAACTTGATCATCGGCGGACCCGCTATGCGTGACATCATTTCAATTGCGAGAAAAACTGGCCTTGGCGCGACGCTTGGGGCTGCACTTGGCCTGTTGGCATTCGGCCAGGCCGCCCAGGCGGCCAATCCGCTGGAGCTGAACTTCTGGCTCAACGGCCCGCAATATGACGGCCGGTTGAAGACCTGCGAGGCCGCGCTCGGGACCGTCACCTCGCAATTCCAGGAAAAAGAAAGCACCTTCTGGAATTCCGCCCTGACCATCACCGGTTACGGCCGGATTCACGAAGTCGCCTTCCGGCCCTGGCAGTCGGACAACATTCCGCGCCGGTATTGCAGCGGCGATGTGATGCTCAGCGATGGCCGGGTTCACGGCGTGCATTACTCGATCATCGAGGACGGCGGCTTCGCCGGCTATGGCCAAGGCATCGAATGGTGCGTGACGGGTCTTGATCGCAACTGGGCCTATAACCCGTCCTGCGCGGGCGCCAAGCCCTGATCCGCAAGCCGGCTTCACGGCTTTTTTCAAGATCTCCGACTCAGGCCGCCCTCCACATCGGGCGGCCTTTTAATTTTGTTCTTGAAATGTTCTCAACCCATGCTAGGTTCCGGCAACCGATGGTGGCGTGAGGGCAGCGATATGTTTCGGCGTTCCTTGTTTGGGCGGATGTTGACCAGCTTTGCCTGTCTCTTGCTGGCCGCCGTGATCGGCTTTGGCGCCACGACAAGCGCCTCGGCGCAGGACCGCCGGCAAAATGCGCCCGGCGAATTTGATTTCTATGTTCTGTCGTTGTCCTGGTCGCCGTCCTTCTGCGAGGGCGCGGCTGAGCGCGGCAATGGCGGCGGACGCTCGCAACAGCTTCAGTGCGGGGGGCGGCCTTTCTCGTTCGTAGTCCATGGGCTGTGGCCGCAATATGAGCGCGGCTATCCCGAATATTGCGACCGCGATTCCTGGCTGGACCGCAACATCATGACCTCGATGCTGGATCTGATGCCGGCGCCGGGCCTGATTTTCAACGAATGGAAAAAGCACGGCACCTGCTCCGGCCTCGGCCCCCGTGGCTATTTCGAAACCATCCGCAAAGCACGCGCGGCCGTGAAGATCCCGCCCGAGTTCATCGATCTCGCCAACCCGAAGACGGTCTCGCCGGCCGAGGTCGAAGATGCCTTCATCAAAATCAATCCGGGCCTTCCCGCCAACGCGATCGCGGTCACCTGCAACCGCTCGCGGCTCAGCGAGGTGCGCATCTGCATGAGCAAGGATTTGCAGTTCCGCGGTTGCGACGAGGTCGATCGTCAGGCCTGCCGGCGCGACCAGCTGACGATGCCGCCGGTGCGCGGCGGGTAAGGACGCGGGCGGGCTCGGCAGCTTCCGCCTTCGCTAAGCTACGGCGGACAAGTCGCTTCGCCCCTGATGACGTGGTAACCCGTCGTCCATGAACTACCGCCACGCCTTTCACGCCGGCAACTTCGCCGACGTCATCAAGCACATCGTGCTGGTGCGCATCCTGCTTCATCTGCAGGAGAAGGACGCCGCCTTTCGCGTGATCGATACCCATGCCGGCGCCGGCATCTACGATCTCACCGGCGAAGAGGCCGCGCGTGGCGGCGAGTGGCTCACCGGAATCGCACGCATCATGCAGGCGCGGTTTTCGGAAACCGCGCTGCCGCTGGTCAAGCCCTATCTCGATATCGTCCGCTCGTTCAATTCGCATCCCGCCAGCCTCGAGCGTTATCCGGGATCACCCCTGATCGCCCGCGCGCTTCTGCGTCCGCAGGACCGCATGACCGCCTGCGAGGTCGAGGGCGGCCCGCGCAAGGCCCTGATCGATGCGCTGCGCCGCGACACCCAGGCGCGCGTCGTCGATCTCGACGGCTGGACGGCGCTCCCCGCCTTCGTGCCGCCGAACGAGCGGCGCGGCCTCGTCCTGATCGATCCGCCCTATGAGCAGAAGGACGAGTTCGAGCGGCTGGCCACGGGCTTCAGCGAGGCCTTCGCGAAATGGCCAACCGGCAGTTACCTGTTGTGGTATCCGGCCAAGAGCCGCCGCGCCACCGACGAACTGGCGCGGCAGGTCGCTGACGCCGCTGCCGCTTCACGACCGCCCAGCAAATGCCTGCGCCTTGAATTCAGTATCGCCCCGGAAACCACGGGTGCGGGTCTCACCTCGGCCGGCCTTCTGGTCGTCAATCCGCCGTGGACGCTGGCCGCCGAACTGAAGGCGATCCTGCCCGAACTGGAAAAGCCGCTCGGTCAGGGCGGCGGCGGCCGCTTCCGGCTGGAAACGCCGAAGACTTGAGCCTTCACGTGTGAAAAGTCCGATAGGCAATGGGGCGGGAACCGTATTATGCTTGCCCTATTGGGATCGGCTTTACGTTCCGCTTCCGCGAATGGTAGCGGCGGAGTGAGGGCCTCTTCTGATTATGGGCGAGCCTGCCATCACGCCGGCCCGCCTGGATGGCCAAAACTTCCGGCGGAAAATGTCCGCAACGAAGGCCCGGTCGGCCGATACGCGAGAGGGGCGTAACGGCGGAGCAATGCGGGGGGAGGTTTCCCGATGGCCATGACTGGGACGGTCAAGTTCTTCAACGGAGAACGCGGCTACGGCTTCATCAAGCCCGACGACGGCGGCCGCGATGTGTTTGTTCACATCACGGCGGTCGAGCGGGCCGGACTGAAGGATCTGACCGAAGGACAACGCATCACATTCGACGTCGAGCCGGACAAAAAGGGCAAAGGGCCCAAGGCGGTCAATCTCGTGATTTCTTCCTAGGGAATTAGAAAAAAATCCCGGCCGCGAGCGGCCGGGAGTGTTGTCCGGTATTTTCTTATCTTAGAAGTGATAGTTCACGCCGGCACGCAGCAGGCCGAAGTGATAGCCGTTCTGGTTCCCGGTAATCGTGAAATTGCTGTCGTTGAGATCGACGTAGAGGTACTCGACCTTGGCGCTCCAGTTCCGCGCCAGACCGACTTCGGCGCCCAGACCCACCGTCCAGCCGGCATTGGTGTGACTCTCGGAGAGCCCGAACGTCTGGCCGGTCAGCTCGCCGAATGCGAGACCGCCGGTGCCATAGAGCAGGACATTGTTGATGGCGTAGCCGGCGCGTCCGCGAACGGTGCCGAACCAGGGGTTGGAGAATTTCCACGGCGCAAAGGTGTCGGAGGCGCCGTTGCCCTGAATATCGCCCTCGAGACCGAACACCCAGGGGCCATTCTGCCAGTTGTAGCCGGCCTGCGCACCGCCGACGAAGCCCGATGGCTTGGTCGGATTGTTGTCCACACCGCCCCAGTTCCAGCCCAGATTGCCGCCGATATAGGGACCGGCCCAGCTATAGATGTTGAGCGGCTGCGCGACGGTGTAGGGCTGCCGATATCCATAAGGCAGATCGGCAGCCGGTGCTGACGACGTGCAAATTGCGGCGACCAGTGCCACGGCGACCAAGACGATCCTGCTCATCACGCATACTCCACACAGAAAGTGCAAAACCCGGTGGCCGTCGGCGTGGTTACGGATTTGCACTTTTTACTGATCGAATTTATCGAGACTTTTAAGTTAAAGGGTTGTTAAGGCCTGCGACTCGCTGCTTCTTAGTCTTAAGAGAGCGTTACCGGCGTCTTCTCCCCCATGACATGAGCCTTCCGCTGTCGATGATTTCTGGCTCGGAACGGCGCGCAGACGGCGCTGGCAAGCGGGGGCGGCGACGCTTAAATCTGGAGATCTCTCGAGATCACACGAGCTATGGCCCGCGAATCCACCAATCCGGCAAAAACCACCGGGGAGGATCCCTCCTCTTCCCGGCCCGACCCGTTGCGGCCTGAACAGACAACGCCGGAACCGGTCACCGGGGCGCCGCCGCAGGACCTCGTGGCCGGCGACGTCGATCCGGCGACCGTCAATGTCGATGAAGAGGACGAGGGCCGGCTTCCGGACGTCACGGAGGACGGCAACGAAGTCATCGCCGAGGGGCCGCTTGCGATCGGACATGCCGCAATCGAAAACGCGGTCAAGCTGGCGCCGACCTCACCCGGCGTCTACCGTATGCTCAATGCGGCCAACGACGTGCTCTATGTCGGCAAGGCCAAGAACGTCCGCAAGCGCCTGTCCTCCTACGCGCGCGCCAGCGCGCCGCTGCCGGCGCGCATTCTGCGCATGATTGCGGCGACCGTTTCGGTCGAGATCATATCCACCACGACCGAAACCGAAGCGCTGCTGCTTGAAGCCAACCTGATCAAGCAGTTGCGCCCGCGCTTCAACGTGCAACTGCGCGACGACAAGTCATTTCCCTATATTCTGATCACGGGCGATCACTGGGCGCCGCAAATTCTCAAGCACCGCGGCGCGCAAACGCGGCCCGGACAATATTTCGGCCCGTTCGCATCGGCCGGCGCGGTCAACCGCACCATCACCGCGCTTCAGCGCGCCTTTTTGATCCGTTCCTGCACGGATGCGTTTTTCGAAAGCCGCACGCGGCCCTGCCTGCTTTACCAGATCAAGCGCTGCGCCGGACCCTGCACGCGCGAGATCGACTTTCCCGGCTATACCGAGTTGGTCCGTGAGGCGAAGGATTTTTTGTCCGGCCGCAGCCAGGCGGTCAAGCAACTGCTCGCGGCCGAGATGGAAAAGGCGTCCGGCGAACTCGAATTCGAGACCGCTGCGCTGTACCGCGACCGGCTGGCGGCGCTGTCGTCGATCCAGTCGCAGCAAGGCATCAATCCGCGCACCGTGGAAGAAGCCGATCTGTTCGCCATCCATCAGGAAGGCGGATATTCCTGCGTCGAGGTGTTTTTCTTCCGCACCGGGCAGAACTGGGGCAACCGCGCCTATTTTCCGCGCGCCGAGAAATCGTTCACGCCGGAAGAGGTGCTGGCCTCGTTCCTCGCCCAATTCTACGACGACAAGCCGCCGCCCAAACTCATTCTGTTGTCGCACGGAATCGAGGAAGCCGAGTTGATGGCAAGCGCGCTGTCGATCAAGGCGGGCTTCAAGGTCGAGGTCACGACGCCACAGCGCGGCGAGAAAAAAGAACTGATCGCGCATGCGCTGACCAACGCGCGCGAGGCGCTCGGGCGCAAGCTGGCCGATACCGCAACCCAAAGCCGGCTGCTCACCGGACTTGTGACCACGCTCGGCCTGTCGCAGGCGCCGCGCCGCATTGAAGTCTACGACAACAGCCACATCCAGGGCACCAATGCGGTCGGCGCCATGATCGTGGCGGGGCCGGACGGCTTCATCAAGAACCAGTATCGCAAGTTCAACATCAAGTCCGAGGGACTGACACCTGGCGACGACTACGCGATGATGCGCGAGGTGCTGCAACGGCGATTCAAGCGACTGCTGGCGGCGTCCGCCGAGGGAGAGGCGAAAACATCGCAAACCGAAGACGACGTGCCCCAGTGGCCCGATCTCGTGGTTATCGACGGCGGCCGCGGCCAGCTCAACGCCGCCAAGGAAATCTTCGATTCGCTCGGGCTGGCACAGATCTCGCTGCTCGCCGTCGCCAAGGGACCGGACCGCGACGCCGGGCGGGAAACCCTGTTCATGCCGGGCCGCGAGGCGATCAAGCTCGAACCGCGCGACCCCGTGCTCTATTTCATCCAGCGGCTGCGCGACGAGGCCCACCGATTCGTGATCGGATCGCACCGAAAGCTGCGCAAGAAGGATATTCGCGAGGCCGGCTTGCAGGAAATTCCCGGCATCGGCCCCTCGCGCAAACGGGCGTTGCTGCACCATTTTGGAACCTTGAAGGAGATCGAGCGGGCCTCGATCGCCGACCTCGGCAAGGTCCCCGGCGTCAGCGCCGAGAGCGCGCGCAAAATTTTCGAGTTTTTCCACACCCAACCCAGTTAAGAATGTCACCTTAAGGTCATATGTGTCGCATGGTTGACCTTCAGGATTCGGCGGTATTGGTAGGACCAATGAACATCGCAACGACCAGGGGACTGGCAAAGGGTTCGCTGTCCCTGCCCAACATTCTGACCTTTGCGCGGATCGCCGCCATTCCGCTGGTGGTCGGCTGCATTTATGCCCAGGCGATACTGGACTGGCCGCTGTGGCTGCGATGGGTGGCGCTCGCCGTGTTCATTGCCGCGGCCGTAACCGATTTCCTCGATGGCTACTATGCACGGATGTGGGATCAGCAATCGGCGCTGGGACGGATGCTCGACCCGATCGCGGACAAGCTTCTGGTCGCCTCCTGCCTTCTGATGCTGGCCGCCGACGGCATCATCCACGGCTGGACGCTGTGGGCCGCGATCGTGATCCTGTGCCGCGAAATCCTGGTATCGGGCTTGCGCGAATATCTGGCCGGCCTGCGGGTCAGCGTGCCGGTAACCAAGCTCGCCAAGTGGAAGACGACCGCGCAGCTCGTCGCGATCGGATTCCTGCTCGCCGGCGAAGCGGGCGACCAGGTCATCCCGCATACCACCGAGATCGGGCTGTTGCTGCTGTGGATCTCGGCGATCGTCACGATCTATACCGGCTGGGATTATTTCCGCGCCGGCATCCATCACCTCATCAAGGAGGATGAGGGATGAAGCTGAAATATTTTGCCTGGGTGCGCGAACGGATCGGCAAGCCCGAAGAGACGATCGAACCGCCCCCAAGCGTCAAGACTGTCGAAGAGCTGATCGCCTGGCTTGCGGCACGCGGCGAGACCTATGCCCACGCCTTCGAGACGCCGCGCGTGATTCGCGCCGCCATCGACCACGCCCACGTCAAACAGGATGCGGCGATTGCCGGCGCCCGCGAGATCGCCTTCTTTCCGCCGATGACCGGCGGCTAATATCATGACCGCCAACGTGACCATCCGCATCCAGGAATCCGATTTCGACGTTGCGCGCGAGATCGCTTCGCTTTCGGCCGGGCGCAACGATATTGGCGCCGTGGTCTCGTTTACCGGCATTTGCCGCGGCAGCGAGGGCGGCGCTGATATCGCGGCGCTGACGCTCGAGCACTATCCCGGCATGGCGGAGGCCGAGATCGCGCGACACGCCGAGACCGCGATGGCGCGCTGGCCGGTGACCGGAATCCGGGTCGTGCATCGTGTCGGCCGCATTACGCCGGGCGAAAACATCGTGCTGGTCGTCACCGCCTCGAAACATCGCCAGGCCGCGTTCGAAGCCGCCGAGTTCCTGATGGACTATCTGAAAGCCAACGCGCCGTTCTGGAAACGCGTCGACCGTCCCGATGGCACGAGCTGGGTCGAGGCGCGTGACCACGACGACGCGGCCGCGGCGCGCTGGACCAAGTCCTGATGGCCAAACGCGCCAAAACCTCACGCACGCGCTCCCGCACCTCGCCGAAACTTCCAAAGGTCTCAGTCGGCGAACTTGTGACGCTGCTCGATTTTGTCCGGTACGCGGTCAGCCGCTTCAACGAGGCGAAGCTGACGTTTGCGCACGGCACCACCGATCCGGTGGCGGAGGCCGCATTCCTGATTTGCGAGACGCTGCACCTTCATCCCGATCAATTCGAGAATTTTGCGACCGCGCGCGTAACCGCAGGCGAGGCGCGCGCAATCCTCGACGTGATTTCCCGCCGCGTCACCTCGCGCAAACCGGCCGCCTATCTCGTCAACAAAGTCTACATGCGCGGCCTGCCGTTCTATGTCGACGAGCGCGTGATAGTGCCGCGCTCGTTCATCGGCGAACTGCTCGATACGCATTTCAGCGGGCAGGATGGCGAAGGCCCCTCGCTGATCGAAGACGCAAGCGCACTGGAAAGCGTACTTGAGCTTTGCACCGGCTCCGGATGCCTTTCCATTCTGGCTGCCCGCGCCTTTCCGCACGCCGAGATCGATGCGGTCGACATCTCCAAAGGTGCGCTCGACGTTGCCGCGCACAATGTCGGAGACTTCGGTCTGGACGACCGGATCATGCTGCATCGCGGCGACCTCTACGCACCGGTTGCCGGCAAGCGATATGACCTCATCATCGCCAATCCGCCCTATGTCGATGCGGAAGGCATGGCCGGCCTTCCGCCGGAATGCCGCGCCGAGCCGAAAATTGCCTTCGATGGCGGTGCCGACGGAATTGATGTCGTCAGGCGCATCCTGGATGAGGCCCCAAAGCACCTGACTGCCGGCGGAGGGCTGCTATGCGAGATCGGCCGCTGCCGCGAAACGCTGGAGATGGCCTATCCGCGCGCCGAATTTCTCTGGCTCGACACCGAAGATTCGACAGGCGAGGTGTTCTGGATCGCCGCTTCCGACCTTGCAAATCTGCATAAGCGCGGCGATTGACCGCTCGGAAAAAGTCGGCCTCTGGCATTCCAGTACCTAGGCGAAACTGCTAACGTATTGGGCAACGATCCACCGAAAACTCGAAGAGGCCCGCCATGCTGGACAAGAGCCCGCACTCCGCCGCCGTCAACGTTCCCAACGACCTTGCGGCGCACTGGATGCCGTTTACCGCCAACCGCGCCTTCAAGAAGGCGCCGCGGCTGCTCGCCGGCGCCAAAGACATGCATTACTTCACCGTCGATGGCCGCAAGATCCTCGACGGCGCCGCCGGCATGTGGTGCAGCAACGCCGGCCACGGCCGCACGCAGATTGCGGAAGCGATCGGCAAGCAGGCCGCGACGCTGGACTACTCGCCGCCGTTCCAGTTCGGCATTCCGCAGGCGTTCGAACTCGCGAGCCGTATCGCCGATCTTGCGCCGAAAGGCCTCGACCACGTCTTCTTCTGCAACTCCGGATCGGAAGCCGCCGATACCGCGCTGAAGATCGCGCTTGCCTATCACCAGATTTCCGGCCAGGGCGGCCGTATCAGGCTGATCGGCCGCGAACGCGGCTATCACGGCGTCGGCTTTGGCGGCACGTCCGTCGGCGGCATGGTCAACAACCGCAAGATGTTCGGCTCGCTGCTGACCGGCGTCGACCATCTGCCGACGACCTATGACCGCGAGAAGCAGGCGTTCTCGCGCGGCGAGCCGGAATACGGCGCCCATTTTGCCGACGCGCTGGAAAACCTCGTCAACCTGCACGGCGCCAACACCATTGCCGCCGTCATCGTCGAGCCGATGGCGGGATCGACCGGCGTGCTGCCGGCACCGAAGGGCTATCTCAAGCGGCTGCGCGAGATCACCCAGAAGCACGGCATCCTCTTGATCTTCGACGAAGTCATCACCGGCTTCGGCCGCCTCGGCTACGCTTTTGCGGCGGAGCGTTACGGCGTGCTGCCGGACATGATTACCTTTGCCAAGGGCGTCACCAACGGCGCCGCCCCGATGGGCGGCGTGATCGTGCGCGACACCATCCACGACGCCTTCATGAGCGGTCCCGAGCACGTCATCGAACTGGCCCACGGCTACACCTATTCGGCGCATCCGCTGGCCTGCGCGGCTGGCCTTGCCACGCTCGACATCTACCGCGACGAGAAGCTGTTCGAGCATGCCCGCGCGCTGGAGCCGAAGTGGAACGATGCCATCTTCTCGCTGAAGAACGAGCCGAACGTCGTGGACATCCGCACCGTCGGCCTGACGGCGGGCATCGACCTCGCCTCGCGTCCGGATCAGCCGGGCAAGCGGGGCTTCGACGCCCTCAACAGCGCCTTCTTCGACAACGACCTGATGATGCGCATCGCGGGCGACACCCTGGCTTTGACCCCGCCTCTGATCGTCAGCGAAGAACAGGTTGGCGAGATCGTCGACAAGGTCGCCAAGGTCATCCGCGCGGTCGCCTGACGGCGCCTCCCCGTACAACCACGGGCTGCGGCTTCTTCACGAGAAGCCGCAGTTCCAGCCGCTGATCTCAGTTCCGCGCCCGAATAAATATCCCTACCCTGTCGAATCAACATTAGTGGTAATGTTGAGTGGCTTGGGGCCAGAACCGGACGGCGCGAACCGTCTCCCCCGGGTGAGAAATGCACGGGGGCTGAGGGGCTTTAGGCGCACATGATCCGCATTTCCACGATCTTCATTGCCATCTGCATGGTGCTGGTCGCCGCTTCCCTTGGCCTCGTCCTGTATTCGGTGGCCGGATTAAGCGGCCTGGAATCGGCCATCGTCGCCCTCACCGCCCTGACGTTCCTGATCCTCTACAACGCCGTCTCGATGCGGTTGCGCGACCGCACCGACGTGGGTGGCCAGATCGCCGATCTGTCGCGCGGCACCGCCGACCTCGCCCGTCAGGTCGCCGAATTCGGCCGCAGGCTGACCGCAGTCGAGGGCAAGCTCAATTCACTCAATCATGCCGGCGCCGATCGCATTCAGGCGGTGGTCGGCGAGATCAACGAACTCGGCGGATTGGTGAAACAACTCGCGGTATCAGTGGCAAGCCACGACGACATGCTCGCTGCCAACGCGGCGGCCGCAGCAGCAGCGCCAACGCCGCCCCCGTCCGAGCCCGAGCCGCCGGCCCGCCACGAACCGTCCTTTGCGCCCGCGGCTCCGAAACTGGTCGCCGCCGCGCCACCGATCGTCGTCAGCGGTCCCGAACCCCCCGCCGCCCGCCGCGGCGAAATGCAGACGTTTGCGGCCGTAAAGACCGCTATCGAGGAAAACCGCCTCGACATCTACTTGCAGCCGATGGTGACCCTGCCTCAGCGCAAGGTTCGTTTCTACGAAGCCGTGACGCGGATCCGCGACGAGCACGATCGCGTGCTCGCAGCCGACGATTTCCTGCCTTTCGTGGAAGCGACCGGACTGATCGGACGCGTCGATCACGCCGTGTTGCTGCGCTGTGTGCAGGTGTTGCGCCGCCTGATGGTCCGCAACAAGGACGTCGGCGTGTTCTGCAACATGGCCGCAGCGACGCTACGCGATCCAGCGACCTTCGCGCCGTGCCTTGATTTCCTGGAAGCCAACCGTGCGCTGGCCCCCTCATTCGTCATCGAGTTCAAGCAGGCGATGTTCCGCCATCTCGGCAGTGCCGAGAGCGAGCATCTCGCGGCACTCGCGCAGCGCGGCTACCGTTTCTCGATCGACAACGTCACCGACCTGCGGATCGAGCCGCGCGAACTTGCCGACCGCGGTGTCCGCTTCATCAAGGTGCCGGCCGCCTTGCTGCTCGATCCCAAGGTGTCGTCGACGTCGGACATTCACCCATCCGACCTCTCCGACCTGCTCGGCCGTTTCGGCATCGACCTGATCGCCGAGCGGATCGAAGGTGAGCGCGCGGTGGTCGATCTGCTCGACTTCGATGTCAGGTTCGGACAGGGCTTCCTGTTTGCGCCGCCGCGGCCGCTGCGGCCCGACAATGCGCCGGCCGCCGATGGCCTGCCCGCGGGCAAGGCATCGGAAACCAATGGTGCGGTCAAGTCTGCGGCCGTCGAGACGACGATCATCGATCCGCCGACCCGTGTCACCGGCAATGCGGCGCTGGCGCGGCGCGCGGTCGGCCCGAACTAATCAACGCCTGAGATGACGACACTGAAATTTGCGGAAGGGCTGCGCGACCTCGTCAGCGACGTCGATGTGCTGCTCAGCGACATCTGGGGCGTCGTCCATAACGGCCTCGTCGCATTCCCCGACGCCTGCGCGGCACTGCGGAAGTTCCGCGACCAGGGCGGCACCGTTATCCTGATTACCAACGCGCCGCGTCCGGCGGATTCAGTACAGCGACAGTTGCGCAAGCTCGAGGTCGCCGACGACACCTATGATGCCATCGTCAGTTCGGGCGACCTGACGCGGAATTTTATCGCCGGCCATCCCGGCCAGAAGATCTTCTGGATCGGCCCCGAGCGCGACAGCGCGATCCATCGCGGCCTCGATGCTCCGTTGGTGCCGCTCGAACAGGCCGACTACATCGTCTGTACTGGATTGTTCGACGACGAAACCGAATCGGCGGAAAACTATCGCGCGATGCTGCTCAAGGCGCGCGAGCGCAAGCTCACGCTGATCTGCGCCAATCCCGACATCGTCGTCGAACGCGGCGACCGCCTGATCTACTGCGCGGGCGCCATCGCCGAACTCTATGCGGAACTCGGCGGCGAGGCGATTTTCTACGGCAAGCCGCACCAGCCGATCTACGAGCGCGCCATGACGCTGGCGACTGAGCGGCGGGGCCAGGCGGCTCCGCTCGGCCGGGTGCTCGCTATCGGAGACTCCGTGCGAACAGACCTCACCGGCGCGCATGGCTTTGGCATCGATTGCCTGTTCGTCGCGCGCGGCATTCACTCCGAGCAGTTCGAAGGTCTCGATCAGCTCGATCCTGCTTCGGTCAAGGAATTGTTCGGCCATCCGCCCCGCGCGCTAATGCGCGAGCTCAAGTGGTGACACGTCCGCTCCCCGGACGCTGCGCAGCGCATCAGCGGTGCGCTAGTGTCCCGGTTCTGACATTCGCATCTTGTCGCGGAGAATTCGTTTGCGAATGTCAGAACCAAAGGGACACTAGTAATAATTAGATTCTAGTGCGGTTTTGGATTTGACATTCGCTATTCGAGGACTCGCGGCAGCACAGAAGCGAATGTCAAATCCACCGCACAAGTGATCCGCGGTCCATGAAATCTAGCGATTGAAGTGAACAAGATGGGTCCCGGCTCAGCGCCGCGTCATTGCATGATGCGTCGCGTCCGGGACACAAACGGCCGGTTCAGGCGTTCGCGAGATCCGGGAACACCGCCTCGATCTTGGTCTTCAAGGTGGCGGCGTTGAACGGCTTGACGATGTAATTGTTCACGCCGGCCTTCTTGGCCGCAATCACGTTCTCGGTCTTGGACTCGGCCGTGATCATGATGAAGGGCGTGGTGGCGAGATTGGGGTCGGCACGAACTTCCCGCAGCAGGTCGTAGCCGGTCATCGGCTCCATGTTCCAGTCGGAGATAACCAGGCCATATTTCTTGGCGCGCATCTTGTTGAGCGCGGCCGATCCGTCGGCGGCGTCATCGATATTCTCGAAACCGAGCTGCTTGAGGAGATTTCTGATGATGCGAATCATGGTGTTGTAGTCGTCCACCACCAGAACCGACATCGATAAATCCACCGCCATCTTCAAATCCCCTGAGCAACACACGAACGCTGCCGGGCCAAAATGGGCCCCGCAATCCAGCCCAAGGACTATCATCAGCCGTTAAACAGCCCGTTAACCGACGCCCGCTTGCCGGCCCTTAAACATCCCGAAAAGCCCCTCAGAGGCGGCTTGACTTCGTGCTCCGCCCCAAGCCACGGTCCGCCGCGAAAACTCAGCTAAGACTTTGTAAATGGCCTCCGATTTTACCGTGATCCGCGATAGCAGCCCGCCCGCTTCCATTCCGAAGGGAATGGTCGTGGCGATGGGCAATTTCGATGGCGTCCACCTCGGCCATCGCGCCGTCATTGATGCGGCCCTTCGCATGGGGCTTGCCCATCGCAAGCCGGCTTTCGCGGTCACCTTCGAACCCCACCCGCGGAGCTATTTCAGCCCGAACAGCCCCCAGTTCCGCCTCACTGGCGAGGCCGCAAAACTCCGCCTGCTGGCCGCGACCGGTCTTGCCGGCGCCGTGGTGATGACCTTCGACAAACACCGCGCCGAGACGACGGCGCAAGATTTCATTCACCATGATCTGATCGAACGGCTCGGCATCAGCGGCATCGCGGTCGGCTACGATTTTCATTTCGGCAAGGGCCGGGTCGGCTCGCCGAGCCTGCTGGTCGCGGAGGCGCCGCGGCTCGGCATCGAGGTCGACGTCCAGGCGCATGTCGACATCGCCGAGCGGCCGGTCTCTTCCAGCGTCATCCGCATGGCGCTGGCTGAAGGGCAGATCGACGAGGCGACCGCGATGCTGGGTGGCCCCTGGTTCGTCAACGGCGAAGTCATCCACGGCGAGAAACGCGGCCGCGACCTCGGCTTTCCCACCGCCAATATCCGGCTCGACAAGAATTGCAGCCTCAAGCACGGCATCTATGCGGTGCGGGTCGGCCTTGGCGAGGCGCGTATCGACGGGGTTGCCAGCTTCGGCCGCCGCCCGACCTTCGACAATGGCGCGCCGCTGCTGGAAGTTTTTCTGTTCGATTTCAAGGGCGACCTCTATGGCCGGCACCTCGACGTCGCCTTCATCGCCTTCCTTCGCGACGAATTGAGGTTCGACCATATCGACGCGCTGGTCCGCCAGATGAACGAAGACAGCCGGCTTGCCCGGGAAAAGCTGGCGGCTTCGCCCGATGCCTTCCCCCGATTGGGGTCGCCGGCCGGCATTTGAGAGGCTTTGCGATTGCGCCTCCCCCTGCTATGGAAGGCCATGTTTGCGCGGCGCACCATCGGCATTAGCGGCCCGGCTTCCGCCTGAGCTTTGAAGCTCGGCAGAGGACCGGGATTTGTCGTCCTTCCGCCATCCGCCCCCTCTTCGACCGCGTACCCGAGCTCCCATGTCCGAAAAGCCGCAAAAGTCAGACGCATCAGACTATTCAAAAACCTTGTTCCTGCCGGAAACGGAATTTCCGATGCGCGCCGGGCTGCCGCAGCGCGAGCCGGAAATCCTGAAAAGCTGGAACAGGATCGGCCTCTACGAGCGCTTGCGCGAGACGTCTCAAGGGCGGGCTAAATTCGTCCTTCATGACGGCCCGCCCTACGCCAACGGCAATATCCATATCGGGCACGCGCTCAACAAGATCCTGAAAGACGTCGTAACCAAGAGCCAGCAGATGCTGGGCTTCGATTCCAACTACGTGCCGGGCTGGGACTGTCACGGCCTGCCCATCGAGTGGAAGATCGAAGAAGAAAACTACCGCTCCAAGGGCAAGGCCAAGCCGGACTTCCGCGACTCCGCGGCGATGGTGGCGTTCCGCAAGGAATGCCGGGCCTATGCCACGCACTGGCTCGACGTGCAGCGCGAGGAATTCAAGCGGCTCGGCATCATCGGTGACTGGGACCACCCCTACGCCACCATGAGCTATCCGGCCGAAGCGCAGATCGCGCGCGAGCTGATGAAGTTCGCCGCCAACGGCACGCTCTATCGCGGCTCCAAGCCGGTGATGTGGAGCGTGGTGGAGAAGACCGCGCTCGCCGAAGCCGAGGTCGAATACGAGGACTACACCTCCGATACCGTGTGGGTGAAATTCCCGGTCACTTCACCGGCCCATGGGGCGCTTGCTGGCGCCAGCATCGTGATCTGGACCACGACACCCTGGACGCTCCCGGGCAACCGCGCGATCAGCTTCTCGCCCAAGATCGCCTATGGCCTCTACAAGGTCACGGATGCACCGGCCGACAACTGGGCCAGGAACGGCGACCTTCTGATTTTGGCGGATGCGCTCGCCGAAAGCGTGTTCAAGCAGGCGCGCGTCACGGCTTACGAGAAAGTGCGGGACATTCCCGGCGATACGCTCGATGCGGTGGAATGCGCGCATCCGCTGAAGGGCCTCGACGGCGGATATCAATTTATCGTTCCGCTGCTGTCGGGCGATCACGTCACCGACGACACCGGCACCGGCTTCGTCCACACCGCGCCGGGCCATGGCCGCGAGGACTTCGACGTCTGGACGGCGAGCGCGCGCGAACTGGAAGCGCGCGGCATCAACACCACCATTCCCTATACCGTCGACGAGAACGGTGCGCTGACGGCGCAGGCTCCCGGCTTCACCGGCAAGCGCGTGATCAACGACAAGGGCGAAAAGGGCGACGCCAACGAAGCCGTCATCAAGGCGCTGGTCGAGAAGGGCATGCTGCTGGCGCGCGGACGGCTGAAGCACCAGTACCCACATTCCTGGCGCTCGAAGAAGCCGGTGATCTTCCGCAACACGCCGCAATGGTTCATCGCGATGGACAAGGACATCGTCCAGAACGGCAAGGCAAAACCCGGCGACACCTTGCGCGCCCGCGCATTGCAGGCGATTTCCGTCACCCAGTGGGTGCCGCCGGCGGGGCAGAACCGCATCAACGGCATGATCGTCAACCGCCCGGACTGGGTGATCTCGCGCCAGCGCGCCTGGGGCGTGCCGATCGCCGTGTTTATTCGCGAAAAGAGCGACGGCTCAGCAGAAATCCTGCAAGACGAGTTCGTCAATCAGCGGATCTGCGAGGCCTTCATAGAAGAAGGCGCGGATGCCTGGTATCGCGACGGCGCACGCGAACGATTCCTTGGGTCTCGCGCCAGCGAAGACTGGAAGAAGATCGACGACATTCTTGACGTCTGGTTCGATTCCGGCTCGACGCACGCCTTTGTCCTGGAAGATCGCCAGAACTTTCCCACTCTCGGCCACATCGTCCGCAAGATCGACGGCGGTCAGGATACCGTGATGTATCTCGAAGGAAGTGACCAGCACCGCGGCTGGTTTCATTCCTCGCTGCTGGAAAGCTCCGGCACCCGCGGCCGCGCGCCGTTCGACGTGGTGCTGACGCACGGCTTCACGCTCGACGAGAACGGCCGCAAGATGTCGAAGTCGCTCGGCAACACCGTCGAGCCGCAAAAGGTGATCGCGCAATCCGGCGCCGACATCCTGCGGCTGTGGGTTTGCGCCACCGACTATGCCGACGACCAGCGCATCGGCCCCGAAATCCTCAAAAACACCATCGAGACATATCGCAAGCTGCGCAACACCATCCGCTGGATGCTTGGCACGCTGCATCACTTCAAGCCGTCGGACGCGGTTGCGTATGACGATATGCCCGAGCTCGAGCGGCTGATGCTGCATCGGCTAAGCGAGATCGATACCGTCGTGCGCGAGGCTTACGCGGCCTTCGACTACAAGACGGTGGTGGCGTCGCTGACCCATTTCATGAACACGGATCTGTCGGCGTTCTATTTCGATATCCGCAAAGACGTTCTCTATTGCGACCCGCCGTCGTCGACGACCCGGAAAGCGGCGCTGACCACGGTCGACATCATTTGCGATGCGATCCTGAAATGGCTGGCGCCGGTCACAAGCTTCACCGCCGACGAGGCCTGGTTCATGTACCGGCCGGACGGATCGCCTTCGGTGCATTTGCTCACCTTCCCGAATGATCTGGCCGGCTTCCGCGACGACGCGCTGGCGGCGAAATGGGAGACCATCCGCGACGTGCGCCGCGTCGTGACCGGCGCACTGGAGCTGGAACGCGCCGCCAAACGCATCGGCTCCTCGCTTGAGGCCTCGCCACTGGTCTATGTGGCCGACAAGGCTGTTTTCGCCACCCTGTTCGATATTGACCTCGCGGAAGTCTGCATCACCTCGAACGCGATGGTCACCAACGAGGAAGCGCCGGCAGGCGCCTTCCGGCTGAACGACGTGCCCAATGTGGCCGCCGTCGTTGAAAAGGCTGTGGGGCGCAAGTGTGCGCGGTCGTGGAAGATCCTGCCGACCGTCGGCGACGACGCCGAATACCCCGACGTGTCGCCGCGCGACGCCATTGCGTTACGCGAATGGAAGGCGTTGGGAGTGACGCCTTGAGCCAGCATCTGCGCCTCGGCGTAATCGCAGCCGCGATTACGCTTGTGCTCGATCAGGCTTCCAAGTTCTGGCTGGTCAGGGTGTTCGACATCGCGCAGCGCGGCACTGTCAGGCTCACACCGTTCTTTGATCTGGTGCTCGCCTGGAATCAGGGCATCAGCTTCGGCTGGTTTCAAAACGATGGCCCGACGTCCCAAATCGTCCTGATGGCGATCAAGGTGGTGGCGGTCGTGGTCCTGGGCGTCTGGATGGCCCGATCGCATACCGCCTTGGCGACGTTGGCGCTCGGCCTCATCATCGGCGGAGCGATTGGCAACGGCATCGACCGCCTGGCCTATGGCGCGGTGGTCGATTTCGCCCTCTTTCACGTCCGAATCGGCGAAAATACCTTTAACTGGTACGTGTTTAACTTGGCGGACGTGGCGATTGTTGCCGGGGTGGCAGCACTATTGTATGACTCGTTCTGGGGAGTACCCGCCGCAAAAGCGCCCTGATCCGGCTAATAGTAGCCGTGGAGCGTGAGGCTTTTGCAGGCCCCGACCCTGGCCCAAGGGCTTGGATGATAACGCGATTTTTTGACGGGAAAGCGCGATGCATAAGACGGAAGCTAGCGGTTTGATCGGACGGACCCTCGGTCTTGCGGTCCTCTCGGTGAGTCTCGGCCTTGCTGTCACCGCCGGCACGGCGCGTGCGGAGGACAACGACGGCAGGACCATGTCGGAGAAGATCTCGGACGGCTTCTACGGCATGATCCGCGGCACCAACATGGACAACCGCGGCATCGACTATCGCGAGCGTTCGCCGCTGGTGGTGCCGCCGACCCTCGATCTGCCACCGCCGGCCAAATCATCGGGTGACGCGCAAATCGCGAACTGGCCCAAGGATCCTGACGAGCGTGCGCGCAAGGCCGTTATCGCGGCCAAGAAGAAGAATGCACCGCCCGTGGCCCGCGTTCAGGTTACCGCCAATGGCGGTCAGGCCCCCCAGGCGATCAACATTGCTCCTCCGGTCGAAGAGGCTCCGGTCCCCGGCACGACGCGACCGGCCTACGCAAGCGACCGCAACGGCACGGCAACGACCGACCCGGTCTACGACAAGCCTGGCGATCTCTTCACCGGCGGCGCATCGGACTTGGCCGACAAGATCGGTCTCGGCGGCGACTGGTTCGGCAACAAGAAATCCGCAGCACCATTGGAGCCTGGCACAGAACCAGCGCGCGAAGCCCTGACGCAGCCGCCACTCGGCTACCAGACGCCAGCGGCCGGCTATGCCTATGGCGAACAGAAAAAGAGCGTCTGGGATGGCACGGCGAATCCGGACAAGAACCCGCTGGCCCAGTCGTCCAGCGCATCGAGCGTCGTTCACTGAAGTCTGAAGTCCGGTTGCGTTCTGATTTCCCGACCTGAATGGGTCGCCGCATAGCGGCGGCCCAGGCTCAAGCGATAAGGATTCCCGGTGGAGTGTTGCACTTTCGCTTTTGGGGCTTGCTGTCGAACCGGTGGCAAGCGCCTCCTCTCCGCCGCGCTTCCAGACCGCTCATGAAAATATCGGCGAGATTGCACTCCTTGCTGTTCGCCGGCCTGCTTGCCGGGCTCACTGTCTCCTCCACGATCGCGCCGGCCCAGACGACAGCCCCGGCCACCTTCACCCTCGCCAACGGACTGCAGGTCGTGGTGATTCCGGATCACCGCACGCCCGTCGTCACGCAGATGATCTGGTACAAGGTCGGCTCGGCCGACGAGACATCAGGCAAGTCCGGCCTGGCGCACTTTCTTGAACACCTGATGTTCAAGGGCACGAGCAAGCATCCAGCCGGCGAGTTTTCGCAAACCGTGCTGCGGGGCGGCGGCAACGAGAACGCCTTCACTTCTTCCGACTATACCGGGTACTTCCAGCGTGTGCCGCGCGAGCAACTCGGCAGCATGATGGAGTTCGAGGCCGACCGCATGACCGGCCTTGTGCTGAAGGACGAAAACGTGCTGCCCGAGCGCGACGTGGTGCTCGAGGAATTCAACATGCGGGTTGCCAACAATCCCGAAGCGCGGCTCACCGAGCAGATCATGGCCGCGCTCTATCTCAACCACCCCTATGGCCGGCCGGTGATCGGCTGGCATCAGGAAATCGAGAAACTCGATCGCGAAGACGCGCTCGCCTTCTACCGGCGTTTCTATGCGCCCAATAACGCCATTCTGATAATTGCCGGCGACATCGAGGCGGACGAGGTCCGTCCGATGGCGGAGCGGACATTCGGCGTCGTCGCCGCGCAGCCCGCAATCCCGCCCAAGCGTATTCGTCCGCAGGAACCCGAACCAGCCGCGCCGCGCACCGTGACCTTGTCCGATCCGCGTGTCGAGCAACCGGGCTTGCGGCGCTACTATCTGGTCCCGTCTGCCGCCACGGCGGCTGCCGGCGAGAGCGCAGCGTTTGACGTGCTGGCGCAATTGATGGGCGGCGGCAGCAACTCCTATCTCTATCGCCGGCTGGTGATCGACCGGCCACTGGCGGTGAGCGCCGGCGCCGCCTACCAGGGCGCGGCACTCGACGCGACGCAATTTACGATATCGGCCTCGCCGCGGCCCGGCGTGACGTTCGCCCAGGTCGAGCAGGTGATCGACGACGTGATCGCCGACATCGCCCAGAACGGAGTTCGCGCCGAAGACCTCGAGCGGGTCAAAACCCAGTTGATCGCCGAGACGGTCTACGCCCAGGACAACCAGGCGACCCTGGCCCGCTGGTACGGCGGGGCGATGACGACCGGGCTCAGCATCGAAGACATCAGGAACTGGCCCGAGCGTATTCGCGCCGTCACCGCCGATCAGGTGCGCGCGGTCGTGCAGAAATGGTTCGACAAAAAGCGCTCGGTCACCGGCTATCTCATCAAGGATGCAACGCCCAAGCAGGTGGAGAAGCGGTCGTGATTTTTCTGAAGATCGGCGCCGCACGCTTGTGGTTCGCGCTTGGTGCCTGCTTGACGATTGCCGCAATCCCGGCGCCCTCGCAAGCCGCCGCCAAGATCCAGCACCTGATTTCGCCGGGCGGCATCGAAGCCTGGTTCGTGCAGGACGCCACCGTTCCGCTCGTCGCCATGGAATTCGCCATGGATGGCGGCGCGGCGCAGGATCCCGACGGCAAGGCCGGCACCGGCAACATGGTCGCCGACCTGATCGACGAGGGTTCGGGCGATCTGGACTCGCGCGCCTTTCATGAACATCTCGACCGGCGCGCGATCGAGCTGAGTTTCAGCGTCACGCGGGATTATTTCCGCGGCTCCATGCGCACGCTCAAGGACAACAAGGACGAGGCCTTCGAGCTGCTGCGGATGTCGCTGACCTCGCCGCATTTCGACAGTGCCGACGTCGAACGTATCCGCACCCAGCTCATCTCTGGCCTGAAGCGCGAGACCTCGAACCCGGGGTCGCTCGCCAGCCGCAAATTCCTTGAGATCGCCTATGGTGACCACCCGTACGGGCGCGCCAGCGGCGGCACGCTGGAAAGCGTTCCGAACATCGCGATCGCCGACCTGAAAGACTATGTCGGCCGCGTGCTGACCAAGGAACATCTGAAGATCTCGGTGGTCGGCGACATCGATGCCGCTTCGCTCGGCGCGTTGCTCGATCGCACCTTCGGCGGACTGCCCGCAAAATCAAACCTCGCGCCAGTACCCGACATCACGGCCACCAGGCCGCCGCAGCGCGAATTCATTGCGCTCGACGTCCCGCAAACCGTAGTGACCTTCGGTGGCCCCGGCATCCGGCGCAACGATTCGAATTTCATGGCGGCCTATGTCGTCAATCACATTCTCGGCGGCGGATCGGGATCGCGGCTCTATCGCGAGGTTCGCGAAAAGCGCGGCCTTGCCTATTCGATCTCGGACTCGCTGGTCTGGATGAACCACTCTGCCCTGTTCGTCGGCTCGACCGGAACGAGGGCTGATCGCGCGGGCGAGACGGTCGAGGCCCTGACCAGCGAAGTCCGCCGCATGGCGCAAGATGGCCCGACCCAGCAGGAACTGGACGAGGCCAAGTCCTACCTGAAGGGCTCGCGGCTGCTCTCGCTTGATACGTCGGCGAAGCTGGCATCCGCCATGCTGCAATATCAACTCGATCACCTCTCGATCGACTATCTGGAGCGGCGCAACGCGCTGGTCGATGCGATCACGATCGAGGACGCCAAACAGGCCGCGCGCACCTTGTGGGGCGACGGCCTGCTGACGGTCGTCGTTGGCCGCGCGGCCGCGCAGCCGGTGGCCGCCGCGCCACTGAAAGCGAACTAGCTCTTCCCCGCGCCCGCGCAATTCACGCACAAAACCGCTATTGTCGGGCAAATCGCGATTCCGTTGTGGAATCGCTTGCCGCCCGGTGAAGTCATGCTGCGGATTGCCCGCGATCTATCGATCGACGAGAACGATCTCGATATTTCCTTCGTTCGGGCGTCGGGTCCGGGCGGGCAGAATGTCAACAAGCTCTCGACCGCCGTGCAATTGCGGTTCGACACCCGGCGGGTCACACTCCCCGAAGATGCCGCGTTGCGGCTCGCCCGGCTCGCCGGCCAGCGCATGACCAAGGACGGCGTGATCGTCATTCACGCGCAGCGCTTTCGTACCCAGGAACGCAATCGAAGCGACGCCATCGAGCGCCTCGTCGAGCTGTTGCGCGAGGCCATGATCCGCCCCATTCCACGGCGCGCCACCCGGCCGACGCTGGGGTCGAAAAAGCGCCGCCTCGAGGGCAAAAAGCGCCGCAGCGACATCAAGGCAAAACGCGGCTCGGCCCGCTTCGACGATTGAAGCAAAGCGTGGACTTCTCAGAAAGCGCCCTCCCGGAAGACAGCAAAAGCCTCTAAATTAGCGGTCATCCCACGAGTGAGCCCGAATGCCCGTCCGACAATTGCCCGAACAGGTCGTCAACCGCATCGCCGCGGGCGAAGTGGTGGAGCGGCCGGCGAGCGTGGTCAAGGAACTGGTTGAAAACGCCATTGATGCCGGCGCGAGCCGGATCGACATCTTCACCGACGGCGGCGGCCGGCGCAAAATCGCCATCACCGACGACGGCGGCGGCATGACCCGTTCCGATCTGGCCTTATCGGTCGAACGGCACGCGACCTCCAAGCTCGACGATGAGGACCTGCTGCGCATCCGCACGCTGGGGTTCCGCGGCGAGGCGCTGCCCTCGATCGGCGCGGTGGCCAGGCTCGGCATCGCCACCCGCCACGCCAGTGAACCGCACGCCTGGTCGTTGTCGGTGGAAGGCGGGGCAAAGTCGGAGGTCGGGCCCGCGGCCTTGTCGCAAGGTACGCGCGTCGAGGTGGCCGATCTTTTTTACGCGACGCCGGCGCGCCTGAAATTTCTCAAGACCGACCGCACCGAGGCCGAGGCGATCCGCGAAGTCGTTCGGCGATTGGCCATGGCGCGGCCCGACATCGCCTTTACGCTTGCCGGCGAAGAACGCAGCCCCGTCACCTGGGCCGCGGCGCTGCCGGGCGCACCCGGCCAGTTGACGCGGCTCGGTGATATTCTCGGCGCAGACTTTCGCACCCATGCGATCGACGTCCGCGCCGAACGCGACGGCGTCATCGTCGAAGGATTTGCCGCAAGTCCTTCGCTCACGCGCGCCAACGCGCTCGGCCAATATCTCTTCGTTAACGGACGGCCGGTGCGCGACAAGCTCATTCTCGGTGCGGTGCGCGCCGCCTACGCCGATTATTTGCCGCGCGACCGCCATCCTGTCGTGGCGCTGTTCGTGACGCTCGACGCACGCGAAGTCGACGCCAACGTTCATCCAGCCAAGACCGAGGTGCGCTTCCGCAACGCCGGCCTCGTGCGCGCCCTGATCGTGCACGCGCTCAAGGATGGCCTTGCGCGCGAAGGCAAACGCACGGCCGCCAACAGTGGCACTGCTGCGATCGAGGCGCTTCGTCCTGCGTTCACGCCAAGGCAGACGAATGGCGGGCAAGCAAATTGGGACTGGCGGCGCTCGCCGGCTTTCCCCGTCGGACCGTCATCGGGGTTCCAAACCGCCGCAGCGATGGCGCTTGCCGAGCCTGGTCAGGCAGCCTTCGACGTCGGCGCCCCGACGGCGGACGTCCGCTTCCAGGAACAGCCTGCGGCCGACCTGCTCGACCGGCCGCTCGGCGCGGCGCGGACACAGATTCACGAGACCTACATCGTCGCGCAGACCCGCGACGGCCTCATTGTCGTCGATCAGCACGCCGCGCATGAGCGCATCGTCTACGAGAAACTGAAAGCGTCGCTCGCAAAAAACGGCGTCCAGCGGCAAATCCTGTTGATTCCGGAAATCGTCGAAATGGACGAGGCCACGGTGGAGCAGTTGTTGGCGCGCGGCGACGAGCTCGCATCCTTCGGGCTCGCGATCGAATCCTTCGGACCCGGCGCGGTCGCGGTGCGCGAGACACCGTCGCTGCTTGGCAAGGCCAATGCCGGTGGGTTGCTGCGCGACCTCGCCGAGCACATGGCGGAATGGGATGAGGCCTTGCCGCTGGAACGCCGGCTGATGCATGTCGCGGCCACCATGGCCTGCCATGGCTCGGTGCGCGCCGGACGCCGCCTCAAACCGGAAGAGATGAACGCCCTGCTCCGCGAGATGGAAGACACGCCCAACTCCGGCCAATGCAATCACGGCCGCCCGACTTATGTGGAACTAAAGCTCGCCGACATCGAGAAGCTGTTCGGGCGGCGCTGAGATTCATTCGGCGCGCAAGAACACAAACTCGGTATCGTCATAGACGCGACGTTCCAGTTCCGAAAAACCTTCGGGAGCCTTGAAGCCGGCGGCCTTGGCCTCCTCGACCACAAGCAGCGCATTTGGCGTGAGCCAGCTGCCGTCGCGCAACGAAGCAAGCGCGGTTTCCGCAAGACCCTTGCCATAGGGCGGATCGAGAAAGACAAGCGCGAACGGCTCGACCGGGTGCGCCGGCCCAAGGTTCGTCGCGTCGCGACGATAGACTTTTGTGACACCACCGAGGCCAAGCGCCTCGACATTGTCGCGCATCAAAGCGCGCGCCTCCGCGCCATTGTCGACGAAGAGCGTGAACTTCGCGCCGCGCGAGACCGCCTCGATGCCGAGTGCGCCGGTACCGGCAAACAGGTCGAGCACGCGCGCATCTGAAATCGGATCGTCGTAGGCGTGGATCAGGATATTGAACAGCGACTCGCGCAGGCGATCCGCCGTAGGGCGAATGTCGCGCGAGGCCGGTGACGCGAGGTTGCGCCCCTTCAGCCTGCCGCCGACGACACGCATGACCTACTCATCCTGCGGCTTGAGATCGCGCTTGCCATGATAGCCGCGCTTGGGGCGGCGCGGCGGGCCGTAGCCGTTGGCTTCCTCTTCGTTACGTGCGCGAGCTTCCGCGCTGCCGGTGCGCCGCACCAGCACGCGGCGACCCTTGCTGTCGGCGATCAGCGCACTTTTACCTGCCGGCTTGAACGGCTTCTTGCCGCGCGGCGCGTCAACCGCTTCATCGGCAGGTTTTGCGGCCGCTTCGCCCGGCATTGGCCGGTTGAAATCGGCGCCGGCAAGGGCCGCGATCTTTTCGCCGAGTTGCTCGCGAAGCACGCGCGTCCTGACCTCCTCGACCGCGCCTTCGGCCAATTCCTGCAACTGGAAAGGACCGTAGGACACGCGGATCAACCGGTTCACCTCCAGCCCAAGATGCGCCATCACGTTGCGCACCTCGCGATTCTTGCCCTCGCGGATCGCGAACACCAACCAGACATTGGAACCCTGGTCGCGCTCCAGCGTCGCATCGATCGGCCCGTATTTGACGCCGTCAACCTCGACGCCTTTCTTCAGCTCGTCGAGCTGCGCCTGCGTCACCTCGCCATGGGCGCGGACGCGATAGCGCCGCAGCCAGCCGGTGTCGGGCAATTCGAGCGCACGCGCCAGCCCGCCATCGTTGGTCAGAAGCAACAAACCTTCGGTGTTGAAGTCGAGCCGGCCGACACTGATCAATCGCGGCAGGCCCTCCGGCAGATTGTCGAACACCGTCGGCCGCCCTTCGGGATCGGCGTGGGTCGTCATCAAACCGCGCGGCTTATGGAACAGAAACAACCGCGTGCGCTCGCGCGGCGGCAATGGCTTGCCGTCCACCGTGACGACATCGTTTTCGGTGACGTCGAGCGCGGGTGAATTGATGATGCGGCCGTTGACCGTGACACGCCCTTGCACAATCCATTCCTCGGCATCGCGGCGCGAGGCAAGCCCCGCGCGCGACACGACCTTGGCGATGCGCTCACCGGATTTCTTGATCTTTGGCGGACGCGCGGGCCGGCGCTCGTCGTTGTCGCGCTCGCGATAGGCGCCACGGCCGCCGAACGCCGGGCGTTTGGTAAAGATCCTGCGGTCGTCCTCGTTGTCGCGGCGGGGCCGATCGAAATCCCCGCGTGGCTCGCTGCGGGGATGCTCCTGCCAATCGGTGCGGCCTTCGGGGCGCCCAGAGTCACTGTTGCGATCCCGACGCGGACGGTCAAATTTTGGACGGTCTTCGCGCGGACGGTCGAACTTCGGACGCTCACGAAATGGACGCTCGCCTTCGGGCCGATCGTTGCGCGAACGGGAAAAACGCGGACGTTCATCGCCGCCTGGCGCGCCATCGCGGTCGCGCGGACGGTCGTAGCGCGGCTTGTCGAATTTTGGACGGTCGAAATTCCGCGCGCCCTCGCGGGAGGGACGCGAGTTGCGCTCCGCTCGATCCGGCGAGGCGGCATCCCGTTTCTGCCACGGTTTGACGTTGCCGCGGTCCCGGCCAAAATCCCTGTCGCGAGCCGGACGGTCGCCGAAATCCTTGCGGGGACCGCGATCACCGCGCGAAAACTTCTTGTCGCCGTCGAATTTTCTTTCGGGACGTCCGGCAAACGGTCGATCGCCACGCGGACGATCACCGTCCCGCGGTCGGGCATTGAACGGACGGTCGCCACGCGGACGATCACTATCCTTGCGGAACCCTTCACCACGCGGCGTGTAAGGCCGCTTCTCGCCGTCCTCGCGCGGAGCGTAAGGCTTCTTGAATTTCCGGTCCTGAAATCGCGTCGCCGGTCGCGCGTCATCGCCGCGACGGTCCGGGCGATCTCCGCGCGGTGCATATGGACGCTTGTCACCGCGATCCTCGCGCGGCCGGAACGAACGCTTCTCGCCGTCGCCACCGCGGGACGGCCGATCGCCAAACGGCCGATCGCCGCGACCACGCGGCGCATCGCGATCCTCGCGGCGCGGTGGCCGATCTTCACGGTTGCCTGCATAAGGACGCCGTTCACCGTCGGACTTGCCACCAAAGCCGCGCTTGGCAAATTTCTTCTCGGGCCCCCGAGCAACGCCCGAACGTCCCTTGCCACCTCCCTTGCGGTCGCGCGGGCCGCGGGAATCGTTGTTTTTATCGCTGTCGCGGGGCATGAAGGAGGCTCTTTTCGGGTATAGGAACGTTCACGCGCGATCTGAAAGACCGAGGCGCATTCTCACGCAAAGACGGTATCGACTTTTGCTGAAGGCGCACCTCTTAGCAGGTTTATTCTGATGATACGAGGCAAGATGGCGCCCTCTTTCATGGATTTGGCCCTCAAAGCAGCCGAAAACGCCGCAAAATCGGGCGAAGTTCCGATCGGATGCGTGATCGTCCGCGGCGACGAGGTGATCGCCAGCGCCGGCAACCGGACCCTGACCGACCGCGACCCGACGGCGCATGCCGAGATCCTGGCGATCCGGCAGGCCGCCAAAGCCGTCGGCAGCGAGCGGCTGACGGACTGCGACCTCTACGTCACCCTGGAGCCCTGCACCATGTGTACAGGCGCGATCTCGTTTGCGCGGATCCGCAGGCTCTACTTCGGCGCCGCCGACCCGAAAGGCGGCGCGGTGGAATCCGGCGTGCGCTTCTTCGCGCAACCGACCTGTCATCACGTGCCGGAAGTGTATTCCGGCGTCGGCGAGCAGGAAGCAGCTAACCTGCTGCGGGAGTTTTTCAAGGCGCGGCGTTGATTGAACTATCCCGCCAGGAAAAACTCCCGCAACAGCTTCGCCGTCACATCTGGATTTTCTTCCGTGAGGAAATGCCCGGAATCGACCGGCGAACCCGACACATTGGTCGCCCAGTTCTTCCAGGTGTCGAGCGGCGTCGCGGCCGCGCGCGCGATGCCGACATCGCCCCATAATGCCAGCATCGGGACCGTGATCTTCTTGGCCATGTCGCGATCGGCCTTGTCGATCTCGTAATCGGCGTAAGCGCCGGCGCGATAATCCTCGCACATCGCATGCACACGCGACGGATCGCGAAATGCCGCGAGATAATGTTCGAGCGCTCGCGGGTCGATCGCCTCCAGGGTCTTCGACTTGGTCTGGCTTGCCATCTTGAAGCGCAGGAAGAAATCGGGATTACCGCCGATCAGCGTTTCCGGCAGCGGATAGGCCTGCGCCAGAAACGTCCAGTGGTAGATCTTCAGCGCATACGGACGGTTGATGCGCTCCCAGTAATCATAGGTCGGCAGGATATCCAGCACCGCAAGCCGCGACAGCCGCCCGGGGTGATCGAGCGCGAGACGATAAGCAACGCGGCCACCGCGATCATGTCCGGCGAGTGCAAAATGCACATAGCCAAGCTGCTCCATCGCCTCGATGATGGTTTGCGCCATCGCGCGCTTGGTGTAAGGCGTGTGATCCTTGTCGCTTTCCGGCATATCGGACCAGCCGTATCCCGGCAGGTCGGCGATGATCAGCGTGAAGCGGTCGGCGAGTTGCGGCGCAACGCGGTGCCACATCACATGCGTTTCGGAAAAGCCGTGCAGCAGCAAGAGCGGCGGTCCCTTGCCGCCGACGCGGGCGAAGATGCGGCCCGAACTGGTATTGATCCACTTGGCATCAAAGCCGGGGAACAGGTCGGCAAGGTCAGACATCGTCGCGCACTCCACACTTGAACTTGGCAGATTACTTCTGCGCCTGTTCCTGCTCCACCGCCTGCCAGCCGATATCGTGCCGGCAAAAGCCGTCCGGCCATTTGATCCGATCGATTGCGGCATACGCGCGTTGCCGCGCCTCGACAACAGTCTTGCCCGAAGCACAGACGTTGAGCACGCGGCCGCCATTGGCGAGGATGACGCCGTCGTTTGCCATCGTGCCAGCCTGGAAGATTTCAACGCCCTCGATTTGCGCCGCTTCGTCCAGCCCGTCGATGCGGGTTCCCTTGGCATAGTCGCCGGGATATCCGTTCGCGGCCAACACGACCGTCAACGCCGGTTCCGGATACCAGCGCAGATCGAAATGCTTGAGCTCACCGTCGCACGCCGCAAGCATCGCCGGAATGATGTCGGACATCATCCGCAGCATCAGCACCTGGCATTCGGGATCGCCGAAGCGGACGTTGTATTCGAACAGTTTCGGACCCGTAGCTGTCAGCATCACGCCGGCATAGAGCACGCCGCGGAACGGCGTGCCGCGTTTCTTCATGCCGGCAACCGTAGGCCCGATGATATCAGCCATGATGGCCTCGTGAATCTCCGGCGTCACGAAAGGCGTCGGCGAATAGGCGCCCATGCCGCCGGTATTCGGCCCCTGATCGTTGTCGAAGACGCGCTTGTGATCTTGCGCGGACGCGAGCGGGATCGCGGTCTCGCCGTCGCACAGCGCAAAGAAGCTGATCTCGCGCCCCGTCAGATATTCCTCGATTACGACCTCGGCGCCGGCCGCGCCGAACGCGCCCTCGAACATCATGGCGACAGCGGCTTCCGCCTCGCCAAGCGTCATCGCCACCACGACGCCCTTGCCTGCCGCAAGCCCGTCCGCCTTGACGACGATCGGCGCGCCTTGCTGGCGGACATAGACAAGCGCATCGGCGGCATTATCGAAACAACGATAGGCGCCGGTCGGAATGTTGAACTCGGTGCAGAGATCCTTGGTAAAACCTTTCGAGCCCTCAAGCCGTGCCGCCTGCTTGGTCGGTCCGAACGCCTTGATGCCGGCGCGTGTGAGATCGTCGACGATGCCGGCAGCCAGCGGCGTTTCCGGCCCGACCACGACGAGATCGACCTCGTTGCGTTGGCAAAACGCGATGACCGCCGCATGGTCGGCGACGTCGAGCGCGACGCATTCGGCTTCACGGGCGATACCGGCATTGCCGGGCGCGCACCACAGTTTGGTCACCAGGGGGGAAGCCGCAATCTTCCAGGCGAGAGCATGTTCGCGGCCACCGGAGCCCAGCAAAAGAATATTCATGAGAACGCCAATCGGTCCCAGCGCGATCTCACTGTCGGTCGCATAAAACTCCTCATACCTGCAAGGGGCTAAAGATCAGAACTAACCGTTTCCCCCGGAGGCGGCGATGATCTGCTGGAGCGAGGCGACATGGCGGGCAAAGGCGCTACGGCCGGCCGCAGTCGCAGTCACCGTCGTCTGCGGCCTCTTGCCGACAAAGGCCTTTTCGACACCGACATAGCCGGATTTGGCTAGCGTTTCGATATGCGCGCCGAGATTGCCATCGGTCGCGCCGGTCATTTTTTTCAAACGGGAAAACTCAAGCCCCTCGCCTGCCGGCAGCGCATTCAGCGCCGCCATGATCCGCAAGCGCAGCGGCTGGTGAATGATGTCGTCGAGTTCGGCCATCGATCAGATCCTGCGCATCCACAGACCGGACAGGATCAGCCCACCACCATTGACGGCCGCCATCCACAACAGAAACGCGGCGCCCTCGACGAAGAAATAGCCGATCAGCGTCAGCACGATGATGGCAAGACCCATGGCGGTGAAAGCGCGGCCGAACCAAAGCCCCGCGAGGCAGTAGAACAGCATGAAGTAGATCGACCAAAACGCGCCAAGCTCACGTGGCCCGAAATGGCCAAGCACAACGGTGCTCAGGATGCCGAAGCCATAAAACAGCATGAACGCGCCAAGCACCCGGAAATCGAATGTCTGCACGCCGGGCATTTTTGCGCCCGTGGTTGAGAGCGCAGCCGCGCTCGCAACGGTCAGCACGTTGACGGCAACCCAGATGAAACCGGCGTAGCGCGGCACAACGAAGTTCGCGAGATTGCCCGCCACCACGAGGACTCCCGCCGCGATCATGATCTGGCTTGAGATGTCGTAGATGCGAGACTGTCGAACGCGCTGAACGATATGTTCAATATCGTTCAGCGCCTCTACGGCTTCCTGTGGACCGATGCCGGTCATGATCCTGTCCGTGTGCTGGCGACGTAATCGGCGACCGCTGCGACCCCTTGCGCGTTACAGACAATGCCCATGTGATCGACGCCGTCAATCAGCCTGACCTCGACGGACGGCGCGACCGCATGCACCGCGTCGGCATAGTTGCCGGGCAGCATCAGTTCGTCCGCGGCGCCTGAAATCAGCGTGATCGGATGGCGCGCGCCGGCGAGATCATGCTGATAGCTGCGCGTCGCGAAATTGCGCATCAGGCGATACGAATAGGCCCGATTGACGTTGCGTTCCGAGTTTGCCGGCACCGCGAAGGCCAGCGTCGGCAAGGATCCGCAGCAGTCGATCCCGAGCCTCTGCAGAGCCACCAGCGCAAGGAAACGCGGAATGTCGGCCTTCGCCCAACCGCCGGAATCAGCGCGGGTAGAGGGCGCGTCATAGCCGAGATAAGGCGCGAGCAGCACAGTGCGCGCAAACAGGTCCTGGATCTGCGACCCCGCGACCCGTAGCGCAAAGCCTCCACCGGAAGAGTGGCCAAGCAGCGTCAGGGGCTCGTTCGGCGACGTCTTGCGTACCACTGCGACGAAGTCTGCCATGTCGTCTTCGAGCTGGCCGATGAAGCCAACGTCGCCGCGGCTGCCGGAACCACCATGGCCGCGAATATCGGGCGCGTACGTCTCCACCCCGCGCGCGGCGAGCGCGTCGGCCAGCGCGTGGACGGCGACGCTCGAGCCGGCAGAGCCGTGCACGAGAATCGCGATCTGGCCGGTCGAGGGGCCCCGCGCCGGGTAATGGCGAAAAGCGAGCTCGGTGCCGTCGCGAGCGGAGAACCGCGACAGCGGTGGCATCGCGCTGCGGTCGACCGCGCGCACGGTCTGCGAGATCGAGGTCAGCTCAGGCAGGCGCTCCAAAGGAGCTGCGATCATGGCCGTCAACGTCAGCGCAGCGATGCCGACAAGGCCGATGGCCCAGCTCAAGACGTTCAAGGGAAAGCGAATGATCCATTTCGACATGATCTGCTCCTTTTTGATCGAGTATAGATAACTCTATATTACAGAGTAATCTAATAAGCAAGCCCCTTATTGGCGGTCGGCGACGAAAATCCCTAACTTCGAATGAACCCGAATTTCCCGAATCAGTAGTCCGAAATGCCTGCGACCGAGGCCCTGCTCAACGCACCCGAATTCACGGTGACCGAACTATCGTCCGCGCTGCGGCGGACGGTGGAGGACGCCTATGGCCATGTCCGGGTGCGCGGCGAAATCACAGGCTTCCGCGGCGCCCATGCGTCCGGCCATTGCTATTTCGCGCTGAAGGATGACGGCGCCAAGATCGAGGCGGTGATCTGGAAAGGCGTCCATTATCGGATGCGCTTCAAGCCGCAGGAAGGGCTTGAGGTCATCGCCACCGGCAAGCTCACGACCTATCCGGGCTCCTCCAAATACCAGATCGTCATCGAGGCGCTCGAGCCTGCCGGGATCGGCGCGCTGATGGCGCTGATGGAGGAGCGAAAGAGGAAGCTTGCCGCCGAAGGCCTGTTCGACGAAGCGCGCAAGCAGCTGTTGCCCTGGCTCCCGGAGGTGATCGGCGTGGTCACCTCGCCGACCGGCGCCGTGATCCGCGATATCCTGCACCGGCTCGAAGACCGCTTCCCCCGCCGCGTATTGGTTTGGCCGGTGCGCGTGCAGGGTGACGGCTCGGCCGAACAGGTCGCCAATGCGATTCGCGGTTTCAACGCCTTGCCGGAGGGCGGCAGGATTCCGCGGCCCGATCTGCTGATCGTGGCGCGCGGCGGTGGTTCGCTGGAAGATCTCTGGTCGTTCAATGAAGAGATCGTGGTCCGTGCCGCGGCCGACAGCATGATCCCGCTGATTTCGGCGGTCGGCCACGAGACCGACATCACGCTGATCGATTTCGCCGCCGACAAGCGCGCACCGACGCCGACGGCTGCGGCCGAGATGGCCGTTCCGGTTCGCAGTGAACTACTGCTTGAAGTGGCCTCGCTCGCACGGCGGTCGATGCTGTGCTGGCAGCGCGGTCAGGAGATGCGCCGCAACGAGCTGCGCGCCGCGGCCCGCGCGTTGCCCTCCTTAAGCGAGTTGCTCGGCATTCCCCGTCAACGGCTGGACGGCGCTGCCTTCGCGCTGCCCCGCGCGTTGAAAGCCAACACCCACGCCCATTTCCGGCACTTTGCCAGCCTCAGCGGACGGCTGACGATGCGGGTGCTGCGTGGGCAGCTCGCGCATGCGCGACAACGCCTCACGACATCGGGTGAGCGGATCACGATTGCCACGAGAACCCTGCTGCGAAACCGCAAAGATCGTTTCGCAAGCCTTGCGGTGCGGCTGAAGGCCTCGAAGCTTTCGAACGCCGAAGCTCAGCGCCAGGCGATCGCACGCGACCGCGAACGCGTGCTTCGGCTGGCCGAGCGCGCCCGCCGCGCGCTGGCGACCTCGACGCAGCGGCTTTCGGCAAGGGTGGCCCATAGCGGACAATTGCTCAACGCCCTGTCGTATCGCGGCGTGCTGGCGCGGGGCTTTGCGCTGGTGCGCGATGAAGCCGGCCATCCCTTGCATGCGCGGGCCGATATCGCGCCGGGCGAGCGGATGAGCCTCGAATTTTCAGATGGGCAGGTCGGGGTCACCGCAGATGCCGGCGAAGCCGTCGCCGAGCCGAAGCCTGCGGCGCGAGAGACGAAGCCCGCCGCGCCCAAGCGTACGGCCAAACCGGTCGATCAGGGCAACCTGTTCTAGATTTGCAAGGCCGGCGATGCGCAGCTACCGCGCCAGCCACTCGGCGACGCGCTTTTGCGAATCGGCACGCGCTTCCGCATCAGTGCCGACATGACCCTTTTCCGGATCGGCAGCGTCCGGATTCGGACCGATCGCCTGAACGGGCAGATTAGGCCGATCGAAGTCGTGATAGGCGCTCGGATAGACCACGATGCGCGTCAGCGCACTGCGGCCGTGAGCGCCCTCCACCATCTGACGGCAGGCCGGTGGCGAACTGACGTCATCTTTGGCGCCGATCAGCACCAGCGTCGGAACGCGCGCGCTCCAGCCGAGTCCCGACGACAGGCGGCAGTCAGGATAGAAGGCGACAGCCGAGCGGAAATCCGGCTCGGCGCGATGCAGCAATAGTTGCGGACGAACCGCCCACAACAGCGCGCTCGCGCCATTGGCCCAGCCCATCAGGCTGATGCGGTCGCGCGCCGCCCAGGACTGCTGTATCAGCCATTGCCGCGCCGCCAGAATATCGGTGACCCGCTCGCGGCGCGCGGTGACGCGGCGTTCCCTGACGCGACATTGCGGGCCGAGCTCGCGCGAGCCATAGCTATCGGGAAACAGGACGGCTTTCCCATCCTTGAGCAACTCTTCGGCCCAGTCGCGATAGCGAACCTGGACCGGCTCGGAATGGCCGCCCAGCCCGCCACACCCATGCAACGCGATCACGACCGGAAACGGGCCGTTGCCTTCCGGCTTGAAAAGCTGGGCGTGCAGCGTCGTCGTCCCGGACGGAATCTCGACGGCTTGCGGCGGTGGCAGCGAAGCCGCGCGTGCCGGCAAAATCGCGGCCAGGAGCGTGAGTGCGATAACTAGCGATGGAAGACGCATGGCTTTGCCGGACCGGAATGGTTCCTGACTTTCGCTTCCCGTTTCCGCTGACACGGCAAAAAGCTAACACGCGCTCAGCCGCCGATTCATCACAAATCGGTGGGTTTGACGGGCGGACACGCGCACTTATCTATGATAATCCTCATCTGGAAACAGACAGAAATTTTCGGAGAGCTTTCAGGTGCTCAATAAATCCGGTCCGCCGGGCCACGGCGAGGCGCAACTGCAATATCTGGATGGCGATTTCCGCGTGATCTCGCCGGGAACCTACGTGCGCTGCGCCGTGACCGACGTGCGGATACCGCTCGACGAATTGAAGTATTGGAGCGTCGATTTGCAGGAAGCCTATGCGCAACCGACCGCCGTGCTCCAGCGGCATTTTCCCAGCGCGCTGAAACGCTAGTGGCCGGATTCCAACATTCGCATCCCTTTGACGTTCGCCTTCCGAATTTGCGGCCGGGCTTGTCGCGAATGTCAAATCTGCTCCACTAGCGTTTCCGAAATTTCCCGTCCCGCGCGCGAAGCAACCGGTCGGCGACGAACCGCCGCAGTTTGAGCGCGCTGTCGAACTCCAGCTTCACCGGAAAGGCCACGATGCCTTGCGCCCATGGCGGCAGTTCTCCGCCGACGCCGAGCCGCGCCAGATCTTTTTCGGTCGTCACGGGTATCAGAGCCTCACTTTTGGCCTCCGACAGCAGCGCTTCGATTTCGCTTTGCGTAAAGGGATGATGATCGGCAAAGGCGCGTTGGCGTATCACCTCGACGCCGTTGCCAGCTAGCGTTCGGAAAAAGCGATCGGGGTCGCCGATGCCGGCAAAAGCCAACACCCGCTGGCCGCGCAGCGACGACAGTGTGGCTTCGTCGGCCTTGATTTGCGCGGTCAGAACCGGCTTGTCCTGCGCCGCGATCGCGGCAGCGACCGCTTCAGCCGCTTTTCCCTCGCCGACGACAATGAGCGCGTCGCTGCGATCGATTTGCGGCGGCAGCGGCGCCCGCAACGGACCTGCGGGAAAAACGCAGGCATTGCCAAGCCCGCGATGGCCATCGATCACGATCAGCGAGGCGTCCTTGGCGATCGCCGGATTCTGAAAACCATCGTCCATCACGATCACGGTTGCGCCCTGGGACTTGGCAAGCGCCAGCCCGTCGAGGCGCTCACGCGCCACCGCGACCGGCACCGTTTGCGCCAGCATCAGCGGTTCGTCGCCAACATCAGCCGCAAGATGCCGATCCGGCCCGACCATGACCGGTCCGCGCAACCGCCCGCCATAGCCGCGGCTGAGCACGACCGGCGTCTCGCCGAGATCGCGCAACAACTTCACGAGCGCTAGCACCGTCGGCGTCTTGCCGGCTCCTCCCACGTGATAGTTGCCGACGCAGAAGACGGGGATGCCGGCGTCAAAACCCTTGCGCCGCATTCGCCGCGCTGCGATCGCGCCATAGATGGCGGCGAGCGGCGACAGCAGCAACGACATCCCCGATGATGGCCGGTACCAAAAGGCCGGCTCATGCATCGGCCGCCCCCATTTCGAGGCGCAACTGCAAGATATAGGGCTCGAGTGCCGCAAGCGTCCGGTCGAGCGCGCCGCCAAGCTGCGACACCACGCGTTCGGCAGCGCCGAGCACACGACCGCGCGCGCCGGGATCGGCGAGCAACTGGCCGAGCTGCTTCACCAGCGCCTCGCGCGTTGCCGCAAGCCGCGCGCCGCCCGCGCCATCGAGCGCCTCGTAAACGTCGGCGAAATTGAAGATGTGAGGCCCGTGAACGACCGATGCGCCGAGCTTGACGGCTTCGATTGGATTCTGTCCGCCATGTTCGATCAGCGATCCGCCCATGAAAACGACCGGCGAGAGGCGGTAGAACAGTCCCAGTTCGCCCATGGTGTCGGCGACGTAGATATCGGTGGCAGCGATCGGCAGTTCATCGCGCGAACGCAGACTGGCGTGCAGGCCTGACGCTTCGATCATCTGCGCGACCGCCTCGCCGCGGCCGGGGTGCCGCGGCACGATGACGGTCAGGAGCGACGGAAACGGTCCGGCCAGCGCGCGGTGCGCTTCGAGCAGAATTTCTTCTTCTCCCGGATGCGTCGACGCGGCCACGATGATCGGCCGGCCACGCGTCACCGACATCAGCCGTTCCAGCTTGGTGAAGTCGGCGGGAGGCGCCGGAACGTCGAGCTTGAGATTGCCCGTGACGACGACATTGCGCGCACCGAGCGTGGTAAAGCGCTCCGCGTCGATGCGGGACTGTGCCAGGCAAACTTCGAACTGGCTGAGCAGGGCCGAAATCGTGTTGCTGACGCGCCGCCAGCGTGGAAACGAGCGATGCGACATCCGTCCGTTGATCAAGACCATCGGCAGGCGCCTGCCGGCGCTCGACAGAATGAGGTTCGGCCACAGGTCGGATTCGATGAACAGCGCCAGGCTCGGCCGCCAGTGATCGAGAAAGCGCGCGACATAGCGCGGCGAGTCGTATGGAACGTATTGATGAATGATGTCGGGGGGAAAGCGCTTGGCGACGATGGCCGCCGAGGTGACAGTGCCGGAGGTCAGGAGGATGCGGATATCGAGCGCGCGAAGCTTTTCGATCAGCGCGGCAGCCGCCAGCACCTCGCCGACGCTCGCGCCGTGAATCCACACCAGCGGTCCTTGCGGCCGAGGATCGCCGCTCACGCCCCGCCGCTCGGCGACGCGCTCCGGATCTTCCTTGCCCTGCTTCAACCGCCGTTTGATCAGCGCCGGCGCAAGCGGGACTGCGACCGAGGATAACCGCCGGTAGACCCGCAATGTCATCGGCAGGGCGTTAGCCATCAAGGGGCCCCATCGGGACGGCCGACTTGCGCGTAGGCGCGCACCGTGGCGTTATTCAGCGAGGCCTCCAGCCGCACGCGCAACGCTTCCATGACCTCGGGCGTGGCGTCGGGTGGAACCATGATTATTTCGCCTCCCACCAACGCCCCCCGGCTGAACGGCAGATTGATCGTGGTCCGGTCCCAGTTCTTCAAACGCCAGTAGCGGCTGGTCACCATCGCGAACGGCATGATCGGCCGTCCGGATTCGCGCGCCAGCATGATGATGCCAAGCCCCGCAATTCGCGAACGCTTCGGCACATCGGCGGTCAGCGCAACGTTATAGCCCTGTTCGAGCGCGCGTACCATCTCCTTGAACGCACCGACGCCGCCCTTGCGATGAAACGCCGAGCCATGGTCGCCGGAGCCGCGGATGGTGCCGATCCCGAGCCGCTCGGCAGCAATGGCGTTGTATTCGCCGTCGCGATGCCGCGAAATCAAAACCTTGACGCGCTGGCTTTCCTTGGTCTTGACGAAAGCGGTCATGAAGTGCTGGCCATGCCAGAAGGCGAAAATGGCCGGCATCTGCGGCTCGACGATCTCATAGACATCGGACGGATCGAAGCTGAAGCGGCTGGTGCGCCAGACCAGCCGCAGGAATCCGGCCGCGAGCGAACCCACCGCGCGCTGAAGCCAGCTGCTGCGCAGCAGATCGCGAATCTGTTTCTTCAACGGGCAGGCTTCGTGTCTTGATCGGGATCAAGCAGCCGATGGAGATGGACGATGAAGTACCTCATCTGGGCGTTGTCCACCGTCAGTTGCGCCTTTGCCCTCCAGGCTGCGTAGGCGGTCGCGTAGTTGGGATATAGCCCGACGATTTCCACCTGCGAAAGATCCTTGAACGTATTGTGCTCAAGGTCGTTCAGTTCGCCGCCGAGGACGAGATGCAACAACTGTTGTGGGGCACTATCTGGCATGGTCTTTCTTCCTAAAGCTGCGCCCGCTGTGCAAGCCTTTCGAGAAACATCGGGACATGTTCACGGCAAGGGACTGCTTCGAAATTGCTCGACAATGCTTGCATGACGATCGCGCCCCGCAGCCACCAAAACTCCGTGCGTCACCTCGCGGCGATTGTACAGAATGGTGTCCCCCGACAACGCAGTCATGCTACCATTCGCTTCCTGCACGATCAAATTGGCCGCCGCAAGGTCCCAGTCCCGGCTTTGACCGCCCGCAAAAGCGGCGTCAAGCTTGCCGTCTGCTACACGGCAGAGGCGAAGCGCGAGTGACCCGATGCGCGGATGAAGCGAAATTTCGCCAGCGTTGCGATTGAGCCGCTCGACCAGCGGCTTCGGGCCCGCAATGCGGGGAAAATCCAGCGCGGTGCCGGACGTCGCATGGATTGCGGTCCCATTGAGCTGCGATCCGCGCCCGCGCTCCGCAAAAAAGAACTCGTTGCTGGCCGGCGCAAATACCGCAGCCAGCACCGGCTGCGCATTTTCGACCAGCGCGACGCTGACGCACCAGTCTTCACGGCCGGCGAGATAGGCGCGCGTGCCGTCGATCGGATCGACGATCCATACGAGCTTGCTGCCGAGACGCGCTTCGTCGTCGGCGCTTTCCTCGGACAGCCAGCCATAGTCCGGCGTTGAGGATCGAAGTTTTTGGGCAATCAGTTCGTTGACCGCGATATCGGCTTCCGACACCGGCGACGACGCGCCCTTGATCCAGTTCTTCAATTCGGTACGGAACAGGGAAAGCGCGAGGGCGCCTGCCTCCCGCACCGTGTCGGTCAGAAGGGCGGCGTCGCGCGCAAGAATTCCCGGATGCACATCGTGTGCGGCATCACCGTCCGCCAAGCGTCAATCCCTCGACCCGTAGCGTCGGCGCGTTGACGCCGTAGCGAAATGAAAGATCGTTGGCTGCTACCAGCGATTTGAAGATATCGAGAAGGTGACCGGCGATGGTCACCTCGCTCACGGGATAGGTGATCTTGCCGTTCTCGATCCAGAATCCGGATGCGCCACGGCTATAGTCGCCGGTCACGCCATTGACGCCCGAGCCGATCAGGTCGGTGACATAAAAGCCCTGGCGGATATCGGAGATGAGTTCCTCGGGCGTCGGCTCGCCGGCCTCCAGGTGCAGATTATACGACCCCGGCGACGGCGAGGACGACACGCCGCGATGCGCGTGGCCGGTGGTGGTAAGCTTGAGTTCGCGCGCGGTCGCGCAATCCAGAAGCCAGGTGGTCAGAACCCCCTGATCGATGAGCGCGATCTTCTTGACGCTGACCCCCTCGGCATCGAAGGGCTGCGAGCGCAAGCCTCGACGCCGCAACGGATCATCGATGATGCGGATGTTGCTGGCGAAGAGCTGTTCGCCGAGGCGATCCTTCAAAAAAGAGGTCTTGCGCGCGATCGATGCGCCGTTGATGGCTCCGACCAGATGACCGACCAGAGAGCCCGACACACGCGGATCGAACACGACAGGTACCTTGCAGGTCTCGACCTTGCGCGGATTGGCGCGGGCGACCGTCCGCTCGCCGGCGCTGCGGCCGACGCTTTCCGGCGAAGCGAGATCTTCGGCATGCGGCGCCGACGTGAAATCGTAGTCGCGCTCCATCGAGGTCCCCTCGCCGGAGATCGCCGTCGTCGAAATACCCTGGCTCGAACGCAAATAGGCGCCGTGAAAGCCGGTGCTGGTCACGAGCACCATGCCGCCAATTCCGGCCGATGCCGACGCGCCGCCCGATTTGGCAACGCCGTTGACGGCGAGCGCCGCAGCTTCGGCCTCGCACGCGCGGCGTTCGAGTTCGGCGGTCGTCGGAACTTTGGGATCGAGCAGATCGAGGTCGGGGAAATCGCGCGCCAGCAGCGAGGGGTCGGCAAGGCCGACAAACTGGTCATCGGGCGCCACGCGCGCCATCGCCACCGCGCGCTCCGCAAGCCGCTCCACCCCATCGCCGCCGACGTCGTTGGTCGAGACCACCGCCTGACGCTTGCCGACGAGCACGCGCAAGCCGACATCGTCGCCTTCCGAACGCTCGGATTCCTCGACACGGCCGTCGCGGACTTCGACCCCTTGCGAAATGCCGCGCACGGCAACCGCATCCGCCGCGTCGGCGCCCGCGCGCTTGGCCGCCTCGACCAGCCGCTGCGCCAGCGTCGTCAGCGTGGATTGGTCGAACAGCCGGGCGGTCGCCGCGTCAGCCGAAAGCGAAGATGCACTCGATGGTGAAGAGTTCACGAACAAAATTCCCGCAGATTTACGGAGGGGCTGCGTGCTTTCGCGTGAGAAGCGAAAGCAGGCTACGAACTGCATGAAATGTGCCTGATTCACTTGGAATTCAAGCGCTTTCACGCAGCCAAAAGACAGCAATTTCAGCAATCGCGCAAGGTCTCGTCAATCATGCGAGCCAAGGTGTTGTCAATCATGTCGACCGAAGCAAGGGCGGTGACGGCGGATTAACCAGCCTTTTTAAGCCAATGCGGACAGCGCTCTGGCATGCTCTCACGCATCGACCGGGAACATAATTCCGGCGGGGAGACTGAAGCCGTGAGGCGTCAAACAGCAACAAGCGGGATCAATCCCGCCGGGTCGAGCCGCGGCTTGCGGCTCGACCCTCTTTCTCTACCCATCAGCTTCGATGCGCATGACGTTCGCGCCGACAACGGCGTGCGCCATGTCGAACTTCACCGCGAGCGCGTCGTGCTGCGGCGGGCAATCCACGGCATGCGGATGGCGATCAACCTTCGGGTCAGCGATTTCCGCGGCATTGCGCTGCGCGACGGCGACGACGCCCAGATGCTGGTGCTCCTGCATCGCGACCCGTCGCTGAACATTCCGCTTTGCGTGAGCTCCGACCACGACGAGATCGCCGCGGCCTGGCAAACCTGGAGCGATATCTTCGCGTTGCCGCAGCTTGCGGAAGAAACGCGTGAGCCGGCGCCACGGCGGCGGCGACGCAACGCGGTCTGGGCGCGGCGTCCGAAGTTCTTGGTGCGGCGTCGCGGCGGTGGCGCACTGGACGGCGCCGATGTCCACCGTGGCGAACGCGAGATCATTGCAAGGAACTAGAGCCTCAGGCCGCCCGGATCAGTGGAGTGGATTTGACATTCGCTACCCACCTGGCCGCGAACTGGCAAAGCGAATGTCAAATCCAAAACTCCACTGGAAATATATTCTCTAGTGGTCCTTTGATTCTAACATTCGCAAAAGCGCCAGCTCAACGGGGATGCGAATGTTAGAATCGGACCACTAGCGCGTCTATTACCAATCCAGCAAACAGCAATAACCCGGCGTCGCGGTTGGACTTGAAGACACGCAGACAAAGCGCGGGATCGTCGATGTTAAGCCGCGCGATCTGCCAGCCAAGATGAACGGCGAACGCGGTCAGTCCAATCCAGGCCCATACGCCCACCCCTGACAGCGCGAGCGCCGCGCCGATCAGGATCACCGCAAGACTATAAAACACGACAAGCGCCCGATGCGTCTGCGCGCCGAACAGGAGCGCGGTGGATTTGACGCCGATCAACGCGTCATCTTCGGCGTCCTGATGGGCATAGATCGTGTCATAACCGATCACCCAGGCGATCGAGCCGGCATAGAGAAGGAGCCCGGGCAAACCAATCCGTCCCTGGACGACCGCAAAGCCCATCAGCGCGCCCCACGAAAAGGCCAGCCCAAGCACGACCTGCGGCCACCATGTGATGCGTTTCATGAACGGATACACCGCCACGATCCCAAGCGACGCGATGCCCGCGATGATCGCAAAACGGTTGAACTGGAGCAGCACCACAAGACCGATCAGGGCCTGCGCAACCAGAAAGGCCAGCGCCTGCCCCACCCCGACCTGCCCGGCCGGTATTGGGCGCGATCGCGTGCGTTCGACCTTGGCGTCGAGATCGCGATCGGTGATGTCGTTCCAGGTGCATCCGGCGCCGCGCATCGCGAAGGCGCCGACGAAGAACAAGCCAAGGATGATCGGCAAGCGGCTGACATCGCGAGCAAGCGCCGAGGCAAGCGCGGCCGACCACCAGCACGGCAGCAAAAGCAGCCACGAACCGATCGGACGATCGAGCCGCGCAAGCCTGAGGTAAGGCCGCGACCAGACCGGCGCGCGGGTGTCGACCCAGTTGCCGATCGCGTCCGCTACGCGCGCCGCAAGCTCGCTCATGGGAAGCCGGCCTTTGCAGCCAAAGTCTGGCGCGGACCGGAAACCCCGATCATCGCGTCAGCGCGTTGCCGCTCAACGTGTCGAACGTGGTGCCGCCGCTCTTCTTGGCAGCCGCCGCTTCAGGAAGCGTCGCAGCGGAGCCGAGAACCTCGCTCAAGCTCGGACCTGCCGGACCCTGCGGCGCATTCTTCATCTGTTCGGCTGCGCCGCAGATTCTCTTCTGCATCCCCTCGGAGCCGACGTGGCCCTTCTTGAGCTGCTCGCCGATCTGCGGCGGGATTCCGCATCTCGCTGAGTTCACCTCGACATATTTGATCATTTTGACTTCGGCCTGGATGAAACTGGTGATCAGCTTGCAGGCCTCGTCCGGGGTGGCGCGTCGCTCACCCGCAACTTTCAGGAGATGGCCGCGCTTCTCCGCTTCCTGGCGCAACGGCAGGAAATTCTTCATGCAATCGTCGCCACCACCTTGCGTGGGAGGTGCTGCGAAGGGCGAACTCGCCATCGGCGCCTGTCCCGGGAATGAAGCTGGCCCAGGCGCATTGCCGAATGCCCCTGGGGGCGGGGGTGCATTGCCGAAGGCGCCCGGCGGCGGCGCGGCCCCATTCACGGGCGGGAAAGCCGGATCGTTCGCCGTTCCGGCCTTGCCAGGCAGCGGCGCGGGAAACGCGCCTTGCGCCCAAGTCTGTCCGGCGTAGAACGTGACAACGGCCACCAGAAATGGCGCGATCAATCGGCGGATCATCAAAGCTGTTCCTTCAGGGCCTGCAAGCTTGTTTCCGACGGGAGAGCGACTCCAGGCCGGTATTTTACGATTGCTGCCAAGGGTTAACAACCCGTGGAATTGGGCAAGAGCGCGGCGCGACGTCGCCCCAGACCGCCAATAATCGCGCAATTTCTTAATTCTTTGGGCTAAAACGCCGGCCGCGTAAGAGTACGAACTTCGAAATCGGGACTCCAGACCCATAATGCCTTCGCACGACTTTCGCAGACCCCGCCTGTTCGTGGACACAGCGCTCGAAAGCGGCATTACGGTCACGCTCGAGCGCGACCAGAGTAACTATCTCGGCAACGTGCTGAGGCTTGCAGCCGGCGACAGCGTTCTCGTCTTCAACGGGCGGGACGGCGAATGGCAGGCCGCGATCTCGGGCCGCAAGCGGCCCGACAGTCTGGAAATTACAACGCAGACCCGGTCGCAGGATCGCTTGCCGGATCTCGCTTATATTTTTGCCCCACTCAAGCACGCCCGGCTCGATTACATGGTCCAGAAGGCCGTGGAAATGGGGGCTTCAAAGCTGCAACCCGTGTTCACGCGATTTACGCAAGTGACGCGCGTCAATACCGAACGGATGCGCGCCAATGTCATCGAGGCCGCCGAGCAATGCGGCATTCTCGGCATCGCTGAGGTCGCAGGGCCGGTTGCCCTAGACCGCTTCCTCGGCCAGCGCAAGGCCGGGCGCCTTCTGGTTTTTTGCGATGAAGCGACCGACGTCGCAGACCCGTTGCAACTCCTGTCGGGCGAAAAAGCGGCTTCAGGAATCGACGTCCTGATCGGGCCTGAAGGCGGCTTTGCCGAGGAGGAGCGCGCCATCCTGCAGCGCCAGCCACACACCTTAAGGCTTTCGCTCGGGCCCCGCATCCTGCGGGCCGATACCGCAGGCGTCGCGGCGCTCGCGCTGGTGCAGGCAGCGCTCGGCGACTGGGGCAGCGACCCGGCGGCGGACCGGGAGGCCAATCGTTAAGTCATTTGGCCGATCCCGGTCGAAACCGTTGGCACGCCATGCTAAAGGGCTGCGGCCGGCGCCATCTCGCATGGACAGGCCTAATTGGCCGAGGACCGCCCGCTCAGTAAAATGCAATTGAGTCAAAGACTTATTTGTATATCGGTGTAACGAACCCGCTCTTCGGGGGATTTGGACTGCAAGATGACTGCAACCGCGCCTCTTCGTGCGACCGGGTCCGCCGCGTGGGCGGATACCCTGCTATTGTCGTTCGCCAAGGCCGGCTACGCCCTGGCCGAGCCCCCGATCCTGCAGCCGGCCGAGCCCTTTCTCGATCTCTCCGGAGAGGACATCCGAAAGAGCCTGTACCTCACGACCGATGCGACCGGTGAGGAGCTTTGCCTTCGCCCCGACCTGACCATTCCGGTGGCGCGCCAATACCTCGCCTCCGGCGAGGCCGGACAGGCCGCAGGCTTCAGCTATCTTGGACCGGTGTTCCGCTATCGCGACGGCGCACGAAGCGAATTCCTGCAAGCGGGCATCGAGTCGTTTGGCCGGCTCGACCGGCCGGCGGCGGATGCCGAGATGCTGGCGCTGGCGCTCGAAGCCACGCGCGCCTTTGGCGTCAAGGATGTCGAGATTCGGACCGGCGATGTTGCCCTTTTCACGGCGCTGCTCGACGCGCTCAATCTCTATCCGGTATGGCGCCGGCGGCTGATCAAGGACTTCAACCGCAAGATCAGCCTCGAACAGGATATCGAACGCCTGACGGTCTCTAGCGCTACGGCCCGCAACGAATATGAAGGCGTGCTGGCCGCTCTCGCGGGCTCCGACCGCAAGGCGGCACTGGCACTCGTCACCGACATGATGTCGATTGCGGGTGCGACCAATGTCGGCGGCCGCACGGTCGCGGAGATCGCCGACCGCTTCCTCGAACAATCAACCCTGAAGGCCGGCGCGCTGCCGCGCGACGCGCTCGGAATTATCAAACGTTTTCTCGCCGTCTCCGGCGATCCGCGCGATGCAATCAAGCAATTGCGCGCGCTCGCAGCCGACGCCAAACTCGACATTGGCGCAGCCATCGATGCCTTCGAAAGCCGGATCGGCTTTATGGCGACGCGCGGCATCGACGTCGCGCAGACGCGTTTCTCGACGGCATTCGGACGCGGACTCGATTACTACACCGGCTTTGAATTCGAGTTGCACGCCAAAGGCAACGGGATCGAACCCCTGGTTGCCGGTGGCCGGTATGACGGCCTGCTGACGCAGCTCGGGGCAACCACGCCGATTCCTGCGGTTGGATTTTCGGTTTGGGTCGAGGCGCTCGCCAGGATCGGCCAACCCGCCAAGTCCGAGCCTGCCAAATCCGAGCCTGCCAAGTCCGGGAGGCGGTCGTGACCACACCCTTCGTTCTCGCCGTGCCCTCAAAAGGCCGCTTGCAGGAGCAGGCGGAGGCGTTCTTCACGCATGCCGGACTCGCACTGGCAAAGCCGCGCGGCGCGCGCGAGTATCGCGGCACCATCATGGGCCTCGACAATGTCGAGATTGCCTATCTGTCGGCGAGCGAGATCGCCTCGCAGCTGGCGCGCGGCGCAGTGCACATGGGCGTCACCGGCGAGGATCTGGTGCGCGAAAGCATCGTCGATGCCGACAGGCGCGTGCTCCTGATCGACAGCCTCGGCTTTGGCAGCGCCAATGTCGTGGTGGCGGTGCCGCAGGCCTGGATCGATGTCCGGACCATGGCCGACCTCGACGACGTCACGTCAGGCTTTCGCGAGCAGCACAACCGCCGCATGCGGGTGGCGACCAAATACATCAACCTCACCCGCACCTTCTTCGCCACACATGGAATCGTCGACTACCGTATCGTCGAGAGCGCCGGCGCGACCGAGGGCGCACCGGCCGTCGGCACCGCGGAGATGATCGTCGACATCACCACGACCGGCGTGACCCTTGCCGCCAACGGGCTCAAGGTGCTCGACGACGGCGTGATCCTGCGCAGCCAGGCCAACCTCGTCGCCTCGCGCGAGGCCGACTGGTCGAGCGAAGCGCGGGAAACCGGACGCGTGATCCTCGACCACATCGCGGCACGTGCCCGCGCCAGAAAATTTCGCGAAGTCCGCACCCGTTTCACCGGCTGCAACGCCGCCCTGCTCGCCGAGGCGCAGAAACGCTTCGGCGTCGAATTGCCGTTCGGCGGACCGACGTCGTCGGGCATGGTGACGCTGCACTGCCCGCCCGCCCAGCTCTATGGGCTCGGCAGCTTCCTGCGCGACCACGGCGCAGAGACGGTTTCGGTGGCGTCGCTCGATTACGTGCTCGGCCGCGAAAATCCCCTGTTTGCAAGGCTCCAGGCATTTCTCGGGTCCTAAGAGCAAAAAGCCGCAGGTTCCCGCACGTGGCGACATTTCCCGGCAATTGCCATATGTTGCGCCACAGGGCTTATTTTCGAAGTTGATAGCGGACGATGCTGAGACTGGAAGCTGATCGATGATGCTGGGTACCGACGTATCGAGCCTGTCGACGACCACGGCCACCGCCGCGGCGCAGGGCCTGTCGATCGTTGTGCCGCTGTACAACGAAGCGGCCGGCCTTGCATCGCTGCACCAGCGGCTTTGCGAGCTCGCGAGGCGGCTCAAGGCGAAATACCGGCTGCCCAGCGAAGTCGTCTATGTCGACGATGGCAGCGCCGACGCCACCCTCTCGATCGCGCTCGGTCTCAAGGCTGACGGTATCGACGTTCAGGTCGTGTCGCTGTCGCGCAATTTCGGCAAGGAAGCCGCGCTGATGGCCGGCCTCGATCACGCCAAACGCGGCGCCGTGCTGTTCATGGACGGCGACGGCCAGCATCCGCCGGATCTGGTCGAAAAACTGGTCGGACACTGGATCGAGGACGGCTATGACGTCGTCTACACGGCCAAGGCCCACCGCGACAATGAATCGTTCCTGCGGCGACTGTCGGTGCGCGGCTTCTACGCGCTGATCAACTGGGGAGCCCGGCAGAAAATCCCGGAAGATGCCGGCGACTTCCGCCTGCTGTCGCCGCGCGCCGCCGCCGCCTTGCGGCAGCTGCCGGAGCGCAACCGCTTCTTCAAGGGGCTCGCAAGCTGGATCGGCTTCCGCCAGATCCGCGTCGACTACGAGCCGGCTGCGCGCGAGCACGGCATGACGACGTTCAGCCCCGGCCGGCTGGTCGGGCTTTCGATCGAGGGTCTCACCTCGTTCTCGGTCGCACCGCTTCGCTTTGCGAGTTTGCTTGGCGTGTTGCTCGCATCCGCCGCCTTCCTGTTCGGCCTCTCGATCCTCTGGGAAACGATGATCGACGGCAAATCGGTCCCCGGCTATCCCTCGCTCGTCGTCGGGTTGATGACGATCGGCGGCGTGCAACTCATCATGATCGGGATTGTCGGAGAGTATATCGGCAAGATCCTCTCCGAGCTGAAGGCGCGGCCGATCTATTTCGTCGCCGAACATTCCGACAAGCGCGCCGATGCGCGCGCCGACAACGAGGCAGGCGAAAGGACCGCGGCCGAATGAACAGGCGCATCTGGTTGTGCGCCGACGACTACGGCATCAGCCCCGGCGTCAACCGCGCCATCCGCGATCTGATCGAGAAGCGCCGCCTCAACGCCACGTCGGCGATGGTGGTGGGTGCGGCCATCGGCCGCGACGAGGTGAATGCGCTCAAGGAAGCTGCGAAAGCCAATCCGTGTTGCGCGATCGGCCTGCACGTAACCCTCACGGCGCCGTTTCGTCCCCTGACCATGCACTTCAGGCCCGTCGAAGGCGGGTTGTTTCTGCCGCACACCACGTTGTTGCGCCGTGGCCTGATGGGACGATTGGACGGGGAGCTCATCCACACTGAAGTGATGGAGCAGCTCGCAGTCTTTGCCGATCTGTTCGGCCGCGCACCCGATTTCGTCGACGGCCATCAACATGTACAGCTCTTTCCAGTCGTGCGCACGGCGTTTGTCGCGGCCGTCAAGCAAGCCGCGCCCGACGCCTGGATCCGTCAATGCGGCCGCGACCAGCCGTGGGCCCAGCGTCTCGGCTCACCGAAAGCGCTCGTGCTCGACGTTTTGAGCACGCAGTTCCGAAAGCGCGCCGCGCATGCCAGGCTTGCCTTCAACCCGGCGTTTGCCGGCGCATATGACTTTACGCAACAGCCCGACTTCGGCGCGCTGATGCGACAGTTCGTTCAGGGAATGCCCGAAGGCGGCCTCGTGATGTGTCATCCGGGCTTCGTCGATGACGTGCTGACCAGTCTTGATCCGCTGACGGTCCAGCGCGAACGCGAATATGAATTCCTCAAAGGCGAACAGTTCCTGCCTCTTCTGGCTGCCAACGACGTGACGCTTGGCTGAAGACACGAAACTCAGACCGGTCTTGCGGCTGCGACAATTGGGCACTTGCGGATTTCGGGGCCCGATCAAGGGCTTGCATGCAAGCCCGCCGCGTCGGCAGCTGCCTACCTAAATTTAATCTCGGCCCATACTACCTGCGACATGAACGCCGCCTACATTTCAGCAACGCTTTTGTGGAAAGCGAGGGAGATCCCTGATGACACCGCAAGAACGCCAATTGGTTGACGATCTTTTCGACCGGCTGTCCAAGATGGAGAGCGCGCCGCGTGATCCCGATGCGACGGCCGCGATCGCGCAAGGCCTGCGGGTTGCGCCCAATGCGCTCTATCCGCTGGTGCAGACGGTGCTCGTGCAGGACGAGGCGCTTCGGCGCGCCAATGACCGCATTCAGCAATTGGAAGATCAACTCGACGGCCCACAGCAGCAGCAACGCCAGAGCGGCGGCTTCCTTGATTCCATGCGCGGCGCCATCTTCGGGCAAGGTCAGGGCGGCGGTTCGGTTCCAAATGTACGGCCGCCGGATCTCGGCAGCCGTCCGGTCTGGAACAGCGGTCAGGTGCTGCAACAGGGTGGACAACATTACGACCAGGGCGGGTACGGCCAATCTCAAGGCGGCTACGGTCAGTCCTATGGCGGCCCTCAGGGTGGTGGTCCCATGGGTGGCGGCATGATGGGCGGTGGAATGATGGGAGGCGGCGGCGGTTCATTTCTGGGAACCGCAGCGGCGGCCGCCGCCGGCGCTGTCGGCGGATCGCTTCTGCTCAACAGCATCCGCGGGATGATGGGCGGCAGTCACCAGGCTTTCGGCGATACCGCGGCCAGCGGCAATCGGAGCCCGTGGAGCGACCAATCCCGCAGCGATCTCGCACGTGATGCCGGCGTCAACAATGTCGGCGCGAACGACCTCGCCGCGCAAGATCGTGCCCAGGATCTCGCTCAGGATCGAGAGGACGACGATTTGCACGCAGCTGACGAACGCGACGACATGGAAGCAGACGCGAACGACGATTTTGGCGGCAACGACGACAGCGACTTCGCCTGACATCGATCGAGGCTCATGAACGAACAACGGCCGCCTGTTTGGGCGGCCGTTTATTTTTGCAGATATCTGTCGTTCAAATCACAACGACCCGGGTGCCGACATTGACGCGGCCGTAGAGGTCGATCACGTCCTCGTTGCGCATCCGGATGCAACCCGACGACACGTTGGTGCCGATGGTCCAGGGCTCGTTGGAGCCGTGGATGCGGTAGAGCGTGGAGCCGAGATACATCGCGCGCGCACCGAGCGGATTTTGCGGGCCGCCTTCCATATGCCGCGGCAGGTCGGGCCGGCGCGCCAGCATCTCCGAGGGCGGCGTCCAGTCCGGCCATTCCTTCTTGGCTGAAATGGTCTTGATGCCGGACCAGGTGAAGCCGGGACGGCCGACGCCGATGCCATAGCGCATCGCCTTGCCATTCCCCTCGACCAGATAGAGGAATTTGTTCGGCGTATCGACGACGATGGTGCCGGCGCTTTCCTTGCCGCTGTAGTCGACCATCTGCTTCTCGAATCTCGGATCGAAGGCCGGGCGCGCGGGTTCGCCCATCATCGGCTGCTGCATGGTCTGCTGCGGCTGATAGCCCGACTGATACGGTTGCTGCTGATAGATTTGCTGCTGCGGATAGAGCGGCCTTTGCCGATCAGCCTGGTCGTGCGGCTGATAACCCTGCCCCTGCCCGTCACCGAACAGGAACTCGATGAAACCGCCGCCCATGTTGGGCCGATCGGCCGAGGCGATCCGCACCGGCGCGGGAGCGGGTGGCGCGGACTGATCGGGGTGAAGGGCGACGGGCGCGGTGACGAAGTCGGCTTCGTTGGCGGCGGCTTGCGGAATTCCAGAGCCAAGCCAGCAGGCGCTGGCGAGCAGCGCGAAATACATTTTCTTCATCGACGTACTCACACTATTTTCGTCGTGGGTGCGCCGGAGCGGCGCCTTTGCACACGAACAGCTAAGAGCGAAACCGCATCGGTTTGGTAAACGGAATCGGCGTTTCGATTCACCACGTCGTCAAATCGGCCCGGTTTTGTCCGGTAGTGTTTATTTTCCGTGAACGAAAAGGCACATGGTTAATCGTTGGTGTGCGGAGTCATCTCTTGCATGCCGGTTCCGGCGTGAACCTCATGTTAAATCTGGTCTGCTTTAAAACACGTCGGAATAAAGGGGTCAGGGACATTCCTATGCCGGTTCATCGCAGACGTTTTCGCATCGAGGAAGCTATCTCCGGGGATATTCAGTTGCCGCCCGAGGTCGATACCGAACTAGGCCCCATGCACCGCGAGGTCATGAACGAATTGCGCGCAATCCGCGCCCAGATGGCCGCACCACGCGCGAGCGCCATGGCTGAGACAATCGGCGAAGCCGCAACGCGCGAAGCCGCAGAGGCACAGGCAATGCTTGATTCCTATAGGGCCCAGATCGAACAGTGCGAGAAGCTGAAGGTCGAACTCGACCTGATCTATGACGCCATTACCCGGACCAAGCGCGAAATCGCCGTGCTGCACGGCAACAGCTTCAACGGCGAGGAAATGGCCAAGGTCAACGGCGAACTCGGCGCCGTCGTCGGCGGCACCGAAGAAGCCACCCAGCAGATCCTCGAGGCCACCGAAGCGATCGACAATGCCGCCACGGCGCTCAGCAAGGTCACGTCGCCGGATCAGCAGAAATTACTGAGCGAAGAGATCCAGGAGCGCGTCGTCTCCATTTTCGAGGCCTGCAACTTCCAGGACCTCACCGGCCAGCGCATCAAGAAAGTGATGACTACGATGAAGTTCATCGAGCATCACATCACCGTCATGATGGACATCTGGGGCGGCGTCGACGCCATCAAGGCGCATGCGCCGCCGATCGTCGATACCCGCGAGGGCGATGCCAAGCTGCTCAACGGTCCGAAGCTCGAAGGCGACGTCGGCCACGCCTCGCAGGACGATATCGACGCGCTGTTCGACTGAACGAATTTCCCGACTGCCAAAGAAAAACGCCGGCGTGAAGCCGGCGTTTGTGTTTCGGGCACCGCCCTCTCCCCGTCATTGCGAGGAGCGAAGCGACGCGGCAATCCAGAGTCCCATGCACGGATCTGGATTGCTTCGCTTCGCTCGCAATGACGTAAGAGATTGCCCGCCGTCAGGCGCGCGGCGCGCAGCGGACGTAGACCATGTTGCCGTAACGGGTCGCCGCGTCCTTGTCGATGAAGCGGGTGATCAGGACCCGGCCGTCGAAAGAGACGATCTCGCGGTCCTGTTCGCCGCCGGCAGGTCCGGGTGGACCGATGTAATTCTTGCCGCTCGGGCTGCCCTTCAGGCGCAACTCCTGCGGCGTTGCCTGATCGGCGAGGTGCATGATGACGCCGCCGCTGCCGCCGGCTCCAATCACGTAAGGCTGCTTGCACTGCGCCTTTGCGGCGGCTTCCGTGCGCGCACGGTCGTTGGGATTCTGGAACGAGGCCAGCCCCCATTTGCCGACGATCTCGTCGCCGCGAATGCTCGCTGGCATTTCAGGCGTAGGCGCCGGCTCCGGCGCCACCGACGGGGATGAGGAAAAGGAGGGCAGACTCATGCTGCTGCACGCCCCCAGGAAGACCGTCATCATCGAGACGATCCCTAGATTGGCAGCCGTCCGCGCGCCACCTGAACTGATCATGTTCTCCCCCAAGCAAATCCGCGGCCGCACCCGGCCCGCAGCCAAGCGCAAAAACCCTGACCTAGCAACGACGTCATGCAAACTACGCCGACACGCCGATATGGTTTCCCAAAGCATACCTATATGAGCCTCACCAACGCCTTAATCTCCGTTTGCTTGACAGGATCGCGGCGAGGCCATATTGCCCAGTCGCGCAATTGGCAGTCTAGACGCTTGATTGCCAGGATAACAGAATAGGCTGCCTCGACGGTATCGAATACGCACGTATTCCAAGGCTGCTTTCGACGGCAGATCACCAGCAGAATCAGGCCTCCAAAGGAACCGTCATGGCTAAAACCACATTTCGCCCACTGCATGACCGTGTCGTGGTCAAACGTATCGACGCTGAACAGAAGTCCAAGGGCGGCATCATCATTCCCGACACCGCCAAGGAAAAGCCCTCGCAGGGCGAAATCACGGCGGTGGGACCCGGCGGCCGCGACGAAGCCGGCAAGCTGATCCCGATCGACCTGAAGGTCGGCGATCGCGTCCTGTTCGGCAAGTGGTCCGGCACCGAGGTCAAGATCGACGGTGAGGAACTCTTGATCATGAAGGAAAGCGACATCATGGGCGTGCTGGCCTGAGCCACCGCTTTCGATTGTACCCGCCTCGGCGTGCACTTTAAGGCGTCGTGCCCGGCCCTCATAGCCGGGCATCCTCCCTCTCCAATACAGGATTGCCGGCTCAAAAGGGCGGCAATGACGATGTGAACGACGCGGCAAGAAACAGATCTTCCAATTTGAGGAGTTAGGATCATGGCTGCCAAGGACGTCAAATTTTCCGGAGACGCGCGTGAGCGTATGCTGCGCGGCGTCGATGTTCTCGCCAATGCCGTCAAGGTGACGCTCGGCCCCAAGGGCCGCAACGTCGTCATCGAGAAGAGCTTCGGCGCCCCGCGTATCACCAAGGACGGCGTCACCGTCGCCAAGGAGATCGAACTCGAGGACAAGTTCGAGAACATGGGCGCGCAGATGCTGCGCGAGGTCGCCTCCAAGACCAACGACACCGCCGGTGACGGCACCACCACCGCGACCGTGCTGGCCCAGGCCATCGTGCGCGAAGGCGCCAAGGCCGTTGCCGCCGGCATGAACCCGATGGACCTGAAGCGCGGCATCGACACCGCGGTGATCGCCGTCGTGAAGGATATCGAGAAGCGCGCCAAGCCGGTTGCCTCCTCTGCCGAAGTCGCCCAGGTCGGCACCATCTCCGCCAACGGCGATGCCGCGATCGGCAAGATGATCGCGCAAGCGATGCAGAAGGTCGGCAACGAAGGCGTCATCACGGTCGAGGAAAACAAGTCGCTCGAGACCGAAGTCGACATCGTCGAAGGTATGAAGTTCGACCGCGGTTATTTGTCGCCTTATTTCGTCACCAATGGCGAAAAAATGACCGCCGAGCTCGAAGACGTCTACGTGCTGCTACACGAGAAGAAGCTGTCCGGCCTTCAGGCGATGCTGCCGGTGCTGGAAGCCGTGGTGCAGTCGGGCAAGCCGCTCCTGATCATCGCCGAAGACGTCGAGGGCGAAGCGCTCGCGACGCTGGTCGTCAACCGCCTGCGCGGCGGCCTCAAGGTCGCGGCCGTCAAGGCGCCGGGCTTTGGCGATCGCCGCAAGTCGATGCTGGAAGATATCGCCATCCTCACCGGCGGCCAGTTGATCTCCGATGACCTCGGCATGAAGCTCGAAAACGTGACCGTGCAGATGCTTGGCCGCGCCAAGAAGATCGTGATCGACAAGGAGAACACCACGATCGTCAACGGCGCAGGCAAGAAGAAGGACATCGAGGCCCGCGTCAACCAGATCAAGGCCCAGATCGAGGAAACCACCTCCGACTATGACCGCGAGAAACTCCAGGAGCGCCTGGCCAAGCTCGCGGGCGGCGTCGCGGTGATCCGCGTCGGCGGCGCGACCGAGATCGAAGTCAAGGAAAAGAAGGATCGCGTCGAGGATGCGCTGAACGCGACGCGTGCCGCCGTGCAGGAAGGCATCGTGCCGGGCGGCGGCGTGGCGCTGCTGCGCGCCAAGAAGGCTGTAGGACGCATCCACAACGACAATTCGGATGTGCAGGCCGGCATCAACATCGTGCTCAAGGCGCTGGAAGCTCCGATCCGGCAGATTTCGGAAAATGCCGGCGTCGAAGGTTCGATCGTCGTCGGCAAGATTCTTGAAGAAAAGTCGGAGACGTTTGGCTTCGATGCCCAGACCGAAGAATATGTCGACATGGTCGCCAAGGGCATCATCGACCCGGCCAAGGTGGTGCGCACCGCGCTGCAGGACGCCTCCTCGGTGGCTGGCCTCTTGGTGACGACGGAAGCCATGGTTGCGGAATTGCCGAAGGAACCGGCTCCCGCGGCGCCAGGTGGCCACGGCCACGGCGGCATGGGTTTCTGATCGCCGACCCAACACCTGCTCACGAAGAAGGCCGCCTCGGGCGGCCTTCTTTTTTGGCGATTTGCCGTGAGCTTTGCTAGGAAGGGTCGAGTTGGCCCGATTCAACTGCGGCCGAACCTGTTTCCCCCTCGAGGAAGTGCTGATGCGCGGGCCTTTGCTTCTCCTGACCGTTCTTGTTGCAGCTTCGATCGGCACCGCCCACGGCCAGATGAAGCTCTCGCCGAAGGCCGCGCCCGGCGCCAACGATGTCCGGTATTTCACCGCGATCGACGGGTTGATGGACGGCAATGCCGACGTCGTCCTGAAGGAGACGCGGCAGGGCAAGACGCTCACCGCCGCCACGCTCGATGTTTGCTATCCCGTCGCCAAGGGCTCCGACCGCAAGGACCGCTTCGTCGTCAGTCTTGCGATCAACGGCCAGACGCTGACCGGCACCAGCCAGAGCATCGGCGCCAAACTGCCGGTCACGGTCAAGCTGACGCGAAAGCCGACCGGCGACAATTTCGAATTCAAGGGCCAGATCAGCATCGGGCCTGTCGTCACCGAAGTGAACTCGACCGACAATTCCGATCTCAGCGAACGCGAATTTCAGGAAAGCCAGTCGAGCGACGACGGCATCACACCGCAGCCGAAGGATTTCACCGAAGTATCGCCGGAAGCGATCGGCGTTCGCGTCAAGCTCGATGCGGTCGCAGATTTTCTCAAAAGCCTGAAGGGACAGGACACCGAGATTTCGCTGAGCAGCCTCGGTGTGACCTGCGACGTGCTGCGCGCGGGTGAACAGACCATCACGCTCAGCGCCGATCCGGATCGCGCCGCGGGACTGATCGCGAAGTTCAAGCAGGCGCCGGGCGTGGTCGCCGTCGGCTGGACCAGCGGCATCATCGAAATGGACCGCACGATTCGCTTCGCAAGCGCAGGCTGGCGCGACGGCGAGCGGCTCAACAAGGACAAGCTTGCCGCGACGATTGCCAATGTTCTGGCGGGCGCGTTTTCGGCAAAGCCCGCGAGCTCAGCCTGGAATTCGTCGAACGGCAAATTGAAGCTGACCTTCAAGCGGCCCAACGAACTCTATCCGACGCTCGGTCTCACCGACACGCTCGAGGTGACGGCGCTGGTGGCCGCCGAGAAGCCCGGCGCATCGGACCGTCTGATCCTGTGGGTCAGCAGTCCCTCAATCACGACCGCCGACGAGACCTCCGGCCCTGCCCTCACCCTCGCCAACGATGCCAGTGGCGACGAGGAAGGCACCCAGAAGGACGACAACGGCGTCATCGATGCCTTGGCCAAGGAGTTCAAGGCGCAACGCTGGGACGCCGACAAGTCGCTGTGGAAGTAGCTCAATCGTCAGTTGGTGTTGAGGCGGAATCGCAGCGTTTTGGTGCCCGTAAAGGAAACTGAATCGCCGCGCCGGCGCCAGGTGGTGGCTTCGCCCAGCGAGGCGATCAGTTCGTCATCGGCCTGCGCGCGCGCCGGCACGCAGCCTCGGTCCTGCAACGGACCGGGAACGAAGATCACGGTATTGCCCGCCACCGAGAACTGGCCGGTGCCGCTCTTGCACCACAGATCAAGCTTCGCCTCACCGTTGTCGCCGATCTCGAGCGTCGGAATTCGTTTGGATCCGGCTTGCGGAAGCGCGTCCAGCGTCATCTCGAAACCGAACGGAAAGCCTTCTTCCGAGGCGGCGGGAAAAGCCGGCAAGGCGGCGAACGTGGCGGCTGCGGCTGCCAGCCTCAAAAAACCTCGCGTCGAAAACATGCAGTGCCTCGGGGGTGGTCTGGAATCGTGCGCGGTTGTAGTCGGCCGGCGTGAGCTTGAACAGAATTGACAAAGGCAAAAAAATCCCCCGCTTCCGGACCCGGACGCGAGGGATTTGAGCTGACGAGGTCCTACTCTACTTCAGAACCATGGCCGTGAACGGATAGACATAGGCCTGCAACATCACGAACAGGCCGACCAGGCAGGCCAGCGCGATCGAATGCTTGAACACGAAGCGCAGGATCGAGCCTTCATGCCCGTACCAGTTGGTGGCGGTGGAGGCGACGACGATCGACTGCGCATCGATCATCTTGCCCATGACGCCGCCCGACGAGTTCGCTGCGGCCATCAGCACCGAGGATATGCCCAATTGCTCGGACGTGATCTTTTGCAGATTGCCGAACAGGATATTCGAGGCCGTGTCCGATCCCGTCAGCGCCACACCCAACCAACCGAGCAGGGTGCCGAAGAACGGATAAAGGACTCCGGTTGCGGCGAAGGCGAGACCCAACGTCGCATCGATGCCGGACAGCCGTGTCAGCGTTCCGATCGCAAGCATCGCCGAGATCGTGATCAACGAAATCGCGCAAAGCTTGATCGTGCGGCCGTATTCCGTGACCATCCTGACTGGCGAAAAGCCCGCCAGGAAACCGGCGATGATGGCCGCGAGCAGCATGCCCGTGCCGGTGAAGGAGAGGTAGGTGAAGCCGAATACGGCGGCTTCCTTGGTGGGCGCAGCCGCAACCGGGGGCACCTTGTTGATCATGTTGTGCAGTTCGGGAACGGGATAGTTCCAGGTGAAGATCGAGTTCGCCCAGGTCTTGAACGACCCGTTGCCCCAGATCAGCATGACGATACAGACGATGATCCACGGCAGCAGCGCGCTGAAAAGCTGCGCGGTCGAGAGCGGCGCTTTGTCCAGCGGCTTGGCCGGCGCCATCGTTGCCATTGACTCATCGTTGCCGCGCAGCGCCGGCGACAGCCAGAGCTGCTTCGGTTGCCAGACCTTGAGGAACAAAATGAGCGCGCCCATGGAAATCAGCGACGCACCGATGTCGACGATCCAGGGATTGATGTAATTCGAGATCGCGAATTGCGGGACCGCAAACGAGATGCCGGTGACGAGGATGGCGGGCCAGACGTCCTTCATGCCCTTCCATCCGGCAAAAGCCCACACCACCCAGAATGGCACGATCAGCGAGAACACGGGCAGTTGGCGGCCAACCATCGCACCAAGGAGATAGGGGTCGAGCCCTGTCACCTGGGAGAGCCCCTGGATCGGCGTGCCAAGCGCGCCATACGCGACGGGGGCGGTATTGGCGATCAACGACAGGCCCGAGGCCGCAAGCGGCGAGAAGCCGAGGCCGATCAGGACCGCGCCGGTGACCGCGACCGGGGTGCCGAAGCCCGAAGCGCCTTCGAAGAAGGCCCCGAAGGAAAAGGCGATCAGAAGCAATTGCAGCCGGCGGTCTTCGGTGACGCCGCCAACCGCGCGCTTCAACAGCTCGAACTGACCGGTCGCAACCGTGATCTGGTAGAGAAAGATAACATTCAGCACGATCCAGCCGATCGGGAAGAACCCTGCCACCACGCCGAGCACCGAAGCGCGGATCGACAGGTTGGCCGGCATCGTGAAGACGAAGATCGCGATCAGGTTGGTCAGGATCACCGCGATGATGGCAGCGATGTGCGCCTTCACCTTGCCGCTTGCGATCAACACCAACAGCGTAACGACAGGTATCGCCGCGGCGACCGTCGAAAGCACCGAATTGCCAAAAGGATTATAGACCTGATTCCACATTATGATTCCTCCCCACGCCCTTTTTTGGCGAGCCAGCCCGCGTGAACGGCTGCCTCGCTGGCGCGAATTCTTGAGGGGCTTTCAGCAAAAGCGCGACTTCCGCCCGCGGATTTGGTCTCTGCCAAATCCGCTCACAAACGCGCGAAATGTGAGAGCCCCCCGCCACCCGCCATTGACCGCATGCTAGAATTGACTCGGAGGCGGCGACAAGCGAACCCATCCCGCCAATGTTACAACTTTAGTCTAGTTCCAGAGACCGACATTCGCGTAAGGTGTTGCGGATGCTGGAAAAGGATCGCGGCAAACCAGCAGCGAACATCAATCTCCCAGCCAGCCCAACACCTCACCCGCGCAGCTATTCCCCCGGAGACCACGATCTGTGAACAATATGCGCTCGACGCTTGCGGCCGTGTGGCGGATCGCAGCCCCCTACTTCCGTTCGGAAGACAAGTTCGCAGGCCGCCTGCTGCTTGCGGCGGTGATTGCGATCGAACTCACGGTGGTCGGGATCAATGTTCTGCTCAACCAGTGGAACAACCGCTTCTACACCGCGCTGCAGGACAAGAGCTGGGACGCCTTCGTTCGCGAAATGGGTATCTTTTGCATCCTTGCGTTCGCCTATATCGGGCTCGCCGTCTATCAGCTTTATCTCAATCAATGGCTTCAGATCCGCTGGCGCAAATGGCTGACTGAACGCTATCTCGGCCAGTGGCTGCATGGGGCCAACCACTACCGCATGCAGCTTCAGGGCGATGCCGCCGACAATCCGGACCAGCGCATCGCCGAGGACGTCAGGATGTTCGTCGATCAGACACTGAACATCGGCGTCGGCTTCTTGAACGCGGTGGTGACGCTCGGCTCCTTTGTCGTGATCCTGTGGGGCCTGTCGGCGGCGTCGCCGCTGACGATGTTCGGCAACGAATTCCACATTCCCGGCTACCTGGTGTGGGGCGCGCTGATCTATGCGACCATCGGAACCTGGCTGACGTTCCTGATCGGTCAGCCTTTGGTGCAACTGGCTTTCCGGCAGCAGCGATACGAAGCCGACTTCCGTTTCAACCTGGTGCGGGTGCGCGAAAACTCCGAGCAGATCGCGCTGTTGCGGGGCGAGAGCGCCGAACGGGAGCGACTATCGGACCGCTTCGCTCGCGTGGTGCGGAACTGGTACAAGATCATGACGACCACCAAGCGGCTGACCGCGTTCTCTTCGAGCTACGCGCAAGCCGCGGTGATCTTTCCCTACGTTCTGACGGCACCGGCCTATTTCGCCGACAAGATCCAGCTCGGCGGCATGATGCAGACCGCATCCGCCTTTTCCAGCGTGCAGCAAGCGCTATCGTTTTTCATCACGATCTATCGTGCCCTCGCCGACTGGCGCGCGATAACCGCGCGCCTCGACGGCTTCGAGGAATCGATTGCCGGTGCGAGCCGGCTTGCCGAGAGCACGTCTTCGATCAAGGTCGCTGCTTCGGACAGCGGCGATGCGATCGAGCTGCGGCAGTTTCTGGTCAAACTGCCCAACGGCAAACCGCTCGTTGCAGTCGACGGTCTGCGCATTCAGGGCGACGAGCACGTCCTGGTCACCGGGCCATCTGGTGCGGGCAAATCAACGCTGTTTCGGGCGATTGCCGGCATCTGGCCATTCGGCGGCGGCGTGGCCACGATTCCCGCCAGCGCCACGCTCATGATGCTGCCGCAGCGGCCGTATTTTCCGATCGGTACGCTGAAGGCGGCGATCGTTTATCCGGCGAAGCCGGATGCATTCAGTTCGGTTCTGGTCGAAGAGGCACTCACCGCCGTCGGTCTGCCGCAGCTTGCACCGCGGCTGACGGAAGAAGCCCATTGGAACCGGATGCTCTCGCTTGGCGAGCAGCAGCGGCTCGGCATTGCCCGCGCGCTGCTGCACCAGCCACAATATCTTTTCCTCGACGAGGCGACCGCATCGCTCGACGAACCGTCCGAGGCCGCGCTTTATCGGCTGCTTGCCGACCGCCTCAAGGGCACGACCACGGTCTCGATCGGGCATCGCAGCACGCTCGAAGCGTTTCATGACGGCCATATCGTGCTCGAGCGCGAGGGCGACCATTTCGCCGCACGGGCGCGGCAGAAGCAGACGGCACCCTGACCGGGCCTTTGCCGACGAGCTCACTTCAGATTGGTCATCGCCGTCAGGTCAGCCGAAAGCTTGACGATGCCCGTCGCACCACACCAGTTGGAACCAAAGCCGTTGGGATTGATCGCGGTGATGTTGCCGGGGATGTCGGCATTGAAGGCGCTGGTCAGCGCCGCGCAATCGCCCTTGCTCAGGTTGGTGTCGGAATAGCGCAGGTCGAGCGTGAACGCCTTGTAGGTGAACGCGATGCCGATATTCCAGGTGTTGTAGCTCGGATAAGCGATCCCGACTGGCGCTGCCGTGACGCGATAGAAGGCGTCGGTGGTGCCGAACCACTGCCGTCCCACTTCGGCCGACAGATAGGCCCCGACCCCGCTCGACCCGAACCATTTGGCCGGCGCGGTCGCCTTGGCGGTGACCGAGGCGTAGTCGCCCCAGGCCCCCGAATTCAGGAAGCTCGGCGTGTAATATTCGTTGGCGCCGAGCGCAAAGCTGTCGTTGATCGTCCAGTTGATCTTGGCATAGCCCTCGTAAAAGCTGAGGTCTTTCTTGATCTGCGTGAAATCAGGACCGTTCGCCAGAGGTGAACCCGGCGGGCAAACCGCAACCCCGCCGGGGAAACTCTCCTGGCACTGCCCGCCCGGATAGAGATAGCCCCACAGACCGAAGTCCAGCGCCACGGCGCCGAAGGTAGGACGAACGCCGCCGTAAATATCGATCTCCGCGGCGGCATGGTTCGCAAAGGAAATGCTCTCGGCGGAGGTGCCGATATAGAGCTGCAGGTCCTTGTTGACGTTGTAGCGCGGCTCGAAATAGGCGGCGACCGACGGCTGGTGGTTCGACTGCGTGATGCCGCGGAAGACATAGTCGCTCATGACGGCGCCGCCGAACGCAATATCCCAGGGATCGAACGCCGGCACCGGCGCCTTCGCGGCCTTCAGGGGCAAGTCGGCCGCCAAAGCCTGCCCCGACATCGCAACCAACCCGGCGGCCATCACGAACATTCTCATCAGCAGCCCATCCGTGGTTGTCAGCGTTGGCGCCCGGAATCGAAACGCAGAGCCATCCCGCGAACTCATCCGGCACAGGATTGCTATGATTAATAAAGATTAAAACATAATCATCTGCATCGTTTTTCGTCCATTTGGCGGATCGGCGGAAATTACAGCAAGCTGTTGTAATCTGAACACAAATCGCCGCTCGAGGAACGACGGCCGCCATCGAGGGGCAGCAAAAGACAAAAGATAAAGGCCGCAGCGACGAGACGCTGCGGCCCTTCAATTTTTGTCGGCGATGGCCGGCTAACTAGTTTCCGTGGTCGTCACCCGACGAGTGGTGGCTGGAGTGTTCCCACGATGGTGCAGCTGCGGGCTCCTCGTGGTGGGTTGGCGTCGCCCAGCTGTGGCTCGGGGTCGGCGTCTCGTGTTCCGGCGCGTGCGTCACGGCGGGCGCGGCCTTCGTCGCCGCAGCCTTCTTTTTCGGAGCGGCCTTTTTGGCTGCTTTCTTGGCGGTCTTTGTCGCGGCCTTCTTGGCCGACTTCTTCACGGCCTTCTTGGCCTTCTTCGCAGATTTTTTCGCGGACTTCTTCACCGCTTTCTTCGCGGACTTCTTCTTTGCGGCGAGAACCTTTTTCGCTTTCTTCGCCTTCTTGCCTTTCTTCTTCTTCGCTTTAGCCATCTAGTCCTCCTGTTGCGCTGAGCCGTGTCTATCGGGCGTTCAGGCTGTCGTTGCGCACAAGCCTGTCGGGACCGCTCGATTTCGGCTGCGGGCCGCCCGTCGCCCAATCGAGAAGCTCAATCGTGTGCATCACAGGAACTGACGTACCGCTGGCAATCTGCACCATGCACCCGATATTGCCCGCAGCGATCATGTCCGGCTTGACCATCGCAATATTGGCGACCTTTCGATCGCGCAATTTGTTCGCAATGTCAGGCTGGAGAATGTTGTAGGTCCCCGCCGAACCGCAGCACAAATGGCTCTCGGGTACATCTTTCACCACGAATCCGTTCTTGGAAAGCAATTCTTTCGGCAGTTGCGTGATTTTCTGCCCGTGCTGAAGCGAACAGGCGGAGTGATAAGCGACGACGATGTCGTCGTGACGCTGCATTGGGGGCGGAAGATCGAGGCCGCTGACATACTCGGTAATGTCCTTGGCCAGTGCTGAAACCTTCGCGGCGCGAGCGGCGAAATCGCGGTCCTGACGCAGCATGAAACCGTAGTCCTTGATGACGGTGCCGCAGCCGGAGGCCGTCACCAGGATGGCGTCGAGGCCGCCGCGATCGGCCTCGGCAAGCCAGGCCGCGGTGTTGGCGCGGGCGAATTCGAGCGCCGCATCCTCGCGCCCCATGTGATGGGTCAATGCGCCGCAGCATTGCTCGTCCTTGACCAGCACGACCTCGATGCCGTGGCGGGTCAAGAGGCTAATGGCAGCCTGATTGATCCTTGGCGCCAGCACCTGTTGCGCGCACCCTTGCAGCAGAGCGACCCGCCCGCGCCGTTCGCCCTTGGCTTCAAAAACGCTGCCGGCAACGGGCCCCATCTCGGGCAGGCCGCGCGGTGACAGCGACAGCATCGCCTTGATCCGCCTAAACAAACCCGGCGTCGCCGATGCGCCGCCGGACGGCAGGAGGCTCGCGAAAGGACGCGCCAAGCGCGCCAAGATCATGCTGGCGCGAAACAGTTTCGGCCGTGGCAAAACGAGTGCGAGCACCGCGCGCAGCAACCGTTCGAGCAGCGGCCGCTTGTAGTCCCGCTCGATCCTTACCCGCGCCTGATCGACGAGATGCATGTAGTTCACGCCCGACGGGCACGTAGTCATGCAGGAAAGGCAGGAGAGACAACGATCGATGTGCTTGACCACCTCCGCGGTCGGCGGACGGTCTTTTTCCAGCATCTCCTTGATGAGATAAATCCTGCCGCGCGGACTATCGAGTTCATCGCCGAGCAAGACATAGGTCGGACAGGTCGCGGTGCAGAACCCGCAATGCACGCACTTGCGCAGGATCGTGTCGGCTTCCGCTATGTTGGGATCGGCCAGCTGCGCGGCGCTGAATTCGGTCTTCATGTTCCCCGCCTCATCCGGCCACGATTGAGAATGCCCTTGGGGTCGAAGCTTTGCCGCACGCGTTCACCTAACGCCGCGACGCCCTCGGATGCGGGGTGAAACACGTCGACCTGCCGCCTCACCTGTTCGGACGCGCGCAGCAGCGTCGCGTGCCCGCCGGCCGCATTCGCGTGCTGGCGCACCAGCGCCGCCTGCGCATCCGGTTTTGGCGGCAGCGCCGCCCAGATCAGGCCGCCGCCCCAGTCGTAGAGCACGTCGCCCCCGGTTTCACGGGCAAGGCGTTCGCCCAAGGCCGCGCCCGTGGCAGGCGGGCAGACGATGCGCCAGACCGGCCACGCACCGAGCGGCCCCTTGGCCGCAAAGGGTTCCACGTCGCGAACGCATTCCCACACCGCCGCCGAACGCTCGTCCTCGATCGTCTCGGTGGTTCCGAACCGCGCGAGCTGCCTGGCCAGCGAGGCCGCGCGATGCGTGGCAGAGGCGGTGATCCCCTCCAGGCGTACCAGCGTCAGCGCCTGGCCGGGCGACCTGAGGCTGCCAAGCGCTGCGGCCGCATCGCGCAAGGCCGATTTCGGCAGATGCGCCGCGCCCGACACATCGAAGGGGGAACCGAGCGATGCGGTCATTGCCTGATTGGCCGTGGCATCGTCGAGCCCGCGCAGCACCAGCGTGCGCTCGCTCTCCGGCCTCGGCATCACCTTCAGCGTCACTTCGGTGACGACCGCGAGCGTGCCCCAGGAACCCGCGAGCAGCTTGCAGAGGTCGTAGCCGGTCACGTTCTTCACGACCCGCCCACCGGCCTTGAAACTGTCGCCAAATCCCGAGACGGCATGGGCGCCGAGCAGATGGTCGCGCGCGGCGCCGGCCTGGATCCGGCGCGGCCCGGCAAGACCCGCGGCGATCATGCCACCGATCGTTCCGGTTCCAGGCGCGCTCAGCAATGGCGCCGTGTCCATCGGCTCGAAGGCAAACCGCTGGTTCTTTGAATCGATCAACGATTTGACGTCGGCAAGCGGCGCGCCCGCCTCCACCGTGATGATCAGTTCATTCGGCTCGTAGGATTTCACGGCGTTAAGCGCCGACAGATCGAGCAACGCGTTGGTCGCCATCGGCTGACCAACCATCCGCTTGGTGCCATGGCCGACGATCTCAAGCGGCTGTTCGCCGGCGATCGCGGCCCGCACCACCTGCTCGACATCCTGGGCGTCACGTACCTTGAGGGTATCCACGCGGGCCACGCTCAAAATCGCGGGAGGTCGGGAAAAGCGAGCTTGCCCGCATGCACATGCATGCGGCCAAGTTCGGCGCAGCGATGCAGCGTCGGAAACACCTTGCCCGGATTGAGCAGCCCCTGGGCGTCGAAGGCGCATTTGAGCCGCTGCTGCTGATTGAGGTCGATTTCGGAAAACATTTCCGGCATCAGGTCCCGCTTCTCGATACCAACGCCGTGCTCGCCCGTGAGCACGCCGCCGAGTTCGACGCAGGCCCGCAGGATATCGGCGCCGAACGCTTCGGCGCGCTCCATCTCTCCGGGCTGGTTGGCGTCGTAGAGAATGAGCGGATGCAGATTGCCGTCACCGGCGTGAAACACGTTGGCGCAGCGCAGGCCATACTTCTGCGAGAGTTCGCGAATTCTGGCGAGCGCCTTCGGCAACGCACCGCGCGGGATGGTGCCATCCATGCACAGATAGTCGGGCGAAATCCGTCCCACGGCGGGGAACGCCGCCTTGCGGCCGGCCCAGAACAGGTTGCGTTCGGCCTCCGAATTGGAGATCAGGCAGACCGTGGAGCCGCAGCCTTGCGAAATCTTCTCGACCCGCTTGATCAATTCATCGACCTCGACGCCGGGACCATCGAGCTCGATAATCAGCAGCGCCTCGACATCGAGCGGATAGCCGGCGTGAACGAAGGCTTCGGCGGCGTGGATCGCGGGCTTGTCCATCATCTCCATGCCGCCGGGGATGATGCCGGAGCCGATGATCTGCGCCACGCATTCGCCGGCCGCCTCGACCTCGGAAAAGCCGACCATCAGCGCGCGCGCCGTCTCCGGCTTTTGCAGGATGCGCACCGTGATCTCGGTGATGACGCCGAGCAGCCCCTCCGAACCCGTGATAATTCCCATCAGGTCGTAGCCGGCATTCTCGGCGGTCTTGCCGCCGATGCGAAGCACCTCGCCCGATATCAGCACGATCTCGCATCCGAGCACGTTGTTGGTGGTCATGCCGTATTTCAGGCAGTGCACGCCGCCGGAATTTTCCGCGACGTTGCCGCCGATCGAACAAGCGATCTGGGACGACGGATCGGGCGCATAATAGAAGCCCGCATGCGCGACCGCCTGGCTGATCGCGAGATTGGTGACGCCGGGTTCGGTGACCACTGCGCGGTTGTCGAAATCGATCTCGCGGATACGCTTGAACTTGCCCAAGCCCAGCAGCACCGCATCCGCCAGCGGCAACGAACCGCCCGACAGCGACGTGCCGGAACCGCGCGGCACCACCTTGATGCCCTGCTCGAAGCAATATTTGAGCACTTTCGAGACCTGCTCGGTGGTGTCGGGCAGCACCACCACCATCGGCGGCTGGCGGTAGGCCATCAGCCCGTCGGACTCGTAAGGGGCCATTTCGGCGGGCGTATCGATCACGCCCTCACCCGGTACGATGGCACGCAGCGCCTCGACGATTGTCTTGCGGCGGGCCAAAACCGCCTGATCCGGCGCGGGCATCATGATGGTCATTGCGAGCTCTCCGCGGCGATCCCTTCAGCGATTCCGACATTGCCGATTTCCCGTGAGGAATCAAGCACGTCCGGTTGGATCGCGAGAACGAGGGCACTAATCGCCGAACGGCGCGTTTTCATAGGGTGGAAGCCGCGTGCGAACTTGAAAAACCCACCCCTCGCGGCCCTTGTCCATCGCCCGCGCCCTATGCCACAACGGGCTGTTCTCCCGTCCCAAGCAAGCTGTTCTCCCGTCCCAAGCAAAAAGAGCCGAGAATGAAAAAATTGATACTTAGCACCGTGATCGTCCTTGCATCGTCGGCAATCGTACCGGCCGCGCTGGCGCAGGACGCCGCCGCCGGCAAGAGCTCCTTCAACAAGTGCCTGGCCTGTCACGCGATCGGCGAGGACGCCAAGAACAAGGTTGGACCGGAGCTCAACGGCCTCGACGGCCGCAAGGCCGGCACTGTGCCGGATTACAACTACTCCGAGGCCAACAAGAATTCCGGCATCACCTGGAACGAGGCCAACTTCAAGGAATACATCAAGGACCCGAAGGCCAAGGTGCCCGGCACCAAGATGTTCTTTGCCGGCATCAAGAACGAGAAGGAGGTCAACGACCTCTGGGCCTTCATCTCGGGTTACGACAAGGACGGCAAGACCAAGTAAGCGCCGTCAAAAGACATCTCGTACTTTCTCAGTGGCCGGGCTTCGTCCCGGCCATTTTCTTTTGAAGTGACGCTCTCGTATCAATTCGAGGCCGTCGCAGGCTTGGGAGATCCGATCGTACCGATGGATTCGATCTCACGGACCACGAGATCGGTGGCGGCGTTTTGCACCATGTGACCGACGCCCGGCAGCACGATCAGCCTGGCGTTCGCCACTGCGGCAGCAAAGGGCCGGGAATGAATGTTCGTCGACACGGTCTTGTCGACATCGCCGGAGATTATGACGGTCGGCGCTGAAATTTCGCCATAGCGCGCTACCTGGTCCCTGACCGCCTGTTTCAGTCGCACCAGATCGCGGGCATTGGCGAGAAACTCACGCGGGCGCAGCAGCAGCGGCGTCGCGGTATCGTCAACGAAATCATCCGGCATCACTTGCGGCAGAAACACCGCGCGCGCGCCGCGCTCCGTGAGGAAATACCCGAGCGGAAGCGTGATCGTGTAAGCGAGCAGCGGGCCGATGACGGGCTTTGCCACCAGTGCATTGTACCAGCCGACGCCGCCCTCCCAGGGATGGGTGACGGGCGCCAGCATCACGAGACCTGCGACACGCTCGGGATAGTCGATCGCCATCCGCGCGCCCAGCGCTCCGGCCCACGAATGCACCACCAGGATTACGGGACCGACGCCGAGCTTGTTCAGTGCTTCCTCGATCAAGCGCCCCTGCGCGGCCGGCGTGGAGTTGTCCATAGCGGAGCCAGAACTCCAGCCGTGACCGGGCCGGTCGATCAGGATCACGCGGTGGCGCGCAGCAAGCCTGTCGCCAAGCGGCCGGCGCATCGCCTCCAGATTCGAGCTTGCGCCATGAACCAGGACGATGGGCGGGCCTGACACCTCTTTTGGGCCGATATCGAGCACATTCAGCGTCGCGCCAGCCACCTCGACCGGCTTTCCGTGCGCCGGGAAACGGTGCTGAAAAATGACGACGCCGGCTTGTGTCGCCAGCGTCAAAATCACGAGCGCGGCGGCGAAAAGCACGGGCAGCATAGGGAAAATCCGGTTCGGAATGGGCACACGGCAGTTACGCGCCAGGCAGGAGGGCGGTTTCGGCCAATCATGGCCGGACGAGTTATCCACCGCACCCCACAGGGGGCCCTCGCCTCTTCATACAGCCGTCACCGCCGGCTTCCTATAAGCAAACGCGGCACTTTTCGTTTCTTCTTGCTTCCGGCGGCTACGCGTCATTGGGGAATTTCGCGGATCCGGCCTTTCCACATAATCCACAGCAACCCGTGGATGCCAACGCAGTTGTCATGCGGGGAATATTTGGAGGCTTTTCGATGAGTTCCGGATCACATGAGGCCGCGATCGATGAAATCGTGGCACGGTGCAATGGCGATATTCGCGGTGCTTTGAAGGCGCTTTTGCTGGTCAATGAACAGCTTGAGGCCGAGCTCGCCGAACTTCACGCCGCAGTCGCGGATGGCGGACCGGCTGGCGCAAGGCGCGGCGTCCTGCACTAGCTGCCGCTCTTCCCTGGATACCGCGCAGCTAGATGTCGCGACCCTCGACTTTTTCGGTCAGGGTCTTGACCAGGTCCGGCACCTTGTCGAGGTGCGGATTGACGGCGAGCGCTTTGCGGAAGGCATCCAGCGCGCGCTTCTCGTCGCCAAGATCCTGCATGATCATGCCGAGCCCGGCGAGCGCCCCGAAATGGCGCGGCTCACGCGCCAATACCTGCTCGATATCCGCAAGCGAGTGCGCGTAGTCGTTCCTCAGGTAATAGAGCGTCGCGCGGCGGTTCCAGCCTTCGACATAGTCGGGACGTAACTTGACGACCGCATCAAGCAGCTTGAGCGCGACGTCGGAATTTTGCGCCTCCATCGCCGTTTTGGCGCGTGTCATCAAAAGCGCAACGGTATCGCTCGGCGTCTGTAGCCAGATCGCCCATATCCGCCCCTCGACGTGCTTGGCGCTGGCTTCGTCCGGGGCCGCCTTCAGCGCGCCAAACAGGAAGTCGAGCCCACGCGTCTTGTCGGCCGAAACCTTCGGGAGTTTCGCCGGCGCGTCCGGCAGCTTCTTCTGTTTTGGGTCTTGCGCGAACGAGGCGGTCGGCGCCGCGCTGATGATCGCGGCGAGGAGAATGGCTAGATGGAATCTGGTGGCCATCGGCAAAGTCTAGACGCAGCAAAACCCGCTTGCAAAGCGGCAAACGTCAAAGACCTGTGATGAACGAAAAACGGGCAAAACCGGCTGCAAAGCCGGTTTCGGGAACCAAATTTTGCAAGCGGGTGTGAGGTCAGAGCCGCCGTCAGAATCAGCCCTGGCGCGCCTTGAAGCGGCGCTGAACCTTGTTGATCACATAGACCCGGCCCTTGCGGCGGACCAGACGGTTGTTGCGGTTACGACCGCGCAGCGATTTCAGCGAGTTACGGACCTTCATGGGACATTCCTGATGCTTTGAAAGGCCGTGTGCGGCACGATCATCCGGGCAACCCGAAAAATACCTCCGGGCGACCCCAACCATGGAAAAAACGATTTTACCCGCCGGCGGCGATGCCGCCCGGGACGCGCGGTTTCTAAGGCAAACCGCGGCCAAATGTCAATCCAAGCGCGCTTCAGCCGGAAAAAAGGGCCATGGAAGGTCGCAAACCAGCGCCTTTACCGCCGCCCATGACCGCAAAATGGTTATATAATATAACCAATTGCGGAACTGGCCCGGAGCCCGGGGCCGGCGGGGAGGAAAAGATGCCAAAGCCAAAGCTGCCCAATCTCGACGACGCCGTGGCGATCGATATCCACACCCATGCCGAGGAGCCCTGCGGCCTGCATGGCGATGACGGTTACGACGACTTCCAGGCGCAAATGGCCAGCTATTTCAAATCGCCGAACAAGCATCCGCCGACCGTTGAAGAGACCGCCGCCTATTACCGGGCCAAGAAAATCGCCGCCGTGATCTTTCCGGTCGATGCCGAGCGCGAGACCGGCTTCCGCCGCTACAACAATGACGAGATGCTTCAGGTTGCCGCGGAAAATTCCGACGTGCTGATCCCGTTTGCCAGCATCGATCCGCACAAGGGCAAGCTCGGCGTCCGCGAGGCGAAACGGCTGATGTCGGAGTTCGGCGTCAAAGGTTTCAAATTCCATCCGACCATGCAGGGCTTTTATCCCAACGACCGCATGGCCTATCCGCTCTATGAAGCGATCAGCGACGGCGGGGCGATTGCGCTGTTTCACACCGGCCAAACCGGCGTCGGCAGCGGCATGCCGGGCGGCATGGGCATGCGGCTGAAATATTCCAACCCGATGTACATGGACGACGTCGCGGTGGATTTCCCCGACCTCAAGGTCATCCTCGCGCATCCGTCCTTCCCCTGGCAGGAAGAGGCGCTGTCGGTCGCGACCCACAAGCCGAACGTCTATATCGATCTCTCCGGCTGGTCGCCGAAATATTTCCCGCCGATTCTCGTGCGCTACATCAACTCGATTTTGCAGGACAAGATGCTGTTCGGCTCCGATTGGCCGGTAATCACGCCGGACCGCTGGCTTTCGGACTTCGCCAAGCTCGATATCCGCGACGAGATCAGGCCGAAAGTGCTAAAGCAAAACGCGCGAAAACTGCTGGGCATCTAGGCGTTGCGGCTAATGGGGTGGACGCGGCGCGCCCACATTTGTCAGGCTATCGATGAGATAGTTGGCGAGTTCGCCGACAACGCGAGAATTGCTGCGCCGGCCGAATGAATATGCCAGCTCCACCGCGGGCAACTGCGGCAGCCGCACGCCGTGGCGAACTACGCGCAACGGCGCGGTAACGAGCGCGCGCGCCAGCACCGTGATGCCCATGCCCTCCACGGCCGCCGACTTCAGGCATTCGAAACTCGGGCTGACAAAGCTGACATGCCAGGGCTGCTTGTGGTCCTTCAGCGCCGCAATCGCGCAACGGCGATAGGCGCACCCTTCGGGAAAAAGGATCAACGGCATTGGGCTCGTGGCGTCAGGCGAATAGTTCGGACCGCTGACCCACACCAGTTGCTCGCGCAGGGCGACGGTGCCGCTCTTCGCACCGGCCGGCTGCTTGAAAAAGGCAAGATCGAATTCGCCCCGCGCGCTTCGTTTCATCAGATTTTCCGATTGGTTGGCCTCGATCTCCAGGCCAACCATCGGATGCCTGTTCCTGAATCTCCCGAGCCAGGTCGTGAAGTCGCGACCGAAGAAGTCGAGCGGCACGCCAAGTCGTACGGAGCCGGTCAATACGTCGTCGGACATCGAGGCATAGGCCTCATCGTTGAGTTGAAGGATGCGCCGCGCATATTGCACAAGCTTGCCGCCCTCCGACGTGAGGTTGATCACGCGGCCCTTGCGTCGCGTCAAAAGATCCCTGCCAACCTGAGCTTCGAGCTTGGCAATCTGTTGGCTGACGGTCGATTGCGACCGGCCTACACTTTCAGCGGCGCGCGAGATGCTCATCGCCTCGGCGACAAACAGAAACGAACGCAGGCAATCGATATCGAAATTCATCTTGCGCTCCATAATCGCAAATACCGATACTGGTCATCGCGATTATTCATTTTGTCTCTTTAGGGCTTGCGGGTAAAGAGGCAGTGTCGGCTATGTTCGCGACTCGTTTCGCGGACCACCAATCCGCCGCAGAGCGGAAAATAATCAAAACATGGGGAGGCACATGGCTCGCGACGAGGCGGCGCTGGAGGCAGCGCACGGCTTGGTCAGGCAACTGATCGCCGAAAAACTGAAATACCTGGTTCCGATGACAATTCTGTTCATGACCAGTTATATTGGCCTGACGGTTCTCGCAGGCTTCGCCCGGGATCTTGTTGGAACCAGGATGATCGGTTCGGTCAATCTCGGCTTTTTCCTGATCGCGTTGAACTATCTGTTGTCCTGGATACTCGCGATCGCCTACGGATATGTTGCCGCCGGCAAGTTCGACGTGCTGGCAGCAATCGCGGCGACGCAAGCATCACGCGCGGAGGCCAAGCGATGAGCCCCACGCTCGGTATCTTCGTCGTCATTCTGCTGATCACACTCGCCATCACCTATTGGGCCGCGAAGCGCACTTCGACGACGGCTGATTTCTACGCAGCCGACAGCCGCCTGACCCCGGCGCAGAACGGCTTTGCGCTGGCCGGCGATTGGTGCAGCGCCGCTGCCTTTCTCGGATTCACCGGACTGACTGCACTCTATGGTATGGACGGCGCGTTTTATGCGCTCGGTCCCCTGGTTGCGTTCTGCACCGTGCTGTTTCTGATCGCCGAGCCGATGCGCAACACCGGAAAATACACGCTCGGTGACATTATTCGCAGCCGCATGCAGACGCGAGCCTCGCTGTTGGCGGCAATCGCCGGCACCGTGGTCGTCAACTTTGCCTATCTGATGCCGCAGATGGCAGGTGCCGGCGTGCTGGTGCGCCTTTTGACCGGCATCTCCTACGACTGGGCAGTCGTCTTCGTTGGCGTCAGCATGATAGTCTATGTCGCGTTCGGCGGCATGCTGGCGACGACCTGGGTCCAAATCGTCAAAGCCGTTTTGATGCTCTCAGCCGGCGCGATCATTATGGCGATGATCCTGGCGCAGGTGCATTTTGATCCGCTCGCCCTGTTCGCGGATGCGGAACAAAAATACAGTGCCAAGTATCTGCTGCCCGGCAACTACCTGAAGAATCCGTTCGATCAGATTTCCCTCGGACTGGGTTACACGCTGGGGCTTGCAGGACTGCCGCATGTCATGACCCGCTTTTATACCGTACCCGATGCCAAGGCGGCGCGGCGCTCGGTGGTCTGGGTCATGTTTCTGGCCGGCAGCTTCTTCGCAGGCACTAGCTTGTTTGGTCTCGCGGCGGCCGACTTCGTCGGACAGGACGCCATTCGCGCGGCGGACAAAGGCGGCAATCTGGCACTGCCGCTGCTGGCGCAATATCTTGGCGGCGGCAAGGGAACTCTCGGCGGCGATCTCATGCTGGGCTTTGTCGCTGCGGTTGCGGTTGCAACCATCCTCGCGGTCGTATCGGCTCTGACATTATCGACGTCCGGCGCGATCGCCCACGACTTCTACGTTAACTGGGTCAAGCACGGCGAGGTGGAAGGCACGAGGGAAGTGTGGATCGCCCGCGTGACGGCAGTGGTGATCGGGGTGCTGGCGATTGTGCTTGGCATTCTCGCCCAAGGCGTCAACGTCGCGGTGCTGGTTATCCTGGCCATTTGCGTAGCCGCGAGCGCCAACTTTCCGGTCCTGATCCTGTCGTTGTTCTGGCGCCGCTTCAACACCGGCGGGGTCGTCGGCGGCATGGCCGTCGGGCTTGTGTCATCGGTAGCGCTGGCGATGATCGGACCGGCGATGCGCGGGGCTGACGCGCTCTGGCCGTTGGTCAATCCGACCATCGTGTCGCTGCCGCTGGGATTTTTAGGGGCTGTGCTGGGCACCCTGATCTGGGGCCGTGACATGAAAAACGAGGAGCGCTTTGACGCTTTCCTGTTGCAGGTTCATACCGGCATCACATCGAAGTAGAAGAGGCCCGGAATCATCCGATCAGATGAAAGAGAAAACTCCCGTGACAATCAATGCCGTTGTCTTTGATGCCTATGGCACGCTCTATGACATTCAATCGGTCGCTGCCGTGACCGAACAAGCCTTTCCCGGCTACGGCGACATCATCACGCAGATCTGGCGCATCAAGCAGCTCGAATACACCTGGCTGCGCTCGTTGATGCGCCGTTACGAAGATTTCTCCGTCGTCACACGCGACTCGCTCGCTTATACGCTGCGCGTGCTCGGGCTGAGCTATGATGCAACAGCATTCGATCGCATCATGGAGAAATATCTCCATCTCGATCTCTATCCGGATGCGTCGGCGGCACTGGCCTCTCTCAAGGGCAAAAAGCTCGCGATCCTCTCCAACGGCTCCAGCGACATGCTCAACGCGCTGGTGAACAACACGGGATTGGATCGCGTGCTGAATGCGACCATCAGCGTCGATCGAAAACGTGTCTTCAAGCCGGCGCCGGAAGCCTACACGCTGATCGAGGAAATCCTCGGCGCACGCCCGGACGAGGTGCTCTTCGTTTCGTCCAATCCGTGGGATGCTTGCGGCGCCAAGAGTTTTGGCCTGAACGTCGCATGGATCGAACGGGTGACGCCGCAGGCGATGGCGGAAGCCTGCATCAAAAGCGACGTCGTTCCGCCATTGACGATGTTCAAGGCGCTGCGTACGCAGATGGACGAACTTGGTGTAACACCCGACCACCGCATCCGCGCTCTGTCAGAATTGTCCGGCATAGTGCGGCAAACTTGAAGTTCCTTCAATGCCGCGGCAAGTTCTTTATAGGAACTTCAAATTCAGTGCCGCACTAAGAACCATAAGTTGCTAGAGCTCCCTTGATTTCGAAGTTCGCATCAGAGGTCGCCGCGAGGGTTTGCGAAATTCGAAATCGAGCTCTAGTCGCCCGCCACCCGTGAGCCTTGAATGAGTCTTGAGTCCGTCCGAGCCTTCTTCGCCGAGAGGGCGCCTGAAATCACCGTGATTGAATCATCCAAGAGCTCGGCGACGGTGGCACTCGCCGCCGAAGCCTATGGCGTCGAGCCCGCGCGGATCGCAAAGACCTTGAGCCTTCGCGTTGGCGAGCAGGTGATCCTGATCGTCGCCAGCGGCACCTCGCGGATGGACAATAAAAAGGTCAAGGCGCGCTTCGGCGGCAAACCGAAAATGCTCGGCCTCGATGAAGTCGCCGACATTACCGGACATGAAGTGGGCGGCGTCTGTCCGTTCGGACTGAAGACCCCGCTGCCTATCTATTGCGACATTTCGCTGAAGGACTTTGACGAGGTCGTGCCCGCAGCAGGTTCGATCAACAGCGCGGTGCGGATTGCACCATCGCTCATGGCCGAGCTCGTCGCCGCCGAGTGGGTCGATGTGTGCTAGGCGCGTTAATATTGATAGCCACGCCGGACCGACGGCTGCCGCGAAGCCTGCGGCGGTGGAGCGTTGTCGCTGTCGCTTGATTCGAACACGGCGCGGCATGGCGCGCTGAGCTGTGGCGTGTTCGCTTGCAAACAGGCCACAATCCGGTTCTCGTCAGGTATCGCGGCTCCGCACAGGCGGAACACATCGGGAGTGCAAGCCATCTGCTGCTCCATGGTACCGCGATGTTCCTGAGCCAGGGCCGTCGTTCCGGCGGCAGCCGTGGCCGCCAATCCGACCAAAGCAAATATCTGGAAAAATCGGTGCGTTCGCATGATCGCCCCCTTCCTCTTCAGCACGTGAGTCATCGTCCCGGCGAACCGGTTCATCCAGCAAACTAAATCAATGAGGCTAGGACGGGTTCGCGCCGAACAAAAAAATGTGAGCGAACATGAAAAATGGCGCCTATTCCACCCTGCCGATGCGTTTGACCGCCGCGACGAGGCGAGCACTGTCGGTCTCGACGAATTTTGCAAATTCCGGCGCGTCCATGTAGGCGACCGGACTTCCCGCAGTCTCGAAGGTCTTGATCACCTCGGGATTTTTCACGCTTTGCGCCATCGCTTCGCGCAGCCTTGTCATGATCGGTTGCGGCAGCGCCTTCTGCGCAAAGAGGCCGGCCCAGATGTAAAACTCGACGTCCTGGTAGCCGCGTTCCTTGAACGTCGGCAGATCGGGGAAACTCGCGATGCGCTCGGCGCCCCAGTTGGCGAGCACACGCATCTTGCCGTCATCGACGAGCTGGCGCAGCGTCCCCGGCGCCGAGGCGACCGCATCCACCGTCCCGGTCAGGATCGCATTCAGCGCAGGCGCCGCGCCGCGATAGGGAATATGTTGCAGTTTAATGCCGGCCGAAGCCGCGAACATTTCCATCGCGACATGCAGCGTGCCGTAAGGGCCGGACGAGCCGTAGCGGATTTCACCGGGGCGCTTCCTGGCATCGGCCACGAATTCTTCCAGCGTCTTCCATGGCGCCGATGCCGGGATTGCGAGCAAGGTCGGATCAGCCAGCACGCGCGCCACCGGCGCAAATTGCGAGACTTCATAAACCGCCGGGCGATCGAAAAGACGATCGGCCTCGGGCAGCACCGCAAGCGACGACAGCGTCATCAGCAAGGTATAGCCATCGGGTTCGGCACGCGCCGCCGCCGCGTTGCCGATCGCACCGCCCGCCCCGCCGGCGCGGTTGTCGACGATCACCGATTTGCCGAGGATCTGCTCGAGTGCGTGCGCGATGGGACGCGCCGCCAGGTCAGCCTGCCCGCCGGCCGGAAACGGCACGATCATCGAGATCGTGTGCGTCGGCCAGTCCATCGCCACCATCGCGGACGATGGCCGCGCGGCGGACAACAGCGGCAGCGCGGCGGTCGCTTTCAGCAATTCACGTCGGTTCATCGGCAGTTTCCCCCCAAGTCTTGTTTTTCTGCTCGACTGGTTACACCAACCGAGGCGGAGGGTGAACTGCGCAATAGGTTGGACGGAGCGCAAAAGCGCTCCCCTGCCCTTATGCGCGGCGCGATGACTTTGGTTTTTTCACCCTGCCGAAATGTTCGGCGAGAAAATCGCCCAAGGCCTCGACGCGCGCGGGACGCGGCCCGCCCGGCGGCATCACCAGATGCACCGCGCCTTCCGGCTGTGACCAGCCTTTCAGAATGACTTCGACCTCGCCCGACCGGATGGCGTCGCCGGCGATGAAATCCGGCAGATCGGCAATCCCCAGGCCTGCGATCACAGACGGCAACACCGCTTCGCCGTTGTTGACACGAAGCTGGCCCGCCGGGCGCACGCTCACCTCGTCGCCTTCTGCATTGCTGTAGTGCCAGACGTCGGCGGTCGAGAGGTAGGCGTAACTGAAGCATTTGTGTTGCGCGAGGTGCATCGGATGGGTCGGCCGGCCATGGCGTTTCAGATAGGAAGCGGCGGCCACCGTATGACGCGGCATCGCACATAGCCGCCGCGCGATCAGCGAGGAATCCGGCAGCCGCGCAATCCGCAGCGCGGCGTCAAAGCCCTCGCCGATCAGATCGACCGTCGCATCGCTCAAGTGGAGATCGATGGAAACGTCGGGATAGGCTTCGAGAAATTTCGGCAGGATCGGCGCCACCGCCTTCACCCCGAAGGTCATCGGCACCGCGAGGCGAACGAGCCCGCGCGGCACGATCGACTGCGCCAGCGCCTCGTTCTCCGCTGCCTCGCCGTCGGCCAGCAGCCGCTGGGCGCGTCCGGAGAGTTTCTGTCCGGCGTCGGTGAGTGCAAGCCGGCGCGAAGTGCGGTTGAACAGCCGCGCTCCGAGCCGCTCCTCGAGGCGGGTAACTGCCTTGGATACCGTGGCCTTCGACAGCGCCAACTCGCTGGCCGCCGCGGCAAAGGAACGTAACTCGACGACTTTGGCGAAAATCGCCAGCCCCTCGAAATCCGGAAGTTTGGCCATGGCCCCTCAAGGTTTAAAAACAGAAACCATATGTTTCAATTGTTTCTATTTATAGATGAATGCAGGGGGTTTATCCAGATGGCCATGTGAACTTTCAGAACTTGATGGAGTACCTCATGCTTGACCTTCGACCTTTCAACCGCCTGGGCGCCGCCGATCACGGCTGGCTGAAGGCGAAACACCATTTTTCGTTCGGCTCTCATTACGATCCCGACAATATGGGCTTCGGTGCACTTCGCGTCTGGAACGACGACGAGATCGCGCCCAACACCGGCTTTCCTGCGCATCCCCACGCCAACATGGAAATCATCACCTATGTGCGCGAAGGTGCGATCACGCATCAGGACAGCCTCGGCAACAAGGGCCGTACCGAAGCCGGCGACGTCCAGGTGATGAGCGCGGGAAGCGGCATCCGTCACTCCGAATACAATCTGGAGCCCAAGCCGACCAAGATTTTCCAGATCTGGATCCAGCCGACCACATCGGGCGGCGCGCCGACCTGGGGCGCCAAGCCGTTTCCCAAAGCGGATCGATCCGGCCAGTTCGTTGCGATCGCGAGCGGACAGGCGGACGACAAGGACGCACTGCCGATCCGTGCCAATGCGCGCGTACTGGCTGCGACATTGAAGGCAGGCGAAAGCGCGCAGTACACCCCGACCAAGGCGCGCCGTCTCTATCTCGTGCCCGCCGTCGGCAAGGTCGAAGTCAACGGCGTCAACGTCAATGCCCGCGACGGCCTCGCGATCAGCGACGAAGCGCAGATCAAGATCACCGCGCTGGAAGATTCCGAACTGGTGCTGGTCGACGCGGCGTAACAGCCCCTTCGCTTCTCACCCCAAACCAGGCATTGCCGGCACAAGGCCGGCAATGCTCTCCCGCCCCGAACCTCTCTGGAGATCCCCATGACCAAAGTTCTCGTGCTTTATTATTCGGCCTACGGCCATATCGAGGCGATGGCGAACGCCGTAGCCGAAGGCGCGCGCGAAGTCGGCGCTACTGTCGACATCAAGCGTGTTCCCGAACTGGTGCCGTTGGAAGTCGCGAAAGCCTCCTACTACAAGATCGATCAGGCGGCGCCGATCGCCAAAATCGACGATCTCGCCAATTATGACGCGATCGTCGTCGGCACCGGCACGCGCTTCGGCCGCATGGCATCTCAGATGGCGAACTTTCTTGATCAGGCCGGCGGCCTCTGGGCCAAGGGCGCGTTGCACGGCAAGGTCGGCGGCGCCTTCACCTCGAGCGCGACCCAGCATGGCGGCCAGGAGACCACGCTGTTTTCGATCATCACCAACCTGCTGCATTTCGGCATGGTCATCGTCGGCATGAATTACGGCTTTGCCGGCCAGATGAAGCTCGATGAAGTGACGGGCGGCGCGCCCTATGGCGCCACCACGATCACTGGCGGCGACGGCAGCCGCCAGCCATCCGAGAACGAGCTCGCAGGTGCGCGCTATCAGGGCCGCGCCATCGCGGAGGCCGCGAAGAAGCTGCACGGCTAAACGCGATGGGGCGGCACCTTCAACGAGGAACGCCGCCCCATCAAGTTTGTCAGCACTCGAATTCTACCGCGCGAGACCAACGGGGCGAGCGCTGGCGGGCGATTGGCGCCATCGCCACTGCGCCAGGCGCGCGAACAATTTCTGGCCCGGCCGCTCGATCAAATAATAGCTCGCGCTGGCGACGGCGACGAGAAACACAAGAAAGAGCAGCGTGGCCACAATCGGCAGGACCTGACCGCCGAGCACGATCAGCTTGCCGGCTTCTCCTCCCAGCGCCGAGCTTACGCCTTCCGTCGTCGTCAGCACCCGGCCTGTGATCTTCTCCGCGATCGAAACCGGCCGATCGACGAAGTTGAAGATGATGAACGCCTGCCACATGTAGATCGAATACGAAACCTTGCCGAGCCAGTCGTTGCCCCGGTTCGACATCAGACGCGAAACCGGTCCGGCCTCGAACGCAAACACGAAGACCACGGCCGAAAATACCAGCGGCGCGAAAAACGAAGTGCCGCCGCGCCCGGCCGTTGACAGATATTCCACGATGAGGATCAGCATCGCCAATTCCGGAAATCTGGAATCAAGCATGGCTTTGGGCGTGACCTGGAACAGCCGGTAGGTCAGGTGGCCGACCAGAAAGCCATACAGGCAGCGAACAAACCCGAGGTCGTAGCTCGCATCCATGCCATGCTGCGAAAACAGGATGAGGATCAACACGCTGAACGCCAGGATGAGCACGACCAGGACCAAGGCCGCGAAGCGAAATCGCGCCAGCCAGGTCGAACTGACGACGAGAACCGCGGCGAATACCAGATAGGTCCAGAACTCCGCGCAAATGCTCCAGCTCGGCGGATTCCAGGTCAAATGCGGGATCAGGCCGAATGACTGGCCGAAAACCAGATTGATCGGAAGGGTGTCGAGCGAGTTGGCGCCGGTGAACGGCGGCAGATAAAAAGATGCGCCGCGCGATGCGAGCACCGCCTTGGCGCTTTCGGCCGCCACAAACGCCAGCAACACCACCACGTGAAGCGGCCAGAGGCGGCCGAACCGGCGGATGGCAAACACACCCCAATCGTCGAGCGTCTTCAGCCGGTCGGCATAGCTGTAGGTAATGACAAAGCCGCTCAGTACGAAGAAGAAGTCGACAAAGAGATAGCCATTGCGAACGAAGTCGAGCGGATAGATGGCGCTGTAGAGATTGAGATGAAACAATGCGACGAGCAGCGCGGCAACGCCACGCCAGCCGTCAAGCACGCGAAAATGTGCTTTCGTCGCTCCGGGAGACGAAGCCATCTCATTCTTCATGTGACGGCCTGCCCAGCACACGCTCCACCAGGTGCGAAAGCCACGGATAGCGCCGCAACCCTTGCGCGGTATGATCGCGCAAAACGTAAGGGACGCCGCGCCAGCCGAGCGCGATGCTCGCGTCAGTCAGCGGAATTTGGGTAGCGCCGAAGCGCCGCTTGAAGGCGTAATTGCCGACGCTGAGATCGAAGCGACGTACGCCCATTTCGTGAAGTGCCGCCATGGTGCGCTCGACGACGAGCTTGCTCGGTGAACAGTGCGACCAGCGCGCACCGGCGTTGCTGATCCTCAGGACGGCGAAATAGTCGCCGTGCCTGACGCCCAGCATGGTCGCGACGACGCCCTCATCGCAAGTCAGCTCTGAGACGACCACATAACCCTTCGGCAGCCCGCGCCTGACGAGATCGCGATAAAAGCCGCCGTGAACACCATCATTGAGGACGAATTTCAGACCGAGCTTCTGCATGCGCGCGCGTTGCTGCGCATCCATCACGTCGACGGTCTTCAAGGCCGCATCGACCGATTCGATCATGCGAAACGCCGCACCGGGATTGCGGTTGAAGACGCGCCAGTATCGGGGCATCTGGATTCGCTTGATCGAGGTACGATAGACTTCGAAGTCGTCTCCGGTTTCGATGATGTTGCCGTTGAGAGAGCTCGAACCCTCGCGACCGAGCAAGGCGAGCGGATTGATCACGCCGGCGATCTTGCCGGGCATTTTTCGCATGCGAACAAGATCGGCACCGCCCGGCACCTTGCGCAGCTCCGCAACCAGCGCCTTTGCGATGGCACGCGCTTCCGAGATGTCGAATGCGACGCCCGCCCGCAACAGCGGCGCGTTGTAGTCGGTGACGTTCAGATCGGCGAATTCGACGATACGCACGCCGCGGCGCACGTGGCGGATCATTGGCACGAGCGCAACCTTGCGTCCGGTCGTGGCGTCACTCACGATTGCAATGAGCGGCGATACGTTCGCGAAGGCGCTGTACCAGGCATCGAACCACAGCGGATGCTGGAAGGCGGTTTCCTGGCCGTCGGCAGACCAGCACGCAGCGGCCTGTTTCCAGTCATCTACAAAATCGATCTTGAATCTCGCAGGCGGAGATGAGGCGCGCGCGACGGTTTGTTCGGCTTCCACAACCGTCATCGTACGCCGACTTCCTTCGGCCGACCCTTCCTGCGAAGATTCGACAGCAAGAGGCCGCCATCGCGGTTTGGAGGTCTTTTCAAGCTCGCCGCTGATTGCCGCCAATTTTGCACACGGCCCGGTTGGGTCTCTTCGTTATAGCGATGTGGAGCGAACGCCCGATCTTTCGCTGTTTATCCCGCAAAAACGGGGCTTAAGGCAATCGCGGGAGCTGATAGTAAGACAATCACAGGGATATATGGCTAACGTCGAAGCCGATGGAACCGCGCAAGAAGAACAGGACGCGCCTCTTTTTCGAAATCCTTAACACAATCCCGCAAGCAGCATGACCGCAGAGACAAAATACGAGGCGCTGTTTCTCGGCGCAGGGCCGCAGATGCAGTGCGGGGTCGGCCAATTCACGCGACTGTTATATCAGGCCATCGAGAAGCTCGATCCGGGCAGCAGTGCTGCGTTAACCTTGACGCGATCCGAAGGTTCGGTCGCCGAGATCTGGCGCGCGGCCGGCTCGGTGCGATCAGTGGTTTGCAATTTCCCGATTGTGGCGTGGAAGCGCGTCATCCTGAGGCCACTCGTCGCGCTCGCGTTCGCCCGGATGCGCGGACGCCGCGTCGTGCTCGTTCAGCACGAATGGGCGAGCCTGCACTGGCTGCGCCGCCTCACCTACCTCCCGGCTCTGCTGCTCGCCGATACGATCGTGATGTTCTCGCCGCAGGTGCGCCGCGAGCTCGCGCGTGACCCGGTCGTTGGCTGGACCGCGGCGAAATGCGTGCTGGCGCCGCTGCCGCCCAATATCGAGGCTCCCTCGCAAACGGCCGACTCCCCGTTGCGCCAGCGGCTCGAGGCCGCGCGCCAGGACGGCCGGCTGGTGATCGGACATTTCGGATCAATCTATCCCGGCAAGCAGCCCAACACGCTCCTCAATGTCACGGCCGTTCTCAGGGAGCGCGGCCGCAATCCGCTCACCGCCTATATCGGCTCCTTCATCAAGGCTTTGGATAATGTCGAGGAAGATTTTCAGGCGTGGGTGAGCGAGCTGAAGCTTTCGGAAGATGTCATCGTCTCGGGCTATGTTGATTCAAGCGCGGAGGTATTCGGACTGTTTGGCGAGGTCGACGCCTTTTGTTATCCGCTTGAAGAAGGGCTGACAGCGCGCCGCGCCAGCATCCTAACCGCCGTGCAAACCGGCCGTCCGGTGATCGTGACCGGCCCTGCCGAGGCGGACGAATTCGATCATCACGCGCGCTTCAAGGAATTGATCGAGCATGGCGCCATCGTGCTGGTGCCGCGCGGATCGGACGATGCGGTCTATGCGGACGCCATCGTCACTTCGCTCAAGCAATCGAGGACATATCCTCCGTTTGATTTCGCGGATTGGTGGCGTGACGCTGCGAATGCCATCAAGGCGCAGCTCTAGAACGTGCAGCGTTCAGTAGCGTCACTCGGCGAGGCGAAACCGCGCCAGATAGTGCAGCCCGAACATGGCCACCAGCATGGTGAACCACATCGGATCGGCGCGGTCGAAGAAGAAACTTTCCAGCGAGGAGAGATATAGTCCGAACAGCCAGACCTGGAGCAACGCCTGCGCCAGCGGCCCGTTGTTGCAACCTTCATCGGCGGCCTGAAAATCGCGCAAGGGTCCGACGACAAATGCCGCGATCAGCAGCGCCAGACCCGGAAGCCCCAAAGCAAGCGCAATATCAAGATATCCGTTGTGGCTGTGGGCGGCGGTAGCGGCCCACTCCATGCCCTGCGGCAGATTTCGAACAGCGCTGCTGCCCCAGAACGCCGAGAACCCATATCCAGTCCACAGCTTCAGCCGCGCCACCTCCAATCCGAACGTCCAGATGTCGGTACGGCCGGTAAAGCTCGCGTCCAACGGCAACGCCTTGGAGATCGCCGCCAGGGTTTCGCTCACCACGCTGCCAATGCCGATCATGTTGAGCAGCACGAGCGGCATCAGCAACACCACCGCGCGGAACCAGAACGAGCGGATCATCGCCGCGAGCGACGTCAACACCAGTACACCGAGACACAGTGCCAGCGCGCTTTTTCCCTCGGTGTTGATCAGGAACAGAAGTGTCAAGCCGACGGCGATCGCCCCGGCCAGCCACGAACCGGCACGCATGACGTAAATGCCAAGGAACAACAGCATCGCCATCATGCCCGCGGCCATGTTCTTGTGCCCGAACACACCGCGCCAGGCCCCGGCCAGCGCCGGTTCTTGTGGATCGGTTGCCAGATGAATTGAAAGATTCGGAACCAGCAGAATGCCGAGATAGCAAACCGCCAGCAGCGTCAGGATCGCAACTGCGAGCCAGTTCCTCAATTCGGTCTGGCTTTTGGGCAGCAACATCAAAGATGCGGCAACTGCTGCGACGCTAAGCGCCAGCACCAGGCGGCGCGCTGACGTGCCGGGCTCGATCGACATCACCACCATCACGGCAATCCAGGCACCGAGCGCGAGATAGGCTGCCGAGAGTAGCGTCGCAAAGCCTCGTGCGCCGTCGCGCATGGCGAGTGCAACCGTCAGCACGGCAAAGCCGCCAAAGGCCGCATAGGTCCATACTTCGTTGCCCATCTGCACGTCGGTGAGCAGCATGTCGCTGAGGTCGATGAACGGGCGCATCGATATCCATGCCAGCAGCAGCGCGCCGATAAAGGCGCCCGCCCGCATGAGGTCAATGACTTGCTGGCCGCGCAGCCCATCGGCGACGGCCCGGAAATCGGATGTGACGGCGAATTGGCTCAAGATACGGCTCAAGCGGTGATCTTCGATGCTTTATAGGGTTGAAGTTCGATTCCGATGGCCGCCAGCAGACCGCCGGCAGCGACAATCATCGGATGCAGGGCGATCAGCGGCCTCCACTCGGTGAAAAGCAGACGAACGGCACGGATCACCGATAGCGGCAACAGCGCTAACACCTTGGCGGCAAGTCTGATGCGCGACCACCGCGTCTCGGCGACCTTGCGCTGGACGCGATAATTGATCGCACCGATGCGAAGGCCACGCAGCGCAATCCACGACAGCCGCGTTCTGACATCCGGAACGGTTTCGGCAATAACTGCGTCAGCAACCCAGTAAAACTGCATTCCGGCGCGACGGCAGCGGGTGAAAAAATCGACATCGCCGCCACCGAGAAAGTTGAAACGCAGATCGAAGGCAGGACACCCAAGCCTTTCGAAGGCCCGCCGCCGGATCAGACAGTTTCCGCAGCCATAGATGATCGGCACGGGACCGCTGGTGTCATAGGCCGGACGAAATGCGGGATGACGCTGCAATCCGCGCTTCGCGTCGTCATTGAAAAGCTGCAGCACCGGCCCGCCGACAATATCGGCGTCGGTCACCATCGCGGCTTGTACCATCCGCTCCAGCCAATCCGGTGATGCGACCTCGTCGTCGTCGATCATCAGAAAGTCGGTCGCGTCGGGAAAAATGGATCGCGCGGTTTCGAATGCCGCATTGATCGCCTGGCAGTTGCCTTGCCGCGGCTCGACCACGCAAAGGCCGGTCAACTTTCCACTCCGAAGGAATTCGTTGGCAACCGGCACGCTGCCGCAGGCCGACGCGTCGTTTTCAACCATCACGACGGCAAAGCGGCGGTTCGTGCGCTGATCGACCAGTGACTGAAGTGTCTTTCGCAAATGATCCGGACGACGAAAGCAGGGGACGCAAACCACGATCCCGATCGTCGGATCGAGCGCGGGCGACATCATCACGATCGCGCGCGAAGGATCTCGGGAGAGGTGATTATCCTCTGGCATGGTCTCAACAAAACTCATGATACAATCCAGGAAGGCGCGTCACCGCGCGGCTTAAGCAAATTTTCGGCGATATTCTTCAATCACGTCGAACAAAGGCTTTGGCTTAAACTCGGCGTCAAGTGGTAGCGGCCGGTTCGGCATACCATCGGCGCGCTTAAAGAAGGTTGGTACCCAGGTGTATCGATCGGTCAGGCCCCACGTCAGGATCGCCTTTGGCCGGACGACCTCGCAACACGCGTCAAGGAATTGGGCAGCCATTGCGGCGACAAGAGCATCGCGCTCCCCGATTTTTCCAGGCAGATCTTTGTCGACCACATCGAGCTCCGTGATCAGGACGTCGAGCTTGAGGGCGACAATCTCCGCCAGAAGCGCTTGCAAACCGTCGCGATCGATGGTCCGGCCGGCAAACAGATGCGCTTGCAGGCCAACTGCGTGCAGCGGCACGTCGCGGTCTCGCAGCCAGCGCAGCAATTGAATCAGCGCCTTGCGCCGCGCCTCGAAGCGCGCACCATGGTATTCAACGTCATATTCGTTAAGCACGAGTTTCGCATCCGGATCAGCCGAGGCGGTGGCCTTGAACGCAATCGGCAGGTATTCCGGGCCCAGCCGGTTCATCCAAATCGAAGGCCGTAGTGAAAACCGGTCCTGCGGCCAATCCGCGAGCGGTTCGTTCACCACGTCCCACGACGGGACGGTGCCCCGGTATCGGGACACAACTGTCTCAATATGGTCGACCAGCTCCCGTTCGGCTTCAGCGCCGTTGGCAAACTCCGAGGTCCATGCCGGCAGCGCGCCGTACCAGGCGAGCGTGTGGCCGCGAATCTCGATACGGTTCTGCCTCGCAAAATCGACCAACGCGTCGGCGTTCTCAAACCGGTACTCGCCCCGCTTGGGGTGAATGTCCGACCACTTCATTTCCCCTTCCGGGACGATGATCTCGCACATTGCGGCGACAGCGGCGCGATAAGTCGGATCAGAAGCCAGTGCACCGGCACGCACCGCAGCTCCGTATGGAATCGGCGCTGCCCCAGCCGCGCGCGAAAGATGCGGCGGTTCTGCCGCAAACGCGGAAAGGCCCGAGAGACCGAGAGCGAGGCTGCCGGTCGTCTGAGCCAGAAATTTGCGCCGGGACGGCAGCAGTGTCGTCATGGTTTCCCATCAGGAGGCATGAGCAAGTTGGCCGCTTGAGCCATCGCGCCACTGAGCAGCAAAATCCGGTCCAACGGAAGTGATCAGGAGCGTGCCTGTCGACGATGTAGTTAACGTCCGCGATTAACTACCTTCGACACACCCGAGCAAAAGCGCGCATCCCGGCATTGATCTTGCTCTCTTGGCCCTGCCATAGAATTGTCTGCAGGAAACCATGAATTCTAACGCCTTCGAACAGATGCCGGAGCAAAGCAGTGTCGCGCTGTTAACGCCGACCTATGCGCGCGACCTGTCGCTCTGCGCGTTGCTTTGCGAAAGTGTCGACCGCCATGCCCGGTCGTTTTCGAAGCATTATCTGCTCGTACCCGATTCCGACCTCGCGCTGTTCTCCCACTTCGAAGGTCCGCAGCGAACGGTGCTGTCCGCAAGCCAATTCCTGCCAGGGTGGCTGCGCCCCCTGCCCTCTATCATCCGTCGCCAGCGTCGTCAGCATTGGTGGTCGCTTCGCGCCAGGCCCGTGAGCGGCTGGCATATTCAACAGATTCTCAAGATTGCGGCGGCGGCGACACTGGCCCATTCGCGCTTTTGCATATTCGATTCGGACGTTGTGCTTTTCCGGGATTTCGACCTGGCGCCATATCGATTTCCGGAACTGCTGCCGTTGCACAGGGTGCCGAACGGCATCACGCCGGGGCATGTCAAGCACGCGCGCTGGATCGAGACCACGCATCGTATGCTTGGTCTACCGACGCCTTCCCTTCCAGCGACAGACTTCATCGGCCACATCATATTTTGGGATCAACTGGCCATCCGCGGCATGATCCGGAAAATCGAAAGCACGACGGGTCTTGGCTGGATTGAGGCGCTCTGCCGCACCCGGGAGTTTTCCGAATATCTGCTGTATGGCTATTTCGTGCAGAGCGAGGCGCCGTTGCGCGCCATGCACGAGCCAACCCTGAGCACCGGCTGCATCAGCTATTGGGATCAGTTCAAACTCGATAAAGCCGCGCTCACTCGCCTACTCGGCGCGGCGACCGCGAACGATTTCGCCTTTTCCGCTGCGTCGTTCTCGGAAACCTCGCCCGCCACCATCCGCGAGGTCATCGACGACCAGCGAGGTCAGACCAGAATGCCCATCCAACTGCGGGAACCCGCGGGACTTGGCGCGCGATGATGATCGGCCTGGCGAGCATCAACCTGACCGCAAACGCCCTCTCGGCGGGCCTTGGACTGCTGGGCGTCTTCATTTTCACGCGGCTGTTCGCGCCACACGAATACGGCGTCTATCTTCTCGGGGTCGGGTTTGCTTCCGTGGTCAGCACTTTCCTGGCCGGCTGGTTCCGCAATTTGATCTTGAGCGAGCACGCGCGGGACAACGGCGCCGACATTCGCGGCGTCGTTCTTCACGGTTACCTCTTGTGCTGCCTCACTGCGCCGGCCGCGTACGGATTGGGACGCCTCGTCGGGCTTGATGCGGCGCCTGCCCTCGCCGCCGTATCGCTGGCCATTGCCGTCGGCCTGTTCGAACTCACCCAGGATCTTGCCCGTGCGCGGCTTCGTGCGCTCACGGCGCTGAAGGGAACATTGGCTCGCGCGACGTCGTCGCTCTGCCTCGGCGTGACGGTCGCCTTCGTCGCTCCCGAAGGATCGTTCCTGCTAAGCTCCGCGGCGCTCGCCTGCGTTGTTGCGGTGATTGTGCAATGGTCAACCACTTGGCGCGGAACTAAGAGCAAATTCGAAACGCCCATTCGATCCGTCGCGCTCCAGGGCTTGCCACTCACACTGTCGCTCACTTTGCTTGCGATCTCGAGCGTGACCGACCGGTTCATGATCGCAAACCTGATCGGGTCTGCGGATACCGGCAGGTATATCGCCGGCCTCGATCTAGTCCGCCAGACGCTGATGCTGCCCGCGATGAGCGCCGCCGCCGCTTTCATTCCGATGGCTGTGCAGATCCATGCAAGCCGAGGCCGCGCCGCTGTGCGATCGCATCTGGCCGAATGCGTCGAGCTGCTTTTCGGCGCTACGTTGCCGGCCTGCCTCGGCTTCGCTGCGATCTCCCCGCATATTGCCAACGTCGTCTTCGGCGCCGATTTCCGGGAAGTTGCCGCGCAAACGATGCCGATCCTGGCGGTCGCGGTGGTCTTCCAGATTTTGACGCAGCAGTACCTTCACTCAAGTTTCCTGCTGTCGGGGCGAAACAGCTTCTATCTGATCAACATCGGCGCGATCATCGCGGCCAACGTGGCGTTGTCTTATGTTTTCGTGAGTGACTACGGTCCTCTTGGTGCGGCATGGGCCAGACTTTGCGCTGATGCCTTCGGATTTTTCGTGGCGCTTGCGCTTTCGAGGCGGGCCTTTCCCGTTCCCATGCCGATCGGCCGGCTGACGCTGACCATGATCGCCGGCCTGCTCATGGCATCCGTAGTCGTCGCGACCGACAGAATCCTTCACGTCTCCGATTTCGTCGCGTGTGTCGTTCTGGTGGCAACGGGAATGACGAGTTACCTGGCTTTGTGCTGGCTGCTCGACATCTGCCACGCGCGCAGACGTTTGCGGGCCGCCTTCGCATTTTCCCGCCAGAGGTTTGCAAACATTGCCGCTCGATCGGCGCGCCAATGGAAGCGATCAATCGCAACAGGTGTGCGGCGTCATGTCGAAGAGTAACGATCGATTAACCTTTGCGTCATGGCGCGCCGTCGTCGGCGATCAGAGCCGCGTGCACCGCTATGACTTAAACGGTTTCTTTGCTAATTCGGTGAATAGTCCATCAAAGAGTATGGTTAATTTTTGCTGTTGCGTTCGTTCCTTGCCCGACGTGACCCGAGAAGTAGCCGCTCAGCCGACGCGTTCGGCGGTTCGAATGGAAACCGGGGTTCATGCTGGCGTATGACCAACCTATAACGCGATCCAAGCCGGACGCCGGGCCAAAGCCCGCGCGACCCTCCGCCGGCTTGAACGTGTTGCAGCTCGTGCAGTTGCTGTGGCGGCGCAAGACCGCGATCGCGGCCGCGGGCTTGATCGGCGCCTGCGCGGCGATCGCGATCGGCAAAAGCCTGACGCCGAAATATTTCGCGACTTCCCAACTTTACGTCGACCCGCGCGAGTTGCAGCTCGTCGATCGCGAACTGACGCCGCGCTCGCAGGACATTTCCGGTCTTGCGATGGTGGTCGAAAGCCAGGCCCGCGTGATTACGTCCAACAGCGTTTTGACGCATGTCATCCAGAACACGCAGATCGACCGGGATCCCGAATTCGGCGGCGGCGCGAACGGAATGACGTCGAATTTGCTCGGCCTGTTTGGACTTGAAGCGCGGCAGACCAAAGCACCGGCGAACGGTCAGACCGCGGCGCTCGACGCACTCAACCGCCATATCATCGTCAAGAAAACCGATCGCACGTTCATCGTCGACATCGACGTCTGGTCCGAGGATCCCGCCAAGGCGGCGATGCTCGCCAACGCGATCTCCAGCGCCTATCTGATCGAAACCAAGAACTCGCAATCCATCGCCGCGCGGCGCGCCACTTCCGATCTGTCGGGCCGGCTGAAGGAATTGCAGGAACGGCTGCGCACCGCCGAGAACACGCTTGCGGTCTACAAGGCGCAAAACAATTTTGTCGGCACGCAGGACACGCTGATCACCGACCAGCAGTTGCTCGCAAGCAATCAGCGTCTCGCCGCGGCGCATGCCGCGACCCTCGATGCGCAAGCCAAACTTGATCAGATTGAAGCGAGCCGCCGCGCCGCGAGCGACGCCGGCGCTATTCCCGAAGCCCTGCAATCGCCGACGATTGCCAATTTGCGTGCGCAATATGCCGAAGCACGCCGGCGTCTCGCCGAGATGACGAGCGAGCTTGGGCCCCTGCATCCGTCGTTGCGGCAGATGGGAAAACAGGTCGAGGACCTGCATCGCACGGTCAGCGAGGAAATCGATCGTTACGCCCAGTCGGCGAAAAACGATCTCACGCGCGCCCGCGACTACGAAACTTCGCTCACCCGGTCTTTGGAAGCGCAAAAACGTCAGAGCGTTCAGCTCAGCCAGGCTTCGGTGCGGCTCCGCGAACTCGAGCGCGACGTCGAGGCGAGCCGCGACGTGTACCAGTCCTTCCTCAAGCGCTCGCGCGAAACCGAGGAACAGGAGAGCCTCAATACATCGAACGCGCGCATCATTGGCGAAGCCACGGTGCCGCAGCGGCGCTCGTTCCCGCCGGCCGTAAGTCTGCTGGCGGCGATCGGGCTCGTGCTCGGCGCGCTGGCGGCGGCGATGTGGTTTGCGGCGCTCGAACTGCTGTCGATCAATGCTGCCGCTGCTCCTGCCGGCCAAGTGGCCGCCGAGACTGCGACGCAACCTTCGCCGGCAAAGCCGCTGGAGAACAAGCCTGTCGCCCCCGCCACCGAGAAGCCCGGCATCGCGCGCTTGCAGGAATCCGACATGATCCGCACGCTTGGCGGCATTCTTGCGACCGGCGGCATTCCCGATTTGACGCGCCTCGGGTGGCCGACGCTGCGGGCCACCTTCCCGCTCACGACCTTCCTCAACGCGATGCGCGACATGCGCGACGCGCTCGGCCGGCGCGCCGCCGCCAACGCCGCACCGGTCGTGGCCGTCATCGGCCAGGGCGCCAGCCGCGATCGAAGCATCGTGACCTTGAACGTTGCACTCGCCGCCGCCCGCGATGATACAAGGGTGCTGGTGATCGACGCCGATCACGCGAACCGTCTGCTCTCCAACAAGCTGCAAGGCCCGCGCAAGCCGGAAGCAAAACGGCTCGGCTGGCTCTCGATCGGCAGCAAGGCCCAGCGCGCGATCAAGACCAAGAACAACATCGATGTGCTGCCCGCGATCGGATCGGGCACCGCCGAGGCCATTCGAAAGGCGATTGCGCAGGCGCGCGCCAGTGGCGACCACGACCTTATCATTATCGACGGCCCGGCGCTGCCGTTCGGCACGGATGACCTCAAGCTGATCGGCGTAGCCGACGGCCTGATCGTGACACTGCCGGCCAGCCTCGATATCAATGGCTGCATGGACGACATCATCGCCAGTCTCGGCGGCGCAGAGCGCAAGCTGATCGGTGTGGTCATCAACGAGCTGCATGCGGCTCCTGTTCAATCGGTCCGGAGCGCGCAATATGCTTGAGCGGCGCGCAAACTCGGTCGGCAGGGCCGCCACGGCCAGCATTCCCAGGATCACGCTCGGCGGGCTTCGCATCGCCGTGCTCAACCTCGAGCAAACCGCCGACTTCATGATTGACGCGGTGTTCCCGCATCGCCGGGTGACGCGCCCGATCTATCTGACCTCGGCCAACGGCGAAGTGCTGGCACGCTGCTCCACCGAACCGATGACAGACCGGCTGTTCCGCTCTGCTGATCTTATCAACGCCGATGGCCAGCCGCTGGTCGCGGTGTCGCGGCTGAAATCGCCGATGCGGCTGCCCGAACGGGTTGCGACGACCGACCTGTTCCATGTGGTGGCCCGCAAGGCCGAAGAAGCCAACCTCTCTTTCTATATGTTCGGCGCGGACGAAGCCGAAAACGCCATTGCGGTCGCCAACGTCCGCAAGATGTATCCGAAGCTGCGGATCGTCGGACATTCTCACGGCTATCTCCGGGGCGACGCATTGCGCGCCAAGGTCGACGAGATCAACGACCTCGCGCCGGACTATCTGTGGGTGGCGCTCGGCGTGCCCTATGAGCAAGCCTTCGTCGCCGAATACACATCGCGACTGACCAAGGTCGGCGTCATCAAGACCTCCGGCGGCCTTTTCAATTTCCTGTCCGGCAGCCGTGCCCGCGCGCCGCGATGGATGCAGGACGCGGGCCTGGAGTGGGTCTGGCGCATCTGGCTCGAGCCACGCCGGCTGTTCTGGCGATACTTCACCACGAATCCCCGCGCGCTTTACCTGCTGCTCAACCGCAGCCGCAGCGCGAATGCGGACTGACCGCAAAACACCTCGCGCTCAATTTCCGTAGATCGCGTGCGGCAGCCACATCGTGAGCGTCGGCACGTAGGTGATGATCATCAGCACCATCAATAGCAAAATGAGGAACGGCAACACGCCACGCACGACCTCGCCGATCGGCGCGTGCGAAATCGTCGACAGCACGAAGAGATTCAGGCCCACCGGCGGGTGAACCAGCGCAATCTCCATATTGTGGGTGAAGATGATCGAGAAGTGCACCGGATCGACGCCGAGCGCCGGCAGCACCGGCGCCAGTATAGGCAGCACCAGCAAGAGCGTCGCGATCACTTCGAGGAAACAACCGAGCACGAGCAACAGCACGTTGATCGCGAGCAGGAACTGCCACGGCGCCATGTTCTGCGCCAGCACCCATTTGACGAGTTCGGCCGGAATGCCTGAGGCCGTCATCCAGTGACCGAAGGCAAGCGCCGTGGCGACGATCAGCATGATCGCGCCTGCGCTCTTGAGCGCATCCGCCACCACCCACAGCGTTTCCGACCAGCGGAAACCGCGGTAATAAATGAGGCTCACCAGCAGCGACACCACCGCGGCAATCGCGGCGGCCTCGGTCACGGTGACGACGCCGCCATAAATGCCGACCAGCACGATCACAGGCACGATCAACGCCGGGATCGCTCGCGCAGTCACCCTGAGACGCTCGGCAAGCGGCAGGCTCGGCTCGATCGGGAATTTGCGCCGCCTGGCGTCGTACCAGACCCAGACAAAGAACACCGCGGCCTGCAACAGGCCGGGCAGTACGCCTGCGAGAAACAGGCGCGGCACCGACTGCTCGGCGACGATGCCGTAGAGGATCAGCGCCAGCGACGGCGGGATGACGATGCCGATGGTGCCGGATGCACCGACCACGCCGAGCGCAAAGCTGCGCGGATAGCCCTTCTCGATCATCGCTGGCAACAGGATCGTTCCCATCGCCAAGGCCGTTGCGACCGACGAGCCCGAGATCGCCGCAAACAGCGTGCAGGCGACGACCGTGACGAGCCCTAGCGAACCGCGCACACCGCCGAGCCAGGCGGCAGACAGGTCGACCAGCGCTTTCGCGACGCCGCCGTAGCGCATGAATGTCGCCGCCATCACGAACAACGGCAGCGACATCAGCGTCGGTGAGTTCAGGTGATCGATCATGACCTGCGCGACGCCGATCAGCGGTTCGCCGGAGGCGAAATAGAGGATTGCCGCGCACAGCCCGAGCACGAGGAAGATCGGCATGCCAACCGCGAGCAGGCCGAAGAACATCACCAGGAACAGGATCAGGAGCATGACGGGTCCGCTTCGCCTTCAGTCGACCTGTGACAACGTCGCGCTCGAGCCGGTCTGCTCATGCGCGGGGATGTGGCCGACCGTCATGGTTTCGGGATCGAAGGCGAAGAGATAGCGATAGAGCCGGATCAGGTAACGGCCGGACATCAGCGCCGCGCCGGTCGGCACCGCCGCCGAATAAAGCCACATCGGAAACTGCACGTCCGACGAGGAGCGCTCGTCCAGCATCCACGAGGTCTCGACGATGCTGTAGCCGTACCAGGCAAGGCCTGCGCAGAACGCCAGCGCGACAAGGCAATTGGCCACCTCCATCCAGCGCTGGACCCGAGGCGACACCGCGCGCAGCACCAGATCCGGCCGAACATGGCCATCGCTGCGCACGAGCTGCGAGGCCGCAAGCATGATGCCCCAGACGACGAGATAGACGATCACCTCCTCGGCCCAGGAGATCGCGTAGCGCGGCGCGATATAGCGACCGACCACCTGCACGAGGCCAACGATCATCGCGGCAAGACCGAGCAGGCCGATCAGGAGCCGCTCAGCCTTGTCCCACCATCCATCACGTCCCGCTGAACCGCCCCCACCAGCCATGTTAGCTGTGACTGCCGACAGTATCCGTCACCAGCTTGACGATGTCGGCCGACAGCTTGGTGTCGCGGATCAGATCGGCCTGCGCGGCGATCATGCGCTTGCGATCGGCAGCCACTTGATCCGCCGGCGGATCGAAGAAACTCACGCCGTTCGATTGCATGGTCTTGCGCGCGTCGGCCTGTGCCTTCGTCGACATCGCGCGGTAGCGCTCGATATTCGCGGCCCAGATGTCACGCATCAGCTTGCGCTCGGCCTCACCCAGCCTGGACCAGAAGGCGTCGCTCACCATCGGGATGTAGTTGGCGTAGAACTGATGGTCCGCATAGGAATATTTGACGCCGGCCTCCCACAGTTTGGCGGAAGTGACGCTCTCGTCGCTGGAGACAAAGCCGTCGAAAGTGCCTTGCGACAGCGCCAGCGGCACATTCGGCCACGGCGTGACGTTGGGAATGCCGTGCACGAAACCGATGCGCCAGGAAGTGCCGGCGCCGCCGGGGCTGCGGATCTTCAGCCCGTTCAAGTCTTCCAGCGAGCGGATCTCTTTCTTCGTCGTGTACCAGTTCTCGTTACCGAGCTCGAGCCAGTTGCCAAGAATGTGCGAACGCAGCTTGCCCTCGAGCAGCCTGGTGACGTGCTCGCCCGGCGCGCCGTCGCTGCAACGGCGGTACACGTCGACCGCCGGACTATAGAGCGCCGGCAACTGGCAGAAATCGACGTCGGGCACGAGCCCGGTCATGGTCCAGGTGCCGGGCGTGGCCATGTCGACCTGACCCTGAATCAGAGCCTTGGTGACGTTGAGATCGGCGAACAGCTGGCCGGAATGGAACACTTCGGCCTTGATCTTGCCCTGAGTAGCCTCCTCGATCTTGGCGAGATAATCGACAACCGCCTGGTTGCGCGGGTGCGACGGCGCGGTGTCGAGCGAACAGCGCAGCTTGATCGCATCATCCGCCAAAGCATTTCGCGACAGATACGGCGCCGTGATCGCGCCGGCGGCGGCGGCCACAAAGGCGCGCCGGTTCAACCGTGTCATCGTGTCCTCCCGAACTTTTCCGACCTGTTTTCCGGCCTCTTCGTCGGCGCAAGGATCGCGCCTGTTTTGATGGTTGGCAACCGTAATCGGGGCGATTTCTTGCGCGTTCCGGCTCAGACTTTTGGCGTTGGCCGCTAGCGCTCGCAATGACGCGACAATACCGCCCCGCGAGGTGGCCCGTTCAAGGCTTCTTGGGCGGCGTCGTTGCCGTGGTCGTAGAGCGGGTAACGGTCGGCGTGGTACTCGTCCGAGTCACGGTGGGCGTCACTGTTGCCGTCGTCGTCGATCGCGTGACGGTCGCGACGGGACCGGGTTGGTGTGCAGATGTTGAGCCGGCTTGTAGCCGGGACTGCTTGCCGTCGAGTTGACCTGCTGCCCGACCGGGTTCGGCTTTGATCCGGTATTGGCCTGGACCGGATTGGCCGGCTTTTGCCTGCCATCGAAGACATGGTTGGCTTGCGCCGTGCCCTGGTTGGCATAGTTACCCTGCTGTATCGCGGCCGGCTTTTGCTGAACCACAGCCGGCTTCTGCGTCTGATTCTGATTTTGGTTTTTGTTCTGGTTCTGATTTTGAGCCAGCGTGGCAGTGCTCAACAGAGGCCACGCACAAAGCACGAGAAAGCAAGCACGATAGTATGACATCGACCCCTCCCCAATGAACGATTGCAATAAACGTCAAACCAAACGGCGAAGCCTAGCTCCCAATGCCCGCGCGAGTCGATGGGAGATCGATCGAGGCGAGGCCGCGCCTGCCTTGATTGACGACAGCGCTCACCTTCCCGCGGCACGTTTCGCGCCCGAGTGATGCATCGTCGTGTCCCTCGTAAGAAGAGGGCACAGGGAATGCCGGTGCGCGAACGCACCCGCAGCCTCGCGTGCAAAACAAAAAAGCACACGAGTTAGTCACCACAGGTACGCCGAAACATCCGGCATTCCCTGCGCGATGGTTCTTGCGGCTTATGACGCGCTCTCCCCGGTGTCCGGGCTTGTTAGCCACCGTCGTTCGCGGGCTCGTCACCCGCAAACTTGATCCCAGCGTCGGGAGATCAGGACCACACGATTTCGCCGCACGCTTCCAGCCAGCGCCCGTCTTGCGCTGCCGAAAGCGTCCATCGCATCCCGCGCCAACGTCCGTGACGATCGCGATACGCCCCTTGTGTCCAGGAAATCTGGCAGAACATGCGAACGGGCGGTTGGATCAAAACCGCCCGTTGCTGGAACTGAGCCCGTAGCGCCCCAAAGGCGGCAAAGCCTGTATTAGAGCGAGGGACAGCTCCGGTGTCTTCCTCAACCCGAACAGTTGCATGGGCTTGGAGCCCGAACCGAGCAAGGAAGGGAGTGGATGATGGCACAAAATGATCTCGCTGTCGTGGGCATCGACGTCGCCAAGGACAAGGTGGACCTGTGCATTCGAGCATTGGCGTTGCGGCAGACCTGTCCGAACACCGCCCAAGGTCGCCGCAAACTGGTGGCCTGGCTTCGCAGGCACCAGGTAGGCAAGGCGGTGATGGAGGCGAGCGGCGGTTACGAGCGTGAATGGCGCAAGGTGCTGCTCGATGCCGGCATCGAGGTACGGATCGTGGACCCAAAGCGGGTTCGTCACTTCGCTCAATCGGCCGGACGGCTTGCCAAGAATGATACGATCGATGCTGAGATGATCGCCTGGTTTGCCGAGACGTTCGGCGAGACGCCGAGCCAGACACATGATGCTGCCCAAGAGGAACTGGCGGCCCTGGTGAAAGCACGCCTAGCGCTCGTTGAGCTGAAGGTCCGATTGCAAAGCCAAAGTGCACATGCCGCGCCGGGACCGGTTCAGAAAGCACAGGCCCGCGTCTTGAAGAGTCTGGCGACCGAAATTGAAAAGCTCGAGCTCGCGATCGCAGCCAAGGTCAAGGCTACACCGCACCTTGCCGAGCGTGCCGAGATTATCGAGAGCGTGCCGGGCTTCGCCGAAACGACCTCCGCGATCCTCGCTGCAGGGATGCCAGAACTCGGGCAAGTGAACGATAAGATCGCCGCGGCTTTGGTAGGCATCGCTCCTTACGACGATGACAGTGGAAAGCGCCGGGGCGAGCGCCACATCAAGGGCGGCCGCCGCTGGATCCGCAACGCCATCTACATGCCTTGCCTCGGCGCTGCCACGCAGAACAATCCAGTCGCCAAGGCCTTCTATCGCCGCCTGATCGCCAAGGGAAAGGAGCCGAAGGTGGCCCTCGTGGCCTGCATGCGCAAGCTGATCTGCATTCTCAACGTCATGATCGCTCGCCACCAGAAATGGGATGCCGCTCGCTACGCACCCGCCTGATCGCGCGAACCTTTATCGCGCCCAGGCCCTCGTCTATCTCGACACAGTTGCTCTTGCGGGCGCGAGATGCGCGGGCTTCTAAAGGTGATTTGCCCGTCGGGGCAAGGGGAATTTGTTGAACGGGAGCAATGCATCACGGTTTGAGTGATTTGCCCGTCGGGCAAATCACTCAAGAACGAATGAAGCGCGGTGCTTGAGGACGCCAAGCCGTGGCTAAGTTATTTCTATTCTTCCTCCATGGTCACGGCGACGGCGCCAATGGCGGATAGCCGGACCTTGTTGCCTTCAACGTCGGCAACCAGGCCGCGGTCGATATAGTGGTGATGGCCCTTGTGCGATCCCTCTCCGCTGTCCTTCTTGGTCAATTTGATCCGGCTGCCCTCGATCTTGTCGACCGTACCGACGTGCACGCCGTCGGCGCCGATAACTTCCATGTGTTCCTTGATATCGCTCATGATCCATAGCTCCCTTTTACGGCTCCCTTGAATAGCCGATGCGGCGTCCTGACTCCGTTTCAGGCCGCCAGATCGTGTTCGGCTTCGACGTTGACGAGGGATTCGGCAAGCTTGGTGAGGGCTGCGTCCGTCGCCTCCTCTTCGTCAAGCGTCGCCTGCAAAAGCGTGGCCGCGTCAGCCATTCCAAGTTCCTCGGCCCATGTACGCAGCGTGCCATAACGCGACATCTCGTAATGTTCGACCGCCTGAGCTGCCGCGAGAAGCCCGGCATCGAGCGCAGGCATTCCCTTGAAGTCTTTCATGATCTCGGCGCCTTCTTCCGCGATACCGTTGATCGCCGCACAGGTTTTACCGCGTGGCGGCTTGCCGATGATCTTGAAGACCTGATTGAGACGCCTCACCTGGCCTTCGGTTTCACGAAGATGTTTCGTGAAGGCCTTTTGCAGTTCCTTCGACTGCGCGGCCTTCGCCATCTTCGGAAGCGTCTTCAGGATCTTGTTCTCGGCAAAATAGATATCCTTGAGCGTCTCGTGAAAGAGGTCGCTCAGCAGCATCGACTTCTTGGCCATGTTCGTTCCAATCCCGGTTGAAAATACCCGTGAGGGCTATCGGGATAAAAGGCGGACTGAACAATGGTTCCAAAACACCGCGATTTGTCAGCAACCCGCCTAGCGTCCAAGCGCCCGGCAAAAGCCGTCCACGTCCGTAAAGATCGCATCTCCAGCGAATTTCAGAGACGCAACGGAGCGTTCGGCAGCTTCGGCATGTCCGCTGCCGCAGGCGTCCTCCACCACAATCGGAATGATACCAAGGTCGGCTGCGTGACGGGCCGTCGGCTCGATGCCACGCCGTCGCCAAGCGATAGCAGAAGGTTCCCATCAACTCCTTGGGCAGTGACATATGTCGCATGAAGAATGTGCGCACTCCCGCAGCTCGCGCCGCTTGCAAGACGCGAGACACCCTGGAGACGACCACGTGCGGGTCCTTGATCTGCTTCAAGATGCCGACTTGCATGTCATAGACCACCAGCGCCATCCGCTGCGGATCGCATGCATCTTCGAGCGTTTGAGGAATGTCCAGGCCGTGGATGCGTTTCATGTACTGACACCTAATGAGATCCTGCGGAGCGGCCCGGCTGCGTTCCGTAAGTACGCGCCGGGCCTAACCAGCCGCGCGGTCAGTGCACCCTCGCGGATGGCTTTCGACAGATTACCCGCTAGACCCGATCTGCAAAACCTGATTGACAGATTTGGGCATCGCTTACTTTCAGGGCTCTGTTACCGGATCGGCTACCGCTTGAACGACTTCCTGGAGATTGTCGGACTTTCGATCGGCGTTAGTCTGGCCGCGACGGCCATAGCGGCTGGCATCGGCGTGCTCTTCGGGGCCGCGCTCGCCATTTTCGCATTTCCCGGGCGCCAACTGGTCATCGTTCTGATCAACGCGCTCTTTGGCTTGCCGCCGGTCGTTGTCGGGCTCGTGTTGTATCTTGCTCTGTCTCGCTCAGGTCCGCTCGGCTCCCTCGAACTGCTCTTCACCCCGACCGCGATGGTGATAGCGCAGACGATCCTCGCCGCACCTATCATCACGGCACTTGTGCACCGCGCCAGCGAGAGGGCCTGGGCGCGCTACGGAGATGAACTTGTTATGGATGGTGCGACGCGGTTACAGCCCATTCCGCAAATTCTGATGATCATTCGCGCCGACGTCGTGACCGCTGTACTGGCGGGCTTTGGCCGCACTGTTTCGGAAGTTGGAGCGGTGATCCTGGTCGGCGGCAACATTCGCGGATTGACCAGAACGATGACGACGGCCATCGCTCTTCAAACCAGCCAAGGCGACCTGTCATTGGCCTTGGCTTTGGGCATAGTGTTAGTCGGGATCAGCATCTCGATCAGCGCGACAGTTTTCGCGCTGGCGGGACGGGCGCGCACAGCAGGGAGCGACGAAGTATGACCGGACTTCGCAACGCCTTGGCTCTGGTTATAACCCTCGCTGCCATCAACACGAGTGCTGCCGAAGGGCAATCAGTCGTATTGGCCTCGACAACCTCGGTAGAAGCATCCGGACTGTTAGCAAACATTCTCCCGCAGTTCACCGCCAAGACTGGCATCGTCGTGAACGTGGTCGCGCAAGGAACGGGTCAAGCGCTGGACACCGCGCGTCGAGGTGATGCCGACGTGGTGCTGGTTCATGACCCGGAAGCAGAGCGCAAATTTGTAGACGAAGGATATAGCTCCACGCTTCGGCAAATCGCCTGGAATGACTTTGTTATCGTTGGGCCATCGAGTGATCCGGCGCACATTCTAGGCAGCAAGGACAGCGCGGCGGCTCTGAAGGCGATCGCGTCCGCAAGGGCTTCCTTCGTTTCGCGGGGGGACCGCAGCGGCACCAACGCCGCCGAGTTGCGGTTGTGGAGCAGTGTTGGCCGCACATCGGAAGCGCTAAAACCCGAAAAATGGTATCACGATATCGGCGGCGGAATGGGGCAGGCCCTCAATGCGGCCAGCGCCATGAACGCTTACACGCTAACCGACCGCGCGACGTGGCTCAGCTTCAATAACAAGGGATCGCTTATTATCATCGTCGAAGGCGATCCGCGTCTGATCAACCGTTACGACGTGATTGAACTGAACGCTGGCAAGCACGGCGCTGCGCGGCTCGACGCAGCGAAGGTTTTTGCGGAATGGCTGGTTTCGACCGAGGGGCAGCAAGCCATCGGCGCCTACCAGGTGAACGGACAGCCGTTGTTCAAACCCTCCGCCGCCTCGCCCAGATAGCCCACTTCCAAATTTGTGATCATGGGTCAACGGTCTGGATATTTTGTCGCATTTTCGTCTTGCCGGCTGGTTCAGGTTCACCGATAAATCCGTATGATTTTCGAGCCGAGATATGTCGTTGCTGCCTTTGGGCTGATCGTTTCCTCGCCACTGGTTCATGCGGAAGAGAAAGAGCCGCTCGCCGTCATAGAACTAGGTGCCGCAACGGAGCGCAGCATCCAGGACGGAACCTATAGCGCGGGACCGTCAGCCGCGGTCGAATTCCCGGTTATCAAGGACTGGCTGGAAATCGAGACGGGTATCTCGCCCTTGTTCCGCGCCGGGCAGACGGAATGGCAAGCCGACGTTCTTTTCAAGAAGCCATTCACGATCAACGAGCATGTCGAGTTCATGGTCGGTGCGGGTCCGCAGTTGAGTTATGCCACGGCGGGAGGCGGCACGAAGGTCGCGGGTGAGTTTGCGATGGAATGGATGATCTGGCCGACCAAAGACCGCAAATTCGGCTGGTTCATTGAGCCCACTTATAGCGTCACGTTGAACAAGGGACACGAACAGGCGATCGGCCTGACCGGCGGCCTTATGATTGCGCTATACTGAGGCCCACTTCAGACGCCGAACTTCACGTTCCAATCTTGATCGGCCGGATTCCCAAAGGGGCGCCTTTTATCAGGCGCTGAGGTTCACCCAGACCGCCTTCGGTTCGGTGAAATTCTGGATCGCTGCCGTTCCATGTTCGCGGCCGAGGCCGGAGTCGCGCTCGCCACCCCACGGCAACCGCACATCGGTATAACCATAGGTGTTGATCCAGACGGTGCCGGCGCGGGCGCGTTTTGCAAAACGCTGGGCGCGGACCACGTCCCGGCTCCAGACCCCGGCGGCAAGGCTATAAGCCGTGCCGTTGGCGATCCGCAGCGCATCAGCCTCGTCCTTGAACTTGATGACGCTGACGACCGGTCCGAAGATTTCCTCCTGCGAGATCCGCATCTCGTGCTTCACATTGGCAAACACGGCCGCGCTGATGAAATAGCCGCGTTGGCCGACCCGCTCGCCGCCGGTCACCAATGAGGCGCCTTCCCTCTCACCGATATCGACATAATCGAGGATCGACTTCATCTGCTTTTCCGAGATCACCGGCCCCAGCGACGTGTTGCGGTCGAGGAGATCGCCCATGCGAAGCGACTTGGCGCGCGCCGCGAGGCGCTCGACGACTTCGTCGTAGGCTCCTTCCTGCACCAGCACGCGGGAGCCCGCCGAGCACACCTGGCCGGCATTGAAGAAAATGCCGGCAGCGGCCGCCTTGGCCGCAGCTTCGAGATTGGCGTCGTCGAAGATCACGTTGGCGGATTTTCCACCGAGCTCGAGCGAGACGCGTTTGAAGTTGCCGGCCGCGCCCTTCATGATGCCGCGGCCGACGCCGGGCGAGCCCGTGAACGTCACCTTGTCGACATCGGGATGGTTGACCAGCGCGTCGCCGACGACGCGGCCCGGGCCGGGCACGATGTTGAGCACGCCGGGCGGAATGCCGGCTTCCAGCGCCAGCTCACCGATCCGCAGTGCCGACAACGAGGTCAGTTCGGCAGGCTTCATGACGATGGTGCAGCCACACGCCAGCGCCGGCGCCAGCTTCCACATCCCGATCATCAGCGGGAAATTCCACGGCACGATCGCCGCCACCACGCCGACCGGCTCGCGCACCGTATAGGTGAGCGCATCGTCGCGGGTCGGAACGACGTCGCCGGTGATCTTGTCGGCCCAGCCGGCATAATAAGTCAGCGTGTCGATCGCGGCGGGAAAATCCTGACGCAGCGTCGCCGAGACCGGCTTGCCGCCATCGAGACTCTCGATCTCGACGATTTCGTCGGCGTGGCGCTTGAGCAACTCGGCCCATTTGAGCAGGAGATGGCCGCGCTCGGCGGCGCGCATCGTCCGCCACGGTCCCTCGAAGGCGCGGCGCGCCGCGGCGACTGCGCGATCCACGTCGGCTTCGTTGCCCTCGGCAATCGTGGCGATGACCTCTTCGGTCGCGGGATTGAGGGATTTGAACGTCCGCCCCGAGGAGGATGGCACGCGCTTGCCGTCGATCAGAAGCTGGTGCGGTTTGCGCAGGAATTCGGCTGCGGCCGTTTCCGGGGTAAAGTCATATGCAACGGACATCATATTTCCTCCAAAGCTTGTCCTTGAACGTAGGAGGTTATTTGCTGCCGTAAATATGATATTGATTGCCTATGGCGCCTTCATATATGAACTAGATTTCATAATTAGGGTGGGAACGTGCTGCATATCGAGATCGAAACCGTCTGGCGATTTCAAAAGGAGGACAGCCCGCAGAATGTCGTCGTGATGCTGGGTGTGCTCAATGAAATCCGCAAAACCGGCAAGCTCACCAGCGCCGCGCGGGATGCGCATCTGTCCTATCGCCATGTCTGGAACCTGGTCGAGCAGTGGTCGCAGTTCTTCGGCGTGCCGCTGGTCGAAACCCAGCGCGGCAAGGGCTCGAAGCTCACGCCTTTCGGAGAGAAACTGGTCTGGGCCGGCGAACGGATGCAGGCCCGGCTCGGTCCGCAACTGGAAAATCTGGCGCAAGAACTCGCCACCGAGATCAAGCCGTTCCTGCATCAACGGCCATCCGTCATTCGCGTTCATGCCAGTCACGGTTTTGCGGTGTCGAAACTCCGCGAATTACTCGACCGCGAACCCGGCATCGGCGTCGACCTGCGTTATATCAGCAACCAGCATTCGCTGGTCTCGCTGGCCCAGGGCGCCTGCGACCTGTCCGGCGTGCATCTGCCGCGCGGCGAATTGCGCGCAAAAGGCATCCAGGCCTGCAAGGAATGGCTCGACCCGCGCCAGGACCGTATCGTCAGCTTCGTGACGCGCGAAATGGGGCTGATGGTCAAGCGGGGCAATCCGCTGAAGATTGCATCCCTCAAGGATATCGTCCGCACCAAGGCACGCTTCGTCAACCGCGACCATGACTCAGGCACCCGCCTGCTGTTCGATCAGCTGCTGGCGCTGCACGGGATCGACGAGGCGAAGATCAACGGCGCGCAACAAATCGAGTTCACGCATGCCGCCGTTGCCGCCTATGTCGCGAGCGGCATGGCGGACGTTGCCTTCGGCGTCGAAGCCGCGGCGCGTCAGTTCGGTCTCGACTTCATCCGCCTCCTCACGGAGGACTATGTCTTTGCCTGCAAGCAGACATTCCTGGAAACCGAACCGATGCGGCGGGTGCTCGACATCATGAAGGGCCGGGAATTTCAAAAGGCCGTCGCGGCGCTACCGGGATACAAGGCGACCGATACCGGCACGGTGTATTCCGTGAAGGATTTTCTCGATCGGCTTGAAGGGAGCAAGTAAAGCGCCGGATCATTGGCTGGCGCGACGACGGCCTTGACTAGAGGTCTCAGTCCTGCGGACTGAGCACGGAATCCTTCGCCACCTTCAATGGCGATGCCTTCACCGACTTGCTCGCGGGCTTGGCGGCAAATTCCATCGGCTCCTTGGTAAAGGGATTGATGCCGGTCCGGGCTTCTTTCGCCGGCTTGTTGACGACCGACAGCTTTGCAAAACCCGGAATCACGAACTCGCCGGATTCGTTCAGCTCCTTGTAGCCAACTGCCGTCATCGCCTCGATGACGGCCTTCACTTCACCTTTGGAAACCTGCGTTGCTTCTGCAATCGCGTCAATCAACTGAGTCTTTGTCATCTTGGCCATCGTGGCGACCTTATCTCTGAGGGGAACGCGACCAGGCCGCGCATTATCGCTGTAAGCGATGTTGTCCGGATTCCGCCCTGGCGAACGGTCCGCACACGTTCGTTAGAACAAAGAGCGGGCCGCGTTCAAGTGCAGAGTGAATATGGCGGTGGGTAGCCAAAATACCAGCAATTTCAACCAACACTGGACGGCCCCGCCGGATATCGCTATATTTTAATGAATATAACGATCTGGAAATAGCATCAATGGATATCGAATCGCAATCGCTGACGACCTGTGAAGTCGCTCCGGATGGCAGCACGGTTGTCCTCGGATTTACCGATTCAAGCGGGGCGGCCGCCACGATACGGCTGCCCTTGAACCAGGTTGGGGCATTGGCCATGACCCTGCCCGAATTGATCAACAAGGCGCTGCAGTCGCGATTTGGTGATCACACCTTGCGATACGCCTATCCGCTGGCGTCCTGGACCGTGGAACAGTCGTCTGATCCCGGCACCGGAATGATGACATTGTCGACCACAGACGGCTTCAGCGTTTGCTTCTCCATGGAACGCGAGTTACAGCACACGCTTGCCGAGGCGCTGGCCTCCGACGGCCAAGGCGAACCGGCCAGGATCGTGAACTAGAGCTTCGACGGGGCGACCGAAGCCCCCTCACCTTCCGCGGAAGCCAAACGGTGAGGCGCCGGGCAGAAGCGAGGAATTGATGTCGTTCGGCTGCTGCGAGAAACTCGCGCCGACCGACAGGCTGAGGTTCGAGGTCGGGCGGAACTCGACGCCGGCATTGACGCGATAGCCACCGGGCACGTTGGCCGACGAGGAGTCGAGCGCGGAAAATGGGCTGCCGACGATCGGGGCGTTGTTGTACTTCAGCGTATCGAGACCGGCATAGATCGAAACCGGCGCGCTCTTGAAGTTGTAGCCGACCTGGCTGCCTTCATAAGAGTAGGCACTGGCGCTGCCGAAGGCCGAGACGGGGCTGAAACTGTTTGCACCAAAACCAGGATTGCCAAAACCAAGGTTGCCGCGTTCCGTGCCGACAAACCAGCCGTTCTCGAAATTGTAGCGCGAGGAGAAGTTGCCGAAGGCGTTCGCGTTCGCATTCGTCTCCGAGGTCAGGTTTGAACTCAGGTTGGAATTGAACCCGGTGGTGGACGTCCAGTACGGCACTGATTGCGCCTGTGCGGCCGGCGCACCGAGACCAAGCAGCGCCAGTGTTGCCGCAAGGGCGGTTGCGAAACCTGATTGGCCTGAAGTCATGAACATCCGCGCACAAATAACCTGTGACGAAACTATAAAGCGAGGATGTCGGGAATGCTAGTCACCGTCATACTGGTCCTTGAACCAAACGATCGGCCGGTGGCCGTTCAGAAAACGCGAACTCCTTGAGGTTTCTGTCCAATCCCGGGGGTTTAATCGTCCCTTGCCGGTGGTCACGCCGCTGGCCCGGCTCCCGCAGCCTCAAAGCACCTGCGACAGGAAGCGCTGCGTGCGCTCGTCGCGTGCCTCGGTGAAGAAGGTCGCCGGCGGGCCGTGCTCGACGATGACGCCATGATCGGTGAAATAGATGTGGTCGGCGACCTCGCGGGCAAATCCCATTTCGTGCGTGACCAGCATGCAGGTCATGCCTTCTTCCGCCAGTTCGCGGATCGTCACCAGCACCTCCTTCACCGTTTCCGGGTCAAGCGCCGCGGTGACTTCGTCAAACAGCATCACGTCGGGACGCATGGCGAGCGAGCGGGCGATGGCGACGCGTTGCTGCTGGCCGCCGGACAATTCGCCGGGATAGCTGTTCTCTTTTCCCGAAAGGCGCACCTTGGCGAGCAACGCCCTCGATCGCGCCTCGACGGCGCTGCGCTCCTGACGGAGCACGTGGATCGGCGCCATCATCACGTTCTCAAGCGCGGTCTTGTGCGGAAACAGATTGTACTGCTGAAACACCATCCCGACCTTGCGCCGCAGCGCGAGCTTGTCGAGCCTGGGGTCGGTGACGTCGATCCCCTCGACGTGAATGGTGCCCGATGTGATCGGCACCAGCGCGTTGATGCAGCGGATCAACGTCGACTTTCCCGAGCCGGAGGGGCCGATGATACAGATCACCTCGCCTTTGCGGACAGAGAAGGTGATGCCCTTGAGCACCTCGAAGGTGCCGAATGATTTCCGCACATCGGTGCACGTCACGATCGGTTGATCCGCGGTCCAGGCAGCTGTCATGTTTCTTACCTCAACCGGTTTGGAAGCGCCGCTCGAGGCGGGCCGTCCACAGATTGATCGGATAGCAATAGAGAAAGAAGCAGAGCAGCGCGAAGCCATAGAGCGGCGCGAACAATTCGGGGCGTCCGCCCTCGGCCGCATGCACTTGTGCTGTGAGGGTCAGCATCTCGGAAACGCCGACGATCGAAGCCAGCACCGTCGACATCGCGACGATGCAATAGATGTTCATCCAGGGCGGCAACATCCGCTTGATGCATTGCGGCAGGATGATGCGCCACATGATCTGGCGGCGGCTGAAGGCAAGCGCCTCGGCTGCCTCCCACTGGGTTGCGGGCACCGAGCGAACCGCGCCCCGCACCACCTCCGCGACATTGGCCATGACGGGAAGCGCAAACCCCGCCGTCGCCTTGACCCAGTCGGGAAAGGGAATGCGCAGGCCGAACACCGTGACCTGGAACGGCACCAGAAACATCACGAAGAACAAGAGCACCAGCCATGGCGCGTTCCGGAAAATTTGAGTCACGACCCAACTGACTTGCCGGATCACGCGCAGCTCGGACAACAGCCCGAGGCCAAGGCCAAGCCCCGCGATCGTTCCGAGCAGCATCGCCAGCGCCGAGATCAGGATGTTGAAGCCGAAACCCGTGAGCAGGAGCGGCGCCCATTTCACGATCACCTGCATGGTCGACAACGTCACCTTGCCGCCTTGCGCCGACGCGCTCGACACAAACAACAAGAAGCTAGCGCCCAGCAAGACACAGGACACCACGCCGGGCCGAAGCTGTCTCGGTTGCCGCTTCAGCCGAAACGGCAGCAGCACCGGCATGCGCGCGCTTGAGACCTTCGGCATCGTCATCGGTGATAACCCGGAATATGCATCGCACGCTCCCAGCGCTGCATCAGCCAGACCAGCACGCCGACCAGCACGCCATAGGTCGCGAGCAGCAGGATCATCATCTCAAGCACGTTCTGCGATTCCGACCAGATTTGCTTCAGCGCATAGAGCGTCTCAGGCACCGCGATCGCATAAGCCAGTGTCGTGGTCTTCAAGAGATTGACCAGGTTGTTGTTTAGCGCCGGCAGGCAGACGCGGATCGCCAGCGGCAGAACGATATGACGGTAAGCCTTGAAGCGCTTGTAGCCGAGCGCTTCCGCGGCCTCGATGGTTGTCTTCGGCACGGCTTCGATGCCGGAACGAAAGATTTCGACATTGAAGGCAGCGGCAAACAGCGACAGCGAGATGATGGCCCATTGCACGTTGTTCAGCAGCGGCTCCCGCATTCCACTCGCCGTCTCGGTCGCCGGCAACATGGTGCCGAGGCCGAAATAGAAGAAAAACAGTTGAACCAGAGGCGGCGTGTTGCGGAATATCACGACGAAGCCGTTGACGAGACCACGCAACAGCCGCGACGGGCCGCTCTGGATCAGCGCACCGATGGCGCCGATCACGAGACTTAAAAGGATCGTGGTGACGCTGAGAAGCAGCGTCATTTTCAAACCGCTGACGTAACGATTCCAGTCGTAGGCGTCATAGAAGACCGTGAAGTTCAGTCCGGTCGATTGATAGAGCTCCCTGAACCAGTCCGGAATGGCGTCCATCGCGCGACCTCTCGCCCTAGAGGCCCAGCTCTACTTGGCGCCTTTATATTTCTCATGCATCGATTGCGAGTATTCCGTCGGCTGGACGCCCCACTTTTTCTCCTCGTCGACGATGAAGCCGGTCTTCATCCAGTCCTTCGTGGTGTCTTCCAGCATCGTTTGCAGACTGGCGTTGCCGAGCGCGACCGCCATCATCCAGGGCGCTTCGAGGATGCCCTTGAGCGGCAGCGCGTAGTCATCCTTCCACTCGTCGTCGAGCAGCTTGCCCTGCAAAAAAGTCTGATCGTAGACATAGCCGATGCAGTTGCCCTGCTTCATGGCATAAAGCGGCTTTTCCGAGCCATCGAATGAAACGATCTCCGGACCGTATTGCCGCGCGACGTCCTTGTTGTACCAGGCGCCGGACGTCGCACAGACCGCCTTGCCCTTCAGTTCGCTCCAATCCTTGATGCCGGCCTTCTTGTTGAGCAGGATGTTGACATAGTCGGCGTAATAAAGCGGCTCGATGGCCTGCACGACGCGGCGACGCTCGGGCTTGTCCGACATGGTCGCGATCAGCATGTCGATCTTGCCCTGTTGCAGGAATTCGATGCGGTTGGAGGCAGCAACCGGTACGAGCTCGATCTTCACCCCTAACCGCTTGGCGACGTCACCGGCGAGATCCGGCTCGAGCCCCACGATATTGCCTTGCGGATCGCGGAAGCCGAACGGCTTGTAGTCGGCCTTGACGCCGACGATCAGCGTTCCCCGCTGCTTGATGGCATCGACGCCATCGGCGGCCTGCGCGCTCGCGAGCGACAGGACGCTCAAGATGCCGATGATCGGAAGGCGGATGATAGTTCGCATGGGACCTCGCCTCTTGATTTCGAATTATTCAAATCGCGCGACCGAAAAGCCGGTCAAATCGACCTGCCGTTGTCCGCCGGTCAATCGCTCGGCAACGGCTTCGCCGATACCGGCCGAGTGCTTGAAGCCGTGGCCCGAGCATGCCGAAACCACGAACACGTGGTCAAGACGCGGGTGGCGATCGATGATGAACCCCCGATCGGGCGTGATCGTGTACAGACAGGCGGCCGCCTGACTGACGCGAGCTGTAGCGCCCGCCAGCCGGCCCTTGACGTGCTTTCGGTACATCGCGTCCGACTCGGCAGGGTCGACCTCGCGGTTGACGGTATCCGCGGTGGTCTGTGTCTCGTATTGCTCGGTCGCGATCTTGATGCTGCGATCACCGCGAAGCGGCGGAAAGCCGTAGAAATAGTCGACATCCGTCGCGCCATGCATCCAGATGAAGGCCGGCGCACCAGGGCCGTAAGCGGCGAGATCGTCGAGTTCGTACCAGTGAAGCACCTGACGATTGACCGTGAGCAGGCGATCGAAGGGCGCGCCCAACAAAGGCGCGGTCCAGCCACCCGCCGTGACCACGGCCTGCCGCGCCTCGATCACGCCGGCGGAAGTCTCGAGGCGAACCGTACCGCGCTCGGTGATGGAAAGGACCTCGACGCCGGTGCGTATCTCTGCACCCAACTGCGCGGCGCGGCTCAATTGCGCCGAGATGCAACGTTCCGGAAAGACATAGCCGCCACCGGGTTCGAAGTAAGCCTTCTCGGTGCCTGCGAGGCCCAGGAACTGCGGAAAACGACGACCGACCTCGACGCCGTCAATCGTCTCGTGCGCGATGCCGAATTCCCGCGCCACCTGGATCGAGCGTGCGACAAAGTCCGGCTTGCCGTGGTGCGAGGTTGGGCCGGAGCCTGGCCCCATGACCAGGACGCCGCAAGCGTTCAGCAGCTTCTCTCCGGTTTCGGCTTCGAGCTCGCGCCAGATCCGATGCGAATTGAGAACCAGCGGCGCGTAGTCGCCGCCCTCGCCGACCGCCTGCCGCGTGATCCGGGTTTCGCCATGACTCGACCCCATCCGGTGCGGGGGCGCAAAGCGATCAATTCCGATGACGTCCACGCCGCGCTTGGCCAAGTGATAAAGGACCGCGCTGCCCATGGCGCCGAGACCGACGACGACGAAATTGGCTTGTTCAGTCATGGATGGCGGCCCTGCTCAATCGATGGACATGAATTGGAATTGACCAGAAGTGGCAAATTCGACAAGATTTTTGTCACTTCTGAAGTGAAATTAATGATCAAAGTGAATTTCGCTTAAGTTGAGGCGCCCATGACCGATCAGCTGGACCTCCGAAGCTTGCAGATCGTCGCAGCCGTGGCCGAGACGGGCAGCATGCTGGAAGCCTCCCAGCGCTACGGGATTACGCAATCGGCGGTGTCCCAGGCGGTTCGTCGCGCGGAGGCCGCCACGGGCGTCACGCTGCTGGATCGAAGCCGGCGGCCGCTCAAGGCGACGAGAGCCGGCCGCATCCTCGCCAACCGTTTTCACGACATCAATCGCGACTTCGGCAGCCTGCTTGACGCGCTGCGCGCCGCCGCGATGTTACCGGAGCGGGTCGACCTGCGCCTTGGTCTTGTCGATTCCTACGCCGGAACGGTGGGTGCCCACCTGGTCAAGGAACTCGCGACCGGTTCGATGGCGCTGAGCCTGACGGCATGGTCGGGCCTCGCCGGCTCGCATGCCGAAGCTCTGGTGCGTCACACGATCGATGCCGCGATCACCTGTGATGCGATGGAGGATCTGGACGACATCGAACGGATTCCGTTTTACCGCGAGCCTTATTTGCTCGTCGCTCCGCGCAACCTTGCCGCCGAACTCGGCGAGCTGGAGCTCGGAAAGATCCTCGAGCGCTGTCGCCTGGTGCGACATAGCGAGCGCTCCTATGTTGGCGCCCAGGTCGAGCGGCATCTCAATCGGCTGGCGATTCGTGCGCCGCGCGCTTTCGAGTTCGACACGTCCGACAGCCTGATTGCGATGGTCTCGATCGGCATGGGGGTGGCCATCACCACGCCGCTCTGCCTGCTTCAAGGAATAGCGCACGCGGCAAACGTCGCCGTGCTGCCGCTGCCCGGCCCCGGCTTCTCCCGCGAACTTTTGCTGGTCACGCGCCGGGGCGACCTGTCCTCGCTCGCGCCTCGGATTGCCGACATTGCGCGCAGCACGATCTCGGCGCAGGCCATGCCCCGCATTTCAACGCTCGTGCCGTGGTTCACGGCGGCGAGTTGAGGCTGGCCGCCTCAGCTAAAAGTCGAGCGGCGCCCCGTCGACGACTTCCTTCATGACGAAGAAGGTGCGGGTTTGCCGGACGCCGGGAAGCGCAAGCAATTGCTCGCCATGCAGTCGTCTGAAATCGGCGATGTCTTTCACGCGGATCTTGAGAAAGAAGTCGAAGTCACCGGCCACCAGGTGGCAATCGAGCACAAACGTCAACTTCCTGACCGCCGCTTCAAAAGCGGAAAAACTCTCCTGGGTCGAACGATCGAGCACCACGCCGACGATGACGAGCGTCCCGCGATCGACCTTGGCCGGAGATACTTCGGCGCGCACAGAGCGGATGAAGCCTTCGTCGAACAGCCGCTGGGTCCGCCGGTGGCATGTGGCGGGGCTGATGCTGACCGCCTTGGCCAGTTCGGCGTTGGTCATCCGCCCGTTGCGTTGCAGACGGCGCAGGATGCGCTGGTCGATCCGATCGAGCTCGGAAGATTCTTTCATACTATGGCTTATTTTTCGAAGTAATGAACTACCATCATCTCTTTCATAGAGCATCCGGCTTAAAATCTGAAGAAAATTCGAGAGCACCTTTTCCGTGATTTTGGCTACATCTTCGCCACCGTTTACCTCCGCGGAGATCGACATGCTCAGGCTCGACAAGTTCGAACGCTATTCCTTGACCTTCGGCCCTACGCCGATCGAGTACCTGCCGCGCCTGACCGAAGCGCTCGGCGGAAGGGTGCAGATCTACGCCAAGCGCGACGACTGCAATTCGGGCCTTGCGATGGGCGGCAACAAGCTGCGCAAGCTCGAATACATCGTTCCCGACGCGATCGCTTCAAACGCCGATACGCTGGTCTCGATCGGCGGCGTTCAGTCGAACCACACGCGCATGGTTGCGGCGACCGCGGCCAAGATCGGCATGAAATGCGTCGTCATCCAGGAAAGCTGGGTGCCGCATGAAGACGCGGTGTACGACCGCGTCGGCAATATTCTGATGACGCGATTGATGGGCGCCGAGAGCCGGATCGTCGAGGACGGATTCGACATCGGGATCCGCAAGAGCTGGGAAGACGCGATTCAGTCGGTGAAGGACGCCGGCGGCAAGCCCTACGGCATCCCGGCCGGCGCGTCCGTGCACAAATATGGCGGCCTCGGCTATGTCGGCTTCGCCGAAGAGGTTCGCGCCCAGGAAAAGCAGATGGGCATCACCTTCGACTACATCATCGTCTGCGTCGTCACCGGCTCGACCCAAGCGGGCATGATCGTCGGCTTTGCCGCGGATGATCGCGCACACCGCGTGATCGGCATCGATGCCTCCGGCACGCCGGCGCAGACGCGCGCGCAGGTGCGCGAAATCGTCGATGGCACCGCCGAACTGGTCGAACTCGGGCGCAAGGTGCGCGACGACGAGATCGTCATCCTCGAAGACTACGCCTATCCGGCCTATGGCGTGCCGAGCAAGGAAACCAGCGATGCGATCCGCCTCGCGGCGCGGACCGAGGCCATGATTACGGACCCCGTCTACGAGGGCAAATCCATGCAGGGCATGATCGATCTGGTCAGGAAGGGTTTCTTTCCGGATGGGGCCAAGGTGCTCTATGCCCATCTTGGCGGCGCGCCGGCGCTCAACGGCTACAGTTACACGTATCGGAACGGGTAAGGCGTCGACCGCGCCTCAAACCAGTTCCAGATCGGCGAGCGGTTCGTTCCACGCATCGTAGCCATAGACCCAATCCGGATTGGTCGGGCCTTTGAGCCAGGTATTGGTGCGGGAACTGAGCTGAACGCGCGAGGTGCGCTGCTTTCGGGTGGCCTCGAAACGCCGGAACGCGTTCGCCGCGCCGTCGCGATCGACCCCTTTGAGACAACGCGACAGGATGGCCGCATCCTCGATCGCCATGGCCGCGCCTTGCGCCATATAGGGCGTCATCGGATGGCAGGCGTCGCCGAGCAGCGTCACGTTGCCATCGCACCAGCGCGACAGCGGATCGCGATCGACCAGCGCCCATTTGTGCACCGACGGGCACGACTCCAGCACATGGCGCACCTGCGGATGAAAATCGGCAAAGGCATTTCGAAGCTCGCGCACGTCGCCCATCGCCGACCACGATTCGACCGTGAAGCCGGGTTCGGGCTGGCTGGTCACGAAATAGACCTCGCTGCGGTCCGGCTTCACATAATAAATGACGATGTGGCGATCCGGCCCCCACCATTTGGTGCAATCGTCGATCTGATATCCGTTCAGAAGCGATGCCGGATACACCGTGCGGTAGGCGATGCGGCCGGTGAAGTTCGGCTCCTGGCGGCCGAACAGTTCGTCCTTCACAAAGGAATGCACGCCGTCCGCCGCCACCACCGCATCCACGATCGTTGTCACCCCGTTTGCAAATGTCAGCCTGACGCCGCGATCGGCTTGCTGCTCGATCCCGACCAGCTTGTGGCCGAGGCGAAGGCATTCGGCCGGCACGGCGCTGGCGAGCGCTGAGTGCAGATCGCCGCGGTGGCCGAGCAGATAGGGCGCGCCGTATTTGTCTTCGGCCACCGGGCCGAAGATCATGTCAAACCGGATCTCGCCCGTATCGTATTCCCGGTTATTCCATGAGCGCGGGTAGAAGGCTTCGCGGCGAAGCATCGGCTCCAGGCCCCACTCGCGCAGCACCTTCACGGCATTGCAGCCGATCTGGATGCCGGCGCCGAGGCGAGCGAATTTGGTGGCCTGCTCGTAGACCGTCACATCCAGGCCGGCGCGCGTGAGCCCTGCGGCGACGGCAAGGCCGCCCATCCCTGCACCAATCACGGCGACCGACATCCTGCTCATCGTTGCAACCCGTCCTCTGTAGTGGTCATGACCGCACAGCCACGCTGGCCTTGGACCATGCTGGCCTTGGACGGTTTTCGTGGAACGACATCATCGTCGCAACCGAGTAATTCTCACCGGCCGTGACTAATTCTCACGAACGCACCGCAGCAGAACTAGTGGTCCGATTCTAACATTCGCCCCCCTTCGCGGCGGGCACCTTTGCGAAGGTTAGAATCAAAGGACCACTAGCAAATATAAGCTTCTAGTGGAGTTTCGGATTTGACATTCGCTCGACGAACCTGCGGCTTGATGGATAGCGAATGTCAAATCCACTCCACTAGCTGTGAGTTCTCCTCACGCTGCCTGATCTTAACTCGTTTGCACCGGCAGCCCGGGCCATTCAATTCTAGGAGCCAATGACGCGCTGGTTCGAGCCAGCCGAACCGGGCGGGAGACACACCACGATATGACGTCGATCGAGAGCGACCGCGCCATCCAGGGGCAAGAGGTGGCCGCGCGCTGGCACACCAAACCCTACATCCGGGTGCTGATCGCGATCGCGATCGGCGCGCTGGTCGGCTATCTCTGGCCGGACGTCGGCGTGAGCCTGAAGCCGATCGGCGATGCCCTGATCAAGATGATCAAAATGATCATCGCGCCGATCGTGTTCCTCACCGTGGTTCAGGGCATCGCGAGCCTGGACGACATGGGCAAAGCGGGCCGCATCGGCCTGAAGGCGCTGATCTACTTCGAAGCCGGCACCACCATCGCGCTGCTTTTTGGATTGCTGGTGGTCAACCTGGCGCAGCCAGGCGTCGGCATGCACGTCTCGCCGGCCTCGCTCGATACCAAACTGATCGAATCCTATGTCACGCAATCACATGAGCAGTCGGTGGTCGGGTTCTTGATGAACGTCATCCCCTCGACGTTCGTGGGTGCGTTCACCAATGGCGATACCTTGCAGGTGCTCTTCATTGCGGTGCTGTTCGGCATTGCCCTGCAACGGTTCGGCGCCCGCGGAAAACCGGTGCTGCAATTTGTCGAAGCGACGTCGAAGGTATTCTTCATCGTGATCGGAATGATCATGCAGATCGCGCCGATCGGCGCCTTCGGCGCGATGGCCTTTACCGTCGGCAAATATGGCGTCGGCGCGATCGTGACACTGTCCGGCTTCATGCTGACGTTCTACGCAGCATGCCTGCTGTTCATCTTCGCAGGGCTCGGCCTTGTCGCCCGCGTCGCCGGATTCAACATCTTCAAACTGATCCGCTATCTCCGCGAAGAGCTGCTGCTGGTGTTCGGACTTTCCGGATCGGAGCCGGTGATGCCGCGCTTCATCGCCAAGATGACCGCGGCGGGCTGTTCGGAATCGACCGTCGGCCTCGTCATCCCGACCGGCTATACCTTCAATCTGGACGGCACCTGCATCTACCTGACCATGGCCGCCGTATTTCTGGCGCAGGCGACCGACACGCCGATGTCGATCTGGCAGCAGGTCGTCCTGGTCGTGGTCTGTCTGCTCGCGTCAAAAGGCGCGGCCGCCGTGCCGGGCAGTGGCTTCATCGTACTGGCGGCGGCGATCGGGGCGACCGGCCATGTGCCGGTGGCGAGCATTGCGCTCCTCCTTGGCATCGACCGTTTCATGTCGGAAGCCCGCGCGCTCACCAATTTCATCGGAACCGCGGTGGCAACGATCGTCGTCGCGGCGTGGGAAGGGGAACTGGACCGGGCCCGCTTTTCCGAAACCCTCGACAATCCCGACGCCTCCAAGCTATCTTTTTAGCTTGAGGAGACTTCGCCCTGATGAGGAAATTACCGCCGCTCAACGCGGTAAGGGCATTCGAGGCGGCTGCGCGATATATCAGTTTTACCAAGGCTGCCGACGAACTTCGTGTGACGCATGGCGCCATCAGCCGGCAGGTGGCGCTGCTGGAGGACTGGTTCGGCGTCAAACTGTTTCGGCGCGCGCCGTCGCAACTCACATTGACCCCCGCCGGCCATATCTATTACCGCGAAGTCACCGCCGTTCTGGACCGGCTGGCGCTGGCGTCGATGAACCTCAAACAGCACGGCTCGAACTCGGTGTTGAGGATCAGCGCGCCGCCAACCTTCACCATGCGCTGGCTGATCCGCCGCATCTCTTCCTTTCAGCGGCTTCGGCCTGATGTCGAACCGCTGCTGACGACTTCGATTGCCCCGATCAATACCCATGACAACAGCTTCGATGTCGCGATCCGCGGCAACGTCGGCGACCCGCCGCAAGGCTGGCGCTCGCAGCATTTCATGACGGAGATGATAGCGCCGGTTTGCCACGTCGATTTGCTGTCGCGACAGCGGCTCGGCAAGCCGCAGGATCTTAAAGATCACACCCTGATCACCTATCTCACCGAGCCTTACCCCTGGCGCCAATGGTTTTCGCAAGCCGGCGTCGAAATCGATGCGGCGCAGGAAACGCTTCGCTTCGAACAGATGTTCTTCGCGCTCCAGGCGACGCAAGAGCGGATGGGCATCGGCCTGTTTCCCCTCTTCCTGGTGATCGACGAACTGATCAGCGGACAACTCTGCTTGCCGTTCGGCGAACTCGGCTTGCGGAAGCGCGAATATCAGTCCTATAGCCGGGTGGAGAACGATGGCAGCAACTCACCGGTCCGGGACTTCGCCGCCTGGCTGATCGAGGCCGGTCATGAGACCGAACAGTTCATGCTGAACTGGGCCGGGTCGATGGGGTGGCGTTTCTAGCCATTTTCCGCCGCGGCCAGGGCCGCAATTAACGATTGAACAGGGGGCGCCCGCCCCTGATCTGGTCGTCAAAAGCCGGACTATTCGTCATAGTGCCCTTGTGCTTTGCCGCCAAAGCGCCTACGTTGCTGGGGTTCAATTCGCCGCAGTGCCTTTCCGAACGCGCCTGCGGGCCCCTTCCCAAAGACATCCGACCAGTTGGATCTAAATCGCGTGACGTCACGCGAATACGCTTTGGAGAAGAGAAATGCCGACAGGTACTGTCAAGTGGTTCAACGGCCAGAAGGGTTTTGGCTTCATTCAGCCGAACGACGGCGGAAATGATGTGTTTGTGCACATCAGCGCGGTCGAACGAGCCGGTCTTTCCGGTCTCGCTGAGGGCCAGAAGGTCTCGTTCCAGCTCAAGACCGACAAGATGCGTGGTAAAGTAAGCGCCGAGGATTTGTCGCTGGCTTAAATCGCGACGCCATTTCACGGATGTACTGAAATGGCAGTGTTGCCCGCTCGATCTCGGGATTGAGCGGGCATTTTGTGTTGCAAATCTGGATGGAGCATGAACGACAAGCGAGCGGCCGGTCCTTCTCCTGAAAGCATAGCGCGCGCCAACCGGCAGCGTTTGGCGCGGGAAGAAGGTTTGCGCGCGATGGCGGATGCGGAAAAACAGGCCGCTGAAACCCGAAAGAACATGCAGCGCCTTCGCGCTTTGCGGGAAGCCAGGGAAGCGGACGAGACCAGTGCCCGGGCGGCGCTCCCACAGCCGGCGAAGAAAAAACGCAAGACACGGATCGCGAGATGAGTTGCTGACCCGACGGTCGACCTCGCGCAACGCGGAAGCCAGCGTCTCTGTCACAGGCTGGGGAGATGGCAACATGCCGAAGAGCGTGCGGATCATGCCCGACATCGAGTCACCCGCCGGACAATCGATCAGCTTCGTTCTGGCAATCGGCGCGGTCCGGCAGGCGTGCCGCCTTCAGACGACATTCCGAACCCAGAACCAGGCATTTGCCTATCTGCACAAATACCGGACGGAATTCGAACGCGTCGCTCGCGAACGATTTGTGCGAAGCGAAATCGAAGACGGCGTTATCAATCTCACGATGCTGTAGGTTGAAAAGGGCATATGCACTTGTCAACGGAGAGTGCCTTGCGAGCGCGTGCGCGAAAGCTTGGCTATGCCATTCGCAAATCGCGGTCCCGTTCGATTCACGAAGACAACCTCGGTCAGTACGCGCTGGTCAAGGAAAGCAACAACGAGGTTGTGCTCGGCGAGCGCTTCGATGCCTCGCTTGAGGACATCGCGGAGTATCTCAACTAGAGCTCCGATTCCGAAGTTCGTGACCTCTGATGCGAACGCCGCACTCAAGCGTATCAGTCAGGGGGACAGGGCGACCAGCGGTCTCGTACAGCGGCGGCTGCCGGTTCGTCACTTCACGGTAGCGGCCTCCTTGGTGATCGCTGAGATCGAACTTCCGGACTTCCGAACGACGCTGGCGAATTGGTCGTCCGACAGCCTGAGTCGCTTGCGCAGGACCTTGACCTGCACTTTATCTCTCATATCCAGCGAATTGCGGAAATAGGTGGGCTTGCGCGTTTTCATGTAATTGGCTCGCGATCAGAGGGAAGTGATTGCCACCAAGCTGGCGTTGCGCCGCTCCGGTCGCGGACGGTGTCCGTCCCGCTCGTTGCGAAGATTCCGCCTCCTTGATGGCAACATTCGCCGGGGTCCGACGTTCCGTCGGACCAGTACTAATTTCAGCAACGTCCGGCGATGCTATCCGTTGGTGTCGATGGACGGATTTCCGGAGCGGAGTTTGCGCCGGATTAAGGCTGACAAGTGCTCCTTCGACGAAGACGTTCCAAAAAGAGCGCCAACTGTCGAACAATCATATTTCGCCGCGACGAACTTCAAAATTGACGCTGACAATCATAAAGACCTAGCCTCGTCATACGGGCTGGGTACTTCCTCTGTTTTCAACTTCTCTCCGCTAGCGTTGCGAGAATGAACCGAACAAGTGTCCAGCCCACCCGACATGCTGTCGCAGATGCGCGCGGCGCGCGGAATCCGCCGAGAGCTTTGCTGATCAACAACACTGGTAACGCCGGAGAAGAACCGGATGGCAAGATCTGATCTTCATCTTGTTGGAGAGATCGACGAAGACGAACAGCAATTCCGCTTGATCATGCGGCGTCTCGCCGGCGGCGTCAGCGTGGTTACAGCCGGTCGAGACGATGATATTTCAGGGATGACCGTTACCTCCCTGACGTCGTTGAGTGCTTCGCCCCCACGTGTTCTGGTCAGCGTCAACAGACAGGCATCCTCCTTCGCCTTGATCCAGCGCCACGGGCTGTTTGGCGTCAATATCCTCGGCTCGGACCAGCTGGATCTGGCAAAGCGCTTCAGCAACAACTCGCTCAAAGGCCGTCAGCGTTTCGACGGCGTCGATTGGGTAACCGGTGTGTCCGGCGTACCGATGCTTAGTCGCGCCCTGGCGACAATGGAGTGCCGCGTTGAGGAAGTCATCGAACGTCACTCGCACGGGATCATCATTGGCAGGCTGATCGATTTCGACCTGTCCTCGAGAGTATCGAGCCTCGTCTATTGGAACGGTCAATATGTCGAGATTTCCCATGATGACGATCTCGATTTGCTGGCAGACGTGAGCATTCCCCTTGCTCATGCTCGGTGATTGACCGCCCTCATTCGCCGGCCCGGCAATCTCCTCGATGAGATTCATGCCGCCGGGCGATTCCTGTTCGGAACGTTTAATCTGTCGAACAGCCCTTGCATGGCATGATCTTGTCATTTGTACCCGTGAGTGAACGCCGCACATTATCGCCGCGTTTATGAACAACGGTTCATTCCGGTCACGAGCGGGGAAGCGTCAGATGATCAGGCGGCATGCGATCGTTATCGGTGGCGGCGCGAGCGGCGTACTTCTCGCCTATCAGTTGCTTCGTCTCGGGCGCCGCGCGTTCCGCGTGACGATCATCGAACAGCGTCCCGAGATCGGACGTGGACTAGCGTATCACACCGGCAATCCGGATCATCTGCTCAACGTACGCGCCGCCAATATGAGCGCGTTGCCGGAGGATCCCGATCATTTCTGGCGCTGGCTGACCGGGCGCGATCTCTGCCAATGCCCGGACCGCTACTGCTTCGTGCCAAGACGCGCTTACGGCGACTATATCGCCAGCTTGATCAAGCCGCTGATTTCACGCGGTGATGAAAACGACGGCTTGAGAATTCTGAACGGCGAATGCGTCTCGATCCGCGACAACGCCGATGGCGTCGTTGCGGAATTGGCGAGCGGCGCGCAACTCGCCGGCGATGTTGCCATTCTGGCGACAGGACACGATTCCCGCAAATCCCCAGCTGCGTGTTATACCGATCCTTGGGCGCCACCATCCGCCGCTGGAATCGACCGGGACGCCTCCGTCCTGGTCCTCGGAACCGGCCTCACGATGGTCGACTACGTGCTCTCGATGTTGCGCGATGGCCATCGGGGACCCATCGTCGCCATGTCACGCCGCGGATTGATGCCGACGGCACACCGCCGAGTGCCGCCGCTGCGGATCGACGAAGCGCAGATACCCTTCGGCGCCAACGCCAGTCAATTGCTGCGCTGGCTCCGACACCTCGTCGATGTCCAACGCGCGCAGGGCGGTAACTGGCGAGGCGTGATCGACGGACTTCGTCCTTTCACACAACGCCTCTGGCGCGAACTTCCGCCCGACTCCAGGCGGCGCTTCCTTGAGCATGCACGGGCCTGGTGGGACATCCATCGCCATCGAATGGCGCCTGAAATCGAGTTCAAGATCACAAAAGCCATCGCGGAGCGCCGATTGACCGTGATCGCCGCCAAAACCGTCGATATCTCGGCGAATCCCACTGGCGCGAATGTCCGATATCGCCGCCGCGGCCAAACCGCGATCGAGAACCTCCGGGTCGGAGCTATCGCAGACTGCACCGGAATCGCAAAGGATCCGGCTGCGACAGTCAATCCGGCGATGCGCAGCCTGCTTGACCAGGGACTGGCGCAGATTGATCCGCTGCGTATCGGCATCGAGGTTGGGTCGGACTGCGCGATCGTCAACCGCTGGGGCGTGTCTTCGCGGCGGTTATTTGCCGTTGGTCCCCTGACCCGTGCGGCTTTCTGGGAGATAAGTGCGGTCCCGGATATCCGAAATCAGTGCATTCAACTCGCCGAACAGCTGATCAAGGAAGCGAACCGAACGTCGCTCCCCGTTCTCGACCCGCCCGCCGTGCCACGCGGGGTTCACGAGCCAAGAGCGAGAGCAGCCCTTGTCGGTCATCACTAAGCTTTGACTGCGCCTCATAGCGCGTCGCCTCCTCACCCGGTGACGCCGGCCCACTGCCGCTTCAAAGGCTTCAAAATCATTTCATCGCGAGCCGGCGCATCCGTGGACTTGCGCGAACTCCTCGGCAGCGGCGGCGATCCTGCATAGGCCTTGTCTGGCGAAGATTTTCTTTGCTGATCGGCCGCCTCGTGGAAAACCATCACACTGCCCGGCAAAGCGTAATTGGAATACGGAACTATTCCTGTTTTCACCCCTCCATGGGAACATCGGCGCCGGCCGACAACGCGACGGCGGCCAGCTTCCACTCACCCATGACGGTGGCACATGAAACGTGAAATCCCGCCGGAAGAGGATCTATCCGAGACCGACAGCAGCGGTACGGCGCTCAAGCGTTGGCAACTCGACCGCATTGTCGCCGAGCTACGAATATCCCGCGAAGAGACCCACAGCATCCGCCGCGACGGCGAGGCGCGCCGCGCGCCCTCCCGCGAGGCACTGGAGGACATCCTGAACAGGCTGACGGAGGCGCTGTTTCCGCGCCACTATGGCCGGTTCGATCTCGACGGCGAAAATATCGATTACTTTGTAGGCCACACGCTGAGCATCGCGCTCGACAAGCTCTCGGAACAAATTCATCGCGGCGCGCTGTTCATCGGGGACGAACTGTCGCCGGGATTTCATCGCGATGACGCAGCGCGCCTGACGCGTCAGTTTGCGTCTGAACTGCCGACCGTACGGGGTCTCCTCATCAGCGATCTCCGCGCGGCCTTCATTGGCGATCCCGCCGCGCGGAATTTCCCGGAAATTCTGATCGGATATCCCGGCATGACGGCGATCATTCATCACCGGCTTGCCCATATCCTTCATCGATTGAAGGCATCGCTATCGCTCGTCTGTTTGCCGAGATCGCGCATGCCCGGACCGGAATCGATATCCACCCGGGCGCCAGCATCGGATCCGGTTTTTTCATTGACCACGGCACGGGCGTCGTGATCGGCGAAACGGCGGTCATCGGCGATAATGTGCGCATCTATCAGGCGGTGACGCTGGGCGCCCGTGACTTCCCCAGCGACGACGACGGCAAGTTGATCAAGGGCGATGCGCGGCACCCGATCCTGGAGGACGACGTTGTGATCTATGCCGCCGCCACAGTTCTGGGACGGATCACGATAGGTCGGGGTTCGACCATCGGCGGCAACGTCTGGCTGACCCAGGACGTTCCACCCAAAAGTATCGTGACGCAGGCGACCGCCCGCAACAAATCGGGCCGCTAAGCCGAAGCTCTCCTGTCAAACGGGTTTTCTAATCCCGACATGAGCGCCGCTATGGTGTCGTTCAACAGATGTTGACCCATCTCGACGCGTTCGCTGAGCTGATCAAGCGATGACCATGAACATCCGGGCGCGATTGGCGGCGGACGCTCGTTTCAGGTTCAGGTGCGATCGAGGACACCTCACCCCTTCGTGTACGCCGCAAGGAAATATTCTTCTCGTGTCCTCAGTCTGACGTTTTGGCTGGCCCAATGCTGGTCAAAACAAAAATGAGGAAACGCTATGTCAGATTACGATGACCATCACGAAGATGGTGTCAGTCGCCGTCATGCCCTCGAATGCATGCTCTGGGCGGGCACTGGTGTTTTGTGGACAGTGAGCGGCGGCATTCCACGATCGAGCCTGATCGGATCGGCGCAGGCGGCTGAAGGCAGCGGCTTCACCTTTCTTCAGATCTCCGACAGTCATGTCGGTTTTGACAAGAAGGCGAACCCGAACGCGCTTGGAACGCTGCAAGAGGCCATCGCCAAGGTCAAGGCACTTCCCAACAAGCCGTCTTTCATGCTGCACACCGGCGATATCACCCATTTGTCGAAACCAAAGGAGTTCGACGACGCCGCGCAAGTCATCGGCAGTTCGGGGCTCGACACGCACTACGTGCCGGGCGAACACGACAACCTCGATGATGTTCCGCTCAAATCCTACCTCGAGCGTTACGGCAAAGGCACCAAGGGCACGGGCTGGTATTCCTTCAACCAGAATGGCGTCCATTTCATAGGTCTCAACAATGTGATGAACATCGAGGCCGGCGGCATGGGCAAGCTTGGACCTGAACAGCTGGCGTGGCTGGCCGATGACGTGAAAGGTCTTTCCGCCTCCACGCCTATCGTCGTCTTCGCCCACATTCCGCTATGGACGATCTCCAAGGAATGGGGCTGGGGCACCGAAGATTCCGAGAACGCGCTATCCATGTTGAAGCGCTTCGGCTCGGTGACGGTGCTCAATGGGCACATTCACCAGCTGATGCAGAAGGTTGAAGGCAGCGTCAACTTTCATACCGCGAGGTCCACGGCGTTTCCTCAGCCGGCGCCAGGTTCGGCTCCTGCGCCGACGCCCCTGGTCGTTCCGGCAGAAAAATTGCGCTCGGTGCTGGGCATCAGAACCGTCATCTACACGCAGGGCAAGGAATTGCTCGCCGTCACCGACCAACCTTTGGCAACGGCCTGAGCAGACTTCGCACCGCTGGCATTTCGATTCTTTGTCATCGCCTCTAGGAAAGAATCTGACTGTCGGTGGTACGGCGACCGTGTCACCGGTGCCTGTCCCTTCGCCGAACTCCCTGGAGAAGGTTGGGCCTCGGTGGCACGACGCTGCATATGCAAGACGTGCGTTCGCAAGCGATCGAAGCGAGTTGCCGAATTTGGCACGACACGAATTTTGACACTGCCGCGCCTGCGGAACGCGAGATCCCACGATCTCCCGTTCGATACAAACGACGCGAAGCCCCAAATCAGGAGAGAGATAATGAAGAAGATAGGTCTTATCGCTGGCATCCTTGTCAGTGTTGCGCTTTTATCACCCGCCTTTGCTCAAACCAAGCCAACGATTCCCGTGATCGTGACGGACTTGAGCTCGCCCTATTGGCAGGCTGTCCTCGCCGGCGCCCGCAAGGCGGGTGCCGACCTCGGCGTCAATGTCGTGGGTCTCGGTCCGCAATCGGCAGCCGACGTAAACGGTCAGATTGCGGTGCTGGAAAAAGCCGCAGCAGCCGATGCGGCGGCAATCGTGATCGCGCCGGCGCAATTTGCCGCCCTCGGAAAGCCGATCGAGGAAGCGGCCAAAAAAACCAAGGTGATCGGGATTGACTCTGCAGCCGACACCAAAGCGATGACGTCGCTGCTTGCGATCGATAATCTTAAGGCGGGCGGCGTTGCAGCCGACACGCTTATTGCTGCCATACAGAGAACATATGCCGATGCGGAGGGTGACGTCGTGATAATCAACCTCACGTCCGGTGTCCCCTCGCTGGATCAGCGCGCCAAGGGCTTCAAGGATCTGGTTGCCGCGAAATACGGTGCGATGAATGTCGCTGCCGAAAAGGTCGCGGACGGCAAACCCGCAACGGGCATCGAGATCATGAAAGGATTTATTTCCGGCATGGAGGATCTGCGCGGCGTATTCGTCTCAGATCCAGTCATGACGCAGGCGATAGGCCAAGCGGTGGCTGAAAAGACGACAAAGGACAAGATCCACGTCGTCGGCTTTGGATCGGACGAAAAACTGGTCAAATTCCTGCAAGACGATGTGATTACCGGACTGATCGTCGAGGACCCGTTTCGCATGGGTTATGATGGCGTCAAGACGGCGTTCGCAGCCTCAAAGGGCGAGAAGGTGCCGGCCAATATCGAAATTGAGGCAACGCTGATCACCAAGGCGAATTTGAGTTCTGCGCGCGCGCAAGAACTCCTCAAGCCGAACGTCAAATAACTGTCTGGAACAAGCTTGGAGCGGGATCGCCCTGGCAAAGCCATCCCGCTGCCAACGCTCCTGAACTCGCTCGGTACTGGCGCGACCCATGATTTGTGACCGGCGGCCTGTCGATAGCCGGCCGCATCGCTGGATCAATTTGCTCTCGCAAGCTGGCCTGGCGCGCTGCTATTTTGCCGTCGATGCCAGGCTTCTGAAATCAACACCCGATGTCGCGGAAAGGTAAGTGAAAGCGGTCCACACCGCGACGGCCTGCTCGAGCCGTTTCGGATCTATCTTGTCGAGCGTGTCGTCTGCGGTGTGATGGGTATCGAAATAGTCAAGACCATCCTGCCTCAGTGAGCTTGTCGGAACGCCCGCTCGGTGCAGATCGCGAATGTCTTCGCCACCGAAAAGGGCCGGCCGACTGTCAACATTAGCGCCGAGCGGCGCGATGACCCGCTGCAACAAGCGACCGAAATCACTGCCGGCAGCGCCGGGCGGCAGCTGCACGGAATAGACATTTCCAGCCCCGAAATCCGCCTCAGCAGCGACGACGATGTTGCCGATCTCCCCTTGGTGAGCCTGGGCATAAGCGGCGCCGCTGAAATCCATCTCCTCAGCGCCGAACAAGACGACACGGATCGTTCGGCTTGGGCGTTGCGGCAGGCTGCCAATAAGTCGAGCCGCACCGAAGGCTATGGCGGTTCCGGCCCCGTCGTCGGTCGCACCGGTGCCGAGATCCCAGGAATCGAGATGTCCGCCGATGAGGACGATCTCATCCGGACGCTCGTTTCCCTTCAACTCGCCGACGACGTTCCACGACGATGCATTCTCTTCAACCGTTGGCCTTAACACAAGACGAATCCTGACCGGACCAAGAGCCGCCAACCGCTCAAGCTGCTCGGCATCCGGCACGGCCAGTGAAGCAGCCGGAATCCGCGGAGCGTCATCCTTGTAAGTCAGAGCACCAGTATGAGGCAGGCGATGGCTGTCGGTACCAAGCGAGCGCAGCAGATAAGCTACGGCGCCGCGCTTTGCGGCCTCCGACGGACCAGAACGCCGGATCGGGTTTGCGGCACCATAGCCGCTCCCGTCCTGGGCCCTTACCATGCGCTGGGTCACTATTGCGATCTTCCCGGCGAGCGATCCCGGAGCCGCTGCCAGCAGATCATCGTACGTTCGGAACAATGCGATCTCGGCCTCGATACCGTTGGCATCCGTGGCGATCGAGCCACCCAATGCCGTAATGGCGAGATGCTGGGGGATTGGGGCTACGATCTCCGCCTTCTCCTCGCCCCGAATCCAGGCTGGGAAGGTAAAAGGTTCGGAATGCACGTTCTCGAAGCCCGCTGCTTTCAACCGTGCTTCAGCCCATGCGACCGCCCGCTTATGGGCAGCAGTTCCGGCCAAGCGCTGCCCGATTTCGGTCGTCAGGGATCGTACGAAATCGAAAGCAGCGGGATCGCTGAGCGCCCGTTGCCCGAGGCTCGATGCGGTCGCAAGCCAGAGCTCGGAAGGTTTTTCGTCAGCCTTGCTGGCACTTCCTGCGGCACTCGACACGAGAGCGAGCACAACGACCAGAACGCCTAACCTCTTGCTCATCGAATTACTCCTCCGCCAAGCCAAATTCCGCGGACCGACACAATCTCGAGGGCCACCTCGATTCGCTGTTGTCGCGGATGGACTATGGCCGGACCAGCTTGACGTCTTCGACCGTTACCGTGTCTTGATACTGATTGCCAAAATGCGTTCTGAGATAGTTGACGACTTCGGCGACCTGGTCATCACTCATCATCGAGCCGACCGGAGGCATCGCACGCTGCCCTCGAACCACGACATAGACCGGATAGGCTTTGGCTTCGAGGTTCTTGTTGTTGACGAGGGACGGGTAATAGCCTGCCCCTGCCGCGCCTCTGCCGTCCGGCATGTGGCAGCCCTGACAGATACCCGCAAACAATTCGGCGCCATTCGATTCCGAAAATCTGGAGCCCGGACTCAAGATCGCACTGGACGGCGAATTGGATTCGGCAATCGCGCGCCCTACCGAAGGGGCCAATGCAATCAAGGCCAGACATACAGCGGTTGAACAATAGCCGTACGATGTCATCGAATTTTGTCTTCGCTCGTTGCGCTGTATCGGTCGCATCGGATTACATCTTTACGACGCGCTCGTGTAGCCGCGTGATCGCATCGAGCGCCGACAAGATTGCACCCTCCTGCCAGGCGGGAATGTAGGACGCATGTTCGCCCGCAAGAACGAAGTGGCCGTCGATCTGGCACAGATCGTCGTAATGATCTTCTCTCGCCTCATCCGTCCAGCTTCCGGCGCAACCTAGCGTAAAAGGCATTCGATGCCAGGCCACCGCAATTCCGTTTTCGAATTCGGTTCGATATTGGGGGTGAATACTGGATCCCAATTCGACGGCACGCGCGATCCGGTCCGCTGGCGCCATGGACGTGAATTCAAACGAATTTGCCACGTCAAAAACATAGGCGCCCAACAACACGCCTCGTCCGTTACGATTGAACCCGCTGCTGGGGTACGAGATCTGGCGAATTGGCAGGTCCGTATAGGTGATCCCCCCGTAAATCGCTTCGTCCTCTTCCCAGAACCTGCGCTTGAATTGGAGGCCGATTTTGACAGACGAAGCGTAGGGAACTGCGTCGATGGCGGCCTTCATGCGCGAGCCCACATCAATGGGGATCTGACTCAGGATCGAAAGGGGAATCGTGCAGACGCACCAGTCGGCTTTAGCAACTTGCGTCATTCCTGGCGTCCTGGAATTGACATAGCTTACGGCCACGCCGCCATCGTGTTGTTGGATACGAGTAACTTTCGCATCGTACTGAATGAGGTCGCCGACTTCCCTGGCGAACGCTTTGCCTATCATGTCCATGCCGCCGACGGGCTGGAACATGGTGGTCTGGAATTGGTACAACGCGAAATTCTGCAGATACCGCCAGAGCCTGGATTCCAGAATGTCCGACAGGTTCGCGGGTTTGCCTGCAACCGGTCTCGCGGCGAGTCCGCCTCCGGGATCCCGGGCGTAGCCGCGAAAATTCGCCGAAACAAGACTGGCGCTATAAGCGTAGTTCTTGTCCAACGCGCCCCACGATCTCAGCGCCTGCAGCAAGATCTCTTTGTCTTCCGTCGACACCGCTTCGTCGAGCTTGCTCTGCTGAGTAGCTTTGGCCAATAATTCCGCAACCTGGCCCTGAAAGTCGGACTTGATCTCGCGAATGCGCTGTGGCCGACCGTTAAAGGCGGCGGACGAGTGCAGAAAGGCGTTGTGATTAAGTTGGATGAACGGCTCAAGCGTGACGCCGAGACGCCTGCAATAATCGAGCACGGCACGATGATGAAAGGGAATGCGCCACGGGCCGGGGTTCAGATAAAGACCTTCCTCAAACCCACAAGTCTGCTCGGCACCGCCCAGTTCGGTAAACTTGTCCCCTCCCCTTATCGTCCAGTTGCGTCCTCCCGGACGGTTGTTGAACTCCAATACCTGGACCCTGTAGCCGGCCTTGCGCAATTCGAGCGCCGCCGTCATCCCGGCAAGTCCCGCGCCAAGGATCAGGACCGATGCGCCCTTCGCGTCTCCCTCCAGCTTGATCGGGCCTCTATACCTAGACTCAGCGGCGAAGCCGAGGCTGGTCATGGCCTGATACATTGCGGCACTTCCGGCGACCGATCCTACGAGCGCAAGCAGACCTCGCCTGGTCAAAACCGCCTCGGTATCGTTGTGCATAGCCACCTGTTTCCGTCCCGACAGCGTGAAGAGCATAAGAGCAGTTCGCCACCGGCGCAAACCTCGGTTTCCAATCAAACTGGCTCGGCAAAGGCGTAGGCGGGTCGGAAGATCCGGTACCTGAAAAGCCGGTGGCGGCTAATGTTTCTTACGAGACCTGCTCAACGCAATTAAGTTCCGCTCCGCCTGGATAACGGTGGGTAGCAAAGTGAAATCGTTTCGAGGCCTGCCAGTCCCAAAAGACGACTCAGATAGACTGAGCTCATTGCAACGCGGCCTGCGATTCAGACGTCTGAAACCTTCCAGACACGCTTCACGTCGCCGCACAGCGAGGACGTCAAAATGGCTGGTCACGCAGACGCAATGACTTTATCCGAGCGCGCCGATGCGATCGAGGAGCACATGATGCACGAGCTTGAGCACCTCGTCATCAAGTCGGCGCTTTTCAACCTAGCCGACGGAAGGCTGGATGACGACACCGCCCTGATTGCAAGAAATCCAGGCAAGTATCTTCTCATGAAGGAGGACCCGCGCCTCCCCAAAACGCCGCCCAAACCAACCTTGATCGACTATTTCAAATGCCGCTTTGCATCGACGTCGCACTTGCTGCAGAGCGCAGCGCACGCCAAAAAATCCGGCCACGGCGAGAAGGTCATTATGGCTTGCCTCCTGCACGATATCGCGGTCGCCGGTTTCATCAGGTGCGACCATGGTTATTGGGGCGCCCAGATGATCGAGCCTTATGTCGACGAAGAGGTGAGTTGGGCCGTGCGTGCCCATCAGGCGCTCCGCTTCTTTCCGGACGAAACGGTCGGCTACCAATATCCCGAAGCTTACGTGAAATGGTTTGGTCCCGACTTCCAGCCCGAGCCCTATATCGTTGACGAGTACAACCGCGCGCTCAACCATCGGCACTACATGACGGCGCGCTTGATCACCCTCAACGACCTCTATTCCTTCGATCCAAATGCCTCGGTCGACATCGAGGAGTTCACCGACATCATCGGACGTCATTTCAAGCAGCCGAAAGAGGGGCTTGGACTCGACAGCAGCCCATCCGCGCATATGTGGCGCACGATGCTATGGCCAACCCGATTTCTCTAGGACAGCCCCGCTCCGGCGCGGGTTTCGCGCGCGGACCGACGTTCATTGCAATCGCCTAAAGACGATGGCTTCGCTGATGTTCGCCGTCAGGCGGCGTGAAACATGGCTTTGTTTCGTAGCCAGTTGGGGCGCCGGCATCGGTCGCATTATTCTGCGCCGACGCGCTTGCCCACGGTCCGTGAAGACTGAAGGGTCCTCCCTTGGCGTCCACTTTTTCAAGACCCGCAACAGATAACCACAGGCCGATGGCGGCGCACGTGGTCAAAAATCTACTCATACAAATCCTCGCGACTTTAGCCATTGGAGTGCTTCAGCACCTGCCCATGGCGCAGTGACAAAGCTTCGCGGCGATGTGCCCGGAGATCGCATCGTCCGGATCGGCACTGGCAGATTATCCCAGACTGCCGAATACGATGGCGATGACAGCACCGACTGCGATCCAGGCGCGCAGCATAATATTCTCAGACTCAGTTGAATCCAGTCATGCTGCCCCAACCACCCATACCGCCACCGGCCTGAGTCGCGGGTTCCTCGGCAGCGTTCGAGTTCATGAAGCGCTCGCTGCTGTACTGCCGCTCGTGACGGACGTGGTGATGGCTTTTGGCAAACGCGACCTGCGTGGTCGAGCCGGCTATCAACGCAACACCAAGAAGTGCAAGAACGATCTTACGCACAGTTATCTCCATCCTTGATGGTTCAACGATGTTCGTGTCGAACCTGCTCAAGGAAGTAAGGAGAGAGGTTTCTGTTGATAGTGCTGACGGTGCGACACCCGGTCACAACGAGCATCAACTAAGGGTGAGTGGTTCGATCGCGCGCCGAATGAGGCTGACCCGCACGCAGGGTCTGTGACGAAGGGCTTCACTCTATCCGGTTCACGCGGGCTTGAAACGTCTGACACGGAATTTAGCCGCCGGCGGCGGACCGCATTCATACCTCAGCAGTACGAGGAGCCAATATCCCGGCGCAAGGCCGCAAGTACTCGTTTGCGACAATCCATCCTTCGCCGGCAAAGGAGAACCTGTCATGACGAACTTCACACTGCTCGTCGCGACCGCGGTTTCGCTGCTGGCAGCAGCGCCCGCGATCGCGACGCCGCGCCATCATAGCTACGGCTATTCCCGGGCTTATACTTCCAGCAACTACTCGGGCGATTTCGCCCGCAGAAACACCTTCAACTGAGCATGACGAACTCGCGGCACCAACGTTGCGGACTTCCAAACCGCCGCGTTAGCCGCGAAATCGTTCGCGATATTCACTCGGACCGACGCCAATGCGCCTCATAAATGCACGGCGCATGGTGTCCGGGTTGGCAAAACCGCAGCTCGACGCTACCCGCTGCAACGGCTTATCGGTATCCTCGAGCGACCGCCGCGCCGAGTCCACGCGCGCCATCTCGACGAAATCGGCGGGCGTCATGCCCGCCTCCTGCTGAAAGACCCGCGTGAAATTGCGCACGCTCATCGCAGCCCGTGAGGCGAGGTTTCTGACGCTCAGTTCGAGCGGAAGGTGATCGAGTATCCAGTGCTGCACCGCCTGGATGCGCTCTTCGGTCGCGACCTGGGCCGCAAGGTGCGCGCTGAATTGCGACTGGCCGCCCGGCCGCTTGAGAAAGACGACAAGGCGTTTTGCAACCGACAGCGCCACATCGCGCCCGTGATCGTCCTCAATCAGCTTCAGCGCGAGATCGATCCCGGCCGTGACGCCGGCCGAGGTCCAGAGCGAACCGTCCTGCACGAAGATCTGATCCGAGACGACCTTGGCTACGGGAAACCTCTCCGCCAGTTCCGCAGCATGCTGCCAGTGCGTCGTCACATTGAGGCCGTCCAGCAGTCCGGCGCCGCCCAGGAAGAAGGCGCCAGTGCAGACCGAGCCATGCCGGCGGCTGCGCGGCGCATGGCGCCGCAACCAGACGTGCAGAGGCGATTCGGTATAAGCGTCCGCGTAGTTCGGCGTGCCCGCGACGAGCAACGTGTCGATCGGCGCCTCGTCGTCGAAGATCGAGCTATCGGTCACGAGCGACATGCCCCCGACCTTGACGATACGATCCCGAGCGGTCGACAACAATCGTACGGCGTAACTGCATTTGCCGGGGGCCTGCCGGTTGGCTTCGAGAAAGGCATCGAGCGGACCCGCAATATCCAGCGATTGCGCATCGTGCGGAACGATGATGGCGATCGGCTTGCTGTCCATTTCGTTCTCCCGGTGGCAGCCTCGCCGCGCGCGAAGGGGCCCGCGCTTGTTGCGCGGACCCCCCGCTTCTTGGGCTAGAGCTTGCCGGCGGCAAATCTGACTAGCGCGTCCGCCACGCCTTTGCCATACGCCGGGTCGGCCTTGGTGCAATTCGCAACGTGCCGCTGCTGCACCAGAGGGGACGCCTGCCCGACCTGCCGCGCCGTGTTCTCGCACAGGATCTGCCGCTGGTGAGCAGTCATCTTGCGGAAGAGATCGCCGGGCTGCTGAAAGTGATCCTCGTCGACGCGATGATCCCAATGCGCCGCGGCGCCGTCGATCTCGAGCGCCGGCTCGTTCAGCTGCGGTTGGTCGGTCCACTCGCTGTGGCTGTTCGGCCAATAGGTCAGCGTGCTCCCGAGATTGCCGTCGGTGCGCATCGCGCCGTCGCGATGGTAGCTGTGGAACGGGCATTTCGGCGCGTTGACCGGGATCTGGTGGTGGTTGACGCCCAGGCGATAGCGCTGCGCGTCGCCATAGGAGAACAAGCGCGCCTGCAACATCTTGTCCGGCGAATAGCCAATGCCGGGAACGACGTTGGCGGGCGTGAACGCCGCCTGCTCGGTCTCGGCAAAGAAGTTCTCCGGGTTGCGGTTGAGCTCGAAATAACCGACCTCGATCAGCGGATACTCCGCCTTCGGCCAGACCTTGGTCAGGTCGAACGGATTGAACGGGAATTTCTTCGCCTGCGCCTCCGTCATGACCTGGATAGACAGCGTCCAGCGCGGAAAGTCGCCCTGCTCGATGCTGTCGAACAGGTCGCGCTGATGGCTCTCGCGATCCTTGCCGACCAGGGCCTCGGCCTCAGCGTCGGTGAGATTCTGGATGCCCTGCTGGGTACGGAAGTGGAACTTGACCCAGACGCGCTCATTGTTCGCGTTGATGAAGCTGTAGGTATGGCTGCCGAAGCCGTGCATGTGACGGAAGCTCTTCGGAATGCCGCGATCGCTCATCACGACGGTGACCTGGTGCAGCGCTTCCGGCATCAGCGTCCAGAAATCCCAGTTCATGTCCGCGTCGCGCATGCCCGTACGCGGGTGCCGCTTGATCGCGTGGTTCAGGTCGATAAACCGCAAGGGATCGCGGAAGAAGAATACCGGAGTGTTGTTGCCCACCACGTCCCAGTTGCCCTCCTCGGTATAGAACTTCAGCGCGAAGCCACGGATATCGCGCTCCGCATCGGCCGCGCCACGTTCACCGGCCACCGTCGAGAACCGTGCGAACATCGGCGTCTGCTTGCCGATCTTCGAGAAGATCTTCGCCTTGGTGTAGCGCGTGATGTCATGGGTAACGGTGAACGTACCGTGGGCGCCCGCGCCCTTGGCGTGCATGCGCCGCTCCGGAATGACCTCGCGGTGGAAATGCGCGAGCTTTTCGATCAGCCAGACATCCTGCAGCAAGGCCGGCCCGCGCGGCCCGGCGGTCATGATGTTGATGTTGTCCGACACGGGAGCGCCGGAAGCGTGGGTCAGAAATGGCGGTTTGGTCTTGTCCATTGGAACTTTCCTTTCATGCGTTGGAGATCAAGTGGGGAGCTCGTCGGCGCTCACGTCGAGCGCCAACATTCTGTTTTCCTCGAAGCGCGCTGTTACGATCGGGATTTCCGTTTGGCGCGCTCGTGAAAGATCGATCCGATGAAATCGAGGCTGGTGCGGGCGGCCAGCAGCGACGTAATCCCGGACGGGTCGTATGGCGGCGAGACCTCGACGAAGTCGGCGCCGACGACGTGGAAACGCCGGGCGACCTCGCGCAGGAGATCCTTGGCCTCGTAATAGGTGAAGCCGCCATGGCTGATCGTCGCCGTGCCCGGCGCAATCGAGGGGTCGAAGCTGTCGATATCGATCGAGACGTAGACGCGCTCGCCATCGGGAATGTGCGCAAGCGCCGCTGTCGCGCCGATCGTACGGAACTTCCGCAACGGAACCACGTGGGTCCCGTAGGCCTTTGCCGCCTCGTAGTCCTTCTTGCTGACCGAGGCCATGTTGTGGGGCCCAAGCGTGGTGATGCCTTTCACATGCGCCATCTCGGACGCCCGGCGCATCGGACTGCCGTGTCCCCAGCTGATGCCGTTGCGCTCGTCGATGAAATCGAAGTGCGCATCGAGATGCACGATGTGGATCGGCTTCTCGTTGGAATAGGCTGCGACGGTCGCCATGGTGATGGCGTGGTCGCCGCCCAGAATGTAGGGCATCGTTCCGGCGTCGAGCAGCGCGCGCACCGCGAGTTCGGCATTCGCCAGGCTGCGCTTGGTGTCGGCATAGATGACGTCGCTGTCGCCGGCGTCGACGATCTTGACTTCGTCCCGGGTGAGGTACGTCACCTCGTCCTCGAAGTCGAAGACGCCCTCCGGCCCGAAGCCGTGGAACATCGACACTTCGCGGATCGCGCGCGGCCCAAAGCGCGTTCCGACGCGATAGCTCGAGGCCGTATCGATCGGGATGCCAAGTACCGCGACATCCGCGCCATCGAGCTGGTCCCAATCGGTGCAGGCGGGCTGGCCCGCAAAGGTCGCCAGACCGACAAACGGCAGATCCATTCGAACCGGCATGTTCCGGCTTGCACGCTGTGTATCCATCGTCATCTCCTCTTCTAAAAAACGCGGATCGGCGATCCGCTCCGTTCGTGGGTTCAGCAGATCTCGCTCGTGACGCCCTCGCGCTCGTAGGCGCGGCGGACCGAAGGCAGCGCCGTCACCATGTCGAGCAGCTTTGCGATGTTCGGCCGCGAGCGAGGCGGATTGGTCATGGGACGCGCCCAGCGGGCGAGCATGACCAGGTAGAAGTCGGTGGCACTCAGCGTCTCGCCGAGAAACAGCGGACCGTTGGTCTTGAGATGCTGCTCGACCACATCGAGATAGGCTTCGGCGCGTTTCTCGGCGCCCTGCTTGACGACCGCGGTCGCGGCGGCGTCCGTGCCGGAGAGCCGTTCCGGATACTGCCAGATCATCAGCTCTTCCTGCAGCGAGTTGGTCAGGAAGGCCATCCACTGGTAGAATTTGGCGCGCTCCGGCGTTCCCACCTTGGGCGCCAGGCCTGCTTCCTGATGCTGGTCGACCAGGTGAAGAACGATTGCGGCGGACTCGAACAGCACCAGGTCGCCGTCGACCAGTACCGGAATGCGGCCGTTGGGATTGATCTTCAGGTACTCCTTGGATTTTTGGGCGTTCTTGGCGCGGTCGACCAGAACGAGCTCGTAGTCCTGGCCGGTCTCTTCGAGCACCATGTGAGGTGCGGCGTTTGCATTGCTGGGGAAGTAATGAAGCTGGTACATCGGCGCTCTCCGTTTGTGTTTCACAACCCCAGAATTAGAAATCTCACTGACTGGCCACAACGAGTGAAGTCCGTCAGTCCTGGCCAAAGCTCCGTCGATATCGGCCATTTGCCGCTGCGCCTTCGGATCAGAGATATCGGCCGGCTACGCGCGTCGTGGCGCGATACGCTTTTTGAAATTCGGATTGTCGTTTCAGTCCCGCCCCGCGGCTAGCGAGGCTGGCGATGCTGGAATGGCGCTGGGATTAAGCAGCGCGTCTTGAATCGGATTCAATACGATCGGTTTAAATCGGGAGGGCTGATCTGGCCCTTACGCCTCGTGACGCGGGACATAGGTCCCAACGACGCACCTGTAGCCCTGCAGCTTCCAGTCCTGATACGGCCCGTGGGCAAGCCAATCGGCGATGCCCGCCTGCGCATTCATCTGACAGCCGGCCATGGTGATGCTCGACTGTTCGCTGTTGGTAACGACCTTTTCCAGACAAAGCTGACTGCTGTTGCAGAGAATGGCGACGAGGGTGATGAGCATCGTGACCTTCCTAGGTGAGGATCGCTCTTTCGTGTTCCCACCTTGGGTGGGTGATCCAAGACCTAGGTTGGTGCCGTCAGGAATTCGATTGAACGGAAGTAGACGGACTTACTCCGAAGGGATTGACGGCCTATACCAAGGTTTGTGCGGCATGCCCGCGCATCGGGCTGCGCAAACTCAGCCGCCAAATGGGTTCTGGAAGCCCTCGGGCAAGTATATTATAGTCAACGACGCTGAATGACGGCACGGGTATCGGGGGGCGGCGATCCGTTTTTGCGGAGGTTGATCATGCATTTCCATGAACACCCCATCCACGTAGCTAACGGCGTGCTCGGCAAAAAGTGTCACATCTGCGCGTTCTTCAACGGCTTCGACGAGCAGCATCGGGTACTTCGCTCCTTCATCAAAGAGGGGTTCGAGCGGGGTGACAAAGCCTTTCATATCGTGGATCCGGAGCTACGGGCGGATCACCTGAAACGACTGGCCCAGGCCGGCATCGACGTCGAACAGGCCATGGCGACCGGACAGCTGGAGCTGCGGCGCTGGCAGGACGCATACCTGCGCGACGATCAATTCGACCAGGATGGGATGCTCGCCTTGCTGGAGGAGATTCTCGGATCAGGACGAGCGGCCGGCGACACACGCGTCAGGTTTGTGTCACGTGTGGAACCGTCCCTGGTAGAGAAGGCCGGTGAAGATAACTGGCTGGAGTACGAGACGCGCGTCAACTACGCCGTCTCCAAATACAGCGATCCCGTCATCTGCACCTACGATCTGGCGAACTTCAGCGCCAGCCTAGTGATGGACATGTTGCGGGTTCACCCTGTCGTCATTGTTGGAGGGGTGCTCCAGGAGAACCCCTTCTTCGTTCCTCCGGACCAGTTCCTCCTTGAACTCCGGGAGAGAAAGTCGGCTCGGCCCGGCGCAATCCAAGCACTCTGACTGTGATGGCCAACGAAAATCTCCGGCTGCGATCCGCGCTTCGAGATCTGGTTGCGCTTTCGACCATCCCGGCGGGATGGATCGGGATCGAACCGCGCACGATTGCTACCGGACTTGCCGATATTCTGGCAGGGTCTTTGGGTTTTGATTTTGCATTCGTACGCATGCTCGATCCCACCGGAGGGGTAACGATCGACGTCACGAGTGGACGCGCTACGCGGTCATTTTTGGACTGGCTGCAGACTCAACTTTCCACTCTCGATGAGTCCTTGCGCAGGCAAACCATTCAAAACATCGCAGGCTTTGATGAGCGGCCGATATCGCTCCGCGGGATGATTGTTCCTATTGGCTTCAACGCATACGCCGGCCTGGTAGCCGTCGGCTGTGAACGCAGCGACTTCCCGACCGAAGCCGACAGGATGCTGCTCACGGTCGCAGCAAATCACGCAGCGACAGCTTTTCGCAGCGCCAACCTGGTCAATGAACGACGCCAGGCCGAGCAGGAGGTTTGCAAGGCCCGCGACGAACTCGAGATGAAGGTGGCAGAAAGAACGGCCGAACTGCAGCAGGCCATGGTCGAGCTGGCCCGAAGCGAAGCAAAATTGATCGAAGCGCAGCGGGTGAGCCAAACCGGCAGCTTCGTCTGGAATGTCTCGACCCACGAACGAATAGGCTCCAGGGAATTTTTCAGAATTCTTGGATTCGACGAGCCGCATTCCGTCACCTGGGAAATGGTTCTTGAGCGTGCTCATCCGGAAGATCGGGCGCAGGTTGTGGAGACGGTTCGCCAGGCATCCCGCTCCGGAAAGGACCTCGACTACGAGCATCGATTGCTGATGCCGGATCGCTCGGTGAGGCATGTCCATGTTGTCGCTCACGCCGGCAGGAATTCCGCGGGCCAGCTGGAGTACGTGGGGGCGGTGGTCGATGTCACCGCGGCCAAACACGCCGAGGAGAAGCTGCACAAGACCCAGTCGGAGCTCGCGCGGGTAACGCGGGTGACGACGCTGGGAGAGTTAACGGCCTCGATCGCCCACGAAGTGAACCAGCCGCTCGCCGGCGTCATAGCCAACGCCGAGGCCTGTCTGCGCTGGCTGGATCGCGAAAATCCCGATCTGGAAGCAGCGCGTCGATCGGTGGACTGGGTAATCAAGGATGGCAACCGGGCGACGGAGGTGATCCGCCGCCTTCGGTCACTGGTGAACAAGACCGACAGCGAGAAGACGCCGCTCGACATCAATGACGTCGTTAACGAAGTCGTTGCTCTGGTGCAGCGCGAACTGGCCAGCCATCAGATATCATTGCAAATGAAGTTGGCGCCAGCTCTGCCCATGATCCTGGGCGATCGGGTCCAATTGCAGCAGGTGATTATCAACCTTGTGGTGAATGGCATTGAAGCCATGCAACCGGTCACGGATCGGCCTCATGAATTGGTGATCCGATCGGGGCTGGACGACACTCAACAGGTTTTTGTGAGTGTGACGGATTGCGGCGTCGGAATCTCGGCCGAAAATGAGGAGCGGATGTTCAATGCCTTCTTCACCACCAAATCCAGCGGCATGGGCATTGGACTTTCGATCTGCCGTTCGATCATGGAAGCCCATGATGGCCGACTGTGGGCCACGGCTTGCAGTCCCCACGGCGCTACATTTCAGTTCACTCTTCCAATGAACGCTGACACAGCGTCGAATGTGCAATCGTTCTTGTCCTCGGCGGGCGCCGCGATGCCGAACCCGGCGAGGCGAACGCGTCGACCTATCTCGCCGGCACCGCCGGGTGTCCACTGACCGCTCGAGCGCGCCATGTTGCGCTCGTCGACTTTTGCCAGCCGTGTAGCTGGATCAATTACTTCGAAAAAATCACAGCCTAGCAACCCTGCGGCATCGCGCCAGGGGTGGCCGACGCCCCGGTCGCATTTGCCGGCGCCATCATGGCGGGATTGGCAAGGTTGAACGAAACGTTTTCGTTGCATGCGGCCGAATTCGGCGTCGGGATCACGGTCATCGCAGGCTCGATATCGGTGCTGGCGAGATTGTCGACAGGCGACGGAATAGATCCGGGCGGCGGGCTCGGCGGAACGTCGCTGATAGCGAGCGGCGAGGCCGCAGAGTTGGTCAGCGCATTGCCCGGCGCCGCCGTACAGGTACTGCCGGGACTCGCGGTCCCGAGCGGAGGCGCCGGCGCGATCGTGCCCGTCGTGCTGCCGCCGACTGCGCCGAGGATCATCACCGGCATCGCCGGCGGCAAGGTAAGCGGCTGACTTGTGGTCGGCGTCGTCGGCATCAGGCTCGAAGACATCGACGTGACGCTCGACCCGGGAATGGCGGGAGCGCCAATCGGACTCATGGTCGTAGATGCAGAGGGTGTTGTCGTCGCGGTCACGCTCATCACGGAAGGCGAAAGCGCCACCGTGGTCGGCGAACAACTCAAACTCGTGCCGGGAATGGTGGGATCGGTGGCCAGCGGCGGCGAGGCAAGTGTGGTTGCGGGCGCTCCGGGGACCGTCGACGGGGAAAACAGACTGACGAACGGGCCCGGTCCGCCAAGCGGAGACGAGACGATGGCCCCCGGCGTCGTCGGGAGTGCCATTTGCGTTGTGCCCATGGTCGACATCTGGGCCAGGCACGGACCGCCACCGAGCAAAAGCATCGCAAGGCTTGCGAGAAGGATACGCATTTTCGAAGCTCCGGCTAAACGTTGCAGCGGTCCCGCGGCCGTCACGAGTTCGCCGGCTGGGTCTGCGGCGCGACCTTGCTGCCCTCGGCGAGATCCACAATCGGATTGAGAATAACGACATCCCCTCGCCCGAGACCTCGTTCGATCAGAACTTCCTTGCCGAAATCGCGCGCAATCGAAACCTTCTGCAAGTGCACGATCCCGGCCCTGACGAGCGCGACATGCAGGCCATTCTGGTCGAACACGACCGCGTCAGCCGGCACCACAAAGGACGGCGTCTTCCGCGGTATCTTCAGGTCGACGATACAATAGATGCCGGGACTGAGCGCACTATCCGGATTCGGCACGTCGATTTCGGTGAGCAGCGTGCGGCTGCCGGGCTGCAAGGCGCGCGCAAAGCGGGTGACCGTGCCCGCAAAGACGCGGTTCGGAATCTCCGGAACGTGCACCTCGGCCTTGACGCCGGGTTCGATGCCGATGGCTTCGTCCTGCGGCACGTAAAGCTGGATACGGATCACGTCGCTGTGCATCATCGTGTACATCATGGTCGATCCGGACTGCACCAGGCTGCCATTGTCGATGTAGCGCTGGGTGACGACGCCGTCGAAGGGCGCGATGACACGCTGATAGGACTTCTCCTGACCGAGCACCTTGATCTGCGCTTCCTGCGCCGTGATGTTGGATCGCGCAACGCCGAGCGCGGCTTCCTGCGCCGCAAGCGTCAAGCGGTCATTGTCGCCCTGCTGCTGGGTCAGCCATCCCTTTGTCACCAGGCTTGAGTCGCGGGCGTTGGTCACACGCGCGAGTTCGTGGCTCGCCTCGGTCTGACGCAGCGTCGCCTGATACTGCGCAAGTGTCGCCTGGGCCTGCGATATCTGATGATCGAGCTCGGGCGCGGTGATTTCGGCCAGCAGTGTACCCGCCCTGACCTGATCGCCGATGTCGACATAGCGCTTTTCAATGTAGCCGCTGGTGCGGGCGAAAATATTTGCGGCCTCGAATGCGGTTGTCGTCGCCGGCAGCGACACCGTCATGATGCCGTCGCTTGGCCGCACCTGCGCAACGCGCACGTTCGGCACGAACTCGCGCCGCTGCTGTGCCGTCGCCGCGACGCCCTGCCCCGCCTGGTAGTGCCGCACGGCGCCCGCGACCAGACCGCCCGGCAACAGCAGGAGCAACATGGCGCCGATAGACGCGCCGCCAAACCGGCGGACGGACTTTCGACGCGGCTCGGCCCGCGACGTCTCGTCCGCCGCCGCATCACGGGCGTATGGGTCGACGCCTGCTTCCACCGGGGTTATCTCTGCTTCGCTCATTCGAGTGGTCCTTCAAATACGCCATGATGGGATTTGCCGTCGTTTCCCTTGCGCAGCATCGCGAACAGGTAAGGCACGACCAGTAGCGTCGTGGGCGTCGCAAACAACAGCCCGCCGATGACGGCTCGCGCCAGTGCAGCATTCTGTTCCTCGCCAGCGCCGCCAATTGCCATCGGAATCATGCCGACGATCATCGCGGCCGCGGTCATCAGCACCGGCCTTATCCGGGTGTGTCCCGCGCTAAGCGCGGCTTCGAGCGCGGAATGGCCGGCGAGTTGCTGTTCGCGCGCAAACGTCACGAGCAGGATCGAGTTCGCGGAGGCGACGCCCACCGCCATGATCGCACCCATCAGCGAAGGCACGTTCAGCGTGGTTCCGGTGATGAAAAGCATCGTGACAATCCCGCACAGCGTTACGGGCAAGGCGAGGATCACCACGAACGGATCGCCGAAATTCTGATAGTTCACGACCATCAGCAGATAGACGAACACCGCGGCGAACACCAAGCCGATGCCGAGATTCCGGAACGAATCGTTCATGCTCTGAACCTGGCCGAGCAGCTGGATCCGGTTGCCAGGCTGGAGCTCCTTCTGCAGCGAGGCCGTCACCTTGTTGATGTCGGCTGCGACGCTACCGAGATCGCGCCCCTGAATGCTCGCATAGACCTCGAATACCGGCTGGATGTTCGACTGGTTCGAATTGGTCGGGACGGTGTCACGCTTCAGCTTGGCGACATTGCTGAGCATTCCCGGCACCGGCTGGCCGCCGACCGTCAGCAGGCTCGAAACCGGCGTGTTGTTCAGCGCGTTCAGCGAATTGACCCGATACTCCGGAGTCTGCACGGCGAGATAATAGGGAATGCCCGAAGACAGATCGGTCCAGAAATTGGGCGACACCTGGACGGAAGATGAGAGGCTAACATTGATGTTGGTCGCGACCGTGCTGGCGTTGACTCCGAGCTGCGCGGCGCGGGTGCGATCGATTTCTGCATAGAAGTCCGGTCCGTTCGTCTCCTGTTGAAGGTGAACGTCGACGAGACCGGGAATATCGGCGAGGCGCTTGCGCATTTCCTTCGCAACCTGGAGGTTGTTCTTGCCATAACCCATGGTGCGGACGTCGATTTGCGCGGGGAGCCCGAAGTTGAGAATCTGGGTCACGATGTCGGCGGCCTGGAAGTAGAAAGTGTCTTCCGGGAACGCGGCCGGGAGCACTTCGCGCAGCTTGCGAACATAGTCCGCGGTCGGTTTGTGGCCTTCCTTCAGTCCCACCAGGATCACGCCGTCGTTGATGCCGATCGTGGATCCGTCGGCAAACGCCAGATTGTAGGCACGCGCCGGAAGACCCATGTTGTCGACGATCAGCGCCCGCTCTTTTTCGGGAATGATTTCGCGAATCTTATTTTCGACCGCCTGAAAGATGCGTTCTGTGTTCTCGATCCGGGTGCCTGCGGGGGCACGGACGTGAAGCTGGATCTGGCCTCCGTCGATGAAGGGAAAGAAGTCGCGGCCGACAAAGATGGTCAAGGTACCGCCCAGGACAAGTACACCGGCGAGCGCGACCGGCACGATCGCCCGCCGATGCAGGAGGATCGTCAGCAGCTTGCGGTACCCCTCCCGCAGCCGTTCGAAGGAACGTTCGAACGTCTTCGAAATGCGGGCAAACAATCCCGGCGCGGCCGAATCCGGCGCGTGATGTTTTTCTCCCCGCAGCAACAGCCCGATCGTGATCGGCGTTAGCGTACGCGACAGCGCGTAGGACGCCAGCATCGCGAACACCACCGCAAGCCCGAGCGGCGTGAACAGATATTTGGCCGGCCCGTCGAGAAATACCACCGACGTGAACACGCAACTGATCGCAAGCGTGGAAACCAGCGTCGGCACGGCGATTTCGGCCGCGCCGTGCAGCGTGGCCTTTGCCAGCGGCATGTGCTCTTCGGTCAACAGGCGGTGCGTATTCTCGATTGTCACGGTGGAATCGTCGACAAGGATGCCGACTGCGAGCGCGAGACCGCCGAGGGTCATCGTGTTCAGCGTTTCTCCGAGAAAGTACAGGACGATCAGCGACGACAGGATCGCGAGCGGTATCGAGATCATCACCACCAACGTCGAGCGCCATGAGCCGAGGAAGACCAGGATCATCAGCGCGGTCAGACCTGCGGCAATCGCGCCCTCGCGCAGCACGCCCTGCACCGCCGCGGTGACGAAGACCGACTGGTCGAACAGCTGGCTGATCTTGAGACCGGGCGGCGCCGCCGTCTGCATCTCCTTGAGAACCCGCTTGACGCCGTTGACCACCGTCAGCGTCGAGGCGTTGCCGTTCTTGATGATGCTGAGCAGGACGGCGCGTCGGCCGTCCTCGCGCGCGATATTCTGCTGCACCATCGCTCCGTCGCGCACCTGCGCGACATCCTTGAGGAAGATGGTCGACCCGTTCATGAACTTGACCGGCATCATGTTCAGGTCGTCGATGGTCGCCGGCGTCGCGTTGGTGCGCACCGTGTATTGCTTGTCGTCGATCTTGGCAGTTCCGGACGGCAGCGTCAGGTTTTGCGTGTTGACGGCATTGACGATATCGAGCGGCGTGAGGCCTCTCGACAACAGCTTGTCCGGATCGATGTCGACCATGATCTGGCGGTATTTGCCGCCGGCAGGCGTCGGCAACGTGACGCCCGGCACCGGTGCGAGCTGCTGCCGTACCCGATAGATGCCGTAGTCGTAGAGCTGCTGCTCGTTCAGCCTGTCGGAGCTGAGGCTGAGTTGCAGAACGGGGACGCTCGATGCGTTGAATTGCACGACGATCGGCGGCTGGATGCCCGGCGGCATCAGCGCACGGATCGAATTGGTCGCCGATACGATCTGGGCAATCGCGAGGTCCAGGTTGACGTCGGGCTGGAAGTAGATCTTCTGAATGGACAGCCCATTCAGCGTCTGCGCCTCCATGTCCTTGATGCCGTTGACGTTCGAGCTGATCGAATACTGGCTGTAGGTGGTGACCCGCTGCTCCATCTCGGGCGTGCTGAGGCCGGTGTACTGCCAGATCACCGTGACGACAGGGATTCTGATTTCAGGAAAAATGTCCGTCGGCATGGTGTAGATCGTCGTGATCCCGAGAAACAGGATCAGCGCCGCCATCACGTAGAACGTGTGCGGAAACCTGAGAGCGAATCGAACAATTCCCATCTTGCATCCCAAAATGTTGATTCAAGGCCGATCGTTCGACGAAAACGACCGCTCCAGATTGCGCGGTTCCGCGCCTCTCGATGTCGGTGAGATGTCTGGATTCGATGCTCCCCGAGCACGCCAATTGCTCCGGTCGGGAAACATCGGCTGGCTCGAACGGAACTAAGCACTGTCCCGCCACAGCCCACTAACTTTTGGTTTATCTTCGTTCACGCCTGTCGTGATGAAGATTGATGGAACGTGTGCTGTTCTTGCGGATGAACAACCATTTCGATCGGGGACGACTGCGATCTCGTGCCGGCGGCGGCGCGACGCCAACCTTCGTATAGGTCTGCGAACCCTTGAGATGAAGCCGGGCTACCCCTGTAGGATAGCGCCGAGGCCTCCCGCTCTGACATCATGGTCAGCGAACACAGAGGTCTCGGAAAATGAAAAAAACTCTGGCTATCGGTATTGCGATTGGTCTCGGCATTTGGAGCCCGATCGCCTTCGCGCGCGGCGGAATGAGCGGCGGCATGGGCGGCATGGGAATGTCGCACACGATGGGAACCAGCAGCATTGGCGCCGGCGGCAGCTTCGGTACCAGCGTCTACGCGCCTGGCACCAACTCGCTCGGCACGGCGCTGCCGTCGTCAGGCGTCGGCAAACCCATGAAGGGTGCGCTGCTCGGCACAAGCCCCGCGATCGATCGCGAGGAGGCCAAAGTCGAGAAGATGCTGAATTCGGTCTGCCGGGGCTGCTGAGATAACAGACCCTTAAGATCGCTCGCCGCGAAACGCGCAGGCCATCCATGAAACGCAATTTAATCGGACGAAGCGCTCAACGACTTATATCTGCAGCTGAACACCCGATCGACCGGGTGTTCGCGGAGCGATAGTCTTCGGAGGTTCTGGTGACAGACGGCAACAGATCAGTCCTATTCGGGTCTCGCTCTTTGGAGCCAGACAAATCCGCATCCGAAGAAATCGGCGCCACGGACGACGGTCTTGTCGTTGCGCGAGATATCCCCGACCGCGGCGGCGACCACATCATCAGATCGCTGACCTGTGCCCTTGAAGCTGTTGTGCTTGAACATGACGAGCATTGCGCCGAAGCTCTGAGGCGGACGATCGAGGCCAGGCTCGCCGGGCTGCGTCCGGCGATGCGCGCCACAGATTGTCGCGGCGATGCCGACTTGAGCAGGCAGCCGGTCCGGGCGCTGCAGAAATGGCGCCTCAAGCGGGTTGTCGAATATGTCGATACCAACCTGTCGAGCAAGGTCAGCCTGCTCGATCTCGCTGCCGTCGCCGGCCTCAGTCGAATGCATTTCGCATGTCAATTCCGCGCCGCGACCGGTTTGCGGCCACACGAATTTCTGCTCCAGCGGCGCATCTGCCGCGCCAAAGAATTGATGAGAGGGACTTCAATGACAATCGCAGAGATCGCACTCACCGTGGGTTTTCTCACCCAGGCTCACTTCACGACCGTGTTCAAGCGCTTCGTGGGATACACGCCGCGCCAGTGGCGCACGGTCAACCAGGTCGCGTCCGTGCCGCGCACGCCGGATGCTACGGGTAGCGAGACGACAACGGCGCTGTGACGCCGGCGCAACCAATGACGCACGGCCACGACCATGCTTGAAATCCTTTCTCCCGTCAGACTGCTTGGACTACCGGGGAGTCTTCGCCAGGCATCCTTTTCCCGCGCCACGCTGATCGGACTGCGCGACAGTCTGCCCGAGAAGGTCACGCTCGAGATCCACGAGCCGCAACTTCCTCTCTACAACGAGGACGACGACCGATCGAACGGGCCGGAGCAGGTTCTCAAGTTTCGCGACGCGATCAAAAACAGCGACGGCGTCGTGATCGTGACGCCGGAATACAATCACGGGGTGCCGGGCGTGCTGAAAAACGCGCTGGACTGGGCATCGCGTCCCTTCGGCCGCTCGGTGCTGGCGAAAAAGCCGACGCTGGCGATCTCGGTTTCTTCCGCCTTCACAGGCGGCGTGCGCGCGCATGCACAGCTCAATGAGACGTTGCTGGCCATTCCGGCGCTGGTTGCCGGAGGACCGCAGATCGTCATCGGCAATATCGGTGAAAAAATCGCAGACGGCGTGCTCGTCGATCAACCGAGCCTGCACTTTGCATTGGCGGCGTTGCGGCAAATGATCTCTATGTGCCGGCTCTCTTCATCGCGGTTGATGGCCTGAACGCGTTTTAACAAGGTTCAGGCCAAAACCCTTTCCCGCACGCCAAAGCGCTGTTCAAATTCACGCAGGTTGACGATGCCGCGGCGGTGGGTTCCGTCCCCTATTCTGCGCTCGTCGTTCCAGGCCTCGATCCGGAAGAAGACGCTTCTCTCGTCCATATCCGTCACTTGCGCAATCGCACGGACCTTGCGGCCGACGGCAGTTGCTGCGAGGTGGCGCACGCTGATCGCCATGCCGACGCTGACAAAACCTGCCGGCAAGACAGACGAAATCGCCGATCCTGCGGCCATTTCCATGTGCAGGACCATCACCGGCGTCGCATAGACGAGCGGCATGCCGGCGACGAAATGCCCGATCGTCATCTCCCTGGTGACGATAAAGTCCGCCTCGGCCGACAGGCCTGTCAGATGATCCAGCGGGTTCATGCGCTGACCATTTCTGCGACTGCGGCGGAGCGCTCGATCCGGACCGGAATGCCCTTTGAAGACGGCGTGAAGCTCATGGGATCGTGCGCGTACAGCGGCACCAGCGGATTGGCCTCCGGATAATAGGCCGCGCAACAGCCGTTCGGCAGCGAATAGCCGACCGCGCGGAAGTTACGCACGCGCCGCTCGATGCCGTCGGTCGATTGCGTCACGAGATCGATGCGGTCGCCGTCCTGCAAACCGCGCTTGTCCAGCTCGGACTTGTTGAGAAAGACGACGTCGCGCTGGTTGTAGACACCTCGATATCGGTCGGACATCGAGTAGACCGTGGTATTGTACTGATCGTGGCTTCGGATCGTGCTCAGCCAGAGCGTTTCCACGTCGTCGTTGCGCCGGTCTTCATGGAGCCCGTCATAGACGAGGAACTGCGCCTTTCCCGACGGTGTGTCCCAGATCCGCTGCCTGGCGTTTGGGATGAGGTGAAAGCCGCCGGGAAGGCGGATGCGCTCGTTATAGTCCCAGAAAATCGGAAACACGTCTTCGATCGCATCGCGGATGCGGTCGTACTCCGAGACGAAGCTCTCCCACTCGACCACCGAGCGATTGCCAAGCGTGGCGCGCGCCATACCGGCGACGATGGCGGGCTCGCTCAAGAGATGTTCCGACGCGGGCTTGTTGCGGCCGGCGGAGGCATGAACCATCGACATCGAATCCTCCACCGTAATCGACTGCGGCCCGGAGGCCTGAATATCGATTTCGGTGCGGCCGAGACAGGGCAGGATCAACGCGTCCCGCCCGTGAATGAGGTGGCTGCGGTTCAACTTGGTCGATATCTGCACCGTGAGATCGAGGTTTCCGAGCGCCTTCTGTGTCCGCGGCAAATCCGGGATCGCGGCGGCGAAATTCCCACCCATGGCGACGAAGACCTTCACCTCGCCGCGGATCATCGCTTCGAGGGCCGTCACGACGTTGTGGCCGTGCTCTCGCGGCGGCTTGAAACCGAAGCGACGCTCCAGCCGCTCCAGAAAATCCGGTGAGGGAATTTCCGTAATTCCGACCGTGCGGTCGCCCTGGACGTTCGAATGGCCGCGAACCGGACAAATGCCGGCGCCGTCGCGGCCGATGTGGCCGCGCAGCATGGCAAGGTTGGCAAGCTGCTGCACGTTCTGCGCGCCCCGCCTGTGCTGGGTGATGCCCATGCCGTAGACGACAATGGCGCGTTCGGCCTTCATGTAGACCTGCGCCGCGTATTCGATTTCCTGGCGCGCAAGTCCGGAGGTGCGCTCGATGTCCTCCCAGCGGGTTGCCGCGAGATCGCTGACCAGCGCCTCGATTCCGAGCGTGTGTTCACGGATGAAGTCCCAGTCCAGCACGCCCGGCAGACCATTGGCGCGCGCGGCTTCGTCCGCTTCCACCAGCACCTTCATCATTCCCTTGATGGCGGCCGCATCGCCGCCCACCCGCACCTGATAAAGCTTTGAGCTGATCTGGGTGGAAGACAGCGTCGCCATCTCCACCGGGCTCTGCGGATGCTGAAAACGCTCGAGCGCCCGCTCGCGGAACGGATTGAACGAGATGATCGCAGCGCCGCGGCGCGACGCCTCGCGCAAATCCGTCATCATCCGCGGGCTGTTGGTGCCGGGATTTTGCCCAAAAATCAGAATGCAATCGGCCTTTTCGAAATCTTCCAGCACGACCGTCCCCTTGCCGACGCCGATCGACTGCGGCAGGCCGACGCTGGTCGCCTCGTGGCACATGTTGGAGCAATCTGGAAAATTGTTCGTGCCGTATTCCCTGACGAACAGCTGATACAGAAACGCCGCCTCATTCGAGGTCCGGCCCGACGTGTAGAACTCAGCCATGTCGGGATCGGGCAGCGCGGCGAGATGCGCACCAATCATTGCGAATGCCTTGTCCCAGCTCACGGGGGCGTAACGGTCGGTCACCGCGTCATAAGCCATGGGATGGGTGAGCCGTCCGACCATTTCGAGCTCGTAGTCGCTCCAACTCGCAAGCTCCGTGACGCTGTGTTGCGCAAAGAAGTCGGGCGTGCAGCGCTTTGACGTCGCTTCCCATGCCACTGCCTTGGCGCCGTTCTCGCAGAACTCGAAAGACGAGGTGTGCTTCGGATCCGGCCAGGCGCAACCCGGACAGTCGAATCCGGACGGCTGATTCATGCATCGCAGCGTCGCCGCGCCTTTGACCGGGATGTGCTGCTCGACCAGGTGCTCGCCGACGGCCTTCAGCGCCCCCCAGCCGCCTGCCGGATGATGGTAGGGATGAACGGCTGCTCGATCGGACATCGAAAATTTCCTTCAGCGAAAGACGAATGACCTTGGAGGAAATGCGCGCAGTCAGCGCAAAGTCTTTCGAAAAGCAGCGTCAGTTGTCCAAATCGCACTGACAGGACCGCGTAGCGGCCAGCGCAGTGCATTCTGACAAACAGCAGCGCGTTTCAGGAAAGCGATCGCTTGCGGGCTGCCTAGTTTCATTTTGAAGACCGGGAATGAACCGACACAATCAACAGCAATCACAGGACAGAAATCATGATCTCGAGACGAAACCTGCTGGCCGCATCAGGACTGGGAGTCGCGGCGCTATCGACCGCCAAGGCCGCTTCCTTCGGCAATCCGGACGAGCCGGCGCAGGGAGCTATCAATGCCAAAGGACCGGGAAATCTGATCGATCCAGGGCCGCAGAATCCCGTGATCGCCAGCCAGTTTCCAGCCGCTCAGTCGCCGCCGGCAACCGACGTCGGCGGAATGCCGATGACATGGGCCTCGTTCAACAACGCAGCCAAGCGCATCCAGAACGGAGGCTGGGCGCGCGAGGTGACGGTGAACGACTTTGCGATTTCAAAGGAGATCTCAGGCGTCAACATGCGGCTGACCGCCGGCGGCATCCGCGAGCTTCACTGGCATCAGGCGGCCGAGTGGGCGATCATGACCTATGGCAACTGCCGCGTCACCGTGCTCGACGCGGAGGGACGCCCCTATGTGGCCGATGTGAAAGCCGGCGATCTCTGGTATTTCCCGCCCGGCGCCCCGCATTCCCTGCAAGGCCTCGGGCCGGATGGCTGCGAATTCGTCATCTGCTTTGACGATGGTCATGCCGACGAATTCAACACGCTGCTGGTCACGGATTGGCTCGCGCACACGCCGCCGCCGGTTCTGGCAAAGAACTTCGGCGTTCCGGTCGAGACCTTTGCGAAGATCCCGCTGCACAATCTCTGGATATTCCAGGGCGAGGTGCCGGGCGACCTCGCGGCGGATCGCGCCGCCATCCAGAAGAATGCGCCCGCTCCCACGCATCCGTTCATTTTCCCGCTGCAATCGACCGAGCCGAGGAAGGCATCCGCAACCGGGACCATCCAGGTTGCAGACAGCACCAACTTCAAGGTTTCCACCGCGATCGCCGCAGCGCTGGTGACGATCCGCCCCGGCGCGGTGCGCGAGATGCACTGGCACCCGAATGCGGACGAGTGGCAATATTACATCAAGGGCAAGGGCCGCATGACGGTCTTCAACACCGGCCCCAACGCGCTGACGATGGATTTCACCGCCGGCGACATCGGTTACGTCAAGCGCAACTACGGACACTATGTCGAGAACACCGGAGATACCGATCTCCAGTTCATCGGCGTGTTTCGCGCTCCCCGCTATGAGGAAGTCTCGCTTTCGAACTGGCTTGCGCATACGCCGCCGAAACTGGTGGCTCAGCATCTCAACATCGATGAGGAGACCATCGCGAAATGGCCGGGCGACGCGCCCGGTGTGGTGCCGAAGGCCATCTGAGCCTTCGATAGCCGCTCGGCTTTGCGTGCGAACTCGAAAGAACATCGTTCGCCCATGAACGATGTTCTTTCAATGTTGGCCGGTTCAGGAACCAAAAACCGGACGAAGCGTCCTCTCCTGAAGCGTGCCCGAAAGAGTACGAATAGGAGCAAACATGAACCATACTGCAATCGCAGGAACCTTCGAGCCCGTCGCCGGCCAAAGGCCGGTGGCCCGGGCTGGCGCCAGACCCATTCATCAGGTGTTGGCGCCATTTCCGGTGGCTTATTTCACGGCGGCTCTCGCCACCGACCTCGCTTATTGGCAAACCGCCGAAGTGATGTGGGAGAGATTTTCGATCTGGCTGATCGCCGGCGGACTGGTGATGGCTGCGCTTGTGGCGTTGGCGGCCGTCTCCGATCTCGCTTTCGGCAGGCAGCGGCCGGTCTGGTTCCGGGCGTTCGGCTACCTCGCCGGAGTTTTGATTTCGCTCCTCAACGTCTTCGTTCACAGCCGCGACGGCTATACCGCCGTGGTGCCGACCGGCCTGACACTGTCGGCGGTCGCCGTCGTCATCCTGCTCCTGTGCGCGGTCACCGGGGGCTGGAACCTCACCACTCGTCGGGGAGCGCGCTCATGAACCGCTTTAAGTTAAGTCCGAAAAGGTTGCCGCGCCTCGCTGCCGTGGTTGCAGTCGGGGTCGCAAGTCTTGCGCTGGCAAGCTGCGACGATGCCGGCGGCGATCCGAAAGTGCAGATCGGCGCCAATCCCGTTCTGCCCGCGATCCAGCAGTATCTCGTGCCGCCGATCCGCATCGCGCAACCGGTGCCATGGGGGAACGACTCCCCGAAGGTGGCGCAAGGCCTGCAGATTCACGCGCTGGCCACGGGATTTGAGCATCCGCGATCGCTTTACGCTCTTCCGAACGGCGACGTGCTGGTGGTCGAGAGCAACGGGCCGAAAGCGCCGGTGTTTCGTCCAAAGGACCTGATCACAGGCGTGGTGCAGAAGCTCGCCGGAGCCAAGGCAAGCAACGCGAGCCGTATTACGCTGCTGCGCTACGGCAATGGCGACAGCGCTCCGCAGTTGCGGACCGAATTTCTCGACCACCTGAACTCGCCGTTCGGTGTCGCGCTGATCGGCCATTATCTCTATGTGGCCAATACCGACGCCATCATGCGCTACCCCTACGAGGACGGGCAGACGAAGATCACGGCGGAAGGCACCAAGCTGACCGATCTGCCGGGCGGCCCGATCGACCATCACTGGACCAAGGCCATGGTTGCAAGTCCGGACGGCAGCAAGCTTTATGTTGGCGTCGGATCGAACAGCAATGTCGCCGAAAACGGCATGGAGGCCGAGCGCGAGCGAGCCGCCATCTGGGAGGTCGACGTCGCGACCGGCGCGCACCGCATCTATGCCAGTGGCGTGCGCAACCCGACCGGACTGCAATTTGAGCCCGAGACCGGCAAGCTCTGGGCAATCGCCAACGAGCGCGACGAGATCGGGCCCGATCTGGTGCCGGACTATCTGACCTCGGTCAAGGACGGCGGCTTCTACGGCTGGCCCTACAGCTATTATGGCCAGCATCTCGATCCTCGCGTCATGCCGCAACGGCCTGACCTGGTGTCGAGCGCCATCAAACCCGACTATGCGCTGAGCTCTCACGTGGCGCCGTTGGGACTGGCGATATATACGGCCAACGCCCTTCCTGCGCATTACCGCGGCGGCGCTTTCGTCGGCGAGCATGGAAGCTGGGATCGCACCCCGCTGAACGGCTACAAGGTTGTGTTCGTGCCGTTCAGCGGCGGTACGCCTTCCGGTGCGGCGGAAGACGTCGTCACCGGTTTCCTCGACCAGAACAGCCACGCCCGCGGCCGCCCGGTTGGGCTCGCCGTCGATCGGAGCGGCGCGTTGCTGATCGCCGATGACGTCGGAAATACGGTGTGGCGCGTGTCGTCCGCGTCCGTGTCCACCGCTTCGACACAAGGCCACTAACACCAGCTTCCGGCGGCCCCAATTCCGCGCGAGCGGATTGATGCCGCCGGTTCAGCGACGGAAAACGTTGGCGCGCCTTCGATGAAGACGCGTGATGGTCCGGATGAGAACGCCGAATGCCTCACAGCAAGATAGGCCATAGCGATCCTGACCGACCATCGCGCCGCTCGCTTCTGCGCGGCGCGGCTGCGATCGGCGGCGCGACGCTGGCCGGCCGCGCGATCGGAAGCGCAAGCGCTTCGAGCAATCTTCCGCCTGACGTCCCGGAATGGATGAAGACGCCCGGCGACCCCATGGGCAGCCAGCCTTACGGCAGCCCGTCTCCGTTCGAAAAACACGTCGTCAAGAATATTCCGAAAGACCTGCCGCAGTATCTGTCGGCCTCTGGACGCGCGCCGCTGCAGGATCTCGACGGGATCATTACGCCGAACGGCCTGTTCTACGAGCGCCACCATGCCGGCGTTCCCGCTATCGACCCGGCGCAGCATCGCCTGATGCTGCATGGCCTGGTCGAACGTCCGATGATTTTCACCGTCGACGACATCAAGCGCTTCCCTTCGACGTCGCGAATCCACTTCCTCGAATGCTCCGGCAATCCCGGCTACCAGAAGCCGTTCGGCAAGACCGCCTCCGATCTCGTCGGACTCCTGAGTTGCGCGGAATGGACCGGCGTCAGCATGAAGCTCGTGCTGGAAGAAGCCGGGCTGCGGCCGGAAGCCAAATGGGTGATCGCCGAGGGCGCGGATGCGGTCGCCATGAAACGAAGCATCCCGATCGACAAGTGTCTCGACGATGCGATGATCGTCTACAGCCAGAATGGCGAGCGGTTGCGGCCGCAGCAGGGCTATCCCCTGCGGCTGATCCTGCCCGGCTTCGAAGGCAACATGAACGTGAAGTGGCTGAGACGCCTCCACGTCACGGCCGAGCCGGTCTATTCGCGCGAGGAGACTTCGAAATATACCGACCTGATGCCCGACGGCGTTGCGCGCGAGTTCTCGTTTGTCATGGAAGCAAAGTCGATCATTCTGCGTCCCTCCGGCGGCCAGCGGCTGTCAGGAAGCGGATTTCACGAGATCTCCGGTATCGCCTGGAGTGGGCGCGGCAAGATCAGGCGGGTCGACGTGTCGGTCGATGACGGCAGCTCTTGGCAGGAGGCCGAGTTGCAGGAGCCGGTGCTGACCCGCGCACTCACGCGCTTCCGTCTGCCCTGGCGATGGAACGGCGAGCCGACCGTGATCCAGAGCCGCGCGATCGATGAGACCGGCTACGTCCAGCCCACGCTCGCCGAATTGATCGCGGTGCGCGGCGAGAACTTTTTCTACCACAACAACGCGATCTGGCCGTGGCGCATCGCAGTCGATGGCGAGGTAAGCAATGCGGCAAACAGCTAAGAGCAACGTCGTCCTTGTCACCGGCATCCTTTTGGCGACGATCGCAGCTTCGAGCGCCCAGAGCCCCTTCGGTATCGGACGGACGGCAACGCCGGCCGAGATCGCCGGCTGGAACATCGATGTCGGACCTGACGGACGCGGGCTTCCGGCGGGCAGCGGCAGCGTCAGCCACGGACGCGAGGTCTACCAGAATCAATGCGCCGCGTGTCACGGCGACCAGGGCCAGGGCGGCGTCGGCGACAGGCTGGTGGGCGGCCAGGGAACGCTTGCGACGTCGAAACCGATCCGAACCGTCGGCAGCTACTGGCCCTATGCGCCGCCTTTGTTCGATTACATCCACCGCGCGATGCCGCAAAACGCGCCGGGGTCGCTATCGAACGAGGATGTCTATGCTGTTTCCGCCTATATTCTGCACTTGAACGGGTTGTTGCCTGCGGATGCCGTCCTCGACGCCAAAACGATGACCGCCATCAAGATGCCGAACCGCAAGATGTTCGTCGACGATGCGAGGCCGGACGTCAATAATTCCGCCTGCATGGCCGGTTGCTGAGACGGACGAAGCCAACCTGGCAATCGATCGTTCACGCGGCGCAAGAAACCGCATTCGTTCTCGCTGCCCGGTCCAGCCGCCGGTCGGGACACAGGATCTCGATGCAGCCGCCGGGCCCGGGATGGATCATCAGCCGAAATCCATGCAGCTTGACGATCGCCGCCACGAGATTGAGCCCGAGACCAACACCCGCGGTGTGACGCACCTTGTCGGAACGGTAGAACCGCCGCAGCACCGCTTCCGTTTCCTGACGCGGGATGCCCGGCCCGGTGTCGGTGATGCGCACGACAGCGCCTTGTTCGGCCTGCGCCAGCTCAATCATCACCTTGCCGCCTTCGGGGGTGAACTTGACCGCATTGTCGACGAGATTGACGATCGCCTCGAACAGGAGATCGCGGTCGCCACGCACTTCAAGATTGCCGGCGATGTCGACGCTGAGATTGATCTCCTTGTCTTCGGCAATCGGCTCGTAGATATCGCAGACCTGACGGAGCAGATCGGGGACGGCAACGTCGCCGAACGCGGCGGAGCGCCGGCTGTTCTCGATGTCGGCGAGCCGCAGCAGCGCCGTGACGATGGAGAGCGCCTGATCGATGCCCGCGACAGTCTTGTCTGCGGCCGTCTGAAATTGCTCGAGACTGGTCGCATTGGATCGCCCGCGCTCCAGTATCAGCCGCGCCCGCGTCAGCGGCGTCCGCAGTTCATGCGCGATGTCGTTCCCGACGCCAGCAAGCGCGTTGATCATGGTCTCCATCTCGTTCAGCATGCCGTTGACGATGACGGCAAGATTCGAGAACGGCTCGTCGACGTCGCGATGCGGAAGACGCTCGCGCAAATCTCCGGCAATAATGCGCTGGACCCGCTGGTTGACCTCCTCGACGCGCCTTTGCGCGCGCAGGCTCAACCAGGCGCCGGCCAGCAGGCAGAGGCAAAAAGCCGGCAGCAGTCCCAGCGCCAGCGCCTCACCGACAACGTGGGAGATTTCCCATGTTTCGTCCACGACTCTGCCTACGAGAGCGACGTTGCCGTTCGCCAGACGCCGCGCCGTGGCGCGGATCAGCGGATCAGTCGATTTGCCGCCGCTTGACTGCATGACGCGTACGTTCTGCGGCGGCGCGCCGATCGCAATGTCTTTCGGAAATTGATCGAGATTGCCGGCAAGCCGCTTTCCGCTGGAATCGAACAGTCCGGCAAACTGGACACCTCGGTCATCCAGCCTGAGATGATCCTCGATCACGTGTACGCCGTGCTCGAACGGCAGCGACGCCAGAAACGCAGCTTGCGTTTCGAGCAGGCGGTCGGATCGCGCCACCAGGTAGCCGTCGATGTTGAAATAGATGAAACCGAACAGGATGACGACGAACGTCGCGAACAGGCCCGCGACCGCGGAAGCCCATCTGAAGGTGTTCGAGCGCAGGAATTGAACCTGAAGCATCCGGTTTCGTTACCCGAGCTGGTCCACGGTGCGCAGGATGAACCCTGCGCCGCGGACGTTATGGATCATCGTCGCCTCACCCGGCCCGTCGACCTTGTGGCGGACGCGCCCCATATGAACGTCGACCAGATTCGTCGTCGGAACAAACTTGTAGTTCCAAACCTCCTCGAGCAGCATCGCTCGCGTCAACAACTGGTCGCTCCGCCGCATCATGTATTCGAGAAGACGGAATTCCCGCGGCAGCAAATCGATGTCGCGCTCGCCACGCCTTGCCGTGCGTTCGATCAGGTCCAGTTCGAGCTGTCCCACCCGCAAAATCGTCTCGCGCGATTCCGAGGGGCGGCGCAACAGCGCCTCTATCCGCGCCACGAGTTCGACGACCGCAAACGGCTTGGTCAGGTAGTCGTCGCCTCCCATCCGCAAGCCGCGTACCCGATCGTTCACGGCGCCAAGCGCGCTGAGCACCAGAACCGGCGTACGCACCTGATCCTTCCGCAAGGTGTCGATGACGGACAAACCGTCCATCCCCGGCAGAAGACGGTCGACGATCAACGCATCGGGCCGCAGCGATCGCGCCTTGTCGAGACCCTCGATTCCGTTCGACGACCACTCGACCTCGAACCCGCGCCCGGTCAGCTCGGCGGATATTTCCTCCGCTGTCTCATCGTCGTCTTCGATCAAAAGAACCTTTGTCATCTGCGTTCTCTCGCATCGCCGGAACGAAGGGGAGCACCTGTCTCCCCTTCGCCGCGGACGACTTAGTTGCTAAGGTACCAACCGACGATGCATCAGCCGCAATAGCCATAGGGCGACACGCTGTCGGCCGGATGCGAGAGGTACCAGTCGTAGCAGTCCACGCCGTAGCCATAATACGGATGACTGAACCGGTGCATGGCGTGTTGATGGATGCCGCCGGTGCGCGCGCCTTCGCCAAACGCGAAGCGCGAACCATCGAAGCGACCGACACCGCCAACATGGCCGATGCCACCGATGTGCTCACCGCCGCCGAAGCCACCAACGTGCGCGCCGCCACCGAAGCCGCCAATGTGCGCGCCTCCGCCGAAGCCGCCACCCATATGACCGCCGCCGCCGAAGCCGCCGCCTCCGTGTCCACCACCGCCTCCGCCGCCGCGCGCATCGGCTGGCGCAATCGCCAAGGTCGAAGCCAGCAGGGCCGTCGCCAAAATCGTGATCGTCTTTCTCATCGTTTACTCCATTCAGTTGACGGAACGGAGCGCGCCATTTTCCAAACTTGCGCGCGCCGACGCTTCCGATGAGTTGGAGATAGGAATTCTCCTTCGTTCGACCATTAAAATGACTTTCAGGCATTTCACGGCGCCGCGAGCACCGTTCGCGCGCTCACCCGGTGCCGCAACAACGGCTGCGCGAAGCTTGAAGGATTTCGCAAAGAGCGGATTTTGAGAATTCGAGAGCTCGCCATCACATATAGTTATTGCCGCTGCGAGCCGCTTTCCAAAACGCACGATCTCCCGCTGGCGTCGCCGGCGCCTGACGCTTCCTAACGGCCAATTTAGTGGCGGCGCGCCGCAGCCCGCTTATGTCGGCAGGTAACGACGTCAGCCGGAGAGCCCGGTGCCTTTTCTCTCCATGACGATCGCGGCTGCAGATCCGATTGCGGGCGTCCCTTCCGCAGTTCGGAACTGCAGCCAATCTCCGCGTGGCAAGACCCGCAAACAACAAGAACGCAATAACGAGAGTTTCAAGATGAACCAATCACAAGCAAGCCAGGCCGACATGGAATATGTCGATATCTCCGGCACCACGATCCGCGCTTCGCGAATTGCGCTGGGCACATGGGCCATCGGCGGCTGGATGTGGGGCGGCAGCGACGAACGCGAGGCCATCAAGACCATTCACAGCGCGCTCGACCGCGGCATCAATCTGATCGACACCGCACCTGTCTACGGTTTCGGGCATTCGGAAGAGATCGTCGGAAAGGCACTGGCGATGGACGGACGGCGCGAGCGCGCGCTCATCGCGACCAAAGTCGGCCTCAACTGGAAGGACAGCAAGCCGTTTCGCGACGCGCGAAAGACCCGCATTGTCGAAGAAGTCGAGAATTCCCTGCGCCGGCTTCGAACCGACGTGATCGACCTCTACCAGGTTCACTGGCCCGATCCCGACACGCCGATCGCCGAAGTCGCCGAATCCATGGCCTCCTTGCATCGCGCTGGAAAGATCCGCGCGATCGGCGTCAGCAATTTCAGCCCCGCCCAGATGGACGAATTCAGCAAGGTGGCGCCGCTTCACACCGCGCAGCCGCCGTACAACCTGTTCGAGCGCGCGATCGAGCAGGACGTGCTTCCCTATTGCCGCGATCGCGATATCGCGGTGCTCGCCTATGGTTCGCTCTGCCGCGGGCTTTTGTCGGGCCGCATGTCGCCGACCACCCAGTTCACCGGCGACGACCTTCGCAAGAGCGATCCGAAATTTGTCGCCCCGCGGTTTGGCCAATATCTCGCCGCCGTCGACGAGCTCGACCGTATCGCGAAAGCGCGCTTCGGCAGGCGGGTGATTCATCTCGCCGTGAGATGGGTGCTCGACCGCAACAAGATGAACATCGCCCTGTGGGGCGCCCGGCGCGCCGATCAGCTTTCGCCGATCGCAGGTGCCCTCGGATGGCGCCTCGACAGCGAGGTGATGGCCGAGATCGACAGCATCCTCGACAAGACGATCGAGAATCCGATCGGGCCCGAGTTCATGGCGCCGCCAAATCGTGTGGCTGCCTGAACGACGACGGAGGTCGCATCATGAGCAACAGCAACCCGATCCGAATCGTTCGTCCCGATCAATTCGATCTCGGGACGGCGCAGACGTCCGGCTCGCAGCGCCGCGCTGCGATTGCACCGGAAGTTGGCGTCACCTCCGCGCTGTGGGGCGGCATTTTCGAAGTCGAGCCTGGCGCGCGGACCGGCGTTCACCATCACGGAAGCCAGGAGACGGTTGCCTTTGTGCTTTCGGGAAGGTGCGAGGTCCGCTGGGGAGAGAACGGCGAATTCACAGCGCTGGCGTGCGCCGGCGATTTCATTCATGTCCCCGCTTTCCTGCCGCACATGGAGATCAACCCGTCGAAAGTGCATCCCTTCCGCTGGGTCGTCGTTCGAAGCACGCCAAAGCCCATTGTCGTCAACCTGCCGGACGCCGTCTGGCCGTGAGCCGCATGGAGCACACCGTGAGACTCTTCTTGATCGCTGCGGTCCCTGCCCTCCTGTATTGCAGCAGCCCGGCGTCCGCCCAGCAGCTCGACTACGTTCCCGAAGTGAACGACATGTCCACGGTTCCGATCGGCGCCACCTCACCGCTTGGAATCGACTCGAGTTCGATGGGTGGCACCGGAATCCCGCTCGGCGCAATCGAAATCAAATCTGCTGGTGTCAGTCCGCTGGCTACCTACTCGTCAGGCACCATTGCCTTGTCGGGCTCCGGCACGACCTGCCCGACGCCGATAATGTCGCAACCGGGAGTCACGGGATCAGCCGACGCCTATGACGGCGGTGGAATGGCGATGGGATCGACGGCAACGGCGACGGCGGGCTCCACGACGATGACACCTAACGTGACGGCATCCGGCAGTACGGCTGGAATGTCCGCACCAAACGTCGCACCGACCGACCCGGGCACGTTGCCAATTTCCGGGATGTCGACAACCTATGCCACGGGAACGGTGGGAGTGACCGGAATGTGCAGCGCCGACTCGAACGGGCTCGCCGCATCGCCATCGACTCCAACGTCGACGGCCGCCACGACGCCCGGCGGCAATCCGAGAGTCGGCATTCCACTGGGTTCCTCGGAGATTGCCAATCTCGGCGTCGGCTCCTGGGCTACGATACCGACGCCGCTTGTATCGCCGTTTGCAGCCACGCCAGGCACAACGCTGCCGACGGTTCCGACCATGCCTGTCGCTACGACTCTGCGATCGACTCCGACGACCACCACAACCGCGCCGGCGAGCCTTGCGGCATCGACAGCCTCGATCAGCGGCGCTTCAGGATTCCAATCCAGCATTTCGGGCATCCCGATTCTGGTGCCGGGCCTTGCAGGCAAATAACCCGTCCAGACTTCAGATTCGCGACTGCTGACTGCGCTCCTCGCCGCCGAAGGATTCGATCTGTGGCGCAAGCCGTCGCCTGGTCGTGCGATCCGGAAAAAGAGCCTCGGGCGAGGTTCGCTGCATGAATCCTAATTTAATGGCAATGGCGGGGACCCTCGCCACCTTGAGAGAGAGATGAATGCATGCCGTGTTTGAATGCGGCGCATGGCAGGTCTGGCCCGTCATCAGGCGGAAACGATCTCCGGCGCGGCCAATCTGCTTATCCGGGGAGTCCTCATGAGGCCGTTGTTCATCGTCGCGGTGGTTTCCATCTGCTTTTGCGGTGGCCCCGCTTTCGCCCAGATGGGCATGGGCACAACCTTGCCTCCGCTCAACACCACCTCGCCGCTCGGAAGCAATCCCGGCACGCCGATCGCCGGGACCGGAATCCCGATGGGACCCGCGCTCTCCTCGGCGTCCGTGGTCAGTTCGCTGCCGAGCTACCCGACAGGCGCCGGCAACACGGCATGCTCGACGTTGGGAACTCCGCCAGCGGCAATGTACGGCTCACCCTCAAGCTATGACGGTGGAGGCGTCACGCTGAACGGAACTGCACCCCCCGCGACCGCGTCCCCGGCTCCGGCAACGTCCGCCATTCGGTCAGCATCGAGAATATCGGCGACCTCGGGCGTGTCAGCGATCTCCGGAATGACGACAACGGCTGGCTCATCGGGAATGTGCGGCTCGGGCTCAAGCACCGTTGCCTCGTCATCCAGTCCAACTTCGGCGGCGCCCACGACACCCGGCGCTCGCAGCGGAATTCCGCTCGACTCTACCGAGATCGGCAATCTGGGCGTCACCTCCTGGGCGGCGGTGCCCGCGCCGAGCGTTTCGCCAATGACAGGCACCACGGGAGCGAACGCGGCGACCAGCACGACGCCGTGAACCAATCCTGATTCATAAAAGAGAGCGATCATGAAAAGGAAGACCATTATTCCCGCTGCCCTGGTCATGACTGCCGTCGTGGCCGGCGGTCTTTTCTACCTCCTGCACGTTCGGCCTTTACAGGAGGCCGTAGCTGCGCCCATTCCGCCGGCTCCGGTGCCGGTCGTTGCCACGACCGTCGCCCAACATGACGTCCCGGTCTATCTCACCGGCGTTGGAACCGTGATCGCCTACAATACCGACGTCGTGCGCGCCCAGATCCAGGGACAAATCATCAGCATCAACTTTACCGAAGGCCAGAACGTGCACGCCGGCGACCTGCTCGCGCAGATCGACCCGCGTCCCTATCAGGCGATGATCGATCAATACACCGGGCAACTGGAGCGCGATCAGGCCCAGCTGATGAACGCCCAGGCCAATCAGAAACGCTACAATCAGCTCGGAAACCAGGGCTGGGCCACCCAACAACTGGTGGAAACACAGAATGCGCAGGTCGGCGAACTACAGGGAGCGATCAAGACCGACCAGGCCCTGATCCAGGCCTCGAAGGTACAGCTCAGCTACACGCAACTGACGGCACCGATCGATGGCGTCGTCGGCATTCGTCAGATCGACATTGGCAACATCATCAGTCCGTCGACTGCAAGCGGCCTTTGCGTCGTGACGCAGATCGACCCGATTTCCCTGATCTTCACGCTTCCCGAGACGGTGCTGCCGCAGATTCAGGAGCAACAAGAGAAGACCAAGGGCGCGCTCAAGGTTCTCGCCTACAGCCAGGACAATACGATCAAGCTGGACGAGGGCGAGCTCGGCCTCGTCAACAATGAAATCCTGCAGACGACCGGCTCGATCCAGCTCAAAGCGAACTTTTCCAACAAGGGCAACCGGCTTTGGCCGGGCGAGCTCGTCAATGCACGGCTGCTGCTCGACACGCGGCATAATGGCCTGACGATTCCGGCCGCTGTGGTGCAACAAGGTCCGAAAGGACCCTACGCCTGGGTCATCAAACCCGACAACACCGTAGCAATCCGTCAGATCAAGGTCGCGCAGATCAGCGACGGCCAGGCGCTGATCGACTCCGGGCTCGACGCTAACGAGCAGGTCGTCGTCGACGGACAATACAAACTGCAGCCGGGCGCGCATGTCCAACTGCTGCACGGCAAAGCCGCTGAAGAAGCTGCTGCCCAGGACGCAATGCAGGCTCCGATCCCATGAATATTTCCGCACCCTTTATTCAACGGCCGATCGCCACCGCTTTGGTCATGATCGGACTGCTCGTAAGCGGTCTGGTCGCCTATCCGCTGCTGCCGGTGGCGGCGCTGCCGAACATCAACTACCCGACGGTCACCGTGACGGCCCAGTTGCCGGGCGCCGACCCGCAGACCATGGGCGCCACCGTGGCATCGCCGCTGGAACTGCAGTTCGGCGAGATTCCTGGCCTCACGCAGATGACATCCTCGAGTGCGCTTGGCTACACCCAGATTACCCTGCAGTTCGAATTGAGCCGCAATCTTGACGGCGCGGTCAGCGATACGCTCTCGGCAATCCAGACCGCGAGTGCCTACCTGCCCAAGAACATGCCGTACCCTCCGATGATCCGGAAGGTCAATCCGGCCGACACGCCGATCCTGGTGCTCGGGATTTCCTCGGACAGCCTGCCGATCACGACGGTTGACGCTTATGCACAGAATATCCTGTTACAGAAGATCTCGCAGATCTCCGGCGTCGGGCTTGTCGGTATCGGCGGTCAGCAGCAACCGGCCGTGCGCGTTCAGGTCGATCCGACCGCGCTGGCGGCCCGCGGCATCAACCTTGAGGATGTCCGCACGGTGCTCGGCCAGGCGAATGTCGATCTTCCAAAAGGTCAGCTCAACAGCCCGCGCCAGACCTTCACGCTCAATACCAACGACCAACTCTTCGACCCTGCCAAATATGCCGACCTGATCATCGCGTACCGTAACGGATCGCCGGTCCGCATCCGCGATGTCGGCCGCGCCGTCAGCGCGGGACAGAATGAACTGATCGCCGGTTGGGAAAACAACAAGCGGGCCATCACACTCGCGGTGCAGCGCCAGCCCGGCGCCAACGTCATCGAAACGGTGCGGCGCATCAAGGCCATGATGCCAGTGCTGCAGGCTTCGATTCCGGCCGCCGTCAAGATCGATGTCATCTCCGATCGTACCCAGACCATCCGCGCGTCGATCGAGGACGTGCAGTTCACGCTGCTGTTGACTATCGCACTGGTCGTCATGGTTATCTTTGTTTTCCTGCGCAGCTTCTGGGCGACCATTATCCCGGCCGTGACGGTGCCGCTCTCGTTGATCGGCACTTTCGCGATCCTCTACGAGATGGGCTACACGCTCGACAATCTTTCCCTGATGGCTTTGTCGATCGCGGTCGGCTTTGTGGTCGACGATGCGGTCGTCGAAATCGAAAACATCTCGCGGCACATCGAGGAAGGCCTTTCGCCTTACGATGCGGCCATGAAAGGCTCCGGCGAGATCGGCTTCACGGTCATGGCGATCACCTTCTCCCTGATCGCCGTGTTCATTCCGCTGTTCCTGATGAGCGGCTATGTCGGCCTGCTGTTCCGCGAATTCGCGATGACCGTCAGCGTCGCGCTCGTGCTTTCACTCATCATTTCACGGACGCTGACGCCGATGATGTGCGCCTACCTGCTGAAGCCGGAGAGCCATGACCACGGCCGACTCTACCGGTTCTCGGAGCGCTGCTTTGACGGTCTGCTCAACCTCTATGAGGCCGGCCTGAAGATCGTGATGCGGCACCGCTTCATCACGCTGATGGTGATGCTCGGCACGGTGGTCATGACCGGGTATCTTTACGTCATTATTCCCAAGGGCTTCTTTCCCCAGCAGGACACCGGATTGATCATCGGTCAGTCGGAGGCGGCGCAGGACATCTCTTATCAAGCGATGACCCAGCGCCAGCAGGCCATGCTCGATGTCATCATGAAGGATCCCGCCACGCAATCGGTGGGCGCGGCAACGGGCGCCGGCGGTGGCCTCTACACGATCAACGACGGCCGTCTGTTCATCCAGCTCAAGCCGAAAGCCGAGCGCGGTCCGATCGATCAGGTGATCCGACGGCTGCAGACCAGCCTCGCAAAAATCCAGGGCATTACCCTTTATATGCAGGCCGCGCAGGACATCACGATCGGCGCGCGGCTGAACAAGACCCAGTTCCAGTACACGCTGAACGATGCCGATCCCGGCGAGCTCAATCACTGGACAGATCTGTTCTATCAGAAGATCAAGGCACTCCACACCGTCACCGACGTCGCCACCGACCAGCTCAATGGCGGGCCGCTGCTCGATATCACCATCAAGCGCGACGTCGCATCGAGCTACGGCATCCTGCCCTACACGATCGACAACACGCTGGACGACGCCTTTGGCCAGCGCATCGTCTCGACCATCTACACCACGCTGCAGCAGTACCATGTCATCCTGGAAGTTACTCCGAACTTCCAGTATTCGCCCGACGCTCTGCAAAACATCTACGTCAAATCATCGAGCGGGCAGCAGGTGCCGATATCGACGCTGGTGGACTCGGCCATCAAGGTCGCGCCGCTTGTGGTCAACCATACGGGACAATTCCCGTCGGTGACCATCTCGTTCAACCTTGCGCCGGGCGCTGCCATCGGCCAGGCCGTCAGCGATATTCAGGCGGTCGAAAAGGGGCTGCATCCGCCGCTGTCGCTGCAGACCAGCTTCCAGGGCAATGCGCAGGCTTTCGGAGCGTCGCTCAAGAGCACGCCGATCCTGATCCTTGCCTCGCTGTTCGTCATCTATCTGATCCTTGGCGTACTATATGAGAGCATAATCCACCCCATCACCATCATCTCGACATTGCCGTCGGCCGGCGTCGGCGCGTTGTTACTGCTGATGGCGGCTCATTTCGACCTCAGCGTCATCGCGATCGTCGGCATCATCCTGTTGATCGGAATCGTCAAGAAGAACGGCATCATGCTGGTCGATTTCGCGCTACAAGCCGAACAGGTCGACGGTTTGAGCAGGGAAGAAGCGATCTATCAGGCGTGTATCAAGCGCTTCCGCCCGATCCTCATGACCACGATGGCGGCGCTGTTGGGCGCGGTGCCGATGATGATCGGCACCGGCGTGGGCTCGGAGATCCGCCAGCCACTCGGCTATGCCATCGTCGGCGGTCTCGCGCTGTCGCAGGTGCTTACCCTCTACACGACGCCGGTCGTCTACCTCTATCTCGACCGCCTGCAGACCTGGCTGTTCGGCGAACGGCACCAGGCCGCAGCACTGCCAGAGCCGGCGGAATGATGCCGCCATTCCCGATCCTGTCTGGTCGGCGGCGGAACGCCTCGTGAAAGAGAATTTACTGGGCCGGCCAGCAGACGTGCTTACGTAGCAGGTAAGAGCAAAATGGAGTTCAACATGTTCCGGACCAAGCAACTTGCGATGATGGCCTTGGCGGCAATGGTGGTGCTGAGCCAGCCCTTTGCCCGTCCTGCCTACTCGGCCCCAGCGATTTCGGAGCACGCGGCTGACGAGGCCAGCGCCTCTCCCCTGCTGCAGGGCGATCTCGTGCGTCTGCGCTCGGGTGGACCGCTGATGACGATCGAAACCGTCAGGGGCGCCGTCGTTGACTGCATCTGGACCGATCCGAACGGCCAGACCAATGAGGCGACTTTCCCCGCCAAGGTGCTTCAGAAAAACTGAGCCGCCCTAGAGCGTTTTCGAGCGAAGCCGCCTTCGCTAAAGCTTCGGCGGCCGAGTGAGCTAGTGGCCCGGCGAAGCCCTGGCGGAGACGGGTGGACACCGGTTCGCGTGAAGAAAGCGCGTCAAACAAGAATTTAGAGCCCGGTTTTTGCTTCAATCAAACCGGATAGGCTCTGGGCGCGCGATACAGGCCACGCCAGAGACTACTTTCGTTCGGCGGGATGAAATCCGTCGGTCAACGTCTGCAGGAACGCCACCAGCGCGTCTTCTTCCTCGTTCGACAGCTGCAGATTGCCGACCTTGCTCTTGTTGAGGTTATCGGTGGTTTCCGGCGCCGGCCAGCAGGCGGTGCCCTCGCCCGTGCCGCGCGCCGAGCAGCGCGGCAGCACGTCGCGCGTATTGTAGAAGTGCACAATCTGCTTCAGGCTCTTGAAGTAGCCGTTGTGGCCGTACGCTTTGACGAAGTCAGCGCTCGGACGCTTGTCGACGTTGCGCAGCGTCGGCACCTTGAAGTGGCCGCGGTTCTGGGGCGCCAGCGGTTTCCAGCGCGCATCGACCGCCGAAGGCTGGCTGAGCGGGTGGCCATCCGCCAGAAAGCCGCCCACGCCGAAATCGACGAAAGCAGCGCCGCTCCTGTTGGCGACGTAGCCACGATCGTCGGGTTTGCCCTCGGCATAATACGGCAGGTCAGGGTTTGCGGGGGTGCCGATATTGCTGGCGGTGTAATCGGTGAACATCGGCTCCTCGCCTGGTCCGCCGTCACGATGACAGAGGTTGCATTTCGCCTTGCCTCTGAACACGTCATATCCCTGCTGCTCGAGGGCGGTGAATTGCGCCTTGCCGGCCTGAACCGCGTCGTACTTCGAGGAGAACGGCGACACCTCGTGCGAGGCCTCGTAGCTCGCGATGGACTGCGCCATCTGGTCGAACGTTGCGGCGGCCCGCCCCCGGTCGGCCGGGGTCAGATGAACCGGCAACGGATCGTCGGCAGCCGGCGGTCCAGGACTGTCGCAGACGGCGGCCGTATTGGCCGGCCAGGCGACCTCGAATGCCTGAGGACCCCAGACCCTCTCAAACAGAGTCCGGTAGGGCCGACTGGAGGCACGGTAAACCGCGCAGGAAAAGTCGGCCAATCCCATTTCGACCGGGTTTGTCGGCGGCCCTTCAGCCTGTTCGGCGGCGGGATTGCCGAGACGCCTTCCGGTCGCGCGCATATCCCAGAAATTGCCGCCGACCAGGTCGTCCTTCAAATCATCGTAGTGAAGCACCGGAGACAGCGGCGCATAGCTATGCGTCTGCGGGATACGCTCGCTGAATCGGGTCCTGACCGATCCGGGATAGGATCCCGTGGTTCGGTTGATTTCGGAGACTGGCCCCGCGAAGCCGGCTTCCGGCATATGGCAGAAGGCGCAGGCTTCGTTTCGATTGACCGAGAGCTCCTTGTCGAAGAGCAGTAATTTCCCAAGCAATTCGATCTGCTGCACCTGATTCTCGGGAGGCGACGTCAGGCGATCGATGCTTTCCTGCTCGATGCGCTCGATCTCGTTTTCGACGCGTGCGATCTCTTGGAGAGCTGTCGTAGAAAGCGGCGTGGCGCTGTCGCGCGCCGAAAGCATTGCCGATCCCAATAGCGGGACTGCGGCAGCAGCGAGAACGGAAAGTGCTCGTATCATTTTCCGATCCCCCGATCAGGAAAGTCAGGTCATGGTTCCGGGCATGAAGCATCGAATTGTCACAGGCCCAAGGCCGTAAAGCGGCCACACCATGGTTCGCCCCGCTCTGTTGGGCTCGGTGATCACGGCTTCGTCGGGCACGTCGACCCAAATCGCGTCGGCAGCGTTGGCAGCGACGGGTACACGCACGCGATAGTGGCCGCCCCTGGTCTCCCAGTCGGCGTCCTCCACCATATAGCCGTCGGCAAACGAGCAGCAAAGGCCCTTGCCGCTCGCCAGATGTTCGAACCAGTCATGCAAGGGAGAGTCACGATAGCGGCCGTCGAGGTCACGGCCCCAGACCGGCAGCGCTTCTGCCAGAAGCAAGGCGACAACGATCCCCAAAACGCTCAGCAGCGATACTGCGCCAGTCTTGCCCATTCTACGTCTCCGGCGAATTCGCGAAATGACGTCGAAAGCGGTCTTCAATCGGACTTCGCCAACCTCGGCGATGATCCAGCGCGGTCGGCCGCGGGCGCCAACGCCGCCTTGTGGACCCTGCGCTCGTAGTCCGCGGCGAGCACCATCAGGCGGTTTGCAATCGTTTCATCCGTGATGCTCTTGGCACTACGGAGCAACGCCTGAGCCGTATGCAGATATTCCTTACCGATCATGGGAGCGCTCTTCCTCATTCATCAAGAAACAAACGGGCTGCCGCGGGTTCACAATATTGCGAGATTGCCCGAAGCAGCGGGCCGCTCGAGCACGGCCCACCTGGTTTGTTGATCGGCACTACGCCGGACAGACCGGCGTCGGAAATCAGTCGATGAGACGAGAGCGGCCATCCTCGCAGACATTGTCCGGATAGCGCCCGTCGCCATACAGACCGCCATAGCCCGAGTGATAGCCACATGCGCCGCCGCCGTAACCGAAATGCAGCGCGTCCACGACTGGCGTCTCACGCTCGCTGCGGCGCTGCTCGTTGTGGCGCGCTGCCATCGCTGGGCCGGCCAGCAGAACCGACAGCACCACGGCTCCAATCAATTTGACCTTTGTCATCACACTCTCCATCTCGTTTCATTTGACGAACGCGATCGGGCCGCAGTTCCTGCAGAGTCGATTGCTTCGCTTTTCTTTCACAGTTGACGTACGGCTTCGTTTTGGTTGCGCCACTAAATTACTGTTTAAGGCACGCCGGTCTTCTCTTCGTTCCTGGCATCAGCTTTGAATGAGAGGATTGGCGCTCAGAACGAAGCCGGCACCGCGAACGCTGCGAATCATCGCCGGTTCATTTGGTCCATCCACCTTGCGCCGAAGCCGTCCCATGTGAACGTCGACCAGATTCGTTTCCGGAACGAACTTGTAGTTCCAGACCTCCTGCAGAAGCTTTGCTCGCGTCAGTAGCTTGTCGTTGCGCTCCATCATGTAGCGCAGCAGGCCAAACTCCCGCGGGCGCAGCGCAATCACGCGATCGCCACGCCTGGCCGTGCGCTCGAGAAGGTCAAGCTCCAGGGGCCCGACGCGCAGCACGGTCGGAGCCGCGGCCATTTGCGGAACCGAGGCGGCTTCTGCGTCCAAAACAGTCTCCGTCACGGCCGGCACCGGCTGCGCCGAAAGGCGTGACGCCGGCTGGCTCGATCCGCGAATAACCGTCTCCAACGCGCTCAACAGCAATGACTGGGTTTCCGCGGCGAGGCGTCCGGATCCTCGCTTCGCCGAAACGCCGTCGGGGAAAAAGCGGACAACGACCGAAAAGCCGTCGACGTGCAAATTCAACTCCGTCAAATCGCCCGACCCAGGCGAAGTCCGCAAGGTGTCGCGCAGCTGGCGACGGCCTCTCCGCGTCGCCAGCGCGTAGTGTTTCGCTGGCGCGAGCACTGTGGCGGCTGGATCGGCACCTCGTCGTTCGACCATATCGCGGACGATATTTTGATTTCGCATTCGATTGTCCCTTTTCTGTGCGATCGACGCACCACCTGCTGCCAGCGCCCTATGTCGAGGCCGTCAGATCCCCCTCGGCCGAACGCTTGTTGCGGACGGGCGCAAGCCCGACCGGAGCGACCTTAAGAGTCAGCGCCGCCTTCACGCAGTGCTCGGAGTAACAGCTCTGATCGCAGTAATAGAGGTGTGTCGTCATCTCTCGCAGATAGGAATTGCTGATGGCTTCACCGCACTTCGCGCAAGTGAACCGTCCGAACGGTGTCCTGCCATTTACCAGAATGAATCTCATGGCCTTCCTCGCGGTGTTCGTAACACATCCGTTATGAGAATCGTCGACCGTCTCACGGTTTCCGGAGTCGTTTTTCCGGGCTCGCAGACGCTCTCATCACGTGCTCTCGGGAATTCCGATCTGCCATGGTAGTTAATCGGAGCGAGGTCATTCGCTCAATCGTACCCGTGGTCGGCCGGCGCATAGAAAGGAATAGCGGGACTATACCAAGGTATGCGGAGACGTCCGCGCGGCGAAACTGCAACCTCGGAACGAATTGCTGATGCGGTTTCAAGGTGCTTTAATGCACTCCCGTGAGACGTCCGCAGCGCGAATTCGGCCTACCGGGCCAATTAATTTCCTGAATAGGTCGATGCTTTTTTCCTCTTGCCGGCCGTATGGCGAACGCGGGCATGGTTCGGAAACTAATCGGCAGATTGAGAAGGTTTAGCTTGGTTGGAACGGACGAATAGAATGATGCGTTCTGAATCCCGCCCGCCATTGTCGGCGACGCACGGTTGGTTCGCCTACGCGGTTCCTATCCTTTCGGTCGCAATCGCGACCGTGGCGACTGCGATCATGTCCTATTTCTTCACGCCCGAGCCGATCGGACTACTGCTGCTCAGCGCCGTGATCGCAACGGCATGGCTTGCAGGGCTTGGTCCGGCGCTTTTTGCGATCCTGCTCGCGCTAACTGTTTTTCAGTACAACATCGCACCACCCGCCAATCTATTTGTCTGGAAACAGACGTTCTTTGAAGTTAACTTCTCGGAAGCGCCGCGTCTGGTGATGTTCACCATCGTTTCGCTGATTGTTTCCTTCGTCATCACCGCACAGAGCAGTGCCACGGAAGCTCTTCGACGCTCGCGCGATGATCTGCAGACGGCGCTCGAAGGCTTGAGGCGCACTGAAACGGCATTGCTAAAGACCGAAACATATCTGACCGAGGCCCAAAGACTGAACCAGTCTGGCAGTTTCGGATGGAAGGTGTCGCGCGGCGAGATTTTCTGGTCTGAGCAGGCATTTCGAATCTTTGGCGTCGATCCGGCGACGACGCCAACCCTCGAATTAATCCTGCAGTGCACGCATCCCGATGATCGAGCCGCTGTTCAAGCGATGATCGACCGGGCCTTGAGAGATGGCGGCGATTTCGAGCATCAGTATCGACTATTGATGCCGGACGGCTCTGTGAAGCACGTCCATGCGATGGCTCACGCGACGGAGACTGCGTCAGGAACCGAATTTGTCGGGGCAGTAACCGATGTGACGGCCACGCGGGAAGTCGAGCGGAAATTGAGGCTTAGCGAATCTTATCTGGCCGAGAGCCAGCATCTCAGCCATACCAGCAGCTGGGCCTGGGATCAGCGTCAAAAGGAATTCGTCTATACGTCGAACGAAATCGTCCATTTGTTCGGGTTCGAGCAGGTCGAAGAGTCCCGTCGGCTGAAGGCCTATCGCGATCGCATCTTGGACGAGGATTTGCCCAGCGTGAAGGAGGCCACGCGGCGCGCCTTCATCAACAAGACGGACCTCAACGTCACCTACCGGATCAGACTTCCCGACGGATCGGTCAAGCACATCCAGACTGTCGGCCATCCCGTGCTCGACAGCGAGGGGACAGTGATCCAGCTGGTCGGCACAAACGTCGACATCACGGAGCAGCACGAAGCAAAAGAGAAGCTGATAAGTGCTTTTGACGAGATCAAGAGATCTCAGGATCACCTGCAACTGGTGACCGATACAATTCCGATCCTGGTCTGGCGCGCGCGCGCCGACGGGGTTCCCGACTTTCTCAACAAGCAAGCCCTCGATTTCACAGGCCTGGTGCCAGGTGAGATCGAGCTGGACTGGCCGCGCGCCTTCCACCCCCACGACAAGAAGGACATGTATGTGAAGTGGACCACGATCCGGGAATCCGGAAAGCGGGGCAGCCTTGAAGCTCGCCTGCGGCGCTTCGACGGCACCTATCGGTGGTTTCTGTTCGAGGCGGAGCCGCTGCGCGATCAGACGGGCAATATCGTCAGCTGGTACGGCTCGGCAACCGATATCGAGGACCGCAAGCTTGCCGAGTTATCCCTTCGCGAGAGCGAACGGCGTTTCCGTGACTATGCGGAGACGGCATCCGACTGGCTCTGGGAAACGGGGCCGGACCACCGGATCACAAGGATATCGGAGCACATCAATGTTGTTGGTTTGACCAGATCACACCTGCCGGGCATAACGAGGTGGGAGGTTGCATCCGACGTGGAGGCCGAGCCGGAAAAGTGGCGGCGACATCGGGAGACGCTGGATGCCCATTGGCCATTTCGGGATTTCGTCTACGGCATCATCAACGAAAGCGGATCCCAGGTCTACGTCCGGACCAGCGGCAAGCCGGTATTCGACGCCGAAGGCCTTTTCATCGGCTATCGCGGCACCGGGAACGACATTACCGCGTCGATCCGCGCCGACCAGGCCGAGCAGGCCCTGCGCAAGGCGCAAGCCGAGCTCGCGCATGTGACGAGGGTAACGATGCTGGGCGAGCTTACCGCTTCGATCGCCCACGAAGTCAACCAGCCGCTTGCCGCTGTCGTTGCCAATGCGGAGGCTTCGCTGCGCTGGCTCAATCGCGAAACACCCGACCTCGCGGCCGCGCGCCGCTCGATCGAATGGGTGGTCAACGACGGTTGCCGCGCCAGCGACGTGATCCGGCGCGTTCGCGCGCTCGCCACGAAATCCGACATTGAAACCGCCAGGCTGAATCTCAATCAGGTCGTCGACGAAGCCATCAAGCTTGTCGAACGTGAGTTGATCAAGAACGACGTCTCGCTGCAAACCGAGCTTGCGCCGTCGCTGCCCGAGATACTCGGTGACCGCGTTCAGCTGCAACAGGTGATCATCAACCTCTTGATGAACGCCATTGAGGCGATGGAGCCGCTCACCGGTCGGCCGCGGGAACTTTTGGTTCGCTCCGCCAGCGGCGACACCGGCCAGCTGATTGTGAGCGTCACGGACAGCGGCGTAGGCATTTCAGCTGAAAACGCCAACCGTCTGTTTAATGCCTTCTTCACCACCAAATCGAGCGGGCTCGGCATGGGACTGTCGATCTGCCGGTCGATCGTGGAAGCTCACGGCGGACGCATGTCTGCATCAAGCAATGAGGGACCTGGGGCAACCTTTCAATTCGCCCTGCCCATTCATCAAGAGGATGTGTGATGAACGATCGTCTGAAATCATCGCCCGGGAAAGAGACAAGCAAACCGACCGTACTCGTGGTTGAAGATGACGAGTCGGTGCGTCGCGCGCTTGCCAACCTCTTTCAATCAGTTGGGCTGGAGGTAATGCTGTTCGGATCGGCGTCCGAAATGCTGCAAAGCGGGCTTTCCGCCAGTGCCAGCTGCCTCGTGCTGGACGTCCGATTGCCCGGCTTGAGCGGACTGGACTTTCAGTCGGAACTGGCCAAGGCCAATACGCACATTCCGATCATCTTCATGAGCGGTCACGGCGACATTCCGATGACCGTGAGAGCCATGAAAGGTGGCGCCGTCGATTTCCTGACCAAGCCGTTCCGCGACCAGGACATGCTCGATGCCGTGTCCACAGCGATCGAACGCGACCGCAAGCGCCGCGAGGCCGAGACCATCGTGTCGAAGTTGCAGACGCGCTTTGAGACCCTGACGCCTCGCGAGCGGGAGATCTTCGCGCTGGTTTCATCCGGGCTCATGAACAAGCAGATCGCCGCCGAGCTCGGCCTTGCCGAAATAACGGTGAAAATCCACCGCGGCCATATCACGAGAAAAATGGGCGCGAAATCGTTGGCCGAACTGGTGAGACAGGCAGAAGCCCTTGGCATTTCCCGCACCAAGGCCTGAGCGGCCGTCAGGGTGCGGTGCACCAGTTCCCGCGGCGAGCAAACCAAGGTTTGCACCCGCGCAAACCAAAATCCGGTCTCCATCAACCTTGGCATATCAAGCGCTCGACCACCTACTATAATAATGTGCAGTCAAGCTGGTTCGGCACACACCGGGAGGTCCAGACATGACAGGTCGTGGCGCTTTTGCGGATTCGATCACACGGCGGCAACTGCTTGCGACGGCCGCGGCCGGCGCGATGTTTTCAACGGTTGCGAAAGCAGAAAAACTTGTCGACCTTCCGTTGCCCGGCGGCCCCGATGCGCGGACGATCACCACTGCGTTTCCGCAGAAGGGTCCGATGATCCTGCAGCGGACGCGTCCGCCGCTCCTGGAAACGCCGTTTGAGGCCTTCGACAAGGGCACGCTCACCCCCAACGACCAGTTCTACGTGCGTTGGCATTGGGCCGTCATTCCAACCAGCATCGATCCCGAGAAATTCAAGCTGGCCGTGCGTGGCCACGTCAACCAGCCGCTATCGCTGTCGCTTCGCGACATCCTCGATTTGCCGCGCTTTGAACTGGTCGCCGTCAATCAATGTTCGGGCAATTCGCGCGGCTTCTTTCAACCCCGGGTCCCCGGCGGTGAATGGGCAAATGGCGCCATGGGCAATGCGCGATGGACGGGTGTCCGTCTCAAGGACGTGCTCGACAAGGCGGGCGTGAAGCCGGGCGCGCTCAATGTCAGATTCAAGGGAATGGAGTCTCCCGTGGTGGAGGATGCGCCGCCCTTCATGAAGTCGCTGGACATCGAGCATGCCCGCGACGGCGAAGTGATGCTTGCCTATGCCATGAACGGGGATCAGCTGCCGCTGTTGAACGGATTCCCGCTGCGTCTGGTCGTGCCGGGCTGGTATGCGACCTACTGGGTCAAGATGCTCAACGACATCGAGGTACTGGATCAGCCGGACACGAACTACTGGACGCAGGTGGCCTACAAGATTCCGGATACGCCGCGCGCCAACATCGAACCCGGTCAGGCCAATGTCACGATGATTCCGATCAACCGGATGGTTCCGCGGTCCTTCGTCACCAACTTCGCATCGGGCGGCACGGTGAAAGCCGCAGCCCCGGTGTCGCTGCGGGGGATCGCCTTCGGCGGCGACTGTGGCGTCGCCCGGGTCGACATTTCGACCGACAGCGGGAAGACCTGGCGCCCAACCCAGCTCGGCCAGGATGAAGGAAAGTACGGCTTCCGCAGGTGGGAGACGCAACTGACATTCGCGAGCCCCGGCGAGCACAGTCTTCAGGTGCGCTGCACCAACAGCAATGGCCTACCGCAACCTGACGTGCCGAACTGGAATCCGGCCGGCTTCATGCGCAACGTCATTGAATCGACCCGTATCGTCGCAATCTGAAGGGGTTTGGAGATGTTTCGTCACCTGCTTCCGTCAGTCGTGATCCTCACCATCGTCGCGACGCCCGCCGTTGGCGTGGCCGCGCCGATCGAATTCAAATCGGTCAACATCGACCTTCCCGACAGCGACAAAATGTTTCCGGACGGGCCGGGATCCGACACGATCAATAACAACTGCCTGGCCTGCCACTCGGCCGACATGGTGTTGAATCAACCGACGATGCCGAAAGACGCCTGGAAATCAGAGGTCAACAAGATGATCAGCATCTACAAGGCTCCGATCGCCGCCGAAGATGTCACGGCGATTGTCGACTACCTCGCCGCGGTCAAGGGCACCAAGTAGATTCCGACCTCGGGAAAGCGTTAGCGACTGGGAAAGAAGCACGCTTTGGCAAGCGCCGCGCCCGGCGCGGTGCAGATAAACCAACGTATAGTTTCGCTGACCAGTTTTAGAGCCCACTGTCGGAGTCAGGCGAGTGAGGAAGGCGTGCCTTGGAAGTGCAGGTAATTTCGGTCATTGACGATGATCCGTCAGTTAGGGCCGCCGCAGATAATCTTCTCAGCTCGCACGGGTACGAGGTACGCACGTTTGCGTCCGCGGAAGCTTTCCTGCAGTCGGCTCATACGGACGATTCGTCATGCATCGTTACAGATGTGCAAATGCCGGGAATGAGCGGCCTGGACCTTCTGGTGGCGGTTCGCGGTTACGGCAATCAAACGCCGTTCATTTTCATTACGGCATTTGCCGATCCAAGCGTGCAGATACGGGCGCAGAAGGCCGGTGCCGCCGGCTTTCTCGAAAAGCCATTCCCCAGCTCCGTGCTGATCAAATGCATCGAAGCCGTTCTGAGGGGCAAGCAGGGCATCTAATCGCGCCGGCGGTCACTCGGCGTGACGCCGGCATACCTGCGGTAGGCCCTGGTAAAGGAGCTGGTTTCGCTGAAGCCGACCCGGAGCGCGATCTGCGTCACCGGCAGTGTCGACTGGGTCAGTAACTTTGTGGCCCGCTCCATTCGGCGCGCCAGATGGTAACGATGGGGCGGCACGCCGAACGTCTGCCGGAAGGCCCGCGCAAAATGATAGCGGCTGAGATCGGCGAGCTTTGCCAGCCTGGCGAGGGAAATTTCCTCTGCGATATTGGCTTCGATAAAGTCGACGACAAGCTTCTGCTTTCGGGCAGACAAGCGACCGCGAAGCGGTGTCGGAGGCAAGGTAACGCTCTCCTGGAGCGGTGGTTTCATCAATCGGCAAACAGGTCGGCGCTCTCGTAAAAGCGGCGGCCTGAAACAATTGCGCCACGGCCGGCACGTACCGGTCCGGGCGTCAATTCGGATCGTTCGAAAGGTGGACGGGTGACACGTCCTGCGCGTCACCCGTTGCCTTCGTGGTCCATATCAGCTGCCGGACGGATTGAGCGACGGATCCCAGCCGCCAACGCGCGACGGATCGCGGCCGCTGAAGCCGAAGTTCTGAATGTTCCGCTCGGCCTGCGATGACGGCACAGCGAAGGACTGGTCGGTCATCTGATCGTAGGCGCTGCGAAAGTTCTTGACGTGATGGGTCGCGGCGAACGCCGGCGCAGCGACAGCCACGGACAGAATCACCGCGGCGCTGATGGTCTTGGTCTTGGTCATCGGGTTTCTCCAAATTCCTCAGTTTGCGCTTATGCGCACACAGCCGATGTAGGCGAAGCATTCGCCGGGACCATTAAATTCAATGTCATTCGAGAGCATCGTCCTCGCACCGTCGTGAAGTCACGCGCCGCATTTCTCCTGACGACGTGACATCGCCGCATGACGTCGCGCACCAACGAATCCTTTCGCTGCCCGGCGCACGAGCTGCCGTTCGATCGCACCGATCGGCGACGGCGTCGCTATCCGAAATGCACAGCTCGTTTTCAAAACGCACTGACAAAGCGCGGCGCGCAGCAAGGCGGGACAAGCACTCGTGGCGGTCGTGACGATATCTGGACTGAAACGCTTTCAGATGAGAGCAAACATACAATTCAATCAGGTGCTGCAATGTGCGAATTCGAGTCGACTATTCTCTCGGCGAGCGCGGCGCCTGCGGGCGGCGACAAGTCCCGCGCCGACGCTCCGCCTCGCGTTCGACCGGTCAAAGGCGAAATAGGCTTCATCGGTCTTGGCCGCATGGGCACGGCCATGGCCGCAAATCTGACTGCCGCCGGACGGCCGGTGATTGCCTATGTCCGCCGGGAAAATCAGGTGGCGAGGTTGAAGGAGCTCGGGCTCAAGCCGACGACCGACTTTGGCGATCTCCTCGACTGCGAGCTTGTCATCAGCATGCTGCCCGACGATGACGCCGTACGCCACGTCGTGTTCGGCAGCAAGGAAGACCATTCGGGCGGCCTCGCCGACGGTCTGATGCAGGGCGCGATCCATCTTTCGATGAGTACGATCAGCACCGCCTGCGCCGCCGAGCTCACCGCCGCCCACGCCGAAGCCGGCCAAGGCTACGTGGCTGCGCCGGTGTTCGGAAATCCGGAGGCCGCCAGGACGCGGCAATTGTTCGTCGTGGCGGCCGGTGCGCCGGGCGATCTGGTGCGATGCCAGCCGATTTTCGATTGCCTCGGACAGCGGACATTCGCGGTTGGCGAGAACCCGCAGGAAGCCAACTTGATCAAACTGCTCGGCAACATGATGACCGCAACCGCGATCGAGATGATCGCGGAATCGGTTGCCGTGATACGCAAGCGCGGCCTGGATCCCCAGCCGTTCATCGATATCATGACAAGCACGATGTTCGGCGGGCGCACGCACAGGATCTATGGCGAAAAGGTCGTCCGGCGCACTTACGCAGCTGGGTTCATATTGCCGCTCGTGCTCAAGGACGTTCGCCTCGCGCTTGCCGAAGCGGAGAAAGCCAGTACGCCGATGCCATCCGTGGGAGTGGTGCGCGACCGATTGATTACGGCGATTGCGCGCGGTTACGACGGGCTCGACTGGACCGTTCTTGGCAAAGTCGCCGCCGAGGAAGCGGGCCTCGCCGACCCCTCTGAAACCGACATTGAATGAGGCAGGGCGGACCGGGAGATGTCCGCATCATTGTGGCCCGTGCGTTCGTCTTGCGGACTTCTGAACCAAAGCCGCACTCGATCAATAAGTCCTCCAGCGTCCTTCCGATTCCGAAGCTCGAAACGTGCTTCCGCAAAATGATAGATAACTTCGGAATCAGGGCACTAGTTCGCCGGCACCAGGGACGGAGCATTCGCGATGAAATTCCGTGTCGCCTTTCTCACTTTCTCGAACGCGCGCACTTCGATCTGGCGAATGCGTTCGCGCGAGACGCTGAATTTTTCCGCCAGCTGCTCGAGCGTTTCGGGTTCGTCGGCCAGATGCCGCGCCTCGAAAATCTGGCGCTCGCGCCCGCTGAGGACTTCCACCGCCGCTGCCAGTGCGTGGAGGCGGTGTTCCTTCTCGTCCTGTTCGACGACAATTGTCTCCGGCGACGGCGATGCGTCAACAAGCCGATCCTGCCATTCGCCGGCCTCGCCGTCTTCCTTGATAGGTACATTGATCGATCTGTCGCCAACCAAGCGGCGATTCATCTCGACGACCTCTTGATCCGCGACATCGAGGTCCTTTGCGATCTTGGCGACGTGTTCCGGATGCAGGTCACCGGTCTCGAGCGCCGCAATCCGGATCTTGGCCGAGCGCAGCTTGAAAAACAGTTTGCGCTGCGCGGCGGTGGTTCCGATCTTCACCAGCGACCAGGAACGCAGGATATAATCCTGGATCGACGCCTTGATCCACCACATCGCGTAGGTGGAGAAGCGAACGTCCCGTTCGGGTTCGAAGCGATTCAACGCCTGCATCAGGCCGACATTTCCCTCGGAAATGATTTCCGCCATCGGCAGACCGTAGCCGCGATATCCCATCGCGATCTTGACCGCGAGCCGCAGGTGGCTGGTTACGAGTTGATTGCCGGCTTCACGATCGCCCTGCTCGCGCCAGCGCTTGGCGAGCGTGTATTCCTGCTCCCGTTCGAGAATCGGGTAACGGCGAATATCCGCCAGATAGTCCTTGCCGAGCCCGGCGTCGGCGAGCGCCATGCTGCGCCCGGCTCGCTTCGTGATCTCGCGGACTTGTCCTTCGATACCCATGCCAATCGCTCCCGCTAAAAGAGTTTCAAGTCGCCGACTTCGACAACTCAGCGTCATGCCCAAAAGATAGGGGAATTGGCCGGCAGGCTATTAAATTGCCGGTTAGGAAACTAACTTCGGATTCAATCGCGCGCACGTTCGTTGGCTACATACAGCGCCCGCCCTGCGATCCTCGACCCGAGCCAGCCATAACGGATCAGCGATCGATCGGCTCCTTTTGATCGAAAGCACGACACCAATCCGCGCGCGCGCGCGTTCGCAATCACGTGCTGCTCCATGCAGGCCGCACGCCGTGATGTCTAAAACCGTATTTAATTGTGCAGTGCGATGCGCTGCCTAGATCACGTCTGGAGCACAGCAAGGCTCTCGACACGCGCGATGCACGTCGCATCGGAACGCACCTCTCGGTCTTCACCCGGAAGCGAACGCGCCTTCAGGCGCGGCGGCATCGCGCTGCCTGCACAATTGAATCTATGGAGATGACAATGCGAAAGACGATGGTATCCGCGCTCGGCATTCTGCTGATTGCCGGATCGGCAGCCCTGACCACTTCAGCCTCTGCGCGACCGGCTCACCGGACGGCTGCAAACGAGCTGTTCCAAAACAGCTACAATTCGATTGATGGTACTGCCAGCACTTCCTGCAGCCACGAACCGGGAAATCCCTACACTCCCGAAACAGACTACATGGCCTGGTCGGCCTGGCGCGCTCACGGTGCCTGGGATAGCCGCAACGATTGTCGATAAGCGGCATATCAGGACCCGGGCGCAATTCCGGCGGAATAAAAAAGGGCGGCCAAAAGGCCGCCCTTTTTGTTTTCGAAAGATCAACGACAGGCGATCACTTCGATGCGGTCTTTTCCGCGGCAAGTTTCGACGCCCGATCGCGGTGATCCACGATCTTCGGCAACGTCGCCCGCGCAAAGTCCTTGAGCGCCTGATCGCTACCATTCTCGATCTCATTGCGGAACAGCGCCTCGTTTCCCTTCTGGTAGTCGACCTGGCCTTCGATGTAATCGCGGTCGAGCGCGCGACCACGCTCCGCCTTCAGCGAGGCGATCATCGTGTCGTAGGCGCCGTGCAGAAGGGTATTTGGGGGCGCCTCGACATTCTTGTTCGCCAGAATCTTGTTTAACGCATCGACGACGGGGATATGGGTGACCACCATCAGATGGGCATAGTCGCGAATTTCCGCTGTCGTGGCGCCCTTCTCGGCAATACGGCCGGAGTCGACCTGGAAGGGAGCTCCGAGATTGGCCTGGGCCACGAAGTTGTAATCGACCGGGCTGAGCGCTGTCGCGGCGGGCTGTGTGGACGAGCCGCTACTTTGCGCCTGTGACGGGATCGCGCCGGTGACGAGGACGAGCGCGGCCAGCGCGCTCGATATCACGACGGCCTTCTTGCAGCGGGTTAAGGGATTTTTGATCGGCATTACAGCCTCCTTGTTGCGGGTTACGGACATTCGAAAATGTAATTCGGCGACACGGCAGCTTTTTCGAATTCGACCGACCGCCCGATCAACGCGTAACCCGATCGCGTGATTGACGCTTCAGGCCTCGGCCACCACGTCCACCTGCACGGTTCGCCGGACTATTGTCGGATTTGCCCGATCCCGGTGCGATCCGTTGCGCGCGGCACATTGTCAGCCGGCCTATCCGGACCGATATCGACACCGAATTGTGATCAAACGCGGGGGAATCCGGCGAACATGACCAGCACCTTTGACTTCAACGACAGGTTTTCCCAGCTCATCGCGGAGATGAAGCTGGATGGCCGCTATCGCACGTTCGCCCAGCTGGAACGGATCGCGGGCGAGTTCCCGCAGGCCCTCTGGCGCCACCCGGACGGTTCGAGTCGCCGGGTGACGGTGTGGTGTAGCAACGACTATCTCGGCATGGGCCAGCACGGCGACGTGACGGCGGCCATGCACCGCGCCATCGACCGTTCGGGCGCGGGCACCGGTGGCACCCGCAATATCTCCGGCACCAATCTGGTACATGTGCAACTGGAGACCGAACTCGCCGATCTGCACGGCAAGGAAGCCGCCCTGATCTTCACTTCGGGGTGGGTGTCGAATCTCGCCGCCCTCGGCACGCTTGGCCGCCTGCTGCCCGGCTGCGCGATATTCTCCGACGCGCTCAATCATAATTCCATGATCGAAGGTATTCGCCGCTCCGGAGCGGAACGCTTCATCTTCCGCCACAACGATGTCGCCCACCTCGACGAGCTCTTGGGCGCCGTCGATCCCGCGCGTCCCAAGATCGTGGCTTTCGAAAGCGTCTACAGCATGGACGGCGATATCGCGCCGATTGCCGCGATCTGCGAGGTTGCAGAGAAGCATGGGGCGATCACCTATCTCGACGAGGTCCACGCGGTCGGCCTGTACGGCCCGCGTGGCGGCGGTATCGCCGAACGCGATGGCGTAACCCATCGCGTGACCTTGATCGAGGGCACGCTTGCGAAGGCCTTCGGAGTCATGGGAGGCTATGTCGCAGGCTCTGCACTCATGATCGATATTATCCGCAGTTTCGCCGACAGCTTCATTTTCACGACCTCGCTCTCGCCGCATCTCGCGGCGGGCGCGCTCGCCGCCGTGCGGCACCTCAAGAACAACGGCGACCTGCGGTTGCGCCAGCGACGCAACGTCGAAAAGCTCAAGTCGATGCTGCTCGACGCCGGGATGCCGGTGCTCGACAGCCCGAGCCACATCCTGCCGCTGATGATCGGCGATTCGCACCGCTGCCGCCTGACAAGCGAGTTGCTTCTCGCCGAGCACGGCATCTACATTCAGCCGATCAACTATCCGACGGTCCCCCGAGGGCGGGAGCGGCTGCGCATCACACCCTCACCGTTTCACGCGGATGAACACATGACGCATCTATTGAATGCGTTGCTGGCTGTCCGTTCAAGAATCGACTGGCCGCTGGCGAAGGCGGCCTGATTTCAAAAGAAGCGAGGAACCATGTTCGGCCTGACAGCTCTGGAGCTCGCACGAATCCAGTTCGGCTTCACGATCTCTTTCCACATTATTTTCCCGGCGATTTCGATCGGGCTCGCAAGCTATCTGACCGTTCTGGAAGGCCTGTGGCTCTGGAAGAAAGACGACGTATACCTCGAACTCTATCGTTTCTGGTCGCAGATCTTCGCGGTAACGTTCGCAATGGGCGTCGTATCCGGCCTGGTGATGGCCTATCAGTTCGGCACCAACTGGAGTCATTACTCGGCTTTCGCGGGAAGCATCACCGGGCCACTCCTCAGCTACGAGGTGTTGACCGCCTTCTTTCTAGAGGCGGGCTTTCTGGGCGTCATGCTGTTCGGCTGGAAAAAGGTCGGACCTGGCCTGCATTTCTATGCCACGATGATGGTCGCGCTCGGGACACTTATCTCCGCGACGTGGATTATCTCCTCCAACAGCTGGATGCAGACGCCGCAAGGCTTCGAGGTCATCAATGGGCGCGTGGTGCCCGTTGACTGGCTGAAGGTGGTCCTCAATCCATCGTTTCCCTATCGCCTTGTCCATATGACGATAGCCGCCTATCTGGCCACCGCACTCATTGTCGGAGCATCGGGTGCGTGGCACCTGCTCAGGCGCCGTGACACACCTGCCGTACGCACGATGCTGTCGATGGCCATGTGGATGGTCCTTGTGGTTGCACCCGTGCAAATCGCTGTTGGCGACGCGCACGGAATCAACACACGCGAGCACCAGCCCGCCAAGATCGCCGCCGTCGAAGGCCACTGGGAGAATACGCCCGGCGCGAGCGTGCCATTGATCCTGTTCGGCTTGCCTGACATGACGGCTGAAACCACGCGCTATGCGCTCGAGCTGCCCCATCTCGGCAGCCTGATCCTGACGCACAGCTGGAACGGCCAGATTGCCGGGTTGAAGGATTTTGCGCCGGAAGATCGTCCGAACTCGACGATCGTGTTCTGGACCTTTCGTATCATGGTCGGACTGGGTTTCCTGATGCTGCTGCTCGGCCTTTGGGGCGCGTGGGCGAGATGGCGCAACGCGCTGTTCGAATCCAGAATGTTTCTGCGCTTCGCCCTGGTTATGGGCCCGGCCGGCCTGATCGCAATTCTAGCCGGCTGGTTGACCACGGAGATCGGCCGCCAGCCCTGGGTTGTCTATGGCGTAATGCGGACCAGGGATGCCGTTTCGAACCACTCGGCCCTTGAGATGTCGGTGACGCTGATCTTGTTCATCGTGCTCTATACCGGCGTGTTCGGAACCGGTATCCGCTACCTGCTGCAGCTGATTGCGCGAGGCCCCGAACCGCTCGACGGTCACGAACCGAGCCCCGAAACCGGCAGGCCGGCCCGTCCGCTGTCCGCGGTTCCGGATCGTCTCGACACATCGATTATGGGAAGCGACGGGAGATAAATGCGATGGGAATCGATCTTCCGCTGATCTGGGCGCTCATCATTGCCTTCGGCCTGATGATGTATGTCGTGATGGATGGTTTCGATCTGGGGATCGGCATCCTGTTCCCGTTCATCCGCGATCGGGTCGACCGCGACACCATGGTGAACACGGTGGCGCCGGTCTGGGACGGCAACGAAACCTGGCTGGTGCTCGGCGGCGCGGCGCTGATGGGCGCCTTCCCGCTCGCCTATTCGGTGCTGCTCAGCGCCCTCTACATCCCGCTGTTCTTCATGCTGATGGGATTGATCCTGCGCGGCGTCGCCTTTGAATTCCGTTTCAAGGCGCATGAAGCGCACCAGTCGCTGTGGGATATCTCCTTTGCTGCGGGCTCCTACCTGGCGGCGTTTTCCCAGGGCGTAGCCCTTGGAGCCTTCATCAACGGCTTCAAGATGTCGGGCACGACCTATGTCGGCGGCAGCTTCGATTGGCTGACGCCGTTCAGCCTCTTTACAGGCTTCGGCCTCATCATCGCCTACGCGCTGCTTGGCAGCACCTGGCTGATCATGAAGACCGAGGGAACGCTGCAGCATCGCCTGAAATCGATGACGCGTCCGATCTCGCTTGGCGTGCTTGCCGCGATCGTCATCGTCAGTCTGTGGACGCCGGCCCAGCATCCAGACGTGGCGGCGCGCTGGTTCTCGTTCCCCAACATCATCCTGTTTTCGCCTGTGCCCGTCCTTGTCGTCGTCACCACGTTAGCCATTCAGCGTGTGATCCGAGGCGAAACCCACGCGGCTCCGTTCGGGCTTACGCTGTTCCTCCTGTTCCTGGGCTACACCGGCCTTGCGATCAGCCTGTGGCCGAACATCATTCCACCGTCGATCTCGATCGACGAGGCGGCTGCGCCGCCGCAAAGCATGGGCTTCGCGCTCGTCGGCGCGCTCTTCGTCATCCCCTTCATTCTCGGCTACACCGCGATGACGTACTACGTCTTCCGCGGCAAGGTTAAGGCCGGCGAGGGCTACCACTGATGCCGGCGCTCGCGACATGGAAGCTACAGCTCCGCCGCGTCGGTTGGCTTGTGGTCATCTGGGCGTTGAGCGTCATCACGCTGGGTGTGGTTGCGGGCCTGTTCAGGGGATTGATGACGCTTGCAGGCCTGACGCTTTGACGGCAACGCCCCTGTCCGATCGGATCTGAAGCGCCAGCGAGAAATCGCGAAACCAAAGGATAGTCTTCCGATCCCAATGGCTGCTCGAACAACACCTCCGCTTGATTGAGGCGACGGCCGGCGCTGTGTAGCTTTTTCCATGAAGCTTGGCGCTCATCGGGAACTAGGCTCCGAGGGAAAACCGCGCCAGGCCGTTTCGGCCAGAAGAACAACATATCGCAAGCGACAGCGAGAGGAGACGAAGATGATCCGTAACTTCCCAGTTCGCAATTCGAGCCGCTGCACGGTTTGCAGCGGAAGGTTCGGTCTCGTCCGGTATTACTCGTGGCAGACCGCCACTTGTTCCAGAACGTGCGCCGGACGCCTCAGAGACCGCTGCGAGAGCGACCGCAGATGGCTCGCGTATGCGACGCCGATTGCCCCGCTGTCTTGCCTCGCCTCAGGATCGGTCCCCGAAACATACCAAGGTATGTAGTCTCTCAATCCATGAGTTGGCTGGACGGACCCCATCACAGACAGGACATTAAGCGTAGTTCAAGTGCGGTTCGAAGTTCTCCGGCGCTGGCATGGAAATCGAATTCCCAAGTCGGTTTTCCCCTCCCCCTGCCCCCCACAATCGACTTGGGCGCGGCCGGCCATCACGACCCCCTGATGGCCGGCTGCCCTTTCGCCGCAAGTAGCAGACCTTCGAGCGCAGATGTCCGAACAACCGTTTCTCACCCACCAGGTTCAGCTTTCGACTTCCGCCATTCTGGGCCGCTTCGCCCTGATCGGCGGTGTCGTGTTCGTTGCCGCGCTCGCGTTCGCCTACGCAGGCGGCTGGCTCAGCCCGGGACGCCTGACACCGGCGAGGATGGTCGCGGCGCTGAGTGCGCGCGGCGGAAATCCGCTCGGCCATCGGCGCAACCATTCCAAGGGCGTGTGCTTTACCGGCGTCCTTGACGCAAACGGCGCGGCTTCCCGTTTCTCCGCAGCGCCGATGCTGGCCGCGGGCCGCTATGCCGTCGTCGGTCGCTTCGCGATCGCGGTGGGCGATCCGGATGCTCGCGATGCGACGGGCCGCGTCAAAAGCATGGCGATCCGTATCACTTCCCCCAACGGCCAGGAGTGGCGCAGCGGGATGAACAATTCGCCGGTGTTCGTGGTCTCGAACCCGCGCGACTTCTACGAACTGACGACGGCCCAAAAAGTCGACCCGGCATCCGGCAAGCCCGACCCTGCGGCCGTCAAACATTTCTTCGCAACCCATCCTCAATCGGCTCCGTTTGCGGAGTGGGCGCAGGGCGCGCCCTGGACGGTGAGCTTCGCCGATCAGACCTATAACAGCCTCAATGCCTTCCGCTTCATCGACGCCACCGGCAACAGCCACCTTGTGCGCTGGTCGATGAAACCAACCATTCCGCCCACATCCGTTTCGCACGACGCGCTGGCGAAGCTGGAACCGAACTTCCTTGAGTCGGACCTCAACGGCCGTCTCGCGCAAGGCCCCCTGACGTGGCACCTCGTCGTGACCCTCGCCGCGCCCGGAGATCCCTCGAACGATGCGACGAAAGCCTGGCCCTCAGACCGGCAGGAAATCGATGCGGGGACCCTGATCGTGCAGAAGGCCGAGGCGGAGGCTGATGGGCCTTGCCGCGACATCAACTACGATCCGACCATTTTGCCGCAGGGCATTGCGGTTTCCGATGATCCGCTTCTCGCAGCGCGATCGGCGGCCTATGCCAGATCGTTCGACCTGCGAACCGGGGAGTCCGCCGACTATCCGCGCGGTGCGTCAGCCGCGGGAGATCGCCGATGACGGCTCACCCGCATTCATTCTCGTTTCTGCAACGGACGCTGCACTGGCTGATGGCAATCCTGGTGCTCGCAATGCTTTTCATCGGCGTGACGATGGTCTCCACGCTCAGGCCGCGCTTCCTCACTCTGCTCGCGATCCACAAGCCGCTCGGCATCGCCATTCTCGTGCTGGCGCTCCTGCGGCTTGGCGTGCGCCTGAGGCGCGGGGCCCCGCCATTGCCGGCCGAACTGCCATCCACCCAGATCGTCGCAGCCAAACTCTCGCACCTCGTGCTTTACGCACTGCTCGTCGCGATGCCATTGATCGGCTGGGCCATGCTTTCGGCGGGCGGATATCCGATCGTCATGTTCGGCTCTTTCCATCTGCCGGCAATCCTGCCCCAGAACGATCACCTCTACGCGCTGTTGCGGACGGCGCACACACTGTTCGCCTACGCGTTCTTTGCAACCATCCTGCTGCATGTCGCAGCCGCGCTGTTTCATGCCTGGATTCGCCGGGACGGCGTGTTTCGAACCATGACGGGGCGAGGCATTCGAGGCTGACGCCTGAAACGGACCCTGCGACGAAGGAGAAAAAAATGGCCATCTGTAGTTCGCGGCGATCCGCACTCTTCGGTTTCGGATCACTGGTCGTCGGCGCGAGCGCTTACGCCGCGGACCGCGCGCACGCCGCAACGGACCATACCGTGACCGCGCCCGGTGCGCGGAAGCTTGCCGAGCTGGTGGAGCAGTTGCGCCGCTCGCCCCGCCGCCGCGACTTCAAGACCGTCCCGATGATTGTCCATGAGCCGGATTTCTGGGACGACGAAGCGCTCAGGCACGTCATCGCCTATCAGGGCAACCGCAAGCAGGTATGGGATAATACGCAAATCGCCGGCCCCTGGCTCAACCTGATGCGCAACGCGCTGAATGCGCAGATTTTCGCATTCGACCACGCGGATTATCTCGCGGTCTCTGCTACGCATGGCACAGCTCATCTCGCGCTGTTCGATCAATCAACCTGGGACAAGTATGAGCTTGCGGCATTTTCCGACATCAAGTTCAGGACCAACACGCTGATCGCGCCCAACACCGCACCTGACGGCTTTTCGGAATTTGAGAATCCTGCGAGCATTTTCGGAAAAAGCGGCAACACCATCACCGCGCTGCAAGAGCGCGGCGTCGTTTTCCTGGCCTGCCATAACGCGATCTGGGAAATTGCCGCGAGACTCATCGACTCCAGCCGGAACCCGGATCAGAAATCGCACGAGGCGCTGGCCGCCGAACTGACCAACCACCTTGTCGAAGGCGTGGTGCTCACGCCCGGGATCACGGCGACGATCCTTGAGTTGCAGCAGGCCGGTTTTCACTACGCGGCGTAGCAGCCTGCCGCAGACGTCTAGTCCGGATATTGATAGAGCGGCCTGAAGCAAATCAGCTGCCGAAGCGATTCTTCATAGTCTAAGGAGCAGGGTTAAACTTATGCACCTCGGCCGTGCCCGAGAGGGCAAATGCTATTGCCAGCGCGATTATCGAAGTTTTCGTGGCACTGCGGTCCGTCTGTGATCTCAGTGCCCGGATCTGAAATAGCCTCGTATCGTCGCCAGACTATGGCGATTGATCCGCTGTTTCAGACTGGCCGAGGGTTTGAACACCACAATCCGGGTAGCCGGCACTTCGGTGCCGGTCTTCGGGTTACGGGGGCTGAGACGCTGACCTTTCTTAAGATCATCTTTCGTCATGGGTCATTTTTCCTTTGCTCCCCGACCAACGGGAAATGCGCATCACAGCACAGGAATGCGATACCTGTTCACGCATCCGTTTATAGAAGTGAAACAGAAGGAACCCCGATCTGCCTGAAAGTCGCCCTCCAAGTTGCAGTCAGACGGCGCCGCGCGGTTAGCTCCACTTGAAAACGCTGTGGCCGCCGCCGAGCAGATGCGTGGGGCCACTGGGCCGCCTACCACGAGCCCATGACCTCAGCAGGCGCTGGCGGTAGGTGAAACCGCCGATATGGCAACACTGTCGTCGACCTCGCGCAACGCATTGCGTCTTTGCCAGTGCGCTCGTCAACCGCCATGTGGGTTTATGTCGTAATAAGGAATCGGCTGTTCGTCTCGGTACACGTTTGGGTCGCTGCTCCTGATGTCCCCGCCCATGTCCATTGGATTGCCAACCGTGCTCCATATCTGCTGATGTACTGCAACGTTATCCTTCACTCTCGGGTGGTGTGGTTTGGCCGCAGCTGCTTGCGCGGTCACGGCAACAACTATCGGGACAACAAGCGTCGCAAGAGTTTTGAGAATTCCTTTTGGCATTTTAATCTCCGCTGTCGGACTATTCGGGACAAGTTCGTCTCGGTCTGAAATGGCAACGGAGGTTGCTCTCGATAATTACCCAAAGGGGTGTGGGCTTAGGGCCATGGTATGATCGCTTCACTCTTTGGTATGTAGAGGCTTTGAATAGGCGGCTGCGAACACGCAAACGACTAATAGCGAAAGCGCGCATCTTCTCGGTTTCAACCGGCTTTTAGCCGGCTGCGCCGGCAAGTCCTGCAATAGCGGACAAACATCGGGAACGGTGCCAGCGCGACGCAAATCATCGGCGATATCTTCCGCTCAATCGTACACGACCGCTTGAAGCATCTAACAAGCAATTTAGTCGTCGTGACGAAATGCGTTCATATGTCTGCTGCACGGAACATCAACATCTCAGCAGATCACGCGGGCCACGCTTGCAACGATGGCTGATCAACTTCCCCTTCGTCCGACAATGGAGATGACCATGCAGAAGAAACTCCTCACCGTTCTTTTCATTCCTCTAGTGGCCGCATTAACGGCGCAAGCGGCCGTCGCTTCCGAACACCGCCACGTGCGAGCGAACGACCGCGCCGTATTGAGCGAGCAGGTCCGCAACAGCAACGCTTATGCTGCACCCGGTGATTTCGGCGGCCGGCGCGATTATGACGAGGGCGCGATGACCTCCGGGATCGCCGGCCATTGATATATGGAGAAGGACACCGGCAAACGCCGGTGTCCTTCTCCAGCTAATGCCTTAACCGTCGGCATGCTTTCGGCTTGCGCTGGCATTCGGCTGCCCAGAATACATCAGGGGTTAAACTGTGCGCGCCAAGAAACGGTCTGCATTGACCAAGCCTTCGTTTCTGCTGGAAATCGCCAGTCACACCGCGATGGGAGTCGCCATCGGTCTCGCCTTTGCGCTCCTTGCAATCCACATGAGACCATTGGGCATCGCAGCGCTGATCCGTTACAGCCACGCTCCGCGTGACACAATGCTGATGTTCGTCGGCACGTGCGCGATAGCCTTTGGTATCGGAGCAACCCTGACAGGGTTGGTAATCAGCTTGACTGAAAATTCCGAAAACAGCGACGCTAAATGACCACCCCGAGATGCTGTTTCGAGGTTGCCAAGCTGTGCCGGCGGCACACCAACGCCGTGCTTCGCTGGCCAGACCTCTTAGCGCTCTTCATGCGGCGAGCTACCGAGGCACGAAACAGCCAACCAATGCATTGCCGCACACAAGTGACGAGCGTCACCAACATTTTCAAAGGTCCGTCCGGGTAGTTGCTCCAGACAGCGTGGATCCGAACGCCACCTGAGATTCCGGCCGACCTGCATCCGGCTCTGTCCACGTTTCGATTGCGCCTGCCTTGGACACCGCCGCGGCCGTAATCATGCTGGCGCTACCGCTGCCCTGCGAATTATTTCCGGTACCGAAATCGTCGACGAGGATGCCAGCTTGACCCACAAGCGCGACAAATACGGCCGCAATTGCAAGTATCAATTTGTGCCGATCGTTCCTTTGAATGTCCATCTACCTGTCTCGCCAATCCTGGATGATACCGCCAACAACAACAACAACAACAACAACGTAGGCATCGCTACATCAGCGATCCAATTTATTGTTTTTGCCGTTTCCATCGAAAAAATCGATCAAAGCCGGATGGCCGCAATGGACCCGTCAAGAACCCGTTGCGTTCCTCAATATGAGCTGGCGCAGGATCAGGTTGACGACCGCGGGCGCGGCGCGCTGGCAATGATCGACAAACTCACAGGATTCAATAATGGCTCATTGTGCGAGTTGAGTCCGTCAAGTCGCGATCATCCGTTGATGCACAGCCCGCGGCGAGCAATTCGAGCGGAACAGCGCTGCCTGATAGAGGCGGGATCTTACAATGTCATAGAACGTCGCGGAAAAGGCGGCATGGCGCGCCACTCAGAATAAAACTGCGAACTCTTTGATTGAGATTGCGATATGATTTTCGCAATCGTGGTGCCGCGTCCCTGTTCGCAATTTTCCGCGTCGGAGGCAGCGCCAGATTGCAGATGCCCGGCTCTAGTGGCCGGCGGATGGCCTGTTCATCTTTTCCAGGATCTCACGCATCGCATCGAACTGCGTGCCGAAACCCTTCCAGTCCCCGGCCTTCAATCGCTCCACAGCTTGATTGTAGCGATCGAGCGCTTGCTGTGCCGGACTCACCCGGCCCGCAGGGAACATGTCTTCCGTTGCGTTTGAAAACGCAGGCACCGCACCGGGCTCTGCGAACAACGCGGCCAAAGCATCCGCGAGCGTCTCCTTCATCACCACATGTTCACCGTAGGCTGCGATCACGCGTTTCAACTCCGGCAGGTGTCCATGCTCCGCTCGCAAATAGAGTGGCGATACATAAAGGATCGAGTTCTCGATCGGGATCACAAGCAGGTTCGCACCACGGATCACCCGAGAGCCCATCTGATTCCACAACGTCAGTTGCTGCGAGATCTCGGTATTCTGATTGATCCGCGCCTCGATCTGGAACGGCCCATAGACGAGCTTGTCCTTGGGGAACTCGTAGACGATCAGTTTGCCGTAGTCGGGCGCGTCACAGCGCGCGGCGAGCCATGCGATCATGTTGTCGCGGCGGCTCGGCACCATGGGAAGCATCAGGAAGAACTCGGCCTGCGGCTCGCCGGGCAGCCGCATGATGATGTAATAAGGGGTCATCACTGAAGTGCCGTCGCCGCCCGGCTGTCGCGGAAACTGCCAGAAGTCCTCGCGGTTATAGAAGATTTCGGCCTGCTCCATGTGGTAGGTTTGATAGAGCCGCGCCTGAATCAGGAACAGATCCTCCGGATAGCGAATGTGCTTCTGCAAATCCGCCGGCATGACCGTGAACGGCTTGAACAGGCTGGGAAAGATAAGCTGGTACGTTGCTGCAATGGGGTCGCGTGGGTCGATCAGATAGAAATCTACCGTCCCGTTATAGGCATCGACAACAATTTTCACCGAATTGCGAATGTAGTTGAGAGCGAGCTCTGTCACGGGCTGCGCCGAGGGGAAATAAGAGCTCGTGGTGTAGGCATCCTGCATCCAGAACATCCGCCCGTTGCTGATGACCAGATAGGGATCATGATCGAGCCTGAGGAACGGAGCGATCGTGCGCACCCGTTCCGTGATATTGCGCCGGATCATGATCCGGCTGTCGTCCGTGATGTAGCTTGAGAGAACCAGGTTCGGGTCATTGAAGTAGTAGGCGAACAGCGTTCTCCATCCCACTGCTCCGATCGGCACGCCGCCACTGCCGTCATAGGCCGCATAGACGTTGTCTTTGCCCTTCGGATAATCGAACTCCGGCGTGCTGGCCTTGACGATGACGTAGTCGTCGCTCTCTTCGCCGAAGTAGATGCGCGGTTCGTCGATCCTGGGGCCGCCATCCGCAACGGGCGGGATGTCCCGCAAATAGAAGAACGGCAGTCCTTCCGTGCTCTTGCGCGTGACCGGGCTCATCACCGCGCCGTTGCCGTGCGTAAACAGCAAATGTCGGTTGACCCAGGTCTGGGCGTTCGCCGGCAGCAGGGAGGCCCGCAGTTCGCGGGCCGAGAGCATCACGCTCTGATAGAAGCCGTCGAGCCAATAGCGATCGACGTCAAGATCGTGGAATTTGTAATAGGTGCGGATCTCCTGCAGCTGCGCGTAGGTATCCGACAGCGGCAGCCAGTCCCATAGCCGGATATTGTCGATGGTCGCCCTGTTTGCTTCCAGCGTTTTGAAAGTCAGCCTTTGTTCGGCGGCAAACGGCTTGGCCGTGATCCGGTCGAGATTGTAGGCCTGCCTGGTGAGGGCAATGTTGCGTTCGATGTATGGCTTCTCCAGTTGCAACTCCGTCGGCTTAACGACGAAGTGCTGGAACAGCGAAGGGAGGAGGCTCAACAGCACGACAGAGCCGGCGCCGACGAGGATGAACCCGGCGGCCAGAAGCCGCCAGGAGCGCGCCCGCAAATTGGCCCATGCGATGAAGGCGGCGATGATCGAGAGCCCGATCATCAGCCACAGAGCCGGTAGTCCCAGATATAGGTCGGTGTAGCTTGCCCCGACCACGACACCGTTGTCGCCGTAGAGCAGTAGATAGCGGTCGAGGCCATAGGACCAGGCCTTCGCTGCGAACAGAAGGCCAACCAGCGCCGAGCCATGCGCTATCACCGTCGGCGAGATTGATCGGTTGTGACCATCGTACTCGATATCGCCACGCGCCCAGTAGATCGCGCCGGCAAACAGCGCGCTCAGGACGATTGCGAGCAGCATCCAGTTCTTGATCGCGATATAGGCAGGTAGCGAAAAGAGATAGAAACCGATGTCCTTGTTGTAGAGCGGATCCTCCGCGCCATAGGGCACCTGGTAGAGAAACCGCAGCAAGACACCCCAATTGCCGGCCTCGCCTGCGGCAACCAGCACGCCGAGTAAGCCTGCACCGAGCGCGATAAACCGGGGCCGGGTCAGTCGATCGCGCAGTATTGCGAACGGATCGGGCGGCGGCGTAATACCGGCCACCATCCACGGGCCGGCGAGGATCTGCAGCGGCGGCTGCATGGCAAACCGCGCGGCCAACACTCCGTTCAGCCAGAGGACGACGGTGGTCGCGGCCAAGACAACGAAAAAGACGATCCCCTTGGCGCCGATCGCCGTCAAGAAAACCTGCAGGTAGCCGATCGAAGAAAACCACAGCCAATCGACGAGGAAGTCGCTCGCGAGCGAGAGCAGGAACAGGCAAATCCCAACAAAGACGGCCGCAACAATGAACCGGGCCAGGGCACTTTGCCTTGGTACCTTCCGTTCGGGTCCGGTAATCCCGATCGTCATGGCTTGATCATAGCGGAAATGAAGGACGCCTGCCGCTTGATTCGTAGCCGGGATTACTCCGCAAAGACGGGTGATGCGTGCTCGAAGCTTCGTCGCCGGGACCACGCTCGCGAACCGCGCGGCATCGTACAATGTCGTGGAACAGCGCGCAGTTGGCGCTCCCTAGGGGCGCACCCGAACTAACTGAAACCAACGACTTACCCCGAAATTTGGGAAAATCGTCCGGCATTGCTTTGCAAGGCGTTTCAGCTCCGGTTCCCAAACTAATCGTTCAGCTCGCCCATGCTGGCTCACCCAAAAATGTAGCCGCGCAGCAGGCGCCGGCATGACCAGCACCGTGATCGTTCCGCTCAATGCTGCCGACTTCAGAATAGTTGTGATGTCGTCAGCCGACTCGCAGGAATTTGTCCTTGAGGAATGGCGCGACGGCGACGGCCTTTGGCGAGAGCGCACGCGATGCCGCTCTCGGGATGTGTTGGAAAAAGTGATTCCGCTTTACGTGGAAAACTTTGATGCGCTCGCACTCGCGGCGCTACCCCCCGAAACATCCGCGACGAAAAGGCGGCGATCGAAAAAACGCAGCGCCGGGTAGCTCAAAAAAGATGAGGCCGTCAGTCCTGTGAAAACTGACGGCCTCTAAGGATCTTCATCATCATCAACCCACAACCCAACCCCACAACAGGAGGGCCGCAGTGGCCACACCGTTAGCACACGACGCTAAGATCATCAACCTAAACGAAGCGCGCGGACCCGATATCGGATTCCGCTACCGCTGGCTTGACCGTCTGCACGAAGATCCAGAGCGCCGGCATTCGACCTTCGCAGTTGCTTACGCGCTTGCTCGCCGGATCGATGCAAAAAAAGCCGCGCCGGAAGTGTGGCCCGGTATCGAGTGGATCGCAGCCAAGGCCAAGGTGTCAGTCTCGACAGCCAAGAGTGAGCTGAAATGGCTGCATGACCGTGGCTGGTTGAGACTCGGAAAGCGTCGTCCGAAGTACGTCATCCGAGTGCTGACGATGCCTGAGGTAGCCGATCAACCGGCTACCGTGGTAGCCGACCAGCCGGCTACAATCACTACTACTGGATCATCACCATCAACCAAGGAAGATAACATTCATAGCGCAGCTTGCGCTGCGCCATCGAGCGAACCCAACCAACCGGGTGACCGATCTCAGAAGTCCGATACCGACATTGCCAGACTCCTTGCTTCCTTTGAGCAACGCGTCAAAGAGCGGTGTCCGAGGATGTACCAGCAAAGCCCAGCGGAAGCGGCGCGTGCGTGGAACGAGCTTAGGCAGCTCGATTGGCCGGAGGTCTGGGGCAATGACGAGATGACACATTGGCACGCGTTGCTTCGCAAGGGCTATGCGGCCGACGATATCGCTGACTTCGCCTTGAATTTTATGTGGAGTGTTCCGCAACACGACGTGCCGTCGCTTGGCGACTTCCTCCAGTACTTCGATTGCTATCGAAGGGAAGCAGCATGACGATCATGATCACCACGCCATCGCCGCTTCTTGCTGATGAGTTTCGCCGTCGCGACCCCGACGCGTTCGAAATTCTTGCGAGGCTCGATTGCGAATTCGGCGATCACCCGTTCAACTTGCGCTCTGAATTCCTCCGGTATCTCGATTGGCCGGAGCTGCGCGTTCTCGGCGCGATGACGAGACTTTTTGCGCACGAAATTCTAATCGAGATCCCTGAGAGCGTGCACTAAAGGAAGTATGGCATGAGATATTATTCGATCGAGATCGAAGGGCAGCCGCCGTTCACCAGCCTGTTGAACGGGGTCACCAACCCGAACGCGCTTCAGGTCGAGTTCGATATTCCGGTCGCGCCGTTCGCGTCGCCGGCATCGACCGGCACCTTCGTCAAGATTTGGGGAATCCCGCTCTCAACCGTCAGCCAAGCGAACAACCTTCGCTTCAAGAACATCAAGGTGTTCGGCGGATTCCAGAAGGGACTGCCACTCGCCAAGCCGGCGCAGGCTGGGCTTCTTGTCAGCGGCTATATCTTTCAGGCCTTCGGCAACTGGATCGGCGTCGATCAATCTCTCGATTTGATCATCCTGCCCGGCATGGCACCATCCAACACCGCACAGCCCACGACGCCGCCCAACCTAGTGCTCAACTGGCCGCAGGGTCAGCCAATGTCGACCGCGATCCAGAGCGCGCTATCGGCTGCGTTTCCGGGGACGACGTCCAAGATCAACATCAGTCCGAACCTGATACTTCAGGCGCAAGAGGCTGCCTATTTCAATTCGATCGACGAGTTCGCGCGCTATGTGAAGGCGACGAGCAAATCGATCATCAAGACGACGACTTATCCCGGCGTGGACATCGTCCTGAAGGGCATGACGTTCACCGTGTATGACAACACGCCGGCCGCGCCGTCGACAACGCCAGCCGCGTCGACGGCGGGAAAAATCGCCTCCGCTTCTCCGCAGAAATCGGTGCTGTTCCAAGAGCTGATCGGGCAGCCGACATGGATCGAAGCGCCATCGATCCAATTCAAAACCATGATGCGAGCTGATCTAACAGTCGGCGACGTCGTCACCTTGCCGAAGACCATTGTGAGCAACAGCGCGCAGGCGCAATCGTCCATCATCAATCAGCAAGTCGCATTTCAGGGCGGATTCCGAATTCAATCTATTCGGCACGTCGGCAACTTCCGACAACCGACCGCTGACGCTTGGGTGACCGTGTTCGACGCTGCCCCATTGCAGATACAGGCGCTATGACCCGCAACCGCTCGCTGCGGGCTGATCCGCTCCGAGCTAGGGAGAAGCGCCGTGTGGGCGCGCGCGGCTTGGGCCGCACTATTCAGTGTAATTATACTCTCGTCCGCCATGCTGGACGAACTTGCTGGTTGTCTGTTCATATCGCCAGCAAGCGCTCGTTTTGTGCCCCTCACTGAACGGCCCGTCATAGTAGACGATGACTCGGAAGTAGAGTTCATCAGGCGGTTTCAGGCTAACTGTCGCAATGCGATCGCCATAGATTTCGTCCTCCGACAGATCGACAATGATGTCTCCGCCAACAAGGTTGTCAGGGCACATCTGGTTGACAGTGCGGACGTCGCCGGGTGGGAGAACGGGTGACGTGTAAAGCGGGTGTTCCGCTTCTACGCCTATCGGCGCATGAACTGCGCCATCTTGTCGGATAATAAATTCTGCCCCGACACTTTTTATCACTGCGGGCGTTTGGCCGTAGTTCGCAACCTTGTATTCGAGGATGGTCGTCGGGACCGTGAATTGGTTCTTTTGCTTGGTTTCCAACCGAAATGCGCCGAAGACAAAGGCGTAGGGGCGCTGGACCTTTTCGAGCGAGTCACGCGCGATCCTAGCTTGTGCCACCGTAGCCTTTGCGGATCGGCTGCTAGCCCGAGCTGCCACGGTTGCGTCGTCCATTCCCCGTCGCATGTACTTCAACTGGATGAAAAACATGAGGACTTGAACGCCGCCGACAAGCACAAGGCCGAAAGTAAAAAACCCGGAAGCGTCCTTCGTCAGCCAAGTAGACCCAGTGAGTTCGGCATCTGGGCTTTGGGACTTCTGACTATCGGAGGAGGCTTCGTGCTTGGGTATGGATTGGTTTGGATTGGGGGGCTGTCTTCCCCTCTCAAAAATCATTCCCATCGAAAAAACAGCGATGGTCAGGAAGCATCCTAAGAAAATCTCAGGCACTCGAAAATGCTGCATCTGCCCCCGCCGCCCTAAATCTCCTCCAATACTACCTTTTCAAGTTCTAGGGCCGCAACACGCCCTGTGGTTTTTACCACGTCATTTCGACCATGACTTACGCACACAAACGGCCCCGTATTTTAAGGGCTCGGCGATTTGTTCGTAACTCACGAATATTGCACAGCGGGCCGCTGCGTCTTGCGACGGCCCCGCCAGAGTATGCCCTCTCTGGCGAGGCCATCACGCGATCGACCGGCAAGTACATCCGTCGCGCGGTCTCTCACTTAAAAAAACAACCCCGCAGTCTGCGAGGGCTGCGGGGTTGCTCTGACACCAACGGCGCGAAGACCCGATCACATCACTGATAGACCTCGCGCTGCATCTTTGCCGTAACGCGCGGTCCATTGCAAACGAGAAGCGCAGTTAGAGGGGAACAGCCTGCGAGGGTAACAAGCCTTGTCCACACGTAGAAGTGCGCGCCGAAAAAAAATGGTGTAGAGCTAATCGCGACGCTCGACGACGCAGACCAACCCACCAACTGGAGACGTTCGAAAATGCCGATGTCTGAAGATGAACTCCTCGCCGCTGTGAGGGAAATTGCTGAGTCTTTAAAATCCGACCTGAGCGGAAGCATCGCCAAGCTTGATGAAAAGTGCAGCGCGCTCGCCGACTCCGTCGCCAAGATGAAGGCCGACGCCATCGTCTCAAGCTCGATGGGCATGCAGGACGACATGCGCCGCGGCAAGCTTAAGGCCGATGACGATCGGAGAGATCCCGACAACTACGCTCAGGATGGCCGGGCCGGCCCGATGCTCACGGCAGCCGACGCAGTGGATCCTGCTGCGTTCGCCGTGTTGGCGTCGACGGTCGCGGACATGAAGATGCGGTCGTTGAGGACATCGGTTGATCGAAACGCCGTAGCTGACCTTCAGGCGAAAGCCGACGCCGTCATGCGTGTTCACGGCGATCGGGCCGAGCCCGCAATGCCTGGTGAAAGCGTCGTGGACTACAGCATCAGGCTCGCCCGGAAGATGCAGCCGTACTCGAAGACTTGGAAAGGCGTCGACCTCCAACTGATCGCTGCGGATCAAAAGGCGCTGGGCATCGCTCTCGATCAGATCAGACACGATGCGTATGCGGCCGGCGAGAGTGTCGAGGGCATGAAGCCGTTCATGCACCGCGAGATCGTCGAGCACGGGCCCGGCGGCCACAAGGTCACAAGGTTCATTGGCAGAGGTTCTATGTTCAAGCAGATGACGCGCCCGACGCGCAACGTCAGCTACATCGGCACGCGCGCCTCGCAACAGATCCGCTAAACGGGCTAGCAAAAGCTGGCCATCGGCGACGTGTCGCCGGTGGCCTCTGTCTCCTCAACATCAGATCGCGTCATGTTCGCGCTCGTCTTCTTTATCGGAAGGCTGTTCGGTTTCGCCGAACGCTTCGCGCGCCGCGTCCGCTCGCGTCGACGAAGTAACACCTCGGGGCAACAATGATTCTACTTTTCGCCAACAACGCAGTGAGCACGATCGCGAGCCCGCTCACGCCGACATCAGTTTCGGTGCAGGTTGCTCCCGGAACCGGCGCTCTGTTTCCGCAGCCTATTGTAGGCCAGCAGTTCTTTAAGCTGACATTCGTTGATGCGCTGACCGGTCTCGAAAACGAGATCGTTCATGTCACCCAAGTCGTGGGTGACGTATTCACGATCGTTCGCGGTCAGGAAGGCACACAGGCTCTTTCGTGGCTTGTCGGTGACGCCGCCAGGAACATGACGACGGCTGGCACCCAATCTAATTTCATTCAGGTGCAGCAGGCTCAAGCGGGCGCGACCAACACCGCTGTCGACACCGGAACGCCGAATAGCTATGTCGCCGCGCTGTCGCCGGTTGTCACGACACGCATCTTCGGCTTGTTAGTGCGGATCAAGGCGGCTAACTCTAACACTGGCGCGAGCACGCTCAACATCGGAGCGGGTTCGTTCCCGATCACCAACCCTGATGGAAGTGCCCTTGGCGCGGGGGCTATCATCGCTGGCGGCTTCTTCGAAGTGGTCGACGACGGCGTTGAAAACTACCAGCTCATATCTTCGTCTCAGCAGGCGCAATCGACTGCCGGAGCGGCGACCACGGGCGACATCAAATTCCGTCCGACCAGCGAATCCATCGCCGGCTGGATTGTCGCCAACGCCACCACGATCGGCAACACCGGCTCGAACGCGACGCAGCTTGCTGGTCCCACGGCAGCGAATCTATTCGCGTGGCACTGGAACAATTTCTCGAACACACAGGCTCCGGTTTTTACCAGCGCTGGCGTTCCTACGACTCGCGGCGCGAACGCTGCGGCCGACTTCGCGGCGCTCAAGCAAATTGAGGTGCTCGATCTGCGCGGCACTGCGATGTACGGCATGGACACCATGGGAGCGGGAGCGACGACGCTTCTCTCCGGCGTCCCTGTCGTATCCGGCGCTGCCAACTTGGCGGGCTCGATCCTCGGCGAAAACCTGCATGCTCTGATTAAGGCAGAGCTTGCCGCGCACAACCATGGCGGCGCGACCGGCGGCATGAGCGCGAACGATCCTCATAGTCACACGGTGAACGCTTACAACAACGGAGGCGGAGCCGGCATCACTACCGGTGGCGTTGCTCAACCCATAACGCCGCAGACTCTTGGCACTACGACTGCAAGCGTGGCCCACACCCATTCAATCTCCAACGATGGTAGCGGCGCTGCGCACAACAACGCGCAGCGCGGCATCGTCGGCTTCGTGTACATCAAACTTTAGGAGTCGCTCGACATGACCAACAAGATCAACAAGTCCGCCATCGCTGCGGCAAAGATCGGCGACTTCGACGCTGCCGTTCAATCGCACATCAAGGAACTGACGGACTGGTCAGAGCGAGAAGCTGCGGTGAAGGCGCAGCCGCAGATTGGATCGCAGCCGAAGTGGGGCGACTTCGGGCATGAGAAGGATCAGGGTAAAGCCTACCTGACGGCAAACGAGAAATGGCAGAACGCGAACAAAGGGCGTCTTGCTCCCTACCCGCGCCCGACAGCTCACCCCTATGTCGAAGCGTCGGTGACAGAAGCCGACGGGAAATTCGTCGCAGACTTCGAGATCATCAACGATGATCCGACCGATGCGCAGGTGTTGCGCGACAAGAAGAACCAGCTCTTGGACAAGATCGCGTATGCGGAGAGGATGGCGATCGACGCCGTGCTTCCTCCGCTCGGGAAACGCCGCCTGTTCAATCTTCAGGAGGCCGACATCAACGCTGCTGATGCGGCGATGGCGCAGACGATCCATGAGCAAACGCCGGAATCTTCGCGCGCCACGCTCAACGTCATGGCCGAGGTCGAGAAGCGGCGCGATCCTCTGTCGACAAAGCATCTTCAGGAACAAGCCGCGTGCCGCGCCAAAGCGAATCAGATCATGCGCAACGCCGCACAGGCCATGAGCGAGGTTGAAGACTTGACGCTCGACAACATCGATCACTATCAGATGCCGAACTTGGGCTAACGGCGCGCTGAAGAAAATAAGCCCGGAGTGCGCTTTCCGTGTTCGACAAGACGTGTGCGATTTGCGGCGGACCGTTCAAGGCGAGAACACGCGGCACAATGACCTGTTCGCCCAAGTGTACGAGCGTAAAGATCAGCAGGTCGCGACGGACGTGGGCGGAACGAACGATCGGCGACCCGCGATGGGATTTCTGGTCGGAGACCGACAACCGTTATTGCGACGTCGTCGCGCGGCTCAATGATGAGTGGCGCGTGATTCGAACTCGCGATGAAATGTCATGGGCGCTTCAGCACCGATTGCCAGCGCCTACGTCTAACAGCGAAAGCCGCCGATCGCCCCGGATGAACCCCGGCAGGCCGCCCAAGGCGTTCGTGCCTTACAGCGACGCTTGGCGCGGAGTGAGCTACTTCACGACATCGGAAGCGCTTCGCCGCAGTGTGCGCGAGCGCGCGGGCAAGATTGATCCCCATGCCGTGTTCGCCTTGGCCGCGCTGCCGCCCTCGATCGGCGCGCCACGCAAGGCACCACGCCGCGAACCTGATGCAGCGGACCCGCTGGCGCGGCTGCATTGGACGCTCACCGCAAAGCCGCCGGCCGGAAACAGACGAACGGGCGAGGCCTCTGGGGCTCGGGAACAAGCCATCCAACGATGACCGACGCCACAGCAAATGCGCCGCCTGCAAAAAGCAGGGCCAATGCCGGCCAATTCGTGAAGGGCCGCAGTGCAAATCCGGGCGGCAAGAAGCCGGGCACCAAAAACCGCCGTACCGTCCTTGCCGAAAAGATGCTGGCCAACATCGACGTGCCCGGCATTCTGGCCAAGATGGAGCGGCAGGCCAAGAAGGGCGACCACGCTGCGGCCAAGCTGATCCTCGATAGAACGGTTCCGATCCGACGCGGTTGCCCTATCGCTATCAAGCTTCCTCCGATCGCCAACGCGTCCGACTGCGTTGCCGCTATGGGCGTCGTGATTGCCAAGCTGGCGAGCGGTACCCTGTCGACGATCGAAGCGGCCGAGTTGTCGAACGTCATAGACGCGGAGCGCAAATCAATCGAGCTGCTCGACGTCGAGCGCCGGCTCGCAACACTAGAGGAAAAATTCAAATGAGCAGCGAACTGGAGAAACGCATGGAAAAACTGGAACGCCTTCTCAATGCCGAACGGCCGGCGGGCATGATCGGCGGCGAGTTTCTCGCTGTGTTGGTGTACGGCGGACTCACACCTCTACCGGTTGTCGCGAGCGATGACACCGGGCGCGAGTGGATAAGGGCCGCCGGAGAATCGGTCGAAGACTTCGCCCAGCGGGCTGCGAGCGAATCACGCGCGGCCGGGGCGCGGCTGTGCACCATCGGCGGCATGGGCTCTGGGACACCCTCGCAAAATGAAGCGCTTAGCGCGGCATGGGACGAATACTTGCTGACCGGATATCCCGATGTGCCGCCGGTGACGCATCCGGGGCCGGCGCGATCGCAGCTTGCCGACTGAGAGGCGCGCCATGCGAAAGAAACGCGAAACCGAGGAGCCGAAACACCGATTTCACGACATCGGCGCGCCGATCGCTGAAGCCGATTTCCGGCCGGGCGTCCATACGATATTTCCGATCGGCGCGGGTTGACGGCCTAAACCAAGCAAAACGCACCAGCGAGGCTCGCAAGCGGTCTACAGGGTGGACATCCAGACCATTCCCAGCACTTGGGCGGCCTCCTTTCCGGCCGTCAGTGCAGAAATCAAGAATTTCGCTGCGGGCGCCAAGTCCGTTTCTTATCGCATAACGGACTCAACTCGGACATCGCGCCATGTCCGTTTCGTGCCATTTGCATCAGTCATTGTGGGCCTTGGCGGCGTTTATTGCCATTTCGACCTTCTCCTTCAGGTCGCCAACGGAAAAGCTCGCACCCGCCTGCATCGGAGGATATTCGACAAAGCTCGGTATGTGCTTCGCGATCACCTGCGCCGAGATTTGGTACCGCCACATTTCGTGCTTGAAGGAATCCCAGTAGGCGACCGAACCTTCGGCGAAGCCGTTGTTCGGCCAATTCATGCGCTCGAACGGGTCGTGCCGAAGGTTGGTCAGTTTCGGCATGTTGGGGTGAACGACATTGCCGACCCAGCCCTTCGGCTGTTCGATGAACTGGAACTTGTAGTTGTCTACTCGCAAGGCGCCCAGTTTGGTCTGAGCGAAGTACCACACCTCGTGCCGATTGGAGGGCCCTTTACCGGTGATCAAGTCGGTCTGGTCATATCCATCGAGATGAACCTTGTAGGTCCGATCGCCCATCTGTTTGCCCTTGAGCAACTCATCCTTGATGTTGGGGTTGCCAGCTGCTGCCACCAAGGTCGGGAACCAGTCGAGACCCGACATGATGCCGTTCGAGACCGAGCCAGGTTTCACGCGGCCCGGCCAGCGAACGAGGCAAGGAACGCGGAACGAACCTTCGGTGACCTCGCCCTTGCCACCAGCGAACGGCGTGGTGCCGCCATCGGGCCAAGTGTAGAGTTCGGCACCATTGTCGGTGGTAAAGATAACGATGGTATCTTGTTCGAGGCCGTTGTCCTTCAGCCAGCCGAGGACGACACCAATGTTGTCATCCATCTGCTTCAGTGCGGCCTCTTCCATGCCGAAACCTGTCTCGATGTTCTGGGTTGCTTCGTATTTGGGCGACAAGTGGGTGTTGACGTGCGCCCGCGTGGGATTCATCCACACGAAAAATGGCTTGTTGTCTTTTTTGGCCTTGTCCATGAACGCAATGGTGGACGCGCTGATCACCTCGTCGAACGTGGTCATGTCGTATTTGATGCCGGCTACCGGGTCGGGAGGCAACGGCCCCTCGTCCACGATCTTCTGCTTGCCGACCTTGCCCCAGCGAGGCTCGACGGTCGGATCGTCAACATCCGTCGCCCAGCTATGGATCAGGTTGCGCGGACCGACCGTGCCTTTCCATTCTGGAGGATAGGTGCGATTGAACGGATCCTCCATCGCGTTCAAGTGATAGAGGTAGCCGAAGTATTCGTCGAAGCCGTGCATCGTCGGCAGAAATTCATTGCGGTCACCGAGGTGGTTTTTGCCGAACTGCCCGGTGGCGTAGCCCATGGACTTGAGGGCGGTGGCAATTGTCGGCGCTTCCGCAGGCATCCCCAGTGCCGAGCCCGCCTGACCGACCGTGGTCATTCCGGTGCGGATCGGCAACTCGCCGGTGATGAAATTCGCACGGCCGGCCGTGCAGCTTGCTTCAGCGTAATAGTCGGTGAATCGCATGCCCTCGGTTGCGAGTTTGTCGAGGTTTGGCGTCGCGTTGAGCATCAGCCCTTGGTGATACGAACCGAGATTGGTCCAGCCTATGTCGTCGCCCATGATCACGACGATGTTGGGCCGCCGGCCGCTTGGCGGTGCCGGTTGGGCCTGCGCGGATGCCGTAATCCCGGTGTTCGACAGCACCGATGCAGCCAATAGCGAACTGCCACTCAACAACAGATCGCGGCGCTTCAGGCCTCCGTTCGGGCTGCGATCATCGGGCATTCCATGCTTTTGGTCCTTGCTCATAAAGCGCTCCTTCTCCTTGAGGGACGCAACAAAATGCGACCTTACTTGTGGATGGGATCGACCGGTTCAGCACAGTGCGTGGCCAAGAGCGGCAATGCGGGGGCCACGGGGATTTTCCGTGTAATGCAAACCCTTCGGCGCTTCGCCTTCGTGTTCGGGCGAGTAAGCGGAGGGGTACCAGTAGGAGGGGAGCTTACACCTTTTTCCGACCGGGGGTTGTGCAACTCGGTCGCAGGGCAGACCCTTTACGGTTCGCCATAGGGCGACTTCGGGCTTCCGTGCGATGACCGTTGTGGGTCAAACTGAGAAGTGGCGCTGCGGTTCTTGAGAGTCCGTTCCACCCCTCAGAACGGACATCGAGCGGCCGGTGCGAAAATCAAAACTTTTGCACTGAAAAATTGACGCTGAAATCCCTCAGCTTATTGTGTGCGGAAGTTGTGCACAAAAGTGGGGAACGGACCATGACCACATACGGCTATGCGAGAGTGAGCACCGACGGCCAGACATTGGCCGCCCAAGACGCGGCGCTGCATGCAGCGGGCTGCGCCAAAGTCTATAGCGAGACGGCATCAGGCGCGAAGACCAACCGGGCCGAACTGGGCAAGGTCGTGAAGCGGCTCGGCAAGGGCGACGTGTTGATGGTGACGCGGCTCGATCGGCTGGCGCGCTCGACGCGCGATCTGCTCAACACGCTCGACGAGATCAGCAAGCGCGGCGCGGGCTTCAAATCGCTGGCCGATCAGTGGTGCGACACCACGACACCGCACGGCAGGCTGATGTTGACCGTCCTGGGCGGGCTGGCCGAGTTCGAGCGCGAGCTGATCAAGGCGAGAACTGGCGAAGGCCGGGCGCGGGCCAAGGCGCGCGGCGTGCACATGGGAAGGCCGCCCAAGCTGGACGCGTACCAGCGGCGTGAGGCCCTCAAGCGCCGCGACGATGATGGCGAGTCGCTGACGGCCATCGCCCGCACCTATGGCGTTAGCCACACCACGATCGGCCGGCTGTAGGATTGACCATGAGGAACCGTGCGGACGTTACGAAGACGACACGGCGATATTCGATCGGGTAGAACCTGAGCTGGCACGACCACGCGAGTTATGCGATGCCCCGTAGCAACTGGCAGGAGCACAAATGGCGTAGGGACCGGCTGTGGGAGCTTGGCCTGAAGCGGGACGAGTATGGGAAGTATCTCGAAAGCCCGCACTGGCAAGAGTGTAGGAAGCTCAAGCTTGACGAGCAGAGAGACGTAGTCGGCTATAACTTCTGTGAAAAATGCGGCAGACGCCCAGAGGCGACAAGGAAGACCGCCCTCAACGTACACCATCTTACGTATGAACGGTTGGGCAACGAACTGCTTGATGACCTGCAAATTATCTGCCGGCCCTGCCACGACAAGGAACACGGACGCGATCTAGAGACGCAGAAGAGGTGGTACGATCCACGGCGTTTCGAGTGACGGCGCGCGCGTGGCGGGTGTGCCTCCATCCTGCTCGGGGAGTCGTGTTGGACGCCGAAATTTTACAACCGTCCCAACTCATGCATAAATGTGCGAGCCGAAGGGAAGGCGCAACCTCCCTCCGGCTCTAACCAAGACCAAGGAGAGCACCCATGGCCAAGGCTACCAGCACGTCTACCATCTGCGAATCCCATCTGCACGTTCAAACAGACCTCGCCGAATTGCGAGAGGCCGGCGTCAGACCACTGTTTCACTTCTTCTGTTTTTTGGTTTCGCTAGACGAGGAGCTACGCGCCCGCGATCGCTCCACCTTGCCGATCTATACCCACCGTGATCGCAATGATCGCGTGTGGTTTCGCGTCGACCGAGGCCCGCGCATTGCGATGCCGAGTGATCCCACGTCGCCAGAATTTGATCGCGCCTATCATGCGGCGCTGGTCGACGCTGGCGAGCAGCATGATCTCGATGACTGGAGCGAACTACGGCGTTTCCATGCCGAGCAGAAGCGAGCGAGGATTCGCGCGTGAGTGAACCGGGCACTGTCGAACCTATGACAGACGAACTTGATGATCTGTTTATGGACGCGATTGAGAATTTTCCGGAAGACCAGCGCGAGGCTGCGCGCGATTGGTACGCCAACGCGTGCGCCGCGCTGCATATCATCGCAAAGCTGAAAAAAGGCGTAATGCCATGAGCGACGACGTAATCACGGTCGAACGTCTCGAACGGGCGCTTGCTGTCTCTGCGTACCTCGTTGAGCTGGACGGCCCAAAGATGGTTCCGATTTTCGAGCGCATTGAGCGCGAGCTGTCCGCGCTTCGATCGCAACAGGACGCCACCGAACGCGCGAGGCGGCTTCTGGAAAGCTATGGCCAGCCCCGCGCGATCGAGCCGCCTCTAGGGCTCTAACAACCGACAACAAGGAGATCTGAAAAATGAGAGCGGTGTGCGTCAACACACCGCTCGCCATTCGGATTTTGTCGGAGCGACATCACACTACGGTGAGCTTGTTACCCACGCTTGCTGGAAAATCAAAAGCTTAGCTTCGTGTGGACTCGCACCACACGCACGAGTCTGTAGATGCAAAAATTCCAATTGACTGGAACAACAACTTGTCCACTGGATCGCAGTCAAGATTTCCGCTTGGCCAAGCGCGTAGTCGCGAAAACCTTTCCCTGTTCATCTGGGCCTCGGTTTTCGAATTTTTTCGAAACCACGATCGCACTGTGGCTTGGCCGGCCGAGTGCTCAGATGGAGCCTTTCTAACTTGCCACGGCAGTCCGCACTTCCTCCATCTCTGGCGCCGCGTATGGTGTCCCGCGAGATCGTTGCGGCCTACACTGGCGTCTCTGCAAACACTTTTGACAAGATGGTAGAGACTGGGGTGATGCCGAAGGCTCGCACCATCCCGGGCACTACTCGCAAAGCGTGGGATCTAAGGGAAGTTGACATCGCCATCGATGCGTTGCCCCGTGACGGCGAGGAACTGGCCCCAGCAGATGAGGGGTGGTCCTGATGCCACGCAAGCTGCCACCTCACGTCGAACCCAATCACGTCAAGGGCAAAACCTATCTGTCGTTTCGCATCCGCAAGGGGAAGGGAGGGCCGCGCATTCGGCTGCCCGACGATCCGACATCGCAAGAGTTTCGCGATGCTTACGCCGCCGCGATGGCTGGCGAGACCTTGATCAGGCCGAAGATCAAGAAGGATGCTCCCGGCTCAATCGGTGCACTGATCGCTAGCTACAAGGCAAGTGGTCAATTCAAGGCGATGAAGCCCTCATCGAAGGCCGGCTATATGTCGCGCCTCGAAACCATTCGCATCGATCACGGCCACCGCGCCGTCGCCGGTCTCACAAAGGATCGCATTAACAGCAAAATTCTTACCCCGTTGGCGGATCGGCCGGGCGCTGCACTCGACACGTTGAAGAAGCTTCGCATCCTGATCAAGCACGCCATCGAGAAGAAATGGCTCGCACATGATCCATCCGTCGGCATCAAGCGACCCAAGAGCAAAGAGATCCGCGCTTGGACCGATGCCGAACTGGCCGCCTTTGAGAGGCGCTGGCCGATCGGCACGAAGCAGCGCACTGCCTATGCGCTCATGCTCAACATGGGCACGGCGCGCGTCGACACACATCTGTTGACGTGGCGTCAGGTCGACGATGGGGCCGGCTATACGCGGCACAAGACCGGAATCGCAGTCGACATGGCGGTGAGCGAGGAGCTTCAGAAGGCGCTAGCCGCAACGCCGCGCAAGCACGTCACCGTCATCAACACTGAATACGGCAAACCCTTTAGCGTTGATGGATTCAGCGGCTTCATGCGTGACGCGATCACCAAGGCCGGACTGCCTCTCGATTGCCAACCGCACGGCCTTCGCAAGACGCTCGGCAGGATGCTCGCCGATGCAGGAGCATCGACTCACGACATCATGGCCGCGCTCGGTCACACGACGCTATCTGAGGCCGAGAGATACACGCGCGAAGCCGATCGGCGACGAGGCGGGAAGCGCGCGGTGACGAAGCTCGACGAACATCGGGCGAACAAACTTTCCCAAACCGCGCCTGATAGTTTGGGAAAAGCCGTGAAAACAGAAGGGAAATCAGAGCGGTGAGGATCGACATGGCGCTCCCTAGGGGAATCGAACCCCTGTTTCAGCCTTGAGAGGGCCGCGTCCTAACCGCTAGACGAAGGGAGCGTAATGCCGAAGGGATAGCCTTGAAATCCGCTGGCGGCAAGCCGCAACAACACCGAAGGTGAACGCCTCGCTTGTGGATTTCCGGGCCTGCGCCTTGGCGGCGCATCCCGGAATGACGAAGGCAGCGACCTATCCGCCCGGGAAAGCGGGGATCATCAGGGCTCGTTCACGAACCTCAGGCGGCCCACGGCCTTGAGACTATGCGCATCGAAGGTGCGGATTTCGGTCACCCCGCCGACGTCGAGCGTCACCACGATCCGGTCACCGGCGACCGTTGCCGAAACGATCTTGGCACCCTTGGGCAGAACGGCCGTGATCTCGGCGGTGTTAACGCTTCCCTCTGCCTTGAAAAGACGATAGCCGATGGCAATCAAGACGGCCGCAATCGCGACCCCCGTGGTGAGGCCTGCGATCAGCATCAAGCGCCGCACCCGCGCAAACAGCGCGGCCTGTTCGGGGGTCGGTTCGGGCGCGACGGTGTCGGTCATTTTGCTTTTTGGAACGGAAATTTGAGTAACGGTCATCTTGGGTAACAATCAAAGGCTGGAAGTTGTCGTCGAAGGCAGCGAGGGATCGCCCCGGCTCGACCGCGTGCTCGCGGCCCGCGTGGCCGAGCTGTCGCGGTCGCGGCTGAAAGCGCTGATCCTCGACGGCCGGGTCACGGTGAAAAACGCGCCCGTCCGTGACCCCGCTTATCATGTCGTCGCCGGGGATACGATCACAATCGACGTGCCGGCGCCGGTGGCCGCGGAACCGAAAGGCGAAGATATCGCGCTCGATATCGTCTACGAAGACGACGACCTCATCGTCATCGACAAGCCCGCGGGCCTGGTCGTGCATCCGGGCGCTGGCCACGAGACCGGAACGCTCGTGAACGCGCTGATCGCCCATTGCGGCGACAGCCTTTCCGGCATCGGCGGGGTGAAACGGCCGGGTATCGTGCACCGGATCGACAAGGACACTTCCGGCCTGCTTGTCGTCGCCAAGAACGATGCGGCGCATGCGTCGCTGTCGGCGCAATTCGCCGATCACGGCAAGACCGGCGAGATGCGGCGCGGCTACCTGGCTTTCGTCTGGGGGGTGCCGAACCGCGTCCGCGGCACGGTCGACGCGCCGATCGACCGCCACCCGCATGCCCGGGAAAAAATGGCGGTGCGCGAAGGCGGTCGGCACGCGGTGACACACTGGGAGATCGTCGAGAGCTTCAAGGGGCCGGACGGCAAGCCGGTGGCTTCGCTGATTGCCTGTCAGCTCGAGACCGGCCGGACCCATCAGATCCGCCTGCACCTTGCCCATATCGGCCACCCCCTGATGGGCGATCCGGTCTACGGCCCGCACTTCAAGACCAAGGCCACTCACCTCGGACCCGAGAGTCAGGCGGCCTTGGCGGCCCTCGACCGCCAAGCGCTACATGCATACCTTCTGGCCCTGGAGCACCCGAAAACCGGGGCGATTCTGGAGTGGAACTCGGATTTGCCCGCCGATTTGCGATTTTTGGAGCATTCGCTCCAAGCGGCGCTATGACGCAGGGTCTCTGAAAAGCTGTGATATGCCAGACGGTTATGGCTGCCACACTGTAACGTGACGGGGGTTTAACTTTCAAACCCGGTCCCGTTTGGTGTATGTTGCGCCTGCGTTGAATATCCAACGCGGAACATCGCAGAGCGACTGGCTTTAACAAAAGGAGCCGCCTGCCTGGCCCGCCGCTATCGGGGGCCTGAACATCTGGAGGGCGCAAGAATGGCCCGCACAGCTACCCTGCCGATTCTCAATGGAGAATCCGGCCTGTCCCGATACCTCGCCGAGATCCGCAAATTTCCGATGCTGGAACCCCAGCAGGAATACATGCTCGCCAAGCGTTTGCGCGAGCATGACGATCGCGACGCGGCATCCCAACTTGTCACCAGCCATCTCCGGCTCGTGGCCAAAATAGCCATGGGCTATCGCGGCTACGGATTGCCAATTTCCGAGGTCGTCTCGGAAGGCAATGTCGGCCTGATGCAGGCGGTGAAGCGGTTCGAACCCGAAAAGGGGTTCCGGCTCGCTACATACGCCATGTGGTGGATCAAGGCCTCAATTCAAGAGTACATCCTACGTTCCTGGTCGCTCGTAAAAATGGGCACCACCGCGAACCAGAAGAAGCTGTTCTTCAACCTGCGCAAGGCCAAGAGCAAGATCTCGGCGCTTGAAGAGGGCGATCTGCGCCCCGATCAGGTGAAGATCATCGCCAAGCGCCTCGGCGTCACCGATCAGGACGTGATCGACATGAACCGCCGTCTCGGCGGCGATGCCTCGCTCAACGCGCCGATCCGCGACGACGGCGAAGCCGGCGAATGGCAGGACTGGCTGGTCGATAACTCGCCCAACCAGGAAGCCATGATGGCCGAGCACGAAGAGTTCGACCATCGCCACCAGGCGCTGACGGGCGCGATCGGCGTGCTCAACGCGCGCGAACGCCGCATCTTCGAGGCGCGGCGTCTGGCGGAAGAGCCGATGACGCTGGAAGACCTTGCCGCCGAATTCGGCGTGTCGCGCGAACGCGTGCGGCAGATCGAGGTCCGCGCCTTCGAGAAGGTGCAGTCGGCCGTGAAGGGCACGATCGCCAGGCAGGAAGCTGCCGCGCTCGAGGCCGCCCACGCCGCCTGATCGAGGCAATCGAGACAAGAACAAGGAAGCCGGCGGAAACGCCGGCTTTTTTGTTGTCTACACTCTTGTCCCGGACGCAGCGCGGCGCGAAGTGTCGGGCTGCTGAGCCGGGACCCGCGGCCTGTGAGACCCCGGATCAGCGGCGCACCGTTTCACGCTGCGCAGCATCCGGGGAACGGGGACGGAAGCCGACGAGGCGCTGCGCCCCTGTGAACCCAGAGGGCGACTGCCGCCGACCAAGGGAGGACGGGCGGCATCTCGCGGCGCCCCACAGACTAACCAGCCAGGCGTCACTGCCATGCCGATCACCTTGCAATCGACCATCAGTTTCTCTGGCGAATTCATGCGCAAGCTGCCGGCGCTCGAGCAGACCATGATCGCCCACGGGCTCGACCCATCCGGCTTCGTGATCTCCAAGGATCGCGCCACGCCATCTTCGGTGGTGCCATTCGTCGGCCCGTTCTTCTACGACTACACCGTGTTCGTCGACGGCGAGAGCTTTACCCTCACCGAGCCGAACGACATGGTGTTTCTGGATTACTTCCTCAAACTCTGCACCGCCGAAGAGGAAGACCGCCCGCTGCCGCAGCTGCGCCGGACGGGCCCCGGGGTCGCCCGCCGCTTTCTGAACTGGATGACCCAATCGATTTGAGAGGCGCTCTACTCCCCCCACTCCCGCGCCATGGTTGCGAGCGTGCAACCCTCGCAGTAGCGCGCGTCCTTGAAGTCGATCCAGTTGTGCGCATAGACGTGATCGAGCGGAATCCGGTAACGCGCGCGCAAGACCTTCACCAGGATCCGCCAGGCTTCGATCTGCGCTTCGGTGGCAGGCTTCGTGACATCCGGATAGTTGCCGGCGAACTCGACGCCGATCGAAGTATCCTTGTTGACCCGATGAAAAGTCTTGCTGTTGTCGATGTACTTGTTGTCGTTGCGGTCGGCGCCGTCGGTATGCGTCGGAACGAGATGATCCGCGACCGCCCAGTAGACCGTGCCGTCGGTCTCGACCCACACCATGACGCCGCGGCGCGTCGGATTTTTTGACTGTAGCGCAGCGCCGCCGCGCGCCGAGCCCGCCGGCCCCTCGGTCTGATGCACGATGATGTTAGCCCAGGGATGGGCCTTTTCGACATCGCCCCACGGCGCGAGCCAAACCATCTTCAGGCCCGGAATATCCGGCGTGCCGGAGGAGCGCGCGATCGCCTCGAGCGAAGGCTCGCCGGCAAAGGCCGGAGACAACACCAGTGCAAGGACGGCACTCAGGCAAAAACGCAAATTCATGTCCGGCACTATGCGCCGGACCGAATTCTGATCAAGCGGGGAGATTTCAGGCGTGAAGCCGTAACGGCGGCAGCTCCGGCACCAGCGATGGCCCCGGCTCATAGACCGAGAGGCGATCCCGGCCCTCTTTCTTGGCGACATAAAGCGCATGGTCGGCCGCGGCAATCAGCCGGTCCGGGAACGCGCCGATGTCGCGGGTCCATTGCGCGACCCCGATCGAAACCGAGAGCGGGACCTCGTTGCCGACACAGCCAGCGGCATCCTCGCGGCAGACCTCGATGATGCGGCGGCCGATCACCGCGCCCTCGCGCAGCGTGGAAGCCGGCAGCATGACGCAGAACTCGTCGCCACCGGTACGCGCCAAGAGGTCGCCGGGCCGTAGCCGCGTCTGCGCCATCAGCGTGAAATGCTGCAAGCAGGCGTCGCCCGCGGCATGGCCGTGGGTGTCATTGATGGTCTTGAAGTTGTCCAGATCGATCACCAGCAGCGCAAACGGCTGGCCGGAGCGATCGGACCGGGCGCATTCCTCGCCAAGGCGTTGCAGCAATTGCCGGCGATTGCCGACGCCGGTCAAGTCGTCCATCAGCGCGAGATCGGCGACCTCGTTGCGCAGCCGGTCCATCGCCATCAGGAGGAAGCCGAAGTTGCAGACCATGGACAGGAAGATCAGCGCCAGGATCATGACCGATTGCGGCGCGCTGGAATGGACAATGGTGAAATTGCTGCCGGCCTGAAGCAGTCTGTCGACCACGCGGAACGCACAGACGGCGATGATCACGATGACGACGAAGCCCGCAAGTCGCGCGCCGGCATTGACCTGGCCGTCTCGCTTCGGCAGCAGCAACGGCAGCGAGAGCGCGAGCGGCACCGACAGACCCGCGGAATAGATCAGGATGCGGATGGTCGCGCTATCGTAGGCAAAGATGAAGACCGAGAGGCCGGCAAAGGTCAGCGCCGCGATCGCGGCCGTCTGCCCCCAGGGCACGGTCTCGCCGTAAAACCGCCGGACGCCCATCGCCGCAAGGCAAACCGCCAGAACCGCCGTCGTACCGGCAAACAACAGGGGGACGAGCGACTCCGTGACCGTCGTCCCCATCGCCAACACGGCCGCACCGACGATGGTGAACGCTGAACCGGTCCAGTACCGCGCTGCCTGAAGGGTCGGATAGCTGTGCAGGATGTAGGCCCAGATCAGACCGAGCGCGAGGAAATTGATAATGAACGCCGCCCAGAGCGTCGGAACGTTCAACATGTAAATCCCAGAGCGATCATCCGCCCTGTCTCCCCGTTTTCAACCTGCCCAGCCACACGCGTGGCGGTTCAGAAGTCCGCATCATTGCTGCCGCGAGTTCGTCATGCGGACTTCTGAACCAAAGCCACACGAGATCAATAGGTTTGTTAGTGTCCTTTCGATTCCGAAATTCGAAACGTGGCTCCGAAAAATGCTACGAACTTCGGAATCGGGGCACTAGGACTATCCCCGTAGTCTTGTGGACCAAGATGCAACCGAGGCGCTTAACGGAGTCTCACCTTGGAAACCAAATCGGCGTCTTGGTTGTGAAATGCTGAAGGCGGCGGAAGGCGCCGTCACCGCCTTGCGGCGGCGGCCGCGTTAACCCAGGACTCACCACGAGAGCGTCACAGCCGGCACGTTTTCACGGCGCGCGTGACGCGATTTGAAACACACGGCACTGCCGCCTTGCGCCAAAACACGCCAAAACGCGTAACTTCTGTGGATAACGAATGACACACGCGTGACAGCACGGGGCAGCGGCCTCCGAATCTGCTGGGATTACAGTTGAGGATATTGCGAGGCTGGCCCTCCGCCGAGCATGCCTCGTGTCGCGTTTCAATCCATTAACTCAAATGAGGATGCTATGGCTAAGAAAGCGAAGAAGGCAAAGAAGGCGAAAAAGGCCAAGAAGGCGAAGAAGAAGTAACTTCGATACTTCTTTCAGCCCGGGTGGAGTTTAGCTCTGCCCGGGCACCTAAAAAAACGGCGGGCCTGTGGCTCGCCTTTTTCGTTTCGGCCTTGATGGCCCTTGATCCCGCCTGCCCGATCGATTTCAGTGGCACACCTCGCCTCTGTACGGAGTGATCCTTGATGACTGCGATCCCCGGAGCCACCGTGGCTGTCACGGGAGCCGCGAGCGGCATCGGCCGCGCGCTCGCGATCGAGCTGGCCGCACGCGGCGCCGACCTTGCGCTCGCCGACCGCGACGAGGGCGGACTTCAATCGACGGCGGCCGAAATCGCAAAAGCCTGGCAGCGAAAAGTCAGCATTCACCGCGCCGATATGGGCGATAGCGAACAAGTCGCCGGCTTTGCGCGCGAGGCGATCGCCGCCCACCCTTCTCTGAACATCCTGATCAACAATGCCGGCGTCTCGCTGCTCGGCCTGTTTCACGAAATCGATCAGGCGCAGATGGAGTGGCTGTTCAACATCAACTTCTGGGGCGCGGTGCACGCGACCCGCGCGTTCCTGCCGCATCTTTCAGGCCAGAAGGCCGCCCATATCGTCAACGTCTCCTCGATCTTCGGCATCATGGCCCCGCCCGGCCAGACCGCTTATTCGGCGGCGAAATTCGCCATTCGCGGCTTTTCGGAAGCCTTGCGCCACGAACTTCAGGCCTCTAGCGGCCCGGTTCGGCTCTCCGTGGTTCATCCCGGCGGCATCAAGACCAATATCGTGCGCAATTCACGTACGGGTTCAGCCATCACCGACAACGAACGCCGCTCGCAAGCGATTGAACGGTTCGACGTCATCGCGCGAACGTCGGCGAAAGATGCGGCGCTGCGGATCATCAAGGGTATCGAGAGGAACGAGCCGCGCATCCTGATCGGCGGCGACGCCCGCTTCATGGACATCCTGCAGCGTTTCCGCCCCGCCACCTACTGGAGCGTGATGGCCAGGCGCATCGAGAAGATGTCGAAGCGGGGGAAGTGACGTAGGCGCATTTTGGCGCCTACGTCATCCCGGGGCGTGAGCAAAGCGAACGAACCCGGGATCTCGAAGTTGCGGCACGATGGATTCCGGGTTCAGCCCTGCGGGCTGCCCCGGAATGACGTCTTTCGTGGAGTCACCTCTCCGCGAAAGCGAGCTTCACGCCCAGCAGCGCAAAGCCGCCGGCAAAGGCGCGGCGCAGCCACGCCAGCACGGTCGGCCGGCTCACGACGTGGTCGCGAACCCCCGCCGCGAACAGGCCGTACAGCACGAACACGACGAAGGTCATGACCATGAAGGTCGTGGAGAGTTCGAGCATCCGTGCCAGTGGATGCACCTCGTCGGCCGAAATGAACTGCGGCAGGAAAGCGAGGAAGAAAATCGAGAGTTTTGGGTTGAGGATGTTGATCAGAAAGCCGCGCACGATCACCCGCGCCTCGGCTGGCCCGCTTTTCGACGCATCGACCGACAGAGCTCCCTCCTCGCGTAGCGACTGCCAGGCCATGTACAGGAGATAGCCGACGCCGAGCCATTTCAACGCCGCAAAGGCGAGAGCGCTGGCGTGCAGCACCGCCGCAAGCCCGACCATCGCGGCCATCATGGCCGGCAGGATGCCGAGCGTGCAGCCGATGCTGGCCGCGACCGCGGTGCGTGCACCACCTTTCAACCCCGCGGCCAGCGTATAGAGCACGCCGGTGCCGGGCGAGACCACTACGATCAGAGAGGTCAACAAAAAGGCCCAGGACATCTCATCTCCCAACTAACTGGTCAGCAAAATACGCAATCGTCTTGCGATAGATCACCGCGTGATTCCACTCGCGCATCGCCTCGAAATTCGCCGAACCCTCGCCGTAGGGCGCACCCATCTTGAAGCCGTTGGTGTGCAGAAGGTTGGCGGTCGACGCCAGCACATCGGCGACGCTATGGCGCAGGTCGACGCGGCCGTCGCCGTCGAAATCGACGCCGTATTTGATGTAGGACGATGGCAGAAACTGCGTCTGCCCGATCTCGCCGGCATAGGCCCCGATCATCTCACGCAACGGAAGATCGCCGCGCTGGAGGATTTGCAGCGCCGCCAGCAGTTCGCCCTGGAATAGCTCGGTGCGGCGGCAATCGTGCGCCATGGTCGCGAGCACGCGAAACACCGGCAGCTTGCCCATGTCGCCCTTGCCGAAGTCGCTTTCGAGCCCCCAGATCGCAACCAGGATCTGCCGCGGCACGCCGTATTTGGCCTCGATGCTCGAGAGCAGTCCGGCATAGCGTTGCAGCATCGCGCGCCCGCCATTGATACGGCCGGAGCCGACGCGGGTCGAAACGTACTGCTCGAAGGTTTTCGTGAAGGTGCCGCGCTGGCGGCGGTCGAAGGCGAGCACGCCCAAATCCTGCTGCACGCCGCCGAGCGCTTCCGCAATCGTGGCTTGCGAGATGCCGGCGGAGGTTGCCTCAGTGGAGATGTTCTGGACGAAGGCGCGGAAATCCCCGCCGCAGCGCGCGGCGAATGCGGGGGTGGCAAGCGTCAACGCACACGCAAGCGTAGCGAGGCGAAATTTCAACATTTTACGTTTCGCTCCAATTCGGAAATGATTTGCCTGTCATTGCGAGCGAAGCGAAGCAATCCAGAAGCGCCCAAAAGACTGGATTGCTTCGTCGCTCACGCTCCTCGCAATGACGGCTGACGAACCCTCACTCGCCGTCGATCTGGCGTCCCATCAGCGCGATCGCCTGTTGATAGACGCTGGCCGCATTCCATTCCTGGATCGCCGCGAAATTCGGTTGGCCGGGCTGATAGCCGGCGCCGGCCCGCCAGCCGTGCGCTTTCAGGTAATTCGCGGTCGAGGACAGCGCGCCGGATGCGCTTTCGAGGTTGCCGACGCCGTATTCCAGCATCGTCTTGGGCAAGAACTGCGTCTGGCCGATCTCGCCATGCATCGAGCCGCGCTGGCCCGCCGACAGCGTGCCGCGATCGATCAGCTTCAGCGCCGCGTAAAGCTGGTCGGTGAAATATTCCGGCCGGCGGCAATCGTAAGCCAGCGTCGCGATCGACGAGAGCATGTTCTGGTTGCCATGCTGGCTGCCGAAGGCGGTCTCCATGCCCCAGATCGCGATCAGCGGCCCTGCCGGCACGCCATACCGCTGCTCGATCGACGCGAACAGCGCCGCGTTCCTTTGCTTCATGGCGCGGCCGCGGGACACGACTGCGGCCGCCCCGCGTTTGACCATGAACTGATCGAGCGACAGCTTGAAACTGTGCATGCTGCGATCGGCGTTGATGGTCGCTTGCGCATAATTCGCCGCCATCAGCGCTGAAATCCCGGTGGCGCCGATGCCCTTGGCGCGCGCCTCGCCGGCAAACTGCTGCTTCCAGCCCTCGAAACCGCTCGCCCCGTTGCCGCATTGGGCGGCCCCGGCCTGCGAGCTGAGGCATGCGAGCACGGTGAGTGCAGAAAAAGCAGCAGTCAGTCCCTTGGTCATGGTCATCAGGAAGGTTCCTCACGTGGACGCGGGCGCACCTTACGTCATCCTGAAGCCTAACGGAAATGCCGGTTCCGCGGTATGACAGCCGCCTTGGTTTCGGTATCGAGATGCATCGCCATCGGGCGATGCATCTCGATGGGCTCGTGAGAGCCGCTTCATCGCTTCAGAAATTTGCGAATCTCTTCTCCGATCTCGTGCGCATGCGTTTCCAGCGCAAAATGACCGGTGTCGAAGAAGCGTACCGTCGCATCGGGGATATCGCGCTTGAACGCCTCCGCGCCCGGCGGCAGGAAGAACGGATCGTTCTTGCCCCACACCGCCAGGAACGCCGGCTTGTGCTTTCGGAAGTAGTTCTGGAACGCCGGATAGAGCGCGATGTTACTCTTGTAGTCGCCCATCAGATCGAGCTGGATTTCATCCGCGCCGGGACGCGCGAGATAGAAGTTGTCGAGCGAGTGGCCATCCGGCGATACAGCGGCCTCGTCAGTGACGCCATGGGTGTATTGCCAGCGCGTCGTTTCCGGCGCGAGAAAGGCGCGCAGGCCATTGCGATTTTCCAGGGACGGGTTTTGCCAATAGGCGCGGATCGGATTCCAGCCCTCGCTCAGACCCTCTTCATAGGCGTTGCCGTTTTGCGAAATGATCGCAGTGATCCGCTCGGGATGGCGTATCGCGAGGCGGAAGCCGGTCGGCGCGCCATAGTCGAACACATAAACTGCGAAGCGATCGAAGCCGATCACTTCGGTAAAGCGCTCGATCACCTCGGCAATATGATCGAACGTGTAGCTGAACTTTTCGCGTGGCGGCATGTCGGACTGGCCGAAGCCCGGCAGGTCCGGCGCAACGACGTGAAAGTCATCCGACAACTCCGGAATCAAATCGCGGAACATGTGGCCCGAGCTCGGAAAGCCGTGAAGCAGCAGAAGCTTTGGCGCGCCTTCCTGGCCGGCTTCCCGGTAAAACACCTTGAAACCGTCGACGTCGGCCTTCTTGTACCGCACGACTGACGTTGCATTTGCCGACATTGTATTTTCTGACATGGGATTTCTCCTTCTTGCTGGATTGGATGCTTACGCCGCCACGCTGCGGATGGCCTCACGGATGATTTCGACGACGATATGGGGCGCGGTGACGATCGGCGCGTGATCCACCGCATGCGCCCTCACCGTCGCTCCCATCCGCTTCGCCATGAAGCGCTGCGTTTCCGCGAGAATCATGCGGTCGTCTTCCGCGAGCAGGAACCAGCTCGGCACATCCTTCCAGAGCGGACGGCCGACCGGCACCGTGATGCAGGCCGGCGAGATCGGCCGCTGCACGGCCGACAGCACCGCCAGATCGTCCGCGCTCGCTTGCTGCGCAAAGGCATTCTTGAACGCTTCGTCGGGCAGCCAGATCAGACCGTTGTCGTCAGGGGCAAGCTTCGGCGCCAGCGGATGCGGGGCTGCGCGATAGAAGACGTCGGCGACTTTCTCGCCTTCATCGGGCGCAAGGGCTGTGACATAGACCAGCGCCTTGACGTTCTTTGCTTTGGTTTCGGCGATGACTGCGCCGGCATAGGCGTGCCCGGCCAGCACCACCGGTCCTTCGAGGCGCGCCAGCGAGCGATCAAGCGCTGCGACATCATCGGCCAGCGAGGTCAGCGGCAGCGGAGCCGCCACCACATTCACGCCTTCCAACTTGAGCGCCGCAATGACGCGCGCCCAGCTCGATCCATCCGCCCAGGCTCCGTGCGCCAGCACCACGTTCACGTTCTTGGCTGCCATTTCGAGCTCCTTTTCGTAACCTGTTAATTGCCTATTGACAGGTTACTACCATCGGGCTAGTAACTGGTCAAGTAGTATTTTAAAGGTTACTTTCCGAGACGCTTTCGGAACTTCAGCAATCAAGGGAAACGTTTTTGCCCATGAGCCATCACCCGCCCGCCATTTTCATCGCCGATTCCCGCGGCCTTGATTTCCTCAACTCGGTCGCAACGCCCGTGGACACGCCGATCGACTGGATCGCAGATGGCGATGGCCTGATGGACTGGCTCGCGCAGGCCAACTATGTCCCGGCAAACGTGCTGGACGAGATCAAGGCACGTGCGAAGCCGGCCGATCTGGACCGGGTGGCCCGGCAAGCCAGGGAATTGCGGGAGTGGTGCCGCGGCCTGGTCCGCAAGCACATGGGCAAGCCGTTGAAGCCGGCGGCGACCTTACGTGAACTCGATCCCCTGAACAGCCTGCTCGCGCGCGACGAAGGGTTCAACGAGATCCGCGTCTCCCGTGACGAGAGCGGCGACCGCCTTGAATTGCATACGACGCGCCGCTGGCGATCGGCGGAATCCCTGTTGCTGCCGATCGCCGAAAACCTGGTGCAGTTCATCTGCGAGGAAAATTTCTCCGACGTCAAAGCGTGCGAAGGAGCGAGTTGCACGCTGATGTTTGCCGATCACACGCGAAGACGCGCGCGCCGCTGGTGCAGCATGGCGATCTGCGGCAATCGCGCCAAACAGGCCGCACACCGTGAGAGGCTGAAGAACCAGCACTAGAAACCGCCGTTTACGTCTCAAAAAAAGAAGGAGTCCAGCTCATGGCCAAACTACCCCTGATCGTTTTCGACGTGAATGAAACCCTGCTCGATCTCGAAACGATGGAGCCGACCTTCGAGCGCATCTTTGGCAGAAGGGACGCCATGCGGCTGTGGTTCGCCAATTTCATCATGTATTCCGCGGCGCTCACGGTTGCCGGATGCTACGTGCCCTTCACCGACATCGGCGGCGCCGTGATGAAGATGCTGGCCGATGCAAACCACATCAAGATCACCGACGCCGACCGCAAAGAGCTCACCGAAAAATTCTCGACCATGCCGCCGCACGCCGAGGTGCCCGCGGCGCTGCGCAAACTGCGAAGCGCTGGCTTTCGCCTGTTCACACTGACCGACAACCTGATCGAAGTGCAGACGCGCCAGCTGACGCATGGCGGCATTGTCGATCTGTTCGAGCGGCGTTTCAGCGCCGATGGCGTCAAGCATCACAAGCCGCCGCGCGAGGCCTATGGCTATGTCGAGAAGGAGCTCGGCACTGGGCCGTCCGACATGTGCCTGATTGCCTGCCACACCTGGGATACGCTCGGCGCCGTGGCCGCCGGCTGGGAAGGCGTGCTGATCAGGCGCCCCGGCAACGACGTGCTCGGCGTCGGTCCGCAACCGCACATCGTTGGCGACACGCTTGATGATGTCGCCAACCAACTGATCGCGCGCCACAAGGCTGGATAGTCACGCCCCCTTACGGCGCAGGCACCGTCATCGGCTTGCCTTTGTCAACGATATGCACGGTCAGGATCTTCAACGCCTTGTCGCCGACCACCTTGTAGCCGGCATGCGGTACGTCGCGCACGTTGACGCCCGCCTGCCCGGCCGGACGATCAATCTCCTTGCCGTCGGGCATCTGCAATTTCGCACCTTCCAGCACGTAGGTCGCTTCCTCGCCCGGATGCGTGTGACGCGCGATGGTCACGCCCGGCGGCACTTCGAGCACGGCGATGATGATTTCCTTGTCAGTGCCGGTGAGATCGGCCGTTTTCAGAACGACGCGGTGGGGTTCTGCGGTCTGGGCAAAGACTGACGGCGCGAGCAACAAGGACCAAAGGACGACCAGGCAGGCGGCGGCGAGACGTGACATTCATCTTCTCCCTTTTTGCGGCCGGCCTTCGCGAGGAATGAAGTGGGCTGGCTTTGAGGGGAGATAGTTTAAGCGCAAGCACGCGACGTCGTCGCCTGAATTACCGGCGCAACAGTCATGCGGCTTGCGCCATCGAGCGCCGTCGCCGCCTTGCTGTCACCAGCCGGGTGGGCCGCCCCAGCCCTGCTGCACCTGCTGGCTCTGTTGCGGCGGATAATAAGGCTGGCCGCTGCGCCGGCGAATGCCAGGTTGGGGTTGCGGCGCTGGTTGAGGCTCGCTCTGCTGGAAGAAGGAGCCAAAGCCGCTGTCATTACGGCGGAACATGCCGCCGAAGCCGTTGTCGATAAAGGCCTCGCCGTTCGCAACGAGGTCGGCCGGGGGCGTCGGCTTGCGCGTGATGAACCCGCCCTGGGGCTGGTTGCTCAGCACCACGACGAACTCGGTGCGATAGTTGGTCTCCTTGCTCAGCGGCTCGTCCGAGATGACGATCGAGGAGCGCGGCAACGCCGTCGGCCCGATGCGATCGATCAACTCCTGCGGAATGGTGATGCGGTCGAGCGCTTCCTTGGCGTCGTCGCTGTCGTCGATCGTGACCGCAGTCCAGCGCAGACCCGTGTCGTTCTTCGCCACCGCGGTGAAAATATGCGTGCCGAGCGGCCGGCCGGGATCGCGGATCGTGACCGGCACTTCGATGGTCGTATCGAACACCTCGCCGCCGCCATCCGGCGCCGGTTTGTGGGTATCGCGCCGTACGTAGAGCTTTTGCGTCGCGCGGCTGATGTAGACGGAGACCGGCTCGACCGCGAGCTTCGCGTCCAGCGCTACCCTGGCGGTGTCGGCCTTCCTGGTCGCAGCCGATTTGAAAGCTTCCTTTGCGGCGGCCGCAGCATCGAGCTTCGACTTTGCGGTGGCATTGGCGGCATCGAGCTGCGTCGCGACTTCTGCGGCTCTCTGGGCGAGCTTGTCCTTCAGTTCCTCGGCCTTCGCCCTTGTCTCGTCAGTCTTTGCGTTGCCGACCGCCTTGTCGGCAAAGGCGAGTTCGGCGTCCGCACGCTTCTTGGCCAGTTCCAACTTGCGCAGCAAAACCGGGATTGCCTTGGCCTCAGCAGCCGCGACGGCAGCCGTCCTTTTTGCTTCCTCGGCCGCCTGCGCGGCCTGGTCAGCCTCTCGGGAGAGCGTCCCGATGCGGTCGGGCGCTGCCGCGATCGCCTGCGGGTTCGGCACGAACAGCGAGGGATGCGAAAAATCGACCGGGGCCGCGTCGTTTGGCGCGATGATCACGCGCATGCCGATCCGCGTCCTGTCGAACAGGTTTTCAGCAAAATCGTAGGGCATGCGCACGCAGCCGTGCGAGGCGGCGTATCCCGGCAGCGGCCCGCCGTGCAGTGCGAGCCCATTCCAGGTGATGCGCTGCATGTTCGGCATCCAGGCATCGTCATACATGGTCGAGTGGTGGTCCTTGTCTTTCTCGACAATGGCGAAGACGCCCGCCGGTGTTTCGCGCCCCGTGGTGCCGCTCGATACCGGCGCGCGGTAGATCCAGCCCTCGGCGTCGTAGAAGGTAACCTTCTGGGCGCTGATCGACACGATCGCCATGATCGGCTCGCCGGCGGGCCGCGACACGGTCGCCTCGTGGGTTGGCGCGGGACGCGCGCCCTTCGCCGCAACGCCACCCGTCACCGTTATCGCGGCTAAGGCCGTGAGCGCGAGTGCCGCAGTCGCGATAGAGTTCCACCGCCGCACCGCCACGTTGGAGTGTGCCGTCGTCAATCGAATTGCCATGCCATTCCCCGGTCGAAATGCCTGTCCGCGCGTTGCGTCAATCAAAGTGTCACAATCGTTATTATTGGCTTAGCTATCGGCCACCGCCGTTCATATCGCCGGCCATTTTCGCCGCCATCGGGCACATTCCGGAGGCCACCTTTCATATACGAGAGACCGCCGGGGCGAAAGAGTCGTTCGCCGCAAAATGGCGCGTCGCAGCTGCGCCCGCGTCCTGATCAAGCGGGCCCGTGCCGAAGCGATTTGAGCTTAAATCAGAGGTGCGCGGAGCCGCGCGCCGTCTCAACCGCGGCCTGGCTGTTCGGAAGCTCGACGATCTCGACGTCGAACCAGCCCATATCGCGAAGCTCGTCGGCTTTCTTCTGGGCGGCCTCGCGCGTGTTTCGCCGCAGCACGATCATCGCTGTGCCGTCGCGGGCGTGGATCTCGAAATTCGGTTCGGCTCCCATGTCATTTGGATACATACGAGGGTGGGTTCCCGCAATATTTTCCGTAATACAACGGGGTTGACTGCGACGATTTAGCCTAGCGCTGTTGCGCAGAAGTCTCACCGTCAGCGCTGGCGCTGGCTCCAACCATCCTACTTTACCTCCACCGCAGCGCGAAGGATGGTGAGCCATCCGAGCAGCGTCGCGACCGACAGCACGGTGGTGATCGAGACCGTGCTTGCGACCAGTTCTTCCTCCACCTTGTACTCGCCGGCCAGAATATAGGTCGTCTTCGCGGTCGGCACCGCGGCGCAGATGACGGCGGCGATGGTGTAGAGCGGATTGAGACCCGTCGCCACGCACAGACCGTAGACGATCAGCGGCATGACCAAGAGCTTCACGGCAGAAAGCACGATCGACGCCGCAAGGTTCGAGGCGATCCCGTCCACCGAGAGACCAAGCCCGATGGCAAACAACGCGCACGGCGTGAGCGCGCCCGCGAAGATGTTCAGGTAAGCCGCGAGCGGGGCCGGAATCGGCCAACCGACAATCGCCCAGCCCAGGCCGATCAAGGTCGACAGCACCATCGGGTTGAGCACGATCTGCTTCATCAGCATCAACGGGTGGGCGATTCTGCCATGCTCGCCGCTCTCCTCGCTCTCCAGCAAAACGACAGCAAGAGGAAACATCACGGCCGCCACGAACACGGTTGCGACCGCGGCTGGCAAGACGGCCGGCTGGCCATAGATCGAATGCAGGATCGGCAGCGCCACAAAGCCGGTATTGGTCATGGCCGCTGCCATTCCGTACATGGTGCTGCTGGTGGTGCTGCGTCCGAGCCCTGCGCGCAGCACCAGAAATACCGCGAGGAAGCAGAGGATGGAGCCGCCGCCGAAGGCGAGCAGAAAGCGCCATTCCAGAAAGCTACTCGCAGATTCCTGCGCGATCGTCACGAACAGCAGCGCCGGCATCGCGACGTTGTAGGCGAAATGCACCAGCGCGTCGGCCAGCGATCGCGAGACGTAGCCAAGCCATCCGGCGAGCCACCCGGTGACGATGATGGCAAAGACGGGCAGCACGAGATCGGCGACTTGCATTTCCCTCTTCCCCCTTCTCGCGCTCGATGAACTGGATCGCGACCCGCGCGACTAATGCGAGACCGGCCTTTGAGGAGCCAGGACATGAAGGTTAAACCATCTTTGATCGGGTTGCTCGTCGTTTGCGGGATCGGGCTTGTTTGCAGCATCGAGCTCGCGGCCGCAGCGCCGCCTTCGGCGCCACCCGCCGGCTACAACATCGATCCGGAATTCACCGAGAAATCGGCGGACGGTGCGATCACCATCGAGCAATACGTGAGCAAGGATACGGAGTACGACTGGAAATGGCAGTTCTGGGTGCGCCAGCCGGGCGCCTTCGTGCTGCTCGATCCGGAGCCGGCCGAATACCCCGCGGGATTTCGTTTCACGGGCGATCTGAAATGGATCGTTCGCGCGCAGAAGACTGGCTCCGGCGAGCAGTCGCTATATCTCTATCGCGTCACGCCGCAGGGCGCCGTTGCTGCGAGCAAACAACCGTTCGGCGATCTCGCATGGGCCTACTTCAAGACGCGTCCGGAGTGGCGGAAGATCAAGAAGGCGCCCGAGTATCACATCACGGCGGCTCTCCTGAAAGGAATTGACGACAACTATCGCTGGCTCGGCGTCGATTGGCCCGCGAACCGTTATCTTCTGGTCACGCTGTCGGGCGATGCCGACGTCAAGGGCCGCAAGCCGATGCAGACCGGCGTCGTGAACGGCTGGCGCTGCCGATACGATTTGCAGACCGGCAAGTTCGACGCACCGGCGCTTTTTTCCGAGGGCAATGCAAAGGCCGTCGTGCCGGAGTGAGCGAACATTTGCCGGGCGGGCAAATCAGGCGATTTGTTTTGACAGCGGCGTCCTGATCGGGGACAAGCCGCGCATGCCTAAGAAACCTGGAACCAATCCCAAAGGCGAATTCGCCTTCTTCAACGTCATCTACGAAGACGATTCCCAGCGCTCCAACCGCCGCGTGCCTTCCGAGCTTCTTGGCGGGCTGGACGGTGACGAGCCGGCACGCGCGTTCATTGCCGAGCAGGACCGCGAAATCGCCGAAAAATCCGGACGGCCGGTGCTTGAAATCAAGACGATCAGCCGCGTCGGGGCCAAGAAGAAATAGCGCTCAAAAGAGCGCCTGAAAAATAACGCTGAAGACAGCGGCCCGGACCGGCTTGACTCCAGAAGAACAAAAGAAGAACATATGCGCCTGCCCGCCAATCAGGACCCCCGTCATGTCTTCGGACCCCGCACTGAGGCCGCAAGGCAATGACCAGGACAAGGACGGCGAACTCGATGCCGCGATCGGTCAGGCGATCGCCGCATGCGACGGCGATTTGCGCGCGGCCATCGGCGCGCTCATCGTCGCGAACAATTATCTGGAGACCGAGGTCGAGGAACTGATGAAGGCGGTGTCCCACGCCTTCGTGCGCGGAAGGTTCGGGACGTATACGGGGTGAACGGCGCGACTGCCGATTAGCATTTCGTTCATCGTAATTATTAGACTGAGATTCAAATTTTCCGCCGATGGTGGCCGCGCTAACGAGATTTCGTTGCAAGCGGCGGCCGCAACCTGTCTCGCCTCGAACCGGAACGATTCCGTATGGCGATGATGCATCCCGCGCACGATGCAGGTGACGGCCGCGAATTTGCGAGCACAAGGTTGCCGCTGAACCGCACGTTGTCACCGCGGCCAAAGTGGCTGACGCTTTCTGCTATCGCCCTTGCGATGGGGCTCGCCGGATGCGCGCGCGAACCAGCGCACCGCGAATTCACCCCAGTTCAGCGACAGATCAAGGCGAGCCAGGTTCGCTCGACCTTGCACGCCCGCACCCACACCAAACCACAGCAGCAGACAGAACTGCACGTTCACCGGCCCGACCCGGCGCTGCTCGCGCCCCAGGTGGCGCCGAACTGCGAGTTCAGGCGCGCCGATGTAAAGACAGTGGACCCGGGCGAATGGGCACGCCTGAAGGCCGAGTATGAGCGGCAGCGCTATCAGGATGCCGAAAAGGCGGCGCGCGACCGCCTCGGCCAGTTGCAGGCGTCGAGCCTGTGCGAAGTCGAGCGCGTACCGCGAGAGCGGCCGCGAGATAAGGCGCACCCGGCCGCGATCGGCGCCTTGAAAAATTAACTATATCTGGTTGCTCGAATCCCGCGCACTCTGTGACGGCTGGATGACGGCCCTCTCGGCCTGCTCCCAAGATTAAGCCAATTTGCTGCCACATCATGGCACGTTTTTCCCGCGAGATTCCTCGAATTATGGAAGGGGGCAATTTTGAAAGTCATTCATTACGAGGGATATCGTGCCAACCCTTTACGAGTTACTCGGTGCGCTTCCGGAAGATGATGCCGACAGCCTGAGGGCAGCATTCCGCAAGGCCGCCAAGGCCAGCCATCCCGACAACAATCCCGGCGATCCCGATGCGCCGCAGAAATTCAGACAGATCGTTCGCGCCCATTCAATCCTGAAAGACGAACAGCAGCGGGCAGCCTATGATTCGTTGCTGACGGAGGCCGAGGGACGGCAAGCTCCGGATACGAGACGCAACGTCCTCTCCGAAGTCAGACTCCCGGGCCCGATCGGCAGCATGGTGATTGCGTCGATCTCCATCGGCGCGTTCGTGGGTCTTGAGCACGTTTTGACGGCACCCGTGGTTTCCGCGCAAGTGCAGGAACTATCCACGCCGGCCATGGCGCTGACCGCTGCGATGCCGACGCAGGCATCCAGCACGCCTGCATCCAGCACGGTCGGCCGCGCCAGCGAACGCACGGCCGACAAAATCTTGCCCGCCAAGGAGCCGGAAATTCCGAGCGCCGTCGAGGAGATTGCAGCTCCGGCCGTCGCGACAACTGCCGACAGCGGAGCCGTTGCGGCAACGCCTGAGCCCACAATACCTGAGCCCGCAGTACCCGCGGTGAAGGACGCCAGATATTATCTGGAGCGGGGCGATGCTGCCTATCGCAGCGGCGACTTTCCCCTTGCACTGACCGACTTCGATCTGGCGATCAATCTCGATCCGAATTTGTCCGACGCTTATGTCAACCGCGCCATCGTCTTCCGCCGGATGGGCGATTTGAAGCGCGCATTTGCCGATGTCAGCCAGGCCAGGCGCATCGACGAAGGGAAGCGTCAATAAGCGAGGGCGCCGTACGCTTTGGTCCGCGGGAGGTTTGGGACGCATCGCGGCGACCAGCGAAGTTAAACTCATTTTAAATCGCTCAACGTGATTTTAGTGTCGAATCCGAACGAGATATGGGAAGCAGTACGGGCAGCCTGGTAACTGCACCCCAACTTACTAACGGCGAAGGCCTCAGTCTCCAAAAGCTGGGGCCTTTGTTGTTTCCGCGTGCTTTCGGATTCGCGGCCGGCCACTTCAGGCCTGTGACACGTTGGAACCGGTCCACCGGTTTCGCCGTTTCGCTTCGCTTTGGAGCTCCTCCACCGCCTGCGAGCCTCCAACGGACATCGCCTCCAAGGATATCGATTTCGGGTTCGTGATCCAGACGGCCACTTGCAATATATGGACCGATTGGTCTATATATTGGCAATGAGCCCCCGAACCGCCCCAGTGCAGTTGCCCCGCGGCCGGCCTAGAGGTTTCGACGTGGAAGCCGCCGTCGAACGTGCGATGGGTGTGTTCTGGTCGCGCGGCTATCACGCCACGGCGCTTCCGGACCTTCTTCGTGCGACGAAGCTCTCGCGCGGCAGCCTTTACGCCGCTTTCGGTGACAAGCACTCGTTGTTCCTGCGTGCGCTGGATCGCTACATCGCCGATGCCGTGACGCGCATGGATGTCGAACTCGCCCCTCATCGAGATCCGGTTGGCGGCCTGCGGGCCTACTTTGCCGGTTATGTCGACCGCAACAGCGGCGCCAATGGCCGGCGCGGCTGCCTGCTGGTGGCTACAGCCATGGAGCTGGCTGGCCAGGACGCCGAGGTTGGCCGGCGCGTCGCGGGCTTTTTCAAGGTCATGGAGGCGAGACTCTCGGATACGCTTGCGCGCGCGAAGATCGCGGGCAAGTTGGCCGATGGTGTCGAGCCTGCAAGCGCCGCCCGAATTCTCGTCTGTTTCGTCGAGGGGATGCGCGTGGTCGGCAAAACCACAACGGCACGGACGACGTGGCAAGCCACCGCTGACGCGCTTCTCGAGCGCTTCATTCAGTAAACAATCCAGGGACGCCTCCGCCGCCGTCGCGCCCATATCTAGACCATTCGGTCTTGAAAGGAAGGATACCATGTCTGCCATCCAGATCATCTGCGCGGTGGCCGTTCCCCTGCTCTGGGGCTATCAGTTCGTGGCCATCAAGGTGGGCGTGACGGAGTTTCCGCCGCTGTTCTTCCTCGCCCTGCGCTTCCTGGCGATCGCGCTGCTGCTTGTTCCGTTCGTCGAAAGGCCGACGCGTCAACAATTCGGCCCTGTCGCGGCGATTTCGCTGTTCCTTGGCGGACTGAACTTCGGGCTGTTCTATGTTGGCCTCGGGCTCGGCTCGGGAAGCCTGTCGGCTGTTGCCTATCAACTCGCCCCGCCCTTCACCGTCCTTTTGGCCTGGCCGCTGCTCGCGGAAAGGCCGTCTCTCGTCACATCCGCCGGCGTGGTGCTTGCATTCGTCGGCGTGGCCGTGTTGGCGGCGGGGCCTGGTCTGTCGGCAAACGCGCTTCCGCTGCTGCTGGTGGTCGGAGCCGCTTTCTCGTTCGCGGTGTCCAACGTCCTGACGAAACGCTACGGCCCTTTTGACCCCTTGATGTTGATGGGGTGGTCGTCGCTGCTCACGGTGCCGCAGGTCATGCTGATGTCGCTGCTGCTTGAATATGGGCAACTGGCGAGCCTGGCCACGGCGGATGGACGTGGTTGGCTGGCACTCGCCTACACCATTTTCATCGGAGGCATTGTCGGGTTCGGCCTTTGGTTCTGGCTGATCGGGCGTTGCTCGATGGGCCGCGTCGCCCCCTTCGGTCTGCTGCTTCCGGTGTTTGCGTTGATTTCGAGCGTGCTGTTCCTTGGCGAGCACGTAACCCCGAAGCTTGTTGTCGGCGGGCTGCTCGCGATCTCCGGCGTCGCCATTACACAATTGCGACCGCGCGCTCGGCCGATTTGAAGTCCGCTTTCGAAGATCAGGCCAAACAAAAACGGCGGGCTTTCGCCCGCCGTTTTGTTTCGATGGATTGCTTCAAAGCTAGTTATCGAGGAAGGAGCGAAGTTTGCGGCTCCGCGACGGATGCTTCAGCTTGCGCAGCGCCTTCGCCTCGATCTGGCGGATACGTTCGCGGGTCACCGAGAACTGCTGGCCGACTTCTTCCAGCGTGTGGTCGGTGTTCATGCCGATGCCGAAGCGCATGCGCAGCACGCGCTCTTCGCGCGGGGTCAACGAAGCCAGAACACGCGTGGTGGTCTCGCGCAGGTTCGACTGGATCGCCGCGTCAATGGGCAGGATCGCGTTCTTGTCCTCGATGAAATCGCCGAGGTGCGAATCCTCTTCGTCACCGACCGGCGTTTCCAGCGAGAGCGGCTCTTTCGCGATCTTGAGAACCTTGCGAACTTTCTCAAGCGGCATGCCGAGCTTCTCGGCGAGCTCTTCCGGGGTCGGCTCGCGGCCGATTTCGTTGAGCATCTGCCGCGAGGTGCGCACGATCTTGTTGATCGTTTCGATCATGTGCACGGGAATGCGGATGGTGCGGGCCTGGTCGGCGATCGAACGCGTGATCGCCTGCCGGATCCACCACGTCGCATAGGTCGAGAACTTGTAGCCGCGGCGGTATTCGAATTTATCGACCGCCTTCATCAGACCGATGTTGCCTTCCTGGATCAGGTCGAGGAACTGCAAACCGCGGTTGGTGTATTTTTTCGCAATCGAGATCACGAGGCGAAGGTTGGCTTCCACCATTTCCTTCTTGGCCTGCCGGGCCTCGCGCTCGCCCTTCTGCACGCCATGCACGATCTTGCGGAATTCGCCGATCTCAAGACCGGTCAAGGCCGCAAGCTGCTGAATCTCGCCGCGCAGTTCCTTGATGCGGTCCTTCTCGTGATGGACGAAATTCTTCCAGCCTTTTGCCGAGAGTTTCGAGACGCGGTTGAGCCAGCGCGGATCGAGTTCCGATCCCTGATAGTTGCGCAGGAAGTCCTCGCGCGCGACGCCGTGGCTGTCGCCGAGGCGCAGCAGGCGGCCTTCGAACGAAACCAGCTTCTTGTTGATGTCGTAGAGCTGCTCGACCAGCGAGTCGATACGCGCCTGGTTGAGGCGCAGCGACTTCACCTCGACGATGATCTCGTCCTTCAGCTTCTTGTACTTGCGCTCCTGCGCCGGCGACAGCGTCTCGTTCTGGAGCTGGTTGGAGATGTCCTGCTCCTGCAGGCGCCGCAGCTTCTTGTAGTTGTCGGCGATCTTGTCGAAAGTCTCGACCACCTTCGGCTTCAGCTCGGCCTCGATCGCGGCGAGCGACATCTGGTTTTCGAACTCGTCGTCGTCCATGTCGGACTCGGCGGCGGCTTCAGCGGGATCCTTCTCCTCGCCTTCCGCAGCCTCGCCACCTGGCACAGCGCGGAACGGCGTCGCCGACGGCGGGGCCGCAGGCGGAGCGACGGCAGCCGGCATCGCGCCGCCATTGCCGTTGCTGTGACCGTTGGCGGCAGCGCCTTCCGCCGCGATCGGCTGGCCGTCAGGACCGACGGCGGCGCCGATCATCGCCGGGTTCATGTTGTTCTTGGCGTCGGGGCCGGCATAGGTGGCCTCGAGATCGATGATGTCGCGAAGGAAGATCTTTCCTTCGTTGAGTTCGTCGCGCCAGATGATGATGGCCTGGAAGGTCAGCGGGCTTTCGCAGAGACCTGCGATCATCGCCTCGCGGCCGGCCTCGATGCGCTTGGCAATCGCGATTTCGCCCTCGCGCGACAGCAGCTCCACGGTGCCCATCTCGCGCAGATACATGCGCACGGGATCGTCGGTGCGTTCGCCCGGCTCGGATTTCTTGACTTCGGTGACGGCCTTCGAGGTGACCTCGACGAGTTCGTTATCGGTCTCGTCGTCGGCCGCGTCTTCCTGCTTGTCGTCGTCGGAATCTTCCTCGGCCTCGGTGACGTTGATGCCCATGTCCGAGAGCATCGACATGATGTCCTCGATCTGCTCGGGCGAGGTGGTGTCGGAAGGCAGCACTTCGTTGAGCTGGTCGAAGGTCACGAAGCCGCGCTTCTTGGCCTGCTTGATCATCTTCTTGACGGCAGCATCGGACAGGTCGAGCAACGGCGAGGGCGCGTCGGGCGAGTCCTTCTCGGGCGCGTCGGCGACCTTCTCGTCCGTTTCCTTTTCCTTCACCTGAAGCGTCTTTGCCTTGCTGGCCATTCAGTGCTCTCCAACCGCGTCTCGCTCGCTAGGCTTTCTCGCCCATCGCAAAACGCTTAAAACCTCAACTCACTCTTATGACGCGAAAGGGCGGCGCCAAGTTTCGCCACCCCCAGTCGCTTTCGGCGGATTTCACACAAATGGCCTGATGCAAATTGCGGAAATCGCGCGCGCTGGATACTCGAACAGAGTGTTCAGATGTTTATTCCGAACGCTTCTTTTTCGGTCGATCTCCAGCCGTCGCTAGTTTGCGAAAATGCCTCAAAGCCATTAAGCGTTGCTTAACCCTGTTTTTGCCGCCAAACCACGGGTTTGGCGAGTCTTTTTGCGGTTCCGGCCACCGCCGTCCGCACAAATTTTCCGCTCAGGCGGAGCCCTTTTCTACTCAGGCGGAGCCCTGGAACCGGCCGGATAATTCGCCAAATCCCTCGATGATGGCCTCCGTCCCGTCCATTTCGGACAACCGGGTCTTGATGTCGCGCAACCAGGCCAGATTGGCCTCGCTCGCATCGTCGCCCAACGCAAGCTCGGCGTCCTTTAGCTCCCTAAGTAAGGAGTGGTACTGGCGATGCAAGGAGACGAGCTGGTGCCAGGTGGAAAGAACATCGTCCCGCGCCGCGCCGGCTTTTGCCGCCCACACCGCACCGGTTGTGATCGCGCCATCAACCCTTTGAAGAACTTGCGAAAATCCGCTCCTCTCAAGATCCGCGCGGAGTTTTTCGCTCTGCTCGGCGACGTCAGGCGAATGGTGATGGTCGGCCGCGAACGCCGCGATGATAGCGGCGCGCAGCCGGTGCGCTTCCGGGTGCGGCAGCTCGAGTGCGGCCGCCTCCTCTAGATGGTCGTGCAACAGCCAGGGGTGGTTGAGCAAGCATTGCAGGATCAGGGCTTCGCGGCGGGAGATCGCGCTGCGTTGGCCGCGCATCAAGGAGCTTGCCGCCAGCTGCGAACTCGCCGCCTGGTAGGGTCCCCGAAAAGCAGAGGCGGCCACCTGCGGACGGCCGGACCGGGAGTCGAACCGGCCCGTATTTTGGCCCCCACGGGGGGCAAAACGGCGGGGTGATTCGCCATAATTTCCGCCTCCGCGACCCCCGCCATAGGGGCTGCGCGCCAGTTCCGGCGCGAACATGCGCGACAGCCGCTCGGCGAAATCCTGGCAATAGTAACGCCGAACCACTTCGTCACGGATGGCGTTGGACAATTCGCCGATGCGTTTCTCCAGCGCCGCGCGGCGCTCGGGCGTATCGAAATTGCCGCCCTCGATCTCGCGGGCCCAGATCACGTCGACGAGGCCGCGCGAGGCCGCGATCACGTCCTCGATCGCGGCGCGGCCGCCTGATCGCGCGAGATCGTCAGGGTCCTGACCTTCCGGCAGCAGCGCAAAGCGCAAACTCTTTCCGGGCGCGAGATGCGGCAGCGCGAGCTCTGCCGCGCGCCACGCCGCCTTCTGTCCAGCGCGGTCGCCGTCGAAACACAGGATCGGCTCGTCTGCCATCTTCCAGAGCAGCGCGAGCTGGTTTTCGGTGAGCGCGGTGCCAAGCGGCGCGACCGCTCCTGGATATCCTGTGCCGACCATCGCGATCACGTCGACATAGCCCTCGACCACGACGATGGGACTGCCGTCATGCGCGGCCTGCCGTGCCGTGGCGATGTTGTAGAGATTGTCGCCTTTGTGAAACAGCGGGGTTTCCGGCGAGTTCAGGTATTTCGCCGGCACGTCTTTTTCGAGCGCGCGGCCGCCGAACGCGATCACGCGGCCGCGGGCGTCGGTGATCGGAAACATCACGCGATCACGAAACCGATCATAGGGCACCGGGATATCGTCGCCGCCGATCAGCAAGCCCGTCTCGACCATGTCGTGGACCGGGATGCCCTGATTGCCGAGATGCTCTTTCAGCGCGAAGCGATCGGGCGACGCATAACCGAGGCGAAACTGCAGTTGCGTGTTGGGCAAGATTCCGCGATCGGCGAGATAGCCGCGCGCCTTGGCGCCGTTTCGCGAGGCAAGCGTGTCGGCGAAGAATTTCGCCGCGAGTTCCATCACGTCATGCAGCGTCTTGCGCCGCGCCTCGTGGCGCGCCGCGTCGGGCGTCGCAGCCGGCAGCGGCAGGCCGGCCATCGAGGCCAGGCGTTCCACGGCTTCCGGGAACGTCACGCCTTCGGTTTCCATCAGGAAGTCGAAGATGTTGCCGTGCTTGCCGGTCGAGAAGTCGTGGTAGAATTGTTTCTGATCGTTGACGGTGAACGAGGGCGTCTTCTCTTGTTGAAAAGGCGACAGCCCCTTGTACTCGCGACCCGCCTTCTTCAGCTTCACGCGCCGACCGACGACTTCCGACACCGGAAGCCGCGCCTTCAGCTCTTCAAGGAATTCGGGCGTAAAGCGCATGGGCCTCTAAGTGGCGGTGAGTCGGGGCTAACCGATCATCGATATAGGGTTGGCCTCCCGAAAGAGCCAAGAATATGGGCTTTCTCGCCACTATTCACAGGGCTATCGTCATTCCGGGGCGCACCGCCAGGTGCGAACCCGGAATGACGGCGTTACAAAAAACGCCCCGACTCAATCCAGGCCAGCCCTGCAACCGGCCAGTTGTAGATATAGGTCCAGGCCTCGCGCCTGGCTCCGTCGGGAAGCGTGACTGACAGCATCTGCCGCACATATTGCGTCGGTTCCGCAAAACCCTCGCCGCAGGCCTCGTACATGTCGAACTCGCGCAGGAGATCGTCAACCGCGCGCAAGCGATAGAGCTCGCCATAGACGACGTCGGATGCGTCATCCGACAGCACCAGGCCCGGATAATGCTTCACCTTGTAAAGCCGGCCATGACAACTGGCTTCCCCGAGGAAATCGGCATTGGCCGACAACAGCCGCGCCATCGGATGCGAATAGCCGCGCATCAACGTGCCGTAGACGAACAGAAGGTCGGAGGTCATACGTCAGGTCGCCGTCACTTCGTCGCTGACGACAAAAAACTTGGCGAGGTTCATGCGGCCAAAACTCGTCGACAGCGCGACGTCGGCGGCATCGCGGCCCGTCGCCATCAGGATGCGACCGATGCGCGGCACCACGTGGCGCGCATCGAAGGTGTACCATTGGCCGGAAAGATAAGCTTCGAACCAGCCGGAGAAATCCATCGGCATCGGTTCGGGCGGAATGCCGATGTCGCCCATATAGCCGGTGCAGTAGCGCGCGGGAATGCCCATGCAGCGGCAAAGCGTCAGCGCCAGATGCGCGAAGTCGCGGCAGACGCCGGAACGTTGCTCGTGCGCGTCGAAGGCCGACTTCATGTGGTGGGCATGCTCGTAGCCGAAAGTGATGCGGTCGTGCACATATTGGCAGATCGCCATCACCCGCGGCCAGCCGGGCTTCGTACTACCGAACAGCGACCACGCAAGATCGACGAGCTTGTCGGTTTCGCAGTAGCGGCTCGCCATCAGATAGACGATCACATCGTCCGGCAGTTGCTCGATCGGAATCTGCTGTGCGTCTTCGGCGATCACGTCCGGCAATCCGCTGTCGCGCACCAGCGCGTTGCCGCGCAGCATGACGCCGCCGGCGGGTGCGAGCAGGCGTCCGCAGATGTTGCCGAAGGTGTCGTTGTAATAGTGGATGGGCACATCAGGTTCGGCGACGATGGTCTCGGTTCCGATGATGTCGTGGCGGCGCGAGGGATGGATCGAGAGCATGATCACCATCGGCGTCGGCTGCGGCGCGGTGTAGGCGATATCGAATCCGAGCTTGATCTGGATCACTAGCGTCCACTTTCCGAAGTTCGTGCTGCACGTCAGCACCCGGCACTAGGCCTCCACCACATCCTCTGCGGCGACGACGCGGATATTGACCTCCATGCCGATGAAAGCATCCGCCGGTCCGAGATAAGTGCCGTGCAGCGGAATGGCCTGGCGCGGATCGCGCGCCACCGCGACACGAACGAGATCGCGCGTACCAACGATGCCGTTGGTCGGATCGAACTCGATCCAGCCCGCGCTCGGCAGGTAGACCTGCACCCATGCATGCGTCGAGCCGCCGCCGAGATAGCCTTCGTCCGCAGGCACGAACAGATAGCCCGACACGAACCGCGCGGCGATGCCGAGCTGGCGCAACGCCTCGATCATCAACAACGCGTAATCGCGGCAGGTGCCGGAGCCCGTTTGCAACGTATCGAGCGGGTGCTGGGTGCCGTGCTCGTGGCGCTTGCGATAGCTGAAGGCATCGCGGATGCCATGGGTCATCTGGCTCAGGATATTGAAGGTCGGTGTCGGCGATTCCACGTCAAGGAATTTCCGCGCCCAGTCCGCCAGCTCGCCGTTCGGATCGCTGTATTGCGGCGTGATGAACTGGCGAAGATCCGGAAACTCCTCCGCATCGTAGAGGAACGGATAGAAATAAGCAGGTTCGTCCGGGGTTAACGCAAAGGCTTCCGCCGGGTTGTGCTCGACGGTCGCGGTCCAGGTGACGACGAGGCGATCGGAACGCTCATCGAAGGTCGCGATCGCCACGCTGTTGCCAAACACGTCGTGAATCCAGCGGAGCCGCATCGGCTCCGGCTCGATTCGGAGATCGCCCGACAGCACGCGTAAATCGTGCCCGTCGCGGGGTCGAAGCATGATCCGGTGCTCGCCGAATGCGACGGGGTGCGCATAGCGGTATTCGGTCTTGTGGTGGATCGTCAGACGCGGCATCGTTAACTACAATTATTATGACTTGGTGAGCAGTAATCTATACCTATCGCCGCACATTTCGAGATCGTGGATGCCGTTAGAAGAGGCAAAAAGGGCAAGAAAAGATGGCCTTGGTTGACACCGGCGACACATCGTTACTCCTGGGAAGCACGGACGAGCCGCCGGTCGTGGAGCACAATCCGCAAGGCCCCTCTCCGTTCCTTTTGACCTCGGATCATTTTGGCCGCGCGCTCCCCAAAAGCCTCGGCGGCCTTGGCCTGCCGGAAAGCGAACTGACGCGGCACATCGCCTGGGACATCGGCATCGCCGGCGTGGCACGCGCGCTGTCCGAACGGCTGAATGCGCATCTGATCGCGCAAGCCTACTCGCGGCTCGTGATCGACTGCAACCGCCCTTTCACCTCGCCAAGTTCGATCCCGCTGATCAGCGAAGCCACGACGATCCCCGGCAATGAGGGCCTCACCCGCGACGCAATAGATGCACGCCGCCGCGAGGTGTTCGAGCCCTATCATCGCCGCATCGCCGAGGTGATCGAGCGCCGCGCGGCCGGTGGTTTACCGACCGTGCTGGTGTCGCTGCACTCTTTCACGCCGATCTATGCGGGCATCAAACGGCCATGGCATGTCGGCACGCTGTATCAGCGCGACAGCCGCCTGCCGCCGTTGCTCTTGAAAGCGTTACGCGCGCAAGGCGACCTGGTCGTCGGCGACAACGAACCCTATGCGGTGAGCAACGAGACCGACTACACCATTCCCGTGCACGGCGAGGCGCGCGGACTGATGAACACGGGAATCGAAATCCGGCAGGATCTGATCGGCAACCAGGCCGGTGAAGCGGAATGGTCGGACCGGCTTGCGAACGTCTTTGGCGACATCGAAGCCACACTGCGGGCGCAGGCCTTGCTGTCGATATGATTTATCGCGCGCGCGTGAGCGCGAGCCAGACACCGCCGCCAATCATGACGCCGCCGGAGACCCGCGACATCATTCGCGTCCGCCGCGCCGAGAAAAACGACCGCACACGACCCGCAAGCAAGGCATAGGTGCCGTCGGTGAGCCCTGCGACAACCATGAAGGTGATGCCGAGAATGGCGACCTGAGGGAAATGATCCCGGCCCATATCCACGAACTGCGGAATGAACGCGCCAAAGAACACCAACAGCTTCGGATTGGAGAGCGCGACCAGAAAACCCTGGAGGAAGAACCCGCCGCGCGGCGGCGGTGGTGCTTCCGCTTCGACGCCCTCGACCGGCGAGCGGATCAATTTGATGCCGAGCCAGACCAGATAGGCGGCGCCGGCAAAGCGGACCCAGTCAAACCAGTAGCCCATCGTCGCCATCAACGAGGTCAGCCCGATCGCGACGATGCCGATCACGATCATCATCGCCGCCTGCACGCCCGCGATATTGGTCAGCGCCGCGCGGGTGCCGTGACGCAGGCCATTGGCGATCACGAGCGTGACGATGGGCCCGGGCAACAGCGCGAGCCCGACGCAGGCGGCGATATAGGCGAGATAGACTTGAAGGGACATGGGAGAACTTACCTGACCCGTCGTCATGGCCGGGTTCATCCCGGCCATCCACGTCTTGTTTCGTCGAGTTAGCTAAGAAGACGTGGATGCCCGGGTCAAGCCCGGGCATGACGGTTGATGTCTACGGCAGCCCAACAATCTTCCGCGCCTCACCCGTCAATTCGAGGATGTGCATGCCGGTATTGGCGCGGTCGACGATGTAGATATAGCCGCGCTCGTCGGTCTCGAGATTGTTGGTCTGGATCGCGACCTTGCAGCGATCCTTGCCGTCGATCTTGACGCAACGCTTGTCGGTGTTGGCCGTGATCGACGGGATGAAATACCCGACCTCGGTCGGGTGATACGGATCGCGGATGTCGAGCGCGCGAACGCCGGCGTTGAAATAGGAGATGAAGGCCATCTTCTTGTAGTAGACCGGCGCCATGCTCTCGTTCGAGGAATGCGCGCCAAAGCGCCCGCCCCGCTGACAGAAATCGCCGTCTGCTTCCTTGGCCGTGTAGCTCGAAATCACCATCGGCGTCGCCTCAATCGTCACGTCGACGAACCACACCATCTGCCGCGGCTCGGCGCATTCGTTGACGATTTCCTCGTCGACGATCATGACGATGTCGCGCGTCGGCTCCTTGTCATGGGCGAACTCGGCGATCGGCATCTTCAGCATCGGAAATGTCGTGTGCGCGCCGTTGAAGGCGGACATCGACATGCGCGAGATCTCGGGATAGCGCAGGTTTTCCGGCGTCGGCTCCTTCGGCCCGTTCAACAGCTTGTCGCGATCGACGATCTGCAAAAAGCCGCCCTTGTCGGTGCCGTAGCCGAAATAGACGCGATTGCCCTCGGGACCTGCCGAGATCGGCCCGTGCAATTCGGTCGGCACCGCGCCTGACGCCCCCGGCTCCTGACCGGGAAGTCCGAAATCCCTGATCTTCGTCGGGTGCGCGGGATCGGAGAGATCGTAGATCATGGTCATGCGGCGCGTGCGCCAATCAGGCTTGCCCGACACGAGGTAGGCGACGCCGGTGTTGCATTCCCACCAGTTCTTGTGCGTGTCCTTCAGCCCCTCGCCGATACGGCTGACCAGCACCGGATGGGCGGGATCGGCGGTGTTCCAGACCTCGTGTCCGGCGCTACCGATCGCGCGCAGCATGTAGACCGCGTTCGGATCGCCCTTCGGCAATTGCTTGCCGTCGCACACGCGCACCATCTGCGCGCCGCCGCTTTCGTACTTTCCTTCCTGGCCCGGAATGTGAACCAGATATTTCGGGTTCGCGGGATCGGTGACGTCGATGATCGAGGTGCCGTTCGGCTCCGCCTTGCCGGTCATCGAATTGACGGGATCGGGAATTTCGTCGGTGCCGCCGTGGTGGCCGACATAGGCGATCCAGCGATCGCCCTGATGATGGATGGTCGGCTGATAGGCGCTGCGCGCCTGCAAGTCGTTGTAGCCGACGAGCTTCATGTTGGAGGCTTCGGGCGGCGCGCCGATTTTCTGTTGTGTGATCTTCTGGCTCTGCGCATCCGCGCTGCCGCAGAACAGGAACAAGGTTGCGAAACAGGCTGCCGGCTTGACGTAACGGTTCATGTTTTTCCACCCACGCTTTAGAGGCCAATCTCTCGCTGGCTCGTCCCTCCCCTAGCACAGCCGAACGCGTCGGCCAAAACACCCCCTTGACATGCAACCAATTGGTTGCCTATTATTTTCACCTATGGAAATGGACGACGTGTTCAAAGCCCTGGCCGATGCATCGCGACGGTCGCTGCTCGACAGGCTTCACGCCAGAAACGGACAGACACTGAACGAACTCGGCGAGGGCCTCGCCATGACGCGGCAGGCCGTCACCAAGCACCTTGTCATTCTCGAGGAGGCCAACCTGGTCACCACGTACAAGCAAGGCCGCGAGAAGCTGCACTACCTGAACCCGGTGCCGATCCATCAGATCGGCGAACGGTGGATCAAGAAATTCGAGCGCGGAAAACTCACCGCGCTCAGCGAGTTGAAACGGCAACTGGAGAAGCGTGATGAGTAAACTGGAATTCGTTTACGTGACCTACATCGAAACCACGCCGGAGAAACTTTGGCAGGCGCTGACCGATGGAGATTTTACCGAGCGCTACTGGTTTGGCCATCGCATCGCCTCCGACTGGAAGGTCGGCTCGGTCTATCGCTTCACCAAGCAAGGCATGCCGCACTCCGACGGCAAGATCTTGATCTCTGACCCGCCGAGGCAACTCGCCTACAGTTTTGATGGCTGCTCGCCGGAATCAAGACGTGAATGCACCTCGCGTGTGACCTTCGACATCGAACCGAGCGGAGGATCCGTCAAGTTGACGGTGACGCATGACAATCTCGACGAAGGCGGCGTCACCTATTGCGAGATTTCCGGTGGCTGGCCGATGGTTCTCTCCGGCCTGAAGAGCCTGTTGGAGAGCGGCCACGTCCCTTCGATCGAGCTGCCGCCAGCCACGAAGAGGGAAACGGCCGATGCCTAAGCCCGAATACGTCTACGTCATCTACATCGAAGCACCCTGCGAGAAGGTCTTCGACGCCCTGATCGATCCGGAAATGAACAAGGAATACTGGGGCCGGCACTGCAACCTGTCCGACTGGAAGACGGGTTCGTCCTGGCAACACGCGGACTATGACGATCGCTCGAAGGTCGTGGTTGCGGGCACCGTCATTGAAAGCGATCGCCCGCATCGCCTCGTGCTGTCCTGGGCGCGACCGGAGAGCCTCGGCGATCCCGACAAGACGTCGCGGGTGACATTTTCGATCGACGAGCAGTTCGGATCGACCAGGCTCACGGTAGTCCACGATGAACTGGATTCCGAGATGCTTCGTGCCATCAGCGGCGGCTGGCCGCCGATCCTGTCCAGCCTGAAGACGTTGCTGGAGACCGGCGCGTCGCTGCCGATGACGCGCCGCCGCTGGAAGAGCGGCAACTGACAAGCTGAACAGGGAACGAAAATCATGTCCAAACCCGAATTCATCTACGTCACCTATATCGAGACTACTGCGGAAAAACTCTGGCATGCGCTGACCGACGGCGAGTTCACCGCGCGCTACTGGTTCGGCGCGCGTCTACGGTCGGACTGGAAGGTCGGCTCTTCGTTCGAGATGGTTCGCAGCGACGGCACCGTCTCCGATGCCGGCAAGGTCGTCGAATGCGATCCGCCGCGCCGGCTCGCCTACACCTTCATCAACCTCTCGGACAAATACAAAAACGAATTCCCGGCGCTCGCAACCTTCGTGCTCGAACCCTATGGCAAGCTCGTCAAGCTGACGCTGACCCAAGAAGGTTTTGTTGAAGGCGGCAAGTTCTACGCAGGCATCTCAAAGGGTTGGCCGGCGATCCTGTCGAGCTTGAAGAGCCTGCTCGAGACCGGCGAGCCGCTGCAAATTCCGTTCGAAGCGCTGAAGATGGAAGAGGCTTGAGCTGACGCCATGAACATCGACCACTTCAAGCCGCTCACCGTCTACACGAACTACATCGCCTCCACGCCCGAGAAGGTGTGGGAAGCGCTGACCTCGGCCGAATTCAGCCGAAAATACTTCTTTGGCAATGCGGTCGAGATCGATCTGCGGGTCGGCGGCGCCTACATCGTGCGGACACCCGACGGTAGCCTGCATATCTCCGGCGAAGTGGCCGAGTGCGTTCCGTATCGCAAGCTCACCTTCACGTTCAACGTGAACTGGCCGGAGCTGATCGAAAAGCTGGGACCCACGCTCGTGACTTACGACATCGAGCCCGCAGGCGATGCCGTGCGGCTCACCATGACGGAATCGCATGATCGGCCACTCGACGACGACATCCTTTCCGGCGGACGCCAGGGCTGGCCCGCGATCCTCTCGAGCCTGAAGAGTCTGCTGGAAACCGGCGAACCGCTCGTCGTCAAAATGGCACCACCAGCGCGAATGCTGGCGGCACTGAAGAAGCTTGGCATCAAGACGCCGTAGGCTCGGCCGGCTTCTCAAACCCCGGCTAGCGGGATTTGAGAAACTGCGCGAACGCCCGCAGCGTCACATCCGAAACATGATGCTCCATACCTTCGGCATCAGCTTCTGCGGCCTCGACCGGAACGCCGACGGCACGTAGCAGATCGACCACCAGCCGGTGGCGTGCATGCGAGCGTTCCGCTAATTCATGCCCCTTCTCGGTGAGAAATACGCCCCGATAGGGGCGCGAAGTCGCCAATCCGGCCCGCTTCAAGCGTGAGATCGTCTTGATTGCCGTGGCGTGGGATACGCCCAGCCGCCGCGCGATGTCCGTCGGCCGCGCCTCACCTGAGTTGGTCAACAGACCTGCAATCAGCTCGACATAGTCCTCAAGCAACGCTGTCGATTGCGCCGAGCGGGTTTTTCCGAAGCGGCGCGCTTGAACCAGCTCCGTAGGCAGCCCCGCTTCAGCGCTGCCCCGCCGTGCCTTACCTGGTGCCGACGGCTCCATAGCTGGCGATCCTGATCCTGTGGAATCTCTTCCAGTCGACAGACCACATACCACCCAACGTGTCAAAATGTAGCCATTGCTACATCAATCAGGTTGACAGCCTTTCTCGGCCGCATGTAGCATTAGCTACACTTTCATGTATCTGCTGGATCGAATCTTATCGTCGAAGTCGCCGCTAGCGGGAATCACCTGACGATTCCACTTCGTGGAATGAAATTTGCTGCCGGGATGCGGATTCGGAAGGGCAAAACCTTCCAGTCTCCAAAGTCATCTGGGCTTCAGAAATTTGCGATTGATTTGGCTGCCCTTTCGTATCACAGCAGGGCAAGTGGGGATGGGGTTGGTGCTGGCAATCAGGTTACTCCTGTCGGGTTTGGTATCGGCAGCGTTGGTAGATTCGGCCCGCGCCGCCGATCTTCCTGTCATGCTGCCGGTGAAGGCCCCGCCTGTTGCCGCCGGTTACGACTGGACCGGCTTTTATGTCGGCGGTCATATTGGCCTTGCGACCGGAAACTCGCCCTGGACGCTCGATCCGGTCGGCGGCGGCGCGCCGGCGGCTGGTTCCTTCAGCCTTTATCAATCGCCTAACGCCTTCAAGGACAGCGGGAGCTGGTTCGAGGGCGTGCAGGCCGGTTACAACTGGATGCTCCGGAATCGCCTCGTGGTGGGTATCGAGGTCGACGGCTCGTTTCCACCTTTTCCCGACCCCATCACCGGTATGACCATCGGCGGGACTTCGAACTTTGCCTCGCCCAGCTTCGGTACCGGAACCTTCAGCGAGAACGTGCTGGCGTCCGGCACGGTGCGCGGCCGCATCGGCTACGCGCCGGGCCCCTGGCTGTTCTATGCCACCGGCGGCCTCGCCTGGAGCTACAATCAGCAAACGCTGACCCAGAACGCGACCGGCAATACTGAAGACCGCTTCCTCTACCGCTTCGGCTGGGCCGCCGGCCTCGGCATCGAGACCGCCATCGCGCCACACTGGACCGTGCGCGGCGAATATCTGTGGACCGACTTTCCGACTGTCGCCGAAAACTTCCCGGTGTCGGGTCAACGGGTCTCTTCCGGCTTTTCGGAGCAACAGTTCCGGCTCGCCCTCAACTACCGCTTTGATGATCCGTCAACGCCGCCCGCGTTCGCACCGTCGCGTTTCATGCAAAACGCCGATATTTTCTCGGTTCACGGACAGGCCACTTATGTCCAGCAGAGCCATCCTTCGTTCCCATCGCCCTACGAAGGGACCAACAGCCTCTCCGGCGGGGCGTCATCGAAAGAGACTTTCGACATCACACTCTCCACCGGCGTCAAGCTGTGGCGAGGTGCGGAGTTCTGGGCCAATCCGGAAATCGACCAGGGCTTTGGCTTTAACGATACCCATGGCGTCGCCGGCTTTCTCAGCGCCGAAGCCTACAAACTCGGCTCATCCACGCCTTACGCGCGCCTGCAACGCGCCTTCCTGCGCCAGACGATCAATCTCGGCGGCGAGACCGAAAACGTCGACGACGATTTCACCCAGTTCAAGGGGACGCGTTCGACCGATCGATTGGTCATCACCGCAGGCCGTTTTGGCGTCAACGACATCTTCGACACCAACCGCTACGCCAACAGTCCGAAGTCCGACTTTCTCAACTGGTCGCTGATCAACGCCGGCACCTTCGACTACGCGGCCGACGGTTGGGGCTACAATTACGGCGCGGCGGCGGAATGGTACACCGGACCCTGGACATTCCGCGCCGGTGTGTTCGACCTCTCCGTTATGCCGACGGGCGGCAATAGCCCCGTGGGCGTAGCACTCGACCCGACCTTCCAGCAATTCTCGCTGCTCGGCGAAATCGAGCGGCGATACGAGTTGTGGGGCCAGCCGGGCAAGATCAAGATCACGGGCTTTTTGAACCGTGGCAGCGCCGGCAATTTCTCCGATGCGGTCGCGCTGTCGCAGGTCACGGGAATGCCGGCCGACATCAATGCCGTACGCGCCTATACCAGCCGCCCCGGCGTCAGCCTCAACGTCGAACAGCAGGTGAACGATAATTTCGGACTGTTTTTCCGTGCCGGCTGGGCGGACGGCCAGATCGAGCCGTGGGACTTTGCCGACATCGACCGCACCGTGTCCGGCGGCGTTTCGATCAACGGCAAATCGTGGGGCCGGCCCGACGACACCATCGGCATCGCCGGCGTCGTCAACGGCATCTCCAACGCGCACGTCGCTTTCCTCAATGCAGGCGGGCTCGGCATCCTCATCGGCGACGGACAGTTGACGAACTACAGCACCGAGAAGATCTTCGAGGCCTACTACACGTTCTCGCTGAATGCCTCGACCAAACTTACCTTCGATTATCAGTTCGTCGCCAATCCCGGCTACAACGCCGACCGGGGTCCGGTGAACGCCTTCGCAGCCCGCGCGCACTGGCAGTTCTAGGCAACCTTGCGGCCACCACCACTTTAGACTAGTTCTAAATTAGACTGGTTCTAAGGTGGGTGAGCACTATGCCGCGATTGAAAAATGCAACCAAAACAGCAATCGCAGCACTCTTGTTGCTGGTTTTCTGGTCGGTGAGTGCTTCAGCCCAGACCGACGAGATCCAAGTCTACGACGCGCAGATCGCCGAACCTGGCGTCTTCAATTGGATGGTCCATAACAACTTTACCCCTGAAGGGTTGAAGACACCGCGTTTCCAGGGCGGGCTTGTCCCCAATCAAACACTCAATGGCGTACACGAGTGGGCCTACGGGATGACCGACTGGTTCGAGCAGGGCCTGTACTTGCCGCTCTACAGTGTGGCCGACGGCGAAGGACCAACGCTGAACGGGTTCAAGGTACGCGAACTCTTTGTCGTGCCCCATGCGGCAGAACAAACCTTTTTCTGCGGCATCAATTTCGAGTTCAGCTACAACGCCGCGCATTGGGACCCCTATCGGTCCACTTCGGAGATAAGACCCATCCTGGGCTGGCACTTGGGTCAATTCGATTTCATCATAAACCCGATCCTCGACAACACGTGGACTGGATTTTCTAACCTCGATTTCGCGCCGTCGGTTCGGCTCGCGTACAACGTCTCGAAGACGTGGGCTGTCGCCGCGGAAGTGTATTCTGACTACGGACCACTGAAGCATTTTGTGCCAACGGAGCAGCAATCACAGCAACTCTTTGGCGTCATCGATTATAAAGGCGCAGATTTCAACATCGAGGCGGGCGTCGGCTTCGGTTTGACTCCCGCATCCGATCGCTGGGTTGTGAAGTTGATGATCTCTCGCGATCTCTACAAACCCCCGCAGAACGTGAAGAAGGATTATTCGCTTCAGGCCGCAAAAAATTAAGGTTCTTGCCGGGGTTGTTACAGCTAGGGAGGCTGAAAAATGCTGAAACGCGCGCTCGTCGTTCTAGCCGCTACTCTTGCAATGTCGCTTGCGACATCTGAAGGAGAGACAATGGAAAATCTGACAGTCATGATCTCCGGCGGCTTCTCGCTCGCCTACAAGCAGGTGTTGCCGGAGTTCGAACGCAGCACCGGCATCAGCGTGACCACGCTGTCCGGCGCATCGCAGGGAACCGGTCCGAAGACCATCAAGTCCCAGCTTGAACAAGGCACCGAGGTCGATGTGGTCATCCTCTCGGGCGAGGGCCTCGACGAATTGAAGGCCGCGGGGCGGATCACTGCCGGCTCGGAGATGAAGTTGGCGGGCGTCGCGTTGGGCGCGGCGGTGCGCCAGGGAAGCGCCAAGCCGGATATCGGCAGCGTCGATGCGTTGAAGCGGGCGCTCACCGGCGCACGCATGGTGGCGCTGCCCGGCAGCACCAGCGGCATTTTCATGAAGGACGAGGTGTTTCCGCGGCTCGGCATCGCCGACAAGGTATCGTCGAAGCTCTACGCGCGCGGCATCGAATCGACCAACGCACTGGCGGCCGGCGACGCCGATCTCGCCATCGGTCCGGTCAGCGAACAGGTCAATCAGCCCGGCATCGAACTGGTGGGACCGCTTCCCGACGAGGTGCAACTGGTCCAGATATTCACCGCGGCCATCGTCAAGACGGCGCATAATCCGGAGCAGGCCAAGCGCCTGATTGCGTTCCTGGCGTCCGATCAAACCACGACCGCCATCAAGAACTCCGGCATGCAGCCGGCTCGGTAACGGCCGCAAGCCGCGAAGACCAACGCGGCTGGATCATCCCAGCGCCCGCAGCTCGCGCCGCAGCACTTTTCCCGTCGCCGTCATCGGCAGGTTATCTGCGAACTGCACAAAGCGCGGATATTCGTGCGCGGCGAGTTTCACTTTCACGAAATCCTGGATCTCGCGCGCCAAGGCCTCGCTTGGCGCAAAACCCGGCCGCAGCACGATCCACGCCTTGATCGACTCGGTGCGGACCGGATCGGGAACGCCGACCACCGCCGACATCGCCACCGCCGGATGTTTCAAGAGACAATCCTCGATCTCCGACGGACCGACGCGATAACCGGCCGTGGTGATGACGTCGTCCTCGCGGCTCAGGTACCAGAAGTAGCCGTCCTCATCCTGCCGTCCGAGATCGCCGGTCAACAGAAACCCGCCGACATATTTCTTTTGCGTGGCGTCCGGGTTCTTCCAGTACTCGATCATGGTGACGGGATTGGGCTGTGCGACGGCGATGATGCCGCGCTCGCCCCGCGGCAATTCGTTGCCCGCATCGTCGACGATGCGCACGTCGAAACCCGGCGTCGCCTTGCCCATCGAGCCCGGCCGGATCGGAAACAGTTTTGCATTGTTGCCGACCGACAGATTGCATTCGGTCTGGCCGTAGCCTTCGTGGACTTCGATGCCGAAGGTTGATCGCACCCAATCCAGGAGTTCTGCGCCGAGCGCCTCTCCGCCCGAGAAGATGCTGCGCAACTTCACGCCGGGATGACTGACCTCGGCCTGCCGCATCAGCTTCAGTGCGGTCGGCGGCAGGAACACGTTGCGCACGTTGTGTTCGGCCATCAATTGCATCGCGGCATGCGGTTCGAATTTTTTCGCGCGGTGCCCGACCACCGGCACGCCGTGATAGAGCGAGGGAAACAAGACGTCGAACAAGGCTCCGATCCAGGCCCAGTCGGCCGGCGTCCACATCACGTCATCGGCTTTGGGGAAGAAATCGTGGATCATCTCGACATTCGGCAGATGACCGAGCAGCACGCGGTGGGCGTGCAGCGCGCCCTTTGGATTTCCGGTCGTACCTGACGTGTAAATGATCATCGCGGGATCGTCGGCCGCGGTATCGACGGTCGTAAAATCGCTCGAGGCGGCTTGCAGCGCCGGCCCGAATTGTTTCGTGCCGGCGGGCGCATCGTCGCCGACGAGATAGATGTTTTTCAGATCGGGAAGGTGGTCGCGGATCTTTTGCAATTTCTGCCATCCGGCCGCATCGGTGACGATGGTCCTGGCGGCTGAATTGGCAAGGCGAAATTCCAGCGCGTCTTCGCCGAACAGCGCGAACAGTGGAATCGAGATCATGCCGGCGCGAAAGGCCGCCAGATGCCCGACCAGCAATTCCAGCGACTGCGACAGGAACAGCGCGACGCGGTCGCCGCGCGTGAGCTCATCGGCGACAAGTACGTTGGCGAAACGGCGCGACAGCACGGCGAGTTCATCGAAAGAGGTGTGGCGCGACGAACCATCCTCGTCGACATAGATCAGCGCGAGGCGGCCGCTTCCGTCGGCATGGCGATCGCAGCAGGCGGTCGCCATGTTGAAGCGCTCGGGGATCTCCCAGCGAAACTCGCGGCAAAGTTTGGCGTAATCGTTGGTTTCGGTGAGCATGGCGTAAGCTTAAACCAACACCGCTGCCACTCAACCCTCTCCCACAAGGAGAGGGGGCGATAGATCAAGCGGGGCGAGGTTCAAGAATTAAGCGCCGCCTTCACCAAACCGCTGGCTTTGCCGAAATCCATCTGCCCGGCATACTTGCCCTTGAGCTGGCCTACGACCTTGCCCATGTCCTTCATGCCAGCGGCGCCGGTCTCCTTGATGGCCGCCGCAATCGCGGCCTTCATGTCGTCGTCTGACATCTGCTTGGGCAGGTACGCCGAAATCACCGCGATCTCATCGCGCTCCTGGGCGGCGAGTTCGGCGCGGCCGCCTTTCTCGTAGAGCTCGACCGATTCCTGGCGCTGCTTGATCATCTTCTGCAACACGCTGAGCAGGTCAGCGTCGGAGAGCGGCGGCTTGCCCTCGCCGCGCGCGGCAATGTCGGCGTTCTTGATGGTCGAATTGACCATCCGCAACGTGGAGAGCTTGCGCTCTTCCTTGGCCTTCATCGCGTCCTTGACCGCGTTGTTGATGTCGTCGCGCAGCATGGGAATCACCCTCTTTTCGGCTTGAAACGTTGATCTAGGCGGTTCGGCTGACCGAGACAACCGGCGTTCCGGCCGCGGGCCTGCTAACTGCCCGGAAATATGCTGAAAACGCATGTGAATCAGCCTGAAGCGACTTTGACGCGGGCCCCGCACGCGACTATGTAAAGGCTTCATGACGACATCCGGAAATACTGCCGCCTGGCCGGACCACAAGCCGACCGCACTTCTCGTGCTGGCCGATGGAACGGTGCTGGAAGGTTTCGGCCTTGGCGCCGAGGGCCACGCCGTCGGCGAGGTCTGCTTCAACACCGCCATGACCGGTTATGAGGAGATCCTCACCGACCCCTCCTACGCCGGCCAGCTCATCACCTTCACCTTCCCGCATATCGGCAACGTCGGCACCAACGACGAGGATATCGAGACAGTGAACATGGCGGCGACGCCGGGCGCGCGCGGGGTGATCCTGCGCACCGCGATATCAGACCCCTCGAACTATCGCGCTACGCGGCACCTCGACCAGTGGCTGAAGGCGCGTGGCATCATCGGTCTCTCCGGCATCGACACGCGCGCGCTGACCGCATTGATCCGCAGCAAGGGCATGCCCAATGGCGTGATCGCGCATGCCAAGAATGGCGAGTTCGACCTCCACGGCCTGAAGGAAGAGGCGCGGGAATGGCCGGGTCTCGAAGGCATGGACCTGGTGCCGATGGTGACCTCCGCCCAGCGCTTCACCTGGGACGAGACACCGTGGAGCTGGGACAAGGGTTTCGGACACCAGACCGATCCGGAATTCAACGTGGTCGCGGTCGACTACGGCATCAAGCGCAACATCCTGCGCCTGCTCGCCGGCGTCGGGGCCAAAGTTACGGTGGTGCCGGCCACGACCTCGGCCGAAGACATCCTGGCGATGAAGCCGGACGGCGTGTTCCTGTCGAACGGTCCGGGCGATCCGGCCGAGACCGGCAAATATGCCGTTCCGGTCATCAAGAAGGTAATCGATTCCGGCACGCCGACTTTTGGCATCTGCCTCGGCCACCAGATGCTGGGGCTCGCCGTCGGCGCCAAGACGAAAAAGATGCATCAGGGCCATCACGGCGCCAATCACCCGGTGCGGGACGAGACCACCGGCAAGGTCGAGATCACCTCGATGAATCATGGATTCGCGGTGGATCAGGCGACGCTGCCGAAAGGCGCGACGCAGACCCACGTCTCGCTGTTCGACGGCTCCAACTGCGGCATTGCGCTCGACGGCAAGCCGGTGTTCTCCGTGCAATACCATCCGGAAGCCTCGCCGGGCCCGCGCGATTCCCACTACCTGTTCCAGCGCTTCGCCGATTTGATGCGGGCGAAGAAGCGGGCTTGAGAAGATCCTTCGTCATCGCCTGCGACAAACGCAAGGCGTTTGCGCAAGGGAGCGCAAGCGAGGAAGTGATCCAGCGTTCTCTTTGAACTGGATTGCTTCGCTGACGCTCGCAATGACGGGTTGCCAGGACTGGCGTCCTTGATCGCTATTTGATATGACGTATATCATTGCATTTTCCGCTCGGAGTTCCCTCATGACCGACACTTCTGCCCGCAAGGTCGAATACGGCGTGACGCTCACGGACGTGATGGCCTCGATGAAGGGCATCGATTTCCTGCGCGCCATGCTCATCGAGGGCAAATTCCCGGCGCCGCCGATCATGCAGAACATCGAGCCGTTTGATCATGTGGTCGAGCCCGGGATCGTTTCGTTCTCCAGCGTGCCCGGCTTTCGCCACTACAATCCGATCGGCTCCGTGCATGGCGGTTACGCCGCGACGCTGCTGGATTCCGCGATGGGTCTTGCTGTGCACTCGATGCTGCCGCCCGGCTCAGGCTACACCACGCTCGAATTCAAGGTCAGCTTCATCCGCGGCATGACAAAGGACACCGGCGTCGTGCGAACCGAGGGCCGCACGCTCAATGTCGGCCGCCGCGCCGCCACCGCGGAGGCGCGCATCACCGATGCCAGGGGCCACCTGCTCGCACATGCGACGACGACCTGTCTGGTTTTCGAGATTCCGGGGCCCGGCGCCAAGGGAATGTAAACGTTGGTGGTTCCGGTCGTCCCGGCGAAAGCCGGGACCCATAGCCACCAGCCTTCGTTTTGCGAAGAAACTTCGTCCGCGTCCATTTCGAGAATCACGCGGTATGGGTCCCGGGTCGCGCTTCGCTTGCCCGGGACGACCTGAAAATGTTCGACAGCTACGCCGCGTTCGAGCCTTCCTGGCGCGTGGCTTCGAACAGGAACCAGGTGCGCCGTTCGGTCTCGTCAATGAATGTCTCGAGCAGGCCGGCGGTGCCGGAGTCCTCATGCTCGTCGCACAGCTTGTGCGCCTTTCGCATCGCGGCTGCGACGTGCTTGTTGTCTTCCATCAATTCGCGCAGCATTTCGCGCGGCGGCACGTAGCTTTCGTCGTTGTCCTTGATGGTCTGCAATTTGGCGACCTGCCCGATCGAGCGCACCGTAGTGCCGCCGATCTTGCGCACCCGCTCCGCCAACTGGTCGGTGGTGGCGAAGATGGCGTCCGAATGCTCGTCGAGCATCAGATGATAGTCGCGGAAATGACGGCCGCTGACGTGCCAATGGAAATTCTTGGTTTTCAGATAGAGCGCAAAGGCGTCGGCCAGAAGCACATTGAGCGCGGCTGAAATCTTGTCGGTGGCGGCCTTCGACAGGTCGCTCGGGGTGTCGAGATCGGGGGAGGTTTTGCTGGCTTTGCTCACGATCAGCCTTCCTGTTAGGTAGCCGGCGATGGACATCGTTCGCCGGACCATTTAACGCCTCATTGGCGGGGCGGTTCCTACGGCGGAACCCTGGTATTTTCGGGCGCTACACCTCATGGACGAATGGATCGATTATTACGATTCCACGCATACGATCTATGCGAGCAAGTTGCATCGCGATCTGCATTTTCAGCTGATTGCGCGGGACATCATCGGATATATCGGCACGCCCGACGCGGTGGTGTTGGATTACGCCTGCGGCGAGGCGCTATCGGCGGCCCGCGTCGCGGACGCCTGCGGCATGCTCTATCTCGCCGAGCCTGCGCCCGGGGTGCGCGGACGCCTGATCGCCCGCTTTGCCCCGAATACCAAGGTCCGCGTGCGCTCGCTCGAAGACGTGCGCAAGATGGCCGAACAATCGATCGATCTCGTGGTGATGAATTCGGTCACGCAGTACATGACCCCGGAAGAACTCGACGGCGCCTTTGCAAACGTCCGGCGGATCCTGAAGCCCGGCGGACGGCTTGTGGTCGGGGACGTGCTTCGCCCCGAGGTCGGCATGCCGCGCGACGTGATCGCGCTGTTGCGTTTTGCCGCTGCCCACGGATTTCTGCGCGACGCGCTGATCGGGCTGGTCTCGACGGCATTGTCGGACTATCGGCAATTGCGCAGCCGCGTCGGCCTGGAGCGCTACAGCGAGGCCGACATGGTGGCCAGGCTTGGGGCAAGCGGCTTCACCGCCTCGCGCGTCGCCGTCAATATCGGCCACAATCCCTGGCGCATGACCTTCGTGGCGCGGCCGTCGCTGGCCACGTGAAGGAGTGAACCGAGCGGGCCCGTCTTCGCCCTTCCGCCTTCGCTCTTCGAGCTTCGGCGGACATGTCGGGCTACGCCGAGGCAGCCCTCGCTACGAGGTGGCCTGCCTGGCCGAAGCAGGCGCAGCCTGCGAAGGCTGGTAGGGTTAACCGCGACTAACAGTGGCCCCACGGGCGCCGATCGGGAAAGATGGATGCGGCCCGGTGGCGGAAGCGTCGACGCGAGAGCAGTGCAATGCTCTTTATCCTGGTTCAAATCCAGGCCGGGCCTCCAGCCTTCGCTCGCTTTGCGAGCGAAGGCCAGGCAGGCCAGCCCTATCAGGCCGAAAGCCAGCCCACCCGGCCCCGCCTCGCCATAGCTCGGAGAGCGAAGGCGGGAAAATGGCGGTTGATGGTCCTTTATTGGGGGTTTCGCGGTCGCGGAATCTGGTCTAAAGACCGACCGCGCGCGGCGATCACGCGCTTCTGGCTAGGGGACGCGCGGAATGCGCGCCCTTTTTTTGTGCCCGATTTCCCGGCCCGCGAGTATTGATGCCCAAAAGAACTGACATCTCCACCATCCTGATCATCGGCGCCGGTCCCATCGTGATCGGCCAGGCCTGCGAGTTCGACTACTCCGGAACGCAGGCGGTGAAGACGTTGAAGGAAGAGGGCTACCGCATCGTCCTGGTCAACTCCAATCCGGCGACGATCATGACCGACCCGGAACTCGCGGACGCCACCTATATCGAGCCGATCACGCCCGAGATCGTCGCCAAGATCATCGAGAAAGAGCGTCACGTCATTCCCGGCGGCTTTGCGCTGCTGCCGACCATGGGCGGGCAGACCGCGCTGAACTGCGCGCTGTCGCTGCGCCGGCTGGGCACGCTCGCCAAATTCGACGTCGAGATGATCGGCGCCACGGCAGACGCGATCGACAAGGCCGAAGACCGCCAGCTTTTCCGCAACGCCATGCAGAAGATCGGCCTCCAGACGCCGAAGTCGCGGCTGGCCAACGCCTCCGCGCTCAAGAAATCCGACCGCGACAAATACCTCGCCGATCATGAGAAGCTCTCCGGCGAGGCGCTTGAAACGTTCGAGCGGCAGTGGACGCTAGGGGAGAACGAGCGGCGCAAGCGCTATCAGCAGCAGGCGCTCGCCGAAGCGCTGATGGCGCTCTCCGAGATCGGATTGCCCGCGATCATCCGCCCCTCCTTCACCATGGGCGGCACCGGCGGCGGCATCGCCTACAACAAGGAAGAGTTCATCGACATCATCGAGCGCGGGCTCGACGCCTCGCCCACCAACGAAGTCCTGATCGAGGAATCCGTTCTCGGCTGGAAAGAGTTCGAGATGGAGGTGGTCCGCGACAAGAAAGACAATTGCATCATCGTCTGCTCGATCGAGAACCTCGATCCGATGGGCGTTCACACCGGCGATTCGATCACGGTCGCGCCGGCACTGACGCTCACCGACAAGGAATACCAGATCATGCGCGACGCATCGCTTGCGGTGCTGCGCGAGATCGGCGTTGAAACCGGCGGCTCCAACGTGCAGTTCGGCGTCAATCCGGCCGACGGACGCATGGTCGTGATCGAGATGAATCCGCGCGTGTCGCGCTCGTCGGCGCTGGCCTCGAAGGCAACCGGATTCCCGATCGCCAAGGTGGCCGCGAAGCTCGCTGTCGGCTACACGCTCGATGAAATCGCCAACGACATCACCGGCGGCGCCACGCCGGCGTCGTTCGAGCCGACGATCGATTACGTCGTCACCAAGATTCCTCGATTCGCGTTCGAGAAATTTCCCGGCGCTTCGACAACGCTGACCACGTCGATGAAGTCGGTCGGCGAAGTGATGGCCATCGGCCGCACGTTTCAAGAGAGCCTGCAAAAGGCGCTGCGCGGGCTCGAGACCGGCCTCACCGGCCTCGACGAAATTGAGATCGAGGGCCTCGGGCGCGACGACGACAAGAACGCGATCCGCGCGGCACTCGGCACGCCGACGCCGGACCGCCTGTTGCAGGTGGCGCAGGCGATGCGGCTCGGCTGGAGTGATGAAGACATCTTCAACTCCTGCAAGATCGATCCGTGGTTTTTGGCGCAGATGCGTTCGATCGTCGAGATGGAAGCCAAGGTGCGTCAGGACGGCCTGCCGCCGAATGCTTTCGGCCTGCGCATGCTGAAAGCGATGGGCTTTTCCGACGCGCGGCTCGCCGTGCTCGCCAACATGACCGAGGCCGACGTGAAGGCGCGCCGGCATCAACTTGGCGTCCGCCCGGTATTCAAGCGCATCGATACCTGCGCCGCCGAATTCGCCTCGCCAACCGCCTACATGTACTCGACCTACGAGGCGCCGTTCGCAGGTCCCCCGTCGGACGAAAGCGCGCCGTCTGACAAGAACAAGGTCATCATTCTCGGCGGCGGACCCAACCGCATCGGCCAGGGCATCGAGTTCGACTATTGCTGCTGCCACGCCTGCTTCGCGCTGCACGATGCGGGTTATGAATCGATCATGATCAACTGCAATCCGGAAACCGTGTCGACCGACTACGACACCGCCGACCGGCTGTACTTCGAGCCGCTGACGGCCGAGGACGTGCTAGAAATCATCGAGACCGAAAAGACCAACGGCCGCCTGCATGGCGTGATCGTGCAGTTCGGCGGGCAGACGCCCTTGAAGCTCGCGCACGCGCTCGAGGAAGCCGATGTGCCGATCCTCGGCACCTCGCCCGACGCCATCGACCTCGCCGAAGACCGTGACCGCTTCAAGCGCGTGCTCGACAAGCTCAGATTGAAGCAGCCGAAGAACGGCATCGCCTATTCGGTCGAACAGGCTCGCCTTGTCGCGGCCGATCTCGGCCTGCCGCTGGTGGTGCGGCCGTCTTACGTGCTCGGCGGCCGCGCGATGCAGATCATTCGCGAAGACAATCAGCTCAGCGACTATCTGCTCGGCACCCTGCCCGAGCTCGTGCCGGGTGACGTCAAGGCGCGCTATCCCAACGACAAGACCGGGCAGATCAACACCGTGCTCGGCACCAATCCGCTGCTGTTCGACCGCTATCTGTCCGACGCGATCGAGGTCGATGTCGACTGCCTCTCCGATGGCAAGGACACCTTCATCGTCGGCATCATGGAGCACATCGAGGAGGCCGGCATTCACTCCGGTGACTCCGCTTGTTCATTGCCGCCGCACTCGCTCGATGCCGAGACCCTCGCCGAACTCGAACGGCAAACCCGCGAGCTGGCGCTCGGGCTCGACGTTGTCGGTCTGATGAACGTGCAATACGCCATCAAGGACGGCGATATCTATGTGCTGGAGGTCAACCCGCGCGCCTCACGCACGGTGCCTTTCGTCGCCAAGGTAATCGGCATGCCGGTCGCCAAGATCGCCGCACGGCTGATGGCCGGCGAGAAGCTCGCTGACTTTAATTTGAAGAAACCGAAACCCGATCATGTCGGCGTCAAGGAATCGGTATTTCCGTTCGCGCGCTTCCCCGGCGTCGACACCGTGCTCGGGCCGGAAATGCGCTCGACCGGCGAGGTCATGGGCATCGACCGCTCTTTCGAAATTGCCTTCGCCAAGAGCCAGCTCGGCGGCGGCACGCGTGTGCCGAGGAAAGGCACCGTGTTCGTCTCGGTGCGCGAGAGCGACAAGACCCGCATCATCGATGCGGTCCGGCTGTTATCCTCGCTTGGATTCAAGGTATTGGCGACGTCGGGCACGCAGCGCTTCCTCAGCGATCACGGTGTGCCGGCGGAGAAGGTCAACAAGGTGCTGGAAGGACGGCCGCATATCGTCGACGCCATCACCAATGGCGACATTCAGCTCGTTTTCAACACCACCGAAGGGCCGCAGGCATTAGCCGATAGTCGATCGCTGCGGCGCGCTGCCCTCTTGCATAAAGTGCCGTATTACACCACTCTCTCCGGTGCCGTGGCGGCTGCCCAGGGCGTCCGCGCTTATCTGGGCGGAGACCTTGAGGTCCGCACGTTGCAGAGCTACTTTTCCGAGAACTGATCATTGGCGAGCCCAAAAGCCCCTGCAATGATTGGCAATAAAGCCAGCTGGGAACTCTCCGCCCGCATCAATGTTGAGTTGGCCTCCCTTCACCGGGCCGAGTTAACGGGCTTTTGAACTGTTTCGGCAGTGAAAGCCTGATCTGAAAACGTTTTCGCGCGAGCCAAACCACGATCTGCCGCCCGCGCGGACAAGGGATAGAGAAGATGATTGAAAAGGTTCCGATGACCGCGGCGGGTCATACCGCGCTCGAGGATGAATTGAAGCAGCGCCAGTCGGTGAATCGTCCGCGCATCATCGAACACATCGCGGAAGCGCGCTCGCATGGCGACCTTTCAGAAAACGCGGAATATCACGCCGCGAAGGAAGAGCAGTCGCATAACGAAGGCCGCATCGCCGAGCTCGAGGACAAGCTCGCGCGCGCAGACATCATCGACATCTCGAAGCTGTCGGGCGACACGATCAAATTCGGCGCGACCGTCACGCTGGTCGATGAAGACACCGAGAAAAAGGCGGTGTGGCAGATCGTCGGCGAAGTGGAAGCAGACGCCAAGAAAGGCAAGATTTCCATCACCTCGCCGCTGGCGCGCGCGCTGATCGGCAAGAAGAAAGGCACGACCGTGGAAGTCATGGCCCCCGGCGGCCCCAAATCCTACGAGATCACCAAGGTCGAGTGGCGCTGATTTTTTGAGCCCACTAGCACCTCCGTAGCCATGAAAATCCGAAAGCCGCGCCTTCAGAGCGCGGCTTTTCTCATGTCGGCAGTCGGAATATTGTTCAAAAGTGGGGGTTAGACGGTGGGCCGCACGAAGCTTTTGGGCGGCCGAGACGATAAGCTCACGCGTACTTTAACGTGTCAAAACAGGGGGACATGACATGGACCAGACGTTTTCGAAATTTCAGCCAGCCGCGCTCAGTCTGTTTCGCTTCATCACCGGACTGCTGCTCTTCCAGTACGGCGTTGCCAAAATCCTGAAGTTTCCGGCCGGCACGCCGTTCGAAAAGGTGGAATTGTTCTCGCTGATCGGCGCAGCCGGCTCGATCGAACTCATCCTCGGCGGGCTTCTGATGATCGGCCTGTGGTCACGGATCGTCGCTTTCATTCTGTCGGGCGAAATGGCCTTTGCCTATTTCATCGGACACTTTCCGCGCGGATTTTTCCCGATCCTCAACAACGGCACCGCGGCAATCCTGTTCTGCTTCGCCTGTCTGTATCTGGCGACGTCGGGCGGAGGCCCCTACAGCGTCGATGCGAAGATGGGAAAGAAGGATTGAGGCGAGGCTAGCGATATCGCCGGCGGAATGAATCCCTCCCCCTTGCGGGGAGGGAAGGTTCGCGAAGCGAACCAGGGTGGGGGTAACGTTTCGCAAATCAGACGCCCCCACCCGGCTCGGCGCTCGTTGTCGCTCACGCCGATCCACCCTCCCCGCACTCGCTAAGCTCGCGGGGGAGGGATAAGAGAAGCTAACCCCTCGCCTTCACTTCCAGCGGCACGGCCGCCTCAAACTTCGAATTGTGCAATACCAGCGACGTTCGCACGTTTCGCACGTGCGGCGCCGCGGTCAGATGCGTGACGAAATCCTGAAACGTCGCCATGTCGGGCGCCACGCATTTCAGAACGAAATCGACCTCGCCCGACAGCATCCAGCATTCCCGCACCAAGGGCTCGGCGCGCACGAAATCCTCGAACGCGCGCAAATCGGCGTCGGCCTGGCTCGACAGATGGACGGACGCAAATACCGTGACGTCGAAGCCGAGTTTTCGCGGATCGAGCAAGCCGCGGTAGCCCTGTATGTAGCCCGCTTCCTCCAGCGTCCGCACGCGGCGCAGACACGGCGGCGGGGAAATGCCGACGCGTTTGGCTAATTCAACATTCGTGATTCGACCGTCGGCCTGGATTTCGCTCAGGATTTTGAGGTCAATTTCGTCAAGATTCTTCGACACGCGGTCTGGGTTCCAGCAGGCTGAGAGGGACTTCTTGCGGGTGGCGGCCAATTTTTGCGGCCTTGGCCGTAACTCTCTTAGCCCAGCTCGGCTACGTCGCGCAATTTTATTACGCGTGCGTTGCGCCATTTTTCTAACTCACGGGAAATTTTGCTGATTTGAATTGCAATTCTTGCATAGCTCGCCAGATACCTTAGACTTGCATTTGACACTTTCAGCGCCAATGCGGCGCCTTCCCGGGCGAAAACAGCTTAAGCGCTCATCAAATCCCCCTCGGTAAGGGACCTGCTCATGCCTGCACCTATTCACGCGAAGGTCGTCATCATCGGTTCCGGCCCGGCCGGTTACACCGCGGCGATCTATGCGGCGCGGGCGATGCTTGAACCGGTGCTGATCCAGGGCATCCAGCCCGGCGGCCAGCTCACCATCACGACCGACGTCGAGAACTATCCGGGCTTCGCCGATGTGATCCAGGGCCCCTGGCTGATGGAGCAGATGGAGAAGCAGGCCGCCCATGTCGGCACCAAGATCGTCACCGATTTCGTCAACAAGCTCGAACTCGCGCGGCGGCCGTTCCGGCTGACCTGCGATTCCGGCGACGTCTATCTGGCCGAGACCGTCATCCTCGCCACCGGCGCCCAGGCGCGCTGGCTGGGGATGCCGTCGGAAGAGAAATTCAAGGGCTTTGGCGTCTCGGCCTGTGCGACCTGCGACGGGTTCTTCTATCGCGGCAAGGAAGTCATCGTGGTCGGCGGCGGCAACACCGCGGTCGAGGAAGCGCTGTTCCTCACCAACTTCGCCTCGCAGGTGACGATCGTGCATCGCCGCGATCACTTCCGCGCCGAGCGCATCCTGCAAGATCGCCTGTTCAAGCATCCCAAGATCAAGGTGGTGTGGGATTCTGCGATCGACGAAATCAGGGGTGCGGAGAACCCATCCAAGGTCACCCATGTCCGGCTGAAGAACGTCAAGACCGGCGCGCTCACGGAAGTGCCCGCCGACGGCGTCTTCATCGCGATCGGCCATGCGCCGGCGACAGAGCTTGTGGCCGGACAGATCAAGCTGAAACCGTCCGGCTATGTCGAGGTCGCACCGAACTCGACCGCCACTTCCGTGCCGGGCCTGTTTGCCGCCGGCGACGTCGCCGACGAAACCTATCGTCAGGCGGTCACGGCCGCGGGCCTTGGCTGCATGGCGGCACTCGAAGCTGAACGTTTTCTGGCGCTGCGCGCGAGTGATCGCGCGGCAGCTGAATGAATTTTCACCGCATACGCGACGGGTTTATGGATATGGATTGGGACAAGCTGAAAGTATTTCACGCGGCGGCCGAGGCGGGGAGCTTCACGCATGCCGGCGAGCAACTCGGTCTGTCGCAGTCGGCCGTCTCGCGCCAGGTCTCGGCGCTGGAGCAGGAATTGTCGGTCTCACTGTTCCACCGTCATGCCCGCGGCCTGATCCTGACCGAACAAGGCGACCTGCTGTTTCGCACCGCGCATGACGTGTTCATGCAGTTGCAGGCCGCCCGCGCCAAGCTCACCGACAGCCGCGAGCGGCCGAGCGGCGACCTCAAGATCACCACCACGCCCGGCGTCGGCATCAACTGGCTGATTCCCCGGCTCGGTGAATTCACCGCGCTCTATCCGGAAATCCGCATCTCGCTGATCGTCACCGACGAGGAGCTCGATCTGTCGATGCGCGAAGCGGACGTGGCGATCCGGACCCGCAAGCCGACCCAGCCCGACCTGATCCAGCGCAAGCTGTTTGCGATGGGCTTCCACGCTTATTGCTCGCCGGAATACATCAAGCGATTCGGCACGCCGCGTACGCTCGACGAGCTCGACGCGCATCGGATCATCACGCTCGCCGACGGGCAGGTCGCGCCGCATCTGCAAAACCGCAATTGGCTCGTCGAGGCCGGTCGCAACGGCACCGGCCCGCGCGAGGCCTATTTCAAGGTCAACAACATCCTGGGGCTGGTGCGCGCCTGCCAGCAGGGCCTCGGGATCGCGGCACTGCCGGATTACCTGGTCGAGGAAAACAGCCGCCTCGTGCAGCTGTTCGGCGAATCGGATTCGATCCAGCTGGATACGTATTTCGTCTATCCCGAAGAATTGAAGACGGTTGCACGCGTTCAGGTGTTTCGCGACTTCGTGGTGAGCAAGGCTCAGCGCTGGCCGTCCTGAAGCCGAAGCGCGACGAAGGCCTTCGTCGCGCTTCGAAAGCCACTGCACAGTTTTCCCGTGCGCATCCTAATTATCGGTCGATAATCGATCCCCGCATGTCTGACATGCGGCCCACCCCGTTGCTGCAGGGCGCCCGGCGGGACCATAATGTTCGGACACTGAGCTTTCGCGTTGCGCACATGTCCCCCTCCTCCAGTGGCGCGGATGTTCGGTTATCCCTCTTGGAAGGTGATTGTGTCGGCCCAACGAGGCCAATACTCAAAGCCGGGCTCTCATGAGCCCGGCTTTTTTTCGCGCTGACATCAAAGGCTTTTTCCACGCGGCGGTCTTCCCCTGATTGTTTTCACGATGGGAAAGCCTGACCTCGCACGCCACCCGTGTTGACAGTGGAACTGATGCACCGCATCATCGCGGCATGATCACGCGTTCGTGCACAGCCCTCCGTTCGAAAAAAGTCTCCCTTCCGGGGGCCTGGGGTCGACGCGCGCGATAGACACTTCGCAACAGCCGATCTGCAACCCCCGCCGCGAGGCGGGTTTTTTGTGTCCCGTCTCCGGTCAATCAGGAGAAGGACCATGACTGCCCCCTTTCAATCCTCAGGCCTGTGCTCGCAATTGCACGGCCTCTGGCTGCCGCTCGTCACGCCATTCTGCGATGGCATCGTCGATGAGACTTCGCTGCGGCGGCTGGTGCGCCATTACGCGGCGCTGCCGATCGACGGCTTGATCCTTGCGGCGACTTCAGGCGAAGGCCTGACGCTTGGAATGGCCGAACTCGAATGGATTGTCGCCGTGACGCGCGAAACCCTTGCCGAGGCGAGGCGCTATTTGCCGATCTGCCTCGGGCTCGCCGGCAGCTATACGCGCAAGCTTTGTCATACGCTCGATGAAACCGCGGGCTGGCCAATCGACGGCTATCTGATCTCGAGTCCATATTATTCGCGCCCCTCACAGCGCGGCCTGTTGCAGCATTTCAACATGCTCGCCGACCACGCCTCGTGGCCGCTCGTACTCTACAACATCCCCTATCGCGCCTCGGTCGCGCTTGAAACCGAGACGCTGCTCGAGCTCGCAAGCCATCCGAACATCGTCGGCATGAAGGATTGCGGCGCCAACCGCGCGCAGTCGATCGAGCTGTTGCGACGGCGGCCGGCCGGCTTTCGCATCTTGACCGGCGAGGACGCCCTGTATTTCGAGGCGCTCGCTGACGGTGCCGACGGCGCAATCCTGTTGTCGGCCCACGTCGAGACGCCGACATTTGCCGCGATATGGAAGCTCTTCAAGGAAGGTCACACGGACGATGCGCGCGAGCGCTGGGACAGCGTCTCCCCCCTCCCACGGCTGCTGTTTGCCGAGCCCAGTCCGGCGCCGGCCAAGTATTGGCTGGCGCGTACGGGCCTGATCGACAGCGCCGAGGTCCGGCTACCGATGGTCGAGGTCAGCCGCGAACTTGCAGCAAGGCTCGATGCCGAGATCGCGCGTCGGCAAGTTCCGGTATCGCGTTTAGAACCTTCGGCGTAGTCGGAGAGACGGAGCTAGAAGCAGGGCGAACGAAGTGCTTTGATCTCACGGTCGACTCGGCCGCGGAGGCTTTCTTGACCGGCGAAGGCGTGCAACGGCGGCTGGCGGCGGTGCTGGCAGGGGTGGTCGAGGACTACGGCCGCCTGATGCAGGCCGGCGAGGAAGTCGCCATGACCCGGCTCAAGGCGATCCGAAAGAACATCGTCGCTCCCGCCATCGCGTCTTGTCGCGGGCGCATCGTGAAGGTGTCCGGCGAGAGCATGCTGGTGGAGTTTTCAAGCGCGGTCGATGCGGCACGCAGCGCCGTCGAAGTCCAGCGCGCGATGGTCGCGCACGAGAGCGGCCAGGCTGGCGAACCTGACATCGCGTTTCGGATCGGCATGAATGTCGGTGACATCATGATCGACGAGAACGATATTTTCGGCGACTGCGTCAACATTGCCGTGCGCCTTCAAGGGTTGGCTGCGCCCGGCGGCATCTGTTTCTCCGACGACGCCTACCGGCAGATCCGCGGCAAGGTCGAACTGGCGTGCCACGATCTCGGTCCGCAGCGGCTGAAGAACATCGCCGAGCCGGTACGGGTTTGGCGAATGTCTTTTGGTGACAAAAAAAGTTTTAACAGAGAAGGCGCAGCCCAAATCCCGTCCTCGTTGCCGGCGACGGAGCCGCCGGCGCTCGAACTTCCGGCCAAACCGTCGATCGCGGTGCTGCCGTTCGCGAACCTGAGCAACGATCCCCAGCAGGATTATTTTGCCGATGGCCTGGTCGAAGACATCATCACCGCATTGTCGCGGTTCAAATCGCTGTTCGTGATCGCGCGGAATTCTTCGTTCGTCTACAAGGGCAAGCCGATCGATATCTGGCAGGTCGGGCGTGAACTGGGCGTGCGCTACGTACTGGAAGGCAGTGTACGAAACGCGGACTCGCGGCTGCGAATCACCGGACAACTCGTCGACGCCACCACGGGCGCGCACCTGTGGGCCGAGAAGTTCGACGGCCCGATGGCCGACGTGTTCGAACTTCAGGACAAGGTCGCCGCCAGCGTCGCCGGCGTGATCGATCCCCTGCTGCTCGACACGGAAATCCAGCGCGCCCTGGAGCAACCCACATCCAATCTGACCGCTTATCATTTTTATCTTCGTTCGCTGCCGCTTATTCGCGCGTGGACGCCCGAGGCCAATCTGGAGGCAATCGCGCTACTCGAACGCGCGGTCGAATGCGACCCGCGTTACGGGATGGCGCTCGCATCACTCGCACTCTGTCACGCCCACAATCTCTTGAACCGGTGGGTCAAGGACGCCACGACTGAGAGAGAACTCACCATCATCTGGGCGCGTCGCGCGCTTGAGGCCGCGCCCGACGACCCCTCGACCGTCACCTCGGCCGCTGGCGCGCTGATGGACACGGGCGAAAATATCGAAACGCTGAAGCGGCTGGTCGACGGGGCCCTGGCGCGCAATCCCAGTCACGCCTTCGGCTGGTTATGGAGCGGTTGGATGCGCACCGTTTCCGGCGAGTCCGAGCTCGCGATCACCCATTTCGAGACATCGCTGCGGCTCGACCCTCGCGCCACGCGCAAGGCGTTTCACCTGACCGGCATCGGAATGTGTCATTTCTTCAAATCACGTTTCGGCGAGGCCTGCCGAATCCTGGAAATTTCCTTCACCGAGCTCCCAAGCTACTCGCTCACCGCCTGGTTCCTGGCCGCCACCTACACAAAAATGGGACGGCTCGACGCGGCGCGAGAATTCGCCAAACGCCAGGGAATTGCACCCGGCGGGGCGTGGCTGGTGATCGGACAGCTGCTTGGTAACGCGGCGCATCGCGACATGGCGCTATCCGCGCTCAGGCTCGCGACGGGTCAGGAATCCGGCGCCTGAGCCTCGCGAGATTTTGAGACGATTTGGCATGGCACAAAGCCGGCCTGCGCGACTTAATAGGTCGAATTTATCGGTCGAAATCGCGAAAGCGAGGCGACATGAGCAAGATCACCATCTCCGCTGAAGATCATCTTCCCCGGCGCCGGATTCCCATCCTCGACACCGAAATGAGCCATGTGACGGTCGGTCAGGGCCATCCGATCGTGTTCCTGCACGGAAACCCGACGTCCTCCTATCTCTGGCGCAACGTCATTCCTCACGTCAGCGATCTCGGCTGGTGCCTGGCGCCCGACCTCGTCGGGATGGGACAATCCGGGCCCTCTCCTGCCGGCGCCTACCGGTTTCGCGATCACGCGCGCTACCTCGATGCGTGGTTCGATGCGATCGGCCTGCACGAGAATATCACGCTCGTCCTGCACGATTGGGGATCGGCGCTCGGCTTTTACTGGGCGTCGCGGCACCCGGAACGCGTCCACGCCATCGCCTATATGGAATCGATTCTTTTCCCGCGCGAATGGGCAGATCTCCCGCAAAGCCGGGCGCCGCTCTTTCGCGACCTGCGTTCGGAGAAGGGCGAGCACATGATCCTCGATGAAAACTTCTTCATCGAGGGGTTGCTGCCGAAACTCGTCATCCGTCCTCTCGGCGAGAAGGAAATGTACGCATACCGGCGTCCGTTCCTTAACCCGGTATCGCGGCTGCCAATGCTGGTCTGGCCGCGGGAATTGCCGATCGGCGGCGAGCCGGCCGATGTTGTGGCCATCGTCGAACGATACGGACAATGGCTTCTGGAAAGCCCGCAACCGAAATTGTTCATCAATGCCGAGCCGGGCTCGATGCTGACCGGACGTTCGCGCGATTTCTGCCGGCGTTTTCCCAACCAGCAGGAGGTCACGGTATCCGGCCTGCATTTCATTCAGGAGGATTGCCCCGACGAGATCGGCGCGGCGTTATCGCGCTTCATCGGCGCCAACCGGCCGAAACGAAGCTGATCAGAGCAAGCTGGTCAAAGCCTTGTGCGCGCCAGCCGCAGCGCGTTGCCGATCACGCTCACCGATGAGAGCGCCATCGCAGCAGCCCCCAGCATCGGCGACAGCAGAATGCCGAACACCGGATAGAGCGCGCCCGCCGCGATCGGCACGCCGGCGGCGTTATAGACAAAGGCGAAAGCGAGATTCTGCCGGATGTTGCGCATGGTCGCCGCCGACAACCGCCGCGCCCGAACCAGGCCGGACAGGTCGCCGGTGAGAAGCGTGATGCCGGCGCTTTCGATGGCGACATCCGTGCCGCCGCCCATCGCAATCCCCACATCGGCCGCGGCCAGTGCCGGCGCGTCGTTGACGCCGTCGCCGACCATGGCCACGCGGCGGCCTTGCTGGCGAAGCCGCTGCACCACCTCACCCTTGCGCTCGGGCAACACGCCGGCCTCGATGTCAGTGATATCCAGCTGAGAGGCGACGGCGCGCGCGGTGGTCGCGTTGTCGCCGGTCAGCATCACGATGCGCAGGCCTTCCGAGCGCAACGCCGCGATTGCGGCTTTCGCCGACGCCTTGATCGGATCGGCGATGGCGAGAATGCCGGCAGCGCGGCCATCGATCGCCGCATGAATGACGGTCGCGCCGGAGGCGCGCGCCGCTTCCGCCGCGGGCTCAAACGCGGCTATCGCGACATTCAGCTCGCCCATCAACGTGGCATTGCCGAGCGCGACGGTGCGGCCCTGCACGCTCCCGGTGGCGCCCTTGCCCGGATGGGCCGCAAAGTCGGACGCACTTTCGAACGACAGGCCGCGGGCCTTGGCGGCCTCGATGATCGCACGCGCCAGCGGATGCTCACTCGCCTGCTCGAGCCCGGCGGCCAGCCGCAACAGCGTGTCCTCGTCGATGCCTGGCGCGGTCGCGACGGAAGCGAGCTTCGGTCTGCCTTCGGTCAGCGTCCCCGTCTTGTCGATCACGACGGTGTCGATCCGCTCGAACGCTTCCAGCGCTTGCGCATCGCGGATCAGAATGCCTTCGCGGGCGCCGCGCCCCACCCCCACCATGATCGACATCGGCGTGGCAAGGCCAAGCGCACAGGGGCAAGCGATGATCAAGACCGTCACCGCGGCTACCAATCCGAAGGTGAAGCGCGGTTCGGGTCCGAACATAACCCAGGCGGCAAAGGCTACTCCCGCCGCAGCCAGCACCGCCGGTACGAACCAGCCGGAAACACGATCCGCCAGACGCTGGATCGGCGCGCGCGAGCGCTGCGCCCGCGCCACCATGTCGACGATCCGCGCCAGCATGGTGTCGCGGCCAACCTGTTCGGCCTGCAACACCAGCGTACCATGCTGGTTGACGGTGCCGCCGATGACGCGCGCGCCCTCGGCTTTCGCGACCGGCATTGGTTCGCCCGTCACCATGGATTCGTCGACGAACGAATGTCCCTCGATCACGCGGCCATCGACCGGGATTTTTTCGCCGGGGCGAACCCGCAAATGATCGCCGACCCCGATCGAATCGATCGAAACGTCCTCGTCGCCGTGACCGGTGATGCGCCGGGCGGTTTTTGGCGCAAGCCCCAGCAATGCGCGGATCGCGCCCGAGGTGCGCTCGCGCGCCCGCAATTCCAGCACCTGGCCGAGCAGCACCAGCACCGTGATCACGGCTGCCGCCTCGAAATACACCGCAACCGCGCCGTGCGCGTCACGGAAACCGGCCGGAAAGGCCTGCGGCGTCAATGTGCCGATCACGCTGTAGAGCCAGGCCACGCCTGTTCCCATCGCAATCAGCGTGAACATGTTGAGGTGGCTAGATACGACCGAGCGCCAGCCGCGCGCGAAAAACGGCGCGCCCATCCACAGCACGACCGGCGTCGACAGCAGAAGCGAAATCCAGTTCGACCAGACTGGCGGCATCCCATGCATGAGACCGAGATGGCGGCCCATCTCGATCACGAACACCGGCAACGTGAGCGCCAGCGCAATCCAGAACCGCCTCGTCATATCGATCAGTTCGGGATCGGGGCCCTGGTCGAGCGAAACCTGTTCCGGCTCCAGCGCCATGCCGCAGATCGGACAGGTCCCCGGCCCGACCTGGCGGATCTCCGGGTCCATCGGGCAGGTGTAGATCGTGCCTGCCGGAACCACCGGCTCCGGCCGCTCGGCCGCGGCCGGCTTGGTTTGATCCTTCGGCTTGAGAAAACTGTCAGGGTCGGCCTGAAAACGGTCGCGGCAGCGCGCGGAGCAAAACAGATATTCCGTGCCCTGATAGTCGAAGCGATGTTTGGCGGTCGCACGCTTGACCTTCATGCCGCAGACCGGATCGATCGCGACCTCCGCGTCCGCGCCGGCTTTCCCTTCATGATCGCCGCCGCAGCAGGAAGCGGCAGCCTGATCATGATCGGCGTGACGAGGGTGACCGTGATGATCGTGGTTGTGCTGACCGTGGTCGTGATGATGGCAGGCGTGATCGCCGGAGGCGGCGTCTTTGGCGCCGTGAGTATGTTCGCCGTGGGCCATTTTTCGCTTCCGTCTCTCTTGAACAATATACCCTAGGGGGGTATATGACTCCCATGCGCGAAGAGATCAAGACCTCCTGCCTGAAAAGGCTGAAACGAATCGAAGGCCAGATCCGCGGGCTTGCGGGCATGGTCGAGGACGACCGCTATTGCATCGACGTCGTCACGCAGATCGCGGCGGCGAAAGCGGCGTTGCGCCGCGTCGAGGAGGAAATCCTGCGCGATCATGTCGCCCATTGCGTCGAGCACGCGATTGTTTCCGGCGACAAGGCCGATCAGCGCCGCAAGATTTCCGAACTGATGGATGTGATCGGCCGCGCCGATCGCTAAGAGGGATCAATCCGGAAGAATACCGCCTCTAACACGCTTGGTTAACGTGCGCTGAAACGCCCCGTTAAACTCTGTGTCGAGGGCAAGGCCGGTATCTTAGGACTTTGCCGCTATCGATAGCCCCAATCACAAAAAGGCGGGGGCGCATCATGACGACCGAGACCATCCCAAACAGACGTTTTGCGAATTCCAAGTGGGCCGAGAGGAAGCAGGATTTCCTGATCGTTTCCTCGTTCGCCCTGTGGTCGATGCTGCTCGGCTTTTCGCCGGTGCTGGCCGTTCGCTTCCTGTCTGGAAGCTGAGGACGCCACAACAGGAAAACGCGGGGGCGTTATGGTGGACATCCAGGAAAATTCAGAACAGGTCGGCGACGGCTTTTGCCGCCAGGACATCCTGTGGGCCGTCGGCATCTGGTCGGTGATCCTGACCCTGTCGCCGGTCGTGGTGTTCTACGTGCTGATGGTGAACTGACGACATTCACGAGACAACATCATCCCGCGTGTGCGCCGCATTATTGCGCACGCGGGATGATGTTTGTTGACGTGCAAGCGCGCTTTAAGCGGCCTGCTTGTGCATCACGCCACTGGCGGAAGCGGTACCGCGGATCGCCTTCACCGAACGCTCGATCGCAGCCCACAGCCGGCCGACTTCGGCAGCCGCACGGCCTTCCGCAAAATATTCGCGGGCGCCTTCGCCCTTGCCGAGCGCCATCAAAAGGTCGGCGCGGTTGGTGATCTGCCCGCCCCACACCGGCGCACGGAACTTCGCCAACGCCTCGCGTGCAATGGTGACGATGCGGCTTTCGACCTCGTCGCGCCGGGCCGGTGCACCGTTGAGCACGACCGCGTAAGGCTTGCGCGCGGCACGGCACATCTGAATCGTTTCCTGCACGGCATTGACGTCGAAGACGCCCGGACGCGCCGGAATCACGACCATGGTGGCGTTCTTGATCGCATCGTCGACGACGGCCGACAGATTCGGCGGCGTGTCGATGAAGACCCATTCGTAGCCATCGCGCTTGGCGGCAGCAACGATCCCGCTGACGGAATTAACGGCGGTCTTGATCTGCGGTTCGTTGGTGCCGCGCAACTTGTGCCACAAGGTCAGCGAGCCCTGCGGGTCCGCATCGACCATCAGGCACGGTTTGGTTATCTTGTGGACGTGCGCCGCAAGATGGGCAGCGAGGGTGCTTTTCCCCGAGCCACCTTTACGCGACGCAAAAACTATCACGTTCATATCCTTCGCCTCCATTGACCCCAGAGAGGGAAAAATGAATCAGCGCGCTGATTCGTGGAAGCGGAATTTGGTGTCAAATGTGGCGAAGACAGCAAATAGCTATCAGTGGTTGCTTTTGAGTCATACCATCGAGTCATACCCCGGCATGCCACACCCTGATGCCACGAATGACGCCGGATGCGGCGATCGCCGGGGTATGAGCCCTCGATCCGCCATTCGAAGGAGGCGCTTTACCTAATCATCCTCGCTGAGGCGCTGCCGGTACGGCCGGTGCTGACGCCGCGGCCTCTCGGACACCTCCTGAGGCTGGGGCCTGAAATAAATCCGGCATCCGGGGCTGAGCTGGGCCTGTTTTCTCACCATGCAGGCGGTGGTCCGCTGCACGTCGGGAATTTCAGAACCACAGAGGCTGAACGCATCGCCCATGCAGGCCTGTTGTTGTTCGGCCGTATAGGCCCACCCGGCCGTCGGCAGCAGCCACAACGCGGAAGCGGCGATCATGCCGCCGAATAGTTTTCGTCCAAGCGCAAAGCCAGTCATGATTCCCCCAATCCGCCCCAGAGACAAATTGTGAGTCAGCGTCATCGCGTTGGCAAGCGAACCTTCGCAGGATGACACCCACTAGCGGTGGAAAGCTTTCAAAGTGTGCTTTCGCTGCACACCGGTTCCCCGGATGAAACCGAAAGGCGCTCGCTTCGTTGCAGCAGATGCAAAAACGGTGTGCATCACGGTGCGAGACGACGGCCGTCACGGCGCGATCGCTTCGGCGCTGCGACTTTGGCGGTGGCTCTGCCCGTGTCGCCCGGCTGGCAAACCGGCTAAAATCCTGACCGACTCACCTCAAGCGGGTGCGCGCCATGACCGACCAGAGCTTGCCCCTCGATCAGACGGAAGTGCCGGCGGAAATCGACCGCTGGAACTGGGGCGCGTTCCTGCTGAACTGGATCTGGGGCATCGGCAACAACGTGTTTATCGCGTTGCTGGTATTCGTGCCGCTGCTCGGTCTGGTCATGCCGTTCGTGCTCGGCGTGCGCGGCAATCGCTGGGCCTGGCGCAACGGACGCTGGGACAGCATCGAACATTTCAAGCGCGTGCAGCGCGCCTGGACCAAATGGGCGGTCATCATTTACGTCGGTGTGATCGTGCTGTTTTGCGCGATCTTTGGCGGCGTGTTCTATCTCCTCAGTCACTCCGAGGCTTACCGGCTTGGCGTCGCCAATCTCGAGGCCAGCGCGGAAGTGGCCAACGTCTTGGGAAAACCGATCACGACCGGCCTTCCGACCGGCAAGATCTCCACCAGCGGTTCAAGCGGAAATGCGGCGCTCAGTTTTTCGGTCAGCGGACCGAAGGGCACGGGCCGCGTTTTTCTTGAGGCGATCAAAAGAGATGGAGCCTGGTCGCTCGGAAGTCTCAAGCTTAGGGTCGATGGACAGGACAGCGTCATCGATCTACTTCGCCCGACGCGCGCGGAGATCGACGGCGATCGGAGGTGGACGAGTTAGGTTGCCGCGGCGTCATTTCAGATGGCACCGGATGCTTGCTTCTAAAGCTCCGCCTCGACTCTCGCTGGAAGTTCCAACAGAGTCGGCACTACCCGTTCGCCGAAGCTCACCTTGTGCCTTTTTAGAAGGTCCGAAAAAGCACGGTCTCCTCGCCAGAGGTCGGCATGCGGCAGATACATTACATGCACGAAATCGATGCCGTCCGAATCTTTGATCGGCCGTTTATCGCGCTCGAATGCAAAGAGGACCTCGGCCGCGAGGAGGGCGCTCTCATCGCCAAATAACTTCTTCCAAATCGGAACGTCCTTACATAATTGCTGCGGAGAAGATATCTCTTCACGGAATGTCTTCAGGTCTCTCCGCAATCGGAGGAGTTGCGAACGCCCGTCCGCCGATAGAGCTTCATCCCCTGCCGCGTTTAGTTCGGCGGTAATTCTAGCCCGTAGGTCCTTTGTACGCGCCAACGTGCCCCGCAGTTCTCCGAGCATAGTAACGAACTTTCCCGCAATGTTGTCTCGCCGCTCCATGATTGGGCAATCCCAATTGCACTGCTCAAACCACAGTTCGTAGATAGACTCGGGGTCGTTGATGAAAAACCATAACTTCCGGTTCGCTTCGTCACGGCTTATCGTACCCGCGACGTATCTGCCAAAGGTGCCATCCTTGGCTAATGATCGGCCAAACATTACCGGCCAATTCCTGTCGGCAAGGTCTGCAAAGCGCTCGGGATATTCTTCGGCCCAGCGGCGCAGGTATTTACGCCTTGTCACAATGCGCTGTGCGTGGGCTGTCGCTTCGGGGTCTTGTTGGACCCCCTGAATAAAATGGCCAACGATCACTTCGACCTCGTGATCGTCTAGGGTTATCCGAGGTTGCCATAACCCTTCCTTTGAGAAGCGATGCCCGTCACCCAGATCGGTAGGATATGGAAATGCGTTCCGGCCGCAAAGTTCGGAAAGCAGTCGAGCCCGAGACAGACGGTTGCCTCGGTGCTCCGGGTCGGCTCGTTGCAGCAATTCAAAGACTACGTGGTACGACAGGCCAATTTCGATTCGCCCCGATTGCGCCAACTCGGTAAGTTTCTCCCGAATTTTGGCGACAGGGCTGCCCATCGGCGCATCGTGCATGGCCGAGTAGTCGGATGTGTCGAGGTGTATTCTGATCGGGCGCATTTAAAAGCCGCTCAGGACTCCCTAGTCCATACAGAGTGCGGCACAATTTGCTGAGCTGGTACAGTTGGGTGGGAACCCAAATATATCCCGTATAGCACTGTAATAACTCACCTTTTAGAGATGTATTGTTGAGCATCTGTAGCTCATTTTGTAGTTGCCGCCAATCCTCATCGGTTATCCCAACGGCATATCGGGAAGTTTCAGGTGTGCTCGTGCAGATGCCTCCGTTAGCTCGGTAGGCTGAAGTCGCGAATCAACTTAGCATCTGCGCCAGTCTTCTGAGCCTCTCGGTCGCGCAACAATGTGTAGTAGCGCTCAAAAAGCTCCCATCGATCTTGAGGAATTGCTCCCTTCAGCAACGAAATGCCAAACATGATTGTAACTTGAAGGGGACTGCTCAAAAGTAGCATCGTCGATGCATCGGCTGCTGCTCGGTCGAGCTCTGCTAGAATCACGTCACGTCTGTCAGGATCAGACAAACGAACCTGTGCAAGGCGTGATGCAAATTTCATTGCGTCGGAAGGAGTTAGAGGCGACAACTCCCAATGCTGCCAATAGTTAGCGCTTAGATCGTCGTTGTAACCTTGTGGCCGAGTGGTAACAACCACCAGCACATCCGCTGCGACGAGTGCCAAGTCATCCCAGAGCGCATCAATACTCTTAAGGAGCTCGGTGCGATTGCCGCTTGGAGGAACTTCGTCAAGACCGTCTAAAATTATAAGGGCTGGGCATGTTCCAAGCCAAGTGCGCAGCTCTGCCGCAGCAATTGGCTGATCTACATTTCGCGAAAGTCTATCTGCCGCGAAGGCAATCAAGCTTTGGCCCGATGGCGTCTTCTGAAGTGCATCAGCATAGATTGGCAAGTCAATGCGAATTGGAAAGCGAGCAGGTCCCTGAAGAGAAAGCCCTTCCTTAACGGCGCGTTCTAATATTGGCGCCACAAGGTCAGCCGTTTGCGGATTTAATGCCGAGTTCGCGTGCTCAGATAGCAATCTTGCTCGCGATACTTGCGCAAGAAATTGACCAATAGTTGATTTTCCCTGACCGGGACCACCGAGAACGACCACCCGGTTAGGCTGAGGTTCGGTACGTCTTCCCTTACGTAAACGCGAATTGCAAGCTATGGACTCATTGTCCAACTTATCGGCAGCACAGAGCAATAACTGCGCTACGACGCGAATTGAGTCATCTTCGGGTTCATCATCCTCTGCATGGTCGAATTCCGCCCCTTTGTCCTCCTCATCCGCGTCGTCAATATCTTCTTTCGATATGGCTGGAGCCGCAAAAGGCAGATCGATGAACAGATCATCTAGATAAATTGGCTTTTCTGTCTCTCGGCCCGCTTCTCGAAGGCGAACATCCCTTTCTTGTCGCAAATCTCGCGCTAACGCGAGCGGCAAAACCTGTTTCAGATAAGGCTTGGCAATTTGGTCAATTAAACCAGCCAAGACGTCGCTCGGTGTCAGCCACGCTGTATAAGAACGTCTGACCTCCGGTGCATTTTCTAAGTGCGCTCGGAGCTCATCTGCAGAAAGAATAGCAACATCTTTGATACCTAAGCGCGTCTTGTACTGGTCGATCAGTTTCTCGACTTTTGCTTTTCCCCCGCCCTTCGGCTCGGGCGAGAGGGTAACGTTTGTTGCTATGATGTAGTATTCAGGACGGCGCAGGTTCTTGCGCGTGATGAATTTTTGAAATTCTTGCTTCAACTGCGCCGTCAGCCAAGTTGCATCCCGAGCGTCCCCCTTCATGGCTTCTCGGCACTTTGCTTGCACCACAATGTAGCCGTTCCATCTATCCTCGCTGCTAGGAAAAGGGACGGTTCCTTCAAAGGTCGCTTCTCGAGCACCGTCGGGTCCCGCCCCAAAAACAACCACGCCCGGGCCCAATATCCTCACACTTAACGCCTGGACGAGGCGTTCGAAGGATTGAGGAGAGAAATTGCTGAACGTAAGCATGAGACCTAACCAGCCCTGCGACAGTTTCGACCACGAATCGTGGAACTAGTGAATGTTACATGTGCAACTTTTAGTCGCTAGTTCTGTCTTGTATAATACCTAATCATCCGTATAGTATTTATACAGAAACCTATAGGGGCCTTTGGCGTGTCTAAACGAGCGTTGATTAGTTACATCCGTGTTTCCACTTCACAGCAGGGGCGCTCAGGGCTTGGCATCGAAGCGCAGCGGGAGACTTTGACGCGGTTCGCCGAGGCTGAGGGCTTTGAGTTCCTCAAGGAATTTGTGGAGGTCGAAACGGGCAAAGGGGCCGATGCCCTCGACAGGCGGCCTCAGCTCTCAGCGGCCCTTGCGGCAGCACGGAAAGCCAAGTGCCACGTTGCGGTGGCCAAGCTGGACCGCCTGAGCCGCGACGTGCATTTCATCAGTGGCCTTATGGTCCACAAGGTGCCGTTTGTGGTCGCTGAGTTGGGGCCTGATGTTGATCCTTTTATGCTGCACTTGTTCGCAGCGTTCAACGAACGAGAGGCGAAAGAAATTGGACGGCGCACCAAGGCCGCGTTGGCGGCCGCAAAGGCCCGTGGTGCCACTTTGGGCAATCCAAGGCTTGCTGAAGCCCGTGAGAGCGCTGCGGACGCTGTCAGAGCTTCTGCTGACAGGCACGCGGCTAACGTGCTCCCCATCATCCGCGAGGCTAGGAAAGCTGGCGCAACTACGCTCAGGGAGATTGCGGATGTGCTCAATGCTCGCGGGGTCTCTACCGCGCGTGGTGGCCAATGGTACGCAACGAGCGTGAGGAACATGATGGCTCGGGCAACTTAGGGCTCTCCTGTCTCAGCGTTCGACAGCGGCCTTGCGTGCGAACGCTTGGGTCCTTTGTGACCTCGCGCTCTCTAATAGATAAGACCCCGGTGGGTGACTTCAAAAACCAGACGGCTTTATTCGCGGACGCACGGCTTCCCGCACGTGTGGCGCTTTGGCCCATTCCCAGTCCGCTTCGGCCCTCGGGTCTCCAAGGAACTCCGCTGGGGCTTCATCGTAACCATCCGGTGAGGGCCGCGGGATAGTCGCGTGGTTCTGTGATCCGATCATGCGGCGGACTGAACAAGGAGCTTCTTCCATTCCCAAGGGAGTAGCTCATTGAGCCGGCCTTGCGGAGTGGCGGCGATGCGGGCGAGCACGTCGGCCAGCCATGCTTGCGGATCGATGTCGTTGAGCTTTGCCGTCATGATCAGGGTGGCCATGATGGCGGCGCGGTCGGCCCCACGTTCGGAGCCGGCGAACAGCCAGGACTTGCGACCCAAAGCAAAGCCGCGCAGCGCGCGCTCCGCCGCGTTGTTGGTCAGACAGATCCGCCAGTCATCGACGAAGCGGGTGAACCGGTCCCAGCGGCGCAGCATGTAGTCGATGGGCTTGGCGACCGCGGACGAGTTCGACAGCCGGGCACGCTGCTCGCGCAGCCAGGCTTCGAGCGCCGTCAGCAGCGGCGCACTCTGTTGCCGGCGGACCCGCAGCCGCTCTTCGGCGCTTTGACCATTGATGCCGCGTTCAATGTCGAACAGTGCATCGATGCGCTTGACTGCTTCCAGCGCGATCGGCGAGATCGCCGCGGCGTTCTTGTCTCGCCTCGCATTGGCGGCGATGTCCGCCAACTCGAAGAACTGCCGCCTGGCGTGCGCCCAACAAAGTGCGGGCATGATGGGTCCCTGCGCGCGCGATGGGTCGTACAGCGCGTTGTAGCCGCTGTAGGCGTCCGCTTGCAGGATGCCGGTGAACGTCTGAAGATGCTGGGCAGGATGCTCCTGCCGGCGATCGCGCGAGGCGTAATAGAGCGCGGCCGGCGGCGCCCGTCCCCGGAACGGGCGGTCGTCGCGGACATAGGTCCAGATGTGGCCCTTGACCGTCTGGCCCTTGGCCAGGATCGGCACCGTGGTGTCGTCGCCATGCAGTCGCTCGGCGGAGAGGACATGACGCTCGATCAGCCGATAAAGCGGCTGCAGGGTCGTCGCACAGGCGCCGACCTGGTCGGCCAGCGTCGATAGGCTCAGATCGATGCCCTCCCGGGCGTAGCGCTCGCTCTGCCGGTTCAAAGGCTGATGCTGGCCAAACTTCTCGAACAGGATCATGGCCAAGAGGTTGGGCCCGGCAAAGCCGCGCGGCGTCACGTGGAAGGGCGCCGGCGGTTGGGTGATTGTCTCGCAATCCCGGCACGAGAACTTCTCGCGCACGGTCTGGATCACCTTCCACTGCCGCGGAATGACCTCCAGCGTCTCGGTGATGTCCTCACCCAGTTTCGAGAGCCTCGATGACCCGCAGCAAGGACAGCTCTCCGGCGCCGGGACCACGACCCGCTCGCGCGGCAGATGATCGGGGAACGGTTTGCGCGACGGCCGCTTACGCTGGAAGGACTTGACGGTCTGTGTCTGAGCCGCCGCCCTCTCAGCCGCCAGTTCGTCCTCGGTTGCGGTTGCTTCCAGCTCTTCAAGCTGAAGCTCCATCTGCTCCAAGAGCCGCGCCTTGCGCTCCGATCGGCTGCCGTAAATCTGGCGACGCAGCTTCTCGATCTCGAGCTTGAGGTAACTGATCAGTGCTTCGGCCGCCTTCGCGTTGGCCGCTTCCGCTTTGGCGCTCGCCGCGACCGCTTCCGCTTGCAGGCGCGCGGCGCGCTCCGCGAGGATCATCGCATGCGCGGCGGCCAGATCGGTGGGGAGCGATTCAGAGGTGGTCACAACGATGATGGAATCACATCCATCGCGATCCGAGAAGTGCAAAGCCTCATCCGACCGATGTCGGCCGCCACGTCTCTTGTGGGTGCCTCCAGTCAATCCCGGACAGGAGATAACCGAGCTGCGCCGACGAGATCGTCACCGCACCCTCAGCCGGGCTCGGCCAGATGAAGCGACCCCGCTCCAGGCGCTTCGTGAACAGGCAGGCGCCCTGGCCATCATGCCAGATCACCTTCAGCAGATTGCCGCGACGACCGCGGAAGCAAAACAGGTGGCCGCCCAGCGGGTCGCGATGCAGGATCTCCTGCACCTGCAAGGCCAGCGACGGAAAGCCCTTCCGCATGTCGGTATAGCCGGTTGCGAGCCACACCCGCACGCCGGCCGGCAACGGGATCATCGTGACTGCCCATCAGTCAGCGCCGCCACGACTGCGCTCAGCGTCGCGGCGTCAACCGCGCCCGTGATCCGCATCCGAGCCCCGGCCGCGAACTCGATCTCGATCGCACCGCTGGTCCCGGAGGGCGCCGCCGACGGTTGCCGCTCTGGCGCAATGGAGACCGCCGCAAAACGGACTTCGTCAGCTTGCCGCTGCATCGGCCCGGGCTCGCAAACGAGGACGCCCGTGCGGGCCTGCCGCCGCCAGGCCGTGACCAGATTGCGGTGAACATCATGTCGTCGAGCAACCTCGACAACACTGGCCCCGGGCGCCAGACTCTCCTCCACGATCCGAAGCTTCTCGGCAGTGGTCCACCGCCGTCGTCGCTCTGGACCGGACAGAATCGTAACCGTTGTCACGTTTGCTCATTTGCTTGCAAATTAATGAGCAAATCATCTCACGATCGAGCCCAATCCGGGAAGGCGGCCCTCAGCGGAGGCTTACGCTTCATCGTGGATGACATTCCACACAAGCGTTTCGCTCAGTTCGCGCCAGTGGCTTGGGAGCCTTAAGTCTTTCTGGTGGTGCTCAATGAACCAAGCGTACCAACGACCAGCAAGCGCCAGCGCCTCCGTCCTGGTGAGCGGCTGTGCTTCTCCTTTGGCGGCTGCACGCAGCTTCGCTATGCGTGTCTCAATCTCTACTAACCATTCTTTGTGCCGCCGAATGGCTTCGTACCGCGGCAGTCCGCTCGGCAGCGTCAGCCGCTCTTCCCAGCCCTTAAGACCGTACGTGTGCCGATAGGCTTCCAACACTTCGACGGGAATTGCTTTGCGCGAAGAGTAGCTTTTTTTCGTATTATCCAGTCGCGGCATTTTCACCGTCATTTGTATCGCTCTCTGTAAATAAAGCGAACAAATCGGTGAGGTCTATCAACATGTTGTTGATGCCGCAGGCAAATTGCGTAGCGTGGTACAGTTGGGTGGGCTCGAACCACCGACCTCCTGTTCCACAGACAGGCGCTCTAACCAACTGAGCTACAACTGCATCCCGGCCGGGCCCGCACGAAGGGGGCCCGAATGGGCGGGAAACTAGGTGCAAGCTTGCGCTTTGGCAAGGCCGACCACACGCCAAAACAAGGCTTTATCGGCGCGGTTTCTCTCCGCATTCAATAAAAAAACCCGGGCGCGACCGCCCGGGTTTTTTCTGGCTGATTGCCTTGCCTCGATCAGGCGGCGGGCTTGAACAGCTTGCTGGCGTTGGCCTTGATCGGCTCGACGGTGTCGGTCGCGACACGCTGCGAGAGCTCGGTGAGCTCCTTGCTCCAGGCGGTGAAGGCCTCGAACTGCTTCTTGGCGTGGCCGCTCCAGAGCTCTAACGCTTCCGAGGGGGTCTTCACGGCGACCAGCTCCTGCGCGAAGTCGAGCGAAGCCGAGGTGTTGGCCTTGACGATTTCCATCAGCTTGGCGGAGTACTCGCTGTAGCCTTTGCTGGCGTTGGAAAACACGGCTTCGATCGTCGAATTGTGGGTTTCGGCGACGTCCTTGAAACGGGCGTAGTTGTCGCGGGCCTGCGAAACGCCTTTCTCGGCGAAAGCGCGAACCTGCTCGGGGACTTCGAACGGGATGATGGAGGCGGAGAACGGGTCGGTGGTGTTGGCCATGGCGTGCATCCTCTGGGGGAAGGGTGGCTAGGGTTGTGACCCCTTGCTCGCCCGGCAAATTTCCGGACACGTCGGCATGGATCACAAAGGCGGAGGTGCCCTCTTGGGGCGCTTAAGATATGAGCACATTATCATGGCAATTTTGTGCAACGCAACGAAATTACTGGTGCAATGCCATAAAATAATAATTAGACAACCGGCCTCCGCGCCGCGAAGGCCGGTCGCTTTGCCTTAAATAGTTGCAAAACCTAGTGTTTCGGTTTGGCCGCATCCATGGCCGTGCGGCTCACGATCTGGCCCATCTCGCTCGCCTGCTCGGCGAGTGAGCGCATCTGGGCCTGCACATATTCGCGGTGCAACCGCATGACCTCGCTCAAGTCTTTGGCATGCACCAATGACTGCGCATAGTCGAGCGAGGCCTGGACGTTCTTTTCGGCATAGGAAAATGCCATGGCGCTGGCGTCCTTGGCGCCGGCGCCGACGGTTGCCGTCCGTGCGGAGAGCGACTCGGCCGCCACTTGCGCGCCTTCGATGAATTTTTCGAAGGTTTTGCGCGCCTGCTCCAGCCCCGCATCCGCCATCGACCGCATCTCCTTCGGAATCTCGAAATGCCTTTGTCCCTGTTCACTCATGGCCGGCCTCCTGCTTGCGTGGGATTCACGGCAACGTCCGAATGCGCAACAAGGTCCATGGAAACGGGCAGGTAGTTAAGGTTATCCAGCCGTTAAAAGCTGGACTCGTTCCCCGGCCATGGACCTGCAAGACGCGGAAGGCGATACTAACGATCTGTTAACGCTGTCACCTCAGGCAGCCCGACCACCCGACGCCGAAAGACGATGCAAAGTAGCGAATTCAAGGCGCGAGGCCCGGACGATCCGCGGCTGGCGGTGCATGCGACAAGCCCCCTTCCCGCCTGGCTTTGGTCGGTCGATGGCACGCGGGTGCTGTGGGCCAATCCGGCCGGCGCACTCGCCTTTGGCGCGACAAACGGCGTTCGTCTCGCAGGCAAGATCTTCGGCCCGGCCGATTCCCATCGCCGCCAAATTGCGCAACTCGCGCACCGACTGTTGCCGAACGGCGCCGTTCGCCTGGAACGGTTGCGCGGCTTCGGCTCCGTCCTCAACACGCTCGTCACCTGCGCCTGCGCCCGGCTTGAATTTGCCGACGGCCATGACGGCGTGCTGATCGTGGCCACCGATCCCCTCAGCCGCACGATGCCGCTGACCGAACGGCTGGAAAAACTGGTCGAGGAAGTGGACGCGCCCGTTGCGACGTTCGAGAGCGACGGCACGCGCGTGGCCGCAAGCGCTCGAGCCGACTTCTACGGCCTTCATCACCTCGCTGACGCCGGCCTTGAGGAAGCACGCCAGATCGCCTTGAGGGACGGCCGCGCCGAGGCTCCGCTCGGCTCGGCCCGTATCACGCTCACGCGCCTCGGCGACCGCACCGACACCGGCCTCTTGGCCGTGATCACGCCTGCGGAAATTCCAGCCGTAGCAGACGAGCTTCCAACGGCGGTATTCAGCGATGCCGTGGCAGACGATGCTGCGGCCGAGATGCCGAACACAGCGGGCAATGCGGACGCCGTTTCGCAAGGTGATGCGACGGAAGCTGCACCGCGCGCCGCAGATCCGCAACCAGCCGAGCCGCTTGCGCAGACGCCGTTCCGCTATCCCATGCGTTTCATGTGGCAGATGGACGCCGAGGGCCGCTTCTCGCTTGGATCGGACGCCTTCACCCGTTTGATCGGCGTGCACACCGCCGCCGGCTTCGGCCGGCCATGGACCGAAATCGCGCAAGTGTTCGGGCTCGATCCGGAAGGGCTCGTCGTCAAGGCCATCGCCACGCGCGAATCCTGGAGCGGCATCATCGTGGACTGGCCTGCCGGAGACGGCAGCCGCCTGCCGGTCGAACTGTCGGGGCTGCCGATCCACGACGCCGGACAAAATTTTGTCGGCTATCGCGGCTTTGGCGTGTGCCGCGACGTCGAAGGCCTGTCGCGCCTTGATGTGCTACGCAGTCAGGAATTCTTCAACGATCCGCCATCAGCCGACATGATGTCGCCTGAAATTGGCCAAGCCCTTGCGGGAACGTGGAAGTCGCCCGCGCCTCCGTCTCACATTGCCGACACAAGCGTTAATTCGACCGCACCGATTTCGTCTGCGCCTTTGCCCGACACATCACCATCAACCGATCAGGAAACGCCGGTGGACACGCCCAACGACCTTCAGGAAGTGCCGGCGATCTCGCCGAACGTCGTCCCGTTCCGTCCGCTCACCGAGGCGCGCGCTCCGGTGCTGACGCCGGTCGAGAACAGCGCCTTCGACGAACTCGCCCGCCAATTGTCGGCAAGGCTGGAGACCGACGACGATGCGCCCGAGGGAAGCGAATCTTCCGAGGCTCCGCAATCCGTCGCCGCGCCGTCGGTGCAGGTCGAAACGACCGAGCCGCCTGCCCCACCGCCGACCTGGCTTGCCGAACCCGAGCCGCCGGCGCGCGGCGAAAGCAAGCGCGACAAGACGCTGCTCGATCTTCTGCCGACGGGCGTCATGATCTACCGGCTCGACCGCCTGCTCTATGCCAATCCGGCGTTCCTCGAACGCATGGGATATGCCAGCCTGCATGCGCTCGAGCAGGCGGGCGGGGTCGACGCCCTCTATGTCGAGCCCGGCGTCTCAAGCGCCAGCAGCACGTCCGACACCGGCACGCCGGTCAGGATCTCTTCGCCCGAAGCGCCATCCGCCGGCACCGTCGACGCGCGGCTGCACACCATCAGCTGGGACAACGAATCCGCCCACGCGCTGATGTTTGCCGGCGCGTTTACGGAAAACGTCGTCGCCACGCCCGTCGTCGTCCCGCCGCCAACGCCACCCGCGCCGGAGCCGCCCGCCGTCGGTCAGGTCAATGCGGAAGAACTCGCGGCCATTCTCGACACCAGCGCCGACGGCATCCTGATGTTCGACGCGCTCGGCAACATCCATTCCTGCAACCGCAGTGCCGAGGCGCTGTTCGGTTACGATGGCGCCGAGCTGACGCAACTCAACCTCACCACCCTGTTCGCCCCGGAAAGCGAGGGCGTCGTCAAGCAGTATCTCGAAAGCGTGGGCGGCACTGATATCGCGAGCCTGCTCGAACACGGCAACGAGATCTTTGGCCGCAGACGCAGCGGCGATCACGTTCCACTGTCGATGACAATCGGGCGCACGCAGGCGAACGGCCCGAATTTCTTCGCAGCGTTCCGCGATCTCTCGCAGATCAAGAAGGGCGAGAACGAATTGCGCGAGGCGCAGCGGATCGCCGATCGCACCGCGACCGCCAAGGCTGATCTGCTCGCGCGCATCAGTCACGAAATCCGCACGCCGCTGAACGCCATCATCGGCTTTGCCGAGGTGATGATCAGCGAGCGCTTCGGCGCGCTCGGCAACGATCGCTATATCGAATACATGAAGGACGTTCGCACCTCCGGCCAGCGCGTGGTCGCCGTGCTCGACGACATGACCGATCTCAGCCGCATCGAGACCGGCAAACTCGACCTCGCTTTCACCAGCCAGAATCTCAACGACCTCGTCGAGAGCTGCGTCGCGGTGATGCAGCCGCAGGCGAGCCGCGAACGCATCATCATCCGCACCTCGCTGGCGCATATGCTGCCGCCGGTGGTGGCCGACGGTCCGGCGCTGCGCCAGATCACGATGAACCTGATCGGCAACTCTATCCATCTGACCAACGCCGGCGGTCAGGTGATCGTGTCGACCGCGCTGACCGATTTCGGCGACGTCGCGCTGCGGATCCGCGACAGCGGCCCCGGCCTCAACGACAATGAGGTAGCGGCCGCGATGGAGCCGTTCCGCCAGCAGGCACCATTCGATCAGTCGCCGGAGGCCGCCGTCAGCCTGTCGCTCACCAAGGCGCTGGTCGAAGCCAACCGCGCGCAGTTCAATATCAAGACCGGCGCGCGATCAGGAACGCTGGTCGAAGTGGTGTTTTCGCGGGCGATCGCGAAGACGTAAAACGCGCCAGACCGGTTTCTCCTTCTCCAAGGAGAGGTTCGGCTAGCTCGACCCCTGACGATCCCGCGTATGTTTCGCGATTTCGTTCCTGGCGGCGGTTACGATCTCATCGTTGGTGTGCGCGTGCCCCCAAAGGCCCCAGCCGCCCTGCACCGCCTCGGTGAGCAGAACCCAGGTCCGGTCCTTGAGGCTGTCGTCACCGGCGGCCTTCGCAATGAGATCGGTGAGCTGGCGCACGACCGCGATTTGTTTTGGCCGGTCGAGCGCACCTGCATTGGTGAGAACCTGGACGCGAACGTAGTTGCTGTCGCCGTCGACGTTCGAGAGTGCGCCGCGCTTCAGTTCATGCACGAAAGCGGCGGTGTTCTTGCGGAACATCGGAATGTCCGGCACCTGTTCGATCGCCTTGACGGTGGCGGCGGCTTCCGTCGCCAGGGCATGCGGGTCGCTAAAGGTGCCTGCGGTGGCGTAGATATCGATCATCGGCATCGACGGCGCTCCTTTGCTTCGATCAGACCTCAAGGCTATGCTGATCGTCATAGGATACTATGACAATCGTCATAGTCAAGAGGCACGACCAAGAGGCGCGACTTTGCCTGCCAACGTCAAGCAAACCATGATCGAGCGCACGGCGGTGCTGCTCGCCAAAAAGGGCCTGCAAGGCGCGTCGTTCAGCGAAATCCTCGAAGCCTCCGGTGCGCCGCGCGGCTCGCTCTATCACCATTTTCCCGGCGGCAAGGACGAGCTGGTGCTGGCCGCGCTTGAGCATGCCGGCAGCCAGGCGCTCGGCGTGCTCGACCGCCTGTCCGGAAAATCGGCGCGCGACGTCGCGGAAGGATTTTTGTCGCTATGGCGTTCGGTGCTGGCGAGATCGGATTTTTCGGCCGGATGCGCCGTCGTCGCGGTTACGGTGGCCGCCGAATCCGAAGACCTGCGGCTGCGCGCGGCGAACATCCTGCGCGGCTGGCGCGAAAAGCTCGCCGCGTTGTTTGCCGAAAGCGGAATACCGAGGAAGAAAGCCCGCGCGCTTGCCGCGAGCCTCGTTGCCGCCTGCGAAGGCGCCGTCATTCTGGCCCGCGCCGAACGCACGTTCGAGCCGTTCGATCTCGTCGCAGCCGAACAGCTCGCGATGGTCGAGGCGGCCGCGAAATCCGCTTCGTGAGCGCTCGACGCTTTAAGCCGTGGCGTGGGCGGGTTTGAGAAAATCCGCGATCGCGTCGAGAAAGACCCGCGGCTTCTGCAATTGCGGCACATGTGCGCAGCCGGCGAGAACCTCCAGCCGCGCATCCGGCAGCAGCGCCGCCAGTTCGTGCGACATCGGCGGCGGTGTCGCCTCGTCATGTTCGCCGACCAGAACCAGCGCTGGCACCTTGACCTTCGGCAGTTCGGGCCGCAGATCGAGCGCGGCGAGCTGAGCACAGGCCGCCTGCAACACCTCGGGATCGGTCTTCAGGAATGCTTCGCGGCGGTCGCGCATCAGCTCGGGATGGCTGGCCTGAAAATCGGCTGCGAACAGCCGCCGCATCGCCACGTCCGTGATCGCGGCAAGCCCCTTGGCCTTGGACGCCGCCGCCATGTTGCGGAAAGCGTCACGCCCCGGTTCCGAAAACGCCGCGCCGCAGTCGGCAAGGATGAGTTTCTTCGCGATCGACGGATGCCGGATCGCCATCTGCAACGCGACGAAGCCGCCATAGCCGTTACCGAGCACGATCGCCTCGCGATCGCCCACTTCGTTCACGACCTCCGCCATCCGGTCGGCGACCGCCGCAAGCCCGCCGTCGACGGCCCTCGAGCCGCCGAAGCCCGGCAATTCCGGCACGATGACGCGATGAGACCGCATCAATTCCGGCTCGATCGAGGCAAAGCTCGCCCGGTCCGATAGCAGCGAGTGAAGCAGGAACAACGCCGGCCCATTGCCCGAGACGGCCGCATTCACCGTGCCGTAGGCGAACAATCGATCCATGCGGGGTCTCTCTTATCTCAAAAGGCGGGAGGGTTTGATCTAAACGGGTGGGACAGGTTTGCGGCATCCGATTGATAGATCAAACCACTGATAGATCAAACCATGGACATTTCAAGCCCTCGGCGCTTGACGTGATATTTCACGAATGCAAGATAGCCCGCAAAACACGGCGGAAACCCCAATGCTTTTGCGCGACAATGTCTATGAAAGCCTGCGTGCTGATATTCTAAGCTGCCGGCTGGCGCCCGGCGACGACATGCGCGAGCAGGAGCTGGCCGAGCGCTACGCCGTCAGCCGCCAGCCGGTCCGCGAGGCCCTGCTGCGGCTGGAGCGCGAACATCTCGTCACCGTGCAGCCGCGCCAGGGCTATCGCGTCAATCCGATCTCGCTCTCCGACGCACGCGATCTGTTGCGCTTTCGCCTGGCGCTGGAGCCGGCCTGTGTCGCGGAAGCCATCGAGCATGCGCCGGACAAGACGCTTCAGGCGCTCGACGGCTTCCGCAGCTTTGCGGGGAATCGCGAAGACTTCATCACCTATAACCGCGCCTTCCATTCGGCGCTGGCGCACGCCTCCGGCAACCGCCGGATGGCCGGCGCGCTCTGCGACCTGATCGGACAGGCCGACCGTCTGGTGCGTGTCAGCCTCGCCAATGTCAGGGATCACGACCCGACCCAACTGGTCGCCGAACATGGCGAACTGATCGAGGCGATGCAGCGGCGCGACCGCAGGCGCGCGGCTACCCTGATCAAAGCTCATATCCAACAGACCGAAAAGCGGGTGCTGCCGGCACTCAAGCGCAACGCCGTGATCGTGGAGGAAAAAAACACATGAATATTCCAGCCAAACCGGGCTCCTCATCCGTCGAAATTCACGGCAATTTCGTCGACGGTCGCGAGATCGAAGCGGGCCAGGGCCCGATGCTCGACGTGCGCAACCCGGCGACCGGCGAGGTGATCGCGCAAATTCCGAACTCGACGGCGGACGATATCGACCGCGCCATGAAAAGCGCGCGTGCGGCCTTCGACGGCAAGGCGTGGGGCGGTATGGACGTGCGCGCCCGCGCGCGACTGGTCAACAAGCTCGCCGACGCGTTCGAGGCCAATCTCGATCAACTCTACAAGCTCGAGACGCTCAACAACGGCCGCCCGGTCAACGAGACGCGCGCGCAGCTGTCGCGGCTGCCGGACTTCTTTCGCTACTTTGCAGGGTTGGCGCTCGCGCGGCGCGACTCGGTGATCCCTGTCGAAGGGTCATACCTCAACTACACGCTGCGTACGCCGATCGGCATCGTCGCGAACTGCACGCCGTTCAACCATCCGCTGATGATTCTGTGCAAATCGCTCGCCGCGGTGCTCGCGTCCGGCTGCGTCACCGTGGTGAAGCCGTCGGAATACACGCCGCTGACGACGCTGCGGCTTGCGAAAATCTTCGCGGAAGCCGGTCTGCCACCCGGCGTGTTCAACGTCGTGCTGGGCCTGGGGCAAAGCGCCGGCAAGATGCTCGCCGAGCATCCCGACATCGACAAGCTGGTCTTGACCGGCGGCACTGAAGCGGGCCGCATCGCCGGCAGTGCCGCGGCGAAAGTGTTCGCGCATCAGACCATGGAGCTCGGCGGCAAGACGCCCGTGATGGTGTTCGACGATTATGACATCGACCGCGCGGTGAACTATGCCGCGTTCGGCGCCTTCATCGGCGCCGGCCAGACCTGCATCTGCGCCTCGCGTCATCTGGTGCAGACCACGATCTACGACGAATTCGTCGCCAAATTGAAAGCCAAGACCGAAACCATCCGGATCGGCGATCCGTCCGATCCCGCCACCCAACTCGGACCTGTGATCTCGGCCCGCCAGCGCGACCGCGTATTGTCCTACTGCAAGTTCGGCCACGAAGATGGCGCGCGGCTCGTTGCCGGTGGCGTGGCGCCGAAGATCGCTGGGCTGGAGAACGGCTACTTCGTTGAGCCCACGGTCTTTGCAGATGTGAAAGCCGACATGCGTATCTTCCAGGAGGAAGTGTTCGGTCCCTTCACATCCGTGACACCCTTCAAGGATGAAGCGGATGCGCTTCGGCTCGCCAACGACTCACCCTTCGGCCTGGCGGCCGCGATCCGCACCCGCGATGTGGCGCGCGCCCATCGCGTCGCCAGCGGCGTCAAATGCGGCATCGTCTGGATCAACGATCATCACCGGCTCGATCCGGCTTCGCCCTGGGGCGGCGTCGGCGATTCCGGGGTCGGGCGCGAATGCGGCACCGAAAGTTTCGACGATCATTTCAACGTCAAGAGCGTGATGGTCGCCACCAATGACGCGCCGTTCGACTGGTACCGCGACACGGCAGGCCAGCGGCGACTGAACTGAACACAATAAGCAACGCCGGCTGCGAAGGCCGGCGTTCGACACAAATACAGGGGGACTTTCATGGCTCAAGCAGTAAACGCCGGCGCGCGCCTCGACCGGCTGCCGATCTCGTCATTTCACTACCGCATCTTCTGGCTGGTCGGCGCCGGGATGTTCTTCGACGGCTACGATCTCTATGTCGCCGGCGGCGTGCTGGCTTCCGCGATCCAGTCCAAATTCTCCACCGCGGCGGAGAACCTTCAGTTCATCTCGCTGACCTTTGTCGGCATGACCGCGGGCGCGCTGATCACCGGATTTGTCGGCGACAAGTTCGGCCGCCGCTTCACCTATCAGATCAATCTCCTGATTTTCGGCTTTGCCTCGCTTGCCGCCGCGTTCTCGCAGGACATGACCCAGCTCATTATCTGCCGCTTCGTGCAGGGGCTCGGGCTTGGGGCCGAAATCGTCGTCGGCTACTCGACGATCACCGAATTTGTGCCGCCAAAGACGCGCGGACGCTGGTCTTCGATGATGGCTTTCATCGTGGTTGCCGGCTTTCCGGTCACGTCCCTGCTCGGCTATCTCGTGATTCCCAATTTCGGCTGGCGGCCGATGTTCGTCATCGCGGGCATCGGCTCGCTGTTCGTCTGGTACTTGCGCAAGAACTTGCCGGAATCCCCGCGCTGGCTTGAATCGGAAGGCCGGCTCAAGGAAGCAGAAAGCCTGATGCAGGCGATCGAAAAAGAAGCCTCCGGCGGCAAGCCGTTGCCGCCGGTGGTGGTGCCCGCCCCCGTGGCGCAGGTTGCGGCGAGCGATCTGGTCAAGCCGCCACTGTTGCAGCGCCTGATTGTCGGCTCATGGGTGCTGATCACGATCAACACGTTGATCTTCGGTTTCGTGATCTTTCTGCCGCAGTTCTTTTTGCGCCAGGGCCTGACCATCACCAACTCGCTCGCTTATACGCTGGTGCTGTCGGCGGGATCGCTGGTCGGATGTGCGCTCGGCGCCTATCTGTCGGACGGCATCGGGCGCCGCCCCAGCATCATTTTCGCTTCCATCATCACCATCGTCAGCGGCTACATCTATGCCCGCTTCGATGCGGCCTCGGATCCCGCGATCGTGCTGACCGTCGGCTTCATCCTGGTGGTTGCGATCTATATCCAGACCGCGATCCTCTATGGCGTCTATACGCCGGAGCTGTTCCCGACCGAGATCCGTCTCCGGGCCAACGGCATCTGCAACTTCTTCGGACGCGGCGCCACGGTGATTTCGCCCTTCATCGTTGGCGGCCTGATCGCTTCCTATAAGCTCCCGGGCGTGGTCTGGCTGATGATCGGGCTTGTCGTGGTGCAGATGATCGTGGTGTGGGCCTGGGGCGTCGAGCCGCGCAACCGTGGGCTGGAAGAAGTGGCGAAGGCGTGAGCTTGATGTCGCGAAGCAAAAATCACTGTCGTCCCGGCCAAGCGCCCCTCGCGCGCCGAGCGGGGACCCATACGCCGGGTCGATCGCATTGAGAGACGCTGTTCAACGGCTTTTGACGCAACAACTAAGACCTATGGTTATGGGTCCCTGCTTTCGCAGGGACGACGATAATCATCGAACCCCTACGCGTTCTTCAGCGCCACCCGAAACTCGGCTTCGGTCTTGGCCTTCACCTCGTCGAGCGTGACGCCGTCGGCGAGCTCGATCAGCGCCATGCCATCCTTGCCGTGCTTGTCGATCATGAAGACGGCAAGGTCCGTCACCACCATGTCGACCACACGCTCGCCGGTCAGCGGCAGTGTGCACTTCTTCAGGAGTTTCGCACCGTCCTTGGCAGAATGCTCCATCACCACCACGACGCGCTTGACGCCGGCGACGAGGTCCATCGCGCCGCCCATCCCCTTCACCATCTTGCCGGGAATCATCCAGTTGGCGAGATCGCCGTTCTCGGCAACCTGCATCGCACCGAGGATCGACAGATCGATATGCCCGCCGCGCACCATGCCGAAGGACTCGGCTGACGAGAAATAGCTCGTGTCCGGCAGTTCGCTCACGGTCTGCTTGCCGGCATTGATCAGGTCCGGATCTTCCTCGCCTTCATATGGGAACGGGCCCATGCCGAGCATGCCATTCTCACTCTGGAGCGAAACGTCGATGCCGTCCGGAATGTAGTTGGAAACCAGCGTCGGGATACCGATGCCGAGATTGACGTAAAAGCCGTCGCGCAATTCCTTGGCGGCGCGGGCGGCCATCTGTTCGCGGGTCCAGGCCATGGGAAGCTCCTGCTAAAATCGGTTAGTTGGCGGGCCGCGGACGCGTGTTGCGGAATTCGATCCGCTTCTTGGCGTTACCGACCTCGATGATGCGCTTGACGAAAATGCCCGGCGTATGGATGTGGTCCGGATCGATCTCGCCGGCCGGCACGAGGTGCTCGACTTCGGCGACCGTGACCTTGGCGGCAGTGGCCATCATCGGGTTAAAGTTCCGCGCGGTCTTGCGGTAGACGAGGTTGCCGGCGGTATCGCCCTTCCAGGCGTGCACGATGGCGAGGTCGGCGAACAGGCCGCGCTCCATGATGTATTTCTCGCCGTCGAAAACCTTTTCTTCCTTGCCCTCGGCGATCAGCGTGCCGACGCCGGTCTTCGTGTAGAAGGCCGGGATACCGGCGCCGCCGGCGCGGATGCGCTCGGCCAGCGTGCCTTGCGGATTGAATTCAAGCTCAAGCTCGCCGGCGAGGTATTGCTGGGCGAACAGCTTGTTCTCGCCGACATAGGACGAGATCATCTTCCTGATCTGGCGGGTCTCGAGCAGGCGGGAGAGGCCGATGCCGTCGACGCCGGCATTGTTGGAAACCACCGTCAGGTTCTTGACCCCGCTGTCGCGGATCGCATCCGACAGGGTCTCGGCGATGCCGCAGAGGCCGAAGCCGCCCGACATGATCATGATGCCGTCCTTGAGGATGCCGTCGAGTGCCGATTTGGCGTCGGGATAGACCTTTTTCATGCGAATAGCGACCTGATGGAGAAATGCGCCTGAGAGCGGGCTTGCCAACTATTAGGCGAAATCTTCGCAATGCGTCAATGACGGGGGAGTGGCTCGACGCAAGGTCGTCATGCCCGGGCTTGTCCCGGGCATCTACGTCTTTGCTACCGAAGAATTAAGGAAGTCGTGGACGGCCGGGACAAGCCCGGCCATGACGCCTTACCAACGCACCCGCACTCATCGGCCTTGAAAGGGTCACGAAAAACCAGCAAGTTGCCATGAACTGGAAGGCGTTAGCGGGCGCTCCTGCTCACCCTTTCGGCAAAGACCAGCGACCTCGTGCCGATTGCGCATCCGGTTCCAGCGAGGCAAACCAAACTTGGATAATTTCAGGATTTTCCATTGACGATGGCCCAGGGAACACGGCGCCTCGCGATGCCGGTCGCGGCGCTTTTTGGCTTGATGGTGGTCGCGCTGGTCGCCTCATCCTGGCTGCTCAACCGCGACGCGCTGCGCAAGGCGGTGGAGGCGCAAATCCGCGCCGTGACCGGGCTCGACCTGGTCGTCAAGGGCGGCACCGACATCTCGGTATTCCCCGGCAGCTACGTCTCCTTCCATGACGTCGGCTTGAGAGGTGGCGCAGCCTCCGATCCGGCGCTGACCGTCGACGTGCTGACCGCGAACCTGCGCCTGTTGCCGCTATTGTTGCAGCGTTTCGAGATCGCCGACGTGATGATGCTGCGGCCGCGCATCCGCGTGGTTCGCGACATCAACGGCGACAGCAACTGGACGCCATTCGTCGGCACCATCACCCGCACCATGAAACCGGGCGCCGAGAACCAGGTCTCGTTCTCGGAAATCCGCATCCAGGACGGCGAACTCACCTACGAAGACCCGGTGCGCCAGATCAAAGAAGCGCTCGGCGATATCGATCTGTCGCTCGCCTGGCCGTCGATCTCGCGCTCATTCGCGGCGACCGGCCAGTTCGACTGGCGCGGCGAACGCGTCGACGGCAGCATCTCGATCGGCGACTTCCTGGCGGCGCTCTCGGGCGACCGCTCCGGCTTCAAGGCCCGGCTCGCCAGCGCGCCGCTCAAGCTTGCCTTCGACGGCACCGTCGCCAACCGCACCAGCATGATGATGGAAGGCACGATGACGGTCGACTCGGCCTCACTGCGCAACGCGCTGCGCTGGACCGGTCAGGCGCCTCTCGGCAGCGGCGGCTTCGGCCGCTTCGCGCTGAAGGCGCGCGCCAACGTGGTTGGTGCTTCCGTCGCACTCACCAACGTCAACGTCGAACTCGACGGCAATGTCGCCGAAGGCGTGATGACCTATGCCAATAACGGCCGGCAGTCGTTGCAGGCAACGCTGGCCGCCGACGCGCTCGACTTCACGCCCTACATCTCGACCTTCCGTTTGCTCGCGAGCGGCGCGCGCGACTGGAACCGGCAGCTGTTCGATCTGGATTCACTGTCGACGACCGATCTCGATATCCGCCTGTCGGCGGCACGGATGACGGTCGGCCCGTCGAAACTGGGACGCACCGCGATCGGCGCCAACCTGCGCAATGGCGCGTTGGCGCTCAGCGTCGGCGAAGCACAGATCTATGGCGGCATCGCCAAGGGCTCGTTCGGCCTGTCGCGGGCCGATGCGGTGGCCGACGTGAAGGCGCAATTCCAGTTCACCGATGTCGACTTGCAGGCCTGCGCCAGCGAACTGTTCGGCGTCAACAAGCTGTCCGGCCGCGGCAATCTCAGCGTCTCGCTGGCGGCCTCGGGCTCGAGCCCGTTTGGTCTGGCGCAATCGCTCGACGGCACCGCCATGCTGACGGGCCATGACGGCGCGATCGCGGGCTTCAATGTCGAACAGCTGCTCAAGCGGCTGGAGCGGCGGCCGCTGTCGGGCGCCGGCAATTTCCGATCCGGTTCGACGCCCTACTCCAACCTCACCGTGGCCGTGAAATTTGCCGACGGCGTTGCGAGCGTCGACGACGTCCATATCGATGGACCGGCGCGCGTGACGCTGACCGGCACGGCATCGATGCCGTCGCGCGAATTCGACATGAAAGGCATCGCCAGCCTCACTAACGCGGACGGCGCGCCGGGCTTCGCGCTGCCCTTCGTGGTGCAGGGGCCCTGGGACGATCCATTGGTCTTCCCCGATCCCGACAGCCTGATCCGCCGCTCGCCAGCGACCGCGCCGCTGCTCGATGCGGTCAAGGATAAGAAGACCCGCGACGCCGTGCGTTCCGTGATCGAGCGCTTCACCGGCAACAAGATTCCCGACAAGACACCTGATGACGCCGCGCCTGCGGCCCCGGATGCCGCCAGCGCGAAAGCGAACTGAGCTTCGCCTTTCGCTCTTCGGGAGATAACTCGGCAAGCTGGCGCTGTCCGCCTCCCCCGAAAAGCCGACGTCAGGCTAGTCCGGGCTTATTGTTCGCTTGTGATCCGAGGCGAACCTCACGGCAAATGCTGACCTGCGCACCTCGTCTTCGATCAGTGGTGCGCCCCTTTGCCGCTCGTTGCCGGCATCATCATGTCGGCTTTTCCATGCGAATCCCTGAGAACGTCGAAGGTACGGGCGCCGATCTCGGGCGGCATCGGCGCGAGCCACGGAGAAGCGAGCAGCGTCGCCCGAGCGTCCGCCAGGCCCTGCGCCCATCGCGCCTTCATGGTGGCGCGGCTGAACTCGTAGTCCTTCGAGTGGCCCTGATTATCCGTCGGCCGATAAATCAGCTGCACGATATCCATCGTCGTCACGCAACCGAAATTGTAGAGGAACTTCGCTTCCGGCGTTTGCCGGAGGTGTTCCGGCAATTGGTCCCAAAGGCCGTTGATGTTGTGGCGCACGTCGTGCATGTGGCGGAGCATGTCGGTTGCTGCGCGGGTTCGGCTGGAATAGCGGATGTCTTTGTCACGCTCGGTGACCTCCTCGAGGTCGGTCGGCAGGCGGCCGCGGGCGTGAAAAAGGTCGACTTGAAAGACGAGCCGGCTGCGGCGCGGCATATATTCGACGACGTATTGCAGCGGAGTGTTCGAGACGAGCCCGCCGTCCCAATAATGCTCGCCGTCGATCTCGATGGCTGGAAATCCCGGTGGCAGGGCGCCGCTCGCCATGACGTGCTCGGGGCGGATCTTCGTCGCTGCGTTGTCGAAATAAGCGAAATTGCCCGTGCGCACATTGACCGCAGCAACGCTAAAGCGCATCTCGCGCGCGTTGATGCGATCGAAGTCGACTAGCCGCTCGAGCGTCGATTTGAGGTACGCGGTGTCATAGTAACTCGTGACTTTTCCGCCGAAAAACCAGAATGTCGGCGCGCGCGGCGCGAAAAACCCCGGCTGCCCGAACAGCATCGATGTGAGCGAACTCGTGCGCCGGTGGTGACTTGTGATCGGGCCGTCAGAAACGGGCCAAAGCGCCGAAGGCGCCGTGATGCCCTCCCAAAACTCACGAAGGCGCGTGACCCGCTCCTGCGGGGGATTGCCGGCGATGATCGCGGCGTTCACCGCGCCGATAGAGATCCCGGCGACCCAGTCGGGCAGATATTCGGAAGCCGAAAGTGCCTCGTAGACGCCGGCCTGGTAGCTCCCCAGCGCCCCGCCCCCCTGCAAGACGAGGCCGACCTTCTTGTCATAAGAAGACGGCCGCGGTGGGATACTTGTCTCGGTCATAATCGCCTCGTCTGCTCGGACGCAGCAGATGCCAAAGTGGCGCTGCTCCGGCGCTGATTAGCACACATCTGCTCCAGATCGACGCCGACGAACCAATTCCCATCTGGCAACCGCAATGGAGGGAACTGGTCCGTCGCGTTTCAAATGAGTCAAGTCAGTGAGACATTAACCATCGCTTGCCTCGCGAGAGTTGGACGTTCGTCGCCAACGTCGCCCGCGAAAGAAGACTTGCGCTCGAATTCCTTTATTCCGCTGAATGCGATCTCTGACGAACTTCGTTCTAAACGGACAGCGAAGTCGCGTCGTCCTAGCATCTCGATGCTGCTGCCAAATCGGCGATGGCGACAAAAAAGCCCGCTGACCAGAAAGAGCACGAAGGAAACCGTTAAAATCATTCGATCTGGATGAAGACTAATTGTTTGTATTCTATCCGATTTTTGCACGGCACCCCTTGGACGGCCAATCTTTTGCAGGCACCGCGCGCAGCCGAGCTTGCCGTGACCGCCAGCGTGCGGCAAAAGATGGAGAATCCTGCCGACCGCGCGAGTGCCGCCTATTTGAAGTTCCTGCACCACAAGCGGCGAATTCGATCCAGGAACTTCAAATAGAAAAGCGGCACTAGAATCATTAAGCCTGCTAGTACCCATAACTTTCCGAAGTTCGTGAACGGTGGGCGCTGAGACGAAACACGAACTTCGGAAAGTGGGTACTAGCGAGCAGCACCCGTCAAGCGAGGAGATTTAGGCATGGGCCTGAACTCTTTCATGATCCGCCACGCGGCTCTCATCTTTACCTGCAAGACCTTTGTCGCGGCCATGCTGGCGCTGCTGGCCGCCCTGTGGCTCGACCTGCCGCGGCCCTATTGGGCGATGGCAACGGTCTACATCACCTCGCAGCCGCTCGCGGGCGCGACCAGTTCAAAGGCCTTCTATCGCGTGCTCGGCACCGCCATCGGAGCCAGCGCCGCCGTCGCCATGGTGCCCAACCTCGTGAATGCGCCGGAGCTATTGTCTCTGGCGATGGCGCTGTGGATCGGGCTTTGCCTTTACCTGTCGCTGCTGATGCGGCAGCCACGCAGCTATGGCTTCATGCTGTCCGGCTACACGGTGGCCCTGATCGGATTTCCGGCCGTCTCCGATCCCGGCAGCATGTTCGACCTGGCGCTGGCGAGGTTCGAGGAAATCACGCTCGGCATCGTCTTCGCCACGCTGGTCTCGACGGTCCTGCTGCCGCGCAGCGTCGCACCGGCCGTCGCCGGTCGCGTCGAAAGCTGGCTGAAGGATGCGCGAATTCTCGCCCGCGACGTGCTCCTGGGAAACGGCAGCGAGGGCGAACTGCGCACGCAGCAACTCAAGCTCGCGACCGACTCGGTCGAAATCGACGCACTCGCCGGCCACTTGTCCTACGACCAGGTGGCTGACGCCAACACCGTTGGAAGCCTGCAAATGGTTCGGCGGCAGATGATGGTCTTGCTGCCGCAGCTTGCCTCGATCGCCGATCGTCTCGCGGCGCTGAACAGCCTGGGCGCGCGGCCCGCCGCACTCGACGTATTGCTCGACCGCATCGCACTGTGGCTGATGATCGACGGCGGCAACGAACGCCAGCCGGCCGACGACTTGCGCCGCGAGATCGCGGAGTTGAGGCCGAACCTGGACAAGGAGGCGTCCTGGGATCAGATCGTGCTCGCCAATCTGTTGATACGGCTGCGCGACCTCGTCGACATTTCCAGCGATTGCCGGGCGCTCGAACGCGCCATCGCTCAAGGCAGCGATCCCGCGCAGATAAAACTCGCCTACGAGCCGGAACCGGGCGCCGAGCTGTCGCGCCATCGCGACCATGCCCTGGCGCTCTGGTCGGCGGCCAGTGCGGCGGCCGCGATCCTGATCTGCTGCGCTCTGTGGATCGCAACCGGCTGGACCGACGGCGCGTCGGCGCCGATGATGGCGGCGGTCGGCTGCTCGTTCTTCGCGGCGCAGGACGATCCGGCGAAAGGCATCAGCAATTTCGGCTGGTGGTCGCTGGTCGCCGTCATCGTCGTCGGCACCTATCTGTTCGCGATCATCCCGGCGATTACCGACGTCGAGGTGCTGATCGCAGCGCTTGCGCCGACATTCCTGATCTACGGCTTTCTGATCGCGCGTCCGGCGACAAGCTTCATCGGTATGGCGCTCGCCGCCAACACCGCCACGCTGCTCGCCCTGCAATCGACCTACGTGGCGAACTTTCAGTCCTTTGCCAATACGTCGATCGCCTTCCTGTTCGGCATGCTGATGGCGGCGGTCGTGACCAGGCTCGGACGCACGGCGGGCGCGGCGTGGATCGCCCGGCGGCTGATGAAGACGAGCTGGGCCACGCTTGCCGTCACCGCCGAGCGCCGCGGCCTCAACGACCGCGCGGCCTTCGCGGGCCTGATGCTCGACCGGCTCGGCCTGTTGACCCAGCGCATCGCGGCCATGGACGACGCCGACCGCAGCGACGTCGTGAATTTGAGCCAGCTCCGCGTCGGGATCAACATCATCGACCTGCGCCGTGCGCGTCGGTCGCTCGCCCCTGCCACGCTTGAGGCCATCGACCGCATGCTGACGGCGCTGGCGGTCGCGGCCCGCAAACATGCCGGCGGCGCGATGCCGGCCGAACTGCTGAAGCGGATCGACATCGCGCTGGCGCGAACGGTTGAGGAGCCCGCCGGAAAACCTCGCGAGGACGCGCTGATCGGCCTCACCGGCATCCGCCGAGGCTTGTTTCCTGCTGCCGCCGCCTACGCCGGCGAACCGGCCGGCCAGGGGACCGATGAAGGCACCGGCGAAGGGATGCTCGTGGCATGAAATACGAAATCGACATCTTCGGCGTTCTCGTACCGTCGCTTCTGCTCTGGTTTGTGGTCGCCTTCGCGCTGTCGGCGCTGGTGCGCAGCGGCCTCGAGCGCAGCGCTTTCTACCGCGCGGTCTGGCACCGCGCTCTGTTCGATCTGGCGGTGTTCGTCAGCCTGCTTGGCATTCTCGTCTATCTGTCCACGGAGTACCTGTCGTGAAAAACATCGTCGTCCAGATCCGCCGTTTCGGTCTCACCGCGCTCGCGGTCGTGGTGGCGTGTTTCATCGGCGTGCGTCTCTGGGCCTATTACATGGACGCGCCCTGGACCCGCGACGGCCATGTGCGCGCCGACGTCGTTCAGGTCGCGCCGGACGTCTCCGGCTTCGTGACGGACGTTCTGGTGCACGACAACCAGCGCGTCCAGCGCGGCGACATCATCTTTCGCATCGACCGCGCCCGGTTTGCGCTGGCGCTGCGGCAGGCCGATGCCATCGTCGCCGGCAAGCGCGCGTCGCTGGATGAGGCCGAACTCGACCTCAAGCGCTATCGGGCGCTGACCACCGAAGCCGTGTCGCAGCAGAAGCAGGAGCAGGTATTGTCGACGCAGCAGCAGGCGCAGGCCGCCTACGATCAGGCGGTGGCCGACCGCGACGTTGCGCAACTCAACCTCGACCGCAGCGAAGTGCGAGCGTCCGTCAACGGCATCATCACCAACATGGACCTGCGGCCCGGCGCCTATGTCACGTCAGGCAAAGGCGTGATGGCGCTGGTCGACAGCGATACGCTGCGCGTCGAGGGTTATTTCGAGGAAACCAAACTGTCCCGCATCCACATCGGCGACCCGGTGCGGGTCCGCCTGATGGGCGATGCGCGGCCCCTGAGCGGACGGGTGGAGAGCATCGCCGCCGGCATCGAAGACCGCGACCGCGGCCAGGGCACGAGTCTGCTGGCCAACGTCAACCCGACCTTCAACTGGGTGCGGCTGGCCCAGCGCGTCCCCGTCCGCGTCACGCTCGACCAGATTCCCGATCCGACGCGTCTGGTGGCGGGACGTTCGGCAACTGTCGAAGTGATCGACCGGCCGGCCGGTAAGTAACCGGCCGCGGCGCATCGCTTACAGATTTTTAACAAGACAAGGCCGGCTTGCCTCGGCATTCTTTTGTGTAGCATCACCAGGAGGGGCCTTTAGCCATGCGCTTTGCGAAAGCCGCGGCATCTGCCGCAATCGTCACCTTGCTGCTGACGGGTGCCACCACCGCCAAGCCGATCGCCACCGTCGCCGAAACCAACCTGCGAAAAGGACCGGGCACCGACACCGAGGTGCTGACGTTGATCCCGAAGGGAACGACGGTCGAGGTCGGCAAATGCACCAACGGCTGGTGTGAGGCTTCGCTGGACGGCAAGGATGGATTTATCATCGCGCGCAACGTCGGCATGGCGCCACGGCCCGCCCCGCGTGTAGCCAGACTTGGAGCCCAAGTGGTCGAAGAAGAGGAAGTCGTTGCCGGACCGCCGCCCGGGTATTACCGCCCCGCGCCCTACTATTATCGCCCCTATTACCCATACGGCTATTACTACCGGCCCTGGGGCTGGGGTTGGGGATGGCGCTGGTAGCGCGCGTCACGGCAACAAGCAACCATCGCGTCAACGGCGGACCGTCGCGGTGGCCTGCGGCGGCGGGCTACAGAACTCCTTCGCCGCCGCGACAACGGCGTCGCTGATCAGGTCCCTGCGCTCCGGCGAGTTCATCTTCAGCTCTTCATCGCGGTTGATGATCGAGCCTGCCTCCAGCAGCACCGCCGGCATCCGGGTCTTTCGCAGCACGACCAGCTCGTCATGCGCATAGACGCCGGTTTCCTTGTCGAGCAGCGGATACTGGTAATGCCCCATGATCGGCATCGTATACTGCGGGGCATATTCCAGCCCCCTCGCCTTCATCGCCTTGCCGACCAGCTCGGCGAACGCAAAGCTCGTCTTGAAATCCGCGTTGTCGCGGGAGACGAACACGGAGTAGCCGCTGAAGCGGTCGCTGAAATGACTCTTCTGGCCTTCGAATTCCCAATCCTCCAGCAGTTTGTTCGGCACGGAGTCGTGGTGAATCGACAGGAAGAGATTGGCTTCCATATCGTTCGCAACGGCAACGCGCCTGAACAGGCTGGGCTTGGCCTTGCCTTCGGTCACCAGCAGCCGCGTCGCGGTAAAGCCCGCGGTCTTCAGGTTTTCCGCAATCTGTTGTGCCAGACGCAGGTTGAAGGAGAATTCAGGCACGTTGCGCGAACTGGTCGCGCCTTCGGATTCGACCGTGTGTCCGACATCCACCGCGATCCGGAATTTCGCCGGCTCGCAGGGCGACGACGCCAGCTTCAGGACGGGCGGATTCAGCGGCCCGAGCGCGGCAAGCTTGACGTGGGATTTTGACGCGGCGCGCTTCGTCTCCTTGTCGTGCCTGGTGTCCTTTTTGGCGGCTTTTTTCGCATCCTTTTTGTCGCCCTTCGACGCCTCCGCATGCGCCTCGGACTTCTTGTCCTTGCCCTTGAAAACATCCGTCAGCCAGTTGGCGTGGCTCACCCCGGCCGGCAGCAGCATCAATGCGGCGGTCGCGGCGATGAGACTCAGCCAAACAGACATGCGCCGAACGTCAGCGCGTGAGGGTGCGTTTGTTCGATCTGGCGACAGCAATCCTTGGGCTCTCCGGAATGGTGTTTCCGTTCACGCGTGACGACTGCAAGGCGACGTGTGCTTTTAAAAAGGCGACGTGTGCTTTTAAAGGATTTTGAAACAGTAGGTTACCGGAAATATGTTTCCAACGCCATTTACGGAAAAATTCCGTGGGACCAGCCGCTTATCGCGCCCTGATCTCGTCGAATTTGAGACGGGCCTGTTCAAATTTGGCATTGAACAGCCACATCGCGTCGAGAATTTCCCGATAATTGGCCGATGTCCGGGCCCGGTCGGCCTGCCCGTAGGCGAAGATGCTGTTGTTGCGCAGATAGCCCATCACGGTCGGGTCAGAGATTCGATGGTTTAGAAGATTACCTGACCGCAGCGCCGCCCGCGTCGGCGAGGGAATGATCTGCATCAGTTCGAACAGCTTCATCTGATCGATTGGATCCGGCAGCATTTTTGCGATGGTTCCGACCTGCGGGAAAATATCGGCATGCGTGCCCATCAGGGCATCGCGCACATTGGTCCAGTGGTTGAGCCGGTGGTCGAGATTGCCTATGCGCGCCTCTTCCCTGTCATCGCGCGCGATCAGCGCCGGATCAAGCGCTGCGACGCGCGGCTTGATCAGAGCCCATGCCGCGCGCCCGGTCTGGTCCTCGGACGGACCGGTCTGGAAACTGCCCTTGTATTTGTTGGAGCGCGCATTGCCGGCATTTTGCACGCCATTGGTCTCGGCGAAGAAAATCCCCACGGCGATGCGGCCGGCGATTTCCGCATTCGCCGCATCGAGGCCCTTGGCGCGCGCGATCGCCGTGCCGAGATCGGCGACATCCTTGAACGGCGTATCGGACTTCTGCGCATTGGCCGGCGGCGCATCCAAAAGATCGAACAGCCTGTAATATTCATCGAGCAGCGGCTCGTTCCTGGCCTCGAAATACGCCGGCGGGATTTCGAACTTGTTGGGCTTTCCGACTTGGGACGGGACGAGGTCGGTGAGGTCCTTGTACGTGCTGATCATCTCGTTGCGCGCCAGGTAAAGCGCCTGCCCCGGCAGGTTCGGCAGCGTCTCATGCGCGTCAAGCTGCGCGCGTCGCTGGCGCAGCACCTGCTCGAATTTGCTCACGGCCGAGCGATAGGCGTTGAGCGCGTCGGATTGTTGTTTCGTCGAGGTGCCCTGCTGGGCTGATGCAGGGGCGATGAAGCGGAGATTGCCGATCTCAGGAATGACCGTGATGAGAAGCGCGAAACCAAGGACAAGGCCCGGTGCGCGGCTATGGTTCCGGATTCGCAAGGCAATCTCCCAAAGGTGGAATTTGATTGTGCCCCGCATGGTTTGCTGTGAGGGAGACCATGAGGTTGATTGCAAAAGATCGATCAAGCGTTTGAATAGTGATGTCGGCATTCGAGGTTGCTTCATCCTTCCTATAACGCCGGTCACCAGTGCGGCTGGATTCGAGAGCCAGCGGACGTATTATTTACCATCTATTGACCGAAATACCGCTGCAAGGAGGCGCTGATGATGTCCAGAACGTCCAACAATCTGTGGCCTGATCTGGCGGCGTTAGATCTTCGGCCAACGACCGATACTCTCCATCTCTGGAGCCAGGTGGTCGGCAAGGTGCGGCTGATGCTGACACCGTGGATCAATCATAGCTGGCAGGCGACCTTTTATCTATCGTGCCGCGGCTTCACCACCGGACCGATCTATGGGGACGGGCGCGCTTTTGAAATGGAGTTCGATTTATTGAGCGACCTGCTGCGGATCGACACCGCGGGCGGCGAGGCGCGGCGCGTGAAGTTGGAAGCACAGAGTGTTGCCGCATTCTACGAAGCGACAATGGCGGCACTTGCTGAACTGGGATTGGCGGTGGAAATTCGTCGAATGCCCTGTGAAATTCCGGACGCAGTCGCTTTCAACGAGGATCATGCACAGCGTGCCTACGATCCAGACACTGCAAGAGCCTATTGGCATGCCATGCTGCAGGTGCAGCGGGTCTTTTTGCTGTTTCGCTCGCGCTTTGTCGGTAAATGCAGCCCCATCCATCTGTTTTGGGGCAGCTTTGACTTGGCGGTGACCCGTTTCTCGGGACGCGATGCTCCGCCGCATCCAGGCGGCATGCCTCATGTGCCGAACGCCGTGGCTCGCGAGGCGTATAGCCGGGAAGTTTCAAGCGCAGGCTTTTGGCCCGGTATCGATCATCCCGCCTTCTACAGCTACGCTTATCCCGCACCGAACGGTTTCGGCCTTACCAAGATTGAGCCTGAGGCCGCGATGTTCGACACCCAGCTTGGAGAATTCCTCTTGCCTTACGATGCGGTTCGCTCCAGCACGGATCCAGACGCTGCGCTCTTGGCATTCTTGCAAAGCACGTACGAGGCCGCCGCTAATCTTGCCCATTGGGAGCGGTCGCGCCTGGAGCGAGCGCAAGGTCAGTTTGGTCGGTTGCCCGAGGGCGCCTAGGGCTCGCTGTAACCCATCTGAGACATCGGCCGATCCCTCGACCTCCGCCCCGAAACGAACGTCGTCATTGCGCCGGGAAATATCCGGTTCCGGACTTGCAGCGTTATGCTTCGGCGCAACTTCTAAAATCAGTCGCGTTCGAAGACCTTGGCGCCGGGGTAGACCCGCCGGGCGTACGCAACGACCCGCTCCCGGTCCTGAGTCTCCATGAACGGAGTTCGGATCTGACACGATCCGACGACGAGGTGCCACATGCCATTGAGCTTCTGAATGATGACTTTCATCTGAGTGTTCCTCGAAAGAACCCATATCGCGGAAGTATAAAAATTGCTCGCCGCCGCTCAATTGTACGAGCGTAGGCACGGGGCATAGGGAGGGATGGAAGTGGTATACAAGGGTATGCTGATGTCTGGTCCCGGACTGCAAGAGACAGGTGTTGGACGAGCGGTTATTTCCGAGGTAATTGATCGCGAAGGCCGCCCGCGCCCGACGCTGCGGCGTGGCCTGTCGGACGTTTCCGATCGATCAATTTTGAAGTAGCCTGCAGCGATCCTTGCCTGGCAGGCCACCATGATCACGCTCTATTCTTATCCGCCACTGTTCGGCGTCGCCGACAATAATGGCTACGGTCTGAAGGTATTCGCCTTCCTGAAGCTCGCCGGCGTACCGTTCCGGCACGAACACATCTTCGATGCGTCGAAGGCGCCACGCGGACAACTGCCCTATATCGTCGACGGCCACGACAGCGTCGGCGACAGCGAAACCATTCTTGCTTATGTCACTCAAAAATATGGCGTCACGCTGGACGCGGCGCTGACGCCGGCGCAGCGCACGACCAATCTTCTCATCACACGCACGCTCGATGATCTCTACTGGGTGATGTCCTATTCGCGCTGGAAGGACGAGCGCTATTGGCCCCTGTTCCGCGATGCGCTCAAGCGCGAGCACCCGAGCCTTACCGATGACGGGCTGATCAAGGCCAAGGAGTTCAACGCCCAGCGCTACTATTACCAGGGTATCGGCCGCTTCGAGCCTGATGCCGCGATGGCCCGCGGGCTCGCCGATCTCGCCGCGCTGGCGAACCTGATCCTGCGGCAAGGCTATGTGCATGGCGACCGACCGACGGCGATCGACGCCGGCATCTACGGTTTCATCGCCAACATCTATTTCTACGACATCGACACGCCGTTAAAGGAGTTTGTGGTCGCGCATGACGGTCTGGTACGACATTGCCGTGCCATCCACGCCGCGGTCAGTACGTGAGCGCCCGGCTCCGCCGAGGGATTAAATGCTTTACGGAATCGAAAGGGAGGCCAGCGTGATCAAGTCGAGAAATGCCGACGTCGAGGCCGTGGCGGTAAGCGCCGTCGAGGGCAAGCCGATGTATGGCGGCAACATGCTCGTTAAGCCGCTCATCAAGGGTGACGAGATGACATTCCTCGAGATCCATTATGCGGCCGGAGTCGGCGCCCCGCTTCACACCCACACGCATGAATCGATTGCCTATGTTGTGAAGGGAAAAGTGAAATCGACGGTCGGCTCGGAGGAATTCATCATGGGGCCAGGCGATGTTTGCCGGCACCCGAAAGGAGTCCTCCACGGATTGGAGGCCCTCGAAGACTCGGTTGTGGTTGAGGTCAAGTCGCCGGCGCCTGATATCGGCGCCTTCTTCGCGATACGAAAATGAGGACCGGCTGCGTCGCCAACCCGCACGGCTGGTGGATTATTCTGTCAGCTCAACGATCATCTCGACTTCCACCGCGTTGTTGAACGGAAGCCCCGCCATGCCGACGGCAGATCGCGCGTGCTTGCCGTTCGTCTCGCCAAAAACCTCCACCATCAGGTCGGAAAACCCGTTTACGACTTTCGGCTGGTCACCGAAGCCTTCGGCCGAGTTGACCATGCCAAGGACTTTGACCACGCGCTTCACGCGATCCAGGCTACCAGCCGCTGTCCGCACCTTGGCCAACATGATCAGCCCGACCTGGCGCGCCGTGTCATAGCCTTCTTGTATGCTGAGGTCCTTGCCAACCTTGCCTTTGTATTTCCAATCGGCGGGCGGAGTGTTTCCCGCGAGAAAAAGCAAATTACCGACACGCACAGCGTCGACGTAGTTGGCCACCGGGGGCGGAACGGCCGGCAAGGTAATGTTCAACTCCTTGAGCCGTGCCTCGGCAGAAGGTGAGTTCTGCGCCAGAGCGCCCGCCGAAGAAGCAATCCATATTGCCAATCCAAGCCCGCATAGGCCGATCCGTGAGACAAGTTTCGCTAGACGGAGTCCTTTTTTCATTTGCCGTCTCCATGAAGATAACTCTCTGCTATCGATAGCCCGCCGACCGCAAATCGCTGTCCGTCTGTTTCGCACTTCGGCTCGCTTGTCGGCAGCTCGACCGACAAACTCTATGTCATTCTCGGCTACAGATGAAGAAGCCGGGAGTGACTACTATTGGCCATTGCAGACGCTGCACGATCTCCAGATTGAGACCGCATTCGGCCGCAGAGCGGACATCGGTGATCCGACCATCCTTTCGGTGATTTGCCCGTCGGGCAAATCACGCGCGGTCCTTCTGAACCATCCTGTCCAGCCCTTTTGCGAAAAATATTTCGCTTCGCCGTTTGGTAGAAGCAGCCTTAGTGATTCCAGTCGTCCCGCACCCTCACGAGGGGCGTTTCGCGATCGTCACGAACGTTGGGCGCGGGATGCGGTGGACGTGGTGTCGTCAACTGACGAGTGACGATGCCGCGGACGGCGAAGTCGTGTGGTCCTGACGCCCCGATGCTGGCGTCAAGCTTGCGAGGTGATGATCTTGCAGGCGACGGAGACAACAAAGCGCGGTCTCCGGGGAGAGCACGAAGGAACCCGTTAAAACATTCGCGTGCGGGAATGCCGGGTGATCCCGGCGCGACCGTGGTGACTAACTCGTGTGTTTTATTTCTTTACACACGAGGCTGCGGGTGCGTTTGGGTGCCCGGCATTCCCCACGCCCTCCTTGGGCGAGCGAGACACAATGCAAGACCCGGCTCGCATTTGCGGGGCGGGAAGCGTGGAGGTGTGCCTGGCGATAACCCTTCGTGTCGTCCCGGCCTTGAGCCGGGACCCATAACCACTGGGCTGCATTGTTTTGCGACAGCCGTTGACCAGCATCTTCAAAACTACTGCCTCGGCGTATGGGTCCCGGCTCAAGGCCGGGACGACGTCGATAGTGACGGCCAGGGGACCCGCGGCGCTACGTTGCTACCTAAGTGCGACAAGAACCGGCTGGACATGGCCTGCCCTTCGGCTAGTCTTTCATCCAACCGGTTAAAATAAGGCCGGACACCAAGCAGGGAGAGAGATGTGAGAGTTCGGGGACGAATTGCGCTTTTTGCTGTCGCTGCGGCAGCGTTTTTGGCGGCACAGCAGGCGCACGCGCAGAACAGCATTACGGTCTGGTGGAGCAAGGGCTTCTACAAGTCCGAAGACGACGCGCTGATCGCCGCGATCAAGAAGTTCGAAGCCAAGACCGGCATCAAGGTCGAGCTGTCGCAATATGCGATCCAGGACATGATTCCGAAGACCGTGGCGGCGCTGGATTCCGGCACCGTTCCGGACGTTGCCTTCTCCGATTCCTACGACGTGCAGGCACAGGGCAAATGGGCGTTTGAAGGCCGGCTCGAGGATCTCTCCGATATCCTGCTGCCGATGAAGGACGCCTTCGCGCCGAACACGCTGGAAACCGCTTTTCTCTACAACGACCAGACCAAGAAGCGCGCTTATTACGGCTTCCCGCTGAAGCAGCAGAGCATGCATGTGCAGATCTGGAAGGATCTCCTGGAAAAGGCCGGCTTCAAGCAGAGCGACATCCCGACCAAGTGGGAGGATTACTGGTCGTTCTGGTGCGACAAGGTGCAGCCAGCGATCCGCAAAGCGACCAGCCAGCGCATCTTTGGCATCGGCCAGCCGATGGGCGTTGAATCCACCGACTCGCTGCAATCGTTTTACACTTTCATCGACGCCTATAACGTCCACCTCGTCGACAGTGACGGCAAGCTCCTGGTCGACGATCCCAAGGTTCGCGACGGCCTGATCCACGCGCTGAAGGATTATACCGACACCTACATCAAGGGCTGCACGCCACCCTCCTCCACCACCTGGAAAGACCCGGACAACAACGTCGCCTTCCACAACAAGACGATCGTGATGACGCATAACTTCACGATCTCGATCGCGGCCAAGTGGTTCGAGGATTCCACCAATCCGGCGCTGACGCCGGAACAGCAGGCGGCCGGCAAGAAAGCCTATGAAGAAGACATCATCACGGCCTCCTTCCCCAACAAGCCGGATGGCTCGCCGATCAAGTATCGCTCCGACGTCAAGACCGGGCTGATCTTCGCCGCCGCCAAACGCAAGGCCGAGGGCAAGCAGTTCATCAGTTTCCTGCTGCAGGAAGAAAACGTGCGGCCCTATATCGAGGGCGCGCTCGGCCGCTGGTTCCCGGTGACGACAGCAAGCCAGGCGAGCCCGTTCTGGCAGGCCGATCGCCATCGCAAGGCGGTCTGGACCCAGTTCACGGGCGGCACGCAGCCGTTCGACTTCACCAAGAACTGGAAGTTCACGATCCTCAACAACGAGAATGTGTGGGCGAAGGCGATGAACCGCGTCGTCAGCGAGAAGGTGCCGGTGGAGAAAGCCGTCGACGAACTGATCGCGCGTATCAAGGAGGTCGCGGGGTAGGCTTGCGATGTAGGGCGTCGGTGTCCCGGACGCGGTGCGGCGCGTAGCGCTGCTCCGCAGAGCCGGGACCCAAAGCGGCGCACCCTACCGAATGGACCCCGGATCAGCAGCGCATCGTTTCACGCTGCGCAGCATCCGGGGAACGCGGAGAGAACGAAGTAATGGCGATCACGCTTTCAGCATCCGACCCCCTCTCCGGTACGCCGGCCGCGCCGCGGCTGTCGACGCCGCAGGTCTGGGGCATTTTGCTGATCGCCCCCTACGTGCTCGTATTTCTCGCCTTCGTGGTCTATCCCGTCGGTTATGGTTTCTGGCTGGCGCGGGCGCCGTCGAATTACGTCGCGCTCGCCAACGACCCGATCTTCGCGCGCGCCGCCGTCAACACGCTGATTTTTCTGGTCATCGGCATCAACCTGAAAATGCTGATCGCGCTGTTTCTGTCCGGCTTCTTCGTGCAGCAGCGCGCCTGGATCCGCTGGCTGTCGGTGATCTTCATCCTGCCCTGGGCGGTGCCGTCGATCCCGACCATTCTTTCCGTGCGCTTCATGCTCAATCCGGAATGGGGCGTGGTGAACCAGCTCATCTTCAAGTTCACCGGCGATGACGGGCCGAACTGGCTAAACGATCCCGCCGTCGCGCTCGCGATGGCGATCGGCGTGCACATCTGGAAATCGCTGCCGTTCTGGACGCTGATCCTGATGACGGGGCGGCTTGCGATCTCGCAGGACCTGTTCGAGGCGGCAGACGTCGACGGCGCCAACTGGTGGCAGAAATTCCGTTTCATCACCTGGCCGTCGATGCAGCCGCTGTACCTGACCTGCACCCTGCTCTCGATGATCTGGACACTCGGCGACTTCAACAGCGTGTATCTGCTGACCGGCGGCGGGCCGGCCGACCTGACCCACGTGCTCTCGACGCTCGGCATTCGCTATCTGCGGCTCGATCAGCTCAATCTTGCGATGGCCTCGATCGTGTGCGCAATGCCGCTGGTGCTGCCGCTGGTCTATTTCATGATGAAACGGTTGTCGCGATGAAGTGGCCTACCTTGCGCGAAACGACGACCGAAGCGCGGCTGATCCTGATCGGCATTCCCGTCCTGATCTGGACGATGATTCCGATCTACCACATGTTCCTGTTCGCGATCTCGCCGAAGGAAGATGCTTTCTCCGGTAAATTGTGGCCGGAGCATCCGACCCTGCACAATTTCGAGATCGTGTTTTATCAGCAGCATTACTTCCTGCGGGATTTCTGGGTGCAGTTCGGCAATTCGGCGCTGATTGCAGCGTCCGCCGGCGCGTTGACGCTGGTGATTGCCACCGCGGCCGCGTTCTCGATCTCGCGGCTGCGCGTGCCCGGCGGGCGCATCGTGCTCAATCTCGCGCTGTTCACCTATTTCATCCCGGCAGCGTTCCTCGCCGTGCCGATGTACCGCACCATGGGCAATTACGGCCTGCTCAACAGCCACTGGTCGCTGATCCTGGCGATGGTGACGATCGCCTGCCCCTACGCCATCTGGGTGCTGAAACAGGCGTCAGACAAGCTGCCGGTCGAACTCGATGAGGCGGCCGTCATGGACGGCGCGACGCCGTTGCAGATTTTCCGCCTGGTGTACCTGCCGCTGATGATGCCGTCGCTGGTTGCGATCGGCACTTATGCCGTGCTGCTCGCCTGGAACGAATATCTCTACGCTTTCCTGCTGCTCTCGAACGACCGCGATATCACGCTGCCGGTCGCGCTCGGCAACTTCCTCTCCGCCGACGATTCGCCGTGGGAACTCCTGATGACCACCGGCTTCATCTACGCGTTGCCGCCGGCTGCGATCTACTACGCCTTCCGCCGCTACATGGTCGGCGGGCTGACGGCGGGCGCGGTGAAGTCCTGAGACTTTAGAGCGGTGCGGCGCTTTTTCCCGGCGCCTCGGAAAGTTTCGAGGCAAGCGAGGCAACGACGATCACGAGTGCGATCAGCGCCACCACCAGCGTGCAGATCGCGTTGATTTCGGGTTTCACCCCGAGGCGCACCTCCGAATAAATCCGGATCGGCAGCGTCGCCGAACCGGGGCCAGTGGTGAAGCTTGCGATCACGAGGTCGTCGAGCGAAAGCGTAAAGGCCAGCATCCAGCCCGCGGCGAGCGACGGCAGGATCAGCGGCAAGGTGACGGAGAGGAATGCATGCGCCGGCGCACAGCCGAGGTCCATCGCGGCTTCCTCGAGGGTCGGATCGATCGCCCCCAACCGCGCCTGCACCACCACCGCGACGAAGCACATCGTCAGCGTGGTATGGGCGATGACGACGGTCCAGAAGCCGCGCTCGGCATTGACCGCAACGAACAGCAACAGCAGCGAGAGCCCCGTGATCACCTCCGGCATCACCAGCGGCGCATAGAGCACGCCGGAGAACAGTGCCCGCCCGCGGAAGTTCGCGCCGCGCGACAATGCGATCGCCGCAAGCGTGCCAAGGAGTGTTGCGAGCGTCGCCGACGTCACCGCCACGCGCAGGCTCATCCACGCCGCATCGATCATGGCAGTGTCGTTAAAGAACTCGCTGTACCAGCGCAGCGACCAGCCGCCCCACACCGTCACCAGCCGCGAGGCATTGAAGGAATAGACGATCAGGATCGCGATCGGCAGGTAAAGAAAGGCAAGCCCGGCTGCGAGCGCGGCGATGTTGAAGCGCGTCAGCCTGTTCGCGCGGCTCGCCATCACGTCCGCTCCAGTTGCTGGCGTTGCAGGCGGTCATACAGCACGAGCGGCGCCACCAGCAGCAACAGGAGAACGACCGCGGTGGCGGAGGCAACCGGCCAATCCTTGTTGGTGAAGAATTCCAGCCACAGCGTCTGGCCGATCATCAGCGCATCCGATCCCGCCAGCAGATCGGGAATCACGAATTCGCCGACGATCGGGATGAAGCAGAGCAGCGCGCCCGCGCCGATGCCGGGTAATGACAGCGGAAACGTCACGCGCCAGAACGCCTGACGCGGCGACGCGCCGAGATCGCCGGCCGCCTCCAATAGCGCCGGATCCAGTTTGGAGAGCGTGGCGTATAGCGGCAGGATCATGAACGGCAGATAGGAATAGACGATGCCGAGATACATCGCGCCGTCGGTCGAGAGCCACACCACCGGCTTAGATACGATGTGCAGTGCAAGCAGAACCTGATTCAGCAGGCCGTCATGCTGCAGGATGTTGATCCAGGCATAGATGCGGATGAGAAACGAGGTCCAGAACGGCACGATCACCAGCATCATGGCGACGGCTTGCGCGGCTACCGGCAGTCGCGCCATGCCGTAAGCAATGGGATAGCCGATCAAAAGCAGGATACCGGTTGAAATCGCAGCGACCGTGAGACTGCGCAGGTACGACAGCACATAGAGGTTGTCGGAAACCAATAGCCTGAAATTGTCGAGCGAGAGCGCGGCAAACGCCGTGCTGACCGCCTGCCATCCCTCACTGAGGTCGAACACCGGCGTATAGGGCGGTTGCGCGATCGCGGTCTGCGACAGGCTGATCTTCAGGACAAACAGGAACGGCACCAGAAAGAACAGCGCCATCCACAGATACGGCGCGATGGCCGCAAGCCGCGCCGGACGGGTAAAGATTTCGCGCCCGCTCATTGCTCCAGCACCACGCAGTCTTCCGGCGAGAACCACGCCACGACGCGCTGATTCACGCCATAGGCGTCGAAATCAAGCCGCGTCGTATTGGCCATCGCAGAGCGCAGCACCAAACCGCTATCGAGCCTGATCTTGTAGCAGGTCGAGCCGCCGAGATAGCCGACGTCGGTGACAACTCCTTCGAGCCGGTTGATGGCACGCGCATCGTCGGAGGGCGGCGCACGGCGGGACAGCTTGACCTTTTCGGGACGGATCGCGACACAAAGATCGGTCCTGGTGAGCGGCTGGCGCGGTTCCGCGACGTGGATCGTTCCGGCTTCGGTGGTTGCGATCGCAATGCGCCGCGCCATCATCAGGATCTTGTCGGCGCTCGCTTCGAGTTGGCCCTCGATCAGGTTGATGTCGCCAACGAATTCGGCGATCCAGCGCGAGCGCGGCGCTTCATAGAGTTCGCGCGGGGTCGCAACCTGCTGAAGGCGGCCGGCATCCATCACGCCGATCCGGCCTGCCATCGTCATCGCTTCCTGCTGGTCGTGGGTCACGATGACGAAGGTCAGGCCGAGCCGCCGCTGCAATTCCATCAATTCGAGTTGGGTGCTTTCACGCAGCTTTTTGTCCAGCGCCGCGAGCGGCTCGTCAAGCAGCAACAGTTGCGGGCGGCGCGCCAGCGATCGCGCCAGCGCCACGCGTTGCCGCTGGCCGCCGGAGAGCTGGTCGGGCTTGCGCTTTTCCATTCCTTCCAGCTTGACGAGCGCGATCATCTCGGCGACGCGCGCATCGATGTCGGCCGATGGCAGGCGGGCGCGCTTCAGTCCGAACGCGATGTTGTCCCGCACGTTCAAATGCGGAAACAGCGCATAGCTCTGGAACATCATGTTGACAGGGCGCTGATGCGGCGGGACCTGCGCGATGTCCTTGCCATCGAGCAGGATGCGCCCTTCATCGGGCGTTTCGAAGCCGGCCAGCATTCTGAGCAGCGTGGTCTTGCCGCAACCACTGGGGCCGAGCAGCGCGAAGAATTCGCCGGCCTGAATGTCGAGCGACAACGCATCGACCGCGCGAAATCCGCCGAATGTCTTGACGACCGATTCAATAGAAAGGAGCGGCGTGCCAGGCACTGTGCGCGGCAGGTATTGCGGCGAATCCGCCTGCTTTGCGGTATTCGCGGGTTCTTCGGTCATGCTCTCGGCCCGCCCCATGGAAGGCGCAAGCTAACCCTACCGCAGTCCTGGCTCAACCGCAGCGCTGTGGATGGCTGCCGGATATTCTCCCGTCATGCCGTAGCCATGAAGGTCGCCAGGCGTTCGCGATCGGCCTGCTCCATGGTCAGGCCGAGCTTCGAGCGGCGCCAGAGAATATCGTCGGGGAAACGGGCCCATTCCCTGGTCATGAGGTAGCGCACCTCTGCTTCGGTGAGCTCCGGTCCAAAACTCTCGCCGAGATCGGCCTTCTGTCTGGCTTCGCCAAGCATCTCGCCAAGCCGCGAACCGTAGGCCGCGACGAGTCGCAGCGCCTGATCGGCGGTCAGGAATTTCCAACGCTCACGCGCATTCTCCACTTCCGTCTCAAACCCGTGACGCGGGAAATCTCCGCCGGGAAGTACGGCTTGCGCGCTCCACGGCTTTGACATCGGATAGAACGGCAACAGACGAGAGACCGCACGTTCAGCGCGCAGCCGCGCGGTTGTAACGTCGCCGCCAAAAATGGTGAGGAGCGGCGCCCGGCGCCGCCGCGCATCAAACGTCACCGTCCCTTCACGGGCGAAACGTTTGCCCGGGCGTCCCGTCACAAGGTTGACGCCGGCGACCGACCGGATCACGTCGGAGGGATCGATGTGCTCTCGGAAATAGCGGTTGGCGGCATCGCAAAGATACGTGACTTCATGGGCGGATATCGCCACCGCCGCCGGATCCCCGACAAAGCTCCGCGCGACCGTGCCGATCATGGTGAAATCGCGCTGATACGGACTGGCGAAGACGAGCCTTCGGTCCGAGTTCTGCAGGACATAGACGTTATCGGTTTCGAACAGGCGGCGGACGATGATCTGGCCGAGCTTGACGGCGCTGGCGCGCGGCGGCGGCACCCGCAGCACGGTCTCCGCAACCGTCGCGGTCCACGCGCCCGCGGCGTTGACAAGCGCCCTTGTCGTGATCACCTGGCGATGGCCACGGTCAATCACCACAAGCCGCCAGATGTCACTGCGATCGGCACGCACGCATCGCGCGCCGGTACGGATCACCGCGCCTCGCTCCGCCGCATCGACGGCGCTCGCAATGACCAGACGCGAATCGTCCGCCAGGCAATCCGAATATCCGAAGGCTGTCCCGAACGGCCGCTGCAAGGCATCGCCGATCGGATGATGGGTGATATCGATCGCGGCCGAGCGCGGCAGGCTATCCCGCGGGGCCAGACGGTCGTAGACGAACAGCCCAAGCTGCAGCAGCCAGGGCGGACGCTCGTCCGAATGGGCCGGGATCACGAAATGCGCCGGCCGCACCAGATGCGGCGCGATCCGCATCCAGGCCTCGCGCTCGGCGAGTGCTTCCCGTGTACGGCGAAATGCCCGGCGCTCGAGCACCGCCAGATCGCCTTGGATCAGCCGTCCGCTGGCACACGAGGCCGCGCCGCCAAGGTCGCCCTGCTCGATCAGAATGACGCGCAGGCCGCGTCCGGCGGCGTCACGAGCCACGCTGACGCCGTTCAACCCGCCGCCGATGATCGCAAGATCGTAATCCGCCATGTCCCCGCGTCTTGTAGAGAGGCTGTCCTTCCCTTGACGGGATTAGCGGCGAAAGCAAGGAAAAGGAGAGAGGTAGAATACCGACTTGATCTAGCCGGTCTTGCGCACTGGTTCGACGGGATCGCTTGGAGCGCGGCCGACCAGCGTGCTGTACTGCTCGATCGGAAGCGGTTTTCCGATGAAATAGCCCTGCACCGCGTCGCAGCCCTGTTCGGCGAGGAAGCCGAGCTGCTCCTGGGTTTCGACGCCTTCGGCGACGATCGACATTTCCAGGCCATGGCCGAGGCCGATCACCGCCCGCACGATCGCCGCCGATTGCGGGTTGCGTCCGAGGTTCATGACAAAGGCGCGGTCGATCTTGATTTTGTCGAACGGGAAGGCCTGCAAGTAGCTGAGCGACGAGTAGCCGCTGCCGAAATCGTCCATCGAGATGCGCACGCCGAGCCCTTTCAGGCGCCGCAACAGCGACAGACCGCGATCGAAATCCTCGATCAGCACGCCTTCGGTGATTTCGAGTTCCAGCCGTCCTGGTGCTAGGCCGGTCTCGAGCAGGATCGAGTGCACGAGGCTGACGACGTCGCCATGCATGAATTGCGCCGGTGACAGGTTGACGGCCACCTGCAACGGCACCGGCCAGGAGGCCGCCTCGCGGCAGGCTTCGCGAAGAATCCACTGGCCCATCTCGAAGATCAGGCCGCTCTCTTCCGCCAGCGGAATGAAATCGGATGGCGGCACGAAGCCACGTGTGGGGTGACGCCAGCGCGCCAGCGCCTCAAAGCCGATGATCTCGCCATTGCCCGTTCCGTGGCGCGACGACGCCTGCGGCTGGTAGTACAGCGAGATTTCGCTATTCTTGATGGCGGTCGAGAGATCCTGGTGCAGCACGCGCCGGTCGCGAATCTGCTGATCCATCTCCGGTTCGTAGATGCTGATGGTACCGCGTGATTTCGCCTTGGCGCGCGACAGCGCCGCGCCGGCGTTGGCGAGCAGGGAGGCCGCGTCACGGCCGTTATGCGGGAAGATCGAGATGCCCGTGGTCGCCCCGGTGCGAACCGATTTGCCGTCGATCACGAATTCCTTGGCCAGCGTCTCGGCGAGTTGCTCCGCCAGCAGCATGCCGGCAATCGGCTGCTTGCCGTCGATGATCAAGCCGAAGGCGTCGCCGGAAAGCCGCGCCACCACGCCACCACGCGCAGACGCCTGCATCCGCTGCGCCACCTCGATCAGAAGCTTGTCGCCCACGGCATGGCCGAACACATCGTTGACTTCGTTGAGACCATCGAGGTCGATCGAGAGAACCGCGAATTCTTCTTCGGCCTCGGTGCAGGCCTCGATCATCTGCGTCAACGCCTGGAGGAATGCCGCGCGGTTCGGCAGATCGGTCAGGCCGTCGTGATAGGCCATGTGGGCCATGCGCGACTCGGTCTGACGGCGATCGGTGACGTCTTCGTGGGTCTTGATCAGGTATTGCGGTTCGCCCCTGTCATTGAGCACGGTTACCCGGCGCGTCAGGAACAGCCGCAGGCCGTCCTTGGTGCTGATCGGATGCTCTTCGGTAAGCGGCCGGCGTCCTTTGAGCGCGGCCTCGTCACGCGCCACGATGAGCCTGGCTTCGCGAGCATTGAAGATTTCTGCGGCGGTCAACCCGGCGACTTCTTCGCGGCGACGGTTGAGAATGGTTTCCGCGCTGCGGTTTGCCAGCAGGTATCGCCCGTCGCTCGCGCGTTCGACCGTCAGCGAGACCGGGATGTTATCGACGACCAGTTCGAGAAACTTCTTGGTGCTCTCCAGTTCCTGCGAAAGCACGTTGCGATCGGTCACGTCATCGAACAGCGCGATCAGGAATTCCGGCTCGCCTTTGTCATTGCGCGCGACCACGCGGCTGCTGGCCAGCACCCGCTTGCGCGAACCGCGCTCGACCACGAATTCATTGCTGAACGAACCTTCCGTTGCATGCAGCGCGGCACGATCGGCCGCCTCGATACGGGCTGCCGTGTCATGCGTGAATATCTCGTCGGCGCGCTTGCCGACGATGTAGTCCCGGGAGAAACGCGAGAAGCGTTCGAACGCGCGATTGGCGAAGATGTAACGCCCGTCGTCGATGCTCTTGGCGGCGACGCAGACCGGAATGTTTTCAAGCACGGATTCGAGGAACTGCTTGGTGGAAGCAAGTTCGCGCGACAGCGAGCGCTGTTCGCTACAGTCTTCGTGCGTGGCGATCGAGCCGCCGTTCGACAACGGAAAATATCTGACGTGAACGGCCTTGCCGCCCGGCAATTCGGTGATGAGGCCTTCGGCCTCGCCCGATCGCGCATAGAATTCGTCGATGCTGACATCGAGTGTACCGCGCTGAAGGCGAAGTTCGAGCAGCCCCCTGCCCGTCATGTCCGGCGTGATGTCCGAACGGGCGAGGCTGTAAATCTCGAGGTAACGGTCGTTAAGGAAGACGATCCGTTGGCGCGGGTTGGTGATCACCACCCCCTGCTTGAGATTGTTGAGCGCGGAACTGACGAACACGTTTCGGCGCTGCTGCGACAGCCTGAAGCGGCGCAAGGTCGACATCACCCAGATCCAGACGGCGATCAGGAAGCAGCCTGCAACCAGGCCGCCAAGCACGACGTCCGAGACAACGTCCGGATCGGCCGCACTCAGATACTTGATCAAGCCGGATTCGGGGGTGGAGGCGGTGGCGGCCCAAAAGGACGCAACCAGGCACAGCACGACCCCTGCCGGAATCATGATCCTGCCGCCTGCCTGCCAGTTCTTGTCGGCCATCGGTCACCCGCGGAATACTGGGGCCGGAGTTTCTGGCGTCACGGGTTTGGATCAGGTAAACGCGTACCCCAGCCGGGTTCGTTTGGGTGGGAAATTGCGCCAATTGGCGGGACATGATTAATGGATCACTAATGATTTGGGCCGGACAACTTCCGAAATAAATCCAACGAGTTGCTTAAACCAACGAACCACAACCAGAACCCGCGGCCTGCCCGGGCCTTTGACGCGAAAGTTGCAACCAGCCAGCTTTCCCGCCGTCCCGACGAAGCAAGCCAAATCCGGATCAGAATTTTCACATGGAAAAGGTCGAGTGCGTCGTCGTCGGTGCGGGAGTGATCGGCCTTGCCGTGGCGCGGCGGCTGGCTCAAAGCGGCCGCGAGGTGATCGTGCTGGAGGCGGCCGAGGGAATCGGAACCATCACCTCCTCGCGCAACAGCGAAGTCATCCACGCCGGGATCTACTACCGCGCCGGCAGCCTGATGGCGCGGATGTGCGTCAGCGGCAAGCACGCGCTTTACAGCTATTGCCGCGAGCAAGGCGTCCCGCATCGCAATTGCGGCAAGCTGATCGTGGCGACGACGCCCGCCGAAACGGAAAAGCTGGCATCGATCAGGGCGCATGCCGAGGCCAATGGCGTGGCCGACCTGCAAGTGCTTTCGGGTGAAGCCGCACGGGCCATGGAGCCCGCACTGTCTTGCGAGGCGGCGTTGCTGTCACCCTCCACCGGCATCGTCGACAGTCACGCTTATATGCTCGCGCTGCGCGGCAATGCCGAAGATGCCGGCGCCGCCTTTGCGTTTCACACGCCGTTGCTCGGCGCGCGAGCACGCGGCGGCCACGTCGAGATCGACGCCGGCGGCGAGACGCCGATGTCGCTTTCGTGCAAACTTCTGGTCAACGCCGCGGGCCTCGGCGCCACGACGGTAGCGCGCAGCATCGACGGCATGCCGGTGGAAAAGATCCCGCCGGCTTACCTCGCCAAGGGCAACTACTTCAGTTGCGCGGCGCGGGCGCCGTTTTCGCATCTGATTTATCCGGTGCCGGAGCCTGGCGGGCTCGGCGTCCACCTCACGCTCGACATGGCGGGACAGGCGCGGTTCGGACCTGACGTCGAATGGGTCGACAGCATCGATTACGCGGTCGACCCAGTTCGGGCTGAGCGGTTTTATCCGGCGATCCGCCGTTATTGGCCGGCGCTGCCGGATGGCGCGCTGATGCCGAGTTACTCGGGCATGCGGCCGAAAATCGTGCCGCCCGCGGTCGCGGTGCAGGACTTCCTGATCCAAGGACCGAAAGACCACGGCATCGACGGGCTGATCAACCTGTTCGGCATTGAATCGCCGGGGCTCACGTCATCGCTCGCGATCGCCGACTACGTCGGCGATTTGGCGGAAGCGTGAGAATCTATTGAGAATATGCCATCGACCGGACGCGCCAGTCGATCCTGACAGCGCCGGCGATCAAACAGGTCTGGTCTGGCTATTGAATTAATGCAACGTGGCGCTGGCCGAATGCTTCAATCGCTCGATTTCGTCCTTGACCATCAACTTCCGGCGCTTCAATTCGACAATCTGCAAGTCATCTGTTGAAAGGTGTAGAAGAGCTTCGTGCAATTCGTTTTCGAGAACCTTGTGTTTCCGTTCCAGTTCAACGAGATGTGCGTGAATTGCCATTCGAAACCTCCTCGGTTGGACTAAGACCTCAGATTCGATCCGGACATCAAAGTCTACACCAAGGCTTGAATCTGTCGATGGGTTTGAAAGTCGCTGTCCTCATATTTCACCGGCATCTGTAACGAATCGTGAGCGGGAAGCGCGAAGCCCTTTCGCAACAGCGGGATAAGCGTTCCGCGCAAAAACAAACGCATCCGCACAATGATTGGAACCCGGCAATCCAGGGCCCTGCCGTCCGGCGTTAACGATCGGACGCAGCGCCGCTATCGACCCGCGAAGGCGCTTGTTGGTTCTGATGGAACGCGCTTGCGGAGCAGGCTGCCAGGGAGGATAGTTGCGGGTTAGTGTCCCTGTTCTGACATTCGTATCTTATCGCGGCGGGTTCGTTTACGAATGTCAGAACCAAAGGGACACTAGCAAACATTTGTTTCAAGTGCGGTTTTGGATTTGACATTCACTCTTCGAGAACTCGCGGCGCCCCTGAAGCGAATGTCAAATCCACCGCGCTTGGCCTGCCGGAATTTTCGCAAATCTCATCCGCGTTTTGACTAAGTAAACCATGACCGACGAAGATGAGCGCGAACTCCAATCCGAGCTCGCAAGGCTGCAACAGGAACACCGCGATCTCGACGCTGCGATTGATGCGCTGCATCAGTCGCCCGCGCCGGACCTCTTGCGGCTGCAACGGCTGAAGAAGCGCAAGTTGCAGTTGCGCGACCGCATCGCCTTCATCGAAGACCAGATCACGCCCGACATCATCGCCTGAAGCAGACGCTTTGCCGCGCCAAAATGGTCCTTGACTTTTTGAGAACAAAATAGGAACATTCGCGCACCCCCAAAACTCCGCCCCCGAGGATGCCTCATGCCCGAAGCTGTCTCGTTTCCCTTTAGCCCGAGCTACGAACTGGCCTGCGATCGGCTGATCGCGATGTGCAATGGCGATCCGCGCAGCACGATCAAGGCGCTGATCCTGGCCAACGAATATCTGGAAACCGAATTGAGCGAGTTGCGGGCCAAGGCTGTGAGCCTGGGCGCGGTCGTCCGACGGTCGCGTTCGAGAGACGACGCGGCCTGATCATCTCTAGTGTCCCGGTTCCGACATTCGTATCTTGTCGCGAGCCGAGCACTCTTACGAATGTCAGAACCAAAGGGACACTAGCAACCATATGATTCTAGTGTGGCTTTAACTCTGACGTTCCTTCGAACAACTCGCGGCGAGACTGAAAGGAACGTCAGAGTCGCCACACTAGGCAGGAGCAGGTCCATGGCCAACGTCACCTATTACGTCGCAATGCCGTTTTTCCAGGATGAAGCCGGTCTCCTGGTCGCAGGTGCCGCGGAAGAGTGTCAGCATTCGACCGCCGCCTTGCGTCGCGCCGAAGCGATGTCACGCGCTGTCGGCAGTATCGGCGCAGTCGCGTTTTGCCGCAGCGGCGATCCGATGGCCGGCGAATTCAGCGATGCGCGCGTACTGAAAAAGTTCGGCGAGGTGCCGGACGATCTTGCCGGACTATAGAAGTTTCAGTGCAACTCGCGGAAGAATGCGCGAACCTCATGCGCCAGCAGCTCGGGTTGTTCGAGGGCGGCGAAATGGCCGCCCTTTTCCATGACGCTCCAGCGCCGGATGTTTTTGAACACGCGTTCGGCGATACTGCGCGGAGGCCTGAGGATTTCGCGCGGGAATTGCGCATAGCCGGTCGGGACCGTGATGGTCTCGCCAGGCGGCAGAATGGCCGCGGAGCCATGGAGTCGTGCGTAGTACGGCCAGAATGACGAGCCGATCGCGCCCGTGAACCAGTAAAGCGAGATATCGGCGAGCATCTGGTCGCGGCTGATCGCACTTTCGACATCGCCGCCACAATCCGACCAGGCGCGGAATTTTTCGACGATCCATGCCGCAAGACCGGCCGGAGAATCCGTCAACGCAAACGACAGCGTCTGCGGCCGCGTGCCCTGAATCCATTGATAGCCGGTTCCCTCGCGCGTCCAGTGCGCAAGTTCGCCGAGATAGCGCTTTTCCTCCTCGGTTGGATTTTGGATCGCATTGGGATCGCGGCCCGCGGCCATCATGAAGTTGACGTGGATGCCGATCATCTTTTCCGCGTGGGCATAGCCAAGCCGGCTGGTGACGCCAGCCCCCCAGTCGCCGCCTTGCGCGGCAAACCGCGAAAAGCCGAGAACGTCGTGCATCAAGGCCGCGACACAATCGGCCATTTCAGGCACGCCGTATCTTTTCTGGCCGGGTTTGAACGACAGCCCGTAACCCGGCAGCGACGGCGCGATCACCGTAAAGGCGTCGCTGGAATCGCCGCCGAACCGCGCCGGATCGGTCAGGCGCGGAATGATCTCAAGGAATTCGAACACCGAACCTGGCCAGCCGTGCAACAAGAGTAGCGGCATCGGATTCTCGCCTTTACCCTCGACACGCAGATAGTGCAGGTCGATGCCGTCGATCGGCACACGGAATTGCGGAAAGACATTGAGCGCCGCCTCCTCGGCGCGCCAGTCAAACCCGTCGCGCCAGTATTCAACGAGACTGCGCAGGTAGGCGACGTCGGTGCCGTAGGCCCAAGGATCGCTCAAAGCCTCGCCAGGCGCGGAATCCGGAAAGCGCGTGCGCGCCAGCCGCGCCTTGAGATCGGCGATATCAGCGTCTGCGACGTGAAGCGTGAACGGCACTGGTTTGGTCATGATGCTGTCCGGCTCGTTGATGCGAGAGGTTGGGCTTCGTGGCGACGCTGCGCCTTGCGCACATACATCGCGCGATCGGCATCCGCGAGTGCACGCCCTGCTTCCGAGTGCGGGCCGAGCAGGACGACGCCGGCGGAGACGCCGGTCCCAACCGTGCTGCCTTCGAAGGCAAAACTCAGGCCGTCGACATCCGCTTCAAGCGCGGCCGCTTTGGCATGGGCATCGGTTTCGCTGAGGTTCCACAACAATAGCGCAAACTCATCGCCGCCGAGCCGGCCGATCACGTCGGAGGAGCGGATCTGCCGTGACAGCACGGCCACGATCGCCTTCAGCACCTCGTCTCCGGCGGCATGACCGAATTGGTCGTTGACCGGCTTGAGCCGGTCCACGTCAAGCACGATCAGCGCGCCGGCTGCATGATAGCGCTGGATATAGGAGATGGCGCGCGCGAGCTCGCGTTCGAAACCGCGCCGGTTGGGAATTTCGAGCAGGAAATCCGTCTCGGCCGCGGCCTGCAACTCTTCGATGCGCGCGGTGGCCTTGGCCAACTGGGTCTTGAGCCGCCTGATCTCGGCCTTCACATCATCCTTAACCGCCGCGCGCAGCGTTGCCGAGGTGGCACGGCGCACCAGGGCGTTGCCGGCCGCGGCGTCCTTTTGGCGTTTCGCAGCGCGCGATGTTTTTACTCCTGATTTCCTCTTCATGCTGTTCCTTAAAACCGCGCGCAAATCCGGCCCGAAGCTCATTTTTTCCCCGCTCGCGTTAACGCCGGCCGCGAGTTCTGGCTCAAGAGAGCTTGCCTGTTCGTACCAAGACAGGATAGTCCATTGTCGATCCCTTGCCAGCTTGCCGAAGAAAGGGCCGATCCTATAATCGGGCCCTGGTTTTGGATTCCTTGAGTAAGAATTAACGATATGCCCGCGCCAGTCGCCATCATCATGGGAAGCCAGTCCGACTGGGAGACCATGCGCCACGCCGCCGAAACGCTCGGCGCGCTTGGCGTCGCGTGCGAGAAACGCATCGTGTCGGCGCATCGCACGCCGGAGCGGCTTTATGCATTCGCCAAGGGCGCCAAGGCAGCCGGCTTCAAGGTCATCATTGCCGGGGCAGGCGGCGCCGCGCACCTGCCCGGTATGGCCGCAAGCTTAACGGAACTTCCGGTGCTCGGCGTACCGGTCGAGTCCAAGGCCTTGGCAGGCGTCGATTCGCTCTACTCTATCGTGCAGATGCCGGCCGGCGTTCCCGTTGGAACGCTCGCCATCGGCAAGGCGGGCGCGATCAATGCGGCGCTGTTCGCAGCCAGCATCCTGGCGCTGAACGACAAGGCGCTGGCGGAGCGCCTCGCCGCTTGGCGCAAGCAACGTACCGACGCGGTCGCCGAGGGCCCGGAGGAGTCCGCGTGACCGACCAGGCGCGGGTGAAGCTCAAGCCGGGCGACACCATCGGAATTGTCGGCGGCGGACAGCTCGGCCGGATGCTGGCAATGGCCGCCGCGCGGCTCGGCCTGCGTTGCCGGGTGTTTTCGCCGGATCCGGATTCGCCGGCCTTCGACGTCGTCGCCAACGCCACCTGCGCCGAATATGCCGATGTCGAGGCGCTCGAACTGTTCGCAAGCGACGTCGACGTCATCACCTACGAGTTCGAGAATGTGCCGGCGGCGTCCGCCATGATCCTGGCGGCGCGGCGGAGCGTGCTGCCTGATCGCCAGATTCTCGAGACGACGCAGGATCGCCTGATCGAGAAGGATTTCGTTACGAAGCTCGGCATCCAGACCGCCGACTACGCCGACGTTTCATCGCCGCAAACGCTACGGGCCGCGATCGCCAGGATCGGTTTGCCGGCGGTGCTGAAGACCCGCCGCTTCGGCTATGACGGCAAGGGCCAGACCTTGATCCGCGCAGGCGACGATCCGGATCGCGTCTGGGAAGACCTCGGCACCAAATCGGCGATCCTCGAAGCCTTTGTGCCGTTCGAGCGCGAAATCTCGGTCATCGCCGCCCGCTCCGCCGACGGCAACGTCGAATGCTTTGATGTCACGGAAAACGAGCACCGCGATCACATCCTCAAAGTGTCGCGCGTACCGGCTGCCATATCGGACGCCCTGGCCGCGCAGGCGCGCGACATCGCGCGGCGGATTGCGGACGCGCTCGACTATGTCGGCGTGCTGGCGGTCGAACTGTTCGTGGTGCCGGGCGATGGCGGGTCGAAGATCCTGGTCAATGAGGTCGCCCCGCGCGTGCATAATTCGGGGCACTGGACGCTCGACGGCGCCTCGATTTCGCAATTCGAGCAGCACATCCGGGCGATCGCCGGATGGCAACTCGGCAAGCCCGTCCGCTATGGCGACGTCACCATGACCAACCTGATCGGCGACGAGATCAACAGCTATGCGGACTGGCTCGGCGTTCCCGGCGCAACCGTTCATCTCTATGGCAAGGGAGCGCCCCGGCCCGGACGCAAGATGGGTCACGTCACCCAGGTCGCGCCGGCCGGTCAAAAGTAACCCGCTTCGTCAGAGCTGACCGTTACGCCCGCTTGACGCCTTCCACGATGCCGGTCGGTTCTTCGCTCAGCCAGCGATAGACCACGCCCCCGAGCACACCGCCGATCAGCGGCGCCACCCAGAACAGCCAGAGCTGGCCGAGCGCCCACCCGCCCACGAACAAAGCTGGGCCGGTGCTGCGCGCCGGGTTCACCGAGGTGTTGGTGACGGGAATGCTGACGAGATGGATCATCGTCAGCGTCAAACCAATCGCCAACGGCGCAAAGCCCGCGGGCGCCTTGCCATGGGTCGCGCCCATGATGATGAACAGGAACATCGCCGTCATCACGACCTCGGTGATGAAGCAGACGACCATGTCGTATTGGCCCGGCGAATGCGCGCCATAGCCGTTGGACGCAAAACCCTTGCCGAGGTCGAAACCGGGAGCTCCGCTCGCGATCACATAAAGCAGCGCCGCGGCGGCGACAGCGCCGACGACCTGCGCGATCACATAGGGCAGGACCTGACCGGCCGGAAAACGGCGGCCGGCGGTAAGGCCGACCGTCACGGCCGGATTGAGATGGCAACCGGATATATGGCCGATCGCATAGGCCATGGTCACAACGCTCAGGCCGAATGTCAGCGACACCCCGAGCAACCCGATACCGACCTGGGGAAAAGCCGCGGCAATGACGGCGCTGCCGCATCCCGCAAAGGTAAGCCAAAATGTACCAATCAATTCAGCGGCATATTTTTTCGCTTCCATGGGAGCCTCCCGGATACACCCTCCGCGATCCTCCTCGCGAAATTCGTCCAAAAAGTTGCAGATTCCCTAAATCGGGATATTTACTCACCGGATGCCACGCGATCCGAGCCCCCCCTGCCCGAACCGAATTTCCGGTTCCCAGGTAGACATTCCACCTTTTGTCTGATACATCCGCGCGCTCAAAGGTCGGGAGCAAGGCTTTTTGCCAGCCCTTGGACCTTGTCAGAATCCAAGCCGATCAATTGAAAGAGGATGCCGCGTGCAGGTTCTCGTCCGCGATAACAACGTCGATCAAGCTCTCAAGGCGCTGAAAAAGAAGATGCAGCGCGAGGGTATCTTCCGCGAGATGAAGCTCCGCGGTCACTACGAAAAGCCCTCCGAGAAAAAGGCCCGCGAAAAGGCCGAAGCCGTGCGCCGCGCGCGCAAGCTCGCCCGCAAGAAGTTGCAGCGTGAAGGCCTGTTGCCGATGAAGCCGAAGCCGGTGTTCGGCGCCGGTCCCGGCGCCGAGCGTGGTGGCCCGGGTGGCGGCCGCGGCGGTGCGGGCGGACCTCGCGGCCCGCGCTAAGCGAAGTTATTTTTCAGATATGAATTGATCGACGCGGGCCCTTCGGCCCGCGTTTCTGTCTATGTCGGGACGTATCCGTAAAGCTACCGGCGATTCGCCCGATGCATTTCAAAGCGGAGCGCGCTACCACTGGTGTCCCGAAGTCGTGAGCGCGTGAGTATCCCGCACGATGACCGCCCCGGCCTCTTCCGGAAATTTACGCGACCGCCAGCGTGTGACCGCCGCAATTGCATTGACAGCGATCGCGCTCGGCGGCTGCTCGATGTCGCTGGGATCGCTGACGTCTTCGTCGGAGCTCAAGGAAGAGCCCGCGCTGATCACCTCGCAGGCCAACATCGCCTCGCTCAGCGAGACCATCAAGAACAACCCCGATAACCCGCAGGCCTACAACATGCGCGGATCGGTGCTGGCGCAGGCCGGAAGAACCGACGAAGCGCTCGCCGACTTCAACAAGGCGATCAGCCTCGATCCCAATTACGGGCAGGCCTTCGCCAATCGCGGCCAGATCTACCGCAAGACCAAACGGCTCGACCAGGCGATGTCGGATTATGAACGGGCGCTCGCGCTCGACGCGAACTATGCGCCGGCCTGGCTTGGCCGCGGCCTGGTGCACAAGGCGCGCGGCGAGGCCACACAGGCGCTCGAGGATTTCAACAAGGCCATTGCGTTACATCCGGACGATGCCGAGGCCTACTACAACCGCGGCCAGCTCTATCAGGGCGAAAAGCAGCACCAGTTCGCGATCGAGGACTTCACGGCAGCCAATGGCCTCGCGCCCCAACAGCTCGAGCCCCTGCTCGGCCGCGCGTTGAGCTATCTGGCGCTTGGCAAAGCCAAGGAAGCCGCCAACGATCTCGACGAAGCGGTACAGGACGATCCGCAAAACCCGCAAGTCTGGATGACCCGCGGGCTCGCTTATGAACGTCTGGGTGACAAGAGCAAGGCTGCCGGCTCGTATGGCCGTGCCATCAACCTGCGCCCGAAAGACGAAGCCGCACGTCAGGCTTTCGCCCGCGTCGGCGGCCGGCCCGGACAGAGCTACGAAACATTCTAGAATGATTTTTCAAGCCGCGCCGGTGCGCGTAGCCCGCCGACTTACTTCGGCAGCACTGAATTGAACAGCTTCTTGGTGGCTGAGAGCATGTCTTCAGCAACGTTAGGGCGCTTGGCCGCCGGCGGTGGCTGATCGGTCGCATCGGCCCGCAGATCCAGGGGCGCGCCGGCGGGATCGGGAATGTCGGCCGGCGGGGTCGGGTGCAGCGGATCATTGGCCCGCACGGCGGTCGGCTTGTTGTCGACCTGAGGGGTCGACACCATGATCGGCGGCGGCAACGGCTGGAGCGACGGGGCGGCAGCCACCGGCGCAGGTGCAGGGATCACGGGCGCTGCTACGACAGGAGCCGGCTCCGCAGCCTTCGGCTCCGTAGCCTTGGATTCAAAAGACTTGGATTCAAGAGCTTTGGGCCGTTCCGGCGTACGGGCGCTTTCCTGCACGCGCGGTTCGCTGCCGCGCAGGCGCTCGATGGCCGCCCGCGCCAGATCATTGGCATCAGGCCCGGCTGCCGGCTCGGCCGCAGGGGCGGTAACGGGCGCTGCCACGACCGGCTCGGCGGCGGGTGCCGGAGCGGGCTTGGAAGCGGCCTTTTCGCGCGGCGGCGGCGCGTGACGGCGTGTGTCCGCGGGCGTCGTCGGCGGAATGCTGGCGGTTTCCGCCGGCCGGTCCGCCTTGTCGGCGGGCTTTTCAGCCGGCTTTTCGAACGTCGCCTTGTCAGCCGCTTTGTCGCTGATCGACTTCTCGGAAATACCTTTTGCCCGGACACCCGGCTCGGGAATGCTACCCAAGTCAGCCGAGCGCTCGGACGGCTTCGAATCGGCCTTTGAGGCCGCCTTTTTCGGGTCAGCCGTGGACACAGCCGCGGCGGGATCGGCGGCCGGCGTCTTGGCGTTAATGTAGTGATTAACGATGTAAGCGCCGAGAATGGTCGCAATCACCGACGGAAAGATGTCCATCGCAAATTTTGAGGCCAATTTCAGCATGCCGACCACTCCCACGCGGGTTCTGATGCCGAAGCTTTGAGGCATATCGGTGGCAATTCGGTAAACGGCGGGGTTATGGCTTCAGCTCCACTTCCAAAAATACGATTTCGCTCGCGGTTTCGTTACGAACGTCGTGTTCCACCCCGGCCTTGCGGAAATAGGATTGGCCGACCCCCAGCTGGGCCTTGGAGCGCTCCCCGTTGGGCGCCACGATGGTCATCTCGCCCGCGGTCACGGGCACGATAACATAATCCATCTCATGAATGTGATGTCCGGTGGCTGATCCCGGGGCCAGCCGCCACCGGGTCACGCGCACCTCCGGGGTGTCGACCTGCACGTCGGATGTGGCGCTTATCATTTTTCAGCTCTTCTCCCGTTCAGGGAACGAACACCAGGAACATGAATATTGCAAATACCACAAGGTGGACCAGCCCGAAAAGGATGTTGGTTCGGCCGCTGCCCAGCGTGAGCATGGCAAGCAGCAGCGTGAGGGCCAAAAGCACCATCTCCTGGGGCGGAAGGCCCAGGACGAGTTGCCTGTCGAGTTCGTAGGCAGCGATCGCGACGGCGGGGACTGTCAACCCGATGGTCGCAATCGATGATCCAAGCGCGAGGTTGATGCTCTTTTGCAGGTTGTTCCGCCGTGCGGCGGCGATCGCCGCTACGCCCTCCGGCATCAGGATCAGCAGCGCGACCAGAATGCCGGCAAAAGCCGGCGGCGCACCGATCTGCGCCGCACTGGCATCGACCACCTGCGAGAACTTTTTCGCCAGCAGCACCACCGCCAGGAGCGAGATCAGAAGCAGCGCGGTGCTGAGCATGATGGTCTTGTTCGACGCCTGCGGACCGTCATGGTCGACGTTCGCGTCTGCGACGAAATAATCGCGGTGCCGCACCGTCTGCGTGTAGAGAAAGACGCCGTAGAGCAGGATGGTCGCAACACTGACGAAACCAAGCTGGCCTGCCGAATAGATTGGCCCCGGCGTCGTCAGCGTGTAGTTCGGCATGATCAGCGTAATGGTGGCCAGCACCAGGAGAACACTGAGGTACAGACTGGACCCGCTCGCCTGGATGTCCTGCTCACGGTAACGCAAGCCGCCGACCAGGATGCAGAGGCCGACCAGCCCGTTGCAGACGATCATGACCACCGCAAACACCGTGTCGCGCGCAAGCGTGGTAACGGCCTTTTCGCCGAGCATGATGGTGGCGATCAACGCGACCTCGATGATGGTGACGGAGAGCGTCAGCAACAACGTGCCGAAGGGCTCGCCGATCCGTTCGGCGACGACTTCGGCGTGATGAACGGCCGCGAACACCGTGCCGAACAGGATCACCAGCAGGGCTGCTGCGAACAACCAGCCGAACACCGACGGCACGAAAGTGTAGTGAAGCGCCGTGACGCCGACGAACAGCAGCACCGAGAGCAGAGGGAAAACCCACGATGAACGCGGCATCGGTCCGTGCGTGCTCATGCGACAATATCCTGAAATCGTTGCGACGAAGGCAAGGTGAACCACCGAAATCCAGCCGATACGCCGGTTATTTTTTTCGCTGTTTGAGAAGCTTCTCGACGTCGGACCTGATGCTGTCAGGAATTTCGCGGCAAGCACAGACGCGGGCGTGCATGACGTGCCATCTGATGCGCTGTTCGCGCGTGGCCCGGAGCGGCATGCGATTTGATCGATGCCACTCCTTGTTCAGGGCCACGGGGTCCGCCTCACATCGCCTTGACGATGTTCTCGGTAACCTTCTTGGCGTCGCCGAGCAGCATCATGGTGTTGTCGCGATAGAACAGCGGATTGTCGATGCCGGCGTAACCCGACGCCAGCGAGCGCTTGATGAACATCACCGTGCCGGCCTTCCACACCTGCAACACCGGCATGCCGTAGATCGGCGAGGTCTTGTCGTCTTCGGCCGCAGGATTGGTCACGTCGTTGGCGCCGATCACAAAGGCGATGTCGGCCTGGGCAAATTCGGAGTTGATGTCCTCAAGCTCGAACACCTCGTCATAGGGCACATTGGCTTCGGCGAGCAGCACGTTCATATGGCCCGGCATGCGCCCCGCGACCGGGTGGATGGCGTATTTCACCTCGACGCCCTCTTTCTTGAGGATGTCGCCCATTTCGCGCAGCGCGTGCTGGGCCTGCGCCACCGCCATGCCGTAGCCGGGCACGATGATGACCTTCGAGGCATTCTTCATGATGAAGGCGGCGTCATCTGCCGAGCCGAGCTTGGCCGGCTTCTGTTCGCCGCTGCCGCCGCCGGCGGCTGCCGTCTCGCCGCCGAAGCCGCCGAGGATCACCGAGATGAACGAGCGGTTCATCGCATGGCACATGATGTAGGACAGGATCGCGCCGGATGAGCCGACCAGCGCGCCGGTGATGATCAGCGCCGAGTTGCCGAGCGTAAATCCGATGCCGGCCGCAGCCCAGCCGGAATACGAGTTCAGCATCGAGATCACGACCGGCATATCAGCGCCGCCGATCGGAATGATCATGAGTACGCCGAGGGCCAGCGCAATGATGGTGATCAGCCAGAAGTCAAGCGCACTGCCACTCACCACGAGGCCGACGATGAAGAATACCAGCGCCAGCGCCAGCGCAATGTTGATGACGTGACGGAACGGCAGGATGATCGGCGCCCCGCTCATCCGCGCCGACAGTTTCAGGAACGCGATCACCGATCCGGTGAAGGTCAAGGCGCCGATCGCAACGCCGAGCGACATCTCGACCAGGCTTTGCGGATGGATGTGACCGGGCGTTCCGATGTCGAAGGCTTCGGGCGCATAGAAAGCGCCGGCCGCCACCAGCACCGCGGCCATGCCGACGAGCGAGTGGAACGCGGCGACCAATTCCGGCATCGAGGTCATCGGAACGCGGCGCGCGATCACCGCGCCGATACCGCCGCCAATGGCCACCGCTACAATGACGAGTACCCAGGCGATGCCGTCAGCAGGCGGATGAGCCGCCAGCGTCGTGCCGACCGCAATCGCCATGCCGATCATGCCGAACAGATTGCCCTGCCGCGATGTCGCCGGGCTCGACAGCCCACGCAACGCCAGGATGAACAGCACGCCTGCCACGAGATACAACAGTGCGGAAAGATTGGCGCTCATCTCAGGTCCCCCATTTCCTTCTCACCCCGAGGTGGTTGCCGATCACTTCGATTTCTTCTTGTACATGGCGAGCATGCGCTGGGTGACCAGGAAGCCGCCGAAGATGTTCACGCAGGCAAAGGTCAGCGCGACAAAGCCGAAGCCACGCGCCCAGCCCGAGCCGCTCGAGATCATGCCGACGCCGACCGCGAGCAGCGCGCCGACCACGATCACCGAGGAGATCGCATTCGTCACCGACATCAGCGGCGTGTGCAGCGCCGGCGTCACCGACCACACCACGAAATAGCCGACGAATACGGCGAGCACGAAAATCGACAGCCGGAACACGAAGGGATCGACGGCCTGCGCGAGCTGCTCCATGGTGTCTGCTCCTATTTCGGCTGGAAGTTCGGGTGGATGACGGCGCCGTCTTTGGTCAGCGCGGTGGCCTTGACCAGTTCGTCGTCCCAGTTCACGGCGAGCGCCTTGTTGGCCTTGTCGATCATGGTCTCGATGAACGAGAACAGGTTGCGCGCGTAAAGGCTCGAGGCCGATGCCGCCACGCGGCCGGCGACGTTGGTGTAGCCGACGATCTTGACGCCATCGACCTCGGCAACCTCGCCGGCTTTGGCGCCCTCGACATTGCCGCCGCGCTCGACCGCGAGATCGACCAGGACGGAGCCCGGCCGCATCGACTTGACCATCTCGCCCGACACCAGCTTCGGGGCCGGACGGCCGGGAATCAGCGCAGTCGTGATCACGATGTCCTGCTTCTTGATGTGCTCGGCGGTGAGCGCGGCCTGCTTGGCCTGGTACTCCTTCGACATTTCCTTGGCGTAGCCGCCCGCGGTCTGCGCGTTCTTGAACTCCTCGTCTTCGACCGCGAGAAACTTCGCGCCGAGCGATTCAACCTGCTCCTTCGTCGCCGGGCGCACATCGGTTGCTGTGACGATGGCGCCAAGACGCCGCGCCGTCGCAATCGCCTGAAGGCCCGCGACGCCAACGCCCATCACGAATACTTTGGCCGCCGGCACGGTGCCGGCCGCCGTCATCATCATCGGGAAAGCGCGGCCGAAGGCTTCGGCGCCCTCGATCACGGCGCGGTAACCCGCGAGGTTTGCCTGCGAGGACAATACGTCCATCACCTGCGCGCGGGTGATGCGCGGCATCAGTTCCATCGCAAACGCGGCGACGCCTGCATCCGCCATCGCCTTCAGCGCGGCATCGTTGCCGTAAGGATCCATGATCGCGACGACCAGCGCGCCGCGCCTGTAGCTGGAAAGCTCGGAAGCCTCGGGCCGCTTCACCTTGATGATGATATCGGCATCCTTCAACGCATCGGCGCTGACGGTGGCGCCGGCCGCGGTGAAGTCCGAGTCGAGCAAACCGGACTTGATCCCGGCGCCCGGCTCGATTGCAACCTCGGCGCCCAGCGCCTTGAATTTTTTCACGGTGTCGGGCGAGGCGGCGACCCGTGGCTCGGACGGATCAATTTCCTTGGCGACGGCAATCTTCATGGGGCCTCCGGCGGCGCGGAAAACTCGCAGGCGTCATTCCGGCCAGATTGGCAAATCCGGCGCCGGCCTGGCAACCGGGCAGGGTAAGCTTTCGCAAAGCTACGCCGCTAGCGGGGGCGGCGCAAACGTCAGGAAATCAGACGAGGAAAATCGCCATCAAAACGAGGATCACGATCACGGCCGCGGAGCCATACTTCACCAGCTTGATGAAGCCCTCATAGGTCCGCTCATGGGCCACGTAATCGTTGCCGTCGGCCGTCGTGTAAGCCACTTCGCTATGGTCTGCCATCTCTAGTCCCCAGTGAATGTCGATATCTCGCGTGGGATTACCGCAAACCGGAAGGCAGGGCAACGCCGCGAAACCTATCGGGTCATTCGAAAGGCCAATTATCCCGATCGCAGTGGCGCTTCGGGTCCCCTCAGCCCATTTCCTCGAGCTCGTCGATCATGCCCGAGATGACCGAAAGGCCACCATTCCAGAACTGGGGATCCTTGGCGTCCAGCCCGAAGGGCTTGAGCAGTTCGGAATAGTGCTTGGTGCCGCCGGCCGCCAGCATCGCTAGGTAGCGCTCGGCAAAGCCTGATTGCGCATGCTCGTAGGCGCCGTAGAGCGAGTTCACCAGGCAATCGCCGAAGGCATAGGCGTAGACGTAGAACGGCGAGTGGATGAAGTGCGGGATGTACATCCAGAAATTCTCGTAGCCCGGACGGATGTCGATCGCCGGCCCCAGGCTTTCGCCCTGGACGCTGAGCCAGATCTCGCCGATCCGCGCGGCGGTGAGTTCGCCGTTTTTGCGCTCGGTGTGGACGGCGCGCTCGAACGTATAGAACGCAATCTGCCGCACCACCGTGTTGATCATGTCCTCGACCTTGCCGGCGAGCAGCGCCTGGCGCTGTTTGGCGCTGCTGGTTTCGCCGAGCAGCCGGCGAAACGTCAGCATCTCGCCGAACACGCTCGCGGTCTCCGCCAATGTCAGCGGTGTCGGCGCCATCAGCGCGCCGTTCCTGGCCGCGAGCACCTGATGCACGCCGTGGCCGAGCTCGTGGGCGAGCGTCATCACATCGCGCGGCTTGCCCTGATAATTCATCAGCACATACGGATGCGCCGATGGCGTCGTCGGATGCGAAAACGCGCCCGGCGCCTTGCCCGGCCGCACCGGCGCATCGATCCAGCGATCCGTGAAAAAGCGCTCGGCAATGGCGGCCATGTCCGGCGAGAAGCTGCGATAGGCCGACAGCACCATGTGCTTTGCATCGCCCCAGCCGATCGCACCTGTCGCGGCAAAAGGCAGCGGCGCATTGCGGTCCCAATGCGGCAGCTTCTTCTTTTTGAACCAGCCGGCTTTCAGCCGGTAGTAGCGATGCGAGAGTGTCGGATAGGCCGCGCGCACCGCGCTCACCAGCGCATCGACCACCTCGCGCTCGACGCGGTTATTCAGATGACGGGAATCCGCGACATCCTGGAAGCCACGCCAGCGATCGGAAATTTCCTTGTCCTTGGCGAGCGTGTTGGTGACCAGCGCAAAGGTCCGCTCGTTGGCCTTGAAGGTCCTGGCGAGCGCCTCGGCCGCGGCCTTGCGCCGGGCGCCGTCGCGATCCTGCAACAGGTTGAGCGTCGGCTCGATTGCAAGCTCCTTGCCCGACACCTTGAAACGCAATGCGGAGATGGTCTGGTCGAACAGCCGGTTCCAGGCGGCGTACCCGCTCTGGGATTTTTCGTGGAACAATTGTTCGACGCGGTCTTCCAGTTGGTACGGCTTGTCCTTGCGCAGATCCTCGATCCAGGGACGATAATGCGCCAGCTCTGCGTTGCGCAGCGCCCCTTCGATCACGGCATCGTCGATGCGGTTGAGTTCGAGCGCGAAGAACAACAGATGCACCGAAGCATTGGTCAGCCGCTCGGAAACATCGCCGTAGAATTTCGAGATGACGGGATCGACGCTGTCGCCGGCATGCACCAGTCCCGCATAGGACGACAGGCGGCCGGCAAGATCGTCGATCGCCTCATAGCGCTTGACGGCTCCGGCGAGCCAGAGGCCGCCGCCATCCGACGCCGTCCGCTCGGCGAGCTTGCCTTTGTAATCGTTCTCAAACGCGACACATTCGGAATCCAGCCTGTCGAGGTCGCGCCTGACCTCCGGCGCGCCGGTCGCGGGATAGAGATCGGACAGATTCCACTCCGGGAGCTTGTCCGCCCTGGTCGCGGACGCTTTGGCCGAGGAGGCCTTCTTAAGACTGGCCTTGGGGCTGGTCTTGCGTTGGGTCGATTTGCGGAGGGAGGACGTGGCGCGCGAGGTCATCTTGTTCGAAACCTGTATTCCATCAGAACGGCGAGGCAAGGTTTAAGCAGGCGTTAATCGACGTCCGCCAGAGTGCCCCGATTCGAGACAGATAGTTGTTGCGTATGAGGAACACCATGCCTGCCACCATTTTGATCGCCGACGACGATGCGGTGCAACGCCGCCTGGTTGAGAATATGGTGCAAAAGTGCGGCTATGAGACGGTCACGGTCGATTCCGGCGATGCCGCGATTGCGATGTTGACCGCTCCCGACACGCCGCCAATCGACGCGCTGGTGCTGGACCTCGTGATGCCCGGCCTCGACGGCATGGGTGTCCTGGCCAAAATCCGCGAAGCCGGTCTTGCCGTTCCTGTCGTGGTGCAGACCGCGCATGGCGGCATCGACAATGTGGTGTCGGCGATGCGCGCCGGGGCCCAGGACTTTGTCGTCAAGCCGGTCGGGATGGAGCGGCTGCAGGTCAGCCTGCACAATGCGCTCACCACCAGCGCCCTGAAAGGCGAATTGCAGCGCATCCGCCACAGCCGCGAAGGCCGGCTGACATTTGCCGACATCATCACCCGCAGCGAGGCGATGACCGGCGCAATGCGCACGGCGAACAAGGCATCGGCCTCGACCATCCCGGTGCTGATCGAAGGCGAGTCCGGCGTCGGCAAGGAACTGTTCGCGCGCGCCATTCACGGCTCAAGCGAGCGCAAGTCGAAGCCGTTCGTCGCGGTCAATTGCGGCGCGATCCCTGACAATCTGGTCGAGTCGATCCTGTTCGGCCACGAGAAGGGAGCCTTCACCGGCGCAACCGAGCGACACGCCGGCAAGTTCGTCGAAGCCTCCGGCGGCACGCTGTTTCTCGACGAAGTGTCGGAACTGCCGCTGTCCGCGCAGGTCAAGCTGCTGCGCGCGCTTCAGGAAGGCACGGTGGAAGCGGTCGGCGCGCGCAAGCCGGTGAAGGTCGATGTGCGGATCGTTTCCGCCACCAATCGGCAATTGCTCGACCGCGTGAAGAGCGGCCATTTCCGCGAAGACCTGTTCTACCGGCTTCACGTGCTGCCGCTCACCGTCCCGCCCTTGCGGATGCGCCGCGAAGACATTCCGCATCTGGTGCGGCATTTCCTCGCCCGCTTCTCGGCTGAAGAAAATCGCCACATCACCGGGGTCAGCGGCGAAGCCATGGCGCATCTTTCTCAACTGGATTGGCCGGGTAACATCCGCCAGCTCGAAAATGCGGTCTACCGCGCCGTGGTGATGAGCGAAGGCGATCAGCTTGCTCTTTCCGACTTCCCGCTGAGCGCCGGGGTCGCGTCGCCGCCGACCGCGGCTGTCCATAGTGAGCCATTGATCATCGAGCCGGGCTTTCACGCAGGCGTCGTTAATGGTAATGAAATACCTATCGCTCCCTTCCCGGCCGCGGGCACGCTGGTGATGCTGACCGATGGTGGCGACGTCCGGCCACTGGAAGAACTGGAAAGCGAGATCATCCGCTTTGCGATTTCGCACTATCGCGGGCAGATGTCCGAAGTAGCGCGGCGTCTGAAGATCGGCCGCTCGACGCTGTACCGAAAGCTTGATGAGACCCTCGGCCAATCGGGGGATAGCGCTGGAACGGATCAGGCGGGATAACGCTCGATACGATCGCGGCGCCCATAACACGCGGACGAAGCATCTGAAATTGCAGGGCGGCAGAACATTTGAACCGTTGCCTTGGGGTGACAGACAAATGCCGACCTGCATGGCAAGACTTGCGGCAAAGCGATGCAACAGGACGCTTTGCGGTCAGTTTGTCGTGAGTTGCCTTGGCCGCTGCTGGTCGCTTGTGAGGTGCCCGTGTATCGTCTGCGTATGAATCGTTGCGGCAGCCATGCCAAGCGCGGGTATCTGGGGCACAATTTCAACCGAAATGAGCTTCAAAATCCGACCACGGTGGCGCTTTCGCGAAGGCTTTGACGGACAAACCACAGCTGCCTCGGAACGGGTCAGCTCACCCAAGGGGTGTGATAATGCGTGACTGTTGGAAGAACCGTGCTGGATACGACCGCGTCTTGATGACGGTCGCGGCAACGTTTCTCACGGTGTCGGCGAGCTCGGCATTGGCGCAAAACGATGCGCCGCGCTCTTCCGCCGCGGAACTCGCGATCGACGCCGCGGTGCCGCGCCCGGAACCGGCCAACGTCCCGCCGCCCACCGCCGCCGATTTCAAGCTCGACACGCCTTCGGCCGCGCCCACAACAACCGCCGCCGTTCCGATTTCCGAACCGACCAGGATCGAGCCTGCCAAGCCCGAAACCGCGCAGCCCGAAACGGCGAAGTCCGAACCTGCGAAGGAAGAGGCGAGCAAGACCGAAGCCGCCAAGACCGATGCCGCCAAGTTCGATACGCCGAAGAGCGATGCGCCCAAGAGCGACACTGCAACCGCAACCCCTGCGCAAACGCCCGCGCCCGCCACGGCCTCAACGCCCGAGCCGGCCAAGGAGCCCGTCAAGGCCGCGAGCAATGTTGCGCCCGAAGATCAGCCGGTTGCCGACAAGCTGCGCGACGTGTTCGGAGCCAAGGCTCAGCGCTATTTCGACCGCAAGGTCGAGCGCGCCGCAGTCGAGAAATTCTACACTGCGCGCGACTTTGCGCCGATCTGGACGCAAGGCGGCAAGCTGACCGAGAGCGGCAAGGGCGTCGTGGCCCGCTTGAAGGACGCCGCTTCCGACGGATTGAATCCGGCGGATTATCCGATTCCCGAATTCGCCGCCGCGGCCAATCCCGATGCGCTGGCCGATGCGGACCTCAAGCTCACCGCCAGCATGCTCGACTACGCGCGCCACGCGCAGAGCGGCCGGATGCACTGGTCACAGGTGTCGGGCGATATTCAATACCCGGAACATCCGACCGATCCGAACGAGGTGCTCACCAACATTACGTCGGCCAAGGACGCTTCGGCTGCCCTCGACAGCTATAACCCGCCGCACAAGCTCTATCAGGCGCTCAAGAAGAAGCTCGCCGAACTGCGCGGCCAGGGCGATGGACCGGTGAGCCAGATCGCCGACGGTCCGACGCTGCGCTACATGCCTGCCCGCGGCAAGCAGCCTGCGATCGAAGTCGAAGATGACCGCGTGCCGCAACTGCGCGCCAAGTTCGGTGTCGAAAATCCGGACGACCGTCATTACGACGGCAAGGTCGCTGACGCCGTGCGCAGGTTCCAGGCGACCGTCGATCTGAAGGCGACCGGCATTCTCGACGACCGCACCATCAGGGCGCTCAACAGCCCGAAGCACGACCGACAGATCGACACGGTCATCGTCAACATGGAGCGCTGGCGCTGGCTGCCGCGCGAACTCGGCGCGCCCGCGATCGGCAACGCCTATGTCATCCTCAACATCCCGGATTACACGCTCAAGGTAATGCAGAACGGCGCGCAGGTCTGGACCACGCGCGTGGTGACGGGCCAGCCCGGCGTTCATGCCACGCCGCTTCTGACGGAGACGATGAAGTTCATCACCGTCAACCCGACCTGGAACGTGCCGCCGTCGATCATCTACAACGAATACCTGCCGGCGCTTCAGCAGGACCCGACGGTACTGGAGCGGATGGGATTGAAACTCGAACATAACCGCGACGGCAGCATCCACATCTCGCAGCCGCCCGGCGAGCGAAATGCGCTCGGCCGCATCCGCTTCAATTTCCCGAATAAGTTCCTAGTGTACCAGCACGACACCCCGGACAAGAACCTGTTCGCCAGGGAAGACCGCGCCTTCAGCCACGGCTGCATGCGGGTGCAGAATCCGGACCAGTACGCCTCGGTGCTGCTGAATATCACCGAACCGAACGCCCACTACACCCCCGAAAAAATCAAGAGCATGTACGGCTCGAGCGAGATCAACCTGAATTTCCCGACGCCGATCCCGGTCAACATCACCTACCAGACCGCCTTCGTGGATGACGCGGGCAATCTTCAATTCCGTAAGGACGTCTATGGTCGCGACGCGAACATGCTGTCGCTGTTGCGTTCGGGCAAGAACAAGGACCTGGAGAACGTGGTCGCCCACTCCCAGCCGAACTATGTGAAGCCGGTCGGCGATCTGCGGATCGCCAGCGACAACTCGGTCTCGTCGGGCGGCCCCTCCTTCTTCGAGCGGCTGTTCGGCGGTCCGACCCAGTACCCGCCTGCCCCGGTCGGCCGCCGCCGCGGCGCTCCTCCGGCCGGCCAGTCCTACTACCAGCGCTAACGCCACCCAGGGCGGGCTAGCGCCAGAGATTGTCGAGCTAAATCAAGGGCCCCGCCATCTGGCGGGGCCTTTTTTCGTTAACCATTGTCCACTCGGATCTAGCCAGCGGGCTAGTTTTCGCCACACTCGATGGGTTAACTTTACCCTTCGGATTTGGGGGGAAGGGTTAAGTCCCGCTTAACCCTCCCGCGTTAAGAGTACATTTACCCTATTCGCCACACGGGGTCGCGAAAGGGTCTAACGCGTAAGTCTGTTGGGGTGGCTCATCACGTGCTGACCGGTTTCGCACGCCAATTCAATTTGCCGTCTCTGCCGAAGGCCGGATATCAGCTCGGGTTAACCTCGGTGCTGCTCCTGGCGGGACTTGGCGTGGTCCACGACGCCAGCGCCCTGAACGAAACCCGCACCCTGTCGTTCCATCACACCCATTCCGGCGAAGACCTCACCGTCACCTTCAAGCGCGAAGGCCGCTACGATGAGGAAGCGCTGAAGCAGCTGAACCATTTCCTGCGTGACTGGCGAAGCCAGGAACAGACCACGATGGATCGGCACCTGTTCGATATCCTCTGGGAAGTCTACCGCGACGTCGACGGCAAGAAGCCGATCCAGATCATCTCCGCTTACCGTTCCCCCGAAACCAACGCCATGCTCCGCCGCCGCTCCGCCCACACCGGCGTGGCGCGTTTCAGCCAGCACATGCTTGGCCATGCGATGGACTTCTACATCCCGGAAGTGCCGCTCGAGCAGATCCGTTTCGCAGGCCTGCGGCTCCAGCGTGGCGGCGTCGGCTTCTATCCCACCTCGGGATCGCCATTCGTACATCTCGACACCGGCAACATCCGCCACTGGCCGCGGATGACCCACGACCAGCTCGCGCGCGTATTCCCCGACGGGCGCACGGTCCACGTCCCCACCGACGGTACGCCGCTGAAGGGATATGAACTCGCCCGCGCCGAGATCGAGCGGCGCGGCAGCGGTGACGATGCGGCAACGATCGCCAAGCCGGCGAACGTGCTGGCCCGCTTGTTTGGCGGCAAGTCGAACGACGAGGACGAAGAAAGCGCCGCGCCTGCCGTTCAAGCCAAGCCCGTTGCGGTCACGCAGGTTGCCGTCGCCAGCAAGCCGGCAGAGCCGTCGGCGCCGCGTGCCAAGCCCGCAGGTGCGACCTTGCAACTGGCTGCGGCCGACATGCAGGTCGTTCAGCCCGTCAAGCCGAAGCCGCCGGCTGCATCGGACAAGGCTGAGGCCAAGCCGCAAACGCCGGCTGATATCATCAACGCACGCGGTTTCTGGGACGACATGCCGGCGACGCCGAACCAGGCAACGCCGGCGCAGGTCGCCGCCCTCAATGCCCGCAAGGCGCTCGCATCGACCACCGATCCGCAGTCGACATCAAGCGTTCCGGCTGCCTATCAGGCGATGGCCTACGCGCCGGAAGCGTCCGCGCCGGTTGACCGCACCCATGTCGTCGCCGCCAGCGCGCCGGTCCCCCGCAGCACGCGCCCTGCTTCATCCAGCCGCAATTCGATGGCGGCCAACGACGTCACGACCGTCGTCGCCAAGGGCCAAAATCAGGGTCAGGACGGCGTGGTCGCGACCGCTACGCGGATCGTAGCCTCGTCGCCATCCAGCGACCTATGGATGCGCATCATGATGCTGGCGCCGAGCGCGAGCACGTCGATGTCGGTCACCATGCTTGGCGACGCCAACTTGACCTTGCTGAGCAGGCTGTTCGTCAAGCCGCAGGCGACGATCGTGATGGGCTTCTCGGACGATCCGCTGATGGGCCTGACCATCGACCATTTCAGCGGCCCGGCCACCGCACCGCTGACGACGCAATCGTTCGGATTGCGGACGGCGTCGCTGCGCTAAACCTCCCGGTCGCGCGAGGCGACCGGGAACGCCTCACAGCATCCCCAACGCCTGTAGATAGGTCTCCAGGATGGTTTCCTGTTCCGCGCGCTCGTTGGCGTCCTGCTTGCGCATCCGGACGATGGTGCGCAGCGCCTTGACATCGAAGCCGTTGCCTTTCGCCTCCGCATAGACGTCGCGGATATCGTCGGAGATGGTCTTCTTTTCTTCCTCCAGCCGCTCGATGCGCTCGATAATGGCCTTGAGCTGATCCTTGGCGAAGCGCGTCGCGGGGGCTTCGTCTTCCTGGACGGCAGCAGACGTGGCCATTGGTTACTCCTGAAATAGACTGACGGTTGGATGGAAAAGAAAACGCTGCACGGCGGAAGCGTGCGCCATTTTCAAAATGAACCCTCAAGAGTATGGCTGCTCGCGTCAAGCCGGCATGCTGGCTCATCCACAGCCGCCCACAGAAAGCCGCCGATCGGCGCGCATCCTAGTGGAGTCGATTTGACATTCGCTCCCCTCTGACCACGCATTCACAGATGCGAATGTCAAAGCGGTCAGTGTCCAGGACCGGCCTTCTTCATCGCGGCCACCTGCTCTTTCGTGGCCGTTCCCTGAAATTTTTCCTTCCAGGTCTCGTAAGGCATGCCGTAGACGGCCTCGCGGCTCTCATCCTTGCTGATCGCCACGCCCTTGGCGTCGGCCTCTTCTTTGAGCCAGTTGGAAAGGCAGTTGCGGCAGAAGCCGGCGAGATTCATCAGGTCGATATTCTGAACATCGGTGCGTTCGCGTAAGTGCCCCACGAGCCGCCGAAACGCCGCCGCTTCAAGTTCTGTTCTGGTTTTGTCGTCGATCGCCATGATCGGTTCCGTTCTTCTCGCGCATGACCGGAGGTCCTGCTTGTCATTCTAGGTAAGAAACTGTCACATATTTTTCCACATCGCGACGCAAACATTCGGCCCGTTTCGCGGGCCCGAACGGTGCCCTTGAGACGGAAATGTCAGCGAAATTCCGCTTGATTCCGCTTGACCGTCGGCGGCCCTTCACGCGAAACCGTCAATATCCTGCTATAACTTGGCCTAGATGACTGCAAAAGATTCGCTTTTTCCGGCCCACACTGCAAAACGCCTCCGCGCCGCCCTAGCACCAGCTTTGCTGTTGGTGCTGGTCTGCCTGTGGAACGGATCGGCAGCCGCGGACTTTCGTCTCTGCAACAACACATCGAGCCGGGTCGGTATCGCGCTCGGTTACAAGGACGCCGAGGGCTGGACCACCGAAGGCTGGTGGAACGTGTCCTCGCGAAGCTGTGAAACGCTGCTGCGCGGCACGCTGGTGGCGCGGTTCTATTATATCTACGCGCTCGATTACGATCGTGGCGGCGAGTGGTCGGGGCAGGCTTTCATGTGCTCGCGCGACAAGGAATTCACCATCCGCGGCGCGGATAATTGTCTGGCGCGCGGCTTCGACCGGACTGGCTTCTTCGAAGTAGACACCGGCGACCAGAGGGCCTGGACCGTGCAACTCACCGATTCCAACGAACAACAGCCGGCGCAGCGCGTGCCGGGAATTCCCGGTACGATTGGTCCGGGTGGTCCCGGAAATATTCCGGGCATCTCCAATCCGCCTGGCGGATTGCCGCCGGGTACGCTGCCACCAGCGCCGGCGCCTGGGACCAAGCCATGAGGCGTATGCGCCGGATCAAGATTCTTGCAACGCTCGGCCCCGCCTCTTCCGACAGCAGTGTCATCCGGAAGTTGTTCGAGGCGGGCGCCGACGTTTTCCGCATCAACATGAGCCACACCCCGCACGACAAGATGCGGGAGCTGGTCAAGAACATCCGTAACGTCGAAAGCAGTTATGGGCGGCCGATCGGCATTCTGGTCGACCTGCAAGGCCCGAAGCTCCGGCTTGGCTCGTTCGCCGACGGCGCGGTGCAGCTCCACAACGGCCAGAGCTTTGTGCTCGATTCCGACAAGGCTCCGGGCGACGGCACCCGCGTTCAACTGCCCCATCCGGAAATTCTCGCAGCCCTCAAGCCCGGCCATGCGCTTCTGCTCGATGACGGCAAGGTACGCCTGATCGCCGAGGAAACCTCGCCCGATCGCGCCGTCACCCGCGTCGTGATCGGCGGGAAGATGTCGGACCGCAAGGGCGTCAGCCTGCCGGACACGGATCTTCCGGTCTCCGCGATGACGCCGAAAGACCGCGCTGATCTCGAGGCGGCGCTGGTGACCGGCGTCGACTGGATCGCGCTTTCGTTCGTGCAGCGCGCCGAGGACGTCATCGAGGCCAAGAAACTGATCCGAGGCCGCGCCGCGGTGATGGCCAAGATCGAGAAGCCGCAAGCGATCGATCGGCTGCCCGAAATCATCGAAGCCTCCGATGCGCTGATGGTGGCGCGCGGCGATCTCGGCGTCGAATTGCCGCTGGAGCGCGTACCGGGCCTGCAAAAGCAGATGACGCGGATGGCGCGGCGCGCCGGCAAGCCGGTGGTGGTCGCAACGCAAATGCTGGAATCGATGATCCAGTCGCCGGTGCCGACGCGCGCGGAAGTGTCCGACGTCGCGACCGCCGTCTACGAAGGCGCCGATGCCATCATGCTGTCAGCGGAATCGGCGGCCGGCAAATTTCCGGTCGAGGCGGTCTCGACCATGAATCGCATCGGCGAGGAAGTCGAGCGCGACCCGACCTATCGCGGCGTGGTCAATGCGCAACGCGCCGAACCCGAACCGACCGTGGGCGATGCGATTGCGGATGCGGCGCGGCAGATCGCCGAGACGCTCGATCTTTCCGCGATCATCTGCTGGACCAGTTCGGGATCGACCGCGCTGCGGGTCGCGCGCGAGCGGCCCAAGCCACCGGTCGTGGCGATCACACCGAACCTCGTCACGGGGCGAAAACTGTCGGCGGTGTGGGGCGTGCATTGCGTCGTCGCCGAGGACGCCAAGAATCTCGACGACATGGTGAACCGCGCCGGCAGCATCGCCTTCCGTGACGGTTTCGCACGCGCCGGCCAGCGCATCATCATCGTGGCCGGCGTACCGCTGCGTTCGCCCGGCACCACCAACATGCTGCGCATCGCCTCCGTCGGACCTGACGAAGAGGCGGATGTGTAAGCGCGCGACGAAGAGCCTTCGTCAGACCAGTTTTGCGTCCAGCGTGATCTTGGTGTTGAGCAGTTTCGACACCGGACAACCGGCCTTGGCCATGCCGGCGAGTTCCTGAAACTTCGCGTTGTCCGCGCCCGGGACTTTGGCATTCAGTGAAAGATGCACCGCGGTGATGGCAAAGCCGTCGCCGACTTTTTCAAGCGTGACATCGGCCTTGGTTTCCATTTGCTCGGCGGTGAGCTTGGCCTCGCCGAGGATCAGCGACAGCGCCATGGTGAAACAGGCCGCATGCGCGGCGCCGATCAGTTCTTCCGGGTTGGAGCCGGGCTTGCCTTCGAAGCGGCTGGCGAAGCCATAGGGATATTCACTTAAGGCGCCGCTCTTGGTCGAAATCGCGCCCTTGCCGTCCTTGATGCCGCCTCGCCATTTCGCCGATCCCGATGTGGTGGTCATGAGAGCTCCTTACAGACGTTGGGGTGAACCGCGGACATATCCTGCACCGTCAATGCGGCAGAATTTCTCGGCTGGCCAATGGCACTTCCCTGCCCTTTTCCGGAATGAGAGGCGCGTTCGGTTTGCGACTTCACGACTGGCAACACGTTACCATTGGTTAGGGTTGCCAGGTTCCACGCAGGCATTCGTTAACCAGCGGAATGCTTCAGCGCGCGGCCGTCCAGATGCCCCGCCGACTTTTACCCCGCTTTAGACCGGCTGCCGTAAAGCGGTTGATGTTTGCATCTTCCGATACAAGCTCAAAAGCGCCTTGAAGCGGGCTCGGTCGGTTTCTTCAGGGAGCCCGTTATGTACGCGCTGGAGACGTGGCGCGGTCCCAGGTTCGGCCAGGGACCCGGGACGATCGGGACGTCCTTTCAGACGTTCGGCGTTTACGTCTTCCTGATCTCGTTTGCGTGCCTCTACTACCTTTCAAACGCTTCACTGCTGCTTGGTCATTTTGACCTCGGATGGCATCTGGCCGCGGGCGACCTGATCAGGGAACGGGGCAGCGTTCCATTTCAGGATCCGTGGGCTTTCACGCTGGGCGACAGGCAGTGGTATAACCTCTCCTGGCTCTGGGACGTGGCTGCCAGCGTTGTGTTTCAATACACTGGCTTTAGCGGGCTCACGCTACTCGTCGTTGCGTGCGGCGCGATCATCGTCGGGTATCTGACGTCGGGCTGCCTCGGCAGCGGAGCTTCGGTGCTTGCCGTCTGCATTTCCGTTTTCTCCGTATCCGTGCTGTACCCCGCCTTCGCCACGCCGCCGAACACCTATCTCGCCGCTTCGCCGAACACCTCGACGATGCTGTTCTGCGTGATCTTCTACGTCGAATGCCTGAACAAGACGCGGCGATTCCTGCTGCCGGCGATGATGGCGCTGTGGGCCAATCTGCACGGCGGCTTCGTGCTCGGGTTTCTGATCATCGGGCTTTTCGGCGGCGTAGCCCTGCTCCGGCGGGATTGGGCGAACTTCAAGATCTACTGTTTCACTGGCGCGGCGTGCCTCGTCGCGATCCTCATCAACCCGCTTGGCTGGCACATCTACGACGGCGTCATGGCGACGCTTGGCCATTTCGTACAGGCCTATATCACCGAGTGGATGTCCTACTACAAGAACATCATGCTGCCCGGAAGCATCCCCGGGATGGTCTACATCGTGATCTTCGTTGCGCTCGAACTCCGCGACGCGGGCTCCAATCGTGCCCCGCTGGAGTCGCGGCTATTGACCTGGCTCTTCCTGTGCCTGGGATTCTATCAATACCGGTATATGTCGTTCTTTTTCCTGTTCTCGACCGTTCCGATGGCGCATCACATCGAGCGGCTTCTGCCGAGCGGACTGAATCTGGGTGCGGTCCACAAATCGCTGCTGGCTGCCGGCATCATCGGCGCGTGCGCGCTGCCGTTGACCTTCATGCGGGTAGAACCGGCTCTGACGCTTTCCGATGAACTCCTCTCGGAGCAGGACGCGCGTTATCTAGAGGCCAACGCATCACACATGCGCATTCTGAATCACTGGAACGTCGGCGGATCCCTGATCTTCCGCACCCATGGCGCCGTGCAGATATTCATCGATGGCCGGGCCGCGACCGCTTATCCCGACGCGCTGCTGCGCGACTATTTCACGCTGGGAGGATGGCAGATCGACGAGGCCGCCTGGAAAGCCGTGCTTGAAAAATACAAGATCGAAGCGGTGTTCTGGCCAAAGGACCATGACGTGCTGAGGCACTTTCTCGTCGACGAATCCGGCTGGAAAGAGCAATACACAGGCTCCCACGAGAGCCTTTACGTCAAACCATAAGGCTCGCGCGGCTTGAATCGTCGGACGCGCGCTTACGCGCCGACCAGCGCCTTGGCGGGCAAAACCGCCTGCACCACGAGGCCACGGGCGCGGGCATCCATCACCCCAACCGCGCGCAGCGCCAACAGCGTCACGGTTTGCACCGCATCGCGGAGCTTTCCCGGATCTTCCATGTTCTCCGCTGCGAGCGGTCCGACCAGCGCCTCGTTCAACGCGCCGAGCAGCGCGGTTGCGGCAAGGCTCGTATCCTGCGCCGGCAGATGACCGGCGCGAACGGCCGCATCGATCCGGCCTGCGATTTCGGCAACCACCGCACGGCGGCTCGCGAGCCGCGACACGCTGACATCGACATCGACCGGTTCGGCCAGGATGCCCCAAGCGAGCTTGCGTTGCGACAGCGCATGCACGGCAACCGTGGTAACGGCCGCGGCCAGCGCCGATGACGGACCGGGCGCGGCATCCGCGGCGCGGCGGATCGCCGCCAGTTCGTCGCGCGAGACGTCCGCGATCAATTCGGAAATCAATTCGGCCTTCGAAGGGAAGTAGCGATAGACGGTGCCAGCCGCGACATTGGCGCGAACCGCGATCGGCGCGATCTGGACTGCGGCCATCCCGCCTTCCGACGCGGCGTTGCGCGCTGCGGTCATGATGGCGCTGCGGCGCGCCGCGAGGCGCTTTACGACCTGATGGGTCCGCCGATAGACCATTTGCCTTTCGTGCTCCCCGGCGCGCTCTGGCCTGCTAGCCATGCAAGGCGCCTGTTCAGTTCTTGGCGGCCAGAGATGTGCCGCTTCAAGAAGTGAACAATAATTCAGACTGAATGACAAGCGTCTTGGATGATGGCCCTAGATTGCGGCAGCGGCGGCCGGAACAGGCGCCCCTTGCCCGCGCCACCACGGTCCGACGCGATAGGCGATGAGGACGGTGACCACCACCGTCGCCGCGAAGCCTGTCGGCGCGCCCAGAAGCGAAAACATCATTAGCAACACGGCGACAAGACCGAACGCCGGCAGTTCGTGCCGCTCAAATCCCTCGTCCAGCCCGACGCGAACGAGAAAGGCCACGGCGATCGCGAGCACCATCTCGTCGTAAAGGAACAGATACGGCGTCACCAGCAGCGCGCCGGCGGCGAGCGCCGCGGCTTTCAGCTCATGCCGGACGTTGCGGCTGCGCCATATCAGCGCCAGCACAACCGCGACGGTGGCGCTCAAGATCCATTGCAATGTCCAGGCTAGCGATTCAGGCCCGCCGAAATAGCGGGTCAGTCCGAAGATGCTTTGCAGCTTGCCCCACGGCGCGCGCCCCTCGACCAGGAAAGCCTGGTTGAACATCGGCACCCAGTGAACGAAGGCCTGCCAGCTCTCGGTGCCGAAGGCGAGCCAGGAAACCGCGGCGAGCGACACCGCAACGACGCCGGCGGTGAAGAACACGCGCCACTGCGAGGCTGCGATCAGCACCAGCGGCAACAGCAAACCATATTGCGGCTTGTAGCTCAAAAGCCCGAGGCAGATGCCCGACAGGGTCGGCCAGCGCGGCATGGCGACCAGTGTGCCGCCGATCAGCGCTGCCGTGAGAAATCCGTTTTGCCCGACCAGCGTATTGGTGAACACCACCGGAAAGGCGGCGGCGAGCAGAAAGCCGAAGGAGCGGCCGATGATCGCGCGCATGACCGCGAGATACGGCAGGAAGCTCACCGCAGCCCAGCCGACAAAAGCCACGCCGTAGGGGAAATGCGCCAGCACCGACGCCACGAACAGGAACGGCGGCGGATAATGCCAGGCGAAATTGCCGGGATAGCTCTGGCCGAGAACCGCGACCTGAACCTCTTTCTGGATGCCCCAGTCATAAGCGAGCGCTGGATGACCGTCGAGCACCAGACGGCCGGCGGACCAGACGTTGACGAAATCGGTCGGGATGCCGAGCCCGTTTTCGTCGAACAGCCACCAATGGGCGGTGGACCCGTTTTGCAGGAGCGCCACGTTGATCATGCACAAGACCAGGCAGCCGATCGAGAGCGCGGGCGGAATCGCGCTCCTAGCTGTGGGCATGGTGATATCGGACGTCAGCGTCGCCATGCAGGGGCTCCCGGCGCGTCGGAACACGCGCCACTCGCCCTCAAGCTTTAGGCCGGCCGGCTTGCCGAAATCTTAAGGCGAGCCGGTATCTGGCTGAGGATTTGACCGGTTCAGGCCACGGCTCTCGACGGCGCCCTCACCTCGCGGCCGCGCATCAGCGCCGCGTAGGACAGCGCGCCCAGCGCGGCCCCGATCAGCCAGCCCCAATCACCGACATTGGTGATGACGCCATAGGCGCCTGCCAGCGCGAGCCCGATCGAGATCGCAGCCGAACCGGCCAGCGCCAGCAATGCTCTGCTGTTCCAGCCGTTCTCGAAATGCAGCGAACCGGTTGGCGACATCGAATAGAGATCGTTGAGCACGATCTGCTGGCGTTTCACGAGGTAATAGTCGGCGACCATGATCCCGAACATCGGACCCAACGCGGCGCCGAAGATGCTGACGAAGATCGTGATCGCCTGCGGGCTCGAGACGAAGATCCACGGACACACGATCACCGAAAGGATCGAAGTGATGAGGCCGCCGCGACGGAAATCGATCTTGCCGGGATAGAGATTGGAGATGTCGTAGGCCGGCGACACGAAGTTGGCGACGATGTTGATGCCCATGGTGGCGACGATGAAGGTGATCGAGCCGATGGCAACGACCCAGGGGTTTCCGATGCGTTCGACGATAGCGACGGGGTCCATGATCGCCTCGCCGAACACTTTCACGGTGCCTGCGGTGACGATCACGGTGATGATGGCGAACACGATGAAGTTGACGGGAAGGCCGAGGAAATTGCCGACCTTCATCGACCGTTCGTCTTTCGCGAAACGCGAGAAGTCGCCGAAGTTGAGCAGCAGCGCGGCGAAATAAGCCACGATCAGCATCGCTGCATTCGCCATATGCCCGATCGCGGATCCTTCGGCACGCGGGCTCAGTTGCAATGACAGGCTGGAAACGCCGGTCTGCATCACGATCCAGATCGCCAGCGCAAACATCACGATGTAGACGACCGGTCCGCAGAAATCGATGAACTTGCGGATCGTTTCCATGCCATTGAGGAAGATCAGGAGTTGGAAGATCCACATGAAAAGGAAGCTGCCCCAGCCCAGGAGCGTAAGCCCGGCAAAGCCCGAATGGGTCCACGCTTCGGCGGCGGGATAAAACGTCAGCACCAGCGCTTGAACAGCTTTCGAGGCGAAGTAGGTCTGCACGCCGTACCACACGATGCCGACGATGCCGCGCAGGCCCGCGGCGACATTGGCGCCCATCACGCCAAACGACATCCGTGCCACGACCGGAAACGGCGTGCCGTATTTCAGCGACGGACGCCCGATCAGGTTCATCAGGAAATACACGATGGTAATGCCGACCACCATCGCCAGCAGCACTTCCCATCCGTTCAAACCGAGGAAGAAAAGGCTCGCGGCGAAGGTGTAGCCGCCGACCGAATGGACGTCCGACATCCACATCGCGAAGATGCTGAAGATGCCCCACGTGCGTCCCGCCGGAGCAATCGGCGCCAGATCGTGGTTATAAAGTCTGGAGTTGGCATTCGGGACGGCAATGACGGGTATGTCGTTCGGTGAACCTGACATCGGGCACTCCTCCACGCGGCGGCGAAGATGACGGATTAATTAAAGCAAGTCCCGCGCCAAGGGGGTAGCGTGCGAGCCCCGCGTCATCGCGTCTCTTTCGCGCGGTGCGGCCGCTGGTCTTTCGGGATCACGAACTTCAAGCCGGACCAGGTGTCGTCGATCGCGCACACCTTGATATCGACGAGGCCAAGGGGAAGCGCCGTGTCGCGCACCACGACGTCGCTCAGATCGCTTTCGACACCGGAAGACTTTTTCGGCCACGACACCCAGATCATGCCGTCGGGTGCGATCGCCTTGCGGTAACGCCGTAGCTTTGCGACGAGGCCCGTCGTGCGCGTTGCGAACAGGTGCACCATGTCGAGGGACGGTTTCGGTTCGGCCTTGATCGTGACCTCGGCCGGCAACGGGCCGACCATGGCGCCATAGGCCGAGGGCGCGCCATCGACAAAAATACAAAAGCCCGGCTTGATGCCGAGCTTTTGCGCAACTGGTTTGCTTGTGTAGCCGGCCATGGCCACGGGGCGTGATTTACGCCTGCGGCTGCGGCTCCAGTCCGGGATCCGGATCGGGACGCGGACGCGGCTTGCCGGCGGGCGGCACCGCCGAGGCACGCGGCGTCGTCGGCTCCAGCACCGACTCGCGGTTCGGCTTCTTGCCCTTCAGGAGATCCTGAATCTCGTCGCCGGTCAGCGTTTCGTATTCCAGAAGGCCCTTGGCGAGCACTTCGAGATCTTCACGCCTGTCGGTGAGGATCTGCGTGGCCTGGTTGTAGCCCTCCTCGACGAACCGCCGGATCTCGGTGTCGATCTTCTGAACCGTCGCCTCGGAAGCGTTCTGGGTACGCGACACCGACATCCCCAGGAAAACCTCGTCCTGGTTCTCGCCGTAGGACACGGTTCCGAGTGCTTCCGAAAGACCCCAGCGGGTCACCATCATGCGTGCCAGCCGCGTCGCCTGCTCGATGTCGGAAGAGGCGCCGGAAGTTACCTTCTCGCGGCCGAACACCAGTTCTTCGGCAACACGACCGCCCATCATGATCGCCAGGCGTGACGTCATCTGCTCGAGCGACATCGACAGCTTGTCGCGTTCCGGCAGTTGCATCACCATGCCCAGAGCGCGGCCTCGCGGGATGATGGTTGCCTTGTGGATCGGGTCGGTAGCGATGACGTTGAGGCCGACGATCGCATGGCCGCCTTCGTGATAGGCGGTCAGCAATTTCTCTTCCTCGGTCATGACCAGCGACTTGCGCTCGGCGCCCATCATGACCTTGTCCTTGGCCTCTTCGAACTCCGCCTGCGTCACCATGCGCTTGTTGCGGCGTGCAGCCGTCAGCGCCGCCTCATTGACGAGGTTCATCAGGTCGGCACCGGAGAAACCGGGCGTGCCGCGTGCGATGGTCTTGAGATTGATATCCGGCGCAAGCGGCACCTTGCGAACGTGAACCTTGAGAATTTGCTCGCGGCCAACGACGTCCGGATTGGGCACCACGACCTGGCGGTCGAAGCGGCCCGGACGCAGCAGCGCCGGATCGAGCACGTCGGGACGGTTGGTGGCTGCGATGAGGATGACGCCCTCATTGGCCTCGAAGCCGTCCATCTCGACCAGCAACTGGTTCAGCGTCTGCTCGCGCTCGTCATTGCCGCCGCCGAGGCCTGCGCCACGATGCCGGCCAACCGCGTCGATTTCGTCGATGAAGATGATGCACGGCGCGTTCTTCTTGGCCTGTTCGAACATGTCGCGGACGCGGCTTGCGCCGACGCCGACGAACATTTCGACGAAGTCCGAGCCGGAAATCGTGAAGAAGGGAACGTTGGCTTCGCCGGCGACCGCACGCGCGATCAGCGTCTTGCCGGTGCCGGGAGGACCGACCAGCAGCACGCCGCGCGGAATCCGTCCGCCGAGCCGCTGATACTTGCCGGGGTCGCGCAGGAATTCGACGATTTCCTGCAAATCCTGCTTGGCCTCATCCACACCGGCGACGTCTTCAAAGGTCACACGGCCGTGCGCTTCGGTCAGCATCTTGGCGCGCGACTTGCCAAAGCCCATGGCCTTGCCGGCACCGCCCTGCATCTGCCGCGACAGGAAGATCCACACGCCGATCAAGGCAATGAATGGCAGCCACGACACCAGGAGCGAGACGAACCACGGCACATTGTCGCCGGGCGGCTTGGCGGTGATCTGCACCTGGCCGGCGTAAAGCTTCGCTACCAGCGTCGGATCATTCGGCGCATAGGTCTGGAAGCTCGAACCGTTGGTGAAGGTGCCGTGAATCTCCGGCCCCTGAATCACGACGTCGCGCACGTGCTTGGCGTCGACCTCAGTCAACAGCTGCGAGAACGAGATATCCTGTGACGAGGCGCGCTGACCGGGATTCTGGAAAAGCGTGAACAAGGCCAATAGCAGCAGGACAATGATGACCCACAGGGCGAAATTGCGCAAATTGGCGTTCATTGACTTTCCTTCGTGGTCGCGCGGATCGCGGCCTTGTTCCCTGGGGTAAGCGCGAGAGAATCCCTACGGCGACTGCGAATTACAATTTAGGTGCCAAGGCGCTCCCTGCCAAGGGAACCAGATGAGACTATTTAGCCTATCCCGGGACAATTGCGGCTCAATTCATGTCGCGGAAATACGGTGTTTTCGGGGGTGGTTAAGGCCCGCAAAACACGAAAGGTCTCGCAGAAGGCCGGTCTAACTCCCCCGCCGCCGGCGTGGCGGGGCCGGTTCGATGACAATTCGCCCCCGAGCGAGGCTGATGACCGCGCCGGCGAGGGTCTGTTTCAGCTTCACCGGCCGCCCTTTGCCGGCCTTTCGCAACGTATGATCGAAAGCGGCCAGCAGAGCCTCTACCTTGCCCAGTTCCGCCGGCCCCTCATGACCGAACCGTTCGATCGCGCGCAGCAGAAGCCGCAGCCGAATCTCTTCGGCCAGAGTGGCGAAGCTGGCCGCATCGAAACTGACACCGTTGGACGGGCGAAGCGCTGCCGGTTGCGATGTCGCCGCGGCGTCCTTTAACGCCAGATAGCGCGCGGCGCCGTCGACGAGGACTTCGATCGCGGCATTGGCGCGCGCCAGCCGCGATGCCAGCCTGGCGAGGTTGCGCGCATCGCCGCCTTCGACGGCAAGACCTTCGATCACCTTGCGGATACGCGGCCTGGTGAAGCTGGGATCGCGGTTGGTCGGATCATCGGCAAAGCCGATCCCGGCCCTTTCAAGCGTTGCGATCAGCTGCGATTTCGAAATGTTCAGAAACGGGCGGCCGATGAACACGCCCTCGCGCTCGCTCTCGCGGGCCATCGCCGCCAGACCGCCGATGCCGCTGCCGCGCAAGAGCCGCATCAGCAAGGTTTCGGCCTGGTCGTCGCGGGTGTGAGCGGTGAGGATGTGGCTGGCGCCGCTGCTCCGCGCGACGCCGGTGAGCAGCCGATAACGCGCCAGTCGCGCCGCCGCCGGAATGCCTGTTTTCGGTTTGACGGCGGTCCAGCGCATCGTGCGATGCGCCACGCCAAGCGTGCGCGCCAAGCGCTTGACATCGCGCGCCTCACGCGCGGCCTCTTGCCTCAGGCCGTGATCGACCGTCACCGCCAGCAGTCGTGGCCCGCGCGAGAGCGCATTTCGCCAACGCGCCGCGAGCCACATCAAGGCGACGGAATCCGGACCGCCGGAAACCGCCAGCACCAGCGCTTGCGCGTTCTTCCAGTCCGCAAACAGGCTTTTGGCCTGCCGCGCCGAGATCGGGGATTTGTCGTCCTCAGGCATGACGTCGCCGGCTGATCGATTAAGGCCGTGAAGCGGACCTTAACCTATGTGCGACGCACTAGCACTTCGAGCGTTTCTGCTCGCGATCGACGGCCTGCTTGATGGTGCCCGCGGCGCGCGGATACTTCCGCGCCACCTCACCGAAGGCGGCACAGGCGGCTTCCTTTTCCTTCAACGCGGCCAGCGACTGGCCGAGCCGCAGCAACGCATCAGGGGCTTTCGCCGAGCGGTCGAACTTGGTCGTCACGCCGAGAAAGGCTTCGGCCGCCTCGCGGTATTGCTGGCGCTGGAAGAAGCTCTCGCCGAGCCAGAACTGGGCTTCCGCCATCATCGGATCGCTCGGATATTTGCGCTGGAAGTTGCGCATGGTTTCTTCGGCCAGCGCATAGTCCTTGCGCTGGATATAGCCGACGCCGAGATCGAACTCGTCGCGCGGCGTTGCCGAGGGCGGCAGGGTGGTGAGCGCGCCGGTGCCGTTGGTGTTACGCGGCGGCGGAGGCGGCAATGCGCCGGCGGGCGCCCCGCCCGTGTTGGCGAGGTCGAGTGGGTCACCGGCCCCTCGCCCGCCCGGTGCGCCGATTGGCGCCTCTGCGGGCATGGGCAACTGGCCACCGCCAAGCGCGCGCGGCGCGCCGGGCGCGTTGGGATTTTGCGTGGGGTCGAAGGCGTCGCCGCGGCGACCACTGCGCGGCCCTGCGGGCTCCTGAGCGATCGGCGCGGGGGCTGCGACCTGCGACTGATAACCTCCGGGCGGCGTCTGATAGGCCGGGGGCTGCTGCGGATAGGACGGCGCCTGTTGCACCGGAGGCATCGCGGCCGTGTTCGTCATCGGAGCGCCCGGCTGGCCGGGCGTCCCACCTTGCGGCGATCCCGGCGCACCGCTTTGGAGCGCCCTCAACCGCTCTTCGAGCTGCCGGTTGCGATATTGCAGTTCCTCGTTTTGCCCGGTGAGCTGCCGCAGCTGATTTTCGAGCTGCTGGATCCGGACTTCCGGATCGACGTCGTCGGATTGAGCGAGCGCCGGGGCTTGCCCTGCGAAAGCGCACAGCACAAGCGCCGCTGCCAACGCGGCAGCGCAGGTGGTTTTATGAATCCTGAATGACATTTGGGCGTTACGGCCAGTGAGCGCGACGGTGGATCAGCTTGAGAGAGGGAGTACGCCAAAAATGTGACTGAGACAAATCACGGCCATTGCCGGGCACTAGTCCAAAAGCACAACCGGCGCCGCTCGTTTCCGAGGGCGCCGGCAAAACTTTTCCAGTCAAGCGCTTTTAAGAGTTCGCGTTCAGCACCGTGACGGCGCGGCGATTCTGCGACCAGCAGGAGATGTCGTTACAGACCGCGACCGGACGCTCCTTGCCGTAGGAGATGGTGCGCATCCGCGATGCATCGATGCCGCGCGAGGCGAGGAACGAGCGCACCGACTGTGCACGCCGTGCGCCGAGCGCAATGTTGTACTCGCGGGTGCCGCGTTCGTCGGCATGGCCTTCAATCGTGAAGCTATAGCGCGGATAGCTCTGCAACCACTGTGCCTGCTTCTCCAGCGTCGCGATCGCCTGCGGCGACAGATCGGTCTGGTCGCTCTCAAAGAAGACGCGATCGCCGACATTGACAACGAAGTCCTGCTGACTGCCGGGCGTCGCCGCGCTCGCCATCGCACCATCGGTCAACGAATTCTTGGCGCAGGCACCCATCGACAGCGCAATTGCAAGCGCTGCAGCCAGCTTCAAACCCTGGAGGATACGCATAGGTTGTTTCATTCGGGAGCCTCCACGCTCACGTTTTCGACTTCTATCCGGTCTACAGGGCGATGGTTAAGCGAACGTTCCGTCAACCTTGATGGGGTGTTGCCGAACCCGTTCAAATGCCCCCAAACGGCGAAAAGCGACCGAGATGGTTAATGGGTTGTAAATGTGGCACGAGGGTGAAGGCAAGGGCGTTCCCCCAAATATATCGTTTTTTCAAGGTGATCGGCGGGGTTTTGCCCGCAAAAACCCCGCTCCGGCATAGCAAGTCCGATCGGGAGGTCTCCCCCGCTTGCAGGAGCGGCGACCGATGCTGAATGAGGCTGTCTAGCGCTCCCTGGCCGGACTAGCCGGTCGGTGAAATCGGGGCCTGCCCGAGCGGAAGTTCCGGCAGGTCGAGCACCGGGGATATCGGACTACGGCTTCGCCCGAACAGCATCTGCCGCTCCGCCTCGGTTGAACGGAACAGCGGATAACGCCGAAATACCTTGTCGCGCAGTTTCGGATAATCGACGGCCATCAGGCAGAGCGGCTTGGTGAGCGTCGGATAGGGACGCGGCAGGCACAGCGGCTGGTGCAGGAACACCCGGCGGTAGAACGCCTGATGCTCCTTGCGAACGGTCGCGGTGCCGATATCGGCATTGAAATGCTCGCACGCGACGTAAGCGAGCCGCAGCGTCACGTAAGGCAGCTGCGGATATTTGGTCCGACGGACAGGATCGGCGACGAACCGGTTGGGGTCGACGATTACTTTTCCTCTGGCCAGTTCCGGCTCGAGTAGGTCGGGAAATGCGTCAACCGCCGGCGTGTCACTATGATGAGGTGCCGCGACGCTGATACGGACTGAGCTGGTCAGCTCGCCGCCGAGATAGATACCGAAAGTCCATGAATTCGGCAGCTCGTCGAAACGATCGGCAAGTCGTCGCTCGGCGCACGGCTCGATTGCACCTTCGTTCAGATAGGCGCGGTATCTTAAGTTGTAGATTTCTTCCTTTTCAACTTCTGTTTCTGCCAGCCGGTACTCGACTTGGTCCAGAAGTTCGATTTGGCTCTGGAGGGGGCCGCTTCGCGTCTCTTGCACTAAACTCAATCAGACCTCCTGCAGCAGCCGCCTTGCCGCATACAACCGAAGGTTAATTCTTTCTTACCGCAAGTGCAAACAGATCGGCCGAACACGGTTAACCCGGCGGTCGCAAAAAACCTTTCGCGGACGGGAATAATAATCCCGCTCGACCGGTGCCCGGCGGCGCAAGAATATTTCTTAAGCGATTGATCGCGAGGGGATGATTTCGCCGTCCGCCCGGCGGCCGTGGGAGGCGTCCAGAAGCTGGCGGACCCGCATCGCGGGCACCGGCCGGCTGAACAGATAGCCCTGGGCTTCGCTGACGGTGCCGTCAGCATTGACGAGCTCCAGCTGTTCGTTGGTCTCGATGCCCTCGACCACGACCGACATGCCGAGGTCTGCGCTCAGACGCGCAACGCCGCGCAGCAGCCGCAGCGGCCGGTCGGTGTCGATGCCTTCCAGGAACGACCGGTCGATCTTGACCTTCTGCAATGGGAAACTGTGCAGATAGCTGAGGCTCGAATAGCCGGTGCCGAAATCGTCCAGCGAAATCCGCACGCCGAGTTCGCGCAACTGCGAGAGCAACTCGTGGGTGAGCTGGGTGTTGCGCAACAGCGAGGATTCGGTGATTTCGATTTCGAGCCGACGCGGCGGCAATCCCGAGACGTCGAGCGCGTAACGGACTTCGCTCAAGAGATCGCGCTGGTGGAACTGCTGCGGCGAGAAGTTCACCGCAACGCTGACCGCCTCTGGCCACTGCATGCATTCCAGGCACGCCTTGCGCAGGATCCAGCGGCCGAGGTCGACGATCATGCCCATATCCTCGGCGACCGGAATGATATCGGCCGGCGACACGGTGCCGCGAAGCGGATGATTCCAGCGCAGCAACGCTTCGCAGGTCGAAATCTTGCCACTCTGGAGATTGACCAGCGGCTGATAGAACAGCTCGAACTCCTCGTTGGCCAGCGCCCGGCGCAGGTCGAGCTCGAGGATGCGGCGCGCCTCGACGGTCTGCGCCATTTCCTCGCGGAAGAAACAGAAGGTGCCGCGGCCGTCCGCCTTGGCGCGGTAGAGCGCCATGTCCGCGTTCTTCAGAAGCGTATCGGCGCCGACGCCCGACGTCATCGCGATGCCGATGCTGGCGCCGATCTCGACCAGATGATTGTCGATCTTGTAGCGCTCGCTCAAATGATCGACGACCCGGCGGGCGAGTGCCGCGGCCTCATCGGGCGAGTGGATGTTTTGCTGGAAGACCACGAACTCGTCGCCGCCGAACCGCGCCACGAAATCCTCAGGCCGCAGCATCGCGCGCAAGCGGTCGGCAACCGCGCACAACAGCTGATCGCCACAGGGATGGCCGAGCGTGTCGTTGACCTGCTTGAACTGATCGAGATCGATGAACAGCAGCGCCGACATTTCATCGCTGCCGTGCGGATTTGCCAGCAGGTGGCCGATTTCGTCGCGGAAATTGACCCGGTTCGGCAGTCCCGTCAGTTCGTCGTAACGAGCCAGATGCGTGATCCTGGCTTCCGCGTTGCGCCGTTCGGTGACGTCTTCCAGGAGAACGACGGCGCCGCCGTCGGCCATCGGCTGGAACGCCCACGACAGCGAGCGGCCGCGCGCCACGTCCGGATCGGTCGTGATGATGCCCTTTGCCTGCGGGTTCTCGATTTCGGCGAGGATCATGTTGGCGTTCGCTTCCGAGATCGACCCGGCATCGACGCAGGCCGCAAGGATGCCGGATGCGCTGGGACGCAAATGCGCCAGATCAGCCGGCAGGTCCATCATCTCGCCGAAGCGATGGTTCATCACCGCCAGGTGCCCGTCGCTCGTGAACATGCACAGGCCGTGCGGCATGTTGTTCAGCGCGGTATCGAAACGCGTGGCGAGCGCGGCCTCCCGCATGCTGGAGGTCAGCGCATCGACGAAGATCGCATTGAGGCTGAGGTTGATGTATTTCAGGCCGACGAAGAACAGCGCCAGCAGCAGCCCGAGCCCGGTGTAGTAGACGTCGCCGTGCAGGATCAGCGCCAGCGCCAGCGGCGCGCAGGAGAACACGATGTGGCGCTGGATGATCCAGGGGCGTGCGTAGTTGCGTCCGGCGCTGGCAGCCGTGTATCCGATGGTGACGGCGGTGCACAGCATGTGCGCGATCGCGTCGTCGCTGCCGAGCACCACGACAAAGCACCACAGGCCGAGCGAACTCGCGTAGAGGTCGGCCAGATTCTTGTAATTGTTTTCCCACCAGGGCGCGCGCTCCGGCGTCAGCGGAGATACCCGCCGCTCCAGTTCGTATTCGCGCATCTGCATCGCACGCGCCACGCCGACGATCGAAATCCAGATCGCACACGGCCAGATCATGTGATTGCCGGTCTTCAGCGCCGTCATGACCGCGACAATGGTCGTGCAGAAGGTCCCGGCCAAAGTCGCCGTGAAATTCTGAAACAGCGAATCGACCAGCGCCGCATAGATGGAGGGCGGCAGCTCTTCTCGATTGCCTTGCTTTTTCTCGTCGACCAATTGCATGCGGACCGCAGACGTCATTTGCCGGCGCAGTCTTACCTGCCGGGGGTGAAGTCTTTCTGAGGGAACATCGTTACCGGGACGTTGTTTTTTGCCCCAATATTCCAAATCTGCCCACGGAATCAGCAGGCTAAGCACGGTTTGCCGTCCATCGAACCGATGGCTCCGGCAATTTCCGCATTAACCCTGTCAGGACAGCAGTGGCGACCAGGCCGGATCGGAGGCGAAGCCCGGCGTCGGGACGCGCTGTTCGAAGCGTCCGGAAATATCGACCGAAAACAGCGACGGCCCACCATTACCACCGGGATCACGGAAGAACATCAGCACCCGGCCGTTCGGCGCGAATGTCGGCCCTTCATTGTGGAAGCCCGACGTGAGAATCCGTTCCCCCGAACCATCGGGCTTGATGATACCGATGGAGAACTGACCGCCGCCCTGTTTGGTAAACGCAATGTAATCACCGCGAGGCGACCAAACCGGCGTCGAATAGTTGCCCTCGCCGAACGAAATGCGCTGCGCCTGGCCGCCGCTCGCGCCCATCACGTAGATCTGCGGCTTTCCGCCGCGGTCGGATTCGAAACAGATGCGGGAGCCGTCGGGCGAATAGGACGGAGACGTGTCGATCGCCGGCGTATCGGTGAGGCGCGTGGTCGACTTCGACCGCAGGTCCATCGCGAACAGGTTCGAATTGCCGCCCTGTTGCAGGCTCATGATCACGCGCTGTCCATCCGGCGAAAAGCGCGGCGAGAAGGTCATGCCTGGAAAGTTGCCGACGATTTCGCGCTGTCCGGTTTCGATATTGAGGAGATAGACGCGCGGGTCGCCCTGCCCGAATTCCATGTAGGTGATTTCCTGGGTCGAGGGCGAGAAGCGCGGCGTCAGCACCAGATCGCTGCCGCGGGTCAGGTAGCGAACGTTGGCGCCGTCCTGATCCATCAGCGCGAGCCGCTTGACGCGCCGCTCCTTGGAGCCCGTCTCGTCGACGAACACCACGCGGCTGTCGAAGTAACCCTTCTCGCCGGTCATTCGCTCGTAGATCTGGTCGGAGATGATGTGGGAAATCCGCCGCCAGTTTTCCGGCTGGGTGAAATATTGCTGACCGGCGAGCGGCTGACCGGTCGCGACGTCCCACAAACGGAACTCCGCCTTCAACCTTCCGTCCGGCTGGCGCGTCATGCGGCCGGTCACCAGCGCCTGCGCGTTGATGGTCTTCCAGTTGTTGAACTGCGGCACCGCGTCGAAGTTGACGGCCTTGTCGAGGTAGGCCGCCTGATCGATCGGCGCGAACAAGCCGCTGCGCCTGAGGTTGTTGGTAATGACCTGGGTGACACCGGCGCCGACATCGCCATCTGACGGTGTGCCGGCGGCGAAGTTCGGAATCGCGATCGGGACCGGCTGGAAATCGCCCTCCTGGACGGTGATGCGCTTTTGCGCGGCGGCCTGACGAGCGGGGACGCTTGCGAGCAGGCCGATCGAGGCCATGCCGGAAACGAGCTGACGGCGGTTGAAGCGAAACGGCATCGGGCGCGATCGGTCTTTGTCAGTCATTGGCAGGGTTTCATTTCATATACGCGGAACGTAACGCCCACGTTTCAGCTTCTTCGTCACGTTTCAGCCTCTTCGTTCCGTGAACACCGGCGCGAAGAATTTCCATTCCTCGAAATAGGCCGCCGGAAGGTTATACGGCTGGCATTCGATGATCGCGCGCAGCGCGCTCTCCTGATAGACCTTGAGATAGGGGGTCGCGGGCGCGCCATCAGGCACCGGCATCGCTTCCAGCGTACCGTCGCGCTTCAGCCGGATCGAGAAAGCGGCTTCCGGATTCTGGCTTTCGATTCCGCCATAAGGTTTTTTCCAGCAGCGTTCGACCTGTTGGCGGAACATCGCGCCCCAGGTGGCGGAATTGTCGGCGGCTGAGCCCTTCGCCGTGCCGAGCGCGGCGTTGGAATTGATCGTATCGCCGGTGACGGCCTGACGCGACGGTTCACGCTTGTCGAGAAGGGCCGCGATCTTGGTCTGATCGAAGGTGCGTTCCTTCGGCTTTGGCGGTTGCGGCGGCGGTGGCTTTGCCGCCTCGACCTGCGGCTTCGGCGGCTTCTTCTCTTCCTTCTTGATCGCGTCCGCGATCGGGTCGGGAGTTTCCGGCTTCTTCTCGACCGGCTTCGGCTCTTCCTTCGGCTTGGCTTCGGCCACGGGCTTGGGCGGATCGGGCTTTTTCTCGACCGGCTTTTCGATCGGCTTCGGTTGCGGCGGCGGCGTGGTGTCGGTAACGACCGGCGGCTTCTCGGTGATCTTACCCACGGCGTCGTCGACCGGCGGCTTGGCCTCGGCGACCTTCTCCACCAGCGGCTTGGGATTCTTCTTATCGCCTGTCTTCATGCCGGCCATGGCCTTCGAGAGCTGATCGGCGGAGACGACGTCGACGGCGACAGTGTCCTCTTCCGGCATGACGTAGGCCTTGGTCGAAAACGAAAACAGTCCCCACCCGAACACGAGGACGTGCAGGAGAATCGACGCAATAATTGTCTTGTCGACCTTGCCCTTCAAACCAGGCCTTCCGTTCGATCCAGGCGTCGCTTCGTCGGTCACTCTCTACGAGCCCTGCTCCGGGATGATGACAATATTAGCCTTGAAGCCAGCGGTCCGGATCTGCCCGAGCAATTTCATCATATCCGTGTAGCAGACATCCTTGTCGCCGCGCAGATAAACCACGCTTTCGGCCTCCGACCGCGTCTCGCGGATCGCCTTGATTTTAGTCAACAAATCGGCCGCCGCAACCGGCGCATCCCCAAGATAAAGCTCGACACTGGAGTTGCAGCTGCCGTTGGTCCGCTTCACCGACAAGGTCAGCGGCGGGGTGTTGTTGGCGATCGATTTGCCGCCGGAGGCGACCGGCAGATCGATATCGATATTCGAGGTCATCAGCGGAGCCGCCACCATGAAGATGATGAGCAGCACCAGCATCACGTCGACCATCGGCGTGACGTTGATTTCCGCCATGACGGCGGCACGCCGGCCGCCGCGACGTCCGCTGCCGGACGAGCCTGCCATGTTCATCGCCATGTTTCGGTGCTCACGATGGACTCACGATCGGTTCACATGATTTGGGTTCGGGCGTCACCCGCGCTCGTCGATCTGACGCGACAGGATGGCCGAGAATTCGTCCGCAAACCCTTCCAGCCGTTGGGCTTGCCGGTTCACCTCGGAAGTGAACTTGTTATAGAAAATAGTCGCCGGGATGGCGGCGATAAGGCCGATCGCCGTGGCAAAAAGCGCTTCCGCGATACCGGGCGCCACCACCGCCAGCGAGGTGTTTTTCGAAGCCGCGATCGACTGGAAGCTCGACATGATGCCCCAGACGGTGCCGAACAGGCCGACAAACGGTCCCGCCGAACCGACGGTCGCAAGCACCAGAAGCCTTCGCTCCAGCCGCTCGATTTCGCGCGCGATCGAGACGTTCATGACCTTTTCGATCCGCATCTGAAGACCGGCAAAGGACCGCGCCTGGCTCTCGAAGGAGCGCTTCCATTCGCGCATCGCCGCGACGAAACAAGCCGCCATCGACTGCGTCGGTTTGGCGGCGAGCGTGCGGTAAAGCTCCTCGATCGACTGGCCCGACCAGAACGCCTGCTCGAAGCGATCCATCGCACGACGGGTGCGCGAGTAGAGAATGAGCTTGTCGATCGCGATCGCCCACACCCAGACCGAGCAGGACAACAGTCCGAGCATCACGCATTTGACGATCCAGTGCGCCTGCCAGAACAGGGCAATCAGCGAGACGTCAGCGGATGGCAGCGGCAAGGCGGACTGTGCCACGTCAGCCGGATTCATAAGCGATGTCCTCTCAAAGCGAGTTTCCCAATTCTTCGGCTGACAGAAATGCAGTGGCTTCCGATTCCTACGGCCGCGTGAAAAGCGCGGGCAATCTACGCCGGCGCGAAAAGCCGTGATGAGTCACATGGGAGGCCCGTCCAAAGCCGGGGCTGGCTTCCCCTGCCAACGTGTCAAAACAAGGGCTTTCCGCGCGTCCTTTCGTCTCCCACCAGACGACAATCGTGGTTAACGTCCGGTTACCAAAGGAGATTTCGGCCAGGGGAAATACCGGCCCGCCAAAGACTTAAAACCGCCTGCAAGCAGCCGTTTCGACGGCAAAAAGCAAGCCGCCCGTCTGCTTTCGCAGGCGGGCGGCTCGAGGGCCTCAAGGCGGTAAGGGGCGGTTACGCCTTAAGTCCTGGTTCCGGTCTCAGTTCTGGGGCTGATCGTCGGACGGCGGCGTCGGACGGGTGCGGTGCTGCGCCATGAACGCATCGAACTCTTCCTTGTCCTTGGCGTGACGCAAACGGTCGAGGAAGTTCTTGAATTCGACCTGCTCCTCTTCGAGCCGCTTCAGCGTATCGGCACGGTATTCGTCGAAAGCGCGGTTGCCGCTCGAGCGCGGGCCGAAGCCGAAACCGCGCTGATAAGCTTGCCAGGTTTCCATGTGGTTGCGCATCCGCTCCATCTTGTACTGCATCCGCTCCATCTTGTGCGCCCAGCGATCTTGATGACTCCAGCAACCCATTTTTCTGCTCCCGAGTGTGAAAAAGAGAAGGGCAAGGCCGATCGGCCACCAGATGAAGAAGCCGAGAATCGTCACGGCGATCCAGCCGGGATGCCAAGGCGTCTCGAGCATGCGGGGGCGGTGGTACTCTTCGGTCGGGCCGCGCCATCGATTGACATCTGCGGTGTAGGCCATTTCCCTCTCCATCGGCGAATGCCGTTGTGAATGTAAATAACATTTACATACGTAAACCGTTCCAGTTTTTTGTCAAGCTGGGCGGACGCGCGCCCGGCTAAATTATTTTGGGCGGCCCCAGGGACCCGATGAAGGCCCCTGTGGAGGATCGGGTGGCAAGGGCGGCGGCCCCGGAGGCGCTTTCCCCTGATTTTTCGCCTGATCTTTCCCTTGATCTTTGCCGTGGGCTTCCTGCGCCGCTGACCGGCGGTCGGTCATAAAACCGAGGCCGCGCAAATAGATCAGCACTTCGGCTTCCAGAAGTTCCTCGGCCGACATCGGCAGCTTGCGCCGCGCCGCATCCCCACGGGCAAACAGCGACGCCACGCCGTGTGACATCGACCATATGTGAAGCGCCATCATCAGCGCCGGCGGCCGCGGCGAACCGGGTGGCGCCAGCGCGGCGAGGCGCTCGGCAGCAGCACGGATCACGGCAAAGGCGCGCTCGGCCGCAGCGTGCAAGCCCGCGCTGACGTCGGCCGCCAGCCCGGATTCGAACATCGCGGAATAGAACGCCGGCTTCTCGCGCGCGAAAGCGAGATAGGCTTTGCCGACCCGCTCGAACGCCGACACGGTATCGGGCCGCCCATCATCCCAGGCTTCCGACAGAGCGGATTCGAACTGCTCGAAACCGCGTTGCGCGATGTTCGACAGCAATTCGTCCCGGTCGCGAAAATGCCGGTACGGAGCCGCCGGACTGACACCGGCGATCCGCGCGGCGTCGGCAAAGGTGAAGCCGGCCGCACCTTTCGTGGCAATGAGGTCGAGCGCCGCTTGCAGCAGCGCCTCCTTGAGATTGCCGTGGTGATAGCCGCGCTCGGTGCGGCCGGGGTCTTTGCGCCAGCTCATGTAAATAGCTTTTACATGAAGCCAGCCACGATTAGAAGCCCGTGCGCCGCCAGCAAGCGGACCCACGGACTTCAAACCAGAACGCGGTTAGCGGACTTCTCGCCCCGAAGGCGACCTAGTGGAGCGGATTTGACATTCGCTACCCCATAGCCGCGCATTCGCAATGCGAATGTCAAATCCGAAACTCCACTAGAAACCTATATTTGGTAGTGGTCCTCTGATTCTAACATTCGCAAAAGTGGCCGCCGAGAAGGGATGCGAATGTTCGGACCACTAGCCGCCCGGGATCGGGAGCACCGGCATGACTTCCACGGACTCGCCGGGGAAGATCGAGAAATGCGGATGGTCCTCGAACATCTTCGCCGCCGCTTCATGCGAGGCCGCACGGACCACCGTGAAGGCGCCCATCGCGTTGGTGACGTCGGCAATGCCCTGGGCATCGACTTTCTTGGTCTTGCCGAGAGGCCCGCCCATCTGGACGAGGGACGCCTGATGCTTCTCGACCCAGGCCTTCCACGCGGCCATCCCGCGTATCTCGCGCGCTTTTCGCTCGGTCTCGGACAGCGCGTTCCACGCCGTCCACTTCGCACTGTTCTTGCTGCCAAGGAAGACAGCGAGGAAGGTGTCGTTCGTGCTCATCTGATTTCTCCTGGTTTGCGGTGATAAAAAATCGTTTCAGCACTTGGCCTGCATTTCGGTGAACCCGGCGGCGGCCTTCTGGACGTCGGGCGGGAAGTCCGTCATCTCGAAAACCTGTCGAATCTCGATGGTCTCGTTGTTGGCGGCCGGGCAACGTTTGGCCCAGGCGATCGCTTCCTCGCGCGACTTCACGTCGATCATCCAGTAGCCGCCGATCACCTCTTTCGACTCGGTGAAGGGACCATCGATGACGACCGGCTTGCCGCTCTCGAACGAGACCCGTACGCCCGAGGACGGCGGGTGCAAACCGTCGAGGGTGATCAGGACGCCGGCTTCCTTCAGCGCCTCGTTGTATTTCATCATTGCAGCGACGGCTTCTGCCGGCGGCGTGGCGCCCGGCGCCGCGGTCTCATAGCCCCGCGGGATCATCAGCATCATAAAACGCATCTTGTTCTCCGTTTTCGAGATCGGGAAGCCCCGGACAGGCCGGCGCTCCCCCATATGACGATTGACGCCGGGCACTCCCGACATGGGCCGAGGAATTATTTCAAACGACTTGGCGGCCCGGCGGGTCGCCATAGACGTCTCATTTCGCGGCGATCTCGCCGACCGTGGTCCAGAAATCCGAAAATACTGCCGGCGGCGTCGGCGAATCCATTACCCGCTGGGTCAAGAGAATGCCGGTGAGCTGTGCGTTCCGATCGGAATACCAGGTCGTGCCATAGCCACCGTCCCAGCCGAAGCGGCCGGGCGCGGCGTTCGGATCGTCGATCCCGGTGAAAACGGACAGGCCAAATCCCCAGCCCCGGGCGCTACCGAGGAACAATTGCGACTCGCGCTTCTCGTCCGGCACGATGGTGTTGGTCGTCATCAAACTGATGGATTCGCGCGACAGCACGCGCGGGCTGCCCGCACCGCCAGCATCGAGCATCATCCGGGCGAAGGCGTTGAAGTCGTCCGCGGTCGAGACGAGGCCGGCTGCGCCGTTTTCAAACACAGGCGGATTTGAAAATCGGCCCGTCACCGGAGGGTCGAAGACCTTCAACTGCCGCGCCGCGGAATCGTACATATAGGCGCTGGTGAATCGATAGTGTTTGTCTTTGGGCGCGTAGAAGGCGGTATCCTTCATGCCGAGCGGCGCAAAAATTCGCTCGTTCAGGAATTCGCCGAACGTCTTGCCTGCAACCCGCGCGATCAGCACGCCGAGAATTTCACTGCCGGCGTTGTAGAGCCAGCGCTCGCCCGGCTGATAGACCAGCGGCAGGCTGCCGTAACGCCGCATCAGATCGTCGGGCGGAAACGACGGGAACACCGGTCCCGGCGCGAGACCCGCTTCCGCATAGGCCCGCTGAATCGGAAGACGTTCGGGGAAAACCGGAATCATGCCGTAGCCGCAATGGAAGTTAAGCAGATCGCGCAACGTGATCGCGCGGCGCGCCGGCACGGTTTGATGCACCAGCGCATCGGACCTGAGCAGCACCTTGCGATTGGCCAATTCCGGCAGCCATGGATCGACGGGGTCGTCGAGCTTCAAGCGGCCCTCCTCGACCAGCACCATCGCGGCCGCCGCCGTCACAGGCTTGGTCATCGAGGTGATGCGAAAAAGCGAATCGCGCAGCATCGAGGAACCTTCGAAGGCAAGCCGCCCGATTCCCTCGGCGTGGACTTCGCCGTGATGGCTGACCAGCATCACGAGGCCCGGCACATCGCCGCGCTCGACGTGACCGGCCATCACACCCCGGAGCCGATCAAATCCCGCTTTCGAAATCCTGCCCTCACTCGTCATTCCGCCGTTTCCTTCCCGGTGATCTCTCTCTGGCGTCGGGTTCAAGGTCCTTTGCCGGGGCGCAACAAAGCAGAGCTGGGCCTTCCATGCTAGAGAGAAGGTAATGCAAGTCAGGATGGAACAGGCATGACCGCTTCCTCGCAAAAAGTCGCATTGGTCACGGGCGCCGCTCGCGGCATCGGGCTTGCCGTGGCCAAACGCTTTCTCGCCGATGGCTGGCGCGTCGCACTGCTCGATGTCCTCGGTGAGCCCCTGGCAAAAAGCGTGGCCGCGCTGGCCAGGCCCGACGACACGCTAGCCCTGACTTGCGACGTTTCCGACGCCGGCGCGGTCGCTCTCGCATGTGCGGAGATCGAGCGCCGTTTCGAACGGCTTGACGCGTTGATCAACAACGCCGGCGTCGCGGTATTCGAGCCGCTGATGGAAACCTCGGACGCGGACTGGAGCCGTGTGCTCGCGGTCAACCTCACCGGGCCATTCCTGTGCACCAAGGCCACGGTGCCCTTGATGCGCCATCACGGCGGCGGCGCGATCGTCAACATTACTTCCATTTCGGGATTGCGCGCCTCGACGCTGCGCTCGGCCTACGGCACCAGCAAGGCGGGGCTCGCGCATCTGACCAAGCAGCTTGCGGTCGAACTCGCCGAACTCGGCATTCGTGTCAACGGCGTGGCGCCGGGACCGGTCGACACTGCGATGGCGAAGGCGGTTCACAGCGCGGAGATCCGCGCCGACTACCACGACGCGATCCCGCTTAACCGCTACGGTCTCGAGGAGGAACTGGCGGAGGCCGTGTATTTTCTTTGCAGCGACCGGGCAAGCTACATCACGGGCCAGATTCTTGCCGTCGACGGCGGCTTCGATGCGGCCGGCATCGGCCTACCGACGCTGCGCGGCGCGAGACGAAACGGATAGAAGCCCGTCTCTCCAGCGAGCGAACTTGCTTATTTTTCGATTTCCTTCGCTGGCGCAGCGTGACCTTCGCGGCCTAACCACCTAAGATTGATAAGCGCGGCGATGGTCCGGCGCCGTTGACAACGCTGAAACCGAACACCGGATCGGGGGAGTTTCGCGTCATGTCGGGAATGCTCATCAGCCTTATCATCCAGATCATCAGTGGTGCAATCGGAGGCAACGTCGCCGCAGGCGCCGCCAAGAACATCGACCTCGGAACAATCGGAAACACCATCGCAGGCGCGATCGGCGGCGGCGCGGGGGCCAGCTTCTCGGTATGCTGATTCCGCTGCTTGCCAATTCCGCCTCGACGCCGGATATCGGCAGCATCATCGGCCAGGCAGCCGGTGGCGGAGTTGCAGGCGCTGTCCTCACCGCGATTGTCGGCGCACTGAAGAACCGCACCGCCTGACTTGGCTGATCTACTGATCGGCTGGCATGGCTCGATCGATGCCAGAGCGCGCGCCCGGTTGGGCGCGCGAGCTGTGAATGCCTGCGCCGCGTTGCCAGGACCGCGTGGAGTCGGGCGGAACACGGTGCGGCCTTTTTCTGGCCGCATCTCTCGGCAGATCGTCGAATACACCGGAACCTTGGCGCAGGTCTTGCAATTGCCTACCCATCCTGGAGACTTTGCCCCCGAAAGACTTGGCAGTCTCGGCAAGATGGAGGGTTGATGCGGAAACTTTTCGTCGGAATTTGCTCCGTCACTCTGACTTTGTGTGCGCTCGCGACATCGCCGGCTTACGCTGAAGTTCGAATCCTGGCGAGCCCGGGCGGACAGGTCGGCCCCTTTCTCGACCTGTTCGAAAAGGTGCGCGAGTCCGGTGAGCGCGTCGTCATCGACGGCCCCTGTCTTTCCGCGTGCACACTGGTGCTGAGCATGGTGCCGAGTTCGCGCATCTGCGTCACGCGCCGTGCGGTGCTCGGATTCCATGCCGCAAAGTCGATGGACCGGCGCGGCCGGATGTATACGGAGCCGGAGGCCTCAGCACTGGTGCTCCAGGCCTATCCGTCCGGCGTTCGCGACTGGATCGTTCATCGCGGCGGATTGACCTCGCGGCTTTTGCTGTTGCGCGGCCGTGAACTCGCCGCGCTCTATCCGAGATGCCGCTGACCAATCCGTTTCGCGGAACGCCCTACATCCCTTGCAGCGGCGAGTTCACCATCCAGGGGATGCCGAACTGGTCGATGCACATGCCAAAGCCCTTGGAGAAGAAGGTCTTGCCGAACGGCATGTTGAGGCTGCCGCCTTCGGCCAGTGCATTGAACTTGCGCTCGGCTTCGATGGGATCGTTGATCGTTAGCGAGACCGCAAAACCCTGCGGCTTGTGAAAATGCTCCGGCGGAGAATCCGAGGCCATCAGCACCTGGCTGCCGATCGACATGCGCGCATGCATGATCAGTTTCTCCCGGCCCGGCCCTGGCTTCATATCTTCGGGCCCTTCATCGGCACGCAACATCATTTCGATTTTGCCGCCGAGCACCTTTTCGTAAAACTTGAAGGCGGCCTCGCAATTGTCGTTGTAAAACAGATAGGGATTGAGCATCGCGTCCTCCTTGGGTTTCTCAGGCCTTCTTTTCAGCGAGCGTTTTCAGGTTGGCGAGACCGGTTTCGAAATCCCTGCCGATCATCTTGTCGAAGTCCATGAACACCTGCATCACCTTGGACATGAACGATGACGGGCCTCGCATCACCCAGATGACGTTGGTTGCGCCGGCCTCACGCTCCGGTACGAAGGTGAACTCGGCCGTATTGTGAGCTTCGAACGGCTTGAGGAAGTCGAGCTTGATCGTGATTTTTGACGGCGATGAGGCGTCGAGAATTTCCATGCGGCCGGAACCGACATTCTTGTTCCCGTCCCACGCATAGACGGCGCCCTTGCCACTCTCGGCGCCACCGTAAGTGCGCTTCAGCGCGGGATCCCGGTTCTCCCACGGCGACCACTTCGTCCACTGATGAAAATTATTGATCAGCGGGAAAACCGCTTCCGCCGGGGCCTGCATTACTGCCGACCGCTGGATAGCGAACGTAGCCGGCTTGGTCGAAGCGAGGATCAGAACGATCGCAATCGCGATCGCCAGGATGACGGCGATGATGGCAATGATCTCAAGCATGGAGTGCTCCCATTTCAGTCAACGAAATTAGCGTACGAACGGCAACAGCGAGCGCAGTCGCCCATCGCGCAACCACAGGCCGCCCCACACCATCACACCAAGATAGAACCCGAAGAGAATGTGGGTGAACAACGGACTTCCGATCCTCACATGCGAGGCCATCGCGCCACCGAGATAGCCGGTCATCAGGATCGCCCCGACGAATGCAGTCGGCGGAAAAGCGTAGAGCGCTGTGCAGATCAGGCTGATCGCACCCAGGCATCGCGCGAGGCTTTCGCTCGAACCATAGCCCATCCTGTCCATCGTCTCCGTGACAATTGGCCACGGCACGAGCTTGATCGCGCCATCCAGCAGCATGAACAGAATGACGAGGCCGCTTGTTGCACGGCCCAGCCAGATCGCCGGCCTCGACACCGCGGGCGTGGGCGTTCCAGGCATGGCATTCCCGGTATAACCGACATCTTGCGTCTTCATGGTCGCGTCCCCTATCGCGCATCTCATGACCTCAAGACGAACGGAGGAACGGCGGGCCGACAGACCCCTCAAATTATTTTTTATTTTTTGCGGCCGCCGCACCCTGGCTGTCGCGGATCAGCCGGTCCAGGTGCATGCGGATGTGGGCGGCCTCGGCCGAGGTATTGGCCAGCGCAATGGCGCGATCGAAGGCCACGCGCGCCTCTTCGTTGCGGCCAAGCTGCATCAGGAAGGCGCCGCGGACGCCGAAATAATGAAAATAGTTCGACAGCCGCTCACCGAGCGGTTCGATCATTTGCAAGGCAGCTTCCGGCCCGCGCACCTTGGACGCAGCCACCGCGCGGTTGAGCGTGATGACCGGCGATGGCTGCATGATCTCCAGCGTGCCGTAGAGCAGATCGATCTGAGCCCAGTCGGTGTTTTCAGGCTTTGTCGCGTGCGAATGCAACGCCGCAATCGCCGCCTGCACCTGATACGGCCCGGAGCGGCGATGCCGCATCGCCTTGTCGATCAAGGCCTGGCCCTCGTTGATCAGCTTCTCGTTCCACAGCGTGCGATCCTGATCCTCGAGCAGGACCAGTTCGCCGTTGGTATCGAACCGCGCCGGGGCGCGCGAATGCTGCAACAGCAACAGCGCGGTCAGACCCATGATCTCGGGCTCGCTCTGGAACAGGCGGAGCAACAGCCGCGCCAGCCGGATCGCTTCCTCGCACAGCGGCATGCGAATCTCGCAAGTTTCGCCGCTCGCCGAATAACCCTCGTTGAAGATCAGGTAAATCATCGCAGCGACCGCAGCGAGCCGCTCGCTGCGTTCGACCGCGCCGGGCGTTTCAAAGGCCACGCCGGCGCTGGCGACCTTTGCCTTGGCGCGGGTGATGCGCTGCTCCATCGCCGGTTCCGTTACCAGGAAGGCGCGTGCGATCTGCTTCACCGAAAGGCCGGAAACGATGCGTAACGCGAGCGCAATCTGCTGAGTCGCCGGCAGGTCAGGATGGCAGCAGATGAACAACAGGCGAAGGATATCGTCACGGTAGTGCGAACCGTCGAGCCGCTCGGCAATCTCTTCCTCGGCGTCGTCGAGATCGGAGATGGCCACGTCGTCGGGCAACGCTTCCTGCTTATGCGACCGGCGGACCTCGTCGATCGCAGCATTACGTCCGACCATGATCAGCCAGGCCGCGGGATCGCGCGGCGGCCCGTTTTGCGGCCAGCTTTTCAGGGCGCGCAGGCAGGCGTTCTGGAACGCCTCTTCCGCGGTATCGAGATTGCGAAAATAGCGCAGCAATGCGCCAACGGCCTGGGGACGCGCCGAAGTCAGGGCTGCATCGATCCAGGCGGTATCGGTCATTTCGCGCCTGCGCCGGGTTCGTAAAATCCGACCGGGCGAATTTCATAGGCACCACCCGGATTGGCCGCACCAAGTTCGCGCGCCACGTCGACAGCCGCATCGAGATTTTCGCAGTCGATGATGTAGAAGCCGAGCAGCTGCTCCTTGGTCTCGGCATAGGGGCCGTCCAGCACCAGCGGCGGATCGTCCTTGCGCAGCGTCGTCGCTGCCGTGGTCGGCAGCAGGCGGGCGACCGGGCCCAGCCGCCCCTCCTTCTTCAACTTGTCCTGGACGACGATGAGCTTCGACATGACGTTCGCATCATGTTCGCGGGTCCACGAGCCGACCAAATCCTCATCATGATAGCAAAGTATGGCATACAGCATGGGAAAAGCTCCTTTGTGGCCCAAGGACGCTTGGGAAGACTTCATTCCGACATGCTTACGGAAAAAATTTTGCACTGAAAACAGGCCCCGGTAATGTTTCCGGGCGAGAGGTAATGATGAAAAAAGGAACGCTGGCGCTGCTGATCCATGGCGGCACCGAGAACTGGTCGCTGGAACGCTGGGAGCGCCGATTCCACGACGTCTGTGGGGACCGTCCACTGCGGTTGGCAACGGAAAAAGGCGGCGATCCGGCCGACGTCCGCTATGCAGCGGTCTGGAAGCCGGTGCCGGGCGAATTGGCATCGTTTCCGAACCTGAAGGTGATCTTCAACCTAGGGGCCGGCGTCGATGCGCTGATGGCCGACAAGACCTTGCCCAAGGTGCCGCTGGTGCGCGTCTCCGTCGGCGATCTCACCGGCCGGATGACCGAATATGTCGTGCTGCACGTGCTGATGCATCACCGGCAGGAACTTTACCTGCGCCAGAGCCAGCGCGAGAAGCGCTGGGCGCCCAGGCATCAATGGGCAGCCGGCGCGCTCACCGTCGGCGTCATGGGTCTCGGCACGTTAGGTGCGGACGCGGCGGAAGTTCTGGTGCGGCTCGGCTTTCAGGTCGTCGGATGGAGCAACAGCCCGAAGACGATCAAGGGCGTCGAATGCTTCCACGGCAAAACGCAACTCGATGCGTTCCTGCGACGCACCGACATTCTGGTCAGCCTGTTGCCGCTGACGCCAGATACGCATGGCATCCTCAACCGCGAACTATTCTCCAAACTGAACCGGTCAAGCCCGCTTGGCGCGCCGGTTCTGATCAATGCCGGGCGCGGCGGCTTGCAGAATGAGGCCGATATTCTGTCGTGCCTTGACGACGGCACGTTAGGCGCGGTCTCGCTCGACGTCTATCAGGTCGAACCGCAGCCCGCAGATAGCCCGTTCTGGACCCATCCGAAGGTCGTGCTGACGCCGCACAACGCCGCCGACACCGACGCCGACGAGATTTCGAAATATGTCGCGCGTCAGATCGACCGATTTGAAGGCGGCCAAGCGCTGGAAAACCTCGTCGATCCGGACCGGGGATATTGAAAGGCCCGCTAGCCTTCTCGCCGCGGCCTCATCCGCACATCACGGCGATCGCGCCGTTCGCGATCGCCTCGAGTTCCTTGCGAGGTACGCGCGCCCGCGACCGGATCGCGATGGTATGGATCGTGGCCGACGCAAGTTGCGCCAAAACGGCCGGATCGGCCGACGGCGGCAATTCGCCCTGCTCCTTGGCGCGGCGGAAGCAGGACGCGAACGCCCTGTCGAGCTCGGCAAATCCGTCCAGCACCATCGCGCGGATCTCGGAATCAGCGACCGCTTCGGAGGCGGCCGTCATGACCGTGAAACAGCCCTGCGGCTCTGAGACATCGGCAACATAGATATCGAGCGCCGCGGCATAGATGCGCGCAAGCCGCTCGCGGATTGGCAACTCGCCTCTGAAAATCTCGACCATCGCCGCGCGCGCATCGGCGCGATAGCGCGCATAACTCTTGATATAGAGCTCGCGCTTGTCGCCGAACGCTGCATAGAGGCTCGGCCGGTTCATCCCCGTCGCCGCGCTGAGCTCGTCGAGCGAGGTCGCGGCGAAACCGTCTTTCCGAAACAGATCGAGCGCCTTGCCGAGGGCAACTTCGGGCTCATAGGCGCGCGGCCGCCCGCGGCGCTTCGGCGCAACCGCTTCAGGTCTGATTTCCGGCGACTTTTTCGTTTTTTGTACCATTTTGCAAAAAATTCCTTGACCCAATTTATATTATGCGAGACAGTACAAAAAGCAAGACCGACTTGGAAACCCAAATCCAAACCCGCGAGGAACGCCATGGATCTCTACTTCTCACCGCTTGCCTGTTCGCTGGCGACCCGGATTGCATTCTACGAAGCTGGCTACGAGGCGACCTATTTCGAGGTCGACCCGAAAAACAAGGTGGTGCAGAACGACGGATCGGATTTTCGCACGATCAATCCACTTGGGCTGGTGCCGACGTTGCGCACCGATGACGGGCAGGTGCTGACCGAGAACGCGGCCATCCTGCAATACGTGGCCGATCGCTTATCCGAAGCGCATCTCGGTACTTCACCGGGCATGGACCGAAGCAGGCTGCATCAATGGCTCTGCTTTATCGGCACCGAATTGCACAAGGGATTATTCGTACCGCTGCTCGACAGGAAAGCGCCGGCGGAAATCAAGTCCTACATCCTCGGCCGGGGCCTCTCGCGCCTCGACCATCTCGAAAACTATCTGAAGGACCGCGAATTCCTGCTCGACCATTTCACGGTGGCGGATGCCTATCTTGTCACCGTCATCAACTGGACCATGGCAACGCCGCCGATCGAGCTCGCGAAATGGCCGACCGTGAAAGCCTATTACGAGCGGCTGCGCGCGCGGCCCAGCATCGCGAAAGCGATCGCGGAAGAGTTCGAGCTGTACAAGGCCGAGATCGCCCGCCACAAGGCCGCGGCCTGAGCGAACGCCATTGCCTCTCCCCACACGCGGGGAGAGGCTGTTTGAATATCTCAGAACGGACTGTCGCCCAGACCCGGCACGTCTTGCGGCCGGGGTCCGGGCGCCGGCCAGTGGAAGCGCCGATCTTTCTCGTCAATCGTGATGTCATTGATGCTGGCCTCGCGCCGGCGCATCAGGCCGTGCTCGTCGAACTCCCACTGCTCATTGCCATAGGAGCGGTGCCACTGGCCGCTCGCATCACGCCATTCATACTGAAAGCGCACCGCGATGCGGTTGTTGTCGAACGCCCAGAGGTCCTTGATCAGGCGATAGTCGAGCTCCTTCGCCCATTTGCGCGTGAGGAATGCGACGATCGCCGCACGCCCCTCGAAGACTTCAGAGCGGTTACGCCAGCGGCTGTCCTCGGTATAGGCAAGCGACACGCGTTCGGGATCGCGCGAATTCCAGGCGTCTTCCGCCATGCGCGCCTTCTGCGCGGCGGTTTCACGGGTGAACGGCGGTAGTGGCGGACGCGACATCTTGACCTCCCGGCTTCTGCATGGCGGCCGAGACTATCGCGTGAATCAAGAGAGTCGATGGCCGTGTTTCTATCGCTCGATTGCAAGAGCCAATCGAGGGCTTCAACTACTCGAGATCGGCCTTCATCAGCATGCGGATCGATTTCGGAATAGGCTGCGCCCTGCCCTCGCTGATGAAGGCGACGCGCACCTCGGCGGTGACCAATACGTCCGAATCACGCCGTACCTCCTGCGCCAGAACGATGGAGGCGCCTTTCACCGCGACCGGCCAGGTCACGATATCCAGCACATCGTCCATCCGCGCAGGTCTCAGAAAATCGAGTTTCATCGAGCGCACCACAAAGGCAAAGCCTGATATCTCGGTCTCCACTTCCGTGAACAGCGCGTGCTGCTCGGCGCCCATCAACCGCAAATGATTGGTGCGGCCACGCTCCATGAAGCGCAGATAGTTGGCGTGATAGACGATGCCGGAGAAATCCGTGTCCTCGTAATAGACGCGGATTTGCATGTGATGGCGGCCGTCGCGGATTTCGCCATCAAGGTAGGGTTGTGTCACGTGCGGCCTCGATCGCCTCTTCAGACAATCGTGTTTTGCGAGAATTCACCGTGGCGCGCAAGCGCGGGCTAGACGCTAGGATACGATGAGGCCCGGCTTTCCCAGCGTCACCTGCACGATTTCCGGGGGAACACCGATCCGGAACGGCAGCAGGCTGCAACCCAGACCGCCGGAGACGACGATATCGCAGTTCAAGCGGATATGACCGTAGGTCAAGAGTTGTCCGGAAGGCGCTACCGGCGACCAGCCCATCAGCCGCACCTGACCGCCATGGGTGTGACCGGAGAGCTGGAGCGCGACGCGGGACGGCACGCGGTGTGCGACATCCGGCTCATGCGCCAGCAGGATGACCGGCGCATCGTCCGTTACCTTGTTGAGCGTCGCGCTGAGATCGTCGACGCCAATTCGTTTGATCGGACGAAAGCGCCGCGCCGGAGCGTATGCCAGTTGATCGCCGAGGCCTGCGAGCCAGAACGGGCGGCCGCCCTTGCTCAGGCGCTGGACGTCATTTTCGTAGACCGGAATGCCAGCGGCCTCTAACGCGCGGCGGGCAGCGGTCGCGCCCTGCCCGCTGCGCTGAACCGTCCGGTCATCCCAATAATCATGATTGCCGAGAATGGCGTGCACGCCGAGCGGCGCCTTGAGACCGGCGAGCGCGGACGCCCATTCATCGGCCGGAATAAATCGCGTCACATGCCGGTGGCCGGCGACATAGTCGCCGAGCAACACGGTGATGTCGGGCTGAAGCGCATTGGTGTGTTCGACGATTTCCTGGATACGATCGAGCGACATCCAGGGATCGCAGGCGTGAACGTCGGCGACGACCGCGATCTTGAGGTTGAGATCAGCCGGCCATTGCGGCGGCGAAATCTGATACCGCGTGACCTGAAGCTGAAGCTCGGGTTCGCTGACCCCATAGGCAGCCGTCGAGACTCCGGCGACGCCGAGGCCCGAAAATCCACGCAGAAGATGACGACGCGAAATCATGGAAAGCGATTGTGATGCACTTTCCTCTATGATCAGCAAATGCAGCGGAATTGGGAGAGGCTTGCGCCAATACCGCGCAGTAACCTTACCTAGCGCTAACCCTGCACGGCGAGCGGCAAAACGTGGTCGCGCGTCAGCGGCGCCAGATGAATATCGGGCGGTGACGCCGGATCGATCCAGATCGCTTCATCAATCTCCCGGCTCGGCGCGATCGCACCCATCACATCGACGTGATAGAGACTGGCCGCCACGCGAAAGCCCGGCTCATTGGCGGCGACCGCATCGAACGCCTCGAGCGGGCGGACCGAAGCCGGAACGACAAGGCAGCCGAGCTCTTCCGATATTTCGCGGGACAGCGCGGCGATGTCATCTTCGCCGGCATCGAGCTTTCCGCCCGGCTGCATGAAGGCGCTCGTGCCGCGCTTGCGCACCAACAACACCCGCCCGGCGTCGTCGCGGATCAAGGCAGCGACGATCTTGATGGTGCGTGAAGCCGTCATTCGTCCTCGTCGCCGTTGCCGAATAATCCGAACTGCGACGGATCGCGCGTGGGCTCGCTCAGACCGAGATGGCGGAAGGCGTGCGAGGTCAACAAGCGCCCGCGCGGGGTGCGTTGCAGATAGCCGCACTGGATCAGATAAGGCTCGATGATGTCCTCGATGGCATCGCGCGGCTCGGACAGAGCGGCGGCGAGCGTCTCGACGCCGACCGGGCCGCCGCCATAGTTTATCGCGATCGTCGTGAGATAACGCCGGTCCATCGCGTCAAGCCCGACGGCATCGACTTCCAGCGCGCCCAGCGCGTTGTCGGCGATCTTGCGATCGATCGAATCCGCATCCGCGGCGGACGCAAAATCCCGCACGCGGCGCAGCAGCCGCCCGGCGATACGCGGCGTGCCGCGGGCGCGGCGGGCAATTTCGTTGGCGCCGTCGCTGGTCATGCCAACGTTGAGCACGCGCGCGCCGCGGGTGACGATCTTTTCCAGTTCGTCCTCGGTGTAGAAATTCAGCCGCACCGGAATGCCAAAACGGTCGCGCAGCGGATTGGTCAAAAGCCCCGCGCGCGTCGTGGCGCCGACCAGGGTGAATTTCGCGAGCTCGATTTTGACCGAGCGCGCCGCCGGCCCCTCGCCGATGATCAGGTCGAGCTGAAAATCCTCCATCGCGGGATAGAGCACTTCCTCGACCGCCGGGCTCAAGCGGTGAATTTCGTCGATGAAGAGCACGTCGCGCTCTTCGAGATTGGTCAAGAGCGCGGCGAGATCGCCAGCCTTGGCGATCACCGGACCGGACGTGGCGCGAAAGCCGACGCCGAGCTCGCGCGCGACGATCTGCGCCAGCGTGGTCTTGCCCAATCCAGGCGGGCCGACGAACAACACGTGATCGAGCGCCTCGCCGCGCTTGCGCGCGGCCTCGATGAAGATCGAGAGATTCTTGCGCGCCTGCGCCTGGCCGACAAATTCGGATAGCGATTGCGGCCGCATCGCGGTATCGCCCACATCGTCGGTGCGGCGATCAGGCGTGACTATGCGCGGGGGCGGGTTCATTCGTTGCCCCGCCGGTATTTGTTCGGCAACAGTTCGCCAATTTTCACGACCTTGGGCGTGCGGCCGCTATTGGGCACGATGACACGCGCCTTGGCGTCATAATCGTGGATCAGTTCGCGGCAAATGCCGCACGGCGAGACCACCGCAATCTTGCCCGGCTCGTCCGGCTTCGGATGACGCACGGCCACGATGGTCTCGATGCCGTGATCGCCGCTCTCGGTGATGGCGCGGCCGATCGCAATGGCTTCGGCGCAGACCGCGATCCGGCCGATATAGGCGTCGATGTTCACTCCGGTGATGACGCGGCCGTCGCGGGTGCGCATCGCGGCGCCCACTTCCTGCCAGTCGTTGCGATAGCGCTGGCTGATCGCCTCGGTGGCGGCGGCGATCAGTTCCTTGTCCTTCTTGCTCAGCATGGTCGACGATGCATTCCTTCGGAGGCGGGAGCTAGTAGAGTTTAGGATTTGACATTCGCCTTCCGAGTTTGCGGCTAGACAGGTGGCGAATGTCAAATCCACTCCACTAGCCTACTTCGCCAATTCCTTCAGGCCCAGCCGGATGAGCTGCGCGGTCTCGGCTTTTTCCCCGGCGCTGCGCGAGGCTGCGGCAATTGCGGCTGCCGCCTGCGGCTGGCCGTAGCCGAGATTGACCAGCGCGGAAATTGCATCGGTCACCGGGCGCGGCGCGCGAGAATCGTCGATCGCGCCGGAGAGAGACACCACCGCCGGATCGACATTGGCGAAGGCAGGCGCCTTGTCCTTCAATTCCGTGACGATGCGCTCGGCGACCTTGGGGCCGACGCCGGGCGTGCGGGTCACCGCGGCCTTATCGCGCAGCGCAATTGCATTCGCCAGATCCGGCGGCGACAGCGTCCCTAGCACGGCGAGTGCGACCTTGGCGCCGACGCCCTGCACCGTCTGCAACAGCCGAAACCATTCGCGCTCGATGTCGCTCTTGAAACCAAACAGCTTGATCTGGTCTTCGCGCACATAGGTTTCGATCGACAGTACCGCCGCCTCGCCCGGCGCGGGCAAGGACTGCAAGGTACGCGACGAGCAATGCACCTGATAACCGACGCCACCGACATCGAGGATCACGAAATCCTCGCCATAGGAATCGATCAGGCCCTTGAGCTTGCCGATCATAGACCGACCACCTTGAGCCGCATCGCGGCGCTGGTGCGGTGATGCGCGTGCGTGATGGCGATGGCGAGGGCGTCGGCCGCGTCAGCGGATTTCGGCTCGGCCTTGGGCAACAGCACCTTCAGCATCACCATGATCTGGTTCTTGTCGGCATGGCCGGCGCCGACCACGGTCTTCTTCACCTGGTTGGGCGCATATTCGGAAACCGAAATTCCGAACATCGCTGGCGCCAGCATGGCGACGCCACGGGCCTGGCCGAGCTTCAGCGTCGCGACGCCATCCTTGTTGACGAAGGTTTGTTCGACAGCGGCCTCGAGCGGGCGGAAATTGCCGAGCACTGTGGCGAGCCCCTCGTGAATGGCAAGCAAGCGGCTCGACAGCGGCAGATCTTCCGGCGGCTCGACCGAACCGCACCCGATATAAACCAGACGGTTGCCTTCGACTTCGATCACGCCCCAACCGGTGCGGCGCAGGCCGGGGTCGATACCAAGGATGCGAACGGGGGAACGAATCGGCTGCGAGGACATGGGCATTTATACCGCATGATTCGCGGGTGGAATGAGGTTATCCGCCCATCTTGGCCACGAGCGCGTCGGAAACCTCGAAATTGGCATAGACGTTCTGAACGTCGTCGTGCTCGTTCAAAAGGTCCATCAGCTTCAACAGCTTCTCGCCGGTTTCGTCGTCCACCGCGACGGTATTCTGCGGCTTCCAGATCACCGCCGCCTTGCGCGCCTCGCCGAACTTCGCCTCCAGCGCCTTGGCAACGTCGCGCAATGTTTCCTGCGAGGCGTAGACCTCGTGGCCGCTTTCGCTGGACAGCACATCGTCGGCGCCGGCATCGATCGCCGCTTCCAGCATCGCATCGTCGGACGCCACCTTCGCGTCATATTCGATGATGCCGGTGCGATCGAACATGAAGGACACCGCGCCGGTTTCGCCGAGATTGCCGCCCGACTTGGTGAAATAGGAGCGGATATCGGAGGCCGCGCGGTTGCGGTTGTCGGTCAGCACCTCGACGATGACCGCGACGCCGCCGGGGCCGTAACCTTCGTAGCGGATTTCGTCGTAGTTCTCGCTCTCGCCGCCCAGCGCCTTCTTGATGGCACGCTCGATATTGTCCTTCGGCATGTTTTCCTGCCGCGCGGCGATCACGGCTGCCCGCAGCCGGGGGTTCATCGCCGGATCGGGCGTTCCAAGCTTGGCAGCGACCGTGATTTCGCGCGCCAGCTTGCCGAACAGCTTCGACTTCTGGGCGTCCTGACGCCCTTTGCGGTGCATGATGTTCTTGAACTGGGAATGTCCGGCCATGCTGATCTTTCGGAAGTCGAAGCGTGATTTGGATGGAAAGCGCGGCCTTATAGGCCTCTAACTCGCTGAAATCAAAGGTTTAGCTGCGTTGCGGGGCCGAGGGCGGCAGAAACTGCCAACAAATCAGGCATTTGTTAACCATCACTTCACGACGCCGTGGGACCATCGCCGCCGACCACCTGACGTCAGAGACACCGAATGGCGATTGGATTGTTCCGGAAAGCCACGCCGCCCTCCCCTGCGCCTGCCGCCGTCTCCGAGGCGAAGCCGGCCCAGGTCGCGGAGGCTGCGGACAATTCCGCCGCCGAATCGACCGAGGCCATTCTCGAACTGCTCGAAATCGAACTCGGCGGCATGATTCGCCAGTTGGAGCGCGCGGCAACTTCCGTTGCCGGCGGCGCGGAGGCGACCGCGACCACGCTTGCCGCCGTCCGCCGGCGCACCGATGCGCTCAGCGTGCGCTCGAGCGAGGCCCAGAGCACGGCCGCGATTTTTTCGCAGGCGGCCGACAAGTTTTCCGACTCCGCCGAGGGTATCGGATCGCAGGTTCGCGATGCGGGCAAGCTTGCCGACGAAGCGAGCGCCGCCGCTCACGATGCGAGTCTCAATGTCGACCGGCTGAAAGAGTCTTCCGCGGCGATCGGCAATGTCGTCAACCTGATCGCACAGATCGCGCGGCAAACGACGCTGCTGGCGCTCAACTCCACGATCGAAGCCGCCCGCGCGGGCAGTGCCGGACGCGGCTTCGCGGTGGTCGCTTCCGAGGTCAAGGCGCTCGCGGTGCAAACGCAGGACGCGACCGAGGAGATCAAGAAAAAAATAGACGCGCTGCAACGGGACGCGGCCGGGTCCGTGGAGGCCGTGCACCGGATTTCGCAGGCGATCCAGGCGATCCGTCCGGTGTTCGAGAACGTCAACGGCGCGGTGGCCGAGCAGAACGAGACCACCAGCGCGATGACCGAGAACGTCGCGACCGCCTCGAACTTCATCGCTTCCGTCGGCGACAGCGCGACCGAAATCGACCACGCCGTGAAAGAGGCCGAGACGCATCGCGAACACGTCGCCAATGCCGGCAAGGCCGTCACCATCTTCGCCCAGAAGCTCAAGACCCGCTGCGCGGTGCTGCTCGGCACCGACATGCGCGCCGACCGCAGAAAAGACGAGCGATTGCCGTGCAACCTGAGGCTCGAGATCGACGCCGCGCAAGGCCGCATCGCGGCGCAGGTCTACGAGATTTCGCTTGAGAACATCCTGATCGGCGGAACTGATGCGGCCAGGGTGCCGCTCAACCAGATGCTCAGCGCCACCATCGAAGGCATCGGCGCCTGCAAGATCCGAAGCGGCGAGCGATCGGCCGCCGGCGTCCAGGCGACCTTCATGACCAACGACGCCGCTTTGGTCGAAAAAATCGAAGACAAGCTCTGGTCGATCCACGACGAGAACACCGAATTCGTCACCCGCGCCATGGAAGCCGGCGCGCAGCTCAACAAGATGTTCGAACACGGCCTCGCAAGCGGCGCGGTCTCGATGGAGGCGCTTTTCGATACGGATTACGTCGAAATCCCCGGCTCCAATCCAGTGCAGCACCGCACCCGCATCCTCGACTGGGCCGATCGCGCGCTGCCGCCGTTCCAGGAGGAATTCCTCGCCAAAGACCCGCGCATGGTGTTCTGTGTCGCGATCGATCGCAACGGCTACCTGCCGGTGCACAACAAGGTCTATTCGCATCCGCAGCGCGCAGGCGACGTCGCCTGGAACACAGCGCATAGCCGCAATCGCCGCATCTTCAACGACACAGCCGGACTTGCCGCAGGCCGCAACCAGCGCACCTACCTGATCCAGAGCTATGCCCGCGACATGGGTAACGGCAACACGGTCATGATGCGCGAGATCGACGTGCCGATCCGCGTCAGGGGCAGGCACTGGGGCGGCTTCCGCACCGCCTATAAGCTCTAAGGCGAGCCGCACGCACTCCGCTTTCCACATGTGTCGCCCGATCGGCGGTTCCGCTGTCGTCGTCCGTTCATCTGCGCCTCCTATAAGCCGCCACTCCTGACAAGCGGAGGAAGGCTGCGATGGCCGGAGAGCATCCCGAACTCGACAAACTGCAAGCTGACTACAAGGCCGCGGTGGAAAACTGGATCGCCGCCATTCGCAAGGAAGAGGCGCTCGCATCGGTCAACCATACGGTCGCCGAAGTCGACAGTTGGGAGCAGGCGCATTTCGAGGAGGACGAACTGCGCAGCGTCGTCAAGGACGCCAAGGCGAAATACGAGGACGCGCTGCGCGAGGAATTCTTCGGCTTCTAGGCCTGGGCAGCCCGTTCGCTTCTGGTTCACCTGTCAAACAGCTGCGACATCCGGGCCTCGTGGTTCGAGACGCGCGGCGTTGCCGCGCTCCTCACCATGAGGTTCAAGTTTCATCGCTTGTCGCGACCTCATCCTGAGGAGCCGCGAAGCGGCGTCTCGAAGGATGGCCGCAAACAAAATAACGGTCACAGCTGCGCACTCCCGCGACGCCAGCGCGCCCGAGTTTGCATGACCTCTCCCCCAAACAGAGGGCGCAGGAAACGCCGGGTGCGCAGCCGCACCCGCAGCCTCGCGTGCAAAAATAAGAAGCACACGAGCAAGTCACCACAGGTTCGGCCGGGATCACCCGGCGTTTCCTGCGCAATGGTTTTAACGGCTTATTCCGCGCTCTCCCTGGTGAGCCGGGCTTTGTTGTCACCATCCCCGCGTGATGCGCAGCATCATCGCGAGTTGAACGCCAGCGTCGGGGCGTCAGGACCACACGGCTTCGCCGTCCGCTTGTTGGCGCATTCGTCTTGCGCGCCAAAAGCGTCCACCGCATCCCGCGCCCAACGTCCGTGACGATCGCGATACGCCCCTGTGGGCGCGAGACAGCGGAATCAATAGTGCTGCTTCTAGCGATCGGCGAAGCGAATTATTTTTGCTGAAAGGGCTGGACAAGGATTTTGCAAAATTGCCCGACGGGCAAATCAGCGCAGCTGACTCGGCTGCGTCACGCGCGTTCGGTCGAGGCGTCTATTCATAAATCCATCATCCAAGCTCCGGACGCGGCGATTTCGCGGGCCGGGCGAAAATGCGAACCTGCTCCGCTGCTTGTGCGCTTGACGGGGTGCGGAATGGCAACGATCCTTGCGGGCTCGGTGCAACGCGCCGTCAAAACAGCAACTCGGCCAGTCCACGTGCCGGGAGAAAGCGGGGAGGCGTGGCGGCTGACAGCGATCCTGATCAGGCGTGCGGTTGTTCGTGCCGTTGCAAGACGGATGATGGCGTAACGAGCCGACGCGATGTGTTGCTGCTGGCATCGGCCGTGCTGGCCGCGTCCGCTTTGCCGGCTGCGGCCGAGCCGGCCGACGAGCGGCCTCAGGAAGGCGACTTTCTGGTTGGCGCCGATGGCCCTCCGACACCCCTCGGACCAGGTGATATCTCGGCTCCGCAGCTGATCGCCTGGCCGATGGATCCGGCCACGAAAACAGTCCGCGACGGATCGCGCCTCAACAAGGTGCTGCTGGTCCGCCTCGATCCGGCGACGCTCGAACAGCCGACGCAGGGGCGCGCCGCCGATGGCGTTGTCGGATATTCGGCGATCTGCCCGCATGCGGGCTGCGAAGTTACCGGCTGGCAGGCGGATCAACTCATGCTCGAGTGTCCGTGCCACAATTCTCGCTACAATCCGCGCGAGGCGGCAGCGATCGTGGATGGACCGGCCCCGCGCGCACTGGCGTCGCTTCCGCTCAAGATTGTCGATGGCAAGCTTGCCGTGGCCAAGCCATTCATCGGGAGGCTCGGTGTCGTATCGTCCTGATCGATGAATTCCAAATAAAAATAATTCGCAGGGAGGAGTTCATGTCTCGATGGAAGAGCTGGCTGCACGGCATTTCAGCCGTTGCGGTGATCACAGCTGCCGGTCTCGCAAACGGATCGGCGCAAGAAATGATGGCATCGCCCCCGGGTCCGGCGCCATTGCCTCAGGTGCTGCAGAACTATTCGCCGGTCACCGCGGATCGGTTGCGCAAGCCTGAAGATTCGAACTGGCTGCTGTTTCGGCGCACCTATGACGGATGGGGTTACAGCCCGCTCGCCCAGATCACGCCGGAGAACGCCGGTCGTCTCCAACTCGTGTGGAGTTTCGCCACCGGCCAGGTCGAGGGACACCAGGCGCCGCCCATCGTCAACAACGGCGTGATGTTCGTCGCAACCCCCGGCAACCAGGTGATCGCCATCGAGGCGAAGACCGGAACGTTGCTGTGGCGCTACAAGCGCCCGCTGCCGGAAGATCTCGTGAACCTGCACCCGACCAGCCGCGGCGTCGGGCTTTACGGCGACAAGGTCTACTTCGCATCGGCAGACACCACGCTGGTGGCGCTCGACGCGAAGACCGGCAAGGAAACCTGGACCGCGAAGGTCGCTGACTATCGCAAGGGCTACTACACCTCGATCATGCCGCTCGTCGCCGACGGCAAGGTCATCATGGGAACGTCGGGCGGTGAACTCGGTATCCGCGGCTTCGTGGCCGCGTACGACGCCGAGACCGGCAAGGAAGCCTGGCGTACCTTCATGGTGCCGGAGCCCGGTCAGCCCGGTAGCGAGACGTGGCCGAACGGCGATCAGTGGAAGACTGGTGGCGCATCGGTCTGGGTGCCGGCAACCTACGATCCGGAGACCAATCTCTCGTACTGGGGCACCGGAAACGGCGGGCCGTGGATGGGCGATCAGCGCCCGGGCGACAATCTCTATACCTCGTCGGTCGTCGCTCTCGACGGCAAGAGCGGGTCGATCAAGGGACACTTCCAGTATCACCAGAATGACTCTTGGGACTGGGACGAGGTCTCGCCGCCGATCATCGTCGACTACAAGCACGGCGACAAGACCGTGAAGGGCCTCGTCGACGTCGCCCGGAATGGCTACCTGTGGCAACTCGAGCGCACGGATGGAAAGATCAACTTCATCACGGCGCAGAATTTCGTCAGCCACAACGTCTTCAAGGGCGTCGATCCGCAGACCGGGCGGCCCATCGTCGATCCCGAACACAAGCCGGCGACCGGCAGGATGACCTTGTTCTGCCCCGGCACGTGGGGCGGGAAGGATTGGCCGCCGGCAGCGTACAGTCCGAAGACGCGGCTCTTGTACATCCCGGCGAACGAAAACCTCTGCACCGAGCTGACGACGGAAGTGCCGAAATACGTGGTCGGAGAACGCTACACCGGCGTCACCACCAACGTGCTGCGGATACGCGCCGGCGCGGATCACATCGGCGAGGTGCAGGCATGGGATCTCGACACCGGCAAGCGTGCCTGGACCACCAACCTGCCATCGGAGAACTGGGGGCCGATCCTCGCGACCGGTGGTGACGTGCTGTTCTCCGGCGGCACCAACGACCGCTTGTTCCGCGCCTTCGACGCGAAGACCGGAAAGATCCTGTGGCAGTATCCCACGATCTCGGGGGTTAACGGCGTTCCCGTGTCGTTTGAGGTGGACGGCAAGCAGTACATTGCCGTGCAGACGGGCTGGGGCGTCGATGCGGCCCGCATGCAGGGCAGGTTGAACCAGACCTTCCCGGGCAGATATCCGGACGTGCCGCCCGGCGGCGCCATCTATGTCTTCGCGGTGAATTGACCTGTCATCAACAACTGGCCGCGGGATGCATCCCGCGGTCAGAACCCGCCGACGGTAGCAGCCGTCAGGCCACCCAGAACTCTGGCAGCGCCGGCGAAAGCCGTCCGCCCGTTCGAACGGCTGCGACCTTCACCGCGAGCCCCGTCGCATCGTCAGTCTCGACCGCGATGCCGCTCAATGTTGCGACGCCAAGCGCAGGCTCGAAGCGCGCGGCCGGAATGCCCGACGTGAAGCGCCGGATCGGCTCGTCCTTCTGCATGCCGATGATCGAATCGTAGTCGCCGGTCATGCCGGCGTCGGTCATATAGGCGGTGCCGCCGGAAAGAATCTGGTGATCGGCGGTAGGCACATGGGTGTGGGTGCCGACCACGAGGCTGGCGCGGCCGTCGCAGAAATAGCCGATCGCCTGCTTTTCGCTCGAGGCCTCGCCGTGAAAATCGACCACGACCGCATCCGCAGCTTCCCGCAACGGACAGGCTGCGAGCTCGCGGGCGAGGGCAGCAAAGGGATCGTCGAACGGCGTCATGAACACGCGGCCGATAGCGTTGACAACAAGCGCGCGCTTGCCGCTTTTGGTGTCGATCAACGCCGCCCCGCGGCCCGGCGTGCCGGGCGGAAAATTCGCCGGACGAATAAGACGCGGCGCGCGTTCGATGAACACCAGCGCCTCGCGCTGGTCCCAGGCGTGATTGCCGAGCGTAATTGCATCCGCGCCGGCATCGAGCAATTCCTGATAGATCGCCTCAGTGATGCCGAAGCCGCCAGCCGCGTTCTCACCGTTGATGACGACGAGATCCAGCGACCAGTTGCGGATCATCCCGGGCAGATGTTCGGACACTGCGGAGCGTCCGGATCGGCCGACCACATCGCCGACAAACAAGATACGCAATAAAGGCTCCTAAAGATTCCGAAAATCGAACGCTTTCTTTTCCGTTAGCACATAATCGAGCGACACGTCGTGCGCCAGCGCAGGAACGGCCTTGATTTCCTGGGCGGCGAAGGCGAGGCCGATAGCGGTGATCGGCTTTAATTTGCGCAAGTGCGCCAGCGTAAAATCGTAATGACCGGCGCCGTAACCAATGCGATGGCCGAGGCCATCGAAGGCAGCAAGCGGCACCAGCATGATGTCGGGAATGAGTCCGGCCGCAGCCGGCGACGGCTCGAGAATGCCAAGCGGGCCCATCGTCAGGCGATCGCCCGGTAACCACGCGCGGAAGACCAGCGACTTGCCGCGCCCGAGAATGGCGGGCAGCGCGAGTTTTGCGCCTTGCGCCGCCAGCTTCTGCATCAGCGGTACGGGATCGAGTTCGCTGCGGATCGGCGAATAGCCGGAAACAACGGCGCCGGCAGCCACCTCGAACGGCAACCCTCGCGCGCCGAGTTTTTCGCTGGCCGCCGCGCGCGCCGCCACTTCCATCGCATCGCGCGCATCGAGCGCGGTTTTGCGCAAGTCACCCTTTGATGGAAGTGCAGACATGCGCCCAATCTCGCTATGTCATCACCCGCGAAAGCGGGTGATCCAGTACCCGGAGGCATTCGTCATTAAACTGTACGGCCGCGGCGTACTGGATACCCCGCCTTCGCGGGGTATGACGTAGGCGGAAGGACGCGCCACGGTTCACAATCGATAACTTATAAAAGTGCGAGGCCGCGGTCGCCGTTGAAGCGCTCGATCCCGGAGTTCCCTACGAAAGTAGGTGGGCACCATATGTCCGGGTCCACGGACCCGGCCAGGGACAGTTCCCTAAAGGATCGATAAGGCCCCGGGGATATATGGCTCCTGACGCGCGACGCAGCCTCGCAAAGCCAATGTAACAACGAAGTGGCGGAATAACCAGCGGCGACGGCCGCTGTCCACCGTACCTAGTGGAGTGGATTTGACATTCGCTACCCGCCTAGCCACGAGCTCGTAAAGCGAATGTCAAATCCGAAACTCCACTAGAAGCCTATATTTGCTAGTGGTCCTTTGATTCTAACGTTCGCAAAATTGCCTGCCGAGAAGGGATGCGAACGTTAGAATCGGACCACTACCGTCGCCAGCGTTCGCCGCTCTGGCTGTTATGGAGCCTCGCTCACGATGACTTCCACCGGGGTCGGCGAAAATCCGGCCGCGGGATTGTTTTCCTGCGGACAATTCGAGATCACGACAATGAGCGGCATCTCGGCCCGCAACACCACATAGTCGCCTGGCTTTGAGACGCCGTCGGCGATCGTCAGCTCGCCGTCAGCGGAAAACCTGACCCTCATGAAGAAATTGATGTTCGAGACGATTTCCGACGGCGACATGCCCCAACCGGCGAGCTCGGCGATGAAATTGGTCCGGCAGCTTTCCGTCTTGTCGACGCCGTAACGAACCTTGTCGATCTCGCAGCTACAGCAGCCCGCAAGCGTGTCGTGGTAACCGCAGGTGTCCTCGAGCACCGACATCATCGTTCGCGCACGTTCCGAATAGATCTTCGAGCCTTTGGTGATGTAGAGCGATTTGTTCAACCGCACCGTCGTCGGGATGTTGATCCGGTCGAGCGGAAGCTCGGCGCTGTAGCAGAGGAAGTCGATGGCCTGCTGCCCCTCGGTATCGATCATCTTCAACGTCTGGCCCGGCTTCAGGCGCGCTGACCATCGTCCCTTCGCCGGGACGATTTCGCGACGAACAAGGGTGTTTGGGGCAATCGCGGCGGCCGCAGTCATGGCGTTCTCCCTGCATTCTGGCTCCGGCATTGCAGCATCGCGTTCAGTTTCGAAAAATAGTAATATGTGAAAGCTCACATCAGGATTTTTGATATAACATGCACCTTTCGAATTCGGATTTGACTTCGCTCGCGGTCTTTCGCTCCGTTGTCGAACATCGGGGCTTCCTAGGCGCCCAGGTTGCGCTGGGCTTAAGCCAGTCCGCGGTCAGCTTTCACATCAAGGGGCTCGAGCAGCGGCTCGGCTTCCAGCTTTGCCGGCGGGGTAGAAGCGGCTTCGGCCTGACCGATCGCGGCGCCATCGTCTACGACCAATCGAAGCTGCTGTTTCTGGGTCTCGGTACCTTTGAAGACGCGGTGGGGGGCTTGCGAAACCGGCTGGTCGGAACATTGCGCCTCGGCCTGGTCGACAACACCGTGACCGATCCGGACATGCCGATCCATCGCGTCATCTCCGCCGTGAGCCGGAAGGCACCGGACGTCACCATCAACATCGAGATCAAGCCTCCGGAGCTTTTGATTTCGGAGCTTGGAAACGGCGGAATTGACGTTGCGATCGTCCCGGAGACCCAGACCTATCGGGGCTTGCGCTTTTCGCCGCTGAGGGAAGAGCCGCAATCCCTGTATTGCGGCGCTTCTCATCCGCTGTTTCGCGCGAGCCCCGCGCGGATCGACCCTAAATCGGTGGGACAACATCCGTTTGCGATCAGGCCCTATGCCAAGGGCCTTGAATTGCAGCACGTGCCGGGCGCGATTGCGAAAGCCGCAGTTTCGAGCATGGAAGCCCAGGCGATGCTCGTGCTCAGCGGGCTCTATCTCGGTTACCTGCCGGAGCACTATGCCGAGGCTTGGGTAAGAAGAGGCGAGATGCGATCGCTTTCGCCAAAAATTCCTCGCATCTTCTCAAAATTCTTTTTGGCGACGAGAACCGAAAAGCGATCGTCGTCCATCCTCGACCTTTTTGTCCAGGAACTGATCTCGCTGGGGTCGGAAAGCTCGCATCGGCAAAAGGGCCTGCTGCCGAAACAATCTCGACCGCATCGTGGCCGGCGTCCGAACGCGTCATAGATGCGCGAGCGATCAAAAGCCCGGCCCCTTCACCCGCTTGCGTCAGCCGATTTGAAGAAAAGGGTCGAAAGACTTCGCATGATTTCTGAGGCCTTCTCCGTCTCGAACCCCAGTCGCGCGCACAGCAGGGCTTTGACGGACGGCAGCGCCGGCAAGTAGTCCTCTGCGGCCCGAACGAGGGTCGAAGGCAACTTGCTCAGGGGAATCGTGGTGAGCCCGAGTCCCGCCTCGACGGCGCGCAAACGCGCGTGATAATCGAGGCTGTTGAACACGATTTTGTAGGAAATCCCGAGCCTGGTCAGCGTCGGAATCATCCAGTCGTCGCCGGGAAAGGTCAGGATCGGGAGCGGGCTGCCCGGCGCAAGGGTAAAATTCGTCGCCCGCACCCAGATCTGCGGCTCCTCGCGTTCGTTGACGACCATCTGGTCGACATCGGCATCCAGCCGCTGGTTTCGGTAAATGCAGGCAATGTCGATATAGCCTTCGACAAGTCCCCTGCCGACCGACGTGGAATCGTCGGTGTGGATGAAGACATCGGCCAGAACTTCCGGCCGCTGATGCCTGATGAACTCGTCGATAAACAGGGTACTCAACCCAAGCCGCAGCGGCGCAGGACCGACATTATTGCCGCCAAGCCGCAACAACTGATCGTTGGCTTCCAGGATGATACGGGCTTGCTGCAAGGCAAGCTTGCCGAGCTCCGTGGTCTTGGTGCCGTTGGCGGTTTTCACAAACAGCGAACCGCCAACCAGGTTTTGCAGGCGTTTGACCTGCGAACTGATCGCGGGCTGGCTCAAACCGAGGCGCTCTCCCGCTTTCGACAGGCTTCCGGTCTCAGAGATGGCAACGACGGTTCGAACAATCTCGATTGGAATATTGACGTGTTGGTGTCGCCTGTTCATCAAAGGCTTCCTCCGAAGCTGACTTAAGGCAATCGCTCCATTTTCATCTTCAAGGAGACTTCACCCGCAAAATGACTTCGTGAACCATAAGAACATTAGAGGAGCAAAAAAACCGTAGCTACGACAAGTTGAATGACATCGATCATCTACCCAGAATATAGGCTTTTGTCGCATCAATGTTTTTGATCACCTGATAACAGCCCGACGCCACCGATCGTGGCCAAGGCAGCGAACGGACGCGCCGAATTTGCCAAGCGCCATTGGCGTGTCGTCCAAGTTTATGGCGGATCAACCCTGGTCGGTACCGTATTTCTTCGGGAGGTCGCGACATTCCGACGCGGGTGACGCGGCGTCGGTCTTGGCGAGCACGGCAGCTTGGTAGAATCGATGATGAGCGTCATAAAACGCCGCTCAAGCCCGTGATGGATGATCGCGCGAGACGAGAATCAGAAACAACGGCAACAGCAGCGCAAACTCGACAGCGCTTGTCCCGCGCCGGCATTGAAGGAAGCGGATCATTTCTCGAATGTCGGAACGCCTCGCTCCGGCTCAGAATCCCAAGACCGTATAAATACGGGTTGTAGATTCCGATCAGTCGCGCCCCGCACAGCCGATCGGTATTGAACAGATGGTCGAAGATTGCTGACGGAGATTTGGTTTTATGAGGCGATCAAAAACTTTGATGCAGTACGTTGCAAGTAGTTATGGTAGTGATTCAACAAACATACCACCTTGGCACGAGCAACGCCAAAGTCTGATCGTCTTTCGAGCGCCGCGTCTGCCACCGAATGCAGACTGAACAAACCGGATCAACCTCAGCCTGACCAATCAGTTCGGGGCTTCTCCAATGCAAAGACGACATCAACACCTCACTATTCCGATCGAAATAGTGCGTACTGTCATTGCCATCGCCGAAACCGGAAGCCTCTCGAAGGCAGGCGAACGGCTGGGCCTCAGTCAACCCGCCATCAGCTCACAAGTCAGACGGTTACAGAGCCTCGTAGGAGGCTCGCTTTTTGTGAAGGGTGCAAACGGCACGACGACCACGGAGCTCGGCAAGCTGGCGCTCCAGCAAGCGCGGAAAATTATGGAAGCCAACGATCAATTGCTTCGGCTTGGCGGCAACAATTTCGGGCCGCCGACGCTGCGGCTCGGCTTGAGCACGTTGTTCGTGGAGGCATTTGTCGGACAAAAACTGCCGGATCCCCTGACCGATGTGCTTGTCCTTGCCGACCATTCCTGCGCGATCGGAAGAGGCCTGATCGACGGCTATATCGACGTTGCCTGCATTTTCGACAATGCGGGGCTCGATCCAGACATCGAACAGATGGTCACGGATGAATATGTCGAGCCGGTTGCCTGGATCCGCTCGAGAAATTTCGTACTGAGCCCCGGCGCGCCGATTCCGATCCTCACCCACCCGCAAAACGACTGGATCATTCCGACGCTGACCAAACACGGCCTTTCCTACAAGATCGTGTTCAACACCCCGGACAACCACGCCAGATTTGCCGCCGCGAAGGCAGGCATCGGCCTGACGGCCGTTCCCAGCCGAAACGTTCCGCCGGATCTGGTCGTCGCGAAGGAATACTACCTACCGCCGCTTCCGCCGATCAGGACGCTGCTGTGCGAGCGAGCGGGCTTGGACCCGCAACGATCCGCTGCGCTGATCAAGCACTTGCGCGCCCTGCTCTTCAAGGGTTCGTCGTCGCACGACGCAAAGGAAGCCCGCAGCGAGCTTCTCAAGAGCACGGCCTGACCGGCAACGGTCCTACTGTTCGACCTTGCGAATTTCCTCGTGATCGCAGCGCAGACATCTGCTTGCTGTTTCTGATTTCCGACGTGGCGATCATTTGCATGTCGCATTTCGGGCACGCTGGGCGGCATGATGTTTTGGCCATGGTGGCGGGCATAGATCGAATGCTCCCGGCGCCGATACCCGTAATAGCCCGGTGAAATATCAGCCATGCAATTCAGGCGCGAGTTCGCCGCGCTTCAATTTGTCAAGCAGCCGCAGGCATCGCGGACATCTTTCAGGCCGAGGCGTTTGGCTGCGTCATCCTCGCTATTCGCCAATGTAGACCGCCGCTGCCCGTCACCCGATCGCGACGCCACCGCCAATCGTGCGATTGAGCACTTGCGTGGTTTTTTCGATGCGGTCGGCGGCGGCGTTGAGCGCGCTGGCGACGGCGCTTTGCGTTGCCTTGGCGCGATCGGCTGCGACGCTGCGCACGTCGCGCAGCGCAATCAATTCGTCCTCCAGCGCGCGGATGCGGTTTCCCGCGTCCTGCAATTCGTCGCACACGGTGAGCGCCGCCATCACCGTGAGCCGCGCGTCGCCGATCTCGCCGAACTTGCCGCGCAGGCTCTCGATCCGCGATTCCAGGCTCTCGGCGAGCTTCAAGAGCCGCACCTCCTGCCCTTCCTCGCAGGCCATGCGGTATTGCCGGCCGTTGATGGTGACGTTGATGTGGCTCATGAAATCTCTCCGGCTTCCAGCACCTCGCGGATGGTGCCGATCGCGGCATCGAGCTTTTCGGCGATCTCGCGGTTGGAGCGCTCGAGCCGTTTCGAGCGCACCAGCGATCCATCCAGCTCATCCGCAAGCCGCGCGCGATCGGCCCCCAGCGCCTGGATCCGTGCCGCCAGTTCGTCCTCGTCGCGGTCGGCCTCGCGCCGGCGTTCGACCGCCCGCTCCAGCGCTTCGAGCGCGCCCATCAGGCGGCGCGTCGCGGTCTCGATGTCCGCAAAAGCCTGTTCGGGTTGGCCCGAACCGTTGACCGTTTGATCGTCCATGGCATCGCTCATCAGGCCCCCCGCAGCGCCCGACGCCTTTTTGCAAAATCAAGCGCTTGGGAGGAGAAACTTACGTAACGAACAAGGCGAGCGCAACGCCGCTTCGGAACTATGCACCGCAAAGCCGGTTGAAATGCGTGACTGAAGTGGCAAATCCGCCGCACTTCCTTTGACTTTGGCAGTTGAGGTGATATCCCAACCGCTGAATTCAGGTTCCATCCGAGCATGCGCTGACCGTGCAGGCTCACCCATACGCTGACCGCGTAGGTTCACCCAAGCATCTCATTATCTGACGGAATTTCATCATGACGCAGGTCGATCACGTCCGCATGGCCAATGCGATCCGGGGGCTTGCGATGGACGCGGTCGAGAAGGCGAAGTCCGGTCATCCGGGCCTGCCGATGGGCGCCGCCGACATCGCCACCGTCCTGTTCACGCAGTTTCTGAAATACGACGCAGCCGACCCGACCTGGCCGGATCGCGACCGCTTCGTGTTGTCGGCCGGCCACGGTTCGATGCTGCTCTACGCGTTGCTGTATCTGACGGGCAACAAGGAAATGACGCTCGACCAGATCAAGCGCTTCCGCCAGGTGGATTCGCTGACGCCTGGTCATCCCGAGAATTTCCGCACCAAAGGCATCGAGACCACCACCGGTCCGCTCGGCCAGGGCATCGCGACTTCGGTCGGCATGGCGCTCGCGGAAAAGATGCTGGCCGCCGAATTCGGCAAGAAGATCGTCGACCATCATACGTATGTGCTCTGCTCCGACGGCGACCTGATGGAGGGCGTATCGCAGGAAGCGATCGCGATGGCCGGACACTGGCGGCTCAACAAGCTGATCGTGCTCTACGACGACAACGGCATTTCGATCGACGGCCCCACTTCCATCGCCGACTCCGTCGATCAGGTGAAGCGCTTCAAGTCCGCTGGCTGGGCGGCGGAATTGATCGACGGCCAGGACCAGGCGGCGATTGCGGCTGCAATCACCCGCGCGCAAAAATCCAACAAGCCGTCGCTGATCGCCTGCAAGACCACCATCGGCTATGGCGCGCCCACCAGGGCAGGCACGGCCAAGGCCCATGGCGAGGCGTTAGGGGCCGACGAACTGAAAGGCGCCAAGGAAAAGCTCGGCATTTCGCTCGAGCCTTTCTCGGTGCCTGACGACGTGCTGAAGGCCTGGCGCACGGCGGGCAGCCGTGGCGCTGCGGCGCACGCCGACTGGGATGCACGCTATGGCGAGTTGGGACCGCGCAAGCGCGCCGAATTCGAGCGAAGGTTGCGGCACGAGCGGCCGGCCTCGCTGGCAAAGGCGTTGCGCGACCACAAGAAGAAGCTTCTCGAGAATCCGCTCAACATCGCGACCCGCAAGTCTTCCGAGGCTGCGATCGATGCGATCGCCGAAACCATGCCGATGGAGTTCGTCGGCGGCTCCGCCGACCTCACCGGCTCCAACAACAACAAGCCGAAAAATGCGCAAGCCTTTGGAGCGAAAACGCCGAAGGGCCGCTTCATCCATTACGGCATCCGCGAGCACGGCATGGCTGCTGCCATGAACGGCATCTTCCTGCATGGCGGGTTCGCGCCGAACGGCGCGACCTTTCTCGTATTCACCGACTATGCACGGCCGGCTATGCGGCTCGCGGCGCTGATGGGAACTGGCGTAGTCTATGTGATGACGCATGACTCGATCGGCCTCGGCGAAGACGGCCCGACGCACCAGCCGGTCGAACATCTCGCCGCGTTGCGCGCGATACCCAACATGCGGGTGTTGCGCCCGTGCGACGCCGTTGAGGTTGCCGAATGCTGGGAACTCGCGCTCAACCGCACCAACGGACCGACGGTGCTGGCGTTGACCCGCCAGAATCTGCCGCAGCTCCGTACCTCGGCACCATCCGACAATCCGTGCAGCCATGGCGGTTACGAGCTGGTCGCGGCTTCAGGCGAGGCAAAAGTGTCGCTGTTCGCCTCGGGCTCCGAAGTCGAGATCGCGGTTGCCGCCCAGAAGGAACTCGCCGGGCGCGGTATCGCGGCGCGCGTGGTCTCGGTGCCCTCGCTGGAATTGCTGCTCTCCCAGCCGGAGGACAAGCAAAAGGCCATCATCGGCAACGCCCCGGTCAAGGTTGCGATCGAAGCGGCCGTTCGCTGGGGCTGGGACGCCGTGATCGGGCACGATGGCGTCTTTATCGGCATGCATGGTTTCGGCGAAAGCGGTCCGGCCAAGGACCTTTACAAGCACTTCGGAATTACTGCCGAGGCTGCCGTTAACGCAGTTCTGAAGCGACTGGGTTAATCCCGCTTGCGGGAGCTGCATTCAGATGAGGCATGCCGCTCGCGCGGTTGAGCTTGCTCGGAAAAAGGTCTAGTTACAGATCATCTTTTCCGTTCCCGCCCGGCCGAACCGGGCGAACCGCCGTCAGCCTCCACTCGGGACCCGCCCGAGGGGAAGCGCAGGGCTATTAGAGGAGAAATGCCATGGCAGTCCGGGTCGCTATCAACGGGTTTGGCCGCATCGGCCGCAACGTGCTGCGCGCCATCGCCGAGTCCGGCCGCAAGGATATCGAGGTGGTCGGCATCAACGATCTCGGCCCGGTCGAGACCAACGCGCATTTGTTGCGCTTCGACTCCGTGCACGGCCGCTTTCCCGGTACGGTGACGGTGGACGGCGACTCGATCAGCCTCGGCAATGGCAAGATCAAGGTTTCGGCCGAACGCGATCCCTCGAAACTGCCCTGGAAGGCGCTCGGCGTCGACATCGCGCTCGAATGCACCGGCATCTTCACCGCCAAGGATAAAGCCTCCGCACATCTGACCGCCGGCGCCAAGCGCGTGCTGATCTCCGCTCCGGCAGAAAACGCCGACGCCACGATCGTCTACGGCGTCAACCACGACAAGCTCACCAAGGAGCATCTCGTCGTTTCCAACGGCTCCTGCACCACCAACTGTCTCGCGCCGGTCGCCAAGGTGCTGCACGACACCGTCGGCATCGAAACCGGCTTCATGACCACCATCCACGCCTATACCGGCGACCAGCCGACGCTGGATACCCTGCACAAGGATCTCTATCGCGGCCGCGCAGCGGCGATGTCGATGATCCCGACCTCGACCGGTGCAGCGAAAGCCATCGGCCTCGTGCTGCCGGAACTGAACGGCAAGCTCGACGGCGTTTCGATCCGCGTGCCGACCCCGAACGTCTCGGTGATCGACTTCAAGGTCGTCGCTTCCCGCAAGACCACCAAGGAAGAGATCAATGAGGCGATGAAGCGCGCTTCGGAGCAGCAGCTCAAGGGCATCCTCGGCTACACCACGCATCCGAACGTCTCGATCGACTTCAACCACGATCCGCACTCGTCCACGTTCCACATGGACCAGACCAAGGTGCAGAACGGCAACTTCGTGCGCGTGATGTCCTGGTACGACAACGAGTGGGGCTTCTCCAACCGCATGGCCGACACCGCCGTCGCGATGGGCAAGCTGGTTTAGTTTCAACTCTCGTGTCCCGGACGCGATGCAGCGCTCCGGCGGTGCATCGCTGATCCGGGACCAAGCATAGGTCCCGGTTCTGCACGGCGTCGCTTCGCGCCGCGCTGCGCCCGGGACAAGAGAGCAACTCATGACAAAACCATTCCGCACCCTCGATGACGTCGACGTAAAGGGCAAACGCGTGCTGCTGCGCGTCGACCTCAATGTTCCCATGGAGCAGGGCCGCGTCACCGACGCGACCCGCCTCGAGCGCGTCGCGCCGACGATCACCGAAATCGCGAACAAGGGCGGCAAGGTGATCCTGCTGGCGCATTTCGGCCGCCCCAAGGGCCGCGACGCGAAGGATTCGCTCAAGCCCGTGGCAGCCGCGCTGTCCCATGTGATCAACAAACCGGTCGCCTTCGCCGAGGACTGCATCGGCGAACCCGCCGCCAAGGCCGTCGCAGCGATGAAGGACGGCGATATTCTTTGTCTCGAAAACACCCGCTTCCACAAAGAGGAAGAAAAGAACGATCCGGCCTTCGTCGCCGAGCTCGCCAAACTCGGCGACATCTGGGTGAACGATGCGTTCTCGGCCGCGCACCGCGCCCACGCCTCGACCGAAGGCCTCGGCCACAAGCTGCCCGCCTATGCCGGACGCACCATGCAGGCCGAACTCGACGCGCTCGGTAATGCGCTCGAAGCGCCGACGCGGCCCGTGATCGCGATCATCGGCGGCGCCAAGGTGTCGACCAAGATCGATCTGCTCGAAAACCTCGTCAGCAAAGTCGATGCGCTCGTGATCGGCGGCGGCATGGCCAACACTTTCCTGCACGCGCAGGGCGTCGGCGTCGGCAAGTCACTCGCCGAAAAGGACCTCGCCTCGACCGCGCTCAGGATCATGGAAAAGGCAACGGCCGCCAATTGCGCGATCATCCTTCCCGTCGACGCCGTGGTGGCGTTTCATTTTGCCGCCAACTCGCCGTCACACGCCTATGGCCTCGACGCCATTCCCTCCGACGGCATGATCCTCGACGTCGGGCCGCAATCGACGGTGCGGATTCATTCCGCCATCGACGACGCCAAAACGCTGGTCTGGAACGGTCCGCTCGGCGCGTTCGAGATGACGCCGTTCGACCGCGGCACCATGGTCGCGGCCCGCCATGCCGCCGAACGCACGAAAGCGAAGAAACTGGTCTCGGTTGCCGGCGGCGGCGACACCGTGGCGGCGCTTAATCAGGCAGGCGTGGCCGGAGATTTCAGCTATGTTTCGACGGCAGGCGGCGCCTTCCTGGAATGGATGGAGGGGAAACCCTTGCCCGGCGTCGAAGTTTTGAAGAAGGGTTAGGCCGAGCCACCTTCCCCTCATCCTGAGGAGCTTGCGCGAGCAAGCGTCTCGAAGGATGAGGCCGCAAGGCTGGTATCGGGGCCTCATGGTTCGAGACGGCGCGTTGCGCCTCCTCACCACGAGGAAAGATAGTCAGATTTGGACAATCGCGGGCGAACAGCCCCAACGCGGAGAACACGATGGCACGGATCACGTTGCGTCAATTGCTCGACCACGCGGCGGAGCACGACTATGGCGTGCCGGCCTTCAACATCAACAACATGGAACAGGCGCTTTCGATCATGGACGCGGCGTCCACCCTGGACGCGCCTGTCATCATCCAGGCCTCGCGCGGCGCGCGCTCCTACGCCAACGACGTCATGCTCCGCCATATGATGGATGCGGTCACCGAGATATATCCGCAGATTCCGGTCTGCGTGCATCTCGACCACGGCAACGAGCCCGCGACCTGCATGACCGCGATCCAGTCCGGCTTCACTTCGGTCATGATGGACGGCTCGCTGAAGGCGGACGGCAAGACGCCCGGCGACTGGGACTACAATGTCGGTGTCACCAAAACCGTCACCAACATGGCGCATCTCGGCGGCATTTCGGTGGAAGGCGAATTGGGCGTGCTCGGCTCGCTCGAAACCGGCATGGGCGACAAGGAAGACGGCCACGGCGCCGAAGGCAAGCTGTCGCACGACCAGCTTCTGACCAACCCGGACGAAGCCGTGAAGTTCGTCAAGGAGACCAAGGTCGACGCGCTTGCGATCGCGATGGGCACCTCGCACGGCGCCTACAAGTTCACGCGCAAGCCGGACGGCGACATTCTCGCCATGAAGGTGATCGAGGAAATCCACCGCAAGCTGCCGAACACGCATCTCGTGATGCACGGCTCCTCGTCGGTGCCGCAGGACTTGCAGGATATCATCAACGCCAATGGCGGCAAGATGAAGCCGACCTGGGGCGTGCCGGTGGCCGAAATTCAGCGCGGCATCAAGAACGGCGTGCGCAAGATCAACATCGACACCGACAACCGGATGGCGATGACGGGACAAATCCGCAAGGTGCTGACGGACAATCCGGAAGAGTTCGACCCGCGCAAGTATCTCAAGCCCGCGATGGAAGCGATGACCAAGCTGTGCAAGCAGCGGCTCCAGGAGTTCAACACCGCAGGCCAGGCGAGCAAGATCAAGAAGGTTTTGACGACGGCCGAGATGGCCAAGCGCTACGCCAAGGGCGAGCTTGACCCCCGCGTCGCGTAGCGATCCCCGCGTCGCGAAGCGATCGCGAGGGTGGCGTGATCGGCGTACCTTAGCTCTTTCGTCATTCCGGACGCCGTGAAAGCGGCGATCCGGAATCCATTTCTCGGCCAACTCCGCGGCCCGATGGATTCCGGGCTCGAGGCTTCGCCTCGCCCCGGAATGACACCGAATTTCAAAGGTTAACGCCTAGCCCCTGCGACCAACGTAAACCTCCTCTTTTGCCCGAGAAGGGTCTATTTTGGCCGCCAAAAGCAGCGCCGGAGGACGTTCCGATGAATCTCGCCGATCTCAACAAAGTCGCCGTTGCCATGGTCGTGCCCGGCAAGGGCATTCTCGCCGCCGACGAATCGTCCGGCACCATCAAGAAGCGCTTCGACGCCATCAAGGTGGAGTCCACCGAGGATAACCGCCGCGACTATCGCGAGATGCTGTTCCGTTCGAAAGAGGCGATGAGCCATTATATCTCCGGCGTCATCCTTTATGACGAGACGATCTGCCAGAACGCCAAAGACGGCACGCCGCTGGTTAAACTGATCGAGCAGGCCGGCTCGATTCCCGGCATCAAGGTCGACGAGGGCACGCAAGGCTTACCAAATTGTCCGGGCGAACTCGTCACCGTTGGCCTCGACAAGCTCGCCGAGCGGCTTAAAAATTATTACGACCGCGGCGCGCGCTTTGCGAAGTGGCGCGCGGTGATCGATATCGGTCAGGGCACCGGAGGCCACCGCATTCCCTCGATGACGGCGATCCGGGTCAACGCGCATGCCCTGGCGCGCTATGCTGCGCTTTGTCAGGCCGCGCAAATCGTGCCGATCGTCGAGCCGGAAGTGTTGATGGACGGCGATCACGATATCGACCGCTGCTATGAAGTGACGCAACGCGTTCTCAACAAGACCTTCCAGGAATTGCGTGTGCAGCGCGTCGCGCTCGAGGGCATGATCCTGAAACCCAACATGGCGGTATCCGGCAAGAAATCCGCAAAGCAGGCTTCCGTGCAGGAAGTGGCCGAGAAAACCATCCGTCTGCTGAAGTCGTGCGTGCCTGCGGCGGTGCCCGGTATCGCCTTTCTGTCCGGCGGACAGTCCGACGAAGAGGCGACCGCGCATCTCAACGCGATGAATGCGATCGGCAACCTGCCCTGGCGCCTCACCTTCTCCTACGGCCGCGCGCTCCAGGCCGCGCCACAAAAGGCATGGTCCGGAAAATCCGAAAACGTCGCGGCCGGACAGCGGGCGTTTACCCATCGCGCGCATATGAATGCGCTGGCCTCTACCGGCCGGTGGACCACCGATCTCGAAAAGAAGGCGGCGTAACATTGTCTTCCAAGACTGTTCCGCCACGACCCCTGCCGCGTCTCTACCTCGCGACGCCCGTGGTCGACGATCCCCAAGCCCTGGCGCAGATGCTGCCATCGGTATTGGCGGAAGCCGACGTCGCCGCCGTTTTGCTGCGGCTGCAACCTTCCGACCCGCGCACGCTGACGTCGCGCATCAAGACGCTGGCGCCGATCATCCAGGACGCGGGCGCCGCGTTGCTGCTCGACGGTCACGTTGATCTCGTCGCGCGGGGCGGTGCCGATGGCGCGCATCTTTCCGCCATCCCGGCGCTGGAGGAAGCGTTGCCGACGCTCAAGCCGGATCGCATCGCCGGCGTCGGCGGTCTCGCCACGCGCCACGACTCGATGACCGCGGGCGAACGGGGCGCGGATTACGTGTTGTTTGGCGAACCCGACGAGCACGGACAACGCCCGTCGACTGAAGCCATCGCCGATCGCTTGCAATGGTGGGACGAATTGTTCGAACTGCCTTCGGTCGGCTTCGCCGGCGCGCTGGAAGAAGTCGAGACGTTCACGGCAGCCGGTGCGGATTTCATACTCGCCGGCGATTTCATCTGGAGCGCGCCCGAAGGCCCGGTGCGCGCTTTACGCGCGGCCTCGGAAGCGATCCGCAAAGCCCATGCCACGGGTTCAGCGAAAGCCGAAGCGTCGCAGCCATGAGAACCTTACGTCTCTTTCTGATACTTGCAGCCGTGATGTGGTCGGCGGACGCCTTCGCGCAGGTCTCGCTGGCCCCGCCACCGGCCGCGCCGGACAAGCCGGCCGCGCCGCCGCCCGCCAGCCCGAAGATCCGGCCCGCGGCCAAGAAGCCGGCAGCGACGCCTGCCCCGCCGCCCGCCGCGACAGCCGCGCCCGTCGAGACATCAGACGATCCCAACGCCGATCTCGTCTATGGCGCCTATCAGCGCGGCCTCTACAAGACCTCCTTCGATCTCGCGACCAAGCGCGCGCAGGAGAAAGGCGATCCCAAGGCGATGGCCATGCTTGGCGAGCTCTACGCCAACGGGTTTGGCGTCAAGCGCGACGATGCCAAGGCGGCCGAATGGTACAAACGCGGCGCCGATGCCGGCGACCGCGAGGCGATGTTCGAACTCGCGATGCTGCGGCTCGCCGGCCGCGGCGGACCGGTCAATCGCGAGGACGCGGCGAGGCTACTGGCATCTTCGGCCAAGCTCGGTAATCCCAAGGCGGCCTATAATCTGGCGTTGCTGTATCTCGGCGGCGAGACGCTGCCGCAGGATGTCAGGCGCGCGGCGGAATTGATGCGCGTCGCGGCCGATGCCGGTAATCCGGAAGCACAATACGCGCTCGCGACCTTCTACAAGGAAGGCACCGGCGTGCCGAAGGACGCCGAGAAAGCGGCGCGGCTGCTTCAGGCGGCCTCACTGGCGGGCAACGTCGATGCCGAGGTCGAATATGCCATCGCGCTGTTCAACGGCACCGGCACGTCAAAGAACGAAGCCGCCGCGATCACGTTGTTGCGAAAGGCGGCCAAGCAGAACAGTCCGATCGCGCAAAACCGCTTGGCGCGGGTGCTCGCGAGCGGCCAGGGCGTTCCGATGGACAAGGCCGAGGCGCTGAAGTGGCACACCATCGCCAAGACCGCCGGCAAGGGCGATCCCGACCTCGACCAGGCCCTCGCCGGCTTGAGCGCGGAGGACAAGGCCAGGGCTGCGGCCGGTGTGCGCAAATGGCTCGGCGGTAAAGGACCTTGACGGCCCCCGCGCCACAGGGCACGCACATCCCTGCCGTTTCTTTCGCCGGGCGACCGGACATCCTCTCATTGAAATTCCCTAAATCATGCTGCAATCAGCCCTCCTCAATGTCATGGTCAAGGCCGCGCGCCGCGCCGGCCGCAGCCTCAACCGCGACCTCGGCGAAATCGAAAATCTTCAGGTGTCGCTGAAGGGACCGGCCAATTTCGTCAGTCTGGCCGACAAGCGCGCTGAGGAGATGCTCTATACCGATCTTTCCAAGGCCCGCCCCGGCTATGGCTTTATCGGCGAGGAAGGGGGACAGCGCGAAGGCGCCGACAAAACCCATACCTGGATCGTCGATCCGCTCGACGGCACCACCAACTTCCTGCACGGCATTCCGCAATTTGCGATCTCGATCGCGCTCCAGCGCGAGGGCACGGTGATCGCCGGCGTGATCTACAATCCCGCCAATGACGAACTCTACACCGCCGAGCGCGGCAAGGGTGCCTTTCTCAACGATCAGCGCCTGCGCGTCGCTGGAAGGCGCAAGCTCAACGAATGCGTGGTCGCCTGCGGATTGCCGCATATCGGGCGCGGCGATCACGAACAGTCGCGCCAGGAATTGACCGAAATCCAGAATCGGGTGGCGGGTCTTCGACGATTCGGCGCGGCCTCGCTCGACATGGCCTTTGTCGCCGCCGGCCGCCTCGACGGTTATTGGGAACGCAACCTGCAACCCTGGGACATGGCGGCGGGCCAGATCATGGTGCGCGAGGCCGGCGGCGTGGTCTCCGGCATCGCCGGCAATGACGACGCGCTCATCACCCGCAATGTGATCTGCGGCAACGAATTCGTTCACGGCGAACTCGTCAAGATCCTGAAGCCGCTGGGGACCTGATCGGGCGGCAGCCCTTATCTCTGTCTCTCTAGTGCCCCGGTTCTGACATTCGTATCATGTCGCGGCATGTCCGTTTACGAATGTCAGAACCAAAGGGGCACCAGCAAACATATGATTCTAGTGAAGCTTTGACTCCGACGTTCCTTTGATGAGGTTGCTGCGAAACCGAAAGGAACGTCAGAGCCGCTTCACTAGCGTGCGACGCGGCGCATCGGCCGTACCTGTGACGTGGAACCAACAGCCGCGGACAATCGTTGCCCCGCGACAAAAGGCGAGTTGAAGGCAACCGCGCATCTCTATTAATTTGGGCGGAGCCATCGACCGTCGACCCCAATGTCAGGCAACAGGCCATGCGCGCCGCGATTCTCGTGTTGTTCATCCTGGGAATCGCCGCTGGTGCGCAGTCGGCCAGAGCCGGCTTAAGCGATACACCTCGCGAAATTTCGGCACCGGCTGACGCAGCAGCGTTAGCCGATGAAGGCACGCAGCAAAGCGAAGACCAGATCAGACTTTCCCGGACCAAGCGCCGCGACGTGCAGCGCGGGCTGGCGCGGATCGGTTTCAACACCAAGCCCACCGGAAAATTCGACGATCAGACCCGCGATGCGATTTCGCGCTGGCAGGAGCAACATGGCTATCCCAAGACCGGTTTTCTGAACGCGGCGCAGCATCAGGCGCTGATGAACGAAAGCGCTGACGCGGCGCAAGATGGCAAGTCCGACCATACGGATCGTCGTCACGGCCGCACGCGCCGCGGCGGCGGCGGCATTGGAGGCCCGATCGGGGCGATCGGCCACGTGGTCGGCGGGATATTCGGCCGCTAGTGGAGTGGATTTGATATTCGCGAACCCGTAGCCGCGCATTCGCGATGCGAATGTTGGAATCGGACCACTAGATCACAGCAACGAATTCGCCTCACGCGCTTTCTCACGAAAATTCAGAGTCAGAAAGGCATCGTGCTTGCGCAATGCAGCATGATGAGCTGACCCGCTTGGATGTGGGTGGTGAAAATTTGTGCGGTCTGTAAGACCAACGTGCAAAACAAGTTGCTCTTAGAATGTTGCAATCGCCTCTCGCTTCCATCGAAACCAAGACTTCCTGGGCCGTCGCGTCGGCTGCGCTTGTCGTCCTGGCAATGTCGTTTGGCGCCGCCTGGATCGCCGCCATCGCGCTCAAGGACATCGCGAGCGAGGTGGGCGGGTCGCGCTCTGTTCCGGCGCTTGCGAGTTCGCTGGCATGGCTCGGCTCCGGGATCGGCGGCATCATCATGTCCCAGATTGCCGGGCGGATCGGCACGCGCTGGACGGCGATTTTCGGTTCGCTGATGATCGGGCTCGGCCTCGCCATTTCCACGCTCGGACCGCCGTGGCCGTTGTGGATCGGCCACGGACTGTTCATCGGCATGATCGGGATCGGCGGCATCAATGCGCCGCTATACGTCTATGTCAGCCGCTGGTTCGACCGCCGGCGCGGCTCGGCGCTGGCGCTGATTTCGAGCGGCACCTATCTCGCCGGCACGATCTGGCCGCCGATCTTCCAGGGCGCCATCGTCGAATTCGGCTGGCGGAATTCGATGCTGCTATATGCGCTCGCCGAGATCTTCGTCGTGGTGCCGATCGCGGCGATCTATTTTCGCGCGCCACCTGATACGATTCATCCAGTCGTATCATCCGAAGCCGGTTCCGAACCTACGCGAGTCCTCGGTTGGCCAACTAACGTCGTGTTTGCGATGATCTGTTGTGCGGCCGTTCTGTGCTGCATCCCGATGGCGATGCCGCAAGGACACCTCGTCGCGTTTTGCAGCGATCTCGGCATCAGCCGCTCCGTCGGCGCGCTGATGTTGTCCGTATTGCTCGGCACGGCCTTTCTGAGCCGGCAGGCCTGGGGCGCGATCTCCGACCGTATCGGCGGTCTCACGACCGTGCTGATCGGATCGGCCTGGCAGGCGGTATCGATGACGGCCTTCCTGCTGACGCAGAACGAGATCGGGCTTTTCACCGTGACCGCCGTCTTCGGCCTTGGCTTCTCCGGTATTATTCCAGCCTATGTCCTGGCGGGCCGTGAACTGTTTCCGCCGTCGCAAGCCTCCTGGCGAATTCCGACCCTGCTGCTGTTCACCGGCGGCGGCATGGGCGCCGGCAGCTGGATCGCGGGCCTGCTTTACGACCACTTCGGATATTACGCGCCGGCCTTCGCCGCCGGCATCGGCGCCAACATTCTTAATCTGTTGGTGGTGTGTGTTTTGGTCGGGCGTCAACGGCTCAGGGCGGTCTACGCCTAGATGGCCGGGCCAGCCGCAGGTTCCGCGCATCTGCGAACGCCCGCGCCTTTGCGCTAGCCAAAGAATCATCTACCTATTCTCCCATGATCGAGCTGATTGAGGCATCGGGAGCGTCAGGCTGCTTCTCGAAATTTCTGCCACATCACCCGTTGCGTGCATCCCCGCCAAATCGCCTGGTTTACCTCTTGGACGCCGGAGACATCTGATGGCCGACGTGGGACGCAAACTGGCCTTCGTGATAGCTTCATCCAATCACGGGACGATGATCGTCAACCGCCTCGACTATCGGATGGTCAGCGCCGACAGCGGCTTTGGGGTTGGCTTCCAGATCCTGGAAACGGGTTCGTTCGATCTGGGCGAAGTCAAACTGGCCGTCGGGCTCTTGGCCGCGCGGCGACGCCATCATGGCGATGGCGTGCTCGCGATCGACTGCGGCGCCAATATCGGCGTGCATACGATCGAATGGGCGATCGCGATGACGGGCTGGGGCACGGTGTTTGCGATCGAGGCACAGGAGCGGATCTACTACGCGCTGGCCGGCAATATCGCGATCAACAACTGTTTCAACGCGATGGCGATCCATGCCGCGGTGTCGTCCGAGTCCGGTGTCATGACGATTCCGAGTCCAAACTACCTGACCCCCGCGAGCTTCGGCAGCCTCGAGCTTCGTCAGCGGTCCAATAACGAGTTCATCGGCCAGGCGATCAACTACACGGAAAACACCGCTCAGATTCGCAAAGTGGCGCTCGATGAGTTCAACCTGCCGCGGGTCGATTTCATCAAGCTCGACGTCGAAGGCATGGAATTGGAAGCGCTCGAAGGCGCCGAGAAAACCATCAAGACCAGCCGCCCGATTCTTCTGGTCGAAAAGATCAAGAGCAGCGGCGAACAGCTCCATGGCTGGTTCAGCGATCGAGGCTATGTCTTGAGGGAAGTCGGCATCAACATCCTTGCGATCCATTCCGAGGACAAGACGCTGACAGAACTGACCCCCCAAAAGGCACCGTAACGCGCTGGCGATTTCCGCTCGTCGACTTAACTCGCCTTAACTTGCCGCCTTCATGCGATAATGGCTGACGCCCCATTCGCTGCCGTCTGCAAAGCCGAAAAGGCCGGCAGTGGCGAGAAAGAACCAGCACCAGCGCCGCATCCATAATTCGGTGTCGGAACCGTAGACGGCCCGCAAGACTGTCTCGATCTCGGCAGCATGGGCGTCGAAATTGGCAAGCCAGTCGATCGCCGTGCGCTGGTAATGCTCGCCGCTCCAGCGCCACTCCTTCTCCACCTCGAACAGGTCGGCATATTGGCGGATCAGAAGATGGCTCGGCATCACGCCGCCGGTGAAGAAATGCTGCGCAATCCAGTCCGTTCTGTCGTTGCGGTCGAACAGATAGGCGCCGGCGCGATGGGTGAAGATGTGCATGAAAAAGCTGCCCTGCGGGGCGAGCCACGACCGCACGCGGCCCAGCAGTTCGCGCCAGTTCATCATGTGTTCGAACATCTCAACCGAGACGATGCGATCGAACCGCCGGCCGGGATCGAAACTGTTCATGTCGGCGGTGACCACCGAGAGATTGGCCAATCCCCGCGCAGCGCCCTCGCCCTGAATGTACATCCGCTGCGAATGCGAGTTCGACACCGCCACCACCTTTGACCGGGGAAATTGCCGCGCCATCCATAGCGACAGCGAACCCCAGCCGCAGCCGAGTTCGAGGATCGATTGCCCGTCGGCAAGGCCGGCATGTTCGACGGTCTGCCGCAAGGCCTCCTCCTCGGCCTCCTGCAAGGTCGAGGCGCCCGAGCGATAGAAACACGACGAATACTTGCGGTTCGGTCCGAGCACATGGGCGAAAAAGTCAGCCGGCACCTCATAATGCTGCGCATTGGCAGCCTGAGTATGTTCGGCGATAGCGCATGCAGCCATTTCGCGCGCAAATCTCGCATCGCCCTCCGGATCGCCTCTGGCCAGCCGTGTTGCGGTGCGCGAACAGAGCTGGCGAATCGCCGATCGGATCACGAAATCAGGCAACGGTACGCGCTCGGCAAAGCCGATGACCCCCGACGTGAAGTTCAATTGCGCTCTCCGTTCGATCGATCACCTGGTGGAGTGGATTTGACATTCGCTACCGCGGCGGCAGCGGAAAGAAGATGCTGGTGCGCGATTGATAGTCGCGATAGCGCTCGCCGCGCGAACGCAGCATCTGCGCCTCGAGCGGTGGGATGCCGGTGACGTAGACCAGGATCCAGTACATGAAGGCGGGCGCCAGCAGGCTGGCCCAACCCCACGCGTAATGCGGCGAAAGCGCGATGACGGGATAAGCCAGCCATCCCAGCCATTCGAAGAAATAATTCGGATGTCGCGACCAGCGCCATAACCCGGCATCGCAAACCTGGCCCTGGTGGCCGGGAGTTTCGCGGAATTGCTTGAGCTGGCTGTCGGCCAGCGCCTCGCCGGCGATGCCGAGAGCCAGGATGATCGCGCCGAGATAATCCTGTAGCCGAAGCCCGGTCTGCGGAAAGTGCGCGGCGACAAAGATCGCAAACACCAAGGGGACCGATCCCAGCGCCTGGTTTTGCAGAAACACGAACATCCGGCGCGGCGCGGCCAGCCCCCATTCCGTTGCGAACGCCGCATAGCGCGGATCGTCCGATATGCCCGCTGTCCGCACCGCGATGTGCATGCCGAGCCGTAACGACCACACCGCCACCAGCGCTGCGACCAGCCATTGCCGGGCATTCGGCGAAGTATTCTCGAGCGGCCAGAGCGAGCTCGCCGCGCCGACCAAACCGACCGAGAACGTCCAGATGGTGTCAACCCAGCCTGAATTGCCCGTGCGCTGCTGTACGACCCAGGCGCCCGCCATCAGGACCGAAAGCGCCAGCGCGATCACCGCGAGCGCCGCAAGGTATGAGACCATCCGAAATCCGTATCTAACCGGCTGAGCTTTCAGTTACGGACAGCATCCCGCCGGGTTTCACGCGGAAGTTCCCGCCTCACTTCCCGATCCGCCACGACCAGCCTTCCCTCCCGGGCGCAATTTTGGGGGTGCCGAAATACGGCTGGTATCGGTGATTGGCCGACAGCTGAGATCGAAACACCGCCCGGTAACAAGGCGTTAACCATACGTCCCGCCAATATAGCCAGGCCGGGTCTGCCTGCCCTCGAGGGCGGATTGATCGCGGCCTTTCGGGGGCACCCATGGGACTTCAATTCTCGTCAGCTGAATTTCGCCTCAGGGCGGCAACCACTTCCCCCGTCGCCTGCAAGATTTGCGGCGGACCTTCGCCCCTTTACGGCGTGGCTGACATGAACCACCCCTGCCAAATCGGTCTCAAGGTCCCGGTCCCGCTTTCGGGCGTCCCGATCTACTATCGTCGCTGTGCAGCGTGCGGCTTTCTGTTCACCGATGCGTTTGACGATTGGGAAATCAGTGAATTCAAGGCGCACATCTATAACGACGACTACATTGTCTTCGACCCAGATTACGAAGATAGACGCCCGCGTGCCAATGCAGCTGCGGTGATCAACCTTTGGTCAGCCCATGGCGGAAACATGAGGGTCGCCGATTATGGGGGTGGCAATGACGTCTTCTGTGCCGCACTGCGCGCCAATGGTTTCAAGGAAGCCGTCACTTACGACCCGATGGTCCCCGAACATTCGCATCAGCCGGCGGGAAAGTTCGATCTGGTCACGTGTTTCGAGACGCTGGAGCATTTGCCGGATCCCATGGCCGGAATTGGCAAGATCGCCGAACTTGTCGCCGATCCAGGTGCGGTGTTTTATTCGACGCTGACGCAACCTCAGGACTTTGATCAACGGGGAATGTCGTGGTGGTACGTCGGGCCACGCAACGGCCACGTGTCCATCTTCACCAGGCAGGCATTGGTTGCGGCTTGGACGAAGTTTGGCTTCAAGACAGCGGCATTCGATGATGGCACCCATCTGGCGTTTCGCACGTTGCCGGAGAGCTGGGGACTGAAGGCTTAGCAGGCCGAGCCTTCAATCACCGGCTGCAGCGATCGGACCACCGATCACGCCCGTCGCGGGCGGTTCAGCCGACGATCATCCTGCAATGACGGACGCACCATAACCGGCTGAGCTTTCAGCTATTTGTGGACTTACGGACAACATCCCGCCGGGTTTCACGCGGAAGTTCCCGCCTCACTTCCCGATCCGCCACGACCAGCCTTCCCTCCCGGGCGCGCTGTGCCATATTGGGGGAACGAAAAAGCCGCAACGTCAAAATCGGACAGCCCGAAATGCCGCCTTCTGCCCGCTCCGCGATGGAGCTTGAATTCACGAAGCTCGCTCCGCCGCGGATCTTCCTGGTGCGGATGCTGGTGTTTCTGGTGCTGTGCGCGCTGATCGCGGTTGTGCTCTACAAGCAGATCGTCACTGCCTTCTTCGCCAATCCGGGCCTGAACGCGCTGATTGGGCTAGTGCTTTTGATCGGCATCGTCCTGTCCTTCCGCCAGGTGATCCGGCTTTATCCGGAAGTGGCCTGGGTCAATAATTTCCGGATTGCCGATCCGGGCATCGCGCTCGCCCGGCATCCGACGCTGCTGGCGCCGATGGCGGCCATTCTTGGCGGTGAGCGAAGCGGGCGCATCACGATCTCGCAGCAGACCATGCGGCATCTGCTCGATTCCATCGCCACCCGCCTCGACGAGGCGCGCGACATCTCCCGCTACATGACGGGACTGTTGGTGTTCCTTGGCCTGCTCGGCACCTTCTGGGGCCTGATCGAAACGGTCGGCTCGGTGGGCCATGTGATCGACGGGCTGAAGGTTGGCGGCGACGCCGGAGCCTTGTTCGACACCTTGAAGGAAGGCCTCGCCGCCCCGCTCGGCGGCATGGGCATTTCGTTTTCGTCCTCGCTGTTTGGCCTCGCCGGCTCGCTGATCCTGGGTTTTCTCGACCTGCAATCGAGCCAGGCGCAAAATCGCTTCTATACCGACCTTGAGGACTGGCTCGCTTCCACCGTACGCAACTATGCCGGCGAGGGCGGATCAAGCGGCGACCTTGAGGGCGCGATCGACCGGTTGCGCGCGGCACTCGAGGAAGGCGGCGGCAGCAAGGCGACAACGACGGCCATGGCAAGCCTTGCGGAAGCCATCCAGGGCCTCGTGACCCACATGCGCACCGAGCAGCAGATGATCCGCGAATGGGCCGACGGCCAGGGCGAGCAGAACCGGGAGATCAAGCGGCTGCTCGAACGCCTCGCCCGCCAGCCGGAGAAGAGCTGACTTTTTCGTGCCCCGGACGTGGCGCGACGCAAAGCGATGCGCCGCTGATCCTGGGCCCAAAATAACCGTTAGGTCCCGGCTTCTCGCGGAGCAGCGTTACACGCTGCAACCGCGTCCGGGACAAGAGAGAAGCGGAGAACACCCGATGGCACTGGCCCGCGCACGACGCAGCGAAAGCGCTTTCAACTACTGGCCGGGCTTCGTCGACGCGCTATCGACGCTCGTGCTGTCGATCGTGTTCCTGCTCTCGGTGTTTTTGGTGGTGCAGTTCTTCCTGTCGCAGGAAGTCACCGGCAAGGACAAGGCGCTGGAACAGCTCAACGCCAGGATCGCCGAACTGAACGACCTGCTGTCGCTGGAAAAACTCGGCAAGATCAATCTCGAGGATCAGCTTACGCAAACACGGGCGGGATTGGCCTCGGCTGAAGGCGAGCGCGACCGCGTCAAGGGTCTCTATGAAGGACTAGCCGGCGCCGGCAACGATGCCGCGAGCCGCGCCGGCGAACTCAACAAGGCGCTCGATTCCGAAAGACAGGTCACATCACGCGCGCTGGCGCAGATCGAGGTGTTGAACCAGCAGATCAGCGCGCTGCGGCGGCAACTCGCCGCGCTCGAAGAGGCCTTGCAGGCCTCCGAACAGCGCGACAAGGAATCGCAGGGGCGTATCGCCGATCTCGGCCAGCGGTTGAACGTCGCGCTGGCGCAACGGGTCCAGGAATTGTCACGCTATCGTTCCGAATTCTTCGGGCGGCTGCGCGCCATTCTCGGCAATCGGCCGGATGTGCGGATCGTCGGCGACCGTTTCGTGTTCCAGTCCGAAGTGTTCTTCGACACCGGCCAGGCGCTGCTTCTGCCTGAGGGGCGGGCGGAACTCGACAAGGTCGCTGCCGCGCTCACAGAGCTCGACAGGCAGATCCCGGCCGAGATCGCCTGGGTCTTGCGGGTCGACGGCCACACCGACGTGCGACCGATCACCAACAGCCCCTTGTTCAAATCGAACTGGGAGCTGTCGTCGGCGCGCGCGATCTCGGTGGTGCAATACCTGATTTCGCTCGGCGTCCCCGCACAGCGGCTGGTGGCCGCGGGCTTCGCCGAGTTTCAGCCGCTCGACACCGGCAACACCGAAGATTCCTACCGGCGCAACCGCCGCATCGAGCTGAAGCTGACGGAGCGCTGAGTGTGGCGACGCTGCGCCCCTATCGCGAAAGCGACGAAGACGCCGCGATCGCATTGTGGCTGAAGACCTGGCAGCAGGCCTATCCCGGAATCGATTTTGCCGCCCGCGTGGGGTGGTGGCGCAAACGCTGGCGCAACGAGCTGGTGCCGAAGGCGGCGATCATGGTCGCCGAGGAGGCCGGCTCGCTCGCCGGCTTCGTCACCATCGATGCCAACGCCTATCTCGACCAGTTAGTCGTCTCACCCGATCGATGGGGCTCAAGGCTGGCCGACGTGCTGGTCGATGAAGCCAAACGGCTGTCGCCGGATTCCATCACGCTGTTGGTGAATGAAGACAATGCGCGCGCGATCCGCTTCTACGAACGCAACGGCTTCGTTCACGCCGGCAAAGATGTCAATCCGACCTCGGGTCGGCCAGTCTTGAAGATGAAATGGAAGGCAACTTCGGAAGACGGGGAAAGCCGATGACGCAAAGAGAAACCGTGCTGGGATCAGCGACTTTCCTCGTCGTCATTGTCGCCGGGTTTTTCTCGGCCACTTGGGTGACCCGCCACTACGCCGCAGTCTCGCCGACTGCGCAGGGAACCGCCTGCGTCGGCACGGACGGTTCGTGGAAAAACTGGGTTTGGGCGAACGTGCCCGCGCTTTCGCCGAAATGCGAATGATCTCGACCGGACCACCCATCCGGGCGACGTTCAATTGAACCTGCACACAACCGGTGATTTCAGCCTTTGTTAACCTGCGCGATGGAAGCTCGGGTCATCGAAAAGCTCGGTGTGCAGGTGTGCGATGGCAGCGATTTCCTCGACGGCGCCTTCGATCGCGAACTCGCTGGCTCAACTGATTTCGGGGAGCTTCGGCGGGCTTCTCGCGCCTGCGGATTCCACTTCCGCTGCGCTTGCCTCGCAGGACGACGCCAGCCCCGCGAGCTTCGTCACGCTGTCTGAGCAGGCGAAAGCGGCGGCGGCCGCAAGGGCCGAGGCCGAGCAGGCGGCGGCCGATCAGTTGCAGGCCTTCGTGGAGGCGCATCGCGTCAACCAGGGTGGCGATGGCAGCCAGACAAGCAACGCCGATAGCTTGCAGAACCTGCTTGGTGCCAGCACTCCGTCGACGGGCGCGCAGCCAACCGGCGGCACGAAGGTTGAAGCGATTGTCGCGCAGATCAAGCTGGAAGTCGGCTCCGATCAACCGCCCCCTTTCCAGACCTTCACGCCGACAAAAAGCCTGTCGAACAGCGTGACCATCGATGGCTACACGCTAAATCTCAGCACCAATGCCAGCACCCAGTATTACGGTGTCGAGGTCAGCGGCAATGGCGTTCAGGCCTACAACAAGCATTTCGGATCGAGTGCCGGTGTCGGTGGCACCGATGCAGTGCCACCCGGCGTTTCGGTTGGCACGGAAACGGTCGGCAACAACCAGGCGATAGAAGCCATCACGATTTCACGGAACGTCGCTACGGCAAGCAGCGCCTCGGTATCCACATCCCAAGGTTCAGCCTCGGCCAGCGAGGTGGATGCCCAGTCGTCGTCGATCACCTTCCTGGTCAATTATGCGACCGGCCAGATCAGCGTGCAGGAATCGGCGGTGTCGGTATCCGCGCTGGCAATCCAGACCAGCGCACCGGGATCGACACTCTCGACGTTCGCCTGACCGGCCGGCGCCAAAAGCAATCAACGCAGCGTTACGCCCCCTCGAACTGCAATCGCGCCAGCCGCGCATAGAGCCCATTCTCGGCGACCAGCGAAGCATGCGTGCCCTGCTCGACGATCTTGCCCTGATCCATCACCAGGATACGGTCGCAGGACAAGACAGTCGCGAGACGATGCGCGATCACGAGCGTGGTGCGATGGCTCATCAGCTCTTCCAGCGCGGTTTGCACCAGCGTCTCGGATTCGGCATCGAGCGCGGACGTGGCTTCATCGAGCAGGAGTAATGGCGCGTCGCGCAGGATCGCGCGCGCAATCGCGATGCGCTGTCGCTGGCCTCCGGAAAGCGTCACGCCGCGCTCGCCGAGCGGTGCGTCGAACCCGCGCGGCAGCCGGCGGAGAAACTCGGTCGCATGCGCGAGATCGGCAGCACGTTCGACCTCGGCATCGCTGGCGTCGGGCCGGCCGAAACGGATGTTGTCGCGGGCGCTTGCCGCAAACACCACCGGATCCTGCGGCACCAGCGCAATGCGTTTGCGCACTTCGGTCGGATCGGCGACGCGGATCTGCACGCCGTCGACGGAAATCGTGCCCGAGGCCGGATCGTAAAAGCGCAGCAACAGGTGAAACAGCGTGCTCTTGCCCGCACCGGAGGGACCAACGATCGCGACTTTCTCGCCGGCGCGCACCGCAAACGAAACGCCGTCCACCGCGGGCGCATCGGGACGCGTTGGATAGACGAAACTGATGTTGTCGAAGCTGACGTCACCGCGTGGCGGCTGCGGCAGCGCAACGGGCGAAGCAGGCGCCGTGATCTCCGACTTCACCCGCAGGATTTCGAACAGCCGTTCGGCGGCGCCGGACGCGGCCGAGACTTCGCCCCAGACTTCAGAGAGTTGGCCGAGCGCGCTTGCTGCAAACGCCGTGTAGAGCACGAACTGGCCGAGCCGGCCCGGACTGATCAATCCGGCCTCGACGTCATTCGAGCCGATCCAGAGAATGACCACGACACTGGTGAAGACGATGAAGATGACGATCGCGGTGAGCACGGCGCGGGCGCGGGTCGAACCGACGGCCGCATCATAGGCCTGCTCGACCTCGCCGCCGAAGCGCGTATTCGCAAGCCGCTCGCCCGTGTAAGCCTGCACGGTGCGAATGGCGCCGACCAGTTCGGAAGCGTAGGCGCTGGCCTCGGCGAGCGTGTCTTGCGCGTTGCGCGACAGCCGGCGTACCCAGCGCCCGAATGCCATCAGCGGCAGCACGATCAGGGGAATGGCGAGCAGCACCAGGCCGGACAGCCTCGGACTCGTGATCACCATCATCGCGGTCGCGCCGATGAACAGCATGACATTGCGCAACGCGATCGACACCGAAGCGCCGACGGCGGATTTGATCTGGGTAGTATCGGCGGTCAGCCGCGAGATCAGCTCGCCGCTGCGCGAGGAATCGAAGAACACCGGCGACAGCGACATCAGATGCGCGAACACGTCGCGCCGCAGATCCGCAACGATCCGCTCGCCGATCGTCATGACGAGGTAGAAGCGCGAAGCGCTGGCGAGCGCCAGGACACCGACGACCGCGATCATGACGCTGAAATAGCTGTTGATGCGGGCGATACCTTCCGGCGTGAAGCCGAAGTCGATCATCCGTCGAACCGCAACCGGCACGATCAGCGTGGTAATGGCAGCGATGGTCAGTGAGACAAAGGCGAGCGCCACGCGTCCGCGATAGCGCGCCACATAGGGCGATAGCGCCAGCAACGGCCGCAGCCGCGCGGCGCGTTCGGGCGTCGAATTCAGCGCCGCATCGAGCGGCGAGGCGCCGTCGCCAACGCCGGGTTGGGCGAGCCCCTCCCCAGGCGGCGTCGCTGGATCACGCCGCTCTTCAAGCCGTTCAACTGCGCTCATGTATCGGAACCACTCGTTTTGCCACCCCCAGATAGGCCGCATCACGGCAGGTAGCAAATCAGGCTCCGGGCGAAGCCGGACATGCGCCAAATCCCCCTCATCGGCTTGTTTTAAGGGGCGGCTTGCGTTATAGACCCGGCCAAATCCGACACCTTAAGCACCAGAATTATGGGCGCCGGCGCGCCGAAGGACCTGTCATGAAAGCCGAAATTCATCCGAACTATCATACGATTACGGTCGTCATGACCGACGGCACGGAGTACCAGACCCGTTCCACCTGGGGCAAGGAAGGCGACAAGCTGAACCTTGATATCGACCCCAAGTCGCACCCGGCCTGGACCGGCGGCGCCCAGCAGCTGATGGATCGCGGCGGCCGTGTTTCGCGGTTCCAGAAGAAATTTTCGGGCTTCCTCAAGAAGGAGTGAGGCCGGACAAGCCTCCGCCTCGAAACCAGCATGTGATCGCCCCTGACCCGGTCAGGGGCGTTTTGCGTTGTCAGGTTGCCGTGTCACGGCTTCCAGCCGACGCAGACCGCGCCGAGCGCAATGATGCAACACGCGGCAAGCCGCAGCCCGGTCAGGCGTTCGCCGAGAAAGGCAGCGCCCAGCAAAGCCGCAAACACCACGCTGGTCTCGCGCAGCGCCGATACCGCCCCCATCGCATTGCCCTGCATCGCCCAGATGATGACGCCATAGGCGGCAAGCGAAATCAGGCCGCCGGCCGCGGCCTTGGCCATTTCGGGCAACGGCATCGCGAAGGCCGCCCGGCCCCGGCGCACCAGCACCCACAGCGGCATCGCAAGAAAGAACACGAAGATGCCGCCGGTGTAGGCGACCCAGTTGCCGGAAGCGCGCACGCCGAGCCCGTCGACCACGCTATAGGCCGCGATGCTGACGCCGGTCGCCAGCGCATAGGGTAAGTCCGTGAGGTGCAAACGGGCGTGACCGGCTTCCGCCCGCGCCGCCGCCAGCATGAATATCCCCGCACAGACGAGGCCGATGCCGAGGATTGCGAGCGGACCCATCCATTCGCCGGCCAACACACTGCCCCCGAGCGCGATCAGCGCCGGCGAGGTGCCGCGGGCGACCGGATAGGTCTCGCCGAGATCACCGCTGCGATACATCCGCACCAGGAGCGCGTTATAGCAAAGATGAATGGCGCCCGAGGCGACGACATAGCCTGCGGCGGACCACGGCACGCCGGCCACGGACATCATCAAGAAGCCGGTGAAGCCGAGCGTGATGCTCATGATCAGCATCGACTGGAGGCGGTCGGTGCCGCCGCGCAGCAGCGCATTCCAACCCGCATGCAGCAGCGCGGCAGACAGCACCAGCAGAAGAGAGAGAGGAGAAAGCAACGCCTATTGTTCGAACGCGGCTTTCAGCCGGTTGAGCTGCGGCACCAGCGGATTACCGATCGGTGCGCGCTCGGCGGGAGCGGCGTGGATCGTCGAGTCGAGACGGCGCACCTTGCCTTGCAGCGCCATCGAGCGGACGATCAGGTCCTGCAAATGCTGCGGCAGCTTTTCGATCATCTCGTTCGGGCCGGGATCGGCGGCCGAAAGCTTGACCTTGGTCTTTTCGCGGTTGGCCTGGGTCAGGGTCATTTCGCCTTCCTTGACCGCGCGGTGCAGCAGCAGCCAGGACGCCAGTTGCATCAGGCGGGTGGTGAGCCGCATGCTTTCGGTGGCGTAGGTCAGGCTGACAGAACGTTCCAGCACCTTGGCCTCGGTACGGCCGGCGCCATCGAGATAGGCGGCGGTTTCCTCGACGAGGTCCATGCCTTCCCGGAACAAGGTGCCGAACGCCGCCGAATTGGTCAGCCGCTCGCTGAACTGGACAAGCGGGGTTTCGTTCTGCGACCGATCCGACATCTAAAACGCCTCACGCAACAGTTCACGGCCGGCACCAGCGCCAGTTTGGCACTTCGAAAGCCGGAAAATTATGATGAACAAATCATTGCGCACGCGGGTACGAGTGTCCAGCCGCAATCCAAATTATGGTTTCCGGCGCCCTCCGCAAAGCTGGTGTTCAGGGCTTTCCCGGTCTGCGGAAGAGCGCGCTGAGGTACAGCATGAAAAGGGGGCGCTAACGCACTACTGCAATTTCTCGGAAATCAGGCCTATGCGATGGAAAAGGCACAAAAAAAGAGCCGCCGTTGCCGGCGGCTTTGAAGTTGATAACAGGGAGGCGTCAAACAGAGTGGACAGGAGCCACTCGGTGTCCAAAGAGGACGCTGATAGTCATACCTGGGAAAGCTTAATCGACCGTAAACGAGCGATTTTTTTTAGGCTTTGTTTGCCATATCGGCCATTGGCCGAGTGGCCACTCCAGCTAGGACTTGAAGAAATTGTTCGCCGCCTCCTTCGAGGCGCGCTTCTTCGTCATTGCCGCCTGCAGCCGTTCGGCCTCGGATGTCAGCAACGCAATGCGCTCGGTGAGTTCTTCCACCGAGAGCAACGAGAGGTCCTGCCCGATCTCGTGGGTGACTTTCTTTCGCGGCCGGTCGTCATCTTCGATGGGCATGGATTGCTCCCTCGCTGGCTCGAGCCGGTTGCAAGGCCGGACGCCGCTGGCTAATCAGGTCCCGCAAATTCTAGCGTTTGGCCAAGGACAAATCATGGAAAAAATCCCCGCGCAGATGACCGTCGTCGCGATCAGCAAACCGGGCGGTCCGGAGGTGCTTGTGCCCGAGACCCGGCCGGTGCCGGCGCCCGGACCAAACGAAATCCTGGTCAAGGTGATGGCCGCCGGCGTCAACCGGCCCGACGTGGCGCAACGCGCAGGTGTCTATCCGCCACCGGCCGGCGCCAGTGATTTGCCGGGTCTGGAAATCGCGGGCGAAGTCGTCGCGCTCGGCGAAGGCGCCCATAAACACAAGCTCGGCGACAGGGTGATGTCGCTGGTCGCGGGCGGCGGTTACGCCCAATATTGCATCGCGCAAGACGCGCAGGCGATGGCGATCCCCGCGTCGCTGTCGATCCTCGAAGCCGGCGCCACGCCCGAGACGCTGATGACGGTGTGGCACAACGTGTTCGAGCGCGGCGGGCTCAAGGCCAGCGAAAGTCTCCTGATCCATGGCGGCTCGTCCGGCATCGGCACCATGGCGATCCAGCTCGCCAAGGCCTTCGGCGCCAAGGTGATCGTCACCGTCGGATCGAAGGACAAGGCCGACGCCTGCCTCAAGCTCGGCGCCGACCACGCCATTAACTACAAGACCGAAGACTTCGTCGTCGCCGCCAAATCGATGACGGCGGGCGCAGGTCCCAACGTCATTCTCGACATGGTCGGCGGCGACTATGTCGAACGCAACTACGATGCCGCTGCAACCGACGGTCGCATCGTGCAGATCGCGACCCTGGGCGGCGCCAAGATCACCACCAATGTCGCAAAACTCATGGTGAAGCGGCTACATCACACCGGCTCGACGCTGCGTCCCCGTAGTAATGCGGACAAGGCGGCGATGGTAGCCGCGATCGAGGCCAAGGTGATGCCGCTACTGCGAGAAGGCCGCATCAAGCCCCTGATGGACAGCACTTTCCCGCTGGAAAAGGCGGCCGATGCGCACCGTCGCATGGAGACCAGCGCACATATTGGCAAAATTGTGTTGGAGCTTTAACGCTCGCGAACGATCACAGGGTGGAAACCCTTTGATTCCCTTCGCATTCGTGTCATCTATCCGGGCGCGCTGGGCAGCGATTTGACGCCCCGAATACGATTGACCGCGGAGAACCGAATTGCGTCTGGTCAGGTGCCTGGCAGCCTTCGTGCTGGGCCTCATGATTGTTGCGGCCGCGCCGGCGTGGGCGATCGACGCAGTGAGCGTCCGCGGTGACGTGTCCGCGATCGACCTGACCGCGGTACTCGAGCATCAGCACAGCGACACCGACCGCATCCAGGTCTCCACCGCGCCCGGCACCGATGGCATCGTTCGCCGCATCGAAGTGCGCGCACGCGAGGGCGGCCAGAACTGGGTTGTGTTCGCGCTCGCCAACAATACCGACGATCAGCTCGATCGTCTGATCGTCGCGCCCCACTATCGCATCGTTTCGTCCGGTTTGCTGTGGCCCGATCTTGGGCTGTCGCGCATCGCGACTATCACGCCCTCGACCGGCGACCGGCCCGACCGGCAGGAGAGCGCGACCGCTGACATCTTCCGTATCACGCTCGATCCGGGTTCGGTCGTGACCTACGTTGCGGAATTGCGCACCGACAAGCTGCCGCAGCTCTATCTGTGGGAGCCCGACGCCTACAAGGACAAGGTCAACTCGTTCACGCTCTACCAGGGCATCGTGATCGGCATCTCGGGCCTCCTGGCGCTGGTGTTGACGATTCTGTTCGTCGTCAAGGGCAGCATCATGTTTCCGGCCGCCGCCGCGCTCGCCTGGGCCGTGCTGGTCTATATCGGCGTCGACTTCGGCTTCTGGGGCAAGGTGCTCGATATGTCGAACAACGCCGAGCGCGTCTGGCGCGCCGGCGGTGAAGCGATCCTTGCCGCCACGCTTCTGGTGTTCCTGTTCGCCTATCTCAACCTGTCGCGCTGGCATGTGCGCTACTCGCACATCACCGTCGGCTGGCTCGCGTTCCTGGGCTCGCTCGTTGCACTCGCTCTGTTCGATCCGGCGGTCGCTTCCGGAATCGCGCGCATGTCGCTGGTGTTGATTGCGATCGCGGGCTTTGCGCTGATCGTCTATCTCTCGACGCACGGCTTCGATCGCGCGGTGCTGCTGATCCCGACCTGGTTCCTGCTGGTGGTCTGGGTGATTGCGGCCGGCATGACCATTGGGGGCAGCGTCACCAACGACATTGTCGGCCCTGCGCTGCTCGGCGGCCTTGTCCTGATCGTGATGCTGATCGGCTTCACCGTGATGCAGCACGCTTTCGCTGGCGGCGGCGCCACCACCGGCATCGTTTCCGACGTCGAGCGGCGGGCGCTGGCGCTTGCAGGCTCCGGCGACCTGATCTGGGACTGGGACGTCTCCTCCGACAAGGTCTTCACCAGCCCCGAAACCGAAGCGCTGCTCGGCCTCAAGCGCGGCACGCTGGAAGGCCCGGCTGCCAAATGGCTAGAGGTGCTGCACCCGCTCGACCAGGATCGCTTCCGCGCCGCGCTCGACAGCGTGCTCGACCAGCGCCGCGGGCGGCTGGTGCAGGATTTCCGTCTGCGCACGCCGGACGGCCACTTCATGTGGTTCGCGCTCAAGGCCCGTCCCGTCGTCGGCTCCGACGGCGAGGTCTCGCGCGTGATCGGCACGCTGACCGACGTGACCGAAGCCAAGAACGCCGAAGAGCGCATGCTGCACGATTCGGTGCATGACAACCTCACCGGTCTGCCGAACCGCAAGCTCTTCATCGACCGCCTCAACGCCGTCGCCAATTTCGCCAAGTCGATGCCGACCTTGCGGCCGACGCTGATGGTGATCGACCTCGACCGCTTCAAGCAGGTCAACGATTCCGTCGGCATTGCGGTCGGCGATTCCATCCTGCTGACGCTGGCGCGACGGCTGACACGCATTCTCAAACCGCAGGACACGCTGGCGCGGCTCGCCGGCGACCAGTTCGGCCTGATCCTGATGTCGGAACAGGATCCGGCAAGAATCACGGCGTTCGCCGAAACCATCCGCAAGACCATCCGCGCGCCGATCGCCTTCAACGATCGGGAAATTTTCCTGACCGCCTCCATCGGGCTTGCGCTCTCCGATCCGCAAACGCAGCTCACCGACGAGATCATCAAGGACGCCGAGCTTGCGATGTATCACTCCAAGCGGATCGGCGGCGACCGCATCGACGTCTACAAGCCGGCGATGCGCGCGCGAAAGACCGACCGCCTGACGCTGGAGAGCGAGTTGCGCCGCGCCATCGAGCGCGAGGAGATCACAATCCTTTATCAACCGATCGTGCGGCTGGAAGACCGCTCGGTGGCCGGCTTCGAAGCGCTGGCGCGCTGGGATCATCCGAAGCTCGGGCGGATGTCGCCGATCGAATTCATCACCATCGCCGAGGAAATCGGCCTCATCGTCGACCTCGGCACCTTCGTGCTCGACCGCACGGCACGGCAATTGTCCATCTGGCAGCGCGCGATGCGCTCGCGCGAGCCGATCTTTGCCAGCGTCAACGTCTCCTCACGCCAGCTTCTGCGGCACGATCTCATTCACGACATCCGCACGGTGTTGTCGCGCTCGTCGGTTGCACGCGGCACGCTGAAGCTGGAACTGACGGAATCGCTGGTGATGGAAAATCCGGAGCACGCCGCCCAAATGCTGGCGCGGATCCGTGAACTCGGCACCGGTCTTTCGCTCGATGATTTCGGCACCGGCCATTCGTCGCTGTCCTACCTGCAACGCTTCCCGTTCGACACTATCAAGATCGACCAGTCTTTCGTGCGCACCACGAGCCGAGGCACCCGCCCGGTGATCCTGAAATCGATCATCGCGCTCGCCCACGACCTCGGCATGGACGTGGTGGCCGAAGGCGCCGAGACCGATTCCGACGCGGTCGAGCTCTATCAATTGGGCTGCGAATACGCGCAAGGGTTTGCGTTCGGGGAGCCGATGGACGCCGACGCCGCGATGCGGCTTCTGACCGAAGTCAGGCTGGAAGCCGCGAGCTGATCTTCGGATTTCCAAGTCCTCAGATTTCCAGGTCCTCGTCGTCACGCGGGCGACGACGGTCACGCGGCGCCTTCTTGAACTTCACGCTTTTGCCGTCCGGCTGCCGCGTGGCGATGAAGCCGGCCTCGATGCAGGCCTCGCGCTGCGGCATCTTTTCCTGCGGACTGCGCAGCGTCTCCCACCACGAAGCGCGGTGCGCCGCACGCGGCAAGGCCGCATCGATGATCTCCTCGATCTGGTCGAAGCTCAGCACGAATTCCGCCTGCTTGTGCGCTTTCAGGTAATCGCGTAGCGCGTCGTAGTTGGTCACAAGTTACCCTCAGCAACGAAACGTTAACGGTTTACAGTTCTATCCCACCCCACTTAAGCCGGCAGCAACCATTCACGGCGCATTCCCGTCATTCTGGGAGCGAAATGATGGGATTTGGACGGCGCAAGGATAAGGAGAGCCGGCCCTGGCGGCTATCGGCAAAGTTGCTGATAGCCTGTTCCTTTATCACCGTCATCGGCTTCTCGGCGATCTGCGTCAACGTGATGCTCGACATGCGGCGCAGCGAAGAAGAGCTGGCGCGCCAGACGCTTGAAAATCTCGCTTCCGGCATCGACTCCGACATCGGCCGCAACGTCGAACTGTACGACCTTTCGCTGCGTTCGGTCGCCAACAACATGATGGCGCCGGAGATCAACGAAGTCGGCAAGCCTTTGCGGCAATTGATCCTGTTCGATCGCGTGGCGACCGCGCGGCATTTCGGCGCGATCCAGGTCTTCGATTCCACGGGCAAGCTGATCGTCGATGCCTCGACCCTCGATCCACTGCCGGAAAACCGCAGCAGCGAGGAATATTTCACGGTTCATCGCGACCAGCCGAATGCCGGCCTGTTCATCAGCCGCCCGATGCTCCATCGCGGCGCCTACGCCATTGTGCTCAGCCGCCGCATCACGGGCGACGACGGCAGTTTTCTCGGCGTCGTCGCCGGATCGATCCGCTTTTCCTATTTCCACGACCTGTTCGGCCGGCTGCGGCTCGATCCCAACGACGTCATCACGGTGTTCCGGCGCGACGGCACCGTGATCATGCGCACGCCCTTCGACCTCGACATGATCGGCAAGAATCTCGGCGACCTGCCGGGGGTAAAGCGCGCGCTTTCAGAACCGAGCGGCTCTTACTCCGGCATCGCATCCGCCAACCATTCGCCGCGCCTCTATGTCTGGCGCGACGGTACGCGGCCGCTCGTCGTACTGGTCGGCAAGCCGTGGGCCGACATCTACAAGCTCTGGCGTATCGAAGCGACGCGGATCGGCTCGATCATGGGCGCGCTCGCGGTATTCGTGCTTGGCGCCACGCTGTTTCTGGCGCACGAAATCAGCCGCCGCGCGGCAGCCGAAGAAAAACTCGAGGAGCTTGCCACCACCGACGCCCTCACCGGCCTGCGCAATCGCCGCAAGTTCGATGCCGCGATCGAGATCGAATGGCGGCGCGCGGCGCGGCAGAAGCGGCCGCTGGCGCTTCTGATGATCGACGCCGACCATTTCAAGAATTTCAACGACACCTACGGCCATCAGGCCGGCGACGAGGTGCTGATCGGCATTGCGATCTGCATTTCGGATTCCGTGCACCGCGCCGGCGATTGCGCCGCGCGCTACGGCGGCGAGGAATTCGCGGTGCTGTTGCCGGACCTGTCGCCGGCGCAGGCGCTCGTGGTGGCCGAGACGATCCGCCTGAAGGTCGAGCAATGGTGCGGAGAGGCCGCGACCACGACCGTGAGCATCGGCCTTGCAAGCGTGGTGCCGGACGCGAAGAGCGAATGGACCACCATGGTCAGAGCGGCTGACGAGGCGCTCTACGCGGCCAAGGCGAGCGGCCGCAATCGCACCGTGCTCGCCAGCGGGCCGAAGCTGTCGCTGGTCGCGTAGACGGTCGCGCCGTCACTTACCCGAATATTTCTTCATTTCCGCAAGCAGGCCGTCGCGCAGTTCGGGCCGCGCCAAGCCGAAGGCGATATTGGCGCGCAGAAAGCCCTGCTTTGAACCGCAATCGTGCCGCTCGCCGGCAAACTCGACGCCGTAGAATTTCTGCGTCTTCGCCAGGCCGATCATGGCGTCGGTGAGCTGAATCTCGCCCCCGGCGCCGCGCTCCTGGGTTTCCAGGATTTTGAAGATCTCCGGCTGAAGGATGTAGCGCCCGGTGATCGACAGATTCGACGGCGCGGTACCCTTCGCCGGCTTCTCGACCATGCCGTCGACCTCGAACACCTTGCCGTTCCGCTTGCCGACGCCGCAAATGCCATATTGATGGGTGAGATGGTCCGGTACGGCTTCGACTGCGATCAGATTCGACTTCTCGCCGAGCTTGCCTGCGGCCTCGATCATCTGCGCCAGACAGCCGGGCGTATGCAGCACAAGTTCATCGGGCAGCACGACGGCGAAAGGCTCATCGCCGACGATGTCCCGTGCGCACCACACCGCATGGCCAAGTCCGAGCGGCGCCTGCTGGCGTGTAAAGCTCATCGCGCCTGCCGGCGGCTGGTCGCGCGCCAGGATATCCATCTCGGCCTTCTTGCCGCGCGCCGAAAGCGTCGCATCCAGCTCATACATGCGGTCGAAGTGGTCTTCGATCACGCCCTTGTTGCGGCCGGTGACGAAGACAAAATGTTCGATGCCGGCTTCCTTGGCCTCGTCGACCACGTACTGGATCAGCGGCTTGTCGACGATGGTCAGCATTTCCTTCGGCATCGCCTTGGTGGCGGGCAGCACGCGGGTGCCAAGACCGGCGACGGGGAAGACGGCTTTGCGGATTTTCATGGGAGGTACTGCCTTGCGGATCGTCTCGATAAATAATGCTTGGTAGCTGGTTTGCGGCCGAGAACAAAGGCCGATATCGGGACGCAGTTCCAACCGGACCGCTCTTTTTCGGCAAATCCCTAACGGCAAAAGGCCACTTTTGTTAAGCTATTGGAAACGACATCAAGGCCTCTTGAACGCCAGGCTTGGTGGCGGATTTCATGGGTGAACGATGGGACGGCAAATCGAACGGCCGATGCGACAAACAGGCGCGGTCATTCTCGCGGCCGCGCTGCTTTGGTCGGTGCCGGCGCTCGCCCAGTCGGCCAATGGCCCACTCGATTTTCTCGGCAATATCTTCAAGTCGAAATCCGATCAGACCGGCTCGACGGCGCCGACCCAGCCCGCATCGACCGGCGGCGCGGCGCAATGGAGCGGCGAAGACGGCGCCTCCGGCCATCCGCTGATGACGGCAAGCGCGATCCGTGAAGCAGCCTCGAATTTCGACAGCTGCGTTGCCTCGATGTGGCCCGACGCCGCCCGGCGCAACATCTCGCAGGAGAGCTTTCAGCGCTTCACGGCGGGGCTGACGCCCGACCTGCGCATCATGGACCTGCTCGACTCGCAGCCGGAATTCACCAAGTCGATCTGGGATTATCTCGACATCCTGGTCAACGATGTCAGACTCGCGAAGGGCAAGGAAATTCTCGCCAAGTACAAGCCGCAGTTCGATGCGACCGAAAAGGCCTATGGCGTCGACCGCTACGTCATTGCGGCGATCTGGGGCATTGAATCCAATTATTCGACGCAGATGGGCGACCGCAGCGTGCTGCAATCAACCGCAACGCTTGCCTGCATCGGTCGCCGCCAGAACTATTTCCGCGACGAGTTTCTCTCGGCGCTGGAAATCCTGCATCACGGCGACCTCAGCCCCGAGCAAATGCGTGGCTCATGGGCCGGCGCATTCGGGCCGACGCAATTCATGCCGACCGCCTTCAAGCGCTATGCGGTCGATGCCGATGGCGACGGCCGGAGCAACGTCGTCGATGACCCGGCCGACCTGATCGCCTCGACCGCCAACAATCTGAAAAAGGACGGCTGGCAGAGCGGCCAGACCTGGGGCTTCGAGGTCGTGGTGCCGAAGGGCTTCAATTACATGCTGGCCGATCGCGCCAAGGCGATGACGCTTCCGCAATGGGAGCATCTCGGGCTCAAGCGCGCCAACGGTCAGGCTTTCCCGGCGACGAGCGACAAGGCCTATCTGCTCGCGCCGGCCGGCGCCGAAGGACCCGGCTTCCTGATGCTGCAAAACTTCCGCGTCATCATGAAGTACAATCCGGCCGAGGCCTATGCGCTTGCGATCGGTCACTTCGCCGATCGTCTGCGCGGCGGCCAGCCCTTCGTGCAGGCCTGGCCGCGGCAGGAGCGCGAGTTGTCGCGGGCCGAGCGGCTGGAACTACAGCAATTGCTGGCGCAGCGCGGCTTCTATCGCGGCACGCCGGACGGCCAGTTCGGCGGCGAAACCCGCGAGGCGCTGCGCGGCTTCCAGGCCTCGATCGGCGCGCCGGCCGACGGCTTTGCCTCCTCGGCCATGCTGGACCGGCTCCGTGCGCAGTAACCCTGTTTGGCCTGATCGGCGGACGGCAGCAAAACCGGTTCCCATCGGAACCGGATCGTGCTCTACGAACTTGCCTTCGAATCAAGGCGGTAGCGCGGGGCGGAGCAGCCCACTTTCCCACCGGGAAATCTGCCCGCTTGCAGCCCGATTTTGCTAGTATGTTCGTCTGTCGAGTCCCCATTTGCGACCGAGCGAATGCCAGAGAAACGATTCTTTTTGCGGCTGTTTACGGAGCGTGGCCCGCTGGTCGCGTTTGCGGTCGCCTTCCTGATCGGGGTCGCGGCGCCGGCGTCTGCGCAATTCTTCAATTTCGGCGGGCCGCCGCCGCGCCCGCAACCCCAGCAGGGGGGACGCGGGCCCGGCGGCTGGTTCGGCGGCGACCTGTTCGCACCCTTCCAGCAGCAGGCGCCAAGGCCGGTCGAGAACTACTCCAAGGCGCCGCCGCCGCAAAAGCGCGACACCGTCGCCGAGCACAATGTGCTGGTACTGGGCGACGCGATGGCCGACTGGCTCGCTTCCGGCCTTGAGGACGCCTACACCGAGCAACCGGACATGGGCGTGATCCGACGGCACAAGACCGTCTCCGGCCTCATCCACTATCAACCCAAGGGCGACCCGGCCGACTGGGCCGCTGCCGCGAAAGGCCTGCTGGCGTCCGAGAAGCCGGATGTGATCGTCGTGATGCTCGGTCTCAACGACCGCGTTTCGATCCGCGAGCCGGCCGCCGAAAAATCCGAGGCCAAGGGCGGAGAAAAGACCGGCGACAAGAAGGGCGACAAGAAAGAAGCCCGCAAGCCCGGCGAAACCAAACCCGACGCCAAGAGTGACAAGAGCGACAACGCGGCGGATGCCGGCAAGGTGGAAGAGAAGGCGCAGGACGCCGAGTCCGACGACGCCGACAATGGCGACGCGCCGCAAGTCATCGCGCCGGAGAAGGGCGCGCGTGCGCCGAACGGCCTCGTCGAATTTCACGACGAGCGCTGGGTCGAACTCTACAACAAGAAAATCGACGAGATGATCGCCGTCCTGAAATCGAAGGGCGTGCCGGTCGTGTGGGTCGGCCTGCCCGCCGTGCGCGGCGCCAAGGCGACCGCCGACACGCTGTTTCTGGATTCGCTGTATCGCGAAGCCTCGAACAAAGCCGGCATCACCTATGTCGATATCTGGGACGGCTTCGTCGACGAAGCCGGACGCTTCCTGCAACAGGGGCCCGACTTCGAAGGCCAGATCCGGCGCCTTCGCTCCTATGACGGCGTCTATTTCACCAAGGCCGGCGCGCGCAAGATGGCGCATTATGTCGAACGCGAGATCACACGCCTGTTGGCGTCCCGCTCTGCGCCGATCATCTTGCCGAGCGAACCGGCGACGCCCGACGCCAATGCGCAGCCGGGTCAACCGGCGCCGCGGCCGCTCGCCGGACCGATCGTGCCGCTGGTCGCATCGTCTGTCGGCACCGATCAGCTGCTCGGCGGGCCCGGCTCGCGTCCCGCCGCGGTCGATGCACTGGTTGCCCGCACGCTGGTGAAGGGCGAACCGCTGACGGCGCCAGCCGGGCGCGCCGACGATTTCGCCTGGCCGCGCCGCGAAGTCGGACGCGAGCAGGCCAAGGGCGATACGCCGGTGGCATCGGCATCTCCGGACGCGGCAACGGCCGCGCCTCAGGCTCAGGGGCTGCCGAAATCCAAGAAGCCTGCGAACGCGCAGCCCGGCCCGGCACCTCTGGGTACCCCGCCCGCGCTCCGCAATTTCTTCGGCCTGGGCGGCGCGCCGCCTGCGCCGCAGACCGCGCCGCGGCAAGTCCAGCCACAACAGCCGCGCACCACGCCGCCGGGGCCAGGAGCACCGCCGCGGCCACCGGCCAGCGTCGGACGATCGGCGTCTGTGCCGCCGGGTAACGTCGCGCAATAGACCTGCGCTCGTTTCACAACTGACGCGCGGCTGCGCTCCGTTGACTTCACGGCGACCGGGAGTAGCCTCACCTGAAAAGACGGCGGAGAAGCCGCATCTCATCAGGGAGACACGCGATGACGGTGACGATCCGCCAGCTTCACCCGCATTTTTTCGGCGAAGTTTCGGGCGTCGACATCAGACGGCCTTTGACGGCGGATGAGGTCAGCGACATCGAAGCCGGCATGGATAAATACGCCGTGCTGCTGTTCCCCAACCAGGACATTACCGACGAACAGCAACTGGTCTTTGCCCGTAACTTCGGCGAGCGCGAAACCGCGCGCGGCGGCACCGTGACCAAGAAGGAAGACTATCGCCTCACATCCGGGCTTAACGACGTCTCCAATCTCGGCAAGGACGGCAAGCCGCTGCCACGCGATCACCGCACCCATCTGTTCAATCTCGGCAACTGCCTCTGGCATTCCGACAGTTCGTTTCGCCCGATCCCGGCCAAATTCTCGCTGCTCTCCGCGCGCGTGGTGAACCCCAAGGGCGGCAATACCGAATTCGCCGACATGCGCGCGGCCTATGACGCACTCGACGACGAAACCAAGGCCGAAATCGGGGACATGATCTGCGAGCATTCGCTGATGTATTCGCGCGGCTCGCTCGGTTTCCTCGACTATAGCGAGGAAGAGAAGCAGATGTTCAAGCCGGTGCGGCAACGGCTGGTACGCACGCATCCGGTTCATCGCCGCAAATCGCTTTATCTGTCATCGCATGCCGGCGCGATCCTCGGCATGAGCGTGCCGGAGGCGCGGCTTCTGCTGCGTGACCTTACCGAACATGCAACGCAGCGCGAATTCGTCTACGTCCACAAATGGACGCTGCATGATCTGATCATGTGGGATAACCGGCAGACCATGCATCGCGTGCGCCGCTATGATCAGTCGCAGCCGCGCGATATGCGGCGCGCCACCGTGGCAGGCACCGAGCCTACCGTGGCGCAACAGGCCGCGGAGTGATTTCGCGGCTCCTCACCTCGCCCCGCTTGCGGGGCGAGGGAGAAATCAGGCATGCCCGGCCTCGTTCGAGAGCATGCCGACATCGATGCCGATCTTGCGCAGCGCGCGCGAATATTTTTCCTCGATATCGTTGCCGAAGATCAGGTCGGGATCGGCGTCGCAATGCAGCCAGCCATTGTCCTGGATTTCGCTTTCGAGCTGACCCGCGGCCCAGCCGGCATAACCCAAGGCCAGGATCGCGTGTTTGGGGCCGGCCCCCTTGGCGATCGCCTTGAGAATGTCGACGGTTGCAGTCAGGCAAATCTCCTCGTCGATCCGCAAGGTCGCATCCTGGATGAAGAAGTCGCTCGAGTGCAGCACAAAGCCGCGGCCGGTCTCGACCGGTCCGCCCTTGAGCACCTTCAGGCTCTCGGCGTTTTCCGGCAGCTTGATCTGATCGTCCTTCTTGATGATCTCGAGCTGCACCAACAGTCCCGGAAAATCGATGCTGCCTGCCGGGCGATTGACGATGATCCCCATGGCGCCTTCCGCCGAATGCGCGCAGAGGTAAATCACCGAGCGTTCGAAACGAGGATCGCCCATGACCGGCATGGCGACCAACAGCTGGCCGTCGAGATAACTGCGGCCTCCGGCTGCCCCGGCGGTCGTAATGTCGCGGCGGACCGCTCTGCGCCGAAACTCAGCTTTCTTGTCTTCAGAACTCATCGCCAAAGACTCGCTATATGATCCATCCTGATATTGGGCTTAGCTTCTGTCAATCAAGCTTGGCCTCTGTTTGAGGGCGCATCACAAGCAATTCAATAGCTTGCAATCTCGCCCGGAGTTAAGGACGCATTATGATCATCATGGTTCCCCGAACGCCCTCGCGACCGGCGGCCCTGTTCGTCCTGGCTGCGATCACCACTCTCTTGCCGATCGACGTGCAGGCCCAGGACGCCTCAGCCTGGCAGAAGGCATCGCACGCCGCCGTTCGACTTTTGGCGGGATCGCGCAGTGGGCCGGTGCTGCTTGGCGGCATCGCGGTTCAGCTCGATCCGGGCTGGAAAACTTACTGGCGTACCTCCGGCGATTCCGGCGTTCCGCCACGTTTCGATTTTTCCAAGTCCGATAATGTCGAGGCCGTGACGGTTCTATGGCCCGCGCCTGCCAAATTTGACGACGGCGCCGGCGGCTTCTCGCTCGGCTATCACGATCAGGTGGTGCTGCCGCTGCGCATTGTGCCGAAGAGCAACGACAAGCCGGTGACGCTTCGCGCCAACATCAACTACGCGGTCTGCGAGAAGATCTGTATTCCGGTCGAAGCAAGCACCGAGCTGACTTTCGCCAGCGTCGCGAGCACCGAAGACAGTGTCCTGTTTGCGGCGCTCGACACTGTTCCGAAGCCGGCATCGGTCGGCGACCCCAATCCGCTCACCATTCGAGACGTCAAGCGCGACGGAAAATCCACGGTGCTGGTCGACGTGCTCTCGCCCGACGCCAGAACGGTCAATCTGTTTGTCGAAGGCCCAACTCCGGATTGGGGACTGCCGGTTCCGAAACTTGTCGAGCATGGACCGGCTGGCGTGAAACGCTTCACTTTCCAGCTCGACGGCATTCCGCCGGGAACCAACCCGGAAGGCGCCGCCCTGAAGTTGACGCTGGTCGGAGGCGATCGCTCCTACGAGTTCAACATCAATCTGGAATAGCCTCGTTCCAACTGGAACAGGCGCCTTCCAACCGATTCTTAACGAAGTGTTGATAGCTGAAGTCTTTCAGCCGCATTGCCCGCGGCATGAGGACATGACGCCCTTGGCCGCCATCGACGCCGAACCCGCCACCGCACAGCCGCAGGGCTCGATCGCCCGTCTGCGATCGATGCTGGGTGGCTTGCTGGGTGGTTCGGGCGAAGCCTCGCTGACCCGGCGTCTCGCTGGAACGATCTTCGTCATCCGCGTGCTCAGCGCGGCGCTGGCCTATTTCTCGCAAGTTCTGCTGGCGCGCTGGATGGGCGGTTCCGACTACGGCATCTATGTTTATGTCTGGACCTGGGTGCTGCTGCTCGGCAGCATGATGGATTTCGGTATTTCCTCCTCGGCGCAGAAGATCATCCCGGAATATCGCGCACGCGGCGAGCAGGCGCTGTTGCGCGGTTTTCTGTCCGGCAGCCGCTGGATGACATTTGCGGCATCGGCGGCCGTCTCGATGCTGCTGGCCGCTCTGGTGAGGTTGCTCTCACCCTGGATCGGCGCGGACGAAGTCGTTCCGCTCTATATCGGCTGCGCTACGCTACCCGCTTTCGTGCTCGCCAACACGCAGGACGGCATCGCGCGCTCGCACGACTGGATGCGGCTCGGCCTGATGCCGCAATTCGTGATCCGCCAGGCCCTGATCATCGGCATCACCGCCGGAATGTTCGTGGCTGGCTTTCATCTCGGCGCCACCGCCGCGATGCTGGCGAGTGCGGCAGCGGTATGGATCGCCATGACCGGCCAGATGATCGCGCTCAATCATCGGCTCGCCGGCCACATCCCGGCCGGCCCGAAATCCTACGACATCGGCTTCTGGCTCTCGATTTCGCTGCCGATCCTGATGGTCGAGGGCTTTTACCTGCTGTTGTCCTACACCGACGTGCTGGTATTGCAGCAATTCCGTTCGTCGGAGGAAGTCGGCGTCTACTTTGCGGTCGTCAAAACGCTGGCGCTGGTGTCCTTCATTCACTACGCGATGTCGGCCACGACCGCGCACCGGTTCGCCGAATATCACGCGCTCGGCGATCAAGAGCGCTTATCAGCCTACGTTGCGCATGCGATCAAATGGACGTTCTGGCCTTCGCTCGCCGCAACCATCCTGTTGCTCGCGCTGGGCAAGCCGCTATTGTGGCTGTTCGGGCCGCAATTCGTCGTCGGCTACGACATCATGTTCGTCGCCGCAATCGGGCTTGTGGTGCGCGCCGCCGTCGGCCCGGTCGAGCGGCTGCTCAACATGCTCGGTCATCAATATGTCTGCGCGCTCGCCTATGCTCTGTCGTTCGTGATGAACGTGGTGCTTTGCGTGGCGCTGGTGCCGCGCTTCGGCGGCCATGGCGCCGCGGCCGCGACCTCGATTTCGCTCGTGTTCGAAACCGTGCTGTTGTTTTACATCGTGCGCCGGCGGCTCGGGCTTCACGTGCTAGCATTCGGAAAGCGCTGAGCACAAAAAAGCCGCCACCGCCCGCAAACGGACGATGGCGGCGATTACGAAAATCAACTACTCCGCGGTCCAGCCGCCGTCGATCGAGAGATTGGCGCCGGTGATCTGCGCCGCGTCATCGCCGCACAGAAACAGCGCCAGTTGCGCGACCTGCTCGGACGTCACGAACTCCTTGGTCGGCTGCGCATCCAGAAGCACGTCCTTGATGACCTGCTCCTTGGTCATGTTGCGCGCCTTCATGGTCTCGGGGATCTGATGCTCGACCAGCGGCGTCCAGACATAGCCGGGGCTGATGCAGTTGCAGGTGATCTTGAAGGTCGCGACTTCCAGCGCCACCGTCTTGGTGAGGCCGGCGATGCCGTGCTTGGCGGAGACGTAGGCCGACTTGAAGGGTGAAGCCACCAGCGAATGCGCCGACGCCGTGTTGATGATGCGGCCCCAGCCGCGCTTCTTCATACCGGGGACGGCGGCGCGAATGCCGTGGAATGCAGACGACAGGTTGATCGCGATGATCGCGTCCCATTTCTCGATCGGAAACTCCTCGATCGGCGAAACGAACTGGATGCCGGCATTGTTGACCAGGACATCGACCGAACCGAAGGTCTTTTCGCCAAGCGCGATCATGTCGGCGATCTCGGTGGCCTTGGTCATGTCGGCCGGCGAATAGACCGCCTTGACCTTGTAGTCGGTCTCGATCGCGGAGCGTTCCTTCTCGATGTCGGCCGGCGCGCCAAAACCGTTGATCACGACGTTGGCGCCGGCGCTAGCGAACGCGCGGGCGTAAGCCAGCCCGATGCCCGAGGTCGAACCGGTCACAACGGCGGTCTTGCCCTTCAAATTAGTCGTCATTTCACTGCTCCTTTTTGGGGGGATCTTCTTCGCCCGAGAAATCGTAGGTCACCATGGTTTCGTCGGATTGCGGCCGTTCGAGCTGGTCCCGGCACGCTACCGCCCGGTGAACGTCGCGCACGCCCGCCTCCCAGTGCTCGACCATGGCGACGTGGGAAAAATCGTAATCCTTCGAAGACGACTCGTAGTTCTTGCTGCGATAGATCAGGTGCACCACGGTGACGGTGCTCTCCCGGGCTACCTCGCGCAAAAAGACCGCCGATGGATCGGCCTTGAGATGATCGGGCAACTTCTCGATCAGATCGAGCACCGCCTTGCGGGCGTTATGGATCTGCCGGTTCTTGTCGGTGGACATGCGGGTGCGGCTCGAGAAGCGGATATCCTTCTCGCGCTCGGTCGCCTCCAGGATCGATTCCGGCAGAGGTCCGCGCGCGCTGAACAGGTCGATCTGGAAGATCAACAGGTCGTGCTTGGTTTCGGCATCCAGCACGTAGTCGAGCGGCGTGTTGGAGGCGATGCCGCCGTCCCAGTAGTGCTCGCCATCGATGACGATCGAGGGAAAGCCCGGTGGCAGCGCGCCGGAAGCCATGATGTGCTCCGGGCCAATCCGTTTTCCCTGCCGTTTCATTTCGACATTGTCGAAATATTTGAGATTGCCCGAGGTTACGCTGACGGCCCCGACGCTGAGCCGGCATTTCAGGTCGTTGATGCGGTCGAAATCGACCAGCCGTTCCAGCGTCTTTCGCAACGGAGCGGTGTCGTAATAGCTCTGCGCCTGCGGGCTGCCTTTCGGCCAGAGTGGCGCTGGCGGCAGCCGCGGCGTGAAGAAGCCGGGCGTACCGAAGGTTGCGACCAAGGCAGCGTTGGTCTCGTTGTACAGCGAGCGCTCACGGTCGGCCTTGGTGATCGGCTTCGGGACCCACGGCGCGCCTGGAGATACCGTCTGCCAAAATTCCTTCAGGCGATCGACGCGCTTTTCGCGCTCATTGCCGGCGATGATGGCGGCGTTGATAGCGCCGATCGAAACACCTGCAATCCACGCCGGTTCGAAATCGAAGTGACAAAGCGCTTGATACGCCCCGGCCTGGTAGGAACCGAGCGCGCCACCGCCTTGCAGGACCAGGACGCGTTGTGCTTGTGCGGGGGTCGTTGCCGGATTCATCGCCTGAATGGTCCTTTCAGCTCTGACATTCGTAAACCAGCCGCCTTGCGGCATACGAGCACCAGAACTAGGACACCAGCCCGCGGTCGCGTCAATCGGTCTTACCGGTAGGTATCGGTATGCCAGATTGTTCGCGCGGTTCGGTCGATGCGAGGATGAGCGTCCAGAACACCTTGTATTTGGTGTTCGGAGCATAGCTCGCCGCAATGCCCATTTTTGTGACACCCATTTGCAGCATATTTGCCCGATGGGGTGGCGAGTCCCGCCAGCCGGAAAACGCCTCGGCCAGCGTATGGTAGCCCGCCGAGACATTCTCCACGGCAAGCGTCGTCGGGTATCCGGCAGTCTGTAGCCGTTTCGGCAACGGGGCCTTGACGTCAAGGTCAAGCTTGTTGCGGCTGGCCATGGCCTGGGATTGCCCTTCGGCGATCTTCATCAATTCTGGGTCGATGACCACGGCACCGACACCGTTGTTCTTCCGGTAGAGCGAGATCATGGTGGCCGCTGCCTGCGCATCGAGCCTCGCGCCCGGCTCGGTCATGTTGGCGTACATGGTCGGCTGCTCTGTCGGAACCTCCGAGGCGCAACCGGCAAGCACAAGTAGTCCAGTCATCGCGGCCAGTGAGCGCATCATTCCCCCAAACAGATTCGGGGGCGGTTGTTGCACGCCAACCGTGGCTGAAAGGTGAACGAAAGGGCTTTTTTCGGGCAGACAGGATCGAGCCAGGTTTGAATGCCTAGGCGGTATGAATCCCGCATTCGTTCTTGGACCGGCCCCGCCAGCGTCCGTCGCGGGCGTCCTCGCCCGGCTGGGCGCGGCTGCTGCATGGCATGCAGCCGACCGACAGAAAGCCCGAGGTCACGAGCGGATGCGGCGGCAACTGCGCCTGCGCATAGATCGCCTCAATGCCGGCACGACTGATATTCGCAAACGGGTTGAACTTGAGCCGGATGCCATCCCCTTCAACCACGGGAATTTCGGTGCGCGAGCCGCCCTGAAAACGTTTGCGTCCGTTGATCCAGGCGTCGAATGGTGCGAGTGCGCGTTTTAAAGGCTCCACTTTGCGAATCCGGCAGCACGCGTCGGGATCGGAGAACCACAATTCGCGGTCCGGATCCTCGCGCTTGAGTGCATCTTCCTGCGGCTTGATCGAGCGAACATCGCGCAAGCCCAGCCGGGCGATCAGCGTATCGCGATAGGCGAGCGTCTCCTCGAACAGCCAGCCGGTATCGAGGAAGATCACCGGGATCGCCGGATCGACGTCAGCCATGACCTTGAGCAGCGCCGCCGATTCCGTTCCGAACGACGAGACCAGCGCCAGATGCTCGCGGCCGACGATGCGCAAGGCGCTCTCGATCACCTCGGACGGCGAAGCATTGCGAAGGACATCATCGAGCGACTTGGCTTTTTCGCTCACCGCCGTCTCTTCGAATGCTCGCTCCGCTACGATGCTCACTAGCCGGCACTCTCCGAATCGCGTTGCTGCATCCGCCGGTGAAGCGCGGTGAGCCGGCCGTCGCCGGTCGGCTGATAGAACACCGAATAGCGCTCCGGGGTGAGCGCGAAGGCCTCGGCGTCGCTGGCCTTCTTCGCGTCGAGCGCGTCGAAGCCGGCGCGCAGCATGAACAGAAACTGATCGCGCAAGACCTGCCCGGTGGCGCGCAACTCGCCGTCGTAGCCATACCGCTCGCGCAACAGCCGCGCCTGGCTATAGGCGCGCCCGTCGCGGAAGGTCGGAAACACCAGCGCGACCACCGCAAGGCGGTCGAGAAACGGTACGAGATCATCGAGATCACGGTTATTCGGCCAAATGACGCCGAGCTTCGCCGCCCTCGACAACAGGCCTTCCGGGTTTTCGAGAAAGCGCGCGGCCGAAACCAGCGCGTTGCCGCTCTCGGGCAATTCGCCATCGTCGGCGACACGAACGAAAATGTCGGTGGCAATCTTGCCGTTCTTAACGAGTGGCATAAACCCGCTCCCTGAAAGGTTCGACGCCGAGCCGCTTCACCGCGTCGACAAACAGCTCGTCCGGGGGCTCGCGCAGCGCTAGGTAGGCTTCAACGATGTCCTCGATCACGTCGGCGACCTCGCCATAAGGCACCGCCGGCCCGATCAGCACGCCAAGTTCGGCGTTCTCGTCGGCGCGGCCGCCGATCGTGATCTGGTAAAACTCCTCGCCGTTCTTCTCGACGCCGAGAATGCCGATATGGCCGACATGGTGATGGCCGCAGGCGTTGATGCAGCCGGAGATGTTGATATGCAGCCGGCCGATCAACTCGGCCGTGTCGTGATTGGCGAACCGGCGCGTCAATTCCTGTGCGATCGGAATCGAGCGCGCATTCGCCAGCGAGCAGTAATCCAGCCCCGGGCAGGCAATGATGTCCGAGACCAGGTTGACGTTCGGCGTCGCGAGCCCGAGCTTGTCGAGCGCCTTCCAGAGCGTCGGCAGGTCGCGCTTGGCGACATGGGGCAGCGCGAGATTCTGCTCGTGGCCGACGCGGATCTCGCCGAACGAGTATTTGTCGGCGAGATCGGCGAGCGCATCCATCTGGTCGGCCGTGGCATCGCCGGGCGGTCCGCCGACCGGCTTCAGCGACAGCGTCACGATCGAATAGCCCTGCACCTTGTGGGTGAAGACCGAGTTGCGCCGCCAGCGCTCGAACAGCGGGTCGGCTGCCGCCTTCTTTAGCTCATCCGGCACATGCGGCAGCTTTTCGTATGTCGGATAGGTAAAGCGCGAGCGGATTTCTTCGATGACGGCATCATCAAGCGTCAGCGCGGTCTCGCCCATCGCGCGCCATTCTTCTTCGACCTCGGTGGCGAATTTCTCGATGCCGAGTTCGTGCACCAGGATCTTGATGCGGGCCTTGTAGATGTTGTCGCGGCGGCCATACTGGTTGTAGACGCGCAGGATCGCCTCGACATAGCTCAACAGATCGCGGCCGTGAACGAACGGCTTGATGGTCTTTCCGATAAAGGGCGTGCGGCCCAGCCCGCCGCCGACCAGGACCTCGAAGCCGATCTCGCCTTCCGAATTCCGGTGCAGGCGCAGCCCGATGTCGTGAATCTTGATCGCGGCGCGGTCGTGGTTGGAAGCCGTGATCGCGAACTTGAACTTGCGTGGCAGGAACGAGAATTCCGGGTGCAGCGTCGTATATTGCCGCAGCAATTCCGACCAGATGCGGGGATCCTCGACCTCGCTTGGCACCACGCCCGCCCACTGATCCGAGGTGACGTTGCGCGTGTTGTTGCCGGAGGTCTGCATGGCGTGAATGCCGACCTCGGCGAGATCGGCGAGTGCATCCGGCAATTCGGCGAGCTTGATCCAGTTGAACTGGATGTTCTGCCGCGTGGTGAAATGTCCGTAGCCGCGGTCGTATTTCCGCGCCACATGCGCCAGGCGTCGCAGCTGCTTCGACGACAGCGTGCCGTATGGGATCGCGACGCGGAACATATAGGCGTGCAATTGCAGATAGACGCCGTTCTGCAACCGCAGCATCTTGAATTCGTCCTCGGTGAGTTCGCCGGACAGGCGGCGCTTCACCTGATCGCGAAACTCCTCAACGCGTTCGTTGAGCAATGTTCGGTCGAGTTCGTCATACGCGTACATGGCAGCGCCTTATGCCGGAACCGGGAGAAGATCGATAGTGACGCCCTTGAGGCGAATATGTTCGCGCAGGTTACCGGGCTTGATCGCACCGCTTTCGCTGATTTGCACCGGCGCGATATAGGGACCAACGGCGCCGACATCGTCGGCGACCGCGTCCGTGAGCAACGCACGCGCATCATCGGCGTTGCGGACGACAGCTGCTTCCGCAAGCTCCGTCGACCAGCCCTTGGTGTTGTTGCGATAGATGACCGCGCCGTCGAAGGTGCGGTTGGCGGTCACGATCGAGGGTCCGGTGATCCGGATTTTTTGTTCAAGCGGAGATGTCATTCGGCGGCAACCTGAAAATAAGAGGCAAGTTGGGTGAGTCCTGGATGGCGCGACGGCGCGGCATGCGAAACGACGTCGCCAATGATGAGGATGGCGGGACCACCGTCGATCTTTTCGACGAGGCCGGGCAATTCATCAAGAGTGCCGATGGCAGACGCGGCATCTTTCCGCGTCACCCGCGCGAAGACGCCGACCGGCGTCCGCGCCGAGCGCCCGGCGGCGAGCAGGCCCGCGCGCACCGACGGCGCGGCCGTCATTCCCATATAGACCACGATCGTCATCTTCACGTCGGTCAGGGTCGACCAGTCGACGGCTTCGGCATCTTTCGCCTTGTGCGCGGTGAGGAAAGTGATGCGCCGCGCCTCATGGCGGAAAGTCAGCGGCACTTCGAATTGGGCGGCGGCGCCAAGGCCGGCGGTGATTCCGGGAATGACCGAGTAAGCGACGCCGGCCTGACGCAGCGCTTCGATTTCCTCGCCGCCACGGCCGAAGATGAAAGGATCGCCGCCCTTCAGCCGTACCACGCGACGGCCGGCCTGGGCTGCTTCGATCAAAAGTTGATTGATCGCGTTCTGGCCGATGCCGGGCTTGCCGACACGACGGCCGACCGGCACACGGGCCGCATCGCGGCGCGCGCGATCGAGAATTTCGGGAGATACCAGCTCGTCGTAGAAAATCACGTCGGCATCCTGCAACGCACGCAGCGCCTTGACGGTCAAAAGATCCGGATCACCGGGGCCGGCGCCGACCAGCGTAACGCTGCCCTCTGCCTTGCCCGACGGCAGACGAGCGGCAAACGCGGAAGCATCATCGATATCATTCAAAGCCGCTTCCGCTTCGTCGTTGCGGCCGGCCAGTACGAGCGCGCCGATCTCGCCATCGACCACGCGCTCCCAGAAACGGCGTCGCAGCGGAAACTCCGGGATCCGGCCGTGGATAATCTTGCGCCAGCGGCCGATGAAACCGGCGAGGTCGCCGATACGCGCAGGCAGCACGGTCTCGATGAGTTCGCGCACACGCCGCGCCACGACAGGCGAAGCACCGCCGGTGCCGACCGCGACCACGACATCGCCGCGATCGACAACCGCCGGAAAGATGAAGGTGGAATGCTCGAGATCGTCCATCACGTTGACGGGCAAACCGATTGCTTTGGCGCGCGCCGACAATAGAGGTCCGACCTCACCAGCGCCTGCGCACAGCACCGAGATCACGCCATCCAGATCGGCGTTCAACACATCGCCGGCAGTCAGTTCAACCTTTGAGGTTTCTTCCGCGCTGAGGCCGCCGAGATCATGGTCGCCGCCGGTCGCATACCAGCGCACGCGCGCGCCGGCGGAAGCGAGCAAACGCAGCTTGGCGCGCGCGAGATCGCCGGAGCCTGCGAGCAGCACCACGCCGCGCTTTAGATCGAGGAATATCGGCAGATACCGCATTGCGATCTTCGATTCCGTAACTTCCGAGTTGACTGGAATTATTTTCTATATATGTGTCATCAAATGCTCGCAAAGAGAAAATTATTTCTTCTCCTGAGCGCCGCAAATATAGAATTTTCGCTTCGCAAGGCCAAGGGTCCGTAGATGCATCTTCTTGAACAGAGTTACGCGCAAAACGGGGTGCATCACGACGTTTCAGCCAGAACGCTGTTGAGCACGCAAAATTCAAGCCAGCCGGCGCTGCCGGCCGTCTCGATGGACCATCTCGACGCGCTCGAAGCGCAGAGCATCTACATCTTCCGCGAGGCCTTCGCACGGCTGAAGAAGCTCGCGCTTCTGTGGTCGTTGGGCAAGGACTCCAACGTCATGATCTGGCTGGCGCGCAAGGCCTTCTTCGGCCGCGTGCCATTTCCGGCCCTGCATGTCGACACCGGCAAGAAGTTCCCGGAGATGTACGCCTTCCGCGACACCTTCGCGAAGCAATGGGAACTCGATCTGAAGGTCGAGCCCTGCCCGCCGATCGACGCGATCGATCCGACTTTGCCGCCCGCGGCGCGCTCGGCTGCGCGCAAGACCGAAGGACTTAAACTTGCATTGGCCAAATACGGCTTCGACGGATTGATCGCCGGAATTCGCCGTGACGAGGAAGCGACCCGCGCCAAGGAGCGTGTGTTCTCGCCGCGCGGCGCCGAGGGCGAATGGGACGTCCGCGACCAGCCGCCGGAATTCTGGGACCAGTTCAACGCTTCGCCGCCGCCTGGCGCCCATTTGCGCGTTCACCCGATCCTGCATTGGACCGAGGCGGACATCTGGGCCTACACGATGCGCGAGAACATCCCGATCATTCCGCTCTACCTCGCCAAGGGCGGCAAGCGCTATCGCTCGCTCGGCGATTCCGACATCACCTTCCCGGTGGATTCGACCGCCACAAATATCGAGGAAATCCTGATCGAACTCGGGCAGACCAAGGTGCCGGAACGCGCCGGCCGCGCGCTCGACCACGAGACCGAAGACGCTTTCGAGCGGTTGCGCGTCGCAGGTTATCTGTGATCACCATGAACATGACCGTCCCCGCCGCAATTCCGGCTACGCCAAACAACCCTACCCGCCCGCAAGTGCGCATCGTCATCGTCGGTCACGTCGATCACGGCAAATCGACGCTGGTCGGCCGGCTTCTGCATGAGACCGGCAGCCTGCCCGACGGCAAGCTCGAGATGCTCAAGGCCGTGAGCGCGCGGCGTGGCATGCCGTTCGAATGGTCGTTCCTGCTCGACGCGCTGCAAACCGAGCGCGACCAGGGCATCACTATCGACACCACGCAAATTCGCTTTCGCACGCGTTCCCGTGAAGTCGTGCTGATCGATGCGCCCGGCCACGCCGAATTCCTGCGCAACATGATCACGGGCGCCTCGCAAGCCGACGGCGCGCTGTTGATCGTCGATGCGCTGGAGGGCGTACGCGACCAGACCCGGCGTCACGGCTATCTGCTGCATCTGTTGGGCGTCAAACAGGTCGCCGTCGTCGTCAACAAGATGGACCGGGTCGATTTCAGCGCCGCGCGGTTTGACGAAATTCGCGACGAGATTTCGGCGCACCTGACCGGCCTCGGCGTCGCCCCGCTTGCCGTGATCCCGATCTCGGCGCGCGACGGCGATGGCGTTGCGACATCGTCGCTGCGCATTCGCTGGTACGATGGCCCCACCGTGGTCGAGGCGCTCGATCTGCTCGAACCCGCACGGCCGCCGGAGCAGCTCGCGCTGCGGCTGCCGGTTCAGGCGATCTACAAATTCGACGATCGCCGTATCGTCGCCGGCCGGATCGAATCCGGGCGGCTTTCGAGCGGCGACGAGATCGTCATCATGCCGGCGGGCAAAATTGCAAAGATCAAAAGCGTCGAGAGCTGGCCGGTGACGCCGCTTAAAGGCGAGCAGACCGCGGGCCGTTCGGTCGGCATCACGCTCGACCGCGAATTGTTCATCGAGCGCGGCGACATCATCGCGCATGTGGGATCGGCGCCGCGCGACACCAGGCGTATCCATGCCCGCATCTTCTGGCTTCACGACAAGCCGCTCGGCAAGGGTGACCAGATCCTGGTGCGGCTTGGTCCCCGCGAAAGCCGCGCCAGCGTGGTGGCGATCGAGAAGGCGGTCGACCCCGGCGAGCTTTCGAGTGTCGAAACCGCCTCGATCGCCCGCAACCATGTCGGTGAGATCGACATCGCGCTGGCGCAACCAATCGCTGCCGATGCCTATGCCGCCAATCCGCGTATTGGACGGCTCGTCATCGAGGTCAACGGCCGCATTGCCGGTGGCGGGCTGGTGCTGTCGGTCGACGCCGGTCAACGCGCGGTTCCGGTCGATATCGTGCCGGTGGAATCCGCGCTTCGCCCGGACGAGCGCTCGGCTCGCTACCACCATCACGGCGCGGTGGTGTGGTTGACGGGATTGCCGGCGTCCGGAAAGTCGACGCTGGCGCGTGCGCTGGAGCGAAGCCTGTTCAGCCGGGGCGGCTCGCCCATCCTGCTCGATGGCGATACCTTGCGCGCCGGTCTCAATCGCGACCTCGGCTTTTCGCCCAGAGACCGTAGCGAGAATATTCGCCGGCTTGCCGAAGTGGCCACCCATCTGGCGAAGAACGGCCACATCGCCATCGTGGCGGCGGTCTCGCCGTCGCGCGGCGACCGCGCAGTGGCGCGCCAGATCGCCGATACGGCGTTTCGTGAAATCCATGTCGCCACCCCCGCCGACATCTGCGAAAGCCGCGATCCGAAGGGGCACTACGCCAAGGCGCGCGCAGGCGGCCTGCCGGCATTCACGGGTATCGGCAACGACTATGAGCCGCCACTCGATTGCGAGCTTGTGATCGACACCTCGACAAGTTCGATCGCCGAGGCCGCCGCAGCAATCGAGCACTTGCTGGTGACCTCGGGCGTTCTTTTCGACGAAGTCATTGATCTCGCTGCCAATATTTAAGCCGGCCTAAAACCTCTCGATCGGCCAATCGAGGGCTTTCTTGCAGTGCACTTTAGCGCTAAAAGGCCCTCAAAATTAGCGCCGCAATGGCGCGCTTTTTGCCTCGAAATCACCGAATGACAGCGCCTTGCGGGCGCTGCTTCCTTGCGAGAAAAATCCATCATGAACCGTACCGACGCCCACGGATTGAAAATTGCGCCCGTCCTGTTTGATTTCATCGCCAAAGTGGCCACACCGAAAACCGGCATCGCGCCCGACGCGTTCTGGGCCGGCCTTGCCGCTATCGTGCGCGATCTCGCGCCGAAAAACCGCGAGTTGCTGGCGTTCCGCGACACCTTGCAGGGCAAGATCGACGGCTGGCATCGCGCCAACAAGGGCAAGCCGTTCGACCTCGATGCCTATACGACCTTCCTGAAAGAGATCGGCTATCTGCTGCCGGAACCGGCGACCCACAAGGTCGAGACCGTCAATGTCGACGAAGAAATCGGCAAGATTTGCGGACCGCAGCTCGTGGTGCCCCTGACCAATGCCCGCTACGCGCTGAATGCGGCAAACGCGCGCTGGGGCAGCCTGTACGATGCGTTCTATGGCACCGATGCGATCCCGCACGACGCAAGCGAGGCGGCCAAGGGTTTCAACAAGGCGCGCGGCGACAAGGTGGTGGCGAAGGCCAAGAGTTTCCTTGATTCCGCCGTGCCGCTCGCGACCGGCAGCCATACCGACGTCGTCTCGTACGCCGTCATCAGCGGCAAGCTCGCCGTGAAGCTCAAGAGCGGCAACGCCACGGCGCTCAAATCCAACGACCAGTTCGCAGGCTTCGCCGGCGACGCCGCTTCGCCTTCGGCGATTCTTCTGGCCAACAATGGCCTGCACATCGAAATCAGGATCGACCGCAGCCACGTGATTGGCAAGGACGATCCCGCCGGCGTCGCCGACGTGATCATGGAAGCCGCCGTCAGCACCATCCTGGACATGGAAGACAGCGTCGCGACCGTCGATGCCGAAGACAAGGTCGACGTCTATCGCAACACGCTCGGCCTCATGAACGGCACGCTCACAGCCAATTTCGAGAAAGGCGGCAAGACGCTGAAGCGCGCGCTCAATGCCGATCGCGTCTACACCGCGCCCGACGGCAAGGAACTCAAGCTCCATGGCCGCAGCCTGTTGCTGATCCGAAACGTCGGCCACCACATGTTCACCGATGCGGTGCTCGACGCATCGGGCGAAGAAATTCCGGAAGGCATGCTGGATGCCGCCGTCTCTGGCCTGCTCGCGATCCACGACGTCAAAGGCCTGACCAAGCTGCCCAACAGCCGCACCGGCTCAGTCTATATCGTCAAGCCGAAGATGCATGGCCCGGACGAGGTCGCCTTCACCTGCGAATTGTTCGCGCGCGTCGAGAAGATGCTGTCGCTGCCGGAGAATACGCTCAAGGTCGGCATCATGGACGAAGAGCGTCGCACCACGGTCAACCTCAAAGCCTGCATCCAGCAGGCGCTCAAGCGCATCTGCTTCATCAACACCGGCTTCCTCGACCGCACCGGCGACGAGATCCACACCTCGATGGAAGCGGGTCCCATCATCCGCAAGAATGAGATGAAGGCGCAGCCGTGGATCAAGGCCTATGAAGACTGGAACGTCGACACCGGCTTGATCGACGGCCTGCCCGGACATGCCCAGATCGGCAAGGGCATGTGGGCGGCGCCCGACATGATGGCGGACATGCTGACGCAGAAGATCGCGCATGTGCAGGCCGGCGCCACCACGGCGTGGGTGCCGTCACCGACGGCGGCGACGCTCCACGCGCTGCACTATCATCAAGTCAACGTGCTGGCGCGTCAGCAGGAACTGGCAAAGGGCGGCCGGCGCGGCAAGCTGTCAGACATCCTCACGATTCCCGTTTCAAAATCAAATTGGGCGCCGGACGATGTCCGCCAGGAGATCGACAACAACTGCCAGGGCATTCTCGGCTACGTCGTGCGCTGGATCGATCAGGGCGTCGGCTGCTCGAAGGTGCCGGACATCCACGATATCGGCCTGATGGAAGACCGCGCGACCTTGCGCATTTCGAGCCAGCACCTGGCGAACTGGCTGCATCAGGGCGTCATCACGGAGAGCCAGGTGATGGATTCGCTCAAGCGCATGGCCGCGGTGGTGGATGGCCAGAACAAGGGCGATGCGCTGTACAAGCCCATGGCGCCGAAGTTCGACGGTGTCGCCTTCAAGGCCGCCTGCGATCTCGTCTTCAAGGGACGCGAGCAGCCGAATGGCTACACGGAATACATCCTCACCGCGCGACGTCGGGAAGCCAAAGCCGCGACCTAATCGCGCGGCCCCTTTCAGGAACGATCGGCCATCGCAGCCGTTTAGTCGTCTTTCAACCCGGGAGACGACGATGGACTGGAACCAGGTCGAAGGTAACTGGAAGCAGATCAAGGGCAAGGCGAAAGAGAAGTGGGGCAAGCTCACCGATGACGATCTCAACGTCATCGAAGGCCGCCGCGAACAGCTCGAAGGCAAGTTGCAGCAGCGTTACGGTTTCGCCAAGGACCAGATTCACAAGGACGTGGATGACTGGTTCAGGACGCTGAAGTAAGGCCCGACGAGAAGCCTGAAATTTCGGATCGAAAGGTGCGAGCAAAAAGCCCCGGCCGTCCAGGCTGTGTGGAAACGAGAGGCTGCGGTGATCCGGGGCCTCTTTTTTAATTTTTAGGGTCAGGCGAGCCTAATCTTGAGGCTTTGCGAGCCGATGAGATTGATGACCCGCATGATGTTGTAGACAAGAACGCTGAGGGCGGCTTCAGTCTTGACGTTGGTAAGGCCTCGGGTGAGGAACCTGCCGCCAGCCGTCATCCGCTTGATGGTTCCGAACGGGTGTTCAGCCGCGCATCGCCGCTGCCGCATGAGGTGTGGATCGGCTTCGACGCGGGCATTCATGCGTTGAAGCGCGTCCTCGTAAAGGTGTCTTTGAACGAAGCGGCGCTCGACGCGGGTGCATCTCGGCTTGAGCGCGCAACCCGAACAATCGTCGGCGATATACAAGACGCTCTGCTTTCTGGTGAGGATTTGCTTGCGCACCAGTGTTCGGCCCGCCGGACAACGAAAACTGTCGGTTTGCGGCTCATAGATGAAGGCCGTGCGGTCGAAGAAGTCGCCTTGATTGTTGACGGCCCGGTTCGCTGGCACACAAGGCGTGATGCCATCGTTCTCGCAGGCTGCCGCGTCTGCTCCGTTCGAATAGCCAGCGTCCGCCACCACCGTGAGCGTATCGGCCGCCACCGCATCCTTCGTCGCCTTGGCCATCGGATGGAGCAGCCGGTTGTCGGTGGGTTCGGTTGTAACCTCATGGTGGACGATCAGCCCCGTCGCAGCATCGACCGCCGTCTGGACATTGTAGGAAGGAGGCTTGGAGCCTGCCCCTTTACCCATCGGCCGCGCATCGAGCTCACCTTCTACAAGACTAGTCCGATCTTCCGCCTTAAGTCGCGCCGCCAGAGCATCAAGGTCGGTGCGGCGTGCCCTGAGAGCCTGGAGAGCCGCAGCCGTTTGTTCCGCATCGCTATCGGCCCGCTCGCCCGCATCGATGCTGTCGAGGTTGGCAAGATAAGCCGCGATCTGTTGATCGATCCGGCCGGCCTCTTCGGCGACCTTGCGTTCGCCCATAATCCGCTTGGCGCTCGCCACCGCCCGGAACTTCGAACCGTCGAGGGCCACCAGACGGGCCGCAAATAGTCCCTGCTCGCGGCAGAACAGCACGAAGGCCCGGCATGCCCCTACGATCCCGGCTGCATTGTCCCGCCGAAAGTCCGCAATTGTTTTGAAGTCGGGGGCAAGCCGCCCCAACAGCCACATCAGTTCGACATTGCGCCGGCACTCGCGTTCCAGCTTGCGGCTCGAACGAACCTCGTTGAGGTACCCGTAGATATAGAGCTTCAGAAGATCGCGCGGGTCATAGCCGGGCCGCCCGGTCGCCGCCGGTGTCGCTCGAACCAAGCCGAGCCCGAACATATCGAGACCTTCAACAAAGGCATCGATTACCCGCACCGCCGCATCAGCGGCAACGTAATCATCGATCCGTGCCGGCAAAAAACTCGCCTGGTTACGGTCCCCACCTCGAATGTAGCGCATGAAAAAGGCCGCATCATTAATGATGCGGCCTCTCTATCTGATTTGCCCCAGTTCTCACACAGCCTGCGTCGCCGGGGCTTTTGTCGTAAGGGTCCGAAAGACAACGGCGCTAAAATACCGCGATGTATTTGAGCAGCGACAGGACGCCAAGGATGATCACGATGACACGCACGATCTGCTTGGCACGGCCATCGATCGGCAACAGATTGATGAGATACAAAATCAGGATGACGACCAGAAAAGTCACAAGTGCACTGATGAGCATGAATTTCCCCCTGACATGCGAGAGACGGACGCTGGCGCGGTCTCAACGCGCAAACCCCGACACGGTTCCGAGAACGGAACCGCCCTACGAAAATACCCGCAACATCAGCACTTTCGATACCTCTACGACAGGCTTGCTGGCTAAATATTTACCCTTTTTTGGCTAAGTCGGCGGGCTTGCCTTGGGGGTAGCCATGCTCGACCGCTTCACGGTGTCTTCGCTCATCAAGTCGGTCATCGTCCTGATGGCCCTCTGCATGACGGCGCTGCTGAGCGTCAGCGCCTGGAATTCGCTGGGACGGCTCGCGATGACCAGCCGGATTCTGGTGGTCACGGACGCTTCCTCGAATCTTTTCAAGGCGTTGCACAATCTGCGCAGCGACCGCTCGACCACGAGCCGCAACCTGACCGACGAGGCCCCGCTTTCACCGGACATGCAGGTCTACCTGCGCACCACCCGCGACGCCGAACTGCCGGCCATGCGCACGGCCGCAACTGCGCTCGAGGGGGTGGAATTTCCCGACCACGAGACGCTGTTGCCGCAACTCAATCGGTTGATCCAGGCCTTCGCGGCGCTCGACGCCGAATCCTGGGAAGCCCTGAACAAACCGAAATCGGCACGCCGGCCGGCACTCGGCAAGGAATTCATGGACAACACGGCCGCCCTGGTCGAAACGCTCGACAAGATTTCGACGCGTAGCGCCGCTTCTGTCAGCCACAACGACCCCATCATCGATCAGATGCTGACGATCAAGCAGTTGGCTTGGCTAATGCGCAATACGGCCGGCGAAGCATCGCTTCTGATCTCGAACGGACTGACCTTCGGCAACGTCGGCCCCGACTTCCGCCAGAACTACGCCAAGCTTGTCGGCGCCATCGAGACCGCATGGGCCGCGGTGAAGACGGCTGCGTCCGGCGCCGACCTGCCGGGCGAACTCGCCACCGCGATGTCGGCGGCGCAGACGGCCTATTTCGACAAGGACTTTACCGGCCCACGCGACGCGCTCGCCAACGGGCTCGCAGCCGGCGAAAAGCAGAAGATGAAAGCCAATGAATGGAGCCCGTTTTCGGTAGCTCATATGACCAGCGCGGTCGTCGTCGCCGAACGCGCGCTGGACGCGGCCCATGCCTATGCGACGGCTCAGCACGACTCCGCCCAGCGCTCGCTGATCCTGCAACTGGTGCTGTTGGTGGCGGCGCTGGCACTGACCTGCGCCGCCATGATCGCGGTGACGCGCCGCATCATCCGCCCGCTGCAAACCATGCGCGACGCCATGCTGAAAGTGGCGTCCGGCGATCTCGGCGTCGATACCGGCTACGCCCAGCGCCGCGACGAGATCGGAGCGCTCGCCGGTGCGCTTGAAACCTTCAAACAGCAGGCGATGGACAAGCTCAAGATCGAAGAGCAAGAGCGCGAGCGTAACGCCAATGCGGCCACGCGCCAGCAATCGATCGAAGTCTATGTCGGCGAATTCGAAAGCCGGGTCCAGGCCACGCTTGGCCGGTTGAACGAGGCCTCCAACGGGATGCGGACAACTTCCGCGGACCTGTCGAAAGTGTCCGAGCAGACCAATTCACGGGTCATGGTCGCCGAGAAAGCCTCGGGCGAGGCTTCGATGAACGTCGAAAGCGTTGCCTCGGCGTCGCATGAATTAAGCGTTTCGATTGGCGATATCAGCCGCCAGGTCTCGCATGCGGCCGGCATTGCCAGCCGCGCCGTCAGCCGGGCGCGCGAAACCGACGACACCGTGCAGGGACTGGCCAAGACGGCAGCCGGGATCGGCGAAGTCGTCGGCCTGATCAACTCCATCGCCTCCCAGACCAACCTGCTGGCGCTGAACGCAACCATCGAGGCGGCGCGCGCAGGAGAGGCCGGCCGTGGCTTTGCGGTGGTGGCTTCGGAAGTGAAGTCGCTGGCCAGCCAGACCGCGAAGGCGACCGACGAGATCTCCGAGCAGGTCGCCGATATCCAGAAGGTGGCGAGCGAGGCCATCGAGGCCATCAAGGCGATCGGCGGCATCATCGGCGAGGTCAACGAGGTCGCAACCGCGATTGCAGCCGCAGTTGAAGAACAGGGCGCGGCCACCCAGGAAATTTCGCGCAACACCCAATATGCCGCGCAAGGCACCAGGAACGTCTCCGAGAATATCGCGGGCGTCAAGATCGATGCGGATGCGGGCGCCACGGCCGCGCAGAATGTCAGGCAAGCCTCGGAGACGCTGGAGGCGCAGAGCCTTCAGCTCAGCAATCAGGTCACCGAGTTCCTAACTAAAATTCGCGCGGCTTGACCAAGCGAACGCTTACTGCCGCGCGAGGACCGGCACGCGCTGGTAGCGCGACCTGATCGAATCCGGTGCAGGCGAGAACGCAAGCGACGCGCCGCGCCGGTCGGCGCCACGAACAGCGACCATCAAGCCCTCGGGACTGGCGACAATGTCGCCCTTGCGCAGCGTCGGATCGTCTTCGACTTTCACTTCCGCGAGGCCGACCGGATCCTTGCCGTTGCAGGTACAGCCGCTGACGAGTTCGTCACGATAGCGAAACGCGTTGGGCAATTCGGAATACGGTTTGCCTTCTTCGGTCACCGCGCCGTCGATATTGCTGCCATAGAGCACCCGGGTCTCGCTGGCTGGGCAAAAGCTGTTGCACGATGCCGCGCGGCTTTGATTGCCGGTGCTTGAAATCGGGAAATAGCGGCCGTCGCAGGTGCGCACGCAATAGGCCTGCGAGCCGCCGCCGTAGACCCGCGGGCGCGAGACCTGGCCGTCGGGCGGGAACACGACGTTCTGCTCGCCGCCGAACGACAGCGGCGTCATCGGCGGTTGCGATCGGTGAACGCCGAACGCACCGAACAGAGCGGAAAGGAAATCCTCGGCCTGCGCCGCAGCCGGCAGCGTCACCACAACCAGGGCGGCAAGGCCGCCCAAGATCCATTTGCCCTTGGTTGATTTGCCCTTGGCTGATTTACCCTCGGTCGATTTACGGTCGCCCATGCGGTTGGCCTCCGGGTCCAGATCTTCAGTACAGCGAAGCTGTTGAAAGGTTCACGGCCTGACGGCCCGACGGAAGCGTCGTCACCTCGGCGCGGCGCGGCGGCGCAGCCAGCGCCACCTCGCCGCCGACGACCGGGCGTGCGGCCAGATGGGCGGCGTTTTTCGACATCACCACCACCCTGGTGCCGATGCCGACCCGGCTGAACAGGTCGGTGACGTCTTCGTTGGTCAGGCGAATACAGCCGCTGGACACGAATTTACCGATGGTCGTGGGATCGTTGGTGCCGTGGATGCGGTATTCGCTGGAGCCGAGATACATGGCGCGCGCGCCGAGCGGATTGCCGGGGCCGCCGGCCATGAAGCGCGGCAGATAGGGCTGGCGTGCGATCATCTGCGCCGGCGGATGCCAGTCCGGCCATTCCGCCTTGTTGGTGATGGTTTGCACGCCCGACCAGGTGAACCCCTCGCGGCCGACACCGACGCCGTAGCGGATCGCGCGGCCCGGGGCGACGACGTAATAGAGCACGGTATTGCCGGTATCGATGATGATCGTGCCCGGCGCCTCCCTGGTATCGAGCGCCACAATCGTCCGCCGCAGCCGTTCCGGAAGCGCAGCAGAACGGCGATCCGACGGATCGTTCGGCGCAACGGTATCCTCGTCGGACGGAAACGCAGATGATGCGACCGGCACATAACTCAGCGTCTGGGCCTTGGCTTGGCCGGTAAGTGCGAATGGCGTTAGCGAAAGGACGCCCGCGACGACGATCGCGTTGAATGCGCCGGGCCGCAGCTTGCGCACCGGCCAGCCGGTCTGCTCGGATATCTGTGTCATGATCTGCCCCGCTGTCGTGCGCATCTCGTAGATGCATTCACTCCAACAAACGCGAACCGAGGCCGCCAGTTCCCGCCCAGGGCGTGGCCAGATTGTCGCTGTCAAGAATCGTGAGGCTCACGACTGCGCGATGGAACCTCTGAGCGCGTCGCGGTTTATCTGCCAATAGCCTGCGACCTTCGGAATCGGAGCTTGAGTTGCGTGCGCTGCCCAACGAACGTGCGCCGGCCAAAGATGTCGCTCGCCCGAATGAGCCCGATGCAGACGTCGAACCATCGCCGACCATGCTCGGTCTTTCCGATGTCGTCGCCTTTTCCCTGCTCGCGCTTCTGATCATCACCGTCGTCGCCGTTCTCTATGTCGCCAAGGCTTTCTTCCTGCCGATTGTGGCGGCGTTCGTGGTCGGCACCATGTTGTCGCCGGCGGCGGGATTCCTGGAGCGCAATCACATTCCCCGCGCGGTTTCGGCGATCCTGATCGTCTGCGTGGTTCTCGGCCTGGTCACCTTTGTCGTTGGGCTCATCTCCGTTCCGGTCATGGAATGGACCGGCCGATTGCCCGAACTCGCCGAACTGTTGAAAGAAAAGCTGCATATCTTCGATCGCCCGCTTGCACTCTGGCACGAGTTTCAGAGCATGCTTGGCGCTTCCGATGCGTTCTCAACAGCGCCATTTCAGATGCCGAAACTGGAATGGATTCAGCCGGCGATCGAATTCCTGCCGCCCACCTTCACCGAATTCCTGTTGTTTTTCGCCACACTCATTCTCTTCATTGCGAGCTGGCGCGACCTGCGACGCGGGCTGATCATGACGTTCACGAGTCGCGATTCGCGGCTACGCGCGCTTCGCGTCCTCAACGCCATCGAAGATCATCTCGGCTCCTATTTGATCACGGTGACACTGATCAACATGGGCGTCGGGGTGGCGACCGGCTTGGTCTGCTGGGCGACCGGCATGCCCAATCCCGCCGGGCTCGGCGCGTTGGCTGCGACGTTGAACTACCTGCCCATCATCGGGCCGGTCGCCGTCTTTGCGATCCTGACTGTGGTCGGTGTGGTCGGCTTCCCTTCAATCGGCGAAGGCTTGATCGCGCCGGTCGTATTCGTCGGACTCACCTTTCTCGAAGGGCATTTCATCACGCCGACCATCATCGGACGCCGGCTCGAATTGAATGCGCTCGCCGTCTTCATCTCGCTGGCGTTCTGGACCTGGCTCTGGGGGCCGACGGGCGCTTTTCTGTCGTCGCCGCTTTTGATCATGTCGCTGATCCTGCGCGAGCACTTTGCCCCGTCGAGCACGCCGCAACTGCCGTAAGCCGCCGCGAATGCACGCAAGTTTCGCTTCGGGAACTTCCCAAAGCCGCGAGCGTTGCTCCTGCAAAGCCGATGCGAATGCCAGGAGTTAGAGAGATGGGAATTCAAGACATGGCAGACAAAGCAACTTACGAACGTCTGGAAAACGATGTGGCGAGAGTGAAAGACGATATCGGCGCCCTCGCCGATCAAATCACCGACGCACTCAACGCCATTGCCGGCAACGCCCGCAAGCAGGCGCGCCGCGGCTACAAGCAGGCCCGCGCCAATGTCGACTCCGTCGTCGACGATGTTTCCGAGCGTGGCGCCGCAGCGATGAGTGCCGCGCAAGACGCCGCCGCGTCGTTCGAGGAAACTCTGGAAGACGTCATCGCCGAGCGGCCGCTGGCAACCGTTGGCCTTGCGCTTGGAATTGGTTTTCTGATCGGCGCGATCTGGCGTCGTTGAGAGGAACCGCGTGTAACGGACGGAACGGAGTGACGCTGGTGCGGATGATCGACGACCTCAAGGAATCGACAGGAGTGGCCGTCAGAATGACGTCGCTCGCCGCGGCGATTGCGATCGCGTCCTTTGTTACGATTTCGTTCCTGTGCGCGGCCGCTTTCGTCTACGTGCTGCAAAACTACGGGCTGATCGAGGCCTGCCTGACCGGTGCGGCGATTTTCTTTGGGATCACGTTGATCGGGATCGTCGTCTACGCGGTGCGGAGAAGCCAGATCAGCCAGGACGCCAGGGAGGCGCCAAAGTCTGCGTTGCATACGGCGCTTACCGATCCCATGGTTGTTGCTGCCGGCATTCAGGCCGCCCGCGCCATCGGCGTCAAACGGCTGGTGCCGCTGCTGGCCGTCGGCGGACTTGCCTTGGGTCTGTTTGCCAGCCGGTCGTCCTCGCAGCATGAAGCGCCGGCCGAGTAATCGGTCTTCCGAAAACAAACTTTGATCAGGTGACGCAGCGGCCGGGCTGAAGCCGTCTGGCGACTTCGGTCAAGGCGCTGACCACCGGCTCGCACGCCGCCATCGGCTTGCGCGTAGCGGGCTTGGCGGGAGACGACGCCGTCGACGGCGAAGGCGTGGCGCCAGCCGCGGGCATTCGTACCAATACCGACGTATCTTCAACGCCGTCCAGCTTCAGCGAGATGGTTTGCAACCGCGCGGGCGACCCTGACGGTCCCATGGCCCGGTCTGCCTTGGCGCCACGGTTGACCGCAACCATGTCCGGCGCGGTAGAACCCGACGGCGCATAGGAACTCGACGATGACTGTTGGAGTGGCGCAAGCCGGCCAGGGATACCGGACAGGTCGCGGCCCATCGCAAATTGCGCTGCGCCGGAAATCAGCACGAGGGCAATTGCGCCCGAAATCCCCGTTGTGAGCCGTGACATTTCTTGTCCCGCGGTCCGTGACCTGTTGGCGGGTCGTTAACGCGGTCGAAACCACAAAGGTTTCTCGGCTTTTCGTCCACGGTGCGAAAAAAGTGTGGCGGCGAAAAAATCTGAAAAAAAGCAGGCCCGGTTGGAACGATCTTTTTGACTGTGCGTCATCCTCGCAGCCGGTTATCCCCCCTGCCCCATTGACCGGCGATTGCGGGGCGCGGCTGTGGTGATGCCAGCCGCGCCCCCACTTTTTCTGCGGAAATCGAGCAAAACTTCGCCTTCCGCCCCACCATCCGCCCCACCTTCGGAGATGGGACCGGCCCGATGGACCTCACTTGAGGTACCTGAAATTTTCGTGATGCGAGGCGCCTGTGATGCTTCCGCAAGTCGGGTTCCGGGATCTTCGGCACCAAAAGCCGCGCGAGACGGCCCCATGCGTTTTTTGAGTTGCTCGTCAACTCTCGGCAGAGAAGGTGCGATTGGCCTATTGGACGCCACACAGCAGCCATCCCGCGCTCTGGTGTTTTTCACACGAGAGGTCCAAGGTTCGATCCCTCGTGCGCCCACCACCGAGCCTTCAAGTTCAACGACTTAGCAGCTAGATTCCCTTAAGGTGTGCCCAAAAAAACAGTGGCACAATAGGGGGCTGTTGTGGCGCGTTTGCCAAAAATTGTTCCGCCGCGCCCACCGCCAGCACATTTGAGCGAGAGATCGAGACAATGAAATTCGTCGAGCCGATCGCCTTCACTGATCCCGTAGCAGCTCGCAGGTTGGTTGAGATTGCCAGTACAATGGAGGCGGTGCAGGACGGCCGCATCTTCATCGAGCTGGTGAACCAGCCATTCCTCGATGCGGGCGCCGCGCCAGGTCAATTCCGCTCCGCGCTAGCGCGCGATCGAACTGGGCTGACGCTGGCGCCATGAGAGCGGCACCTATCTGAAGTTCACACCGGTCGGCGCGGACCTGTTCGCATGATTGTTGGAAAGCCACTCGATCATCCGAGCGTCGACCGGCTGGGGATTGTTGCTTTGCAACGGCGGTTTTGTGTTGCCCGCAGCCCTTGGTTCCGATTGGATCACTCGATTGTTTATTAGTGCGTTGTTGCGTCCAGGGGTGGGTGTAATGGATGGTGAATTTCTGAAACAGCGCGCCGAGCATTGCCGTTTCTCGCCGAGAAGGCTGACCCGTTCATCAAGCGACGATTGCTGGATCTGGCTGTGAAATACGATGCCAGATTAAAGCATCTCACCTCGCGATCGCGACGTACTCTCGGGATACCCGGCAGTCTTTTGGAAGCAACATTGCCGCCCCCACCCAACAGTGCCGCCGACTGACCGGCGGGCTGAAGGTGAAAGTGAAATGAGCGCTTTTCTCCGCATGGTTCTTCACCGGTGCGGAATGGCGAATTCCGTGCACCGCTACGGGATCGGGATCGCGCAAGAGTGCCTCAAGGGGGAGGCAGCTTCTTTCACATCATGAGCAAGCTTGAATGGCCAGATTGGCGGCTTGCCGGTGCTGACACCGCCAAGGGTGCAACTGCATTGCTTGCGACGGCTGCAATCCCGGGAGTCCAGTAGGCTCACGCGCGCTTTCGCTAAACAAGCCTGACCTGATTATCCATGGAACAAATTCGCCGAAGACAATTGGGCATCTCGTTGCTTGCGGATGCATTCGGCTTGTGAACGACGACGTCGAGGACTTGTACCGTCGCGTTTAATTGGAAACCCGAGTCGTATTTGTCAGTTACGCGGTGAGACTTCGGCGATTGCAACGCAACAATTTCTTTTCTATTTCTCGACCTAACAAGGTCAAAGTCTGAATCCGCCGTGATGTACCTGACGAGCGAATTCAACGCGACCAACATCCGAGTCTGGCAGATTGTGTTGAAAAAGTCTTTGGTTGCGCGGGGAGTGGTTCGCTGATTCAGTCGTTATGAGAGGACTGAATCATGATGGGGCATCAGCAGGTTGAACAGGCTGCTTTGTTCTATGAGTTCTCGCTTGAGCGACACGTTCCGGCCAATCATTTTTTACGGTCGATCGATCGGTTCGTAGAGCTGGGCGAACTGAGACGGGAGCTATCTGCGTTTTACAGCACCATCGGACGTCCCTCGATCGCCCCGGAATTGATGATCCGAATGCTGCTGGTCGGGTACTGCTTCGGGATCCGATCTGAGCGGCGCCTGTGCGAAGAAGTCCACCTGAACCTGGCGTATCGCTGGTTTTGCCGCCTCGGGCTTGATGGCGATGTCCCCGACCACTCGACGTTCTCGAAGAACCGCCATGGTCGTTTCCGCGAGAGCGATCTGCTGCGACGGCTGTTTGAGACCATCTTGCGCCGCTGCATCAATGAGGGGCTGGTTGGCGGAGAAGGTTTTGCGGTCGATGCCAGCCTGATCAGGGCCGATGCCAATCGGCAGAATGGCGTTGAAGGTGAGAAGGGACTACCTCCGGAAGCTGCGAGCCGCGCCATTAATGAGTATCTGGGCGTATTGGACGATGCGGCATTTGGGGCCGCGACCGAGATCGTTCCCAAGTTCATCTCTCCGGCCGATCCAGCAGCACGCTGGACGGGTGCCCATGGCGGACAGGCATTCTTCGCGTACTCCACAAACTATCTGATCGATGTTGAGCATGCGATCATTGTCGATGTCGAACCAACCACCGCTATCCGGCAGGCGGAAGTTCTCGCGGCTAAGCGCATGATCGAGCGAACCGCAAAGAGCTTTGCGCTTCACCCGTCTAAATTACTTGGTGACAGTGCCTATGGTTCGGCCGAGATGCTGAGCTGGCTGGTCGATGAACAAGGGATCGAGCCGCATGTGACCGTGTTCGACAAATCGGCGCGCAAGGACGGCACCTTCTCACGCGAGGACTTCAACTACGATCAAACCAAGGACGTTTATATCTGCCCTGGTGGAAAGACCCTGACCACCACAGGCACACGTGTCAATGACGGCGATACCTTGCTCTATCGGGCAAGCAAGGCAGATTGCAGCGCTTGTGCTCTCAGAGCGCGGTGTTGCCCGAGCACACCTGCTCGGAAGGTGCCACGCTCGATCCACGAGCACGCCCGTGATATGGCGCGCCAGATTGCCAGGTCTTGGCAAGGTCGAACATCACGACGGCTGCGCAAGAAGGTCGAAATGCTGTTCGCTCACCTCAAGCGCATTCTCAAGCTGGACCGACTGCGACTACGGGGACCAAACGGCGCCCATGACGAGTTCCTACTCGCAGCAACCGCCCAGAACCTTCGGAAACTAGCCAAGCTGATCCCAATGCCGCAACCAAAGCCGGCCTGAGAAACGGCCAGCTTGCCGCCAATTTTAGTTACTTCGATCTTGAGCCGACTTCTTCAACGGAATCGGCACTTAGCCGACATGACTAGATACCCCACGACTTCCGCTCGTCGAGGTAAAGCGGGACATTCCGTGATCCCGCCGCCAAGTCAGCTAGTGACCGGGAGCGGGCCACGCACCGTTTCGTGCGTGGGTTCCGTCAATCCGGAATCCTCACTTGGCCGCCTGCGAAGGTGATCTGCACATTGGCCGCCGGGGCGTCCGCGATCGGCGGCACGTTGGTGAGCGTGATCGGCGGCGCGCCCGCACCGCGCGGCGTCGTGTGCACGACCTGGCTCGGCGGCAGCGCCCGTCCGTTCCGCAAGTGGTCGTACATCAGGTCCATTGCCTGGATGAAGTAGCGATGCAGCGGAATCAACAGCGCGTTGTAGCCGGGGAACTGATTGAAGCTGTCGAGGTGCTGGGCGTTGGTCACTTCGTAATAATGCAGCGGGCTTAGCGAGCCCTCGACGACGTTGTTCAGCCCGAAATAGGCGCGCGCCGCGAAATTCAGCGGCAGGATCGCATCGTTCCGCCCCGCGACGACCAGAGTGGGAATCCGGTGCAGGTTGCCGTTGGCGATGATCTCGTCGACGCCTTGTTCGATGCCGCGCGCCTGGTTCGCAGCCGCGCGGGAAAGGGCCGCGCCGGTCGCAGCATCGCGCCCGAGCGCCAGCGAGCGCAGGCACAGCGCGCCATCGAGATCCTGATCTGCGGTCGAGACGCGTTCTTCCTTCGGCCCGCCAGGCGCGGCATTGTTGATCAGGTTGACGCCGGAGGTCGGCGGAATGCCGTTGCTGGTGCCGAAAATCTGCGCCTCGGGCGTCGCCGCCAGGGCAATCGGGGTTCCCAATGCATCGGTTGAGCCGAAACTCAACGCACAGAGATTGTCGAGCACGCTGGAGCGGCCATAGGCGTTGGCATAGGTCGCCGAGATCGCCTGGTGGACATAGGCGAACCAGTAGCCCGGCTGAATCACATTCTGTTCGGGCAGAAGCCCGAAATTGTTCATGATCGCCTGCGCCTCGGTGGCCTGCGCGCCCGGTGTGGTCGAGGACAATAGCCCCTTGGCATGCAGGCTCGCGCAGCGCGCAGCACTTGGCGCCAGGTTGAGCGGTGCGGTGGCGTTGGCGGCAGCCGCGCTGGCGCAACCCTGAAACACGTTGATGAAGGTGGTGTAGTCGATCAGCGGCTTAGAGTGCGCGGCGAATGGCTGGCCGCTGCCCTGTCGAATCGTGAACTGCGGGGTGAATTTCGGATTGACGTTCGGCTCGCCGACCGCAACGCCGTCGATCAGGTGCTCGTCATCCTGCTCCGCCGCGCGCACCGACGCGCCGCCGCCGTTCGAGACGCTCGAGGCGATCACGATGGTGTTGTGCTTGTCGAAGTGGAGACCGCGGCGGCCAAGCTTGTCGTTCAACACGCTGAAAGCGAACTTGATCGAGCGCAGCACGTTCTGGCCCCAGTCCTTCTCGGGATTCTGCTGCGAGTGGGCGTGCTTGAAGGCAAATCGATTGGGCGTAGCCGTGTTGAATGCCGCGCGATCCTTGCTGGAAATCGGCGCCGTGAAGTTGGAGTCATCGCCGGCCTGCACCGCATCCGCACGCTGGCCCTGGATCAGGTCGACGGTATTGTTCTGCAAATCGTCCGCGCCGGTGCCGGTGCCCTTGTCGGTGTAGGCGACCGCACAGCCGTGCTTGAGACCCCATTCGCCGGCGGTCGCGATCGCGCCGTAAACGCCGCGCGAGCCGGATGAGGGTGCTGCGATAATGCAGGCTGCGGTGGGTGAGAAGCTGTCAGGCACCTGCACCATCATGGTGACGCGGGTGCGGCCGCCTGCGTGCTTTTCGAAGGCGATATATTCGTCGCCCGCGATCAGGCCCTCGCTCGCCGTCACCGTGCCGTCGGCTTTCACGTTCGGCCCGTAAAGCAAGCCGTATCCGCCGCCCGCCGTCGGATCGATCAGCGCGCGGTAGTTGTTGTAGATCGCCGCCCGGCGCAGTTCCTCAGCGGTGGGAATGAGCGGATTTGCGAAAGTGGGCGCCGTCGCGGAGCCCAGCCCCGATTTGCCAAGCCCCGCCGTCAAGAGATCGTTGGTCACGCCGTCATAATGGGTATGCAGCACGCCTTCGTCCGGATCGGCCAGAGCGCGCGTGTTCGCGATGACAATGGCGAACGCCAGAACCGAGGCGGATGCGAAATATGCGGCTGAAAGCCGGGCAACCCTGCGCATGAACTTCTCTCCCTTGTGGTGCTGGCTCTTGCCAAGCATTTTCTCGCGTAATCCATCAATGCACGACAGCGACACTAGCAGCACCTGCGAATTGTTCGCCTTGTGAAAGCCTGGTGCCAAGTCAATCGAGGGTACTTCACCGGCAAGCGGTCAACTTGACCTAATCTTCGCCCTCATTGGCCCGTCCTCGTAACGAGCCCAGGAACTGCAGCGCGGCGCTGCGCGTTTCAGGAGAGTTCAGGATCCCGAGATGGCTGGTGGAGAGGATTGTGTCGAATTGCGCCTGGCCGACAAGGTCAATTGTCTTGGCGCCGACGAGACCTCCGCTGGCGGTGAAATCGTGCGGCTTGCCGTCGCGATCCTCGGCGGGAAGGCCGGCGAAGACGCCGTCCGGCAGGCCGTTGTAGACGAAGTCGGGTGTTCCCGGCTTGTTGCGGATGACTAGGTAGCGCGTGGGACCGGGCGTTTCGCCTGCTGCGTTCAGGACCGTGAGCAACTGAGTGTGGTCGGAACCGTACTCGTCGCATAGCGCGCTATTCGGCGTGAAGCCGCCGAAGGCCGCCTGCTGGAAGAAGTTGGCCGGGTTGGGCGACCAGTCAATGATACCGTGATTAGGTCCTTCGATGGCGACGAGCCCCCGCACCTTGCTATAGGCATTGTCCTGCAGCATCCATTCGCGCGCCACGGTCACGCCGAGACTGTGGGCGACAATATCGACGCGCTTGGCGCCGGTGAAGTCGAGAACCGCCTGTACGAATTGGCGCAGGATCGGCACAGCCGCAGCAGTCGTGTGTGAGATGCCTGAGCGAAGGGTATTGTTCTGGATCAGGTCGCACTGATCGCCTTGATAACCCAGCCCCCAGAGCTCACTCGGGCGATAGCCGTGATCGAGGAAGAATTGCGCGAAGGCCTGCATGCGCCCAAAGGGGTTGCAGGCGGTCGCGAACGGAGTGTCGTTGTTGCCGTGGAGGAAGATCACCGGGACGCGGTCGACGCGGCCGACATCGGAGCCAAAGCCAATTACCGGCTTGCCGAGATAGAAGTTTTGGATCACCAGAAAGTGGTCGGGAAACTTCGCACCGATCTCGACGCTCTTGCCTGACGACGCGGCGCTCGCCAATCCTCCGGCGCTGACCTGCAGCAGAACCACGATGATGGCCGCAACGTGAAAATGTTTGGTGGTCATGGTCCCCTTCCACCTGGCATTCGCTTCAATGGATGGACTTGCGACCGCCGCTTGAATCTTAGGCGATCAGGCCTAGAAATTCCATTCCATAAAGGCAACTACCGGTTTTAAAACACGATGAAACACGATTAGCTGCGAATACGGCAGGTCTGCTGACCTTCCTAAGGACCCTCCTAAGGCGGATGCAAAGAAGTGCAAAGACTGGACATATTGCTGCGCTCGCATGAGTCCGGAATGACCATTATTGTGAGCCAGTTCACACGCGTGCCACGCGATATCTACTTTACTCCACCGCGCTGAAGAGGGCTCGGTAGTAGACCGGCCGGGACACGTCTTTCAGCCGATGAGGTAATTCTTAGGCCAAAGTGCAGGTCGACCTCCAGGTTCTCGGCCGGGAGCCGGCGAAGAGCAACTGCGTCACCATTCGTGTGATTGGCGAGGAAGTCCACATTGTCCCGTGAGCCCGACAGCTTGCACGCGGGCTTCAGAAATTATTCGCACAGCACTCAACGTAATGGTGATTCTAAGATTGTATGACGGGAGTGGCGTTTATGTACGAAAGAACTACTCGTTTGCGTGCCCACCAACGCAACATTGACCGTTATCAAGGCCTCCTCAGATCCGGTTTGAGCGACATTGAGTTGCGGTTCGTCGAACAGCGCTTGTCTGAGGAGCGACTTGCTTTGGCAATACTGCAATTCATGAGTCCAAACAATTCGTCGAAAGAAAATGGTCATCCATGTGCGCTGGAATAGCGCACGAAAAACCCAACCTGCAAGCAGCACCGGAAAACTAGGGCGTGTCCTCATAAATTCCGCTACGTCCGTTTTCGTCCCGAAAGCGGAAATCAGATCGGACATGGTCGATGTCCGCCGGCGACGTCAATCGTGGTTGTCATCATCGTCTTGGGGAGGCCGCCGAAGCATGGCGCAAGGCCAGACGGGAGCCGCATGAGGACGGCAGATGGGCATCCCGGCATCAACAGTCTCGCGTGCAGCAATGGCCAACAACCTGGCGTCTCTTGCCGAAATGCCCAGCGCATGCGCCGCGGACGATTCGAAAAGCGGGCTATGCTCGTCTCTCTCGGCACGCAACGTGTGAGGGTCGACGCCCGTGATTTTGTAGAAGATCACGAGTGCATCGAGATAGACGCCATAACTGCTGGGATGATAGCCGATCGGTGTGGTGCAGCACCCCGTCAATGGGTTGCTGTCCCAAAGATCGACCTGCTGGCGGGGATGGCGCGGCAAGTAAGGGTTCTCGACCGCTATGCCGAGATTGATGCCACTCACCCAAGCATCACCGGCGAGTGCAACGTCGACGTGGGAGCCAGTCGGATTGGCGGCGTCATACGCGCTTGCTTCGCCTGTATAGGCGTTGTGCAGATCCGACGCCATCTGGGCGATTGGGTCGATGGCGCCCACGTAGGGGGCAAAAGCCGGATTGCCGCCATTCTGCGCGGCCGTACTGCTGCCGAAGATCGGAGCGTCCGGATTGCTGCTGGTATAGCCATAGGAGGCCAGCGGCTGGGTCTCATAGAGAGTTATGGCGGCATTCTTCTTGCTCGCCGCAGCATCGGCAGCCTGAATGGCGTTGATCAGGCCACTCACGCCCGACTGAAACCCCGTGGGAACGCCACGCGTCGGCACACTCAGGCCATTGACCGTGACCGTCGTCGGCAGCGGCCGGAAGCTCTGGTCGTGCATGACGACGTGATCCCATTTGGCGCTGGCGATCAGCGGCAGCATTCCGGCCTCGCTGCCCTTGTTGTTGAGATAGCCGGTGAGCGTCGCACTGCTGACGGCGATCAATGAGACGTCGTAATGCAGCCCGGCTTCCTTGGTGAATTGCAGAAAGACACCGGCGACACCGCCGAACGGCCCAACCTCCGTGAACTGAGCCGACGGATTGCTTTGCAGATAATTCAATTGCCCCAGCAGGGTGCCCCCTGGGGTATTGGCTGTCGTGGGCGTCACCGGCGCTACCGCCTCGGCGCCCAAAGTGCACGGTCCGGTCGCGGTGGTTGCCGGGCACAGCAAGTCGTGAACGAGGTTCGGATTTGCGACGGAAGCCGCGGTGCCAGCATTGTAGTTGAGCGCAGGCGGGTATTTCCCGTGCGTGAAGCTGTTGCCGACGAACAGGATTTCGATGGGATTGGAGGCGGTCTGTGCCTTTGCAGAGCTTCCGCCCACCATCAATGTTGTGGCGACGGCGGCCGGGAGAACCAAACAAGCGCGTGCCGCGCGGCTGGCCTTAACTGACTCGATTCGGCTCGCGCCGCTCAAATGCAACATGATTCCCCCCATGTACTCGCTGCTCTGTTGGCGGCAGCTCCCAAGTCAGACTTGCAGACGTCAGATCCGTTGTAAAATATATTGTAACCGTATAGTTCATATCTGTTACGTATGGACCACTTGCGCATGGATTTGCGTCATCTCCGGTATTTCCTGGCTGTCGCTGAAGAGCGGCACATCACCCGTGCTGCGGCCCGGCTCGGGTTGCAGCAGCCTCCGCTGAGCCAGCAGATCCATGCCCTCGAGAAAGAACTGGGCACGAAGCTCTTCACCCGGCTGCCACGGGGCGTGGAGCTCACGCCGGCCGGCGAGGGTTTTCTGGAGGAAGCGCGCGCGGTGCTGAGCGGGGTCGAGCGCGCCCGCGTGCGAGCTCGCACCGCTGCCATGGGCCAGCGCGGCCGGATCTCGATCGGCCTGACAACTTCGGCTTCACTGCATCCCGGAGTGACGCGTGTGTTGCGCGCCTACGCCGATAGCCACGTCGCGATAGCGCTCGATCTGCACGCGAGCAGCGCGGCTGGCCTGACCGAAGCGCTTCTACGCGAGGATGTGCAGGTGGCCATCATTCGCGCAGCCGTGGCGCGACCGGCGGGGCTGATTTTCGAGGAGCTGACCCGGGAAAACATGCTCGTTGCGCTGCCGCGCGACCATCACCTCGTCAAACGCACGGCTTCCGGCGAGAACGCGCCGGTGCCGTTACGAGCGCTGGCGGCCGAGCGGCTGATCCTGGTACGCCGCCATGCCGCTCCGGGCATGTACGCCAACGTCATTGAGGCCTGCTACAAGGCCGGCTTCGAACCTCTCGTCGTTGCCGAGGTGGAGCAGATGCTGATCAGCATCAATCTGGTCGCCGCCGGCATCGGCATCTCGCTGGTCCCTGCGTCGATTCGGGAAGTTCGGCAGGAAGGCATCGCGTATTGTCCGATATTGGATGCGCCGTCCTTGATTGCGCCACTGACTCTCGTCTATCGGCGTGGCGAGGCCCGGTCGATCGTAACCGATTTTATTGAAATCAGTGAGCAAGGGCTCAAACCACCCCGCGCCACGACGGCAAGGCCGCCTTCGAGCGAAGCGGGTAACGGCTCGCGCGCGAAGAACGAGTCAAAAAAGGCCAAAGTGTCCGCGGCATCGAAGGGGAAAAGAATTTAGTTTGGTGTATCTCAGGTCATCCATTCCTGAGATAGTTGATGACGATCATCGTGATCATCCCGCCGATGGATGGGATCAGCGTCCGCCTGACGATTTCGAATGGGGGGCATTCTCCGGCTTTGCTGACCGCAACGATCACGCCGGACACGGGAGAAATTGCGCGTCCCATTCCTGCTACGAGTTGCATCGGGAGAAGCAACGTGACCGCACCGACCCCGAACTTCGTCGCGATGGCGGGTGCGAGGCTCGAGAATGAAAAAAACGCCGCGACTCCGGAACCCGTGATCACGGCGGTCATAGCGACAATCAACGTCATGACCACGGACATGGCGTCAACGCCGAATCCCGCGTCGCGCACGGAGTCGATTAGGTAGTCTACCGTTCCTAGGGCCTCCAGCCCGCGTGCAAAGACATCGGCACAGACCAGCAACGACACGACGCTGGCGAAGCTTGATCCGATGCCGTTAAAAAAAATTTGGAAGCCTTTCAGGACGTCCCTGACGTCCTTCCGCACGCAGAGCTCGCAGGCGAGGCCCGCCGCCGAGCCGAGTACCATGGCGGTGACAACGTCGATGGTTACCTCACCCACGAGAAGCGGGCTGAACACCAGGATCAGAGTGATCGGAAAGAGCGGCAGCAAAGCATAGAAGCCGCGCGAATCCTCACGGATCTGCTCGCCCGTTGCGGTATCGGAGTCCACCACCCTGATGGCGACGTTGTTTTTCCTGTCAAAATACCGCGAAGAAACAAGGACGAGGATTGCGACCACTGCCATGACCCACACGGCTACCGGTATCTGATGCTGAACAAAGTAAACTGCCGGCGGGATTCCCGCCGTCTTGGCGGCTAGATTTGCCGTCCCCACTGCCGGCCCGAGATCCATGAACGAACATAGTGCAATCATTGCTGCTGCTGCTGGCTTGCTTACACCGAGTGAAACCATCATCGGAAAGAAGCTCATCAGCAGAAGCATGGCGAGCCCGGCGGCGCTCGGAATGGCGACGTGAAGACTTTGGCCGAGAATGTAGCCCAACGTCAGAACGAGATAGGGCGCCTTGATCATCCTGAGTGGTCTGATGCAAAGCCGAACCATGGCGGCCGTTGCACCGATGTGGTCCATGTAATCGGCGAACGCGGCAGACGCCATAATGATCAACCCGATCCCGCTCATCTGCGTGACCAGCGAATCCTTCACGACGGCAAAAACGTCAAAACCCATCCATCCTGTCGATTTGGCCTTCTGATGCAGGATGAACTGGTCGGGAAACAGCGTCGCGGCCGACACCAGCAGGACCAATCCGGCCACCAACAAAACGGGTTGCGGTTGGTAATTCCGTATGATCATCGCCGCAGCAACGACAACGACAGCAACACCTATAACGAGACCCAACAAGAGCGGCTCCTCATTCTTGCTGTTCTTCCGACAGGAAGCCCTCAATGAGCTCGCTGTAGGAATCAGGCATCTCGAAATAAGGAGCGTGGCCAACGCCCGGCATTTCGACATGTCTCGTCATGGGTGTCAGTCTGAGTAGGTCGGCTTTCAAGTCCGGCCGAACATCCGTGTCCATTTCGCCGGTCAGAACCAGGATCGGCATCCTGAGTGTGGGCAGCAGCGAACGATTGTCTGCACGCTGCAACATCCGTGTCGCGCGACGCAGGCCTTCCGGATTGACCTCGGAGGCGATCTCTGCGGCATGGTCGAACACACAGGTGGGGACGGACGCGGGCAGGAGATCGCGCGCGCGGTTTGCTCCATATGCAATCGGACCGATCCCGTAAAACTCGCGCATCCGGCTCTCGAACTTTGAGGGCATCGGTGCGGCTTGAGGATCGCCATAACCGGCATGCGAGCACGACAATACGAGGCGCGAAACCAGCTCTGGAAACCTTGCGGCGAAACATGCGGCAACCGCTCCACCCATGGAATGTCCGACAAGAGAAATTCTTGGCCGGCCGATACTGGCGACGAGCCCACACAAAGCTTGGATATACGCATCAATCGAGGCTGATACGAGCGCGGACTGTCCATAACCCGGAGCGTCCCAAGCGATTACGCGATAATTCCGGGATAGATGAGCAAACTGAAAGGCCCAGCTTTTCGAACTGCCGAGCAAACCGTGCAGAAAGACGACTGCTTCTCCGTCCCCGCGAGATCGAAACGCTAACTGACCATTAGGCAGTGCTGCGAATTGCAACGGCGGGCACACCGGCACTGATACTGGAGCGTCGCAAATCATGAAGCCGATCTAACGACCGAGGCGAATCGGTATGAATTCATTTCGTGCATTCCGTCTCGCAAAGGCTCTTTCTATCGCTGCAGCCTGCAAAATGCAGACATGCGGACATCAATGACGTCTCGCTCGCGTTGATCGACAAAAGTACATTTTGCTGCCGATAGGTCAAATACCCCGGGGACGCATGATGCGATACGATCCAAGTATGAGATGCAGGCTAACCTCGCTGTGCACGCTCAGGCTGCAAGAGGCATTGATGGCCAGGGTCTGAACGCCGCGCCTATCCCTGGGGCTTGCATTTTGTTGGATTTTGTTCGGCTAGTCCGACCTTCAGGGCGGCGGTCGCTCCGCGGCCTGTTTCCCGATTCAACTTGATCTTTCGAATTTTTGGAAAACTGTGTCATCGTCGGGATCGATATCGATGTGGTTAAAAGCGATCGAGCCGGTGATGCCGGTCACAATCAAGACCACTGGGACCCGGGGGAAGCGATGCGATTGATCAAACTTGTCCAAGTCACGTTGGTTTTAGGGATACTTGGATTTTCGTTCGCGCCGCTTATCGTCGTTGAAGCGGTTGCAGGTCCGTACGAAGACGCCGAGGCGGCATATGACGCTCAGAACTACGCTAAGACGTTGAAGGATTTGAATCCCCTTGTAATGCCGTCAATGATAAAGTGCAGTATCTGCTGGGCAGGATGTACGCGCTCGGTCGCGGCGTTACTCAGAACTACCAGGAAGCGCTGAAATTGTACCGACTGGCAGGGGCACAAGGCAACCGTGACGCGCTGAGCAGTATCGGCAACTTGTACGCTATGGGTAAGGGCGTCACCCGGGACGACAACGAAGCACTGAAGTGGTTCCGGCTGTCTGCGGCACAGGGAAATGCCCATGGGGAACACGGGCTTGGCAACAAGTACGCAAGTGGGACAGGCGTCGGCAAGGATATTGTGCGTGCTTACATGTGGTACAGTCTGGCGGTGGCACAGGGCAACAGCACTTCCGTTACGAGCCGGGATTACAGCGCTGCCGAAATGACAGTTGCGCAAATCGCCCAGGCGAAGGCGATGGCGGCGAAATGCAAGGCGTCCAACTACAAGGACTGCGGTTGATGTGCGCTATGCGACTCCTCAACGGCGGGGTTTGGCTCGTGTCTTGAGCGTGGGAGCAGCAGGACTTTCGAAGATGGCCGAGGGTCCCCTTCCTACGCTCTTGTTCTCCTCTACCGTCAAGCGGCTTCCAGAAGGTTCGCAGCTACTCTCATCCCTGATTTACGTTACGCTTGCTGGTCGACCCGTTGACGGATGGGACATCATGGGACACCCAACCGCAAGGCAAATTAAACCGCCCTCCAAGACAGCGCTTTTCAACGCGGCGAGTCGCTGGGATACCGCGGCGGTCAAGATGATATTAGCTGCGGCTCCCGAGCTCGCAGAGACCATAGATCCCGGAGGTCGCAGAGCTCTCCATGTCGCCTGCGCCGTGAGGCCTGGCACCAGCATGCTTGGTGAACCCAACGGCATCAAGACCGTCACCGCACTCCTAAATGCGGGCGCGGGCTTGGAGGTTGAGGTGCCCATGGACGAGGACGAAGGCGACTTCCGAGCGACCCCGCTTTGGTATGCCGTCGCGCGCGGCGAGAACCTGCCTTTGGTGCGGTTTCTCCTGAAGCGCGGTGCGGATGCGAGCTATTCGCTGTGGGCAGCGGTATGGCGCGATGACGATGTGCTGTGTCGCGAACTCCTGAAGGTCAAGCCACGCCTAAATCTCAGGGCTCATGGCGAGACCCCGATCTTCTATGCTGCTCGGCTCAAACGGCTGAAGACTTTGGATCCGCTGATCAAGGCGGGCGCAGATCCGTCGATCATTGACAGTCATGGCCGGAGTGCCGTCGACATCGCGCGCGGGCACGCCATCTGCCGAAAGATTTCCTCGACCGTCTGACGCATTTGAAGCCGCGCGCTTAGTTTCGCAAAGGCGGATTCACTTCCTTACGTGCCGTTCTCCGGCGCTCGGCCAACCCTCGTAGAGTTCGCGGCTACTCAGGCGAGCATTCATCGGTATCGGCGGGCGCAGAGCGCCCCATCATAGCGCCACGGCGAATGAGTAGTGCCCATCTTCATCGGCCGCGGCGCGCCATTTACCCCAGGACACGCTGTCGCAGCCTGCCCCCCGCTTCTCCGATCGAGCCCGCCAAGACGCTCGGCTGCCGGCCTTTGATTTCGGCTGCGGATAATTTCTTCCACCGCCCACGCCGGCCAAAGTGGGATCACAGCCGCACGATCGCAATACTACGATGCATAGCTGGATAGCGCGTAGGGCGGTCGCTTGATGGTTTCGGCACGGAAAATGCTTTGCAAGCGGTCGATTCATGTCTCAACGACCCTGCTACGTAAGTATCTGCACCAGAGGGAGGACCTTCCATGCATGGCCAAAGAATCATCGAAATTGCCCTGTCCACGACCAGATGCTTGCTAGCCGGCGCAAGCGTCCTCGTTGCCACACTCTGCACTGGTCCCGCATTCGCCGACGATGACGGGCGCCCCGTGAAAGTCATGATTATCAATATGTTCGGCGGCACCCCCTTCCCATTCTCCGAGGCATCGGCGTTCACGGCCAATCTCGGGTTGACTGAATCGATACCCGTTCGAGGCCTTTCGCCCGACTACCCCAACATTCTGTGCAACTCCGACGATGTGTGCCAGATGGTCGCCGGCGAGGGTCATGCGAACGTGGCAGCATCGACCATGGCATTGATTCTCAGTAACAAGTTCGACCTGCGCCGCACATACTTCCTGATCGCCGGCATTGCGGGAATCGATCCTCACCAGGGGACAACGGGCTCGGCCGCTTGGGCGCGCTATCTCATCGACTACGGCATTTCATGGGAGATCGACGCGCGCGAGATTCCGGGAACCGTGGCCGATCCGACCACCCCGGCATGGCCCTATGGATACCTCGCGATCTTTCCGACCGACACGACCACGCAGCCCTGGAACTCGTTGCCCACCATCCCGACCCCATATCACAGCGAGATGTATCAGTTGAACGAAGCGTTGCTGCAGAAAATCCTCGCTTTGACCGGCAAGGTGGATCTCACGGTCAACGACAATGCGACGGCGTCAGCCTATCGAGGCCACTATGCCGAGGCGAAGGCCAAGGCCCCGCCAAGCGTCATTCAGTGCGACACGATGGCGGGCGATACCTGGTTTCACGGCATCCAGCTGGGTGAACGGGCCGCGGCATGGACCGCGCTGTGGACCGGCGGCAAGGGCACCTATTGCACCACGCAACAGGAGGACAACGCCACGTACATGGCGCTGACCCGCGGGGCCATCTCGGGACTGGTGGATCTCAACCGCGTTGCGGTGCTGCGGACCGCCTCGAACTTTGACCGTCCCTATCCCGGCGAGTCGGCCTGGCACTCGCTGTGCGGTTGCGGTCCCGAGGGTGGCTCGGGCGGTTTCGTGCCCGCCATCAGCAATCTGTGGATCGCGTCCGCGCCATTCATCAAGGATGTCGTCGCCCACTGGGACAAGTGGAAGCACGCTGTCCCGAAGTAGCGCTTGCAGATTGGTATTGCAGCGATCGATCTCGCCGAAGGGTCGATCGCCAACGGGTGCGACCACGACAGCGTACGTAGACTCCAAACATCATAGCGCCACGGCGAAGAAATAATGCCCATCTTTATCGGCCGTGGCGCGCCATTTCGACGCCGTTTCTCGATCGCGTCGCATCGACGCGCACGACCCAAAACAGGCGTTCCCATGTCAGGCAGCCAATTTCTGGCCCCATTTAAAGCGGGACTGCGCCGACGCGTCGCGGCCGCGGTTAGGAGCTTGGCCCAATTCCTCGAACTATCGAAATCCTTTAGCGACGTTGCTTTCGCAACTCGCGAACGCGAGCTCCTCCGAGATCAAAAATTGGCAGAACGGCCACTCGGCCGGAAAGCTTCACCGGTGAGTGGATTTTTATCGGCGTGCATGGATCATTTTCCGACGACCGTCGCAGAAGAGCGCGCGTGACCAAGTCGCGCGCGCTCTTCGATCAAAACGACCCGAACGGGTAACCACCCAATGAGGTCAATGATCGTGATCGTCGTGACGGTCCTCGATCAGGTCGGCGTCCGGAAGCGTTTTTTCCTCCGCCATTAGTTCGTCGTGCGACTCGTGTTGGCACACGAAGCTGGAGGCAACGTTCGTGCTGCCCGCGCCCTTGTGGACGAGTTTGTCCGGGTATTTGCAGATAGGACGGCTGACCGTCGCCAATGTCGGATTCGCGTTGTTGTAGGCGATGATCGAGTCAGGCGCTGCGTCGTGCTCAACCCAATTGACGAGAGCCTGGAACAAGCCACCTGAGCTCGAGGAGTCGATCAACGGGGCATTCGGCTGGTCGAAATTGCCGCCGCAGTGGCTGTTGCCGGGATACGGGAAGAAGCGATAGAATTTTTGAACTTGCGAAAGTCCGCCGGCGTGTTTGGTGGCACGATTGTAGTAGTTGTACGAACCTCGTGGCATGATCAGCAGATCAGCCAATCCATGATAGATGATCATCTTGCCCCCGTGTTCACGGAATTCAGACAGATTCGGATCGTCTGTTCCGATGACGTCATGGAACTTGAGTTCTGACTGTTTGAACTCCTGGGCGAAGTTCGCCTCCGTGATGGTGTGCCAATCGAAACCGGGATTTTGATTGACCCAATACTGTAACCATTGAGTGGAGATCGAAAATGGCGATGGGCCGTCCAGCCCAAGGAAGGTCGTGCCGCGTTCAAGCCCGAACCATAGCCGTTCGCCGGCTTTCGGGCCCGGAGGACCGTCCCAGATTTTGTTGACCGCGCTCGCTTCGGCGGATGTCAGGCAAGTGGCGGGATTCCCGGTGCAGGTAAGCGCACTCGCCTTGAAATGGCAGGCGCGAGGGTCCTGAATGACGCCATCGGTGATCCCGTCAAGCGCGTCGCAGGCAGCGATGGACGCCTGGGTCGTAGCCTGGAGCTTCGCAACGGAAATCGGCGCCCCGACTTCCTGATTCATGACGATCTCACCCCATTGCTCTGCAGGAATGAAGCGGTCCCAATTGAAAGCGGGAGCACCAGCAAGGATCCCGTCAAAGTCGTTGGGATATTTCTGTGCCTGTTGGTGACCTTGACGACCGCCCGTCGAGCAGCCGTTCCAATAGGTGAATTTCGGCCCCTCGCCGTAATACATCGCGGTTAGTTTTTTTGTCCAAACGGCTTGTTGGTGAATCCCGTTGAACGCGAAATCCCTGATCAGGCCCAAATTCAAGGTATTGTCCGGGTTCAAGGCAAACGTGCCGCCGGCCGAGGCTGGGTGCCCCGTATCCGTCGACGAGCCGACATACCTCGCGTCCGTCGCCGGCGTAACCGGCCCCACCGATCCGGCGTATCCGCCGCCACCGAGATCCTGGATGCGTTGATTCCAGGCGCCGACGGAGCCTCCAGTCCCGCCGTCGGCGGGGCTCAGCGGCAGACCGATTCCAATATTGATCATCTGCTTCTGACCCGGCAGATATCCGTCTTTCTGACCAGCCAACTCGGAAACCGTGATGTTGACGAGGCAGTAGGACAGGTGCCCACCAGCCGCTGGCTGGACAGCCGAGGTCGCAGCGCTCACGCCTTCGCCCGTCAGGAGTTGTGCGGCGAGGCCACTGCAGCTCGGAAGCGGCGCAGCCGCGGCACCTGATATGAAGGCACTCGAACACATCAAGGCGGCCATTAAACCAAACAGTGACTTGTGCTTCTCCAATTGCAAGCGATTCGGTCTCATCTGTTTCCTCCCGTTTTTTGATGAAGTCATCGCGCGACGACGCTCTCGCGGCATGCACGATTTTTCCGAAAATGCGCTGATCTTTTGGTGGGCAAATAAGCCCGTCAGAGAACGAAATCTCTACGGCTGTCGTCTCAAAGAACCCCTCCCCGTTCTTTTTCCGCCTGAAAGGCGAAGTGCATGATAATGCACATTTGATCGTTGGCAAGCAATAAAATGCACAATGCTCTGGTCGCGCCGCAGCTCTCAACTGTCCCCAAGCAGAATTCAGACAGTCTTTGATGGACTTGCCGTAAGGGCGTTGAAAGAATTTCTTTGGGAGTGCCTACCTCAGTGCGTCGGACCATCCGAGGCTTCGCCGCACTCTCTGTTTTAAGGTCGCCAACAGGAGGTCAGTCGGGCCCGCACGGTTACCGTCACGAAGGACGCCAGTGCTGGATCTTCCCCGCGAAAGGACGCCTGCTCATTTCCGGCCTAACCTGGGATTGCCGGCCGGACGATAAAAATGACTATGCTGACAACGGGGTTTATGGCTTGAGTCTGCCGAGTCAGGTAGGGTTACCAGCAGTCGTCCGGGGCGACTGTCGTGCTTGGGGCAAGGCTTTCCCACTACGTGAGTATGCCAAAGGTCGTTTATTCGGTCAGGCTTTCTGGGAAGCGGAGACAACCGACCTGGTTTTTCGGGGCATCGCGTCGAACGAGCTTCCGTCGCATGGTTTTGGATCGTGGCAAAGAGCGGCATTCACAGAGCAGCCGGCTGAAGGAACGAAGGCTTCAAGTACAAGAAAGCGCCGATAAGTTCGTCGCGCTTGTCGGGGAACGCGTCCGCAAGGCTCGCGAACGAAGAGGCATTTCCCGTCGTGTTCTGGCCGAATTGTCCCAAGTCTCTTTGCGTTATCTGGCACAGCTCGAGGGTGGAAAGGGAAATATCTCGATTGCGCTGCTTGGGCGAGTGTCGCTTGCGCTCGATCATCGCATCGAATGGCTCGTCGGAGCCGATGATCCCTGGTCCTCCGAAGTTGTCCGGTTTTCCGAGTTCTTCCGAACAGCCACCCTGGAACAGCGCCGAAATGTCATGCGACTTCTCGACCCCGGCGATCCAGCGCGCTTGCGGGAGAAACGGCTATGCCTGATCGGTCTCCGGGGAGCCGGCAAGTCGACGCTCGGGAAAATCATGAGCAAAGAGCTGTCTTTGCCATTTTTGGAATTGAATCGCGAAATCGAAGAGGTTAGCGGAATTTCTGCCAACGAGGTGATGGCGTTGTATGGTCAAGACGGTTACCGGCGTCTCGAAAGACAGGCGCTCGAAAGAATCGTGGCGACCACTTCCGAAACCGTGCTTGCCGTTGCAGGCGGGATCGTCGCAGAGCCTGAAACCTTTTCCTATCTTCTGCGCCATTTCCACACGGTTTGGCTGAAAGCGCGCCCGGAAGAACATATGCAGCGCGTACGCAAACAGGGCGACCTTCGCCCGATGAAAGGCAACCCGAAAGCCATGGAGGAGTTACGCTCTATCCTGACTAGCAGGGAGAGCCTCTATGCTCAGGCAGAAGCCGTTCTCGACACGAGCGGCCGCACCCTGAAACAAAGCACAAAGGATCTGGTGGATGTCGTCCGCAAGCTTGAGGTGATTTGAAAACCAACGCACGAAATTCAGTTCTGCGTTACAGCATCAATTTGCAAGCTTCTTGTGCTTCTCCCATCCGGCAGCGTCCAGGCGTATGGAGGAAGGACCGGCCCGGCACCATAACTCGAGATGGTTGAGGCGAGGAAGCAAGTATCTAAGGATCCTGTCATCCAGGCGGCAAGAGTCATCCTGATGCGCCCGAAAATGGCCGCAGAACGCAGCTGCCCCACGGCTGCACAGCAACAAGCTGGCAGCAGCTTTGGCAAACGAACTGGCGCAGATCGCGTGAAATATCCTGCGCAACGAGAAGATCCTCGACGCGTCCCCTAACGAAGTGATGGCAATCTGAATAAGACCAACGATGCGTGCGTATTCCCATCAAGGCTACGGCCCGCGAGCCGATCAAACAGATCCCATGATTGAGGCGCAGAGGAGCTAAGCTGCGTCCTCCTAAACCGGAGGTCTGATCATGAATCATTCGACCAACATTCTGCCTGTCGATTACGATCAAACGCTCGTTCTAGCGATTGAGTTGAGCAACAAGAGCTGGGTGTTAGCGGCGCAGGTGCCTGGCCTTTCGCAGACCAAGGCAAAGCGGACTATCGAGCCGAATAAAAATGATCTGTTGGTGGCGATTAATGGCTATCGAACCCGAGCTGCTGCCGCTGGTCGCCCGGTCAAGCGCGTGATCGCCAGCTATGAGGCCGGATGGTGCGGGTTTTGGCTGGCGAGATGGCTCATAGCGCATGACATAGAGGTGCACGTCGTCCAGCCTTCGAGTGTACCGGTGGACCGGCGCATGCGTCGCGCCAAATCGGACGGCATCGATGCGGAGCTGCTGTTGCGCACTTTGCTTGCCTGGCTTCGCGGTGAGCCCCGCGTCTGTTCGATGGTGCCAATCCCAGACGAAGCCGATGAGGATGCGCGGCGGTGTGTCCGGGAGCGGAGTGAGCTGGTCTCCGAGCGCGTCGGCCTCGTGAATCGGATCGGCGCCATTCTGGCGACACTGGGCGCGGACGATTACAATCCCCTTCTTCAAAGCCGTCGCCGCCGGCTGACTGAGCTGCGGACCGGCCTTGGCAATCCGATACCGCCAAATGCATTGGCCAAGATCGCGCGTTTGCTTACGAGGCTGGAACTCGTGCTTGTGCAGATTGCGGAGTTAGAACTTGAACGTGATGCCGTCGCTAAAACTGACGCTCCGGACCAGGCCGGAAAAATGATCCAGCAACTCATCCGCCTGCGCGGCATCGGTGTGCAGAGCGCAACCGTGCTGGTGCGAGAAGCATTTGTTCGACGCTTCGCTAATGGCAAGGCGCTCGGGTCATACGCCGGCCTCACCTCGACCCCGTATAACAGCGGGGGCATCGATCGTGAGCGGGGCATCGGGAAAGCGGGCAACCGTCGGCTCAGAACAGTGATGGTCGAATTGACCTGGCTTTGGCAACGCTACCAACCGGGCACCACGCAGGTGGTCTGGTTCCGTGAGCGCGTCGGTTCGACTGGCCGCCGCGTTCGCAAGGTCATGGTGGTCGCGCTCGCGCGTAAACTCCTGGTTGCCTTATGGCGGTTCGTCATCGACGGTGTGATGCTTGAGGGTGCGGTCATGAAGCCCTCCATCTAACCGTCGCCGAAACCGGGCAGCGCTGCAACGGCACAGAGGTCCGGTGATCCGAGGGAACGTCGCCGTTGTCCGGCGTGGCGCTTCGGCGCCGTCTTCACAGAGTGGTGCCGTTCCTTCGAAGCTCTCCCGTCCCGAATGCGGGACAGTGGTCGGGATTACCATCCCGCCGGATGTGAGGTTAGCAGGGAAGCCCTGCAGCAAGAGAGCTCACCTCGGATCGCCGTCGGCAGAAAACCGTTGACAGAGGAATCATCATGTGAGGCCGGATACTTATCAGCGACTTCCGATACCTACGCTCAATCTCTGTTGCGAAACGCAGCCGGTCCATACATTTGGGTCGCAAGCCGACATGAGCGACGTGGCGGAGCGACCTCCGCTTTACGCCGATAAGGGGCAACGCAGCGACAAATGCTGCAGGTCAACAATGGGCCATAATCAGACCTGCCAATCCCTATAATCAGCGGCGTGGCAATGGGCAGACGCTAGACGGCTCGAGTGTAGTACCATTCCACGAGCAGCGCGCCGCCCACCGGCCACCGATTTAATCGCGGTCGGAGTTGAATGGCGGAATCTTCGCCCGGATCGCCGACACCGTGTATTGCTTGGCCTGTAGCGTCCAGGCCGAGTCCACGGCTGCCATCGCACTCGCAAACGGCAGGAACAAGGTCAGGTTCGAGACGTAGAGCGTTTTGCCGTCGAGCGAGAAAGCAAGGCTCGCGGGGAATAACAGGCCGCGGACCACGCCGTCCTTGTTGAAGCCGTTGAAGTCGCCCAGCTTCGCTATCACTTTGCCCGTCTTGTCGATCACGACGATATCATCTTCCTGGTTGGCGCAGATCCAGATGTTGCCGTCGCGATCAAGCGCTATTCCATCCGGCGCATTGATGCCGGTGATGAACACGGACGCCGTACCCGCGCTGCCGTTCGGGTTCACCGGAATCTGGATGATTTGGTGAAACGCCGTGTTGGCTACATAGAGGACTTTGCCGTCATTGCTGAATTCGACGCCGTTTGCGCCGAATGGTGGCGTCAGGCCGCTGCCCGGGCCAAGCAACGGGCTGTTCGACCAGACCGTCGGCGTCCCGCCATTGGGGCCGACCTTCCAGATCACGCCATTAAACGAATCCGAAATGTAAGCGTTGCCGAGCTTGTCGAAGGTCAGTGCATTGAGACCGGAGTTCGCGATCGCCGGAACGAAGATACTCGACGAGCCACTCATCGGGTCGACATGAAGTACCGTGCCGGCACCGAAATCGAGGACCAGCAAGAATCCGTTGACGGGGTTGAAGCGCAATCCAAGCGTATGGGGGCTCGAATTTGCGATCGTAACCTGGCGCACCACCTTGCCATTCGGGTTGAGGACGTAAAGCGTCGCGTTGCCCGTCAGCGCGCCGCTGGCGTTGAAGCCGAATGTCGTCACGTAGACGTTGCCATCCGGACCGACGGTCAGGCCCTCAACGCTAGATGGCTGGCCGGAGGACGTGTTGGGCAGCACCGTCAGTAGGTCGACATCGCCGCGATCCCAGGCATTGGCGGAAGGCGCCGCCATGATAAGGCCAAGCAAGACAGCGGCGCACCAAGTTCGCGTCATGTTCTCCTCCCTAATTTAACTCCAGGATTTCCTGGATAACGGCTAATTTGCCCTGCAAAATCCCAAACTGTCTACGTCGCCGACGGGTCCACAAGCAGAAATCGGGTCCCGGTGTGGGATGTGTCTGCTTAAGCTTCGAAGCGGGATTGGCTCCATCTAATTCGCACACCGCCTTACGGCCAACCTGGCACCTACGTGCCGGTTAGAGCACCGCAGCTAGCATACATCATGCCTCTCAACCCAAACTGTGAATCGTTCCGAGGCGGGCAAAGGCCGCCGCTTCGAGCCATCGTCGCCTGTCTGCCCCGTCGTGCGGCCATCTTTCGGCATGGAGCGTAGCCGCATCAATGCCGCTGCGCGCCTCTGGGTAGAGGCTGCTCGTCAACGTAATCCGCGGTATTGACGATCGGAATCGTTCCGAATGAATTAGGGACGGGCGGCGACACGGCAGCAACGCGCACCGCAGGCGCTTCTCCCGGTGGCGGATCAAGCAACAAGGTTTCCTCAACGTCCTTCACCAGGGTCGCCTCGCGCGCCTTGACCAGGCGCAGCACCCAACCCTTATGTTCCTCACCGAGGCGCAGGCGGACGATTTTACTCGTTGCTTTCTCAAGAAAAATTCCGATCTGGACGTCGGTGCCGATGACCGTTCCGATCAACGACACCGAAAGGCGCTCCGGCTCTGGCGGCTTGGCTGACTGCCGAACGGCCATTGGCGCGACATAGGTCAGCGGAGGCGGTAGCGGGCGACGGGATGGCGAAAAGATTGGCCGCTCTCGCGTGATAGACAATCGCTCGAGCGGCAGCTCCCATAATGGATTTGGAGACTCGGCGTTGGAGCTCAGCCGCTGAGATGGCGACTCTCGCCCCTCGCGACCCTCCGACAGCGGCGAAAGAAGAACGCCCACGGACCGCTCCTGTGCGGTTGCGTCCGTAAGCTTCTCCGTCGCGACCTGATAAGTCGCGACGTCGCCCTGCTGGAGCGACTGCGAGGTGCCCCGCGCTTTTTCGCCCGCCGCATCGACGACTGATGGCGGAGTGCCCGCCATCATCTCATCGAAGCCAGCGAACGCGCCGAGCAACGCGACGCCTGCCAGTAACAAAAAGGAGTGACCTGTTTTCATTCAATCCATACACGCCAACCGCAACGTGGCCCTTGCGAGGACCACAACGAGTTTATCTCGAAAATTGCTGTCGGCGATCCTCTAATGTTGGTGCTCCTTCTCGACGGCGTAGGCCAGGACCACGGGTTTAACGCCCTTTTGGATCTTCGCGACCACGCTCACCTTGCCGTCCTTGCTGAACGCCACGTGAATGCGGGAAAATTTGCCGTTTGCTTCATCGACCAAATATTCCCACGCCTCGCCGTATTGTTCTGCCTCGCAATCGGCATCGTTGCTGGTGCGCCACGGTTGGCCCATCAAGCGCGAGACGTCCGAATGGGTGGCACGGCCGACCTCGATCTTTAACGCCTGCCGGGTTGGCTCATCCTGCGCCACCACGGGACTCGTGCAGATCCAGGCGAACAGGCTGGCGACCTCCGTGTCTTGTGCCACGGAGAACGACGCCAGCCCGAACACGCCGGCCAGGATCAATGGGATCCTTGCTTTCATGGGCTATTGTCTTTCTTGCTAGTGTTGATTGCCATGGCCGTTGCCTTGATCGTTGTCATTGCCTTGCCCGTCATCGTTGCCTTGGTCGTTATCACTGCCATTGCCGGCCGCTGCCGCCTGGCCGGTGAGCCTGATGATGTGCATGCCCGTGCCAGCACGATCGGCAATGTAGACCAGACCGCGGTCATCCACCTCGGCGTTGTTGGTGTGTATGGCGTTGACGGTGTGACCGTCGCGACCCGTGTTGGCCATCGTGCAGCCCGGACCGGGCGAAGGTCCTCCCTTCGGGCCGCAGCCCGTGTCGTTGGGCGCAGGGATGAAGTAGGCGATCGCGCGCGGATCGTCGGGATTGCGAATGTCAAACACACGCAGCCCGCCGGTGAACCACGCCAGGATTGCCAACCTGCCATAGTAGGGAGGATAGAACAGCTCCGTAGACGAGTGGATGCCAAAACGGGCTCCCTGGTTGCAGAAGTTGTTCGGATTTGTGCCCTTCGGCGAATCCTGCGGTGTGACGCTGTTGCCGTAGATGCCCGACTGGGAGCAGTTCGCGGTGCCGCAGTGGTTGTCTGCGACCCCATTCCCGGGAATGATCCCCACCCACTTGTAATCGAACCCGTTCGGCACATCCATCTTGGTGCGCGCGGGATCGCTGGGATCTTCTGCGATGTATTTCGGATGTGCTTCGTCAGTCACGTCATAGAGCCAAGCCGCGTGCGGGGCACTGCCGGCCGTGCATTCGTTACCCCCTTCTTCGGAAGTGACCAGGATCAGGTTGCGAGGGCGACCATCCTGCTCGCCGTAGATGGGGAATGATGTGTGTCCGCCCTGAAGGCTGGTGCCGGGCAAGGTGAACCATCCGATCTGCGGAGCCAGCATCTCACTCTGTGTGGGACTCTTGGCGCAGTTGGCCGACGCGCCGGGTGCCTTGCAGCCGTTTAGAACCTTGTTGCGGTCGAGTATCTGCACCACACCGTTGCTGCCGACGCCATAGGCGGCGTAAACGCGATTGCCCGCAGAAATTGGTCCGTGAATGCCGGTCGGTGGCGTAACCAGCCCTTCGATGGCTGAGCCCATAGCCGTAGGCTGCTGGCCGACGAAACCAAAGTCGCGGATATACTCGGGATTTGCCGGATCGTGCAGGTTGTAGATTTTCATGTGCTGGGTGGAGCCGCTCTGCTGCCAGCCCGGCGCGGAGTCAGGGCTAACGGCCGAGGCCGTGCCGTCATTCGCCACCAGGTACGCAACGCCCGAATAGCATTCCCACCAATCTTTGTGAGTGTTCGTTGCGCCGGAGTCGATCGCCTTCAGCAAGGTCGGACTGCTGGGATTGGTAACGTCCCAGACTTCGTGCGATTCCGTGCCCGGTTGGCCGGATGCGTTGCCGTTGGTTCGGAGCATGTAGTAATGGCCGCGCTTGCGGCTAGCTTCGCCTGGCGAGGTGGACGGTAAAGTATCGCCGCCGCATACGTGGACCATCTGGTTGCCGGCAGCGTCGAGAGAGCCAGTGCAAGTCGCGCCATCCGACGGCGAGTTCGGGATGTGCGTCAGATAAATCGGATGCTGCGGATCTGTTACATCGACGAGCGACGTACCGTTCACTTCGTTGGTGAGGTTGAGCCGGTTGATTGCGCAGCCCGCATGATGGGCCATGTAGGCAATGTAACGGTTGCCCTGGTGGACGACGAGCGGTTGGTAAGTCGAGCGTCCATCCAGACTGTCGTAGCCGAGCAACTGGGTATTCCATTCGGATTGCGCCGTTCTCACGTCCTGACAACTCGGTGACAGAACAGGACACATCAGATTTGGCGGCGGCGGTGTCATATGCGGCCGTTTGCCATGATCGAAGTGCGCGAGGGGAATATCGGAACCGTACGGCGGGTAGTTCTGCGCAAGGGCGTACCCCCCGAACAGGAACGCACTGGAAGCCGCAATCGTTGGCAGAAGAGATACAAACGTCTGGCGGAGTAACTTATTCTTCTTGGGAAACATGGTCGCTCCCTCCTTTTTTCGAAGTGAATCGTCACGCCCGCTGACCACCGCGATGCGGTGCAGCCTTTCATGTTCGCGCTGATGCTTCGTTGGAAAGAATTAACTCGGCGGAATACCTCAGCCGCACTAGGCGGCCGATGCGATCCGGTCATACGCAATACTCAGACAACGTCGACGCACGTACGCGGAGCGTCGACCAAAGCCAAACCTCCCCAATCGTCTCGTTATCGCTTTCTTGATCCCGGTATCTGTCGTCACCCGGACGCAAAAAAAATAATCAGGGTGGTCAGAAGTTGTCAAGCAGCGTCGTCTTTTCGAATAGCAGGCTTGGCGCGACCGCTCAGGTCATTCTCATCACCGTCGAGATGAACGCGAACAAGTACGTGTCGCTTTTAAGTCGTAAGCAATTATGGAGCACCCGTAGGCGCGGTGCCTGCAGCAGTGAAGCCTAGCTTCGAGAAGAGACTACATTCGCGCCAGTATGAACTTCGCGGCAGCGAAGCATCGGAAGTAACGCGAGCGTGAGCAGCTCTCGCAATTGCGAATAATGTTTTTTGCGTGACAAGATTGCGAATTTTTGCGTAGCGTAAAATGCTTTGTGTGTAGTTTTTGCGTACAAGAAATCATTTTTCAGAAAAACAAATATGGCGGCGGGCATTTGGGCATCCGTCTATGAAGCTCCCGATCCCGTCATCCAACCCGACGGGGGAAACAAATGTATTCCACGACAGTCAATCTGCTGCGGCACTTCCTGCCGGCACTAGCGATCTTTGGTGCAACGCTCGGCTGGAGTTCGCCGAGCGAAGCGTATGTCCAGAAGATCGTCATCGATCAGCAAATTTCGCTCAATATCGCGCCGATCACACTGGGGACTTCGACACCCGCTCCGGCGATACCCTACACGATCTATACGGGCCGGATTTTCGGCGAACTGGATCCAAGCGATCCGCAACACTCGATCATTACTGACATCGAGCACGCGCCCAAAACGCAGGGCAAGGTCACCTACGTCGCCAACTTTCAGATTGTCACGCCGACCGATCCACGCCAGCGCAGCGGCTTGTTGATCCACGAGGTGCCGAACCGCGGCAACAACGCGATCCCGATGACTGCGCTGGTGCAGGGTGCGACCTACTTGCAGAGCGGCTGGCAAGGCGACCTTCTGGCCCAATGCTCGCCCTCTCCGGCGATCCCGTATCCTTGCTTTGACCTGAACTCCGGACCCTATGGCAGCCTGAACCCCACTAGCGGGGCGCTCGTTCCTCCAACTGTATCCGACGTTGCAGGACCTTCGGGGCTGAAGGCTTTAGCGAGTTATGTCGTTCAGGTGCCGGTCGCGACCCACGGCAACACGTCGAACAATGGCAATGGACAGGGCAATCACAACGGCGACGATCATGGCGTCGGCAACGTCATTACGGGCCAGGTGTACGGCCACGTCTGCTCCGGTACGAACGGATGCGGCTTGCCTGTCCCGACGGGCACACCTCCGAGCACCGCGCAGCTGGCCATCCAGGGCCCGGCATTTGTCCCGTATCACCCGGCGAGCCTGGACACCAAGCAGGCTCAGTTCTGGAGCGTATCGTCTCAAACCGCCGCCGGCGTAACCAGCGCGAAGACGCCGATCCCGAGCGGCCAGTGGGCCTGGGCGTACTGCCCCACTGGCTGGCCAGGCACGCCAAATCCAAACTGGATTTGCCTGAAGAACAGCACATTCAACCCGAAGCTCGAATATGAAATGGTCTACACCGGCGAGAACCCATTGGTGCTTGGTGTCGGATTTGCCGCGTTCCGTGACCTTGCGGCTTTCCTCCGTTACGGCACCGCTGCTCCGGGCGGCGGCCAAAACCCGATCGCAGGTTCGATCACCGCGGCAATGACCATCGGCGCGTCGCAATCTGCCGCGTTCATCCACGGCTTCGTCTTCTGGGGATTCAACGAAGAAGGCCGCGACCAATGGGGCCACGATCAACGGGGCCGCATTGTTTTTGACGGCGCCTGGCCGCAAATCGACGGGCGGATGATGGTGATGAACATTCGCTTCGGACAGCCGAACAACCTCATGTATCTCTACATGGGCGGCGACGAAGCTCCGGTCTGGTGGGCAGACTATCCGAACCTGGCACGTCACCTTCCGCCTGACGGCATGCTTCACCGCTGCGCGCGGGACAACACGTGTCCGGCAATCCTGGAAACGTTCGCTTCGGCGGAGCTCTACTCCGAAAAGATGGCGGTCTCGCTTTGCGGCTTCACCTGCGTAGAAGACATTCCGATCCCATCGAACGTCTATCGGTACTACACGCCAGGTGCCACCCACGGCGGCGGCGCGGTCAGCAACACTGCGAACCTGTTCAACTGGGTTTCCCCCGCCGCTGTAACCGTACCGACGGGTCAGTCGCTGGCGAACGATCCAATCCCGCTGGCGTACACGAACAACGCGCTGCAGTACAACTTCATTCAGTTGCTCATGAACGGCGTCGCAATGCCGGCCAGCGTTTATCCGACGCTGTCCAAAGGGCAGCTGGCGCCCAATACCAAACAGGGTGTCGGATTCCCCGACATTCCCAAAATGCCCTATGGAGGAGACCAGGCCTGGCCGCCGTTTGTCTACAACTTCGGTCCCAGGGAGAATTACGATCAGGAGAGCGGCGTGCCGACCATTCAGCCGCCGATCATTGAAAGAGTGCTGCCGGTCTATGCCGCCAAGGTGAATGCCGATGGCAATGAGGTTGTGGATGGCCTGCCGACGATCCTGGGTGACGCTCCGTTGGGCACTTATGTTGGTTGGAACCTCGCCACGACCGGGTGGTACGGCCCCAATGCAAGCAACGGCCCGGGAAGCGTCGGCCAGGTTTTTGCGGGGGCCGGCAACAGCGGCGGCTACTATCCCTTCTGGGATACAAAAACTAACCGTCAAGCAAATGGTGATCCCCGCCTTTCGCTTGAGGAGCGGTACGGTACCCATGCTGGCTACGTCTGCGTTGTGACAAAGGCGATAAACAAGGCGCAGCAGCTGCGCTTCCTTCTACCTTCGGACGCACAAACGCTGCTTTCGCAGGCGAACTCTTCGAATGTGCTTGTTGCGGTTGCGCCGACGCCAGCCGATACCGCATTAGCAAATTCGTTGTGCTCGAACTGACCTAGCAGGCCGACTAAACCAATGCGACCGACACAGCGGTGGATCACTCAACGGCGGATCCGGACAACCTGATCCGCCGCTTGGTTGCTGTGCCAGTATCTAGAAGTTCTCGCCGGTCCAGACCCTAACTTGAGCACGTCGCACCGGTTGCGGAGCGCATTGCGTCGACTAGGCTGGACAATGGAAGAGTCCCCGAGGTGGGGTTGATCAAAACCCGGCGCGGAAGCTAGCTATGAAGCCTTGTTTTCTGGCTGCCTGGCCGCTCGGCCGGGTTCGGTACGAGAACGCCACCTGATCCGCCCAGCGTCTTTGCCGACAGTCTCTCGGATACGTTCTCAAGGCGCATGGTAGCTAGTAATGCATGAGTACAGCCGATTCATTCCTAAGAGCTATGTCGAGGACCTTCGGGGCGGCTCTATCGAAACGAGTCAATCGGGTCGCAATTGATTGCATCGTCGGACTCCCAAGCGAACGGCAACGGTACCGAGGTTCCGTGACCCGTCTTTCGAACATGCATATTCGCCTCGATGATCGCATTTCGGATCTCCGAGACGAACGAGTAAAAGGCCAATGACTTGGGCCGGTTGGACTTCGACAGGATACCTGCGGTGCGAAGCGGTGTCGGGCTCTCCAACGGAATAAAACGAACGTTTGGGAATAGCTTTGCGAAATGCTTGGAGACTATGGCGCCGATGTTCAATTCCTGGACCAGGCTGATCATCGGCGCGGCCCCATTCATTTCGGCGACAATGATCGGCTCGGCGCCGATCGATTTGAAGTTGCTATCGAGAATATGCCGCGTATCAGAGCTCTTGGTCTGCATTACAAGCTCTTGTCGATGCAGTTCTACCAGCCTCATTCGTTTACGTGCCGCGAAGGGATGGTCCAGACCAACGGCCAGCACCATTTCGTCGATATAGAGCGGTTCAAACATGAAGCCCGGCCGCAATGCAGGACGATACGCGATGCCCAAGTCAATCTTTTCCTGATCCAGTTGCTCCTCGACCTCGTCAACGGGCAGTTCCAAAACCGTGACGCTGACCGCGGGATAGCGACGCAGAAAGGCCGCGACGGAGGACGGGACGAACTTGACGTTGAATGTGTAGGTTGAACCGATCTTGAGGGTACCCTGGCGTTGCCCCGGTGTTGCCTTCAACGATCGAACGCCATTGTCGATTTCGCGCAACCCGCGGGTCACGCCCGCCAGCAGCAGTTCGCCAGCTTCGGTGATCACTACGCGCTTTCCGATCCGCGAGAAAAGCGGCTGTCCGAGCTCATCTTCCAGTTGCTTGATCTGATGGGAAAGCGTGGACTGCGTAACGTGAACCTTCTCGGCCGCGCGGGTAAAGCTCAATTCCTCGGCCAACGCGGCGAAATAGCGAAGATGACGAAGTTCCATCGTTTCTTATCCTCACGCAGATGGCAGCTTCAAACTCGATGACCTGCCTGCTACTACTAAAACCAGGACGTGAGTCACTCTGCCGCGTCGGCCTCCCAACCAACGGGACCCAGCGCCGGTCGGAGACGACAAGCACCGAATCAAATTGTTGCCGATGTGATGGCGCTTGGTAATTTTCCGTGGCGTCGCCACCCCACCGATCCGGTAATCTCGCATGTTTTTAGGCGTGTCGACAAGTTTCTCGCGCGTCAGATCGCGGCCTGTGCGACGCTGGGCTACAGCAAGCAGATAGGTATCGCCAAGCATACGCATTCAAACAGATTTGGACGCCGCTTGGGCCGATCGGGTAAAGCCGCAACCGAGCCTCACGAAACTTGATCATGTCGGGTTTGTCGGAATTGCGAAACGGCCGCCGAATTGGCGCGCCTGATTAATCGTCAGCTCACCGACATTGAGCGACCCGCCACTCTCGAAGATACCAACAGGTAGCCAGTTTGTGCTCGCTACCTGTTGCCGGGGGATCTTGGTCAGCTTGGAGAGTTAGTGGTCGTGACTGTGATCGTTCCCATCCTCATCTCCGCGCTCGTAGTGCACGTGGTAGTGATAGTTAGGCGGCATGTGCCCCTTACACGCCGGCACCGGATCCGGAGCTGACGTACTCTGGCCTGCGGGCGGCGCGGGAACGCCGGCCGTCAGACCTGCCTGTAGCAGACGGTTCACGATGTCTTGCGTGTCGTCGCAAATCAGGAAGCGGTCCCTGACAAGTTGATCGACGGCAACCACAACCTTGGCCCGATACTCGGCGAACGAAGGATAACGCTCCTGGACCGACGGTCGCGGATCACCCGCAGTCGTGCGCGCCGCCTTCGTTGACTGGAACGGAATGTATTGGCCGGTCGCCTCACATCCGTCGTTCGCCCAGACACCGGAGCGCAGTCCCCAGCCGGTGTATGTCGCCAGCGGCACCACCAGTTCCGGCAAGCGGATTCCGGCAATATCATTGCCGTCGCTATCGGTCCTCGGCACGTAGCTTGGATAGATCTTGCCATTGGCTGGATTATCCTCGTAGGGCGACGTGAAGACCGGCGGATTGATCGTCGGCACGAATGTCTTGTAGAAGTCCGGCCCCATGTTGAACCGATACCGTGTGGTCTTCAGGCCGGTATAGGTGACGCCCGGAATGTGTGGGAAGCCTACCGCGTCCTGATTGGGCGCCACCAGCGTGTGATCCCGCAGTAATGGCACTCGCGAGGCTGGCGGCTGGATTCCGGACAATGACCATTCGTCCAGATCGGTCCAGAGCGCCCGCTGCACCGGAGCAGAGTCGAGCGGGTTTTGTAACTGCTGGCACAAGCCCTTCGAGGTCGGATCGCCGGCACCACCGTGCTGCTTGCTGGACAGCAGATAGTTTCGCGTCAGCGGATGATCCGGTAGATCGAATTTTCCGGTCGGATCGGTGCTCATCAGCGAGCCTGCTTTCACCCAGAACTCGTTGGCCGAATAGAACTCCGTGGCCAACGGGCAAGTGTGAGTTTCTTCGCACCTCTTGTAGCGCCAGTCGCTGGTGCCGGAGATCGGATCGAAGGTCGGCACGTTGGCGAAGGGGTAAAGGCCTTCGAGATAGAGTAGTTCCTGCCGGTTGCGGTTGGTCCGCTTGGTCTGCGACCAGCGGTAGTTCATGTTGATCCCGTCGCCGGCACCGATCCACTGCATCATGCCATCGAAGACCTGCCGGTGGTTCTCGTCCTCATTGAAGCCGAGGTGCACGAAGTCATTCAACGTTCGCGCGGGCTGCGAGGATGTCTCGGTGTAGATACGGCTAATGTGGCCGTTGATCGGATTCGGCGTGCCGAAGTCGTCATGCGAAGCGAACCGCAGGAAGGAATTGAAATCGCGGATCGCCGCGAAACCAAGTCCATTCACTGTCGGGTTCTTGGCCGTGTAGGAGAACTCGTAGATGTCGTTGTTGACGAAATTCCCCGTGGTCAACCTGATCGCCCGGTTGGGGAGCGTCCCGCTCGGTGGGTTCAGCGGATCGGGTGCGCTGGTATAGGCCCAGCCGCTGGCCGGCACCGGCACCGGCGGATCATCGAGATGGACACGATGGGTCAGCGTGGCCTTGCTCTGGTCGGTCGTGGCCGGCGGGTAAACCAGCGCGAAGCTGGCGGCGCCCGTTACGATGTATTCATAGGCTGGCCCGGTCACGGGATTGTTCGGATCGGTGCCGACGATCGGCAACGAGGCCGTCGCGGTGAGACCGTTCAGCGGCCCGAGATTATTTTCCCAGCCTGACCAGACTGTGGTGTAGCCGCGGGTCCACAGGAAGGAATCATCCAGAATTGTCGGATCGGTGAGCGCCTGCGGATCGTTGGTTCCAGTCGGCGTGTTGTTCAGCGTCTGATAGGTCTTGCCGCCGCGATTCGGCGGCTCATACATCATTTTGTGATTGCCCTTGCTCGGATCCACCGGCTGCAAAATGTAGAAATTGTGCGAATAGACGACATGACCCTGCGCGTTCTTCGGCGCGAGCTGGATGTCGGTGATAAGCGCATTCTGCGGATTATTGGGGTCCACCTCGCCGGTTGCAATCCCGGTAATGAACTGATACTGGCCCACGCCGGCAAACGAATGGCCGCCGAAGGCTATGCCGCTGTTCAGGATCTGGATCTTTGTGATGCGCGCCTGCGCATCGGGCGTGGCGGCCATGACACTAATCACCGCGAGGCTTGCAGCGCCGAGCCATTTCAGTTTGGGCTTTGTCAGTTTGCGCTTTGAACTGGAGACACGAAAAGGCGCACCGCTTGCGGTGTGAACCATAGGGACCTCCCGACTGTTGTTATCCGTCCTTCCGATTCTGCCAGGGCGGCAGATCGAGAACGGTTGAGCGGTAGCAACGTAAGTTGCAATTACGCGCTAGGCAAGCACGATGAATACGAATGCAATCCGGACACGCGTGCGCAACGTCAACGGCGACAGCATACGTTTCTTCGCAATGCGAAATCCGAAAAAGCCGATCATGCATCGCACAACATACGTCCAACATCAACGCGAGGCATGGCATCACAACGGCCGTCTGTCCTGAACAGCGCCGTTCGTTTCACCGCGCTTACCCCCCGAGGTCCCTTGGCTATTCCAGCCGTCGCCTCTCGAATGCATCTCCTGCGGCCATGGTCGCGCTACGGCGCGGGTAAAGCGACCGGTTTGCCTTTCTCGACGATGTAGCGCCACCACGCTCGTTTCGTACGAGACACCACTGCTTCGACTTGCGATGGAGCATCCGCGCGGCCCGCGCGTACGTAGTTGACACCCTGCCGTAGCAGCTACACGCGTTGGGTGCCGCATCTGTCAGAAGAGCCGCCATACGAGATGGCGGCTCTTCCGCAGTGTCAGATCGGTTGGGCCAACCCTGCTTATTGTTGCCGCACCTGGATGTTGCCGTTGTCGACGGCGCCGCCGACCGTATAGCTGCATCCGTCTGTACAGGTCAGGTAGAACTGGTCAGGCGTCTTGCGGATATGGGGATCGTGGTCGCGCCAGCGCGGATCGAGCCATTCGAGGTCCTGAATGAGCTCACGCAACAGTTGCTGACCATTGCTGTGCGCCAACGCGACGTGCGCCGGGCCGCCATCCCATTCTCCGTTGTCCTGGACACAAACACGGAAGCTTGCAGGCTTGCCGTTGAACAGACCATTGCCCGAAAACTCGACGGCATTGGCGCCCACCGTCACCGTGCCGCACTGATTTCGCACGCTGCCAAGCGAGACGAACTCGTTCAGGCGGATGGTGGTTCGGTTGGCCTGGTCGCTGAGTTCGAGATTACCTTCGATACGACCTAGGCCAGCGTCCACTCTCTTGGCACTCACGCTGAATTGGATATCGGCTTTATGGCCGTTGCCATTGCCTTTACCGTTGCCGGAATCCGCAGGTACATTACCCGCAATCATCCCACCGCCGGTTGCGGCTTTACGCAGACACGCATTGTACTTCGGGTCCGTGATTTCCAGAATCTCCAGGCCGTTATCGGTCCAACCCGTATAGAGGAAGCAATTCGCTTCGTCGTAAGGGATGGGCGGAGCACTATGGTCGGACGCATTGGACGGCGTCAAAGCGGGATTGGCAGGCGAGTTGTAGTAGGCGACCTCTTTCGGGTTCGTCGGATCGCTGAAGTCCACAACGCGCACACCCGACCAGTACGCCGCATACAACACCTGCGACATGTGGTTCTTGTTGTCGACGCCGACATAGTGCGGGTAGTACGTCTGTCCATTCTCCCCGATAGTGCAGTTCGCTGCATCATTTATCGCCGGATTCCACGTTGCCACGATCTTCGGATTCAATTCATCCGAAATATCGATCAGGCGTGAATAGGTTCTCTGGAGGCAATTGCCGCCCGAGTTCACCTGGAAAAGCGCCGGGCCCTCGTCCGTTGTAATGATATACGGCTTGCCGTTCTTGTGGACCACATATTGGGTGGTATGGGCGCTCGCGGACGTCCCGTTCCCATATGCCGCCGTCGGCTGATCGCACCAGGAGAACCACTTGATAAATTTCAGCTGTGGATTCGGACGGCGCTTGGCGATATCCGAAGAGTCCATGATCATCATGCCGTTGGCGCACGTGCCCACTGGATTGAAGCCGGCGCCACCGTAGAGAGCCATGTAGAGCCGGGTGCCGTCGAAGTTGGTCGTCACATCGTGGAAGTTCGACGTCGAGGCAACCATGTCACGAATCTCCGGCGGAAGTTGCAGCCGGTTCCAGTTGATATAGTCGACAGGATTCGCGGGGTCATCAAACGTCACCGCGTGCACGTCGACACGGGTGGGCTCAAGCAGGATGTTGCTTCCGATGAAGGGCACGCCCCAGAAGGTCTTGCCGTCATAGTGCAACCATCCGCCGTGATTGTCCTGAACATTATGCAATCCGGCGTATCCAGGCGTCTGGTGGGTCGACTTGAACGACGGATGCAAGCAGTCTTCTGAGACGTCATAGACGTCCACATCCGGCAATTGCTGGCCTGATCCCAGCAGAATTCCGTTCTGTGCCCTCAGCCCCTCATATGACTGCAGCATTGCGGGGGTGCGAAGAAGCACGCCAGTTGTCGGATTTGACGGGACAGACACGTCAAGCACGTACACGCCGGTGGTCGGCAAAGCCGGATTGGACGGGTTGCGTATGCTCGAATAGGCACAGGGACCCCAGATGGCAGTCGCACCATAAGTCCCGCGGTTGAACAGAACGTTCTGACCGACCTTGTTCATGCGGCACCAGAAGCCCTTAAAGCCGCCGGCCACCGTTCTCACATCTAGCGGAACATCGCCCTGCAAACCGGTTTCCGGCTGGTCTCCCGGCCCAGGCACGCATGCGGTCGTCGCCTGCGCGTGATCCGTTCCACCGAACGCTGAAATCGCCAGGGTGAGCAAAAAGGCCATCCCCACGTTTCGCGGCCTTAGCAAAAGCCTGAACATCGCTTCCTCCTAACCTCTTGTTTTTCTGCCTACCGGTGCTCGCAGCGCACAACCTTTCAGATGCGAGGACGAACACAATGCTATGGATACGCCGCGACGCAGAGCCCGATCAACGTCGCAAAATATGTACCACAATGAAAATGTCGGCTTGAGCACGCGAAGCACACGCATTTGCCGATCGAACCGCAAAGTAAGATTTGACCGGTTCGCTTTTTTTGCTAGCATTTTTCGAAATTGGAGGAATGCCATGAAGATCGTCGGACAGCGCGATGACGCAGGCGCGCTCGCCGTGCCTGATTTTTCCGGCAAACCTGAAATACATCCCGCAACGGTTGCACGATTTGCAAAGCTCGCAATAGCGGCGAGCACAGTCGTCATGCTCGTCGGCCTTTATGTCGGCATGAAGTACTCCTACGCGATTGGAACCTTCACCGCCGAACAATCCAGGGTCTTCCACGTCGACGTCAGCGAAGCTTGCCTGCACGGCACCGAGCCGGCGCCGGTGTTCGAAGCGCACGAGGGGGATCACGTTGTGCTCGCGGTCACGAGCCTTTTCCCCGGCGGCCTCTTCCTCCATGGACTGGAAACGGAGGTCGATATCGCACCCGGCATGGAGACCACGATCACATTCACCGCCGAACATGCGGGACGGTTCTTTTTGCACCTTCACGGCAATGACGCCGGCAACACCCATGCCGAACTCGCCGTTCTCGAAGTTGCGCCGCGCTAGCCATGCAATACTGTACAGTTCTTGAAGCTTCGCCGCGCCGGCCATGAAATACCGCGTTTTCCTCTTATTGGTGGTCACGTGTCTCCTGTCCGATGCCGCGCAGGCGCACTCCTTTGAAGTTCCCTACGTCCTGCCGATACCACTGTGGATCTACATGTACGCATGTATGGCCATGTTGGTGATATCGTTTGCGGCGATCGGATATTACTTTGCCACGCCCGCGGCCGTGACTTTGCCCGCGCCAGCTTCGGCCGGAACCGAAGTGAAAGATTATTCGGCGGCGGTTGGACGTTCGACCGTTCTCGTGCTGCGTACGGGTGCAATCGGACTACTGCTCCTGACGATCGTTGCGGGATTCATCGGCTCGAAGGATCCGATGACGAACATCAACATGACCCTGTTCTGGGTCTTGTTCCTACTCGGATTCGCTTACCTGACCGCAATTGTCGGCGACGTTTTCGCGATCATCAGTCCATGGGAGACGATGCTCGATATCTGTGAAACGTGCGGCCTCGACTTTTCGAAAGCACGCGTGACGTATCCGAAGGCACTTGGATATCTGCCGGCGCTATGCTGCTACATCGCGTTGATATGGATAGAGCTATTTACGGAACAAAGTCCGTTTGTTCTCTCGCTCGCCTTGGCGGCTTACAGCGCTATCGTCTTTATCGGCGCGTGGCTTTTGGGCCGAGAGACCTGGATACGCTATGGGGAGTTTTTCGGGGTCTTCTTCAGCTTGATCGGAGCGATGGCGCCCGTCGCCTATATCCGGAGTACGGTTCAGGACGAATGGCATTGGCGTTCAAGACGGCTCTTTTCCGGCATTGTTGAAGATCCAAAGAAGCACTTCAGCCTGGTGCTTTTCGTGCTCTTCATGTTGTCATCGACGGTATACGACGGACTGCATGACACGCAGGTTTGGCTCGATATCTACTGGAAGCATCTGCTGCAGCTTATCGAACCGATGTGGGGCTCGGTTGGCCTCAAAGAGAGGTCAACGCTCATCATATTCTGGCACACGGTCTACCAGCGCAGCGGTCTCATCCTACTTCTCGCGCTGTATGTCGGGGTCTACCTGCTTGTCATCGCAGTTGCGAAATGGATCGCAAGGATCGACGCCTCCGTGGCCAGCCTGGCACAGCGATTTGCGTTTTCGCTCATCCCAATCGCCTTTGTCTACAATGTTACCCATTACTTCACGTTTCTCGTTACGCAGTTCAGAGTACTGCCATGGCTGATGTCGGATCCGTTCGGCAAGGGCTGGAACCTATTGAATCTCAGTCGTCTGCCAGACCAATTCGGGCTTCTCGACATGGCGTTTATCTGGCATATGCAAGTGGGGCTGATCTTGGTCGGTCATCTGGCAAGTGTCTGCGTGGCCCATATGATCTCGCTTCGGGTCTGTCACACTCGCCGTCAGGCGCTATTGACCCAGGTTCCCATGCTCGTTCTGATGATCGCGTATACAAGCGTCGGACTTTGGATCCTTTCGTTGCATCTTTCGCAGCGGCTTAATGAGGCGGGTGGTTGAACGATGGCCATCTGGCGAAAACCAGGTCTGGGCGGCCGAGGCGGCAAACCGCCGGCTCCGACTTGCGGGCAAATGGCAGGCAGCAGCACGAAGTTGGGCCGAGCTCTGTCATTGCTGGTCGGCACGGTGCTGCTCGGAAGCATCGCGCAATTCATCGATATGCGGGCGGATGCCCAAACATCGTTACTCGACGATAATGCTCCGCCGGCTCGCACCGCGGTGCTTTCACCGCCCTTAAACCCCTCTTCAGCCCGCAACGAGGTGGCGGACGACACGGCAGGGCCACGCATCGGCGTTCGCGGGGCTGAGCTGGCCATCGGAGCCGAGGGACAGCAGCGAGACACCGCGTCGCAACAGGACGTTGATCAGGCGGCGCCGACACCGGCAAATCCGTTGTGGCGGCTGCCGCTCAATCAATTCTCGGCCACGCTCGAGCGGCCGATCTTTTCGCCGTCGCGCCGACCGCCCCCACCCGCCGTCACCTATTCCGCACCGGTCGCGGTCAAGCAACCACCCAAACCCCACGAGCCGGAGCGCCCCACCATTGCATTGACGGGAACCATTATCGGCACCGACGGCTATCGCGGAGCCGTTTTTCGGGACACCTCATCGCAAGAGGTTCTGCGCCTGCGCGTCGGAGAGAACTACCACGGCTGGGTATTGCTTCTCATCACTTCACGCGAAGCAAGGCTCGTGAAGGATGGCGAGCGGGCGCTTCTCGAATTGCCCAAGCCTGATGGTACGCCAGCACGGGCACGTAGCACGCAAGAAATCGCGCTGGACCACATATGGGCGGTGGGCGCGGAATGAGACGATACATTCGCAGGCAATTTTGGGGGGATGAAGTAGCGTGTGCCGACGCGCCTTGGACCGGCCGTTTCAACTTGCGCCACACTCGCTGACGCGCCCTCCTGCACTCATCCAACCGGTCGAACGAATAATCACTCGTGATAGTCTGCACGCGAGATGCCATGTCGTCTCAGCTTGTCATAGAAAGTCTTGCGAGGAAGTTGCAGGGTCTCGAGCACGCGCTGAAGATTGCCGTCATGGTCGCGGAGAACCGAGCGGATTACGGAAGCCTCGAAACGATTGACACGATCGGCCAGGCTGAGCTCGGACGAGTCCTCGTTTTCCCTGATCTCGACACTCGATTCCGCGGTCAAGCTCTCCGCCTCTATCCCCAGCGCGATGCGCTGCGCGAAGTGAAGTAGCTCGCGGACATTACCGGGCCAGGTGTGATCCTCCAGATGGTTGCGAACGGCGCGCGACAGTTCCGGAATTGGACGCCCGAATTGTTGCGATGCACGTTTGAGAAAATGTGCGAACAGCAGCGGAATATCTTCACGGCGCTCGCGCAACGGCGGAATACGCAATCTTACGACGTTGAGGCGGAAATAGAGATCTTTCCGAAAACTGTACCGGGCTATGGAGTCGTTCAGGTCAATCTTTGTGGCTGCGATAACGCGCAAGTCCAGACGGCGGGTCTGATTGGTCCCGAGTGGTTCGACCTGCCGTGTCTCCAGTACCCGCAGCAGCTTCACTTGCGCGGCAAGGGGCATCGATTCAATTTCATCGAGAAACAGCGTCCCGCCACTTGCATGCTCGATGCGCCCGATACGCCGCGACCTGGCTCCCGTGAACGCGCCAGCCTCGTAACCAAACAATTCGCTCTCGATTATGTTCTCGGGAAGCGCCCCGCAATTGAGGGCGACGAACGCCTTGCAGGATCGACGGCTGCGACTGTGCAGGAGTTGGGCGACCACCTCTTTGCCCGACCCCGTCTCACCCTCGACAAGCACGTCCACATCCGTGTCGGCGATCTGGTACAGCGTTTCGCGCAGCCGTGATATGGCGGGCGTTGCGCCAAGAAAAGCGCCGTCCTCGTCGCTCGCCTTTGCGATCGCCTGGTGCAGACTCCGGTTCTCAAGCACGAGTGTGCGCTTCTCGATCCCGCGCCGCAGGGCGTCGGTCAGGCGCCCGGGAATGAAAGGCTTGGTGATAAAGTCATAGGCGCCATCTTTCATCGCAGCGACGGCTAAATCGATATCACCGTGACCAGTCGTGAGAATGACCGGCAATTCCGGATCGATGGCTCGAACGCGGCCAAAGAGCTGCAAGCCGTTCATGTCCGGCATGCGAATATCCGTGGCAATGACGCCAGGAAAGCTGCCAGTGATTTCCGAAAGAGCCTGCTTTGCCGACGAGAACACGCGGGCCGCAAAGCCGCTCAGTTCCAGCATCTGGGCCGTCGCGCGACGAAGGTTATCATCGTCGTCGATGAAAATGACAAGCGGTTCAGTGCTCATTGTCCCACCCTCGGCAAAGTCAAGGTAAAGCAGGCTCCTTCGTCTGATGGTGTCAGCTCCAGATAGCCGCCGAGCTCGCGAGCAATTTCCGAAGAGATCACGAGACCAAGGCCAAGCCCGTTCTCCTTGCTGGTGGCGAAGGGCATGAACAGCATCGTTCGGATAGTTGGATCGAGGCCGGGACCGTTGTCGTGGACGATGAGCTGTACGTTCCCCGCGGACGCTGCATGTTGGATTTCAATGCGCGGATGTGGCCGACCTCGCAGAGCATCAAGCGCGTTCTGCAAGAGGTTGACGAGAATCTGTTCCAATCGGATACGGCTCGCCATAACGCGAAAGGAAGGATCACGGGATGGTATTATCACCGCGACGCCCGCCTCGCGGACGCGTCCAGACAAAAGCGACAACGCACCATCAATTGCATCATCGATCGTCAGAACCGTCGCTGCGCTCGGCGCGCGTCGGGCGAAGGAGCGAAGAGCCTCGGTCTTATTTGCAATTTGCTCCGTGAGGGCCGCGATTTGACCCAGACTGTCGACGCCGGAGTCGGATTTGCCCGACTCAAAGTAGCATTTTGCGTTGTGCGCATAGACCCCGATTGCAGCGAGCGGCTGGTTCATTTCATGGGCCACGCCCGCGGCAATCTGGCCAAGAATCGAGAGCCGATTGGCCTGTGCGAGCTCATCGCGCAAACGGTGCACCTTGGTTTCTGCGTTCTCGCGTTCGGCTATCTCGGCGGCCAGCGCAAGATTGGCGCGCTTGAGCTGATCCGTTCGCTCTTCCACTCGCTCCTCAAGTTCAGTGTTGATTTGCGTAAGAGCCGCACGACGCGCGGCCTGCAATTGCCTGCGCCGCCATGTGATTCGACCGAGTACGATCAACAGAGCGAATGCGAGAACGCCAGTGATCTGGCCGTCGAGCCTCGCACGGGTGATGATTGGATCGGCATACAGCAAAAGCATTAAACGCCAACCGGGAGCCGGACGGCCAACCGACCGAGACGTTCCAACGAGGGCGGTCGGCTTTCCGTCGATTTCAGCGATCGTAAGTTCGCCCTGCTGGCGAATGGGCACTGGCGTAAGGGGCGTGTCGTCCACTACCTGAAGATGCTCACGGACCGTACCGTTCTCAGGCTCTTTTAGCGCGGACAGTGTCGAGAAACGCCAATCGGGTATTGTCGTCCCGATGACCACTCCTTCCTCATTAATCACCGAGACCAGCGCCCCGCTCGCACGCCACGCCTTCTCAACGCCATCGAGTTCGACCTTGACGACGACAACGCCAAGCGGAGCCTTGGTTCCGTCGACACGTCGCGAAAGAAACAGACCGGGCCTCGCTGTCACCGCGCCCTGCGCGTATTGCATTCCGACGCCGTGGGTCATCGCGTCGCGAAAATAGTGACGGAACGGAAATTTGACGCCGGCAAAGCTGTCCGGCTCATTGAAATTACTCGTGGCGAGAGTACGACCATCGGCGCCGATCACGTAAATCACCGTAGATCCGGCATCCTCCGCGATGTCTTTCAGCTTCCGGTCGAGATTGGCTTCAGCATTGGCATCATATGTCTCCAATAGCGCGATGACGTCAGGATCACGTGCAAGCGTCAAAGGGATAAGCCTCTGCTTCTCGATCTCCCCGGCAAGAGTTGCTGTAGCAAGAGGCAGGCCGGCTCTGGCCTGATCCACGAGGTTGTCAACGGCGCGATTAGCAGCCAAACGCCCGGCGACCAGCGCAGCGCTCACCAATACTGCGAACGCGACCAAACCGCCAACGGCTGTCGCCAACCACCTCTGGGGGACCCACGTGTCAAGGCCGCGTGTCCGTTCATTTGATCTTGCGCCGATGAGACGAACGGATTCCATTTAAGACCACTGTGCCAGAAACCGCACATTGAATCGCAAGAGAGTGCGCGATTCCGCGCTCTCAGCTCCCTCGACGAAAATATTAAACAGTCTTTCAGCCAGTTAGCAATTCTCACGTCTGGCACGCTCCATGCTAATACTTTCATCAATGAAGCAAGATCCGTAGCAAGGACTGAGCGGGAGGATTCAAGGCGAAACGAACAAGTGACGAGACCACTTACAATCAGTGACGCTGTCGATCATCTGCTCAGGACGCTAGGGCGTAGCACACTTGATTTTCTGTTTCGACTTCGGCGCGCAGCTGGCAACCTGATGTACGGCCAAGTTAAGGGTTGCCTTCTTCATCGATAGACAAAAAACTAAGAGAAACCCGGGGGACGAAAATGACAGTGATCGGCTATGCGGTGAGCACCATCGATCAGGAGTTGTCGGCTCAGAAGGCGATACTGCGGGCCGCGGGCTGCAACGTGATCCGGACAGAAAGGCGCAGCGGCGCAACGGCAGCGAGCCGGAGACAGTTGCGCACCATTCTGAAAAACCTCCACAACTACGATGTGCTGATGGTAAGCCGAATCGACCGGTTGGCGCACAGCGTCTGCGATTTGCAGGAAATCATTCTGGCGATCAAAGCCAAGGGCGCATCACTGAAAGCACTGGAACAACCCGTCGACACGAGCACTGCCGCCAGCAAGGCGTTCCTGGACATGCTGGGTCTCTTCGCGGAGTTCGAGACAAACCTGCGCAGGGAGCGCCAGCGTGAGGGCATCGCCAAGGCCAAGGCGGAAGGTAGATATAAGGGCCGGCCGATCTCGATCGACGCCGCGAGAGTGCACGAACTCAAGGCGCAAGGCAAAGGCGTCACCGATATCGCCAAGGAGATGAATATTGCACGGTCGTCCGTGTACAGGGCGCTCAAGGAGCGGCGTGAAAAGGGCCTGCGACGGCGATCCAGTGATCGTCGCCCGGTTTCTGGCGTCTGTATGCATCAGGGACTCTTGTTGCAACCCGGAGAGAGCGTTCATGCGCAACGAGCGATTAAGCAGTACGACGTGAGGCAGACACCTCTCCTCGCTCCCGGCAGTGGCGGCAACCGGGGCTCACGAAAGGAAAAAGAGGAGAGCTTCGAAACCTTTGGATTTGAACCGGCCCTTACATCGTAGCGACGTTATCTTGTCGCCGACTACGGTTTGAGTGACAAGAAAAGGAGATGAGGCGCCAGCAGCACAAACCGGCAATTCGTTCCTCTTGTGCTAATCGATCTCCGCGCCACGCAAGCCCGCCAGTGATCGCCGGGATTGACAACCCGGTTGCCAGGCAGCTTGCGCTGCTATCTACCGCCGGCTGCCCCGGCGCTCACCCACATTAGCGGGCTTCAGCCTGATGTCATCCGGATCCTCGCGCACGGCGAAGGACGCCTGCGAAAGTCCCGGCTGCGGCAAGGCCACGACGAAGGTCAGCTGGCTCTTCTGAAACGACGCCTCGCGGCTCTGGACCGATCGAAGCTGCCAGCCCTGAAAATTCTCGCCGAGCTTCAGGCGAACGACGGCCTTGGTGGCCTGATCGACGAAGATGGCGAGCTTGGCGTCATCGCCCGAGATGGTGCCGACCAGCGAAAGCTGCGGCTGCTCGGGCTCCTTCGGCTTGGGTGGTGCAACCGCTTCCGCGACCGTCACGGCGGATGGTCGCGGCGCCGGCGGGCGGCGCGATGGGAGGAAAACCGGGCGCTCGCGCGTGACGGTGAATTGCTTGACCGGCATCGCCCACAGCGGATTGGCGCTGAGGGCACGTTCGGCAGCACGAGCGGCAGGGCTAGAAGGCGGAATGGCAACCTCGACCACGGTCGTGGTGGGCTCGCTCCAGGTCGAGGGAATCGAGGCGTTGGGTCGCGCGCCATCACCCTGATCGTCGAGCAGGGGATCGGAGGCGGTGGTTGCCGCAGACGCGCTTGCGCATAATGGCAGCGCGAGAACGAGAGTCCGGACAGCAAGTTTGCGCATCATCACCTTACCCCTTGCCACTGTGCGGAGACGCCGAGCAGAAACCGCAACTTGCCTTCGCCGGGGGTCGCCACCTGAATGTCGAGCTGGTCGACAAACAGAAACGGCATTCCGGCTTCGAGATCATAGAGCAACGATTGCAGCGCCGCCTGCTCGAGTTCGCAGTTGGCCACCATGCTGACGAAACCGGCCTTGGCGTTCGGGCCGCCTTGCACGTCAAGCTGGGACGACAACACGTTGCCGCCCGCCTTGGTCACGGCCGCCGCGACACGCTGCAAAAGCGCCGCGCCGGCTACGGTCACCGTGGCACCTTCGAGAAAGGCCGAGCCTGAGGGCACGCCGGCCTCGCCCGAACGCTTGTCGGCCGAAGGCGGCTTGCGACCTTCCAGTTGCTCCAGCATCGCGGCGGCCGACGCCACCGATGCGCGCTGGTTGAAGAGATCGATCAATGAACTGGCGGCCACCACCAGACACACGACGACAAGGCCGGCGTAAATGGCGCCCGCGATGATCGGGGAGCTCACGAGAGCTTTTCTTAAGGCAGCCGCAAAATTCATGTCTTCGATCCAAAGGACGGCGTGATACGGGCTTCGATGTGGAATTGCTCACCCGACGCGTTCTGCGCGCGCGTGGTTGGCGCAAAGAATGTCGCGCGCTCGAATTGCGGCGACTTCTCGATCAGACGGATCAACGACGGCGCATCCTGCGTCATGCCGACCACCTGAACCTTGTCGCCATCGATCCGAAGTTCGGTGACAAAGGTGCCGTCGGGCAAGGCCTTTGACAGTGCTTCCAGCACGACGACGGTAGAGGGGCTGGTTTGTTTGCGTTTGGCGAGCAGGCCGAACGCCGAACCGCCATCGGGACCGAGGCGGAGCGCGGCACGGCGCTGCGAAATCCGTTGCATCAACGCCTGCTGTTCAGAATCGAGGCTGTCGCCGAAATATAAGGCTGCCACCAGCGAAATCGCAGCCGAAAGCGCTGCAGACAACAGCACAGTTCGCAGCACACGCGACGTATCCATCATACGTCCAGACCCGCTCCACAGCGATTGATCGAGCACCTTAATCCTTCCAGCCAGCTCGTTCCCCGCGGGAGGCGCGGCAAAGACCGCGAGTGATTGAGCATTGAGGGCAGTTGCCAACTGAATAAGTGGCTCAACCTCTTGCCTCGATGCCGCGGCCAGCGTGAGTTCGATTCGTCCGTGAGGATTCGCTGATGGCGTGCTCCAGCCGAATACGGCAGCATCCGCCGACCACGGCGTCAGACGGTCGATCTGCGTATGGATCATGGCGTCTAGAAAATCGGCCGCCTGCTTGGGAAAGTCGAGAGGCCGGAACATCACCTGATCCGGCGCCAGTTCCATTTCAACATGGCTGCCGCGAAATGCCGACTGCCAATTCGAGGGCAGCGGCGGGTTTGGTCGGCCGCCCGAAATTCGAAAAGACAGATCTGAAAGCGCCTCACCCTTTTGCGACGACTTCAGCTTTGCGGTCAGCAGGCCGTCGCTGCCCGCCTCGAGCACGATATGTCGCCCGGGCGCATACCGGCCGACGGCGGAATCGACAGCACTCGCCACGGTCGCTATCCACTCATCAAACAAACCTTTCGCTTCGGATAGGACCGAAATCACCTGTTCGACCTCCTGAGAGGACGCCCCACGATCTCCCCGTAGTCGTCACGCCAGAACAATGTGCTGTAAGCGCCTTTGACGTTCTGCTTGGCGGCGGCCTGCCCTTTTGTGGTGTCGGTCTTGCTGCCGCCGCCGGCCAGCAAGATCACGGCTTCGGAGACGACGCGGCGGCCCTTGTCAAAGCGCAGCATCGTTTGAACCCGATAAGTCTTGTTCTCCGGCAAGGTCGTGGCGGCCTTGGCGGGACCGAGCGCGGCCGCGATTGCCTTCGGATCGCGGGGCAATGACGACCGCTGCTTCAGAAAATCGTTGAGCGCCTGCGGCGTCATGCCGGGCAGCGCGGCAACCACTTCCGCCGGCGCAACCAGGGGGTCGATGTCGGCGGACTTGCTGAACACGGTCACAAACGGCAGCATGCGCTCGATGATGGTCGGCGTCGCACCCAGCACCAGGCTCAGCTCGTTGACATGGACAAAAGGCGCGCTTCTTGGCGCGTAGTTGAGACCCCTGGCAAGGTAGAGCGCGGACTCATCGTTGGCGTCATTCGGCTTGGATTTGGTCCGCCAGCCTATCACGCGGTCAGCGAGTTCATCAGCTGTTGCTTGTTCCAAACCGAGAACCTGGAACAGGCCTGCGAGCATTTCCTTTGGCGCTTGATTGAGATCCACTCGCGCCGCTTCCGAGGTAAAGGTGACGAGCGCATCCGCATCGTCCATCCGGAAACTGAACGAGCCCTGCGAAGGCCGTTCTTTTTCATCAACCAACAGCAGCCGATAGGCTGTCAGTTCCAGGCTGGCCGAGACCAGAGCATCCCGTTCGATGCTTATATCGGTTGCTCCTAACGCGCGGGCTGAATTGGCGAGATAAACCGAAAAGATCATCGCAAGGGCCGCCAAAGCCATCAGAATCCACAGTACGGCAACGATGACGAAGCCAGCTTCGGACGATCGCGCCGCTTGCCTGAGGTGCCCGTTCATCGTGCGTTACCTTGCCCAGCGGCCTGCTGCGATGGGTTAGACGAATTTGGCTGCGGAGTGCCGTTTTGGTTAATTGGTGAGCTGGCGTTGTCGGCGTCTTGCGCGGCAGACTGGACGTGGATCGACGTGACGGTCGAAATCGCTCGCCCGTTCGAAGAATCTTGCACGGTCAACCTGATTCTACTCGGCAGTTTGCCGGGATCCCGCCAACTGCTTTGCCATTCCTCGTCGTCGTCGCCCGCATAGGCGAAGGTCAACCGGTAAGGCGTGCGCAAGAGCACCACGGGCTCACGAAAATGAAACTGGTTGGAAGCCAATGCGTCCGGCGGCACAGGCCGGAACTGCGTTCGTGATCGAACTGTGGCGAGGCCCGCTCTATCAGTCGTTTCAGCAAGTTGTATGACGTCGAGCTCCGGACCGGCGTTTGGACCGAGCGCGGCACGAACGAAGGTGATGGACCGCTCGGAGCCGGCGAAGAACGGTCCCATATCGCTGGCGCTCGCCGGCACGGGGAGGGCATCGGCCAGGTCCTCGGCAAGCCGTTGCAAGGTGATGCCGATCATCTCGCTGCGCTGAATGCGATCGAGGCCGCGATTCCAGTTCGGCAGCCAGCGCGCGGTGATGTTGGCGAGCGCCGACAGTACCAGACCTGTGAGCGCCAGCGCCACCAGGCTCTCGATCAGGGTAAAGCCGCCCTCACCCTTTCGTCTGTCCACCGATACCGTCATTGCTGCGACCCATGCACCAAGCGGACCGTCCTGAGATCCTTCACCGCGCCCGACGGCGAGCGGACCTGCACCCGGACGAGCGCAGGAACCCAGTCAACGTCCCTGTTTGATGCCTCCCCTTCTCTACCCATCGGACTAATGTCGATCCGCCATTGATGGTCGCTGGTCCTGCCCGACCACGTCCCGAAGCCGATCTTGGCGCGCGAAGAGACTTCGCTTGCCATCACCGAGCGTACGGCTTGGATCATCGTGACGTGCTGTTCCATCGTGCGCACCCCGCGCACATTGGTCGACATCACCGATCCGATCGCCACGATCGATACGGCGACGAGGGCGAGCGCGATCAACACCTCGAGAATCGTGAAGCCGGCGGTGCTGCCGTCAGTTGGCGACGTTCTTCGAAACAATTTCGATCCTTCCGGTCAGCCAGTTGACGCGGACCTCATAGCCGACATCCGCGCGCGTCAGCGCTACCGCGCCGCCGCAGGACATGCCGCTGGCAAAGAAGCTGATCGTCGACAGCGCCTCGCGTTGATTGCAGGTGCGGGGCAAGACCGCCTCGAAATGAACATCGTCCGGAATGCGGATCATGTCCGCGCTGGCGCCCGACCGGATCACGCGACTGCCGGGATCGACCAGGGTAGCGATCCCAGTCCCGCGCCGGATCGCCGCGTTGCGGTCTTCCTTGAACAGGGCCGCCGTTTGCAGGGCGTATCCCTGCAAACGCGACTGGGTGGTGTGACGCGGCACGAACGGCAGCAGAATAGCCGCCAGCATCGCAATCAGCGCCAGCACGCACACCATTTCCAGGAGCGTGAAGCCGCGCTGGCGCTCGGAGGCCCTATTCATTTTTGGCATTGACGAGGTTCTCGCTCGAAATGTCGGCGGCCAGTCCGCTGCCACCTTCCTGGCCATCCGCGCCATAGGAAATGATTTCATAGGGGCTGTGCTGGCCCGGGGAGCGATAGATGTAAGGATGATTCCAGGGGTCGTTCGGCAGGGTGTTGCCCTTCAGGTAAGGCCCATTCCAGGCGCCGACGCCCGACGTCCGCTGCATCAGCGCGGCAAGGCCTTCCGACGACGATGGATAGCGGCCGGCATCGAGGAAGAACAGATCGAGCGCGCTTCCGAAGCTCTGCAGCTGAATCCGCGCCGCCTTGACCTTGGATTCGCTCAGATAGTTGAGAACGCGCGGACCGATCAGCCCCATGATCAGGCCGATGATGGTGATCACGACCAGCATTTCGACCAGGGTAAATCCGGCCTGGCCGGACCCATGCCGGCGCTCGCGCTTTTCGTTTGCGGTGAAGAAAATGCCAACGTGTTTGCGCATGTGATCTGATCCTTGTGCTTTATCCAACCAACTGGGTAACCGACAGCAGTGCGGTCATGACCGATACGATCAGTCCTCCGACCACGGTGCTGATGGTGATGATCGCGAGTGGCCCGACGATGCCGACGATGCGGTCGAGGCTGCGCTGTAGTTTCGCCTCGTAGAATTCGGCAACCCTGCCGGCAAGCACCGGTAGCTGGCCGGTCTCCTCGCCGAGCCGCAGCATGCGGATTGCCATCGGCGGCATGTTGCTCGATGCCAGCAACGCGTCCGAAAGCTTGCCGCCGTGGCGAACGCGATCAGCCGCAACCGTCCACACCGTCACGTTTCCGGTTACGGCCATGATGTCGACCAGAATGCGCAACGTGGAAGTGAGATTGACGCCGCTGCCGAGCAGCACCGCGAGATTCCGGCAAAAAAGACTGGTGCGATAGAATTGAAAGATGACGGCGATGCCTGGCGTCTTCGCGACGAGCGACACCAGTGCGCTCCAGGTGCCGGGCCGGCGAAACAGCCACCACAGACCCATGATGGTACCGGCCGTGATGAGCAGCGCGGCCGTCGCATTGGCCCGCAGGAAGTTCGACAGACGGATGAAGAAGCTCAACGCCGTGTCGGACTTGGCGCCGAAGTCCTGAAGCACGGACGAGAACTGCGGCAACACGAACAGAATAAAGAACAGCATGACGCAAGCCGCGGCGATCAGGACGAAAACCGGGTATTGCAGCGCGTCCGTCACCTTGCGGCGCATCGCCTCGGAGCGCGCGCGTTCGGCGCCCAGCATCTCGAGCACCTGGTCGAGCGTTCCCGACACCTCGCCGACCTTGACGAGTGCGACATACATCGGGGGAAACAGCGACGGATGTTCGGCGACCGCACCCGCAAAGCTTTCGCCCGAAAGCACAGATGCCCGCAAGCGCGCGACCACGGGGCGAAGGCGGCCGACATCGGCATCATTGGCCAGCAGTTCGAGCGCATCGTCGAGGCGAGCGCTGGCTTTCAGCAGCAGCGCGAGGTCGCGCGTGAATGTCGTCACCTCCGCCGGACTTGGCCGGCCGAAGAAACCGAAATTATCGCCGCCTCCCCCAGATGCCTTCTTGTCCTCGACGGTTTCGATCGGCAACAGGCGCAGATATTCGATACGGCGAGCGACTTCGGCAGCCGTCGGCGCCGAGAGCGTGCCATTCACGATCTCTCCGTTCTGCGTCAGGGCCCGGTAGCGGAAATTCGGCACGATCCTCACCCTCACCGCGCTGTGGTGACACGAAGCAGTTCCGCCGGCGATGTCAGACCGGCGCGGCATTTCGCGATGCCGTCCGCGATCATCGTCGTCATTCCGGCGCGGATCGCCGCCTGGTCGATCTTGTGACCGTCGGTCTTCTCGCCGATCAGCGAGCGGATTTCGTCGGTCATTTCGAGCAACTCGAACACGCCGAGCCGACCGCGATAGCCGGTGCCGCCGCAGCGCTCGCAGCCGCAGGGCGATTGAAGGACTTCACCTGCGCGGAAGCCGAGCTCGCCGAGCCTGGGGTCTTCGGCAATATCGGCATCAACGAGCGCCTTCGGCGTCTTGCAGCGTTCGCACAATTGCCGGACCAGCCGCTGCGCCACCACCGCGCGCAGCGTCGAACGCAGCAGATATCCTTCGACACCGAGATCGAGCAGCCGCGGCACGGCCGCAGGCGCCGATTCCGTGTGCAGCGTGGTCAGAACAAGATGCCCGGTCAGCGCCGCGTGGATCGCAACATGCGCGGTCTCATTATCGCGAATTTCGCCAACCATGATCACGTCCGGGTCCTGACGCACGAACGAACGCAGCGCCGCCGCGAACGTCAGTCCGATCGCGGGCTTCACTTGCGCCTGGTTGACGCCCGGGATGTCATATTCAACGGGATCTTCGACGGTCAGGATCTTGCGGCCGGGCTCGTTCAGGATCGACAGCACCGTTGCAAGCGTCGTGGTCTTGCCGCTGCCGGTCGGCCCAGTGACGACGATCATGCCGTGGGGCAGCTTCAACAGCCGGCGTAGCTTGACTTCGTCCGCGGACGAAAAACCGAGCCGGTCGACCACCAGCAGGTTGCGGTCCTTTGGCAGAATACGGACGACCGCGGATTCGCCGTGCTGCATCGGCATGATCGCGACACGGACATCGATGTCGGTGCGGCCGATCCGCAATCGTGCGGCGCCGTCCTGCGGCAGCCGCCGTTCGGCGATGTTGAGATTGGCGACGATCTTGATGCGCGAAATCAACGCCTGCGGCAGCACGCCGGCGGGTGCCGTGACCGGTCGCAGCAGGCCGTCGACGCGCATACGAACCACAAGTCCGGTCTGGAACGGTTCGATATGAATGTCACTGGCGCGCAACTCGACCGCCTTTTCCAGGAGATCGTTAACCGCCCGGACCACCGGCGCGCCGCTTGCGAGGTCGCGCAGGCTCTCGATGTCGTCTTCCCGCGGCACAAGCTGACCGGTCGCATCCGCGGGCTCGGCGCTGTCTTCGCCAAGACGGCGATCCAGCACAACCGAGAGGTCTTCCACCGAGGCCACCGTAATCATGATATCGCGGCGGAGCACGATTTCGGCGGCGCGTTGCGCAGCGCGATCGGTCGGATCGGCGACCGCCAAGGCGGCGCGGCCGTCCGCGGTCTGATACGGAAACATCAACGTATCGCGCAGAAACCGAGACGAGAAGGATTCGGCCAGCGGTTCGACCTGTAACAATTCTTGCAACGTCACGCGTTCGTGCTCGAAAAAGCTCGCCGCTTCGTCTGCCAAATCACTGGCCGGCAGATCAATAACTTCCCATAACCGCTTTTGCGAAGCCGAGCCCGGCGAAGCTCCTTCCGGATCTTGAACCAAATAACCCGCGTCACCCGCTTTGACAGCGGCCAAACGACCTGTCTGTCGAAGGTGTTCGAAGAACTGCAATGACTGCCGGCCGCTCATAGGCGCCTCAGGTCAAACGTCTTGGATTGGTTAAAGAGTTCACTATCGATATTAGGAAATTGGGCCTACGATGCAAGCAAAGCTCATGCGGCGATGCGAAAGCGAAAGCTTCGGATGTAAATGAGCTAGCAGCGCTCACGGCCAAAGTTCCATAGTTGATGCGTTGTCTTCATCTGCCACCCGATCGACCTGAGCGCTCGATACGGACCAAATCGGCACAACCGGCGGAGTTATGTCAGCGCCGCTCTGCGGCCCAATTCGCGGCCCATATCAGAGCCAACCGCTGGCCTTCCGTCACCTGTTCAAACGACATCTTCGAGGCGACCGCATCGCGAAGCCGCTGATAAAAATCATGCTCGCGCCGAGGCGCCCGCGCGGCCGCCAGATCGAGCCATTTGTAGGAAAGAATGATATCCTTCGGTACGCCATGGCCCCTGTCGTAGCTGAGACCGAGCCTGCTCTGCGCGAAAGGATCGCCTAGCTCCGCCGCTCGCCGGTAGAGGTCAGCTGCGGCGATGTAATTCTGCGGCACGCCAAGTCCGGTTTCATAACGGAAGCCCAGCCTGCCAATCGCATGGGCGCTGCCCTGCGTCACCACCATCGGCTGAACCACTGGTCCAGGATAGCGGTTCTCTTCCGCAAGACTGCTTGCGCTGGCGGCGCAGGCAAGCCCGAGCGCAAATACCGCGAGTGCCTTATTGAAGGTGTTGAGCATAAGGGCTGCTCGCACTGACCGTACCGCGCAGCTTGGAGCGAAGTTCTTCGGCGACGGTGTGCGCGTCCACGGCGTCGCGGATAATCTGCGGGCGGATAAAGATGATCAATTCGGTGCGTGACTTCGTGTTGTCCTGACCCGAGAAGGCATTTCCAATTCCCGGTATTTGGTCCAGCACCGGAATGCCACTCTTGTTCTCGTTCTTCTGGTCCTGGATCAGGCCGGCCAGCAACACGGTTTGCCCGTTGGCAACCGAAATCGAGCTCTTGACCTTTCGTTCCGAGATGGTCGGAGTCAGGTTGGCCGACGCGCTGGTTGACGGCACGACGCTGCTGATTTCCTGCTCGATCTCAAGCCGCACATTACCGTTGGCACTGACGCGCGGCGAAACGTGCAGAATGACGCCGGTATTGCGATAATCGACGGTATTGACGACGGTGTTGTTGGCCGTCAGCACCGTCGCGCTGCCCGTCGAGATCGGAACCTGATTGCCGACCTGAAGCGTTGCCGACTGGTTGTTGACGACTACCAGCGACGGGCTCGACAAGACCTTCACGCCGGTGACCGTGTGCAGGGCGGAGAGGATCATGGCGGGCTGGGCTTCCTGACCGACAAGGAAGTTGAACCCGGGAAACGCCCGATTGATGAAGGCATTGACGGCCGTTCCCGCTGCGGCCGCGGTAGTGGTCGCGGTCGTAGCAGCCGCCGCCGAGGCCGCGGCTTGCTGCGCGGCAGTTTGTGGTGCTGCTGTCGCCGCAGTGTTGAGGAGCGACCCCTGGTCGGGCCGAAGTCCCAACGCGTGGCTGGTCAGGAAAAACTGAACCCCGTACTGCAATTCGTCGGTTAGATCGACTTCAGCAATCGTGGCATCGATGGAGACCTGTAGCTGCGGCTGGTCTACCTGGCGCAACGCGGATTCAATGATCCTGTAATTGGTTTGGTCGGCATAGATCAGCAGCGAGTTGTTGACGACGTCAGGCGTGATCCTGACGTTCTGCAAAAGCGGCGGTCCGCCGGAGCCCGCGCCGCTTCCCTTGTCGAGCTGGCCGAGATTTCCGCCGCCACCAGCGCCGCCGAAGCCCGAGCCAAAACCCGAATTGTTGCGCGAGCCGAAGCTGCCACCTCCTTGCGATGAGGAACTGGTGGTGCTGGTGGTTGTCGTGTTGCTGCTGCTGCTGTTGTTGTTGGTGTTGAACGAAAGGCGATCACTGACGCTCGCCGTGCCTGATCCTGGCGCCACCTGATTGTCGGGACTATCGAGCAGGCCGCCGGATGATCCGCCGCCGAACATGTCGGTCAGCACGCGGGCAATCTGCTTCGCATCGCCATATTTGACCTTGTAGACATGAACGCTTGTCCTCGTGCTATCGGCACGGTCGAGCCGCCTGATCCAGGTCTCGACGGTCCGCAGCAACTGAGGTCGCTTCGTCACGACCATCACGGCGTTCAGCCGGGCAACCGGGTGCAACTTGACCATGTTCTGGTTCAGGCCGTTTTCGCCGGTGTCAACGATCTTCTCGAGTTCGGTGATGATCGGTTCGGGGCCGCTGTTGCTGATCGGATAGATACCGATCGATTGTCCGCGCATCCAGTCGACATCGAAGCTCAGCGCGGATTCGACGGCGGTTCGACGCTCCGGTCCAGTACCTTGAATCAACAACAAATTCCGTGTGGTGTCGGCGCGCACCACGCCGGGCTTGGTGGCGAAGCTGTCCATCAGTTTGAGCAGCGTCTGCGCTGACACGTACTGTAGCGGAACTACCGAGACGCCGTATCCAGGCTCCGGGTTTGACGGTTGGGAATCGACGTGGCCGCCGCCAACCGCATCGCCGACGGGAGTAAGACGATAACCCGAGGTGTCACGGACCAGAACTACGCCACTGATCCGAAGGGCATTTTCCAGGACGAATACGATGTCTGACTTCGGCACCGGCCGCACCGAGACCAGGCTCACCGTACCTTGCACGCGCGGGTCGATCGTGTAGCCCGTTTGAAGGATATCCCCGAGCACCACCTTGGCCACGGTCGCAACCGGCGCGTTCTCGAAATTGAGGTCGAAGCCACTTCCGCCTGCGCCAGCCGCGGCCGGTTGCGCGCGCGGCGCACCACTGTCCGTTATTTCGGTGCCCTGGAATTCGGCCGGCTGGGCCCGCGGACCGCTTGAAGTCGTGGTGCTGCCGGTCTGCGTTGGAGAACGCGGCAGGATGTCCATCGACTTCACCTTGTCCATAACGTCGATGTCGGTCGGAGCAGACGGGCTATTACCAACCGTCTGAAAGTTACACGACGACAGGAAGCAGGAGGCACAACAAGTCAAAACGAGCGCGCTAGCACTGCGAAGAGCTATCCAACGGCTGCCCTGATTTCGGGCTCGCATCATTCGGCGCCACCCAGGATGCAGCGCAGCAAGCCAGCACGAGCGCGCGATACGGATCGGCTACTCACGGCAAAAAATGTCACACATTTGCTTGCTGCCGACGATTGTATCTTCAACTGCGCCTTTCCGGCGAGGAACGCCATTCGCAACGCTTACAAAGACCTAGTGATGGTGAACCGCTTTCCGCCGCTCGTTCAACGTGAGCACGGCCTTCCCCTCCGACGCTTCAACCCCGAAGTCCCAGAGACGCCAGACCGCGTCCAAGTGCAGGGACACACACATCATTATCCGTCAAAAGCCAAAGGAGCAAGATAATCTCCTACATGTTTTAATTCTGAGTCGGCTTCGCGACTGCCGATCCGTGTCCTCGACGCGAACAATATCGATGGCGGAACCTGCATTGAGCCGCTCGCTGAAGTCACGAGCACCCTACCCGCTTTGGAATCGGGCGATATAGGCTTCGAAGCGTCATACCACCCAGTTTGATGCATCATCCGGCCAGCTGCCGCCCTATCCCGCACTGCAACTTGCAGCCCATTTGCTGCTCGATTGAGGGCCGTCAAGTTACACGCCGCATTTTTCATTCTGATACATATTTTGCGACATTGATCGCGGCTCGCATCAAGGCGTATCCGTACCGGTGTGGTCTCCTTGCAGCCTGAAGCGTATAGGGCGACCTCTAGCTAAGAAAAATAAGGGGAGGAAGCGACGTCCAGTCGTTTAGCAGCCCGAGCCAAACTTGTTCGTGCGGCTAGCCCGATGCCGGCGGTTCTCTCGCTTACCATTCCCGATGAGCGAACAAACTTGCGAACTCACGACGACGTTCGATCGTACAAGTTACGGTAAAACTCTTACAAGAAGGGGAAACACCTATGAGAGGACTAGGCTTCACGATAGCCGCCGCGAGCCTGCTGCTCTGTTCGTTGAGCGAACCGGTATTGGCTAAATCTCATACTTCCGCCGCGACTGTCGCCGCACGGCAAAAGATATTCGGTCTCGACAACGTCGATCCCAAAAGCGGAGAGGTCCGCGACGACCGAGTAATTTTTTCCTGGCTGACCAACGCCACTTTTGCAGCGGCGGTGAAGGGCCACGTACTCTTGCTCGACACCTTCGTGACTCGCCTGGAAGTAACGCCCGGCCGCACGCCGTTCGTGATCCAGGACCTTGTCGATCTGGATCCGGATTATCTCTTTATCGGGCACGGCCATTTCGACCATGCCGACAACGCGGCCTATATCGCCCAGCAAACCGGCGCGGTGATCTTCGCCAGCCCGGAAACCTGCGATAACATGGCAATCGACGCGACGAACAACTTCAACAATCACTTTGCGAACGTGAAGACGGTGACCTGCAGGCCGCTTACCGGACGCGGCTCGCTGCCAGGCGCGCAGATCGTGTCGATCAACGATCTTGACCCGCAGGTCAGCATCAAGGTCTTCAAGCATCTGCATTCGACCAACACCGGCGTGACCGATGAGCACGCGGCGCCGGTTGCGGCGACCGTCAATGGCGTGTGCGTGCCGACGGTCTCAAAAGGGAACACGTTCCCCTGCAATCTGCAGGACCCGCGCGACCCGCAGTTATTCCCTGCCGGCACGCCACTATCGACCGTGATGAACATCGCAACCAGCCGCGCCGGTGCCGGTGGTCCCATCTCGCTGTTCTACGTGTTCACGGTAAAGGGTACCGAGAACGGACGCGACCCGTTCACCTTCGTCTGGCACAACACTACGGGCGACATCATCGACAGTTGCGCGCTTCCCAACAACAATCCTACGACCGGTCTGCCTTTCGAGCCGGGCCAAGCGGCCAACGGCTGCTTCCCTGGCGTGACGGTGAACGGCAAGTCGGTCGGCGCCAATCTCGCCTCAATCATGGACGGCCTCGGCCCAGTGCACGTCGAAATCGGCTCGGTGGTTAGCCTTGGCTTCAGTCAGAATGGCGAGCGGGATATCGTCAGCTATCTTCAGCACGTGCGGCCACGCTTCTTCATTCCGAACCACGTCACGGCGGTCGCCGTCGAAGGCTCTTCGCTGGAGTGGAAGGTAGGCTACGCACAAGCCATGACCGCGGCTGGCGTGCCACCGGCTTCACAGCCGCAGCTTCTCTGGCTCGTCGATCCCAACGACTACTTGCGGCCGATCTCTTTCGATCTCGACCATCCAAACGACCCGCACTTCTGATCTCGTAGAAACTGGACAGGCCAGCGGCGTCATCGCCACTAGCCTGTCTACCTCGCGGTCCTTCGGTTGCCGAACTCGGATGCGGCTTCCGCACTGCCGTATTCAAAAAAGGGCAAGCGATTGCGGCGGTTTGCGCTTTCGCCAGCATTCACGTGACAGATCGGCCTATTTTTCGCGCGACAGTCAAACGCGTGCCGAACGAATGTGAGGTGGAAGGAGGAGATGGAGCTTTGGCGCGAAGAACGATGTGCCACATCGAGCTACCTGGATTTGATTGACTACCTGTCTTCAAACAAGCAAGCAGCATTCAAGAAAAGAGTTGGAGAAGAAATAATTCATTATCGCGCTGCAATCGCGTTTTTGGAAGTGGTCGCCACCTCACTGAGCCTCGCATCAATGGCATCCGCAGATGATCGTCAGGATCATCAGGATGGCAACTCGCAAGGTCATTTTAATGAGGCGAGCGGCATCGGCGATCCACGCTTTACGCCCCCTCAAGCGTGCCCGCATGCATTACACGTACGATGGCGGCCGCCGGAGGCGCCGACGCTCAGGGGCGGAAAAAAACCTGCTCTCGACGAAATATTCAGAGCCTCTTCGCCACCTTGTCGCGGAACCCAACTCCATTGACGCGCGGGTGATCGATTTTGTGTGCCGGGTCCGGTGAGTTGATGCGCTTCCGCCCGTAGCAAGGCTCTCATCCAGATCAACGTCTGGAAGCTTCGTCGGCACCCGCTACGGCGATCTAACCGAAACCTCATTGTCACGACGCCTGTCCGGCGAGACCATGAGCGTGACCGAGTTCGGCGTCTGAAAGGCTCTCTCGCAGGCATTGGGTTGCGTTTGTGGGAGCTCAAGTTTGGTCCAGCTTGCCGAGCTCGTGCAGGTCTGAGTCGCCGTAGGCGAGATGCAGAGCGTCGCTCCTTCCGAGTACTGCCGGTCGGCATAGAGGCAAACGGCTTCGGCCGAACTAAATCCTGCGGTGTTCATTACCAATGCCATGCCGGCAATAACGCGTTTCATGATGGCCCCCACTTGTCTGAACACCGCTATGTTAAGGCATCAGCGACGAACAAGCGACGAAAACCTGTCCAGCGTTTGTCGCGCCGCGAGAGCCTGCTGACTGAGTTGAGCGCATCGCGAGCAATCACGATTGGCGCACGAACAGTTTCGCTGTCATTCCGCGACGAGGAATTCCCAGCGTCAAGATTCCCACGGTTTCGCTTGCATGCAGCGTTGATCGCCATCATCCTCGCGTTGCCGGCGGCAACGTTGGCAATGGATCACCGGCGCCACAAGAGATCGCCGGGAACGGGCCGGTAATACCGGCCCTTACGAAAAAGGGGAGAAGCCTATGAGAGAGCAGTCGCGGCATTTCCGGCTTGGCGTCATCGGCGCGATGAGTGTCGCTTGGGTCTTGGCTAGCACGGCAGCGTCGAAGGCGGTCACGTTGACGGCTCCTATCGTCACGACGACCGGCACCTATCAGGGCCTGATGAACTTCCAGGAATTGCCGGGAGATCCGGCGACTGGAGTCAACGCATTCCTCGGTATTCGCTACGGCCAGGCGCCGCTGGGTACGTTGCGTTGGCAGCCTCCTCAGGCGCCCAATCCAGGCCAGGGATCGATGGTCGCGGCAATTCCCGGCCACTCCTGCACGCAAGGGCGCGCAACCGATTCCGAAGATTGCCTGTTCCTGAATGTCTATACGCCGTCCAATGCCAACAAGCATTCCAGACTGCCCGTGTTCGTATGGATTCACGGTGGCGCGCTCGTCAGCGGCGCCGGCTCTGACTACGACCCGTCGGTGATGGTGGCCGACAACGACATCATCGTCGTCACGATCAACTATCGCCTCGGCAGCCTCGGTTTTCTCGCAGCCAGCGTGCTGGCGGCGGCGCAGCCCAACGCCTTCCAGAACGTGGGCGACGCCGGCAACTATGGTCTTATGGACCAGCAATTCGCGCTGGCCTGGGTCCAGCACAACATTGCGGCTTTCGGCGGTGATGCGGATGCGGTGACGATCGGCGGTGAGTCAGCCGGCGGTCTCAGCGTCTCGTCGCAGCTTGCCTCCACCAACACTGTCCGGAGCCTGACCGGCCGGCCCTTGTTCCGCGGCGCGATCATCGAGAGCGGCGCGTACATGTATCATGACCTGCCATCGCTCGCGACTTACCAGACCCTGAGCAACTCGTTCGCTCAGAAAGACTGCGGGGGCACCGCGACGCTCGCCTGCCTCCAGGGACTGACCGCCGCGCAAGTTTTCGCGAATGAAGGCGTGTTCGGCGGCTTCGGCATCGCGCCCAATTTCGGCACGAAAATCTTGCCGCGCGACCTCCACACGGCCTTCTCGACCGGCCAGTTCAACCAGGTGCCGGTGCTCCAGGGCACCAACGCCAATGAAGGCCGGCTGTTCGAGCCGGGCTTCTTCCCCGCTGCGCTCGTCTTCCCAGGCGTCAGCACTGCGAACATTGTCGCCGCCGGTGGCCCGGCGAGCTTCGGTCTTCAGGTCCCGAACGGTTTGTGTGCGACGCCGCCAGTCACCGGCCAGCCTGCGCACTGCACCTACGCACAAGAGATCGGCTTCTTTATGCAGACTCTCGTGACGGCGACACCGTCCAACAACGGTCCGACCGCGCCCTTCACCCAGGCGGTCGTCGCAGCTTCGATTGCCGCGGCGGGCGAATATCCGATCGCCAACTTCCACAACTCCGTTCCGCAGACGACCGGGACGATTCCCGGTCTCAGCAACAACTTTTTGGGCGGCGACGTCGACGAGGCGCTCTCGCAGATCTTCACCGACTTCGTGTTCGCCTGTAACGGTCTCGATTCAAACAGCGACCTGTCTAAGCACGTTCCTGTCTTTGCTTACGAGTTCAACGATCCAAACGCCCCGAGCACGCCCGGCGTGCCGGGACCGGGGACGAACAGATCGGGCTTCACGACAGCTTCGCAGCACGCAGCCGAACTCCAGTACCTCTTCAACTTCGGCTCAAACTTCACCTCCGCGCAAGCCGCGCTGGCGACCGACATGAAGACCTACTGGGCCAATTTCGTGAAGACCGGCGATCCGAACAGCAGAGGTAATGAAATCTTTGTCAGCTTCAAACCGACGCGTGACCAGCTGCCGCACTGGACGCACTTCAATGAGGGCAACCAGAAAATCCAGTCGCTCACACCGCCAGGGCTGCTCACGCCGCGAGGGCCGCATCCTTTCGACACCTTCACGAGCGAGCATTTCTGCGCGACCTGGCAGCCGCTGCTCACCTTCAACAACGGCAATGAGCCGCAGCAACCATGATCCAGACTCCAATCGGGATCGACAAACAAAGCAGTCGGTTGCAAGAGCCTCGCCTCACGGCGGGGCTTTTTTTAGCGAGTGCTCCGACGTTGACTTGGGACACGTGTGGACGGCGCCCTGGCAAGAACTTTCTGACGTTTTGCAGCATTGGTCGGGTGCGGTCACGTATCCGGCCTCACATGATGATTCCTCTGTCAACGGTTTTCTGCCGACGGCGATCCGAGGTGAGCTCTCTTGCTGCAGGGCTTCCCTGCTAACCTCACATCCGGCGGGATGGTAATCCCGACCACTGTCCCACATTCGGGACGGGAGAGCTTCGAAGGAACGGCACCACTCTGTGAAGACGGCGCCGAAGCGCCACGCCGGACAACGGCGACGTTCCCTCGGATCACCGGACCGCTGTGCCGTTGCAGCGCTGCCCGGTTTCGGCGACGGTTAGATGGAGGGCTTCATGACCGCACCCTCAAGCATCACACCGTCGATGACGAACCGCCATAAGGCAACCAGGAGTTTACGCGCGAGCGCGACCACCATGACCTTGCGAACGCGGCGGCCAGTCGAACCGACGCGCTCACGGAACCAGACCACCTGCGTGGCGCCCGGTTGGTAGCGTTGCCAAAGCCAGGCCAATTCGACCATCACTGTTCTGAGCCGACGGTTGCCCGCTTTCCCGATGCCCCGCTCACGATCGATGCCCCCGCTGTTATACGGGGTCGAGGTGAGGCCGGCGTATGACCCGAGCGCCTTGCCATTAGCGAAGCGTCGAACAAATGCTTCTCGCACCAGCACGGTTGCGCTCTGCACACCGATGCCGCGCAGGCGGATGAGTTGCTGGATCATTTTTCCGGCCTGGTCCGGAGCGTCAGTTTTAGCGACGGCATCACGTTCAAGTTCTAACTCCGCAATCTGCACAAGCACGAGTTCCAGCCTCGTAAGCAAACGCGCGATCTTGGCCAATGCATTTGGCGGTATCGGATTGCCAAGGCCGGTCCGCAGCTCAGTCAGCCGGCGGCGACGGCTTTGAAGAAGGGGATTGTAATCGTCCGCGCCCAGTGTCGCCAGAATGGCGCCGATCCGATTCACGAGGCCGACGCGCTCGGAGACCAGCTCACTCCGCTCCCGGACACACCGCCGCGCATCCTCATCGGCTTCGTCTGGGATTGGCACCATCGAACAGACGCGGGGCTCACCGCGAAGCCAGGCAAGCAAAGTGCGCAACAGCAGCTCCGCATCGATGCCGTCCGATTTGGCGCGACGCATGCGCCGGTCCACCGGTACACTCGAAGGCTGGACGACGTGCACCTCTATGTCATGCGCTATGAGCCATCTCGGCAACCAGTGCGGTGGCGCCGATCGGGCCGACACCGGGGATCTCCGCAAGCCGCCGGCTCGCCTCACACCCGCGATGCAGCGCCATGATGCTCCTGTCGATGGATGCGATCTCGACTCCGATGGCACCATACTGCCGCGCCAGCACATCGAGGATGCCACGCACGGCCGGTGACAGCCGGCTATCCGAGCCATCCTTGATGATGCTGAGCAAATCAGCCGTTCCATTGCGGCCTTTGGCCGACACGATACCAAGTTCGGCCAAGTGCCCGCGTAGGGCATTGCTCAACATCGTGCGCTGGCGCACTAGCAATTGTCGGGTCCGGTGCAGCATCAAGGCGGTCTGCTGTTCCTTCGTCTTTATCGGGACGAACCGCATCGATGGCCGCGTGACCGCCTCGCAGATCGCAGCCGCATCATTCGCATCGTTCTTACTGCGTTTGAGGTAAGCCTTCACGTAGCTCGGCGGGATCAGCCTAACCGTGTGACCAAGCGCCTGAAGTTCGCGGCCCCAATGATGCGCTGATGGACACGCCTCGATCCCAACCAGGCATGGCGGCAGATCGCTAAAGTACTCCAACACCCTTGCGCGACTGACGCGCTTGCGGATTACAACCGCGCCCGCAACATCCACCCCGTGCACCTGGAAGACCGACTTCGCAATATCGAGACCAATCGTGCTAACCTCGCCCATGGACGGCTCCCCTCAATGTGGTTTGCTTCAACGCAACCACCCTATGGCACTCCGATGCCGCAGAGTGGGCGCCGTCCACAGCATCATAAGCCGAAGCTGCCGTAACAATGCCAACGAGAACTACAACGAAATAATATCCGACCTTACGAGCGGCAGATCGCCAATGCCGACATCGACCGAGATGACGAATAGGCTGGAGAGTCACGCCCGATGCTTGGCTACCGGCGTGCCGGATACAAAGTATGGCGAAGAACTCTGCGCCTGGATCGTTTCGCACGTTGCTGCGATAATCCGAGCGGAATTCATTACAGCCGCATTGAAGTCACCGCTCCGTCCCACCCGCAAGTACCAACTTTCAAGTAGTGCAAGACGTTCGCGGCAAAGCCGCACGTTGTCGCCACCGTCGAAGCAAAGATATTGCCACTGTTGCAATTCGCCGATGTCCGTCATGCGGGCGAGGTCGGGTCCTAAATCCGGGCATTGCGATAGCTGGGAACTCACCTCTCTCTTGCCTCTTTAGGGTCCGCAGAGTGTCCTTCAGCAGGGATATGCGGTTACTGATCTCGGTTGTCGTGACCTCAAGCTCCTCGCTCTGCTTGTATGGCGCTGCCGCGTGATGACTTTGGTTCGCGCGGCCATGAACACCCGTTTAATTCGGCTTCGCGTCTCGCGCGCCGTGCGATTGATCGTGAGCCACATCGGCAACAAGATATTCAATTCGTCGGTGGTGCTTATCTCTTGGACGGTCTGAGCGGATGGGCTTGCGCCGCACCTAGAGATCCCGCTTCCAATCTATGTAGGTATTTTTGCCCTTGAAGCCGGACTTAGTGGATTACAGCAATGTGTTTGCGAATTCTCCGTACGTCACGCCGGCCGTCATCGTTTCGCGTAATCATAAGGTTCAGCACTATTCGATTGGAACACACCTTCGGCGGCTTGCGGGCACGGTCAGACCTGCGCTGTTCCACCTCCGCGAAAATCTCGCTTCCAGTCACGGACCTGCTCTCGTCGGACTAAGCTATGCGGGCGATCAAGTGCCCTGGAAGGTGTGTGGCGTCAACACGCTTGGCGCCCTCAGACGTTCGGCGCAACTTCGATTCTGCGGGTCCAGAGTGACACGGCCTCAGTAACGCAAGCAGACCCGGATACCGCGTCGCGTCATCATTTGCAAACGGTCGGTGGGCTAATCCGCGGCGCTGAAGTTTTCGCTACACAATAATTTCCCATACTGTGGTCAACTTGTCCGTTGCGGCAGGAACGTTGACGCTGATTGGCAGCGGGCGATTAAGACAAGGCTGCGTATGTGCGTCGCCGGGTCCGCCTCAAACGCTTGCTTCCCCTTTGCGGCCCAAAGCGCTCGCGCCCGTTCGCCCTGATCGCTTTGGAGCTTGTCTGCCATCCAGAGCAGCGCGCCGAGGATGATACCGCGATCGTCGCTGGTCAGGTCCACGACACGAGCCTTGACGACGAGGCCGCCCAGTTCGATCAGGTGCCGCGTGCGCTTGCGGCGCTCGACCTGCCAAGTGCGCATGTCATGTCGTGCCCTTGCGGCTTGATGTTGGTTGCGCGCCACTCGGTTGCGGCGCAGCGCCTTCCGTGTTGCGCTCAGCTGCCGGTGCATTTCGCCGCGACCGTCCTTGAAAAAACGCGGCCCCGCGCCTGGCCCATGCCTCCCTCTTTCCGGCTTCTTTTGTCTCGGCCAGCACGACAAGGGCTCCTGCCAATTCGTCGGCGGTGAATGTATCGGCTCCCGTGGCGATGACGAGTTCGCCAAGCTGCTGTACTTTACGGCTCTTGAGGTTACGCGCCTTGTCCCCAAGTGCCTTCAGTTCAGCATCAAAGTCCCGTGGCTTCCGCATCGTCGTCTCCGTCAGTGTTGATGGAGAAATGATAGTCGAGCACCCGGCACAATGCTGTAAGGTCGTCAGGACGGCCTGGGACGCGGTAGTCCCTCCCGAGATTTTTTCGAGGGAGGGCGCGCTTATACGTCGTGCCGACGTGCGCTTCGCTGTGTCAATGATCCGATCGCGATGGCGATCTATCATCTTCACGTCAAGGTCATTGGCCGCAAGTCTGGCGCAAGCGCAGTGGCATCAGCGGCCTATCGCTCAGGCTCACGGCTTCGCGACGAGCGGCTTGACCGCAGCCACGATTTTTCCGGAAAGCGCGGCGTCGTCCATTCCGAGGTGATGCTGCCGGAGAACGCGCGGCAAGCATGGAGCGACCGCGAGCGGCTCTGGAACGATGTCGAGGCGTTCGAAATCCGGAAAGATGCCCAGCTCGCCCGCGAGGTCGAATTTGCCATCCCGCGGGAGATGAGTGAAGCGCAGGGTAGACCGCCTTGAGCGCGTGGAGCACGGCATTCATGCCAAGCGGCTTCTCCCCGTTTCCCGACCACTGGCCTGCGAAAACATAAGCATCCGGTGGGGCGCCGTTCGGAACTACAGCCTCCAGGATCGCAACGGCACGCTCAGAGAGTGGCACTTCGAAACACGACCCTTCTGGATCGTCTTCCGTCTTCATTCGTTCCGCCGGAACGGTCCACAGCTTCTCCTCGAAGTCCACCTCGCGCACGCGCATAAAGCGGGCTTCGCCGGTCCGCACTGCCGTAAGAACAATAAATTCGGCCGCAAGATTCACGTCGGTGTTAGCCGTTTTGTGTCGTTCTTGAAGAGCCCGGACGATATCCGGCACATGCTTGTATGGCGCAGCCGCGTGATGACGTTTCGTCCGCCTGGCCTTCGGCAGTAGTTCTTTTAGGTTACCACGCCACATCGCGGGATTTTCACCGGAATGCAGTCCTTTGGCTCTCGCCGCCATAAACACTCGTTCAATCCGGCTTCGTGTCTCGCGCGCCGTGCGATTGATCGTGAGCCACATCGGCAACAAGATATTCAATACGTCAGTCGCGCTGATTTCTTGGAGAGCTTTTGAACGGATGGGCTTGCACCGCACCTCGAGGTCGCGCTTCCAATCTCTGTGGGTCTTTTTGCCCTTGAAGCCCGACTTAATGGATTTCAGCAACGCATCTGCGAATTCTCCGAAAGTCACGCTGGCCGCCTTTTCCGCCCGTCGCTCTGCCGCGGGGTCTTTGCCATCCGCGAGTTTCTTGCGCGCATCAGCCGCCTTCAGCCGCGCATCGGCAAGCGATAGACCATCCTTGGCTTTTCCCTTTGCTGGTCCGAGGCCAAGCTCTCTGCGCTTGCTCGTGCCACGCACACGGTACAAAAAAATCCATTGTCGTCGCGTATGTGCACCGGTCTCGATCACGAGATAAAGCCCTCCGCCGTCACTATGGCGACCGGGCTCCGCGATGGTTTCCGCCTCGCGCGCAGAAAGCTTGTGCAACTGTCTCTTGGCCATCCCCGCCCCACCATCCGCCCCACCTTTGAACACGGTTCGCTGCGGATGCCGGCGGAGTTCCGTGAATTTTGGTAGGCCTTCGAAAGAGGAATTATAGCCGAATCAACAGATAGTTAGAAGCTCACCCACGGGTGAGAGCGAACGGGCACGAAATTGCACCGCCGTCGTGGTGATGCCAGCCGCGCCCCGATTTGTTTCTATCCACTTGTCGGCAAACGATTATCCGGATCATTGGCGCGCGGTGCGGAACCCGGTCACGATTCGAGCAGGTTGAAGGCGCGCGAAAGGACGGCTGGTCGCGCGTTTTTCCACCGCCTTTTCCGTCACCGGACGCACGAAAACCCCGCAAAAAGAAGCATCGCCGCAATCAGTTGGCGAGTGTTGCACCCCGTTCCTAGACGACGCACAGCTCCTGCTCTCTAAGTGTCAGCGCGCCGGCATGGCTGGGCCTTCCCGCGCGTATCCCTTGCGACCGGCAGGAGCGGTTCCATGGCGGACGACACCTTTGCATCTGTAATTCCCCTTCATCACGTCCCGCTGAAAAAGCGGGAGAGAAAGGCAACGGCGCGCAGTGGAACCAAACGCCAGCGCAAAAGGAAGACGAAGGCCGCAGCCGAGGAGATGGAATACCCGTCTTCGGCGTCGGTGTTGCCCTCGGAGTTCCTGATCCCGCCGGAGTTTTTGCCGGCAAACGACGTCGATCCGGAACCACCCGTCACGCCGCCGCCGGCTGTCACGTCTCATCGGAATCGAGAGACCGTCGCTCCCGCACGCAGACACCTGGCTTCGGTTCTGTTGTCGATTGCAGCGCTTGCTTTGGCTGCGGTCGGTATCACCATTAACGGCTGGTTTGCCCGATCTTTGGGATCAAGCGATATCGCGGGGTGGCTTTTCCTGGCCGTCGGCGTTGCCGCTGACCTCGTCGCCCTCGTGATGCCGTCCTGCGCCGCGGGCCTGTGGCAAAGCAGGCACCGCGCGACGGCCTTGGTCGGCTGGGCGGTCTGGCTGATGACCTTCGTGTTTGCGGTCACGGCCGGCATCGGCTTTGCGTCCACCAACATCAGCGACGTGACGATCGCGCGCGCCTCCCGTGTGACTCCGGCGATCGCAGGCGCTCAGGCCGCCCTCAACGACGCCATGGCCGCGCGCGACCGCGAGTGCAAGAGCGGTGTCGGGAAATTCTGCCGGGAACGCGAGGCGGCCGTCGTCGAGCGGCGCCAGCTGCTCGATTCCGCGGTTGCTTCTGTCGGGCAGAGCGCGGACGCGCAAAGCGACGCTGCGATCAAGCTGGTGACGTGGCTGTCCCACGGCCTGCTACGGCCGACGATGGAAGACTTCGCGATGTTGCGGCTGGTCTTGCTGGCATTGCTGCCGCAAATCGGCGGAATCCTGCTCCTGGTCGGGCGCCACTCCGCACTGAAATCCCATCACTGACTTCGATCGGCGGACCACAAAAAAACGGACGCGCTTTTGGCGCGTCCGTTTTGTGCTCCTTGGACGTTATTATTGTTAGGCTACTTTCGGCGAACGGTTCCGCGAGTTTCGCTGGAAGAACAGCGCCTGGCTCGCGACCGCCGACACCATCGCCGGCTGGAACGGTTTTGAAATCAGGAACGCCGGCTCCGGACGCTCGCCGGTCAGGAAGCGCTCCGGGTAGGCGGTGATGAACACCACCGGCACCTCGAAGGTCCGCAGCAATTCATTGACGGCGTCGAGACCCGATGAGCCATCGGCGAGCTGGATGTCGGCGAGGATGAGACCCGGCCGCTTGTTCTTCGCGAGCGCCACCGCGTCGGTATGGGTGCGCGCGACACCGATCACGTGATGGCCGAGATTCTTGACCAGGCTCTCGAGGTCCATCGCGATGAAGGTCTCGTCTTCGATAATCAGGACGTCGGTGGCGATTTCGGCCGCCATTTCGCGTCCAGCCATATCGGCGAGCTTGCGGGCTTCCGCCACGTCGACGCCGAGAACGAAGGCGACTTCTTCTTCCGAAAAACCTTCCAGCGAGAGAAGCAGGAACGCCTGACGCGGCAGCGGCGTGATGTTCGACAGGCGCCTCTCCGGCGGCATCGGCAAGGTCGTCACATCGGGATCGTCATTGATCGCAACCGAATTCCAGATCTGGGTAAACAGGCGATAGAGACCGGCGCGAGGGCCGTGGCCTTCGTCGAGCAGGGACGGATCCTGAAGCAGCGCCTCGAGCATGGCTCCAACATAAGCGTCGCCTGAGGACTGATTTCCGGTCAACGCGCGGGCGTAGCGGCGCAACAACGGCAGGTGTTCGGCAACGAGCTGTGATCGGGACATCCCCACTCCATCTCTTTATCTGGGCCAAGCCTTCAAGACGGGGGCCGGCCCGAAACTTCCCGTAGATGGGAATTTACGTTTCACCGCGAGAAAAGTTCCCGCCAACAAAGGAACTTTTATGGGCACTTCGCATTAGGCCTTGGCACGGTTCAGAGCCGACGCATGGGTCATTCGAGGAATAGCCGTGAAAGTACAAAAGCTTAACCCCCGGGGAAGCGTGGGACAGGACATGAAGGAAGCGAAAAAGCAGGGCGGCCTGAATGCCGAGATCCAGTCCAGGATCGGCCATCAGTTGCGCGCCATGTACGACGATGTCGTCCGCCAGGGCGTTCCCGATCGGTTTGTGGACCTGATCCGCAAGCTTGATGTCCCGACATCAGATCCCCACCTTCAAAGCACGGGCGATCAGACGATCAAAAATGACGGGAGGGACTAATGCCTCTCACCGATTCGCTGCGGGACGACATCTTAGCGTCGGTGCCAAGTTTGCGCGCCTTCGCCATCTCGCTCTCAGGTAACGGCGATCGCGCCGACGACCTGGTGCAGGAAACCTTGTTGCGCGCGCTAGCCAATATCGACTCGTTCCAGCCGGGATCGAACCTGCCGGCGTGGCTATTCACGATTCTGCGAAACCTGTTCCGCTCGGATTATCGCAAGCGGCGGCGCGAGGTCGAGGATGCCGACGGCAGCTACGCGAAAACGCTGAAGGCGCAGCCGGCGCAGGGCGCCCATCTGGAGTTCGAGGAATTCCGCATGGCGCTCGATAAGCTGCCGCAGGACCAGCGTGAGGCGCTGATCCTGGTGGGTGCTTCCGGTTTCTCCTACGAGGATGCGGCGGCGATCTGCGGCTGTGCGGTCGGCACCATCAAGAGCCGCGTTAATCGCGCGCGCTCCAAACTCTCAGCCTTGCTCTATGTCGACGGCGCCGAGGATTTCGGTCCCGATGAAACCGTGCGCGCGGTCATCGGCGGTAACGGCTAGCGCCCCAAGGCGACAAACGCGAAGTCGCGTTTGCGCGGTCATCGGCGGCAACGGCTAGCCGGCCCGTAGCATCAAACGGGCTTGAGCGGCGCCGAAAACTTCTCCGTGCGGTCGCGCTCGGACATGTCGATGACGGTCTCCATCGGCGCGGTCAGTTCGTAGACGTAGCTGACGTCGGTGAAGGACCGCTTCGATGTGCCGCCGAGGGCCTCCGGGGCGACGCGATCGAGCAAAATCAGGCTGAAGTCGCTGTCGGGCCGCCGGGTCGCGGCGCTGGTATTGAACTCTTCCCAGCGGAAGTGAAAGACCGTTTCCGGCTCCTCGCCGGTCACTTCCCAATGCGCGACGATGTGCGGATGTTTTCCGACCAGCGAGAGCCCCTCGTCGGAATGCGACGCCAGTTCGAAAAACAACAGCGACAGCGATTGCGCGGCCCGCGCGCTCACCGTGATGTCGGGTCCGCTGACGGCGATGCGGTCGGCATGCGGTATCGCGCGCGCTTCGAACAACCCCTTCAGGTTGACGCCCTGCCACTGGCTCTCGCTGAGCAGCGAGACTACGTTTGACATCGCGTGAATCCGGCCGATCAGGAGCTCGCGAGCGACGTCGATATCCGCCCCGTGGCGCAGCGTGCGCGTCACGATCGACTGGATCACCGCCAGGATGTTCTTGACGCGATGGTTGAGCTCGTCGATGACCGCCGTCAGACGCCGCTCGAAGCCGATCCGCACCTGAATTTCGCGACTCAGGCGCAGGTTGTTGTAGGCGACATAGCCGAACAGGCCGCAAACGATGGCCGTCAAGGCAAGGCCGATGGCCGCCACGATCGCCGCAGTCTGCCGCGCGCGGTTCATGGTGTTGGTCTTGGCGTAATAGGTCAGCGTCCAGTCGCGGTCACCGAATGAAACGGTCCGATACACCGGCGGGGCCGGGCTTTGCGGATCGACGGTTCTGGAAACGACGCTGCTGCGCTCGGTTGCGGTCAGCTCGGTATTGTCGCTGCGCGGGTCTTTCAACGCCACCGAAAACAGCGACAGGTCGTCGTTAGTCAGCATCAACGGCGCAAGCTCGTACGAAAATGTCACGAATCCCGCCGGCTGGGCTCCGTTGTCCTGCAAGACCGGCGCGGCAAGCACGACACCGACCGGTCCATCGGCGCGCAGCAGCGGCAACGGGTCGGATGCCACCGGCTTCATTTCCGACATCGCCCGCGCCAACATCGGCCCCAGGATCGGCTGCTCGTCGAAACAGCGGCCCGGAAAGCCCATGGTCTCCGCGTTGCGGGGTTCGACGTCCATTAGAAGATCGACCGGCCTGCCAAGACCCGCCGTCTGGAGCGGCGTATCGTCGTATCTGCGGATGGTCGGATTGGTAAATCCCGCATTGGCAAGTTCAGTGCGCGCGGCTGCCAGTTCCTCGGGACGAAGCCGCGCGATCCAGCCAGCCACCACGAAGTCGGTCTTGAAGGCGTAGATCGATGAGCGCAGAGGCTGAAGCATGTTGGCCTTGATCACCGACGGCGAGCGAAAAAGGCCGGAGGCCACGCTCGCCAGCAACTCGCGCTCGGTCAGGCGATCCTGCACCAGGCTGGCGTGAACGTCGATCGCGCGCGCCAGCGCAATGCCGTCGACCGTCAGCTCCTGGTCATGAACACGATAGGCCGCAAGACCGGAGAGCAGAACCCCGATCAGTGCAATGAAACCGGTGATGAAGCCCAGCCGAACCACTCGTTCACTCAAATAGGATGCGTTGGTAAATGGATCGAACAACCATCCGATGACGGCCCGGACGGCCGTTAATCGGAATGTAATGATAACCGACCGCTCTGCATGGGAAAGCCGTCATCGATGTGGGACGAACGCTGGCGGGGCGGGATCTAACACGGCGGACACAGCGGCTACCACGTAAAAGAGGTTAACGGCGTCGGAGGATGATAACGGCGGCCGGCCGACTTTGTTCCCGCTCATCTGGCGACGGCGGAGATATGAAGACGGGCGGGATCAGCGCCCGCCAACCCCGCGCTGCTTGGCGGATATAGCCGAGGTGAGGCCGCCTTTGGCCTCGATGAAGCCGATGATGCGATCCAGGCCCTCGCTCTTCTTCAGGTTGGTCATGACGAACGGCCGCTCGCCGCGCATCCGCCGGGTGTCCGTTTCCATCTTCTCCAGCGATGCCCCGACATAGGGCGCCAGATCGATCTTGTTGATGACCAGAAGGTCCGAACGGGTGATGCCAGGCCCTCCCTTGGACGGAATCTTGTCGCCGGCGGCCACATCGATCACATAGATGGTGAGATCCGCAAGCTCGGGCGAGAATGTCGCCGCGAGGTTGTCGCCGCCCGACTCGATCAGCACCACGTCAAGACCTGGAAACTTGGCGCGCATGTCGGCAACCGCTGCCAAATTCATCGAGGCATCCTCGCGAATGGCCGTATGCGGGCAACCGCCGGTCTCGACGCCCGCGATCCGGTCCGGCGTCAGCGAGCCCGACCGCACCAGAAACTCGGCGTCCCATTTCGTATAGATGTCATTGGTGATCGCGGCGATGTCGTAGTGCTCGCGCATCGACTTGCACAACAGGTCCATCAGCGCGGTCTTTCCCGAACCAACCGGTCCTCCGATGCCGACGCGAAGCGGACCATGCGAAGATGCCATTTTAATCACCCTTTCGTCGTCCCTGCAAAAGCAGGGACCCATCATCACAGAGTTCAATTGTTTCACCACGCTGAGGCCATAGCCCGACGCAACCATCCTTATTAACGGTTATGGGTCCCCGCGTGCGCGGGGACGACAGCGGAGTGTGTGGCACTTTGATCATGACCGGAACAACCGCGTGTACTGGGTTTCATGCCGCATGCTGGCGAGATCGGCGCGGAAGATGGCACTGCCGAGGTCATCGAGCGAAGCGGCGAGCGCGCGTTTTGCGGTATCCGCCACGACCACTTCAAGCTTGGCCAGCAGGCGCTGGCTGTCGGTCTGACCCAATGGAATGAGACGCGCGCCGGCCGAGATCCAGTTCGACGTCACCGCATGCAGGAAGGCGTGAACGGTGGGCGCGGGCGGAATCGCATGCGCTGCGCCAACGAGACCCACCGCAACCGGATAGACGATCGCGGTCTTGCAAGCACCGACCAGCCGATCGAGTTGCGCGGTGTGCCACGCCGCGCGTGCGATTTCGATGAAGGCCCGGCCCTGCGCGGTGGTTTCAAGATGGCGCTCGCGCGACGGCATGAAGGCGGAAGCGAGTTCGGCAACTTCTGCAAGCCGCGCATCGTCACCGGATGACGCGGCCCGATAGCTGTAGGCCAGAAAGATGCTATCGCAAATTCCCGCACCATCCGTCAGCATGGCGGCGAGCCACTCCCGCAACGATGCGGCATTCGTCACGTCGCCGGCTTCGACTGCCCACTCGATGCCGCTGGAATAGGAGAACGCGCCGACCGGAAAAGACGGCGAGAGCCAGGTCATGAGGCGGTAAAGCGCGGCCGCCTCGCTTTCCGACATTCCGGCCGATTGCTCGCTCGACCCCGCCGCATCGGACACCACGGCGCGCCGCTTTTGCGGCGGTTTATTTATCTTCATGAGCATGGGAATGGCCGTGATGATGGTCGTGACCGCAATGCTCGTCGTGGTGATGGTGGTGGCCGTGATCATGCGTATGATCATGATGATCGGCATGATCGTGGGCATGATCATGCGACGCGTGGTCATGAGCAAGGTGGTCATGGGCGTGATGGTCGTGCGCGTGGCTTGCCGCATGCGCGTGGTCATCGCCATCATAGGCGCCGCCTTCGGGATCGAACGGCGCTTCGATTTCGATCACCCGCGCGCCCAACCCCATCACCATTTCCTCGATCACATGGTCACGCCGGATGCGCAGCGCTTTGGCCAAAATCTGCGTCGGCAAATGACGGTTGCCGAGATGCCAGGCGACGCGAACCAGATGCTGCGGATCGGTGCCACGGATTTCCGCCAGGCGCTCCGCCGCTGCGACCACCTCGATCAGACGGCCATCCTCGAGCACCAGCGCATCGCCGCCACGTAAGGCCGTCGCATTCTCGAGATCGAGCAGGAATTCAAGTCCGCGGGTGCCCGTCATCGCCATTCGGCGCCGATGACGGTCGTCGAAGTCGAGAACGATGGTATCCGCTGGAGGCTCGCTCCAGCGGTGATGCTTCGAGACCTTGATCGCGCGGACCATTAGAACTTCTCGACCTTGGCGTCGCTGATGATCTCGATCACGGTGGGTGTGGCCCGGTAAGGAGCGGCATATTCGCGCCAGACCTTCATGTGCGGCGCCTTGCCATGCGCATTGAGATCCTCACGCGTCTCCCAGCGCTCCACCACGACATAGAGATTGGGATCGTTGACACTGACATGGCCGTCATAGGAGAGGCAGCCCTTCTCCTTCCGTGTCTCGGCAGTGAATTTCTTGTGGCCCTCGATGAACGCATCGCGGCCTTCCGGCTTCATCTGCGTGGTGGCAACAACGTAGATCATGATCTCCTCCCGGTACTTTTTCGTTGATTGACCGGGCCGACCTTAGAACATGAAGTAGCGCTGCGCCATCGGCAGCACCTCGGCCGGCGCACAGGTGAGCAGCTCTCCGTCCGCCCGCACCTCGTAGGTTTCCGGGTCGACCTCGATGTTGGGCGTGGCGCCGTTATGGATCATGCTCTTCTTGGAAATCTTGCCGCGGGTGTTCTGCACGGCATAGAGCTTCTTGGAGATGCCGAGCTTGCGCGCAAGGCCTCCGGTGACAGCCGCCTTTGAGGTGAACACAACCGACGAAGCCGTCAGCGACTTGCCGAAAGCCGCGAACATCGGCTGGTAATGCACCGGCTGCGGCGTCGGGATCGAGGCGTTGGGATCGCCCATCGGAGCGGCGACGATCGAACCGCCCTTAATGATGCATTCGGGCTTCACGCCAAAGAACGCCGGCGACCACAGCACGAGATCGGCGAGCTTGCCCTTTTCGACCGAGCCGATCAGCTTCGAGACACCGTGCGCGATCGCGGGGTTGATGGTGTATTTGGCGATGTAGCGCTTGACGCGGAAATTGTCGTTGTCCTTGCCTTTGTCTTCGGGCAAGGCGCCGCGCTGCTTCTTCATCTTGTCGGCGGTCTGCCAGGTGCGGATGATGACTTCGCCGAGCCGGCCCATGGCCTGCGAATCCGACGACATCATCGAGAGCGCGCCGAGGTCGTGCAGGATGTCTTCCGCCGCAATGGTCTCCTTGCGAATACGGCTCTCGGCGAACGCCAGATCTTCCGCAATCGACGGATCGAGGTGGTGGCACACCATCAGCATGTCGAGATGCTCGTCGATGGTGTTGCGGGTGAACGGCCGCGTCGGGTTGGTCGAGGACGGCAGTACGTTCTTCAGGCCCGCAATCTTGATGATGTCAGGCGCATGGCCGCCGCCCGCGCCTTCGGTGTGGAAGGCATGGATGGTGCGGCCCTTGAACGCCTTTACCGTGTCCTCGACGAAGCCGGATTCATTCAGTGTATCCGAATGCAGCATCACCTGGACGTCGTAGTCGTCGGCGACCGAGAGGCAGTTGTCGATTGCAGCCGGTGTCGTGCCCCAGTCTTCATGCAGCTTGAGCGCGCAGGCGCCGGCCTTGATCATTTCGACCAGCGCAGCGGGGCGCGACGCATTGCCCTTGCCGGAAATGCCGAGATTGACCGGAAAGGCGTCGAACGACTGGATCATCCGCCCCATGTGCCACGGACCGGGCGTGCAGGTCGTCGCGTAAGTGCCGTGCGACGGCCCGGTGCCGCCGCCCAGCATCGAGGTGACGCCCGACATCAGCGCGTGCTCGATCTGCTGCGGACAGATGAAATGGATGTGGCTGTCGAATCCGCCTGCGGTGAGGATCTTGCCTTCGCCGGCGATCACGTCGGTGCCGGGCCCGATCACGATGGTAACGCCGGGCTGAATGTCGGGATTGCCAGCCTTGCCGATCGCCGCAATCATCCCTTCCTTGATCGCGACGTCGGCCTTGACGATGCCCCAGTGATCGACGATCAGCGCATTGGTGATGACGGTGTCCGCCGCGCCCTGTTTGTTGGTCACCTGCGACTGGCCCATGCCGTCGCGGATCACCTTGCCGCCGCCGAATTTCACTTCCTCGCCATAGGTCGTGAGGTCCTTCTCGACCTCGATGATCAGGTCGGTGTCGGCGAGCCGCACCTTGTCGCCGGTGGTCGGGCCGAACATGTCGGCATAGACGGAACGTTTGATCTTGACGGACATGGTTTCTACCCCCTCTCCCGCCAGGCGGGAGACAGCCTGAACCTGATTGCGCTACAGCTTGCCCATCACGTCGCCGCGGAAGCCGTAGATGGTCTTCTTGCCCGCGAGCGCAACGAGATGCACCTCGCGGGTCTGGCCAGGCTCAAACCGAACCGCGGTGCCGGCCGCGATGTCGAGCCGCATGCCGCGCGCCTTTTTGCGATCGAATTTGAGCGCCGGATTGGTCTCGAAGAAATGGTAGTGCGAGCCCACCTGAATGGGCCGGTCTCCGGTATTGGCGACCGAGAGCGTCACCGTCTTGCGACCGGCATTGAGCTCGATCTCGCCGTCCTTGATGAAGAGTTCACCGGGTATCATCTTGATGCGCTCCTATCGGATCGGCTCGTGCACCGTGACAAGCTTGGTGCCGTCCGGAAACGTCGCTTCCACCTGAATGTCGTGAATCATCTCGGCAATGCCGTCCATCACCTGCGCGCGCGTGAGCACCTGCGCGCCCGCCTGCATCAGTTCGGCCACCGTGCGGCCATCGCGCGCACCTTCGACGATGAAGTCGGAGATGATGGCAATGGCCTCGGGGTGATTGAGCTTGACGCCGCGTTCCAGACGCCGGCGCGCCACTATCGCCGCCATCGAAATCAGCAGCTTGTCCTTTTCGCGGGGAGAGAGATTCATGCGAGCACTCTGATTGATCCAGAATCAATTGAGCCACAACCTCGGCAAGGCCGAACCGCTGGCGCGGCCGAGCACCGCCATCATGTCGGCGCGCAGCCGGGCCGCATCTTGGGCACAGAAGCGCGCCATTGCAAATCCATTCCATGCCGAGAGACCGACTTCGCCGCCGAACGACGGTGCGAGTTCGCGAATCCGATCGAGCAATGCCTCATCGCCAGGCACAATCAAAGCGGTCCCGATCGCGACGCCGCCTTTGGCGATCGCGGGATTAGCGAGCTTTGCGCCGATATCACCGTCGAGACGGATGTTTTCGGCGAAAATCAGCTTGTCGCCGCGGCGAAGCCGCCAGTGGTCGAGAAACTCGCCCTCGCGCATACGCTCGCCCATCGCAAGACGGCCGAATACGACGATTTCGCAGAGTAGCAAGGAGGCAGTCTCGGAAAGGCTGATGTCAAAGCGGCGATGGATCCGTGTGCGGTCGAACAGAATGGTCTCCTGCGGCAGCCACGATAAATGCGAGCTGCCCTCGGCCCTGAGCGTGACATTGAGCGTCGCCGCCGGTCCGGCCGCGCGGTAGATTTTCTCTGCCGCAGCCGTGGTGACAGTCAGCCGTGCGTCGCCGCTGCTCGCGATATCGATGTCAAAGCGATCGCCGCCGGCGATGCCGCCCGCAGTGTTGACCAGCACCGCCGAAAGACCATCATCTTCCGGCGAGGGAAAACGCACCCGCAACGAGCCGGCCTCGTGAATCTGACGGCGGCGCGTCACGCCATCGACGCCGGCGACGTCGAAGCGAACCGCGCCCCTCGCGCGGTTGGCGGCGAAAATCGCAGCGCTTTGATTTGCGGTATCGGTCTGCATCCGGCCCCAACCTTACCTCAACCGTCGACCGCCGCGCCGACCCGTTTACAAAGCCATCTGACGGCTGATCTCGCTCGGATCGAGGTTCGTTCGATCGCAGGCGTATTTGACCGCGCCGCGGTCCATGACCGCGAAATTGTCGCCGAGCTCGCAGGCAAAGTCGAGATACTGTTCGACCAGAACGATCGCGATACTGCCGAGGCTGCGCAAGTAAGTGATCGCGCGGCCGATGTCCTTGATGATCGAGGGCTGGATGCCTTCGGTCGGCTCGTCGAGCAGCAGCAATTTCGGCCGCATCACCAGCGCCCGCCCGATCGCGAGCTGCTGCTGTTGCCCGCCCGACAGGTCGCCGCCGCGGCGCCCCAGCATCGATTGCAGCACCGGAAACAGCGAGAACACGTCGTCGGGGATGTTGCGGTCCTCGCGCTTCAAGGGCCCAAAGCCGGTCTTGAGGTTTTCTTCCACCGTCAGCAGCGGGAAAATCTCGCGGCCCTGCGGCACGAAGCCGATGCCCTTGCGGGCGCGTTCATACGGCTTGAGGCCGGAGATATCGGCGCCGTCGAAGGTAATCGATCCGCCGGAAATCGGGTATTGCCCGACCATGGCGCGTAGCAGGCTGGTCTTGCCGACACCGTTGCGGCCAAGCACGCAGGTCACCTTGCCCGGCTCGGCCGAAATCGAGACCCCGCGCAGCGCCTGCGCTGCGCCGTAGAACAAACTGATGTTGTCGACCTTCAGCATGACTTTAGCGCCCCAGATACACTTCGACCACGCGCTCATTCGCCGACACCTGGTCGATGGTGCCTTCGGCCAGCACCGTGCCCTCGTGCAAACACGTCACCTTGACGCCAAGTTCGCGCACGAAGGTCATGTCGTGTTCGACCACCATCACGGTCTTGTCCTTGTTGATCTCCTTCAGAAGCTCGGCCGTCTGATGCGTTTCGACGTCGGTCATGCCGGCGACCGGCTCGTCCACCAGCAACAGTTTCGGATCCTGCGCCAGCAACATGCCGATCTCGAGCCACTGCTTCTGACCATGCGACAGGCTTCCGGCGAGCCGGCCGCGCGCGTCCTTCAGGCGGATGGTCTCCAACACACGCTCGATGCGTTCGGCTTCGGTCCTGCTGCCGCGCCAGAACAGCGTGCCCTTGACGCTGTGGTCGACATTGAGCGCGAGCAACAGATTGTCCTCGACCGACTGGCTTTCGAACACCGTCGGCTTCTGGAATTTGCGGCCGATGCCGAGTTCGGCAATTCGCGTCTCGTCGAGCCGTGTCAGATCGGTGACGCCGTCGAACAGTACCGTGCCCTCATCCGGCTTGGTCTTGCCGGTGATGATGTCCATCATCGTGGTCTTGCCGGCGCCATTCGGGCCGATGATGGCGCGCATCTCGCCGGGCTCCAGCGTCAGCGACAGGTTGTTGATGGCATGAAAGCCGTCGAACGAGACATGCACGCCGTCGAGGTAAAGCAGCGCAGACGTCGCACGGGTATCCCTGACGTTCATCGCTCTCACTCCGCCATATGAGGTTCGCTGACGCCGTCTTCGGCGGCGGCACTCTCGGCGTTCGCGCTCATTCGCCGGGCCTTTATCGGCTCCCACCAGCTGTTGAAGGTACCGACGATGCCTTTGGGCAACAGCAGCGTCACCAGGATGAACATAGCGCCGAGCATGAACAGCCAGTAGGGCGCGAGCGGACCCGATGTGAAGTAGGTCTTGGCGTAGTTGACGACGACCGCGCCCAGCGCCGCCCCGACCAGCGTGCCGCGCCCGCCGACAGCGACCCAGATCACGGCCTCGATGGAATTTCCGGGCGCGAACTCCGACGGGTTGATGATGCCGACCTGTGGCACGTAGAGCGCGCCGGCGACACCGGCCATGCAGGCCGACAGCGTGAACACGAACAGCTTGTAGGATTCGACGCGGTAGCCGAGAAACCGCGTGCGCGATTCGGCGTCGCGCACCGCGATCAGCACCTTGCCGAGCTTGGAGGTGACGACCGCCCGGCAGATCAGGAACGTCACGATGACCAGCAGACAACTCAGCGCGAACAGGGCCGCGCGGGTGCCGTCCGCCTGCACGTTGAAGCCGAGGATATCCTTGAAATCGGTGAGGCCGTTATTGCCGCCGAAGCCGAAGTCGTTGCGGAAGAACGCCAGCAGCAGGGCGTACGTCATCGCCTGCGTGATGATCGAAAGATAAACGCCGGTGACGCGGGAGCGAAACGCCAGCCAGCCGAAGCAGAAGGCGAGCAGGCCCGGCACCAGAACGACCATCAACGCCGCAAACCAGAACATGTCGAAGCCGTGCCAGTACCACGGCAGTTTCGGATAGTTCAGGAACACCATGAAGTCGGGCAGGATCGGATTGCCGTAGACGCCGCGGCTGCCGATCTGGCGCATCAGATACATGCCCATGGCGTAACCGCCGAGCGCAAAGAACGCGCCGTGGCCAAGCGAGAGGATGCCGCAATAGCCCCAGATCAGGTCGATCGAGAGCGCGAGCACCGCATAACAGGCGTATTTGCCGAACAGCGCGACCAGATAGGTCGGCACCTGCAACGCCGAGCCCGACGGCAGCAACAGGTTCGACAGCGGAATCAGAACGCCGAGAGCGGCCACCACCAGCACGAAAAGCGCCGCGCTGCGGTCGAGCGATCGCGTCAGAAGATGCGGCATCATGCTTCCACCGCCCGTCCCTTGAGCGCGAACAGGCCGCGCGGGCGCTTCTGGATGAACAGGATGATCAGGACGAGGATCGCGATCTTGCCCAGCACGGCGCCGGCGACCGGCTCGAGGAACTTGTTGGCGATGCCAAGCGTGAACGCGCCGACCAGCGTGCCCCACAGATTGCCGACCCCGCCGAACACCACGACCATGAAGGAATCGATGATGTAGCTCTGACCAAGATTGGGGCTGACATTGTCGATTTGCGACAGCGCCACGCCGGCGATCCCGGCAATCCCCGAGCCGAGCCCGAAGGTCAGCGCATCGACGCGGGAAGTCGCAATCCCCATCGAGGCCGCCATGCGCCGGTTCTGCGTCACCGCGCGCATCTCAAGGCCGAGCGCGGTGTAGCGCAGCATCGCCAGCAGGATCGCAAACACGGCAAGCGTGAAGCAGAGGATCCAGAGCCGGTTATAGGTGATGGTGATCTGCCCGAGTTCGAACGCCCCGCTCATCCAGGAGGGGTTGCCGACCTCGCGGTTGGTCGGACCGAATGCGGTGCGCACCGCCTGTTGCAGCACCAGCGAGAGTCCCCAGGTCGCAAGCAGCGTCTCCAGCGGGCGGCCGTAGAGGAATCGAATGATCGTCCGTTCGATCACGACGCCGATGGCGCCCGCAACGACAAAGGCCAATGGCACGGCGATCAGCAGCGAATAGTCGAACAGACCGGGATAGCTGGTGCGGATGATCTCCTGCACCACGAAGGTGGTGTAGGCCCCGAGCATCACCATCTCGCCATGGGCCATGTTGATGACGCCCATGACGCCGAAGGTGATGGCAAGCCCAATCGCAGCCAGCAACAGCACCGAGCCGAGCGAAATGCCGTACCAGGCGTTCTGCACCGCCGACCATACCGCCAGCGTGCTCTGAATGGCCGAAGTCGCGCTGGCCGCCGCGCGGGCGATCGCGGGCGGCTGTTCTCCGGTCAAGCCGGTTAGCAGCGCCAGCGCTTCCTGATCGCCCCTCGCCTTGACCGTGGCGATCGCCTCGAGCTTTTCCGCATCGCTGGCGTCGGATTTGTAGAGCAGGATCGCCGCGCGCGCCTCGGCAAAGGCTGCTTTCACCGACCTGTTGGTTTCCTTCGCCAGCGCGCCGTCGATGACAGGCAGCATCGTCTCGTCATGAGTCTTGAATACCGATTGCGCGGCCGCAATACGCTTGGCGGGATCGGGCGAGAGCAGGGTCAGGCCGCCCAGCGCCGCCTCGACCGAACGGCGCAAGCGGTTGTTGAGGCGAACCGCGACGGCATTCTCCGGCAGCTTGTCGACCGCAGCGCCGGTGGTGGCATCGACGACCTTGCCGTCATCCTGGGTAATGAAAACCTTCTTGGTGTCGGGATCGGCCGACAAACGGCCGTCCTGGAGCGCGCTGATAATGGGAAAAGCGAGCGGATTGCCCGACGTCGCAACGGCACCGACCGCCTCTTCGGTATCGGAGAATTCGTCGTTGGCGAATTTGGCGACCGCATCCTCAAAGGCGCCGGCGAATGCTGGCAGGCTCAAGCACACGACGACAAAAGCGGAAAGGGCGAGCGAACGAAAGCGCTCGAAAAAATTGACCACTGGACGACCCCGGCAGAAGTTAATGGGGAAGGCAACAGTTTCGTCGCCTTCCCCCTGTCTCGTGGATTGTACTTTAGTTCACGGAGCTCAGGATCCCTGACCGCCGCACTTGTTGGTCTTGGTGTTGTAGTTGCCGCACTTCTTGCCAACCCAGTCGCCGATCAGGTCCTTGGAGCCTTCAAGCTCCTTCGACCATGCATCGCCGGCCACCAGGCCCGGCGTCTTCCACACCACGTCGAACTGGCCGTTACCCTTGATCTCGCCGATGAACACCGGCTTGGTGATGTGGTGGTTGGGCAGCATCTTGGATACGCCACCGGTCAGGTTCGGCGCTTCGATGCCGGGCAGCGCATCGATCACCTTGTCCGGATCGGTCGACTTCACCTTCTCGACCGCCTTCACCCACATGTTGAAGCCGATCACGTGCGCTTCCATCGGGTCGTTGGTCACGCGCTTCGGATTCTTGGTGTAGGCCTGCCACTCCTTGATGAACTTCTCGTTGGCGGGCGTCTTGATCGACTCGAAGTAGTTCCACGCAGCGAGGTGGCCGAGCAGCGGCTTGGTGTCGATGCCGGCGAGTTCTTCTTCACCGACCGAGAACGCGACAACCGGAATATCGGTCGCCTTGATGCCCTGGTTGCCAAGTTCCTTGTAGAAGGGAACGTTGGCGTCGCCGTTGATGGTGGAAACCACCGCGGTCTTCTTGCCGGCCGAGCCGAACTTCTTGATGTCGGCCACGATCGTCTGCCAGTCGGAGTGACCGAACGGCGTGTAATTGATCATGATGTCTTCCTGGGCCACGCCTTTCGACTTCAGGTAGGCCTCAAGAATCTTGTTGGTGGTGCGCGGATAGACATAGTCGGTGCCGGCCAGCACCCAGCGCTTCACCTTCTCGTCCTTCATCAGGTAGTCGACGGCCGGGATCGCCTGCTGGTTCGGAGCAGCACCGGTGTAGAACACATTGCGCTCGCTCTCTTCGCCCTCGTACTGCACCGGATAGAACAGGATGTTGTTCAGTTCCTTGAACACCGGCAGCACAGACTTGCGGGAGACCGAGGTCCAGCAACCGAATACGACAGCGACCTTGTCCTTGGTGATCAGTTCGCGGGCCTTTTCGGCGAACAGCGGCCAGTTGGAAGCGGGATCGACGACGACGGCTTCGAGCTTCTTGCCGAGCACGCCGCCCTTCTTGTTCTGCTCGTCGATCAGGAAGAGAACGGTGTCCTTCAGCGTGGTCTCGCTGATCGCCATGGTGCCGGAAAGCGAATGGAGCACGCCGACCTTAATGGTGTCGTCGGCAGCCTTTGCGTTCGAGAACGCCGACAGGCCAAGCACCAGTCCCGCTGACGCCGCGAGCCACCGGCGACGGCTGAACGTCGCGTTCGCATGAATAAGTTTTGTAAGCATGAAATGTCATCTCCCTGACGCAGAGCGTTAAACGCTGCGAACGGCCCCACGGCCGCCTGCGTTTACGGAATCGCAAGAACCATGCCACGCCCCTTTCGACGGGCAAGCATATGTTTTATTTATGTAATTCGACAAAAGCGCCGGCCGGAATCGCGCTAATGATCTCTTTTTAGGCAGAAAAAATGGGTGGTATTTCCGCAATTTGACTAACTGATAGTCATTTTTGGCATGACTTAAGTGTGAAGGCACAAAAATATAGCACCGGCGCAGCGCGACACCTGGTTTTCCTGATGCTGGCATAACCCCACAATATGGACGACCCACCTTGAAAGCGCCGCGTTCCTGTTCCATATGGAGCCCATGCGACCCGAATCACGGGTTTGCGCGAGCTGCGTGTTCTCTGGCCCTTGCAGAAGTTGCAACGGCTTCTGGCTTGCCCTTTTCAGCTAACAACACCGATGCCCCGTACACGCGGGTGTCCAAGGCACCCAAACGCTGCCGGTCCAGACGACCGGGCGGCCTAACGCCTTGATATGGAAAGTACTCAATTTTGACCTCCTTTCAGGATTTCGGCCTCGCCGATCCCATTTCGCGCGCGCTCAGAGAAGAAAACTACCTGACGCCTACCCCCATCCAAGCTCAAACCATCCCCCTCGTATTGGCCGGCCGCGACGTCGTCGGCATCGCCCAGACCGGCACCGGCAAGACCGCGGCCTTCGCCCTGCCGATCCTCCACCGCATCCTGGCCAACCGCATCAAGCCGCAGCCCAAGAGCTGCCGTGTGCTGGTGCTCAGCCCCACCCGGGAACTGTCCGGGCAGATCCTCGAGAGCTTCAACGCCTATGGCCGGCACATGCGCCTGACCTCGACGCTGGCGATCGGCGGCGTTCCGATGGGACGCCAGGTCCGCAGCCTAATGCCGGGGGTCGAGATCCTCGTGGCCACGCCCGGTCGCCTGCTCGACCTCGTGCAAAGCAACGGGCTGAAGCTCAACCAGGTCGAGTTCCTCGTGCTGGACGAAGCCGACCGCATGCTGGACATGGGCTTCATCAACGACATCCGTAAAATCGTCGCCAAGCTGCCGGTCCGGCGGCAAACGCTGTTCTTCTCGGCGACGATGCCCAAGGATATCGCCGAACTGGCCGACACGATGCTGCGCGAGCCCGCCCGGGTTGCAGTAACGCCGGTCGCCTCGACAGTAGAACGCATCAACCAGCGGGTGCTCCAGGTCGATCACTCGGCCAAGGCAACCGTTCTGGCAGAGCTTCTCAGGCAGGAAGCGGTCGGACGCGCACTGGTCTTTACCCGGACCAAACATGGCGCCGACAAGGTCGTGAAGGGCCTCGCGCGCGCCGGCATCACCGCTGACGCCATCCACGGCAACAAATCGCAAAACCACCGCGAGCGGGTGCTCGCGGCGTTCCGCACCGGCGCCATCCGCACGCTGGTCGCCACCGACATCGCCGCCCGCGGCATCGATGTCGACGGCGTCAGCCACGTCGTGAATTTCGATCTTCCCAATGTTCCCGAAACCTACGTCCACCGCATCGGCCGCACCGCGCGTGCCGGCGCTGACGGCACTGCGATTTCGCTGGTCGCGGGCGCCGAGGAACTCGGCTATTTGCGCGACATCGAAAAGCTGATCCGCATGGCGTTGCCGAAGGAAGACCGGCGTACGCCCGGCCAGCGCGACACAGCGCCTCCGGCCGCGCATCGCGGCGGCGGCCGACCTGCGCCACGGGCGCATGCGGGGCGCGCAAATGGCGCTGGAGAAGGGCCGAAAGGCCCTCGCCGAAAGCACCGTCGTGGTGGTAATAATGACGCTTCAAAATTCAACCGGAACGAGGTCAATCGGCAGCAGCCGAACCGCCCCTCACAAAGCGGCGGTACCGCCGAAGGATTGCAGGGGGTCAGCTTTCTGTACCGGGAAAGCCGTCCGAAAACCCAACCCAACCGCAACCAACGGCCACGCTAGTCGCCTGTCGACCTGGAGAACATCATGGCGAAAGAAGAGCTGATCCAGTTCGAAGGGCTGGTCACCGAAATCCTCCCCGATGCCCGCTATCGCGTCCAGCTGGACGCGGGGCACGAGATCGTTGCCTATACGGCGGGCAAGATGAAGAAAAACCGCATCAAGACGCTCGCGGGCGACCGGGTGACGATCGAGATGTCGCCTTACGATCTCGAAAAGGGCCGGTTGATCTTCCGGCACAAGGACGAGCGACCGGGTGGAGGCGGCGCAGGCGCCCCCCAGCGCGGCGCAGCGCAGCGCGGCCAATTTCGCCGCAGATAAGTCGCACGAAACTGTTGGCCGCGTGACAGGACCGTGTCGGGGGCCGCGCGCCCCCACGCACGGTCCTGCGGACGCGCTCAAAAAATTCGCGTGCCTTGAGGATTGTTTGGGGCGCTACTTTGGAATATTATGACCTATCGATTTTCGGCCGGACGACATTAGCTATCCACCGGTACAGCCGGTTTAGACGCTGACGACCCTTCCAAAAATTCGATCTCACCAGCCAGCGAGAGTTGGCTTAGTTATATCTATCTTGAGAAGGGACTATCCCGTGAGCATGGGAACTGTAAAGTGGTTTAACGCGACCAAGGGTTACGGCTTCATCCAACCGGACGATGGCGGCAACGACGTTTTCGTTCACATCAGCGCCGTCGAACGCGCCGGCCTTGGAACTCTGCGTGAAGGCCAGAAGGTCAGCTACGAAATCGTCGCCGACCGCCGTTCCGGCAAGTCTTCCGCCGACAATCTGCGCGCAGCCGGCTGAATTCTGACACGCTGGAAATCACGGCGGCCGGATTATCGACCGCCGCGATTTTCGGCCTTGTGCCGACGAGTTCTTGTACGAAAGAAAAAGGGCCACGCATTCAGCGCGGCCCTTTTGTTTTGGCTGGACGTTACCGGGCCGAACCGGCGTCGCGCTTACTGCTTGGGCGCCGAGGCGCCAGTGGCTTGGCTGCTCAGATTGCCGGCCTGGTCCATCGCCGATTTGAAGTAGTTGTCGCCGTCGCCAAGCGTAACGCGACGCTGGCACACCGGCATGCAGCTATAGGATTCGCGCTCGACGCCGCGATAGACCGTGATGAGCTGATCGGTCGGACCTTCGACCTGGATCAGCCGGTCGACAAGAACCTCGCCCGAACGATCCATCGCAATGAAATTGGTGGCGCCGTAACCTTTCCCGGTCACGACCAGGACCCCGCCGGACTGAAGCGCGACGTCCGCGATCAGTGGATTTCCGACGACGATGGTGGCGACGCGGGCCGGAAGCTTCACAAGCCTCGCCTGATCGACATTCACCGAGACGGTGTTGGCGGAAGGCTCCGCGATGGCCGCCAGCGGCCATATCAGCATGCCGGCTGCAAGCGCGTGGAACGCGAAGCGCCGACGGGTGGAAAAACGCAAGGACTGAGGCGACATACAATACCCCGGGACGTTGACAAGCCGGCTTAAGCGATACGCAGCGGAGCCGGCGCCCGACGTGGCAAATCTGCCGTCAATTAGTGAATGAACTGCAAATGACGGCCGAATTCGCCAAGCCGCCCAGACCTACTGGCGAAAAGGGTAAGCAAGTTGCCCAACAATTTCATTAGGAATGTGCGGATCGTCGGTGCCGTAGACTTGCGGCAGCCGGTCCTCGGGCATCCGGAAGGTCCCGAATAGGATGTCCCAGATCGGAAAGGTGCCTGCGAAATTGGTATTGCCGCCGTCATCGGCCGCAGTGTGATGCCAGCGGTGAAACACCGGCGTCGCCAGCACATATTTGAACGGCCCCAGCGTCCAGTTCAGGTTGGCGTGCACGAAAGCGGAATGGAACGTGTTGAACGGACCGACCCACAGCATGATGTTCGGCGAGATCCCCGCCATCAGCAGGATGACATCGACCCCGATCGTTCCCAGGAACAGGTTGACCGGATGAAAACGCGCGGCCGAAATCCAATCCAGTTCTTCCGATGAATGATGGATCGCGTGGTACTTCCAGAAGCCGCCGCCGTGAAACAGCCGGTGCAGCCAGTACAGCATCAAGTCGGACAGCACCAGAAACAGCAGCGCCTGGCACCAGAGCGGCAACCGCGACAGCGGACCATGCCCGTTATCGTAGAATGCGATCAGATCGTCGGCGTTGTGGATGTCGAAGACCACCGAGGCGCCGAGCACGAGCAGGCCGATCCGCAGCACCCGTGCAAATACGGGAACGAAAAACCAGTAGCAGACATCGGTGATGATTTCCCGCTTGCTCCACCAGGGCTTTCCGTCATTGCAGGCCCAGAAGTGAGTCAGCACCGAGAACACCAGCGCTAGTGCGATCGTAATCGGCACTACCTTGGTAATCGTCTCGCCAAGCATTTCGACGATTTCCACGGGTAGATTGGACATGGCAGCGGCCTCTCTTGAACGAGTGTCTCAAGGCGTACGCCTCGCCGCTTAAGGAGCCGTAAAGCGAGAAGCCGCGGCAGTTCGCTCTCTCTATTTTATCAGGCGCGAGATGCTGCAAATCCCGTCACTTGAACTTGAGTGAGCCGGTTAATTCCAAATTTACTGTGCTCAAGAACTGCGCCGTTTGCGGCTTTTTACGCGGTCGAATTAACCGTGCCGAAATCGGTCCGCACGTAGGGTCGCGCCCATGGTCACGGTGCTGAGAACGCCGGCGAGACCAAAGTTAGTTCGACCAGCCACGTGTCACATGGAGCTATCTATGAAGAATCTGATTGCGCGTTTTGTGAAGGACGAGTCCGGCGCCACCGCCATCGAATACGGCCTGATCGCCGCCGGCATCGCGCTTGCGATTATCGCCGTCGTCAACGGCCTCGGCAGCAACTTGCAGGGCAAGTTCACCTCGATCAACAACTCGCTCAAGTAAGCGCTAGTTGATTTTTTGAGATCAAGGCCCCGGTCAATCCGGGGCCTTTTTTCTTCCCCGGTTCCACAGCGTTGCGTCATGCGTATCACCCCGTTCATGCCCGCTCCGGCGAAATCGCGGTCCGTTGCGAGCCGTGCCAAAACGGCTTCGCCAGCGGCGCTCATTTGCGCGGCCTTGATGCTCGCACTGGTGTTTCTCGCCATTCAGATCGCAAGCGTGCTGCGGACGTCTTCATTTTCCGATTGTTCATCTATCGGCGATAGCGTCAAAGAAAGCTGCCCGATCTAACTCACGCGAGCGGTCCCGTTTTCATGATCCTTGATGTTGCTCGCCTCCTGCTCTTCCCGGCCCTGATGGCGTTCGCTGCGGCAAGCGACCTCTTCACGATGACGATTTCGAACCGGGTATCGCTGGCGCTTGCGGCAGGTTTTGTCGTGCTCGCGCTTGCAAGCGGCATGGGAACGCCGGAGATCCTGATGCATCTGGCCGCGGGCGCGACCGTACTGGCCGTGGCGTTTGGCTGTTTTGCCTTTGGATGGATCGGCGGCGGCGACGCCAAGGTCGCGGCGGGAGCCGCACTCTGGTTCGGCTTTTCCCACCTGTTGAACTATCTGCTCTACGCCTCGGTGTTTGGCGGCGTGTTGACGCTTTTGTTGCTGCAGTTCCGCCAGTGGCCGCTCCCCTATGCGCTGGCAGGTCAATCCTGGCTGCTCAAACTTCACGCCAAGGACAGCGGGATTCCTTACGGCATCGCGCTCGCCATCGGCGCGCTTGTCGTCTATCCGGAGACCGAATGGATCAAGGCCGTCGACGTGGCGCGGCTCATGATCGGCTGATCGCCCAAATCGCGCGAGAGGTAAACTCTCGTTAAGGCGATTTAGATACGCCTCATTAACCATGCTTTGACGAATAGCTGGTCAACTCCCATTACGGCGATGCGAAGCGTCGCGGCGTAATGTGGAAAGTGAAGCGTATGAATAGGGCACGCATTATCGTCCTGACCATCGCTATCGGCGCTGGCGGTGTCGCTGCCTATCTCGCGAGCGGGTCGGACAGCAAAGCCCCGGCCCCGGCCGAACCGGTCGTGCAGCTACAGACCGTCGATGTCCTCGTGGCCAAGGCCGATATCAACCTCGGCCAGACCGTCACGCCTAACGACATGATCTGGCAGAGCTGGCCGGCCTCGACCGCCAGCAACGCCTTTATCCGCCGCAGCGACCGCCCCGACGCCACCAAGGAAATTACCGGCTCGATCGCGCGCTCCCCGTTCATTGCGGGCGAGCCGATCCGCGAGCCGAAACTGATCAAGTCCAACGGGTCGGGCTTCATGGCCGCGATCCTTCCGCAGGGGATGCGGGCGATATCGACCGAGATTTCTCCGGAAACCGGCGCCGGCGGCTTCATCCTGCCGAACGACCACGTCGACGTCATTCTTACCCGCCGCGAAAAGAATCCGGATCCGAAGGCTTCCGGCGATCTCGTGATTCCCGAGATCATTCTCAGCAATGTCCGCGTGCTGGCCATCGACCAGGCCCCGAAAGAGAAGGACGGGCAGAATACCGTCGTCGGCAAGACCGTGACGCTCGAGCTGAAGCCCGAACAGGCGCCGCTGCTGGCCGCAGCGCGCCAGGCCGGCACGCTGTCGCTCGCCTTGCGCAGCATCGCTGACGTCAACCAGCTGGAAATCGCCGATGACCGGTCCCGGCAGCGCGGCAACAATATCAACGTGGTCCGCTACGGCGTGACCAACTCCACGGTGGTTCAAAAGTGATCAAGGAACCAGACGACATGAAATGCAGGGAAAAACAGCTTCCGCCGCGGGCGCTCTGGGTCCGCGCCCTGTCGTTTTCGGCTGCTGCCGCGATGGTGCTCAATCCGGCGCTGGTGCCGGCGATAGCGGCCGACTACCGTCCGGTTCCGCAAGCCGTAGCCGCCGACGGGCAGATGAACGCGCGCGCTTTGTCGCTCGGCATCGGCAAGTCGATCGTGATCGACCTGCCCCGCGATATCAAGGATGTGCTGGTCGCCGACCCCAAGATCGCCAACGCGGTGGTTCGTTCGGCGCAACGCGCCTACATCATCGGCGCTGCGATCGGGCAAACCAACATCGTCTTTTTCGACTCGGCAGGCCAGCAAATCGCGGCCTATGACATCGCGGTCAAGCGCGACCTGAACGGCATTCGCGCCGCGTTCAAGCAGATTTCTCCGAATTCCGAAATTCAGATCGACGGTCTCGCCGACAGCGTGATCCTCACCGGCACCGCGGCAAACCCGATCGAAGCGCAGCAGGCCAACGACCTCGCCGCGCGGCTGGCGGGCGGACCCGACAAGGTCGTGAACTCCATCGTGGTGCGCGGCCGCGACCAGGTGATGTTGAAAGTGACGGTCGCCGAAGTGCAGCGATCGATCATCAAGCAGCTCGGCATCGATCTGTCGGGGTCGCTGAATTACGGCACCGCGGTCGTGAACTTCAACAACACCAATCCGTTCACCGCGACGGGCCAGCCGCTGGTCGGCACCAACGCCATCACAACGTCGTTCGGCGGGGCCCCTTCGGTCCAGGCGACGCTGCGGGCGATGGAAAGCGCCGGCGTGACCCGCACGCTGGCTGAACCCAACCTGACTGCGATTTCCGGCGAATCGGCAACCTTCATCGCCGGCGGCGAATTTCCGATTCCGACCGGCGTGACCTGTCAAACGTCGACCGGCGGCACCATCGGCCAGTGCGCGCCGTCGATCGCGTTCAAGAAATTCGGTATCTCGCTCAACTTCACGCCGGTAGTTCTGACCGAAGGCCGCATCAGCCTCCACGTCATGACGGAAGTGTCGGAAGTTTCCAACGACAACTCCATCACCATAACCGGCATCGCCGTTCCCTCGGTCAAGACCCGCCGCGCGGAGACGACGCTCGAGATTCCTTCCGGGGGCGCGATGGCGATGGCCGGCCTGATCCAGGATCAGACCAAGCAGGCGATCAACGGCCTTCCCGGCCTTTCGCAGCTCCCGGTCCTCGGCGCCCTGTTTCGCAGCCGCGACTTCCAGGACAACAAAACCGAGCTGATGGTGATCGTGACGCCCTATGTGGTGCGCGCGGTCGCGCAAAAGGACCTTTCTCGCCCCGATGACGGCTTCGCGGCGGCCTCCGATCCGCAAGCCGATCTGCTCGGCAGCATCAACCGCATCTACGGCGTTCCCGGCCGCACCGAGCCGGCCCGCAACTACCGCGGCACCTATGGCTTCATCACGGACTAAGGCGGGACAAGGACGACGATCATGACAGCCAGAACCCCCGTCGAATACCGGCGCGCCCTCCGCATCGCGGGCGCGCTTTTCGGTCTCGCCACCGCGCTTGGAGCCTGCACGCATACCGATGAGGTGGCGGCGACGGCGACCATTCCCGACGACTACCGCCTGCGGCACCCGATCGCGATCCAGGAGGCCAATCGTTCCGTCGTCATCTTTGTCGGCCAGGCGCGCGGCGGGCTGTCAGCGGAACAACGCGCCGACGTGATGGGGCTCGGGCAGGTCTGGATGCAAGAGGGCACCGGCGCCATCGTGATCGACGTGCCGACCGGCACGCCCAACGCGCGCGCAGCCACCGACGCATTCCGTGAAGCTCAGGCACTGCTGACGGCGGCGGGCGTGCCGCAGCGCGGCGTCGTTATGCACCATTACCATCCCGACGATCCGCGGCAGCTCGCGACGTTGCGCCTGAGCTATCCGAAAATCACGGCGGTGGCCGGCCCCTGCGGATTGTGGCCCGACGACATCGGCCCCTCGATCAAGGACAAGGGCTACTTCGAGAACAAGCCCTACTACAACTTCGGCTGCGCCTATCAGCGCAACATGGCGGCGATGGTCGACAATCCTTCCGACCTTGCGCAGCCGCGTTCCGAGACCCCCGCCTATACCGTGCGGCGTACGGAAGGCTACGAAAAATATCGCAAGGGCGCCACCACGACGACGACCTATCCCGAAGCCGACAAAGCCAAACTCAGCGATACAGGCAAATGATCAGTTACGCGCGTCAAGACTCGGAAGCACAGCCGGACGGAGATTCGCCGCAGGCAGAGGAGCATATTGCCCCGGCGCCGCGGGTGTCGGTGCAGGCTTTCTGCGAAACGGTCGAGACCGCCGCGGCGGTGCAGTCGGCGGGCGAAGACCGGCGGCTCGCCAAGGCGCATCTGAAGATTCAGATGGGCGGCATGGCGGCTGCGATCGAGGCGTATCGGACCGCGCCCACGCCGAACGTGATCATTCTGGAGACCGAAGGCCGCAACGACATCCTCGCCGGTCTCGACCAGCTCGCCACCGTATGCGACTCGGGTACGCGGGTGATCGTGATTGGCCGCATCAACGACATCACGCTGTATCGCGAACTGGTTCGCAGGGGCGTCAGCGATTACGTGATCGCCCCGATCAACACCATTGACGTGGTGCGATCGATCTGCGGGCTGTTCTCCTCACCCGAAGCCAAGGCCGTCGGCCGCATCATTGCCGTCGTCGGCGCCAAGGGCGGCGTCGGCGCATCCACGGTCGCGCACAACGTCGCCTGGGCGATCGCCCGCGACCTGGCGCTGGATTCGGTGGTCGCCGATCTCGATCTCGCCTTCGGTACTGCGGGCCTCGATTACAATCAGGACCCGCCGCAGGGCATCGCGGACGCGGTATTCTCGCCCGACCGCGTCGATACCGCCTTCATCGATCGCCTGCTGTCGAAGTGCACCGACCACCTCAGCCTTCTGGCGGCGCCGGCGACGCTCGACCGCGTCTATGATTTCGGCGCAGAAGCTTTCGATGCCATCTTCGATACGCTGCGGGCCTCGATGCCGTGCATCGTGCTCGATATTCCGCATCAATGGTCAGGCTGGACCAAGCGCGCACTGGTAGCGGCCGACGATATTCTGATCGTGGCCGCGCCAGATCTCGCCAATCTGCGCAACACCAAGAATATCTTCGATCTGCTGAAGGCGTCGCGCCCCAACGATCGCATGCCGCTTTATTGCCTCAACCAGGTCGGCATTCCCAAGCGTCCGGAGATCAACGCCGTCGAATTCGCCAAGGCGATCGAAAGCGATCCGATCGCATCGATCCCGTTCGACGCCCAGATGTTCGGCGCGGCCGCCAATAACGGGCAGATGATCGCCGAGATTTCCGAAAGTCATCGCAGCACCGAGATGTTTCGGCAAATCGCGCAGCGGCTCACGGGCCGCGGCGAGACCAAAAAGCCGAAAGCTTCGTTCCTGTCGCCCCTGATCGAGAAACTGCGGTCGAAATAAACTGACCCGCCTGGAGTGTAGTCGTGTTTGGTAAGCGTAGCGGAACAGACGATCCGAGAAGCATGCGGCCTCCCGCTGCCGCACCGGAGCCCGCCGCCGTCCCGGCGGCGGCGCCCCGCGCTGCGCCGCCTGCCGTCGCCTCGCCTCCCCTCGCGCCCGCCAAGCCGTCGGCCCCGCAGCCGCCCGCGGAAGCGCGCAAATCCGACAATTACTATCAAGTCAAGGCGACGATCTTCGGCGCACTGATCGAGGCCATCGACCTTGCGCAACTCGCCAAGCTCGACGGCGAATCGGCGCGCGAAGAAATCCGCGACATCGTCAACGAGATCATCGCGATCAAGAACATCGTGATGTCGATCGCCGAGCAGGAAGAACTGCTCGACGACATCTGCAACGATGTTCTCGGTTATGGGCCGCTCGAACCGCTGCTGGCCCGCGACGACATCGCCGACATCATGGTCAACGGTGCCGGCACGGTCTACATCGAAGTCGCCGGCAAGATCCAGCGCACCGGCATCCGCTTCCGCGACAACCAGCAACTTCTCAACATCTGCCAGCGCATCGTCAGCCAGGTCGGCCGGCGCGTCGACGAATCCTCGCCGATCTGCGACGCCCGTCTCGCCGACGGCTCGCGCGTCAACGCCATCGTTCCGCCGCTGTCCCTCGATGGCCCCGCACTGACGATCCGCAAATTCAAAAAGGACAAGCTGACGCTCGATCAGCTGGTCAAATTCGGTGCGATCTCGAAGGAAGGCGCGGAGATCCTGCAGATCATCGGCCGGGTCCGGTGCAACGTGCTGATCTCCGGCGGTACCGGTTCGGGCAAGACGACGCTTCTGAACTGCCTGACCAACTATATCGACGACGAAGAACGCATCATCACCTGCGAAGACGCCGCCGAACTTCAATTGCAGCAGCCACACGTGGTGCGGCTGGAAACCCGTCCGCCCAATATCGAGGGCGAGGGCCAGATCACCATGCGCGAACTGGTACGCAACTGCCTGCGTATGCGCCCCGAACGCATCATCGTCGGCGAAGTCCGCGGACCTGAGGCATTCGACCTGCTTCAGGCCATGAACACCGGCCACGACGGCTCGATGGGCACGCTGCACGCCAACAACCCCCGCGAAGCGCTGTCACGCTGCGAGTCGATGATCACCATGGGCGGCTTCTCGCTGCCTTCGCGAACCATCCGCGAGATGATCTGCGCCTCGATCGACGTGATCATTCAGGCCGCGCGTCTGCGCGACGGCTCGCGACGCATCACGCACATCACCGAGGTGATGGGCATGGAAGGCGACACCATCATCACCCAGGACGTCTTCCTCTACGACATGATCGGCGAGGACGCGAACGGCACGATTATCGGCCGTCATCGCTCGACCGGCATCGGCCGGCCGCGGTTCTGGGAACGTGCGCGTTACTACGGCGAGGAGAAGCGGCTCGCGGCCGCGATCGACGCCGCCGAAGTCGCGGCAGCGAGCTGAGGAGACCACGATGAACATGCAACCACTCGCTCTGGCCTTTCTCGCAACTGCAGCGGTCGGCGGCATTGCCTGGGTTTTCGTGTACCCCATGCTGTCCGGCGAAAAGAAGGCCGAAAACCGCCGCGCCTCCGTCGCCAAATCAGAACCTGTCGCCGCGCGCCAGTCGCAGAAAGACCAGCGCTCGCGCCGCGAACAGGTCGAAGGAACCCTGAAAGAGGCCGAAGCCCGGCGCGCCAAGGATTCTAAGGTCACCCTTACCACCCGCCTGACCCAGGCCGGACTCGAATGGGAGCCGCGTAAGTTCTGGATCTTTTCCTGCATTCTGGGCGCCGTGGGCTTTGCCGGCGCGATGTTGGCCGGTGGCGGCACACTTGGCGCCGTTGGCCTGGGTTTCGCGGCCGGCTTCGGCCTGCCCCGTTGGGTCCTGAGCTTCATGAAGAAGCGCCGCGAAAAGGCATTCTTGCGTGCGCTGCCGGATGCCGTCGACGTCATTGTTCGCGGCATCAAGGCCGGCCTGCCGCTGTTCGAATCGCTCAAGGTGGTCGCAGCCGACTCGCCGGAGCCACTGCGGTCCGAGTTCGCCGCGATCATCGAGACACAGGCCATCGGCATGCCGCTTGGTGAAGCCTGCGGACGGCTGTTCGAACGGATGCCGGTGCCGGAAGCGAACTTCTTCGGCATCGTCATTGCGATTCAGCAGAAGTCGGGCGGCAACCTCTCCGAAGCGCTCGGCAACCTCTCCAAGGTGCTGCGCGACCGCAAGAAGATGGCCGAGAAGATTCAGGCAATGTCGATGGAAGCGAAAGCATCAGCCGGCATCATCGGCTCGCTGCCGCCGATCGTCATGTTGCTCGTCTACCTTACGACCCCCGACTACATCTCGCTGCTGTGGACACATCCGACCGGCCAGCTGATGCTGGTCGGCTGCGTGATCTGGATGTCGATCGGCATCATGGTGATGAAAAAAATGATCAACTTCGACTTCTGACGGTGCCGCATGTTTAGTTTTCTGGTCGAAAAGATTCACGACGTCCGTTTCGTGACCATGGTGTTGGCGGCGATCGCGGCGAGTGCGACGGCCTATACCCTGGTCATGCCGCTGTTCGCGGGCGAGGGACTGGCCAAGCGCATGAAGGCGGTCGCCAACGAGCGCGAGCGGATCCGGGCGCGCGAGCGCGAGCGTCTCAACAAGACCGAGAAGGTGTCGCTGCGGCAGACGCCGAAGCAGGTCGTCTCCAAGGTCGTCGAGGACTTGAACCTCACAAAATACCTGGCGCAGGAAGCTGCCCGCGACAAGCTGGTCCAGGCCGGCTATCGCGGCCAGGCCCCCTATGTCACGTTCCTGTTTTTCCGCGCGGTGACGCCGATCCTGCTTTTTGTCGGCGCTGTGCTCTACGTGTTCGTGATCTCACATCTCGAAAAGTCGCTTCCGATCAAGATCGGCATCTGCGTCGTCGCCGCCTGGGCCGGCCTGCAGGCGCCGATGCTGTTCTTGAGCAACGCGATTTCGAAGCGGCAGCTGTCGATCCGCCGCGCCTTTCCGGACGCGCTCGACCTGCTCCTGATCTGCATCGAATCCGGCATGTCGATCGAAGCCGCCTTCCGCAAGGTCAGCGTCGAGATCGTGACGCAGTCGGTGGCGCTGTCGGAAGAATTTACGCTGACCACGGCGGAACTATCCTACTTGCAGGACCGCAAGGTGGCTTACGAAAATCTTGCCAGGCGTACCGGCGTCGACGGCGTCAAGTCCGTCTGTCTCGCGCTTCAGCAGTCAGAGCGTTACGGAACGCCGCTCGGTCAGAGCTTGCGCGTGATGGCGCAGGAAAATCGCGACATGCGCATGAACGAGGCCGAGAAGAAGGCCGCCGCATTGCCGCCGAAACTGACGGTGCCGATGATCCTGTTCTTCCTGCCGGTTCTGTTTGTGGTCATTCTCGGGCCGACCGGCATCAAGATCGCCGCCATGCAGTAAGGCGCTTTGGGATGCGCCGGGCGTCCCGAAGGCTTCAGTCAGCAGCAAAACAATGAGACGCCGTCACTCCGGACGGCTGAGCGAGGCCAGCGGTGTTTTCCCCGCGGCGCCCACGCGCGGATCGTCCTTGCTGCGGTTCAGCATCTGCTTGAGATAGGCGACGTTGGCCGTCGCCTCGTCCGGAGGAAGATCTGCGCGAACGATCTGCTCGGCCTCAGCAAAGCGGCCTTGCAGGCCAATCACCAACGCCAGGTTCTGCCGAACCCGCGCGTCGGCCCGGCCGCTCGCATAGGCCTGGCGAAGCGCCTCCTCGGCCTTCGGCAGGTTTTTCGTCAGCATGTAGGACAGGCCGAGATTTGAAAGCACGGTCGGTTCGCCGGGGACGATCCTGAGCGCGCTGTCGTAGTAGCGGCGGGCCTCCTCGTGACGGCCGAGCTGGTCAAGCGCGGTGCCCTGCACCGAAAGGATCCGCCAGTCGGGGTTGTCGGGCGAGTGCGCGCGATTGAGCACATCGAGCGCCTGTTGGAAATTGCCGTTGTCGACCAGCGCCCGGCCGTAGGCCGCCAGCAGCGCCCGGTCGCCCGGATGGGCAATGGTCGCCTGTTCGAGCATGGCGGCGGCCTGGCTACGCTGGCCCGAGGCCCGCAAGGCCTGGCCGTAGGCGAGCGCCGCTTCGACACTCTTGGGATCGGCACGGTAGCGATCGGCCGCGACTTCCACGGAGCGGCGCGGATCGGGCTCGGCGCTGGCCTGTGGTTTCGACGATACGGACCCGGTGATGTCGGACATGGTCTGGCAGCCGCCAAGACCTGCGGCCAACATCGCCGTGACGGCCACGGATGCAAGAAACCGGGACTGTTGACGCATGACTGGAGGACTCGCGGGGTGAGCGGCGGACCACGCCGAATTCGCCCAGCAATAGTCTGTTAACCCTAACGCCGGGTTAACGGCGCAGATCGGGCAGAACCGTGCAATCCCCGTGATGTCCGCGAGGCGGGTTAGCCACGCGGCGGACGGGCGGACCCGTGCGGTTACTTATGATGCTTGCGTAGATAGGCGTGAAGCGATTCCGTGCCCGTCTCGGCGAGCAGCGTCTTCAGCATCATGTCCTTGCGCCGGCCCTTGGCGAAGTGATCGCCATAAGTCTTGCGAAGGCTGCCGACGCGCGTGTTGCCGTGCTTCTTGTCGATACGGCCAGTCGTGTCGCGATGCCGGCCATCCAAACCTTTTCTAGCCATTTGACACTCCCCTGCTGAACCAGTCCGCACAAGCTATCACGACCATGCGGAAACGTGTAGATCGCGCGGCCACTCGTTCCGATATCGCTCGCCGAGGCAGAGCTGCGAACTTCGCAAAAGTGGGCTCTGGTTTGGCACCATGCGCCATTGTAGAACGTGGGAAGTTCGCTGCGATCGAAGATCGGGAGAAGCATGCATTCAGCGTTTGAAGCCGCACCTGCCACGCCGGCCATTCCGATTACGTTCGCAACAAAATCGACCTGGGATGCGATTGCCGCCGATCTTCCCTCGCCCGCCCGGCAGTTCGCTACCGCCAATGGATTTGCGGCCAAGCCCGGCGCCTGGCTCGCTCTGCCCGACGCCGATGGCAAGATCGCGCAGGTGATCTTCGGACTGGATAGCGAAGGCGGCAAATTCCGCGATCCGTTCCGGCCTGGGCAGTTACCCGGCCTGCTGCCGCCTGGCGTCTATCGTTTCGCCAATGTCGCCAGAGATCAGGCGCATCTCGCCACGCTGGCATTTGCGCTCGGCTGTTACCGGTTCGGCCGCTACCGCAAGTCGGAGCCGCCCGACGTGAGGTTGGTGCCTCCCGATGGCGTCGACATCGCCGACATCGCGCGCATGGCCAATGCGGCTGCACTCGCCCGCGACCTCATCAATACGCCGTCCAACGACATCGGACCTGAAGAATTGGCGCAAGCCGCGCAAAAGCTCGCGCAGGATTTTGGCGCCAAATTCACCTGCATCGTTGGTGAGGATCTGACGCGACAGAACTTCCCGCTGATCAATGCCGTCGGCATGGCCTCGTCCCGCGCCCCGCGCCTGGTCGATTTCACCTGGGGCGATCCGTCTCATCCCAAGGTGACACTGGTCGGCAAGGGCGTGTGCTTCGACACCGGCGGCCTCGATCTGAAGCCGTCCAGCAGCATGCTGATCATGAAAAAGGACATGGGCGGCGCCGCCAACGTGCTCGCGCTGGCGCAGATGGTGATGGATGCCAAGCTCAAGGTGCGGCTGCGCGTACTGATTCCGGCGGTAGAGAATGCAGTGGCCGGCAATGCTTTCCGCCCGCTCGACGTCTTCACCTCGCGCAAGGGTCTCACCGTCGAGATCGGCAATACCGACGCGGAAGGCCGCCTGGTGCTGGCCGATGCGCTGGCGCTGGCCGACGAAGAGAAGCCCGATCTCCTGATCGATCTCGGCACACTGACGGGCGCCGCACGGGTCGCGCTCGGGCCCGATCTGCCGCCGTTTTACACCAATGATGAAACGCTGGCCGGAACGCTGTCGACTTGCGCGAAGCAGGAGCACGATCCGCTGTGGCGACTGCCGCTTTGGCCAGCCTACGATAGCTGGCTCGACTCGAAAGTCGCCGACGTCAACAATGCGCCGTCCGGCGGCTTTGCCGGCTCGATCACCTGCGCGCTGTTTCTCCAGCGCTTTGTCGAAGCGGCCAAAAGCTGGCTCCATGTCGATATCTACGGATGGACGCCAAGCGCCAAGCCGGGACGGCCGGAAGGTGGCGAATGCCAGGCCGCGCGCGCCATTTATCGGCTGTTGAGCGACCGCTATGGACACTGATCCGCGCCTCACGCCCGCGAGAGACGATCTCGCGGCGAAATATCTCGAAGGCAAGGTGCAGGCGAAACGCTTCGTCACCGGCGAGGAATTCGAGATCGCGGACGCCATCGCGCCGCTTCGCCGTGCGCCATCGTCTGACGCCGAGTTGATGACGCAGGTGCTCAGGGGTGAGCGCGCCACGATCTATGATCGCAACGGCGAGGGCTGGGCCTGGGGCCAACTGGTCAGCGACGGCTATGTCGGCTGGCTTCCCGACCGCGCGTTGAGGAAATCTGCGGAAACGCCGACCCACAAGGTCACCGCCTTGCTGACGTTTGCCTTTCCGGGTCCATCGATCAAGCTGCCACCGGCTGAGACGCTGGCGATGGGAACGCTGCTCGCGGTGTTGCGCGAGGAAGGAACGTTCGCGCTCACGCGCGAGGGCTGGTATCTGCCGCGGCAACATCTCGACGCGATCGGCCACCGCGAGCCCGACTTTGTCGCGGTTGCCGAACGTTTCGTTGGCACCCCCTATCTGTGGGGCGGCAAGAGCAGCCTCGGCATCGACTGTTCCGGACTGGTGCAGGTCGCGCTCACCGCTGCCGGTACCGGCTGTCCGCGCGACAGCGACATGCAGCAGGACGGCCTCGGCCGCGAGCTCAGCGCACAAGAGGCGAAAAAGCTGAAGCGCGGCGATCTGATTTTCTGGAAAGGCCATGTCGCAATCGCCCGCGACGCCGACACCATCGTTCATGCCAATGCGCATCACATGATGACCGCGATCGAGCGTACGCGGGACGTGCTTGCCCGCAGCAAGGCCGCCGGCAACGCGATCACCTCGATCAAGCGGCTGGATTAGGTACGCCTCAGGCGCTTTGGCCTTACGCAGCGCGTCGGATGCGCACCGGCACTGACTTGTATGACGGCGTGCCGCTTTCCTTGTCCCGATAATCGAGCGGAACGAGCCCGTTTGCTTCCGGATAATAGGCGGCGATCGACCCGCGCGCGATGTCATGGGCGATAGCGGTGAGGCGCAGACGCCGAGGCTCGCCCGAGGGCAGTGCTGTCTCGACCTGGACCAGATCGCCATGCGCAAGACCAAGCTCGGCCAGGTCCGCCTCGTTCACGAACAGCACGTCGCGCCGGCCGAACACGCCGCGATAGCGGTCGTTCAGCCCGTAGATCGTCGTGTTGTACTGGTCGTGGCTGCGGATGGTGGTGAGCTTGAGGATAGTCTTGTCGGTCACAGCCGGATCCTCTTCAAGGCCATTGAAGAGGAGAAATTCGGCCTTGCCGGAAGCGGTCGTCCATTTGCGCATCGTCGGCGGCAGCGGCAAACGAAAACCGCCGGGATGTCGAATGCGCTGGTTGTAGTCCCTGAAATCAGGAAACACGCCCTCGATGGCGTCGCGGATGCGGTCGTAATCGGCGATCAGCTCGGCCCACGGCACCTTGCTCGCCGGCAACGTCGCCATCGCCATCCCGGCGACAATGGCCGATTCCGAACGGAGTTGCTCGGAAGCCGGATTGAGCCTGCCGCGCGAGGCATGCACCATCGACATGGAATCTTCCACCGTGATGGCCTGCGGTCCGCTGGCCTGGATGTCGCGCTCGGTCCGCCCCAGCACCGGCAGGATGATCGATTGCTTGCCGACTAGAAGATGCGAGCGGTTGAGCTTGGTGCCGAGATGTACGGCAAGCTCAAGCTTGCGCATGCCGGCCTCGCAACGCTCCGGATCCGGTAACGCTACGGCAAAATTACCTCCGAGACAGATCAAGACTTTCGAGCGGCCATCGGCGATCGCTTCCATCGCGGCAACCGAGTCATGGCCGTGATGACGCGGCGGTTTGAAGCCAAAGGTACGTTCGATCCCTTCAAACATCGGAATGCTGGGCTTTTCGGTAATGCCGACCGTGCGGTTGCCCTGCACGTTTGAATGACCGCGCAACGGGCAGATGCCGGCACCCGGCTTGCCGAAATTGCCTTTCAACAGCAACAGGTTTGCAATCTGCTGAACGTTGGCGGTACCACGGCTGTGCTGGGTGATGCCCATGCCATACGTGATGATGGTGGCATTGGATCTGGCATAGGCCGCAGCAACCTCGGCGAGTTGCGCGCGGGTGAAACCGGAGACGGCTTCGATCGATTCCCACGCCGTCGCGCGCAGGTCGGCCGCAAATGCTTCAAAGCCGTTGGTGTGCTCGGTGATGAAGGCATGATCGAGCACGTCGTGCGCGGCGTCGTCCTTCTCGATCAGCGCCTTCATGACGCCCTTCAACACCGCCGCGTCGGCGCCGACCTTCAGCTGATAGTAGGTTGACGCAATCGGCGTCGAACCGAAGGTGCCCATCTCGATCGGATTCTGCGGGTCGGTAAAGCGCTCGAGCGCACGTTCTCGAAGCGGATTGAAGACGATAATCGGCGCACCGCGGCGCGACACTTCATGCAAGGTCCCCATCATGCGTGGATGATTGGTGCCGGGGTTGTGGCCCATGGCGATGATCAGCTCGCAATGGTCGAAGTCCTCCAACGAGACTGTGCCTTTGCCAATACCGATCGAGTACGGCAGGCCGACGCTCGTCGCCTCGTGGCACATGTTCGAGCAGTCGGGAAAATTATTGCTGCCATACTCGCGTGCGAAGATCTGAAAGAGAAAAGCGGCCTCGTTGGAGGCGCGGCCGGAGGTGTAGAATTCGGCCATGTTGGGGTCGCCCAGGCCCCGCAACGTCTGTCCGATCTGCGCGAAGGCCTGATCCCATTCGATGGGCTGGAAGGTATCGGTCCTGGCGTCATAGACCATGGGGTGCGTCAGGCGCCCCTCGTTCTCGAGGTGAAAGTCGCTCCAGCCGAGCAGTTCGGTGACGGTGTGGTCGGCAAAGAACTCCGGCGTTACGCGCTTGCTGGTCGCTTCCCAGGTGACCGCCTTCGCGCCGTTCTCGCAAAATTGGAAGGTGGAGGTGTGCTCCTTGTCCGGCCATGCGCAACCCGGACAATCGAAGCCGTCGGGCTTGTTCATGTGCAGCAGGGTAATAGGCGCCTCGAGCACATCCATCTGGTCGCGAATGGCGATCGCAGTGGCCTTGAGGGCGCCCCACCCGCCTGCCGGGGCGTCGTAGGGTCTGATACCGGGAACGTCGCGCTTTTGGACCATATGCCCTCTCCCAATAATGACTGTGCCTCGCTCCTGAAGTTGATCGGCGGTTTGCCAGCGCGACCCCATCGACGTTCTCGATGTAGCGCGCGCGTCTCGTCGTCGAAGCCTAGCCTAAAGGGCTTGCGCCCGTGGTCAACAGTCCGTGCGGCGGGTTGTCATTTCCGGGTTCGTCGAAGAGCGACCCTGTCATATTCGGCCATCATCCATGCCATCCACGAAATGGTGCCGAGCGCCAAGGCGCGCTATGGAATGCCAGATTCACCAGCGAGACTGTTATGCCCCAGCTGACTGCCCTGCTCGGCTTTGCCCTTGTCTCCTTTGGCATGGTGCTGACGCCCGGCCCGAACATGATCTACCTGATTTCCCGCTCGCTCACACAAGGGCCGGCGGCCGGCATTGTGTCGCTCGGCGGCGTCGCGCTGGGCTTCGTATTTTACATGCTGTGCGCGGCGTGCGGCATCACCGCGCTGTTGTTCGCGGTTCCTTATGCCTACGACGCGCTTCGCTTTGCCGGCGCGGCCTATCTGCTGTGGCTGGCCTGGCAGGCGTTGAAGCCGGGCGGCCGCTCGCCATTTCAGGTCAAGACGCTGAAGGTCGACGGGCCCCGCAAACTGTTCGCGATGGGATTTGTCACCAACCTGCTCAATCCCAAGATCGCCATGCTCTATCTGGCGCTGCTGCCGCACTTCATCGACCCCACGCAAGGCAGCGTGCTGGCGCAGTCGGTGGTGCTGGGCTCGATCCAGATCGTGATCAGCGTCAGCGTCAACGCCATGATTGCGCTCGCGGCCGGATCGATCTCGCGCTTCCTTGGCTCGCGCCCGACCTGGCTATTGATACAGCGCTGGCTGATGGGCACCGTACTTGCGGGGCTTGCCGTGCGCATGGCGCTGGAAACGCGGAAAGCCTGACCGTCGCACCTTCTCCCTTGAGGAAGAAGGCCTAATCCAGCTTCGCTTCCATGCCGCGCTTGACGCCGGGCCGCGCCATCAGCGCGTCATACCAGCGCTTGACGCTGGGAAAATCCGCCAGATCCACCTTGTGACGCGGATGACGCCAGGCCCAGCCGAGAATGGCGAAGTCCGCCACCGACAAGGGGCCGGCGACGAAGTCGTGGTTCGCCAGACGCCGGTCCAGCACGCCATAGAGACGAACCGTCTCGGTCATGTAGCGCTTGAGGCCATAGGCGCGGTCCTGCTCGTTCTCCAGCGCGATGAAGTGATGCACCTGACCGGGCATCGGGCCAAAGCCGCCCATCTGCCACATCAGCCATTCGTAGACCGGAATGCGCTCGGCGAGCGGCACGGGTAAGAACTTGCCGGTCTTTTCGCCGAGATAGAGCAGGATCGCGCCGGATTCGAACACGCTGACACGCTTGCCGCCGGGACCGTCGGGATCGACGATTGCTGGAATCTTGTTGTTCGGGCTGATCGCCAGAAACGACGGCGCCATCTGCTCGCCCTTGCCGATGTTGACCGGAACGACCTTGTAGGGCAGCCCCATCTCCTCGAGCGCCACGCTGATCTTGCGGCCATTCGGTGTGTTCCAGGTATGAAGTTCGATGGTCATTACGGGTCCCTAAAAGGCGTTGGCGAGAGGTGAGCGTCTGTAGCATCGCCCGATATCCCCGGAAATGCCCTCGCGTGGGGCCTGCCCTGTTGACGGTGAGGGTTCCGCTCTGGAAATAGCGCCCGTCCACGAATAAATTGCGCCACCCGATCGGAGACCGCTGTTGTCCAAATCCGCTTCCCGTGCCCGCCTCGTCGAGATCATCCGCAAACGCTCGTTCGGGCGCGGCGAGATCACACTGGCCTCCGGGCGCAAGAGTGATTTCTACTTCAACCTCAAGCCGACCATGCTGGATCCGGAGGGCGCCGCCCTGCTGGCAGAACTGACTTATGAGGCGCTGAAGGACGACGGGCTTGACTATATCGGCGGCCTGGAGATGGGCGCGGTGCCGCTCGCCGGCGCGGTGGCGCAGATCTCGTGGCTCAAGGGCCATCCGATCGCGGCTTTCTTCGTGCGCAAAAAGCCGAAGGAGCATGGTGCAAAACTCGCGGTCGAGGGCCTCGCCAAAAACGAGAGCCTGAAAGGCAAGCGCGTGGTGATTGTCGAGGACGTCACGACGACAGGCGATTCGGCGCTGAAGGCGGTCGAGGCGGTGCGCGACGCCGGCGGCGAGGTGGTTCTGGTGCTGACCATGGTCGACCGCCAGGAGGGCGCTGTCGAGAATTTTGCTCAAGCCGGCCTCGCCTTCCGCTGGCTATTCCAGGCGAGCGAATATCTGAAGGACTAGTGGAGTGGATTTGACATTCGCTAGCCCCCGCAGCGAGTTCGTAAAGCGAATGTCAAATCCGAAACTCCACTAGAAACGTATGTTTGCTAGTGGTCCTTCTAATTCTAACATTCGCAAAAGTGGCCGCTGAGAAGGGATGCGAATGTTAGAATTGGACCACTAGGCGCCCTTCCCGGGAAGCACTTTCTTTGCCGCTCCCGCTCCGCTGCTCATAGCTCGTTTACCATCCCGCATTACTGTCAACGGCGCCGGACATCGGTTCGTCCGGACCGTTTTTGAGCGTCGCGTGGGGTAAGCGTTGCGTATCGAGTTGACCAATCAGCGCATGCGGCGCCGCATGCTCGTTGCCGCCGTCGTCTTCGCCAGCGCGGTGGGGCTCGCGCCCCACACGGCATCCGCCGAAGGCCTGTTCGACATGTTTTTCGGCGGCCTTGGCAAGCAACAACACCAGGCGTCGCCCCCACAGGCCAATTTCTTCGCTGATCCGTCTCAGCAGCCGGCTACGCCCGCCTCGCGGCCCGTCGCTTACGGCGGCAGTGGTCCCGCATTCTGCGTGCGAAGCTGCGACGGCAAGTACTTTCCGCTGACCCGCGGCAACGCCTCGCCGGTTCAGATGTGTCAGGCCTTCTGTCCGGCCAGCCCGACCAAGGTATTCTACGGCAGCAATATCGACGGTGCGACGGGCGCAAACGGCGAACGCTATGCCGACAGCGAGAATGCCTTTGCCTATCGCAAGGCGCTGCGCGCCGACTGCACCTGTAACGGCCGCGACGCCGCCGGCCTCGCGCCAGTCGACCTGACGCTTGACGCTTCGCTGCGCGCCGGTGACGTCATCGCCACTACCGACGGGCTGGTCGCCTATTCCGGCATCAAGGTCGGCAACAACAACAGCCCGGAATTCATCCCGGTCGCGAACTATCCCGGCCTGACGGCAGAGGTTCGCGCGCGGCTCGGCAATATGAAGGTCGCGCCGGTCACGGCAGATGCGATCAGTAACGAAGCGCCGAATAGCGACATCACCGCAACGGTAGCGCCCGCAGCGAAGCCGGTGTTGCGCGGCAAGCAGGCAGCGCTGAACTGACGGCTCGATAAAGCCGTCACCTCCCGACGATGACGCCGATCACATTCGGCGCCGCGCGGTATTTCTCCTCGATCTGCGCGCGTGCAGCGGTGCGGTTTTCCGGCGTGAGCAGGCCGCGTTTCTCGGCCAGGATCATCCAGCAATAGCCCCACCAGTCCGTCAGCATGCCCTCGTCGTCGACGAGGTCGTAGCCCTGCTCGGCGGCGAACAGGCGCGCCTGCGCCTCGTCGAGCGAATCCAGAAAGACGTGGTCCTGGTCGGAGAACAGATCGTCGCTGATGTCGTCGGTGGTGTAGCCCCAGACCGACTGGCAGACAGCATTGAATTCGCGGTCGATGGCGTCGTCATCGACCAGCTGGCGGCGCGAGGCCTTATGCAGGCGCGACAGCGATCGGGCGAAGTCGGCGATGCGGGTCAGGGCGAATTGATCGAAGGCGATGGTGGACATGTAGTCCTCGGCAAGCTCGATAGACCATAGATGTTGTGTGAACGGCGTCTCGAATCACAATGATATATCAAAGACTTGCTAAAGTGTTCTTAATTTGTTCCGAGGCCAATCCTCCTTGCGTGCATTGCCGCCCATTAGTAGAGGCCCGATTTCCGAGGAGGAGCAGATGCGAAATGAGATCGTCCGAAAGGCTATCGAGTTAGGCCGCCCGCACGGCTTTGTGACTTTCGATCAACTCGACGAGCTATTGCGGGTAGAAATGCAGGCGGAAACGATGGCACCGGAAGATATCGAAGCACTCCTGGGGGCGCTTAGTGACGAAGGAATCAACGTCGTTGAAGCATGCTGAGGCTGCTAGGATCGCGCTTGGCGTTCGTGGAACCCGGCCCGGTCCTTGCATGAAAACTGTGCATGCATAGGGTACCGCGAACCGCCGGGTTTCGGTCCCACGGTGAGCTGCGTATCATGGGGTCCCGTTGCAGGGGTTTATTTTGCCAGAGCCTTCACATCCAGTGAATTCGCCGGCGCCGGGCCAGCCCATCGACGAGCTGGCGCTGTCGGAAATCAAGAGCGCCATTCTTGCCAAGCTCCGCCTTGCCATCGGCAAGGACGCCGGCATGGCCACCAGGCACGACTGGTATAAGGCGGCAGCGCTGGCGCTGCGCGACCGCATCGTGCACCGCTGGCTCTCGGCGGAGAAGCAGAGCTATGACGCCGGCCGCAAGCGCGTCTATTATCTCAGCCTCGAATTTCTGATCGGCCGCCTTTTCACCGATGCCCTGAACAATATGGGACTGCTGGCGCTGTTCGACGCGGCGCTCGGCGATCTCGGCGTTGGCCTGTCCGATTTGCGCAAATGCGAGCCGGATGCCGCACTTGGCAATGGCGGTCTGGGGCGGCTTGCGGCCTGCTTCATGGAAAGCATGGCGACGCTTGGCATCCCCGCAATCGGATACGGCATCCGCTACGATTTCGGCCTGTTCCGCCAGATCATCAATAACGGCTGGCAGCAGGAATACCCCGACGAATGGCTGAGCTTCGGCAACCCTTGGGAATTCCAGCGGCCGGAGGTGGTCTATCACGTTCATTTCGGCGGCGGCGTCGAACACGTCGAGACCCGGGGGCGCGACCACGCGATCTGGCATCCGGCCGAAACCGTGCAAGCCGTTGCCTACGACACACCGATCGTCGGATGGCGTGGTCATAACGTCAACGCGCTGCGGCTGTGGTCGGCGCGCTCGCCCGATCCGCTCAAGCTCGACGTCTTCAACACCGGTGACTATGTCGGCGCTGCCGCCGAGGAAACACGGGCGGAATCGATCTGCAAATTTCTCTATCCGAACGACGAAAGCCCTGCCGGGCGCGAACTGCGGCTGCGCCAGGAATATTTCTTCGTCTCCGCCTCGCTGCAGGATCTGGTCAAGCGTCATTTGGCGGCGGACGGGCAAATACGCGGCCTCGCGGCGAAAGTCGCGGTGCAGCTCAACGATACCCACCCGAGTCTCGCCGTCACCGAGTTGATGCGCATTCTCGTCGACCTGCACAACATCCGCTGGGACGATGCGTGGAAGATCACGGTCGCAACGCTGTCCTACACCAACCATACGCTGTTGCCCGAAGCGCTCGAGACCTGGCCGGTCGAGTTGTTTCAACGGCTATTGCCGCGGCATCTAGAGATCATCTACCGCATCAATGTCGCTCATCTTGCGCTTGCCGAGGAGCGTTGTCCCGGCGACGTCGATTTCCGCGCTTCGGTCTCCCTGATCGACGAGAAGTCCGGACGGCGGGTGCGAATGGGGCAGCTCGCGTTCGTCGGCTCTCATCGCATCAACGGCGTTTCGGCGATGCATTCCGACCTGATGAAGGAGACCGTGTTTCACGACCTCAATCATCTCTATCCCGGCCGTATCACCAACAAGACCAATGGCATCACCTTCCGCCGCTGGCTGATGCTGGCCAATCCGAAGCTCACCGAGCTGTTGCGCGAGGCCTGCGGCGAAGCCGTGCTCGACGATCCGACGCGGCTGCAACTGCTCGAGAAGAGCGCCGGCGATTCCGCGTTTCAGGACAAGTTCCGTAACGTCAAGCATCACAACAAGATCGCGCTAGCCCGCCTGATCGGCGAAAAGATCAACATCAAGGTCGATCCGGGCGCGTTGTTCGATGTGCAGATCAAGCGCATCCACGAATACAAGCGACAACTGCTCAATATCCTGGAAGCGATCGCGCTTTACCACGCGATCAAGGACAATCCGCAAGGCAACTGGGTGCCGCGCGTCAAGATTTTTGCCGGCAAGGCGGCCGCCAGCTATCGCTACGCCAAGCTGATCATCAAGCTGATCAACGACGTCGCCGAAGTCGTCAATAACGATCCCGTCGTCGCCGGACGCCTGAAGGTCGCCTTCCTTCCCGATTACAATGTCAGCCTCGCCGAAGTCATCATTCCGGCCGCCGATCTCTCCGAACAGATTTCGACCGCCGGCATGGAAGCCTCCGGCACCGGCAACATGAAACTCGCGCTCAACGGCGCGATCACCATCGGCACGCTCGACGGCGCCAATATCGAAATCCGCGATCACGTCGGCGTCGAGAACATCGCGATCTTCGGCATGGAAGCGGGCGATGTGATGGTGCGGCGCAAGCAGGGGCTGGATGCCAGTGACGTCATCCGCGGCTCACCCGGCCTGTCGCGTGCGATCAATGCGATCGGCAGCGGCGAATTTTCGCCTGATGATACCCACCGCTTCGAATCGATCGCGCATGCGCTGCGTCATCTCGATCACTACATGGTCAGCGCGGATTTCGATTCCTACTTTGCCGCGCAACGCGGCATCGATGCGCGCTGGCAGACGCAGGCGGCGTGGGCGCGGGCCTCCATTCTCAACGTGGCGCGGATGGCTTGGTTTTCGTCCGACCGCACTATTGCGGAATATGCCGAGGATATCTGGAACGTCCCGGTCAACGGACGCGCGCCAAGCGAGCCGCTTCGCGCCAAGGGATAGGCCTTCTCACTCGCTGACGATGCCTTCGCCGGCAGCCTCGAGGCGGAAGGCGGCCGCGAACAGCGCGCGGGTATAGTCGGTCTGCGGGCGCTTGAACAGATCTGCCGCCGGCCCCTCTTCCACCACCTTGCCGTTGCGCATCACGATCAGATGGCTTGCAAGGGAAGCGACCACGCGCAGGTCGTGCGAGATGAACATGTAGGTCAGGTCGCGCTTGCGCTGCAATTCGCGCAGCAGATCGACCATCTGGGCCTGGAACAGCATGTCGAGCGCGCTGGTCGGTTCGTCGAGCACCACGAAGTTTGGCTCCAGCACGACCGCGCGTGCAATCGAAATGCGCTGCCGTTGGCCGCCGGAGAATTCGTGCGGATAACGGAACCGCGTCGCCGGGTCGAGGCCGACATCGCGCAGCGCCTGGATCACCCGCGCCTCGCGTTGGTCTCTCGAAAGCTGCGGCTGGTGCACGCTGAGCCCTTCGGCGACGATATCGCCGACCGACATGCGCGGGCTCAACGCGCCGAACGGATCCTGAAACACGATCTGCATGTCGCGGCGGAAGGGCAGCATTTCCTTGAAGCGCAGACCCTGAATCTCGCTGCCGAGAAAAACGATCGGCCCGTCGGAGGAAATCAGGCGCAACAGCGCAAGACCGAGCGTGGTCTTTCCCGAACCGGACTCGCCGACGACGCCGAGCGTCTCGCCCTTGCGCACCGACAACGTGACGCCATCGACCGCCTTGATGTGCCCGACCACCGAGCGCAGCAAGCCGCGCCTGATCGGAAACCAGACCTTGAGATCGGCCGCGGAGATCACCACGGGCGATTCCGGCCGCGGCGGCGCCGGGTCGGGTTTTGGCTCGGCGTTGAGCAGTGCACGGGTATACGGATGCTTCGGCGCGGTGAAGACCTCTTCGACCGGCCCGTGCTCGACGATCTTGCCGTTGTTCATGACACAGACCACGTCCGCGATGCGGCGCACGATGCCGAGGTCGTGGGTGATGAACAACAGGCTCATGCCGAGCCGCTTGCGGATATCCGCAAGCAACGCCAGAATCTGCGCCTGCACAGTGACGTCGAGCGCCGTGGTCGGCTCATCCGCGATCAGCAAATCCGGCTCGTTGGCGAGCGCCATCGCAATCATCACCCGCTGGCGCTGGCCGCCGGAGAGCTGATGCGGATAGCTCCTGAGCCGCGTTTCCGGTTCAGGAATGCCAACCTGTGTCAACAGTTCAAGCGTCCGCGCACGCGCCATCTGGCCGGTGACGCCCTGATGCAATTGCAGAATTTCGCCGATCTGCTGCTCAATCGTGTGCAGCGGATTGAGCGAAGTCATAGGCTCCTGGAAGATGATCGAAATATCGTTGCCGCGGACACCCCGCATTTCGCGCTCCGGCACCTTCAGGAGATCGCGGCCATTGAACAGGATGCTGCCGGAGGGGTGCGAGGCGGTCGGATACGGCAACAGCTTCAAAACCGAGAGCGCACTGACCGATTTGCCGGAGCCAGACTCCCCGACCAGCGCCACGCATTGCCCGCGCCGGATCGAAAATGAAATGCGATCGACCGCAACCGTATCGCCACTCGGCTGGTGAAACACCACCGAGAGATCACGTACATCGAGCAGGGGTTGGTTGATGGCGTCCATGGCGCTCACCTGAACGTCTTGCGCGGGTCGAAGGCGTCGCGGACCGCCTCGCCGATGAAAATCAGAAGCGACAGCATGATCGCTACGGCAAAGAAGCCGGTGAAGCCGAGCCACGGCGCCTGAACGTTGGCCTTGCCCTGCGACAGCAATTCACCAAGCGACGGCGATCCCGGTGGCAGGCCGAAGCCAAGGAAATCGAGCGCGGTCAGCGTCATCACCGACGACGAGACGATGAACGGCAGGAACGTCATGGTCGCGACCATCGCGTTCGGCAGCAGATGGCGGAACATGATGACGGCGTTGGAAACGCCGAGCGCGCGCGCCGCCTGGATGTATTCGAAGTTGCGCCCGCGCAGGAACTCGGCGCGCACCAGGCCAACCAGCGACACCCAGGAAAACAGCAGGAGAATGCCAAGCAGCACGAAGAAGCCGGGCACCAGCACCGACGACAGGATCAACAACAGATAAAGCGAAGGAATTGCGGTCCACACCTCGATCAGGCGCTGGAACGTCAAATCGATCCAGCCGCCGAAATAGCCCTGGATGCCACCCGCGGCGACGCCGATGATCGAGGAGATGATGGTGAGGCTGAGACCGAACAGCACCGAGATGCGGAAGCCGTAGATCAGCCGCGCGACAACATCGCGGCCCTGATCGTCGGTGCCGAGCCAGTTATATTCGAGATCGCGGCAGCCCTTGAGGCCTTTTCTATCCACGACCTCCTTGCACTGCGCCTCCGTCAGCATCCAGGTTGGCGGCGACGGTGCCGGCGTCGGCAGATCGAGGTTATGGGTGTCGTAGGAGTAGCGGATCAGCGGCCAGACGATGGTGCCGCCCTTCGCAGCAATCAGCTTCTGCAAATAAGGATCGCGATAATCCGCCGCCGTTTCGAAGTCGCCGCCGAACGTCGTCTCCGAATAGCTGATGAACGCGGGCCAGTAGAGGTGCCCGTCAAACCGGATCAGGAACGGCCGGTCGTTGGCGATGAGTTCGGCGAACAGCGAGACGAAAAACAGGATCAGGAAAATCCACAGCGACCAGAATCCGCGGCGATTCGATTTGAAATTCTGCCAGCGCCGGCGATTGAGCGGCGAAATGTTGAGCCCGTGATTCGTCGCCGGGACCGCCGTTCCCATCGGCGACTGCGTGGTGGTCTCGACGGGCGTCGGTGCTGGGTTCTCCTTCTGAAGCTCGTAAGTCATCAGACCTCCCGCGCCTCGAAGTCGATCCGGGGATCGACCCACATGTATGCGAGATCGGAGATCAAATTGACGACAAGGCCGACCAGCGAAAAGATATACAGTGTGCCGAACACCACCGGATAATCGCGGTTGAGCACGCTCTCGAAGCCGAGCAGGCCGAGGCCGTCGAGCGAGAAAATCGTCTCGATCAGCAGCGAGCCGGAGAAGAAAGCGTGGATGAACGCGCCGGGAAAGCCCGCGATCACGATCAGCATGGCGTTGCGGAAGATGTGACCGTAAAGCACCTGGTTCTCGCTGCACCCCTTGGCGCGCGCGGTCATCACATATTGCTTGCGGATTTCATCGAGGAAGGAATTCTTGGTCAACAGCGTCATGGTGGCGAAGGCGCCGAGCGCCATCGATATCAACGGCAGGGTGATGTGCCAGAAGTAATCCAGAATCTTCCAGTACCATGGAAATTGGGACCAGCCGTCCGACGTCAGCCCACGCAGCGGGAAGATGCTGAAGAACGAGCCGCCGGCAAACAGGATGATCAGGAGGATCGCGAACAGGAAGCCGGGAATCGCAAAGCCGACGATGATCACCGCCGAGGTCCAGATGTCGAATTCCGAGCCGTCCGCGACAGCCTTGCGGATGCCGAGCGGAATCGAAATCAGATAGGTCAGAAGCGTCATCCAGATGCCGAGCGACATCGAGACCGGCAACTTTTCCTTGATCAGTTGCAACACGCTGACGTCGCGGAAATAGCTCTTGCCAAAATCGAACCGCGAAAAATTCCACACCATCAGCAGGAATCTCTCGGGCGCCGGCTTGTCGAAGCCGAATTGCTTCTCCAGGCTCTTGATGAAATCGGGATCGAGGCCCTGCGCGCCGCGATATTTCGAGCTGACCGCATCCGACGATGCGCCGACCTGGCCCCTGGCTCCGAAATCTCCGCCCGGCGAACCCGAGATTCGCGACGTGCCGCCGGTGTCGGCGCCAGAGAGCTGGGCGATCACCCGCTCGACCGGACCACCGGGCGCGAACTGCACCACGACAAACGACACGAACAGGATTCCCAGCAGGGTGGGAACCATCAGGAAAATGCGGCGTGCGATATAGGCGCCCATGCGTTACTTCGCCTGCTCGAGCTTCGCCGCCTTGGCGGCATCGTACCACCAGAGCTCCGGGGTGCCGGCGCGCGATGCGTAGCGCGGCAGCTTTTCAGGGTGATCGAACATGTCCCAGTAGGCCAGCTTGTGCGTGTTGGCGTACCATTGCGGAATCCAGTAGCGGCCGGCTCGAAAAACGCGATCGAGCGCCCGGCATGCCGTCCTGAGTTCGGCACGCGATTGCGCGGCAATGGCCCGCTCGACCAGCGCATCAATCGCCGGATTGGCAACGCCGGCCAGATTGTAGGAACCCTTGGTCGCCGCCGCCTGCGAGGTGAAATAAGGCCGCAAGCTGTCGCCCGGTGTTGACGACAGGCTGAGGCGCTCGATCGCGATATCGAAATCGAAATCCTCGACACGGGCGCGAAATTGGACGGCATCGATCAGGCGGATGCTGGCGTCGATGCCGAGCAATCCGAGATTCTTGACGAAGGTTGAGTGATGCGGCTGGAAGCTCGGCTCATCGAGCAGAAATTCGACCGACAAGACCTCGCCGTTCGGGAGCTGCCGCTTGCCATCCTTGACCGGAAGACCCGCCTCCTGAAGCAGCTGCTGGGCCTTGCGCAGCAGGTTGCGGTCTTGTCCTGAGCCATCCGAGACCGGCGGCACGAAAGGTTCCTTGAACACCTCGTCGGGCACCTGGCCGCGAAACGGTTCAAGCAGCTTCAGTTCCTCCGGCGATGGCGCCCCGCCTGCCACCATGTCGGAATTCTGGAACGGCGAAATCGTGCGGGCATAAGCGCCGTACATCACGCTCTTGTTGGTCCATTCGAAATCGAAGGCGTAGATCAGGGCTTCGCGGACGCGCGGATCCTTGAACTTGTCGCGCCTTGTATTGATGAACCAACCCTGTCCGCCGGACGGCGTTTCGTCAGGCACCATTTCGCGCTTGACGCGGCCGTCTTTCATGGCCGGAAAATCATAGCGTGTCGCCCAAATCCGCGAGGTGAACTCCTCGCGAAAGAGGTAGTTCTTTCCGGTAAACCCTTCGAAGGCGACATCTCGATCGCGATAAAATTCATAGCGAATGACATCGAAGTTGTAGCTGCCGCGATTGACCGGCAGGCCGGCTGCCCACCAATCTTTCACGCGGTCGAATTCGATGAACCGGTTGGCCTCGAATTTCCCGACCCGGTACGGCCCCGATCCCAAGGGGGTGTCCAGCGACGATTCTTCGAACGCACGTGTCGAATAGTAGGCTTTGGAGAAAATCGGCAGGCCTGCCACGTAGAGCGGAACGTCGCGCGCGCGGTTGGGAGCGAAAGTGACGACGACGGTCGCATCGTCTGCCGCCTCCGCCTTCACCAGGTCCCGCAACTGCACGATAATCAGCGGGTGGCCCTTTGCCTTCAGAGCATTGAACGAGAAAGCGGCATCCTGCGCCGTTAGCTTCGAGCCGTCGTGAAAGCGCGCCTCGGGCCGGATCTTGAAGCGATACTCCAGCCTGTCCGGCGATATCTGCACCGATTTTGCCGCCAGACCATACATCGCATCGGGCTCGTCATTGGCTCGCGCCATCAACGATACAAAGGTCAGGTCCATGCCTTGCGCACCTTCGCCCTTGAGGACGTAGGCATTGAGCGAATTGAAAGTGAAGAAGGATTGGTTATAGGCACGCGTCGGCGGAATCAGCGAGAATAGCCCGCCCTTGGGCGCATCAGGATTGACGTAGTCGAAGCGTTGAAAATCGGCGGGATATTTCAGGTCGCCGAACGCCGAAATCCCGTGGGCCCCACTGCCCGTCTCGGCGGCAAACATCGGCCGCAGCGAGGACGTGCCCAGAGCGCCCGCGCCGAGAACGCCGGCGCCAAGACCGAGCACGTGCCGGCGAGAGAGAAACGCCATGCGAGAAAAATCCCTCAAGATTTCTTGCCGATCCTGGCCGCTTTTTCGGCATCGTACCACCACAGCGATGGCAGGCCCGAGCGGGCGTATTTGGGCAATTCGGCGTGGCTGAAGCGGTCCCATCGTGCGTAGCGCGTGAAGCCGTAGGTGAATTGAGGAACGACGTAAAAATTCCACAGCAGGACGCGATCGAGCGCCCGGGTCGCCGCCACCAATTCCGCACGGTCCTTGGCGAAGATGACCTTGTCGATCAACGCATCAACGGCAGGGTTCTTGATGCCGATGGTATTTCTGGAGCCTGAGACGTCGGCGGCCTGGGATCCCCAATATTCACGCTGTTCGTTGCCCGGAGAAAGCGACTCCGGCCAGACATCGACGATCATATCGAAATCGAAATTGCGCTTCCGGTTTTCGAACTGCGCATCGTCCACGACGCGGATCGAAGCCGTGACCCCGATACGTTCGAGCGAGGGTTTGAAAAACAGCGCGATGCGCTCGGTCGAGGGGTCTTCGACCAGGATCTCGATCGTGACGGGCTTGCCTGCAGTATCGACCAGCTTGCGGTCCTTGACTTCGAATCCCGCCTCTTTCAGCAGCCGCGCGCTTTCGCGCAAATTGGTGCGGACCGCATCGGGATTGCCGCCCACCGGATTCTGGTAGGCCTTGGTGAAAACGTCCGCCGGCACCTTGTCGCGCACGGTCTCGAGGATCGCCAGTTCCTGTCCCTCCGGCAGGCCGGAGCAGGCCAGCTCCGTGCCCTGAAAGTAGCTGTTGATGCGGCTATATTGTCCGAAGAACAGCTGCTTGTTCATCTCCTCGAAATCGAATGCGAAATTGAGGGCCTGCCGCACCCGCGCGTCCTTGAACTGGTCGCGGCGCAGGTTGGGAACGAAGGCCTGCATGCGGCCGGAGTCGCTGACCGGAAATTCTTCCTTGACCACGCGCTTTTCCGCCACAGCCGGAAACTCATAAGCGGTCGCCCATTGCTTGGCGGAGTTTTCGGCGATCCAGTCCGCCTGATCGGCCTTGAAGGCCTCGAGCGCGACGACGTTGTCGCGGAAGAATTCGAAGCGCAGCTCGTCGAAGTTATTGTGGCCGACCTGAACGGGCAGATTGGCGCCCCAATAATCCTTGACGCGCTCGAGCTTCACGGAGCGGCCGGCGACAAACTCCTTGATGCGGTAAGGGCCGGAGCCCAACGGCGGCTCCAGCGTCGTCTGCGAAATATCGCGCTTGCGGCCCTGGCTGTCGGTGCCGTCCCAATAGTGCTTGGGCAGCACCACGAGCTCGCCGACGATATGCGGCAGTTCGCGATTGCCAGGAGATTCGAAAGTAAACTTCACTTCCCGTTCGCCGATCTTTTCGGTCTTCGCGACGTGGCGATAATAGGAGGCATACATCGGGCTGAGTTTTTTCAGCATCTCGATCGAAAAGATGACGTCTTCCGGCGTCACCGGCTTGCCATCGTGCCAGCGCGCTTCCTTGCGCAGACGATAGGTCACCCAGGCGAAATCGTCCGGATGTTGGGCTGCTTCCGCGAGCAGGCCGTATTCGGTCGCAACCTCGTCCTGCGCACGCTCCATCAGCGTCTCATAGGTGAGCCCCACCGCCGGCGCGATCGAACCTTTGACGCCCGATACCGCGATGTTGAAATTGTCGAACGTGCCGAGCGAAATCTGCCGCGCCATGCCGCCCTTCGGCGCATCGGGATTGACGTAATCGAAGCGCTTGAAGTCGGCAGAATATTTGAGGTCGCCAAACAGCGACAGCCCGTGACGCCAGGCGGGCCCGCCGGCCTGCGCGTTTGCGGAAGCGATGATCGAAAAACCGGAAGCCGAGCCGAGCGCCGGCGCGATCGCGGCCACTGCGCCGCCCTGCAAGAGATGTCTTCGATTCAACGTCAAAGGCAAAATCCCTCTTTGTTACCCGCGTTATCAAGACCGGAGTATAGGGCAAGGTTTCGGCCGATTAAGTTGCTTTTTGCTCATGATGACACCCGTTATGGGGCGAAAGGCCGCGGTAACAATGGCGACATCGGCGCGGCCCTCCCCCGATTTGGGGAACCAATGGCCTGAAAGCAAAACGGCCGGGAGTGAACCCCGGCCGCCGAATAAAATGCCCAGATAAACAGCAGTTATTTCGCCGCGGTCGGCAAAGGCTGCGGGCTGTCAGACAGCGAATTCAGATAGACGAGCAGGTCAGCACGCTCGCTGTCCTTCTGGATGCCGGCAAAGCCCATCGCGGTGCCCGGAATGAAGCCCTTCGGATTGTCGATGAACTTGTTGAGGTCGTCGATGGTCCAGACGCCGCCCTTGGCCTTCATCGGCGCCGAGAAATTGAAACCACGGCCTTCGCCCTTCTTGTCGCCGACGATGCCAAAAAGATTCGGACCAACCTTGTTGGGACCTCCCTTGGTAAAGTCGTGGCACGCGCCGCACTTCTTGGCCGACTGCTCACCCTTCTGGACGGAAGCGGTCTGCAACAGTTTCTCGATCGGCTCAGCGGGCGCGGCCGCGGCCTTTTCGCCACCTGCGGCTTCTTCCTTGACCGCGATTTCGAAGCCAGGCTTTTCCAGCTTTGCGGGAGAGAAAATTGCGCCGGCAGCGAAGCTCGTGACCAGCAAAACGAGACAGGTACCGAGGATGGCACCGAGGACTTTATTGAGTTCGAAGGAGTCCATTTTGGATCAGGCTCCGGGCCGGAAATTTAGACGTTCGGCCGGTGAGAAACGGCCGCGATAAGCACCAGGAATCGGCCTTTTGCGCCGCACCCCAAGTCCGCATCAGATATCGGTTTGCCGGTGCTCTGGCAACCCGTATAAACGCTCTGGCTTTAGACCCTTCCCCCACTATTTCCCGCCGCTAGTGGAGCGGCTTACCTTGGGGGTACCAGATCCGATCCCGATGACCGATCCCCGTATTTTGGTGCTGATTCCTGCCCGCATGGCGGCTACCCGCCTGCCCGGCAAGCCGCTCCTCGAAATGGCCGGCCTACCGATGATCGTCCACGTGATGCGCCGGGCGGAGGACGCCCGCATTGGCCGGGTCGCGGTCGCAACCGATGCGGCGGAGATCGCCTCGGTCGTCACGGCGCATGGCGGAGAAGCCGTCATGACCCGGACTGACCACCCTTCGGGCTCGGACCGGATTTTTGAAGCGCTCGGCGCCCTCGACCCTGACCGACAGACCGAGATCGTCGTCAATTTGCAGGGCGATTTTCCGACCATCAGCCCGGACAATATTCGCGACGTGCTGGCGCCGCTCGCTGACCCCGAAGTCGACATCGCAACCCTGGCCGCCGAAATCCATACCGAGGAAGAGGCCACCAATCCCAACGTGGTGAAGGCGGTCGGCACGATGGTCGGCCCGCGGCGGCTGCGCGCGCTGTATTTCACCCGGGCCACCGCACCCCATGGCGACGGGCCGCGCTATCATCACATCGGGCTCTACGCCTATCGCCGCGCGGCGCTGGAGCGCTTCGTCCGCCTCGCCCCCTCGCCGCTGGAGCAGCAAGAGAAGCTCGAACAGTTGCGGGCGCTGGAGGCCGGCATGCGGATCGACGTCGGAATTGTCGACACCGTGCCGCGTGGCGTCGACACCCCGGCCGACCTTGAAACCACGCGCCAGATACTGGCCAAATCGTAGCCGGCTGCTACAAGGCGCCATGACCAAGACGACCAAGACCATGAAAATCGCATTCCAGGGCGAACCGGGCGCCAACTCCCATATCGCCATCGCCGAAGCCTATCCCGACGCAGAAGCGCTGCCGTGCCCGACCTTCGAGGACGCGCTGGCCGCGATCTCTTCGGGCGAGGCCGATCTCGGCATGATCCCGATCGAGAATTCGGTCGCCGGCCGCGTTGCCGACATCCATCACCTGTTGCCCCAGTCCGGTCTCTTCATCGTCGGCGAGTGGTTTCTGCCGGTCCATCATCAGTTGATGGCGCCGCGCGGCGCCAAGATCGGTGACATCAAGACGGTCGAAAGCCACGTCCATGCGCTCGGCCAATGCCGGCGCATCATCCGCAAGCTCGGCATCAAGCCCATCGTCGCCGGCGACACCGCCGGCAGCGCCCGCATCGTCGCCGAGCGCGGCGATAAAACTTGCGCCGCGATCGCCTCCAAACTTGCCGCCGAAATCTACGGCCTCGACATCCTGACCGAGGATGTCGAGGACGAGTCCCACAACACCACGCGCTTTGTTATCCTGGCGCGCGAGGCCACCTGGGCCAAACAAGGCGCGGGGCCGCTGGTCACCACTTTTGTTTTCCGGGTGCGCAACCTGCCCGCAGCGCTGTACAAGGCGCTCGGCGGCTTTGCCACCAACGGCGTCAACATGACCAAGCTCGAAAGCTACATGGTCGACGGCAACTTCTTCGCCACGCAGTTCTACGCCGACGTCGACGGCCATCCCGACGACCGGGGCCTCGCCTTTGCGCTGGAAGAATTGAAGTTCTTCTCGCGCGAACTGCGCATCGTCGGCGTCTATCCGGCGCATCCGTTCCGCGCCACCTTCAGCGAGACGCAGGACTGATCTTACGACCGCTGATCTTACGCCGCCGCCTTGCTGGTGAGCCCGTAGGCGTCCGCGATCAGGCTGTAGGACTTCTTGCGCGCCTCGTGATCGTAGATCGCGCTGACGACCATCAGTTCGTCGGCCTGGCTTGCCGCGATCATTGGCTCCAGTTTTTGCATCACGGTCGCCGGACTGCCGACAAAGATGCGCGAGCGGTTGCGCGCGATCGCGGCGCGATCGGCGTCCGTGTAGGCATAGGCCTGCGCCTCCTCGGGGCTGGGCAGCGGGATATATTGGCCGCGGTCACGCAACAACCGATTGAGATCCATCGACGCGGCGAGCCGCTCGGCCTCGGCGTCGGTTTCGGCGGCGACCACGGCGACCGCCAGGATAGCGTAAGGTGTCTCGCGCCAGCCGGTCTGCTTGAAGTGGGCGCGATAGTTCGTCATTGCCGCGATCGCGTCATAGGACGCAAAATGATGCGCGAACGCGTAGCCCATGCCGACCTGCGCCGCCAGTTCCGAACTGTAATCGCTTGAGCCGAGCAGCCACATCGGCGGCAGCGACGTATCGTCGGGCATCGCCACCACCTGATTGAAGGGATGGTTGGGCGGAAAGTTGCGCGTCTCCCACAACGTCAGTTCATGCAGGCGCTCCAGGAAGTCATCGCCCTCGCGGCGATCGAGCCGGGAGCGCAACGCATAAGCCGTGGGTCCATCGGTGCCCGGCGCGCGGCCAAGCCCGAGATCGATCCGGCCGGGAAACAGCGCCTCCAGCATCTTGAAGCGCTCCGCGATCACCAGCGGCGCATGGTTGGGCAGCATCACCCCGCCGGAGCCGACGCGGATGTTCTTCGTCACCGCGGCGATCTGGCCGATCATGAGATCGGGCGCAGGGCTCGCGACCGACGCCAGGTTGTGATGTTCGGCCAGCCAATAGCGGGTGAAGCCGAGCGCGTCGGCGTGACGGGCGAGATCAATGCTGTTGCGGAGCGCCGTGGCAGGTTTGGTGCCCGACGTGACGACCGATAGATCAAGGACGGAAAGCGGAATCATGGCCGTAAACCTAGTGCGGGGAACCGGCCGCACAACGGCTGGCTGCGCAGATCAGGCCCTTGAAGGCCTCGGCGATAACCTCCTCTGCGAATGAGTGGGTAATATGTTCTATATTTCTTAACTCTATCGCCTTGCCCAATGCTATTTCATCCCTGCAAGATAGAATAGTATTATATATCAAATAGTTGTAACAATATGCTCTGCCCATCATTCGAAATTTTCTTCCTGTATCCGATATTTTATGCCGGTATTGGGCAATTTCCCATCCTTGGTGGGCTGTTTGGGGCAAGTCTTTTCCCTTATGTTGGACCGATCAGTTTTGGTCGGGACGACAGCACTGCGCGCCACCCGGTTTTGTTGCGGAGATTTTCGAAAGTCATGAGCGAGACCATCCCTGCCCCCGCCACGTCGCGGGCACAAAGCCAGCCGGCAATCTCCTTCGAGTTCTTCCCGCCGAAGACCGCGGAAATGGAAAACAGCCTGTGGGAGACCATCAGCCGTCTGGCGCCGCTCACGCCGAACTTTGTCTCGGTGACCTATGGCGCCGGCGGGTCGACCCGCGAGCGTACACACTCGACCATCGCCCGCATCCTGAAGGAAACCGACCTGCTGCCGGCGGCGCACCTGACCTGCGTCGGCGCGGCCCGCAGCGAGATCGACGACATTGTCGGCCGCTATCACGAGACCGGCGTCCGCCACATCGTGGCCCTGCGCGGCGATCCGCCCGGCGGCATCGGCACGCCTTATCTCACCCATCCCGACGGCTATCAAACCTCTCCCGAGCTCGTCGCCGGCATCAAAAAGCGGTTTCCCGATATCGAGGTCTCGGTGTCGGCCTATCCGGAGAAGCATCCGGAGAGCCGGAATTTCGACGCCGATATCGATACGCTGAAGGCCAAGGTCGACGCCGGCGCGACGCGCGCCATCACCCAGGTCTTCTTCGATAACGATCTTTACTTCCGCTATCTCGACCGCGTCCGCGCCCGCGGCATCGATATTCCGATCGTGCCCGGCATCATGCCGATGCACAATTTCAAGCAGGCGCGGAATTTCGTCACCCGCGCCGGCACCACCGTGCCGAACTGGCTCGCGGAAAAGTTCGACGGCCTCGACGACGACGCCGAGACCCGCAAGCTGGTGGCTGCGACGGTTGTCGCCGGCCAGGTACAAAAGCTCAACAAGCACGGCGTTGATACCTTTCATTTCTACACCATGAACCGCGCCGATCTGGTCTTCGCGATCTGCCATCTGCTCGGCATCCGCCCGGCCGGCGCGCAGAAAGCTGCCTGAAGCAATGACTTTGCCCGTCTCCCCGAAACGCTCCGCGTTCCTTGCTGCCGCGAAGGAGCGCATCCTCGTGCTCGACGGCGCCATGGGCACCATGATCCAGGCGCTGCAATACGATGAAGCCGCCTTCCGCGGCCCGCGATTCGCCGACTTTCATCGCGACGTCAGAGGCAACAACGACCTGTTGATCCTGACCCAGCCGAAGGCGATCGAGGATATCCACGCCGCCTATTTGCGCGCCGGCGCCGACATCGTCGCCACCAACACGTTTTCCTCGACCTCGATCGCACAGGCCGACTATGACATGTCGGACCTCGCCTACGAGCTCAATCTCGAGGGCGCCAGACTCGCGCGTGCCGCTGCGACGCGCGTGAGCAAGGAAGACGGCAAGCCGCGCTTTGTGGCGGGCGCCATCGGCCCGACCAACCGCACTGCCTCGATCTCGCCTGACGTTTCGAACCCCGGCTACCGCGCTGTCACTTTTGACGATCTGCGCAAGGCGTATGGCGAGCAGATCAAGGGACTGCTCGACGGCGGCGCCGATCTTCTGCTCGTTGAAACGATTTTCGACACGCTCAACGCCAAGGCCGCGCTGTACGCGATCGCCGAGATCAGCGAAGAGCGCGGCGTCGACGTGCCGGTCATGGTGTCCGGCACCATCACCGACAAATCCGGCCGGCTGCTGTCGGGCCAGTTGCCGGAAGCGTTCTGGAATTCGGTGCGGCACGCGAAACCAATCACGATCGGCTTCAACTGCGCGCTCGGCGCCGAAGATTTGCGCGCCCACATCGCGGACATCGGCCGCGTCGCCGACGCGCTGGTCTGCGCCTATCCCAATGCCGGCCTTCCGAACGAGTTTGGCCAGTACGACGAAAGCCCGGAATATATGGCGCGGCTGATCGGCGAGTTCGCCTCCGCCGGCCTCGTCAACGTGGTCGGCGGTTGCTGCGGCACCACGCCCGACCATATCGCGGCGATCGCGGCTGCGGTCCGTCCACACCGAGCGCGCGTCGTGCCCGAGATCGAGCCGCGATTGCGGCTGTCCGGCCTTGAGCCCTTCGCGCTGACGCCGACCATTCCCTTTGTCAATGTCGGCGAACGCACCAACGTCACCGGCTCGGCACGCTTCCGCAAGCTGATCACGGCCGGCGACTATGCGGCCGCCCTGCAAGTCGCGCGCGACCAGGTCGAAAACGGCGCGCAGATCATCGACGTCAACATGGACGAGGGCCTGCTCGATTCGGAAGCGGCGATGACCACCTTCCTGAATCTTGTTGCTGCCGAGCCCGACATTGCCCGCGTGCCGGTCATGATCGACTCCTCGAAATTCCACGTGATCGAGGCCGGCCTGAAATGCGTGCAGGGCAAGCCGGTCGTCAACTCGATCTCGATGAAGGAAGGCGAGGAGAAATTCATCTTTGAGGCCAATATCGCCAGGCGCCATGGCGCTGCGGTCGTGGTGATGGCCTTCGACGAAAAGGGCCAGGCGGATACCTTCGCGCGCAAGACCGAGATCTGTAAGCGCGCCTACGACATCCTCGTCAATCGGGTCGGCTTCCCGGCAGAGGACATTATTTTCGATCCGAATATTTTCGCGATCGCGACCGGCATCGAGGAACACAACAACTACGGCGTCGACTTCATCGAGGCGACGCGCTGGATCCGGCAACATCTCCCGCACGCGCATATCTCCGGCGGCGTATCCAATTTGTCGTTCTCGTTCCGCGGCAACGAGCCGGTGCGCGAGGCCATGCATTCGGTGTTCCTGTATCACGCGATTCATGCCGGCATGGACATGGGCATCGTCAATGCCGGACAGATGATCGTCTATGACGACATCGATCCCGAGCTGCGCCAGGTGTGCGAGGACGTCATCCTCAATCGCGATCCCGGCGCGGCCGAACGGCTGCTCGCTTTGGCTGAAAAATTCCGCGGCAAGGAGAAGAAGACCGAGGCGCAGGAGCTGGTCTGGCGCGAATGGCCGGTCGCCAAGCGATTGAGCCACGCGCTGGTGCACGGCATCACCGAATATATCGACACCGATACCGAGGAGGCCCGTGCATCCGTCACGCGGCCGCTCGACGTGATCGAGGGTCCGCTGATGGACGGCATGAACATCGTCGGCGATCTCTTCGGCGACGGAAAGATGTTCCTGCCGCAGGTGGTGAAGTCGGCGCGCGTGATGAAGCAGGCGGTCGCCTATCTGATGCCGTTCATGGAAGAGGAAAAGGCGCGCAACAAGGCCAACGGCACCGTCGATGACGGCCGCAATGCCGCCGGCAAGATCGTGCTCGCCACCGTCAAGGGCGACGTCCACGACATCGGCAAGAACATCGTCGGCATCGTGCTGCAATGTAACAATTTCGAGGTGATCGACCTCGGCGTGATGGTGCCGGCGGCGAAGATCATCGAGACCGCCAAGCGCGAAGACGCAGACATCATCGGCTTGTCCGGACTGATCACGCCATCGCTCGACGAAATGAGTTTCCTCGCCGGCGAAATGGAACGCGAGGGACTGAACATCCCGTTGATGATCGGCGGCGCGACCACGAGCCGCGTCCACACGGCCGTGAAGATCGATCCGAATTACCGGTCGGGACCGGTGGTCCATGTCAACGATGCGAGCCGCGCGGTCGGTGTCGCTTCCTCGCTGCTGTCGCCCGACAAGCGCACGGCCTACGCCGCCGAAATCCGCGAAGAATACGCCAAGATTTCCGCGGCGCATTTCCGCGCGCAGGCCGACAAGAAGCGGCTGAAGCTTGCCGCTGCGCGTGCCAATGCCGTGCCGGTCGATTTTGCCAAGACGCCGCCGACAAAACCGACATTTTTCGGCATCAAGACGTTCCGCGAATACGACCTTGCGGAATTGGCCAAATACATCGACTGGACGCCGTTCTTCCAGACCTGGGAACTGACCGGGCGTTTTCCCGCCATTCTCGACGATGCCAAGATCGGCGATGTCGCCCGCTCGCTCTATGACGACGCGCGCAAGATGCTGGATCGCATCATCAAGGAAAAATGGTTCACCGCGCAGGCCACGATCGGCTTCTGGCCCGCGAACGCGCAAGGCGACGATATCCTCGTTTACGCCGATGAGACGCGCAAGACACCGATCGCGACGCTGCATACCTTGCGCCAGCAGCTCGAGAAGCGCGAGGGCCGCTACAATGCCGCACTGTCCGACTTCATCGCGCCGGCTTCGTCCGGCGTGAAGGATTATGTCGGCGGCTTCGTGGTCACGGCCGGCATCGGCGAGGACGTGGTCGCCGACCGCTTCAAGAATGCCAACGACGATTATTCCTCGATCCTGTGCAAGGCGCTGGCCGATCGCCTGGCGGAAGCCTTTGCCGAGCGCATGCACGCGCGGGTCCGCCGCGAGTTCTGGGGCTACGCGCCCGATGAGAACATTCCGCCTGAGGATCTCATCCTCGAAAAATACGATGGCATCCGTCCGGCACCCGGCTATCCGGCACAGCCCGATCACACCGAGAAGGCGACGCTGTTTCAGTTGCTCGATGCGGAGGCGACCTGCGGCGTCAAGCTCACCGAGAGCTATGCGATGTGGCCGGGCTCCTCGGTGTCCGGGCTTTATTTCAGCCATCCTGAAAGTTTCTATTTCGGCGTCGGCAAGATCGAGCGCGACCAGGTCGAGGACTATGCCGCGCGCAAGGGCTTTAGCGTCGAAGAGACCGAGCGCTGGCTCGCGCCGATCCTGAACTACATCCCGGGTCACGATGCCTCGGTGCAGGACCGCAGCGCCAAGGCGCCGTTCCCGGCAACGCCGGCCAACGACGAGGCAGAGGGCTTGTCGTCGCATCCGCCGGGCTGTACCTGCGCGGTCCATCTTGCCTGGCGCAAGAAGAAGGTCGGCGCGGGGTAGGTCCGTATTGCCTTGCTTTATGTCGTCCCCGCGAAAGCGGGGACCCATAGCCACCGATGCCAGTCGTGATCGAATTGTTGCCCCGGCTTCATTCAATTCGTGCGCCGGTGGTTATGGGTCCCGGGTCGCGCTTCGCTTGCCCGGGACGACGTGAATAGATTCAATTCTCAAACAGCCACACTTTCGCATTCCCGCGGCACGTTTCGCGCCCGAGTGATGCATCGTCGTGTCCCTCGTAAGAAGAGGGCACAGGGAATGCCGGTGCGCGAACGCACCCGCAGCCTCGCGTGCAAAACAAAAAAGCACACGAGTTAGTCACCACAGGTACGCCGAAACATCCGGCATTCCCTGCGCGATGGTTCTTGCGGCTTATGACGCGCTCTCCCCGGTGTCCGGGCTTGTTAGCCACCGTCGTTCGCGGGCTCGTCACCCGCAAACTTGATCCCAGCGTCGGGAGATCAGGACCACACGATTTCGCCGCACGCTTCCAGCCAGCGCCCGTCTTGCGCTGCCGAAAGCGTCCATCGCATCCCGCGCCAACGTCCGTGACGATCGCGATACGCCCCTTGTGTCCAGGAAATCTGGCAGAACATGCGAACGGGCGGTTGGATCAAAACCGCCCGTTGCTGGAACTGAGCCCGTTACGCCCCAAAGGCGGCAAAGCCTGTATTAGAGCGAGGGACAGCTCCGGTGTCTTCCTCAACCCGAACAGTTGCATGGGCTTGGAGCCCGAACCGAGCAAGGAAGGGAGTGGATGATGGCACAAAATGATCTCGCTGTCGTGGGCATCGACGTCGCCAAGGACAAGGTGGACCTGTCATTCGAGCATTGGCGTTGCGGCAGACCTGTCCGAACACCGCCCAAGGTCGCCGCAAACTGGTGGCCTGGCTTCGCAGGCACCAGGTAGGCAAGGCGGTGATGGAGGCGAGCGGCGGTTACGAGCGTGAATGGCGCAAGGTGCTGCTCGATGCCGGCATCGAGGTACGGATCGTGGACCCAAAGCGGGTTCGTCACTTCGCTCAATCGGCCGGACGGCTTGCCAAGAATGATACGATCGATGCTGAGATGATCGCCTGGTTTGCCGAGACGTTCGGCGAGACGCCGAGCCAGACACATGATGCTGCCCAAGAGGAACTGGCGGCCCTGGTGAAAGCACGCCTAGCGCTCGTTGAGCTGAAGGTCCGATTGCAAAGCCAAAGTGCACATGCCGCGCCGGGACCGGTTCAGAAAGCACAGGCCCGCGTCTTGAAGAGTCTGGCGACCGAAATTGAAAAGCTCGAGCTCGCGATCGCAGCCAAGGTCAAGGCTACACCGCACCTTGCCGAGCGTGCCGAGATTATCGAGAGCGTGCCGGGCTTCGCCGAAACGACCTCCGCGATCCTCGCTGCAGGGATGCCAGAACTCGGGCAAGTGAACGATAAGATCGCCGCGGCTTTGGTAGGCATCGCTCCTTACGACGATGACAGTGGAAAGCGCCGGGGCGAGCGCCACATCAAGGGCGGCCGCCGCTGGATCCGCAACGCCATCTACATGCCTTGCCTCGGCGCTGCCACGCAGAACAATCCAGTCGCCAAGGCCTTCTATCGCCGCCTGATCGCCAAGGGAAAGGAGCCGAAGGTGGCCCTCGTAGCCTGCATGCGCAAGCTGATCTGCATTCTCAACGTCATGATCGCTCGCCACCAGAAATGGGATGCCGCTCGCTACGTACCCGCCTGATCGCGCGAACCTTTATCGCGCCAAGGCCCTAGTCTATCTCGACACAGTTGCTCGTAGGGGCGCGGGACGCGCGAAGAAGTGCCAGTGATTTGCCCGACGGCGAAAGCGGAAAATTTTCGCAAGCGAGAGTGGACTTTGCGAATGGGTAACAGGCGCGGACTGATTTGCCCGTCGGGCAAGCGTGCGGCGCTCCGGACTCCGACCATCCAATAGCTTATTTTTGGAAACGATGCTTTTCGATCATTTCTATTTCGAAACGACGGATTGCGCCGCAGATTTTGCCAGCCCGCCACCGAAGGCGGAAATCTTTAACTCAAGGAGACTTTCGATGAGCGCCACCCGTTATCTTCCCTTCGCCGGCCGGCTGTTGCTCGGCCTGCCCTTCGCCATGAGCGGCTTCGGTAAACTCGCCGCTTACAGCGCCACCGTCGGCATGATCACCGCCGTGGGCCTGCCGCTTCCGCCGCTCGCCTATGCGGTGGCTGTCGCCGTCGAACTCGGAGGCGGCCTGCTTCTGATCGCGGGTTACCAGACCCGCTACGTTGCTGCGGCCCTCGCAATCTTCTCACTGGCGACCGCGTTTTCGTTCCACAACAACTTCGCCGACCAGAACCAGATGATCCATTTCCTCAAGAACGTGATGATCACTGGCGGCCTGCTTCAAATCGTTGCCTTCGGCGCTGGTGCGTTGAGCTTCGATAGCCGCCGCAACGGCAACGCCGTTGGCTCGCGTCAGGCCGCGGCTGCCTGAATGCTACAAACGGAATTCATCGAAGGCGGCCCGGTCAATATCGCTGGGCCGCCTTGGTGCATGACCTGCCTGAGTCCTGCTGTGTTCAGCCGCAGCAAAACGGAGACTCAGTGGCCCGCCGGTGCCGATCCGGCTCCGTTGCGATAGCGCGCAACTTCGTCCTGGTCGACCGCGACCGCGGCATTGGCGTTGCGAACCTGTTCGCTCGTGGCGACGGCCGCGTGCTTCCTCGTACGTTCGCCTGCGCTAGCGGTCTGGATCATCGACATCGCGATCAGTGCTGACACGGCTGAAGCGGCGATGCGCCTGCTTGTGCTGTTCATGGTTTTATCTCCCGGCTTTGCGAAGCGAGATTGCCTCGTATGGCGGCAAGCTAGACACGGCCAGGCCGGACGATAATCCGCTAAAGCTGAAACAGATTGTTTCGCTGCATTTGATAATCGGACCTTGAAAATATCTAGCGGCGACAGATGCAACGCACCCGCCGTCAGCAAAACGGATCGATCAGCTTTTTCTGTTCGGCGCTGCGCTGCACCAAAAGGTCGATGAAGGTTCTGACCTTTGCCGATAGCTGATGACGATGCGGATAGATTGCATTCATCGAGAGCTCGACCGGCCGGTATTCCGGCAGCAGGCGGACCAGCCGGTTTGCCTCGAGATCTCCATGGACCAGAAATCCGGCGGCGAGACCGACGCCGATCCCCTCCAGCAGGGCTGTCCGCAGCGCTTCGGCGCTGTTGGTGATCAGATTGCCTGACACCTTCACGGCGGCCGGAGCGCCTTTGCGATCCGCGAAATGCCATCCGTCCTGGAAAGGATAGAGCACGTGACGCAGGCAATTGTGGTTGGCGAGATCGGCGAGTTGCCGCGGCCGTTCGTGCTTTTCGAGATAGCCGGGCGAGCAGCACAGCACGTGACGCCAGGTGGCGAGACTGCGGACGATCAGGCTGGAATCAGGCGCCGGCGTCAGGCGGATCGCCATGTCGTAACCTTCCTCGATCAGATCGACCGTCCGCTCGCCCATCGTCAGGTCGACGCTGACCGCGGGATGATCTTTGAGGAATTCAGTGACGACCGACGACACGAACGGGACCATGCTGCTCACGGTATAGATGCGCAGTGTGCCGCGCGGCGTCGAATGCAAGGCGCCCGCAATGTCGTCCGCCTGCTCAAGGTCAGCAAGGATGTGGGTGCAGCGATCGTAATAGGCCTTTCCGGCCTCGGTCACGCTGATCTTGCGCGTGGTGCGGTTCAACAGCCGCACGCCCAGCCGCGCCTCGAGCGCCTGCACATGATTGCTGATCATGGCCGTGGACATGTTGAGACGGCGGGCCGCGGCGGAAAACCCTCCGCTGTCGACGACCCGGACAAACGCCGTCAGGCTGGTCAGCCGATCCATCCCGATCCCAAACCATCAAATCGTGCCAGATGATGTTACATTATCGATGGCTGGCGACCAACTTACTTGCCCGGCTGTGACGGATCGGCCCCGAGCGCGCGCTTCTGCAATTCCGGAATGTTGACCTTGACGCCGTTCGCCATGATGACATCGCCCGCCTGTTGGCCGGCTGCGCAAGCGCTCAGCCATTTGCCCTCGATTGTCATCTTCACCGGAGGCAACGCGCCGCCTTCCGCCGTCACCGTCATGGTATAGGCGCTGTCGAAACTGCCTGACACGACCGCGTGCGCATTCGCCGCTTTGCCATTGAAGCTGCAATGGGTGTCGATCGTCATGCCGGCGTCGGATTTCGTCACGTCGCGCCCCGTGCACAGGGGCGCTGCGAAGGGCCCCGCACTCGATTGCAGCATCTGATCGGTCGCGGCATCGATGCATTGCTGCACCGTGACCGGGCGCCCCTGCCCTTCGATCGCGGTCTTCACTTCCCACAGGCCGGCTTTACGCGCCGGCGCGTCGGCGGCGAAGGCGGACGGCCCGAACAACAAGCCAAGCGCCGCGCCCATCAAGGGCATGACGTGTAACCCGACCTTGCCTTGCAACCTTGTTTTACAGTGATTCATCCGAATGTGACCCCGCGGTATGCAGCTTCCTATCAATATCGCTAGTGGAGTGGATTTGACATTCGCTACCGTCTAGCCGCAAGTTCGTAAAGCGAATGTCAAATCCGAAACTCCACTAGAAACCTATATTTTCTAGTGATCCTTTGATTCTAACATTCGCAAAGGTGCACGTTGGGCCGGGATGCGAATGTTAGAATCGGACCACTAGCCCCTGCGCAACAGTGCTTCTAGACGTGTCGGGTCTCTTGATTTGGGGCGGCCGTGTGACGATATCGTGTGACATTGTGAGGCTTTTGCATCGGGGCGTCACCGGATAGAAGCTCACCGGTAACGGCCATCACGCATGTTATGAACCTCTCTGCACCCTTTATCCGCCGCCCGGTCGCAACCACGCTATTGTCGCTCGGACTTGTGGTGGCCGGCGTCATCGCCTTCTTCAAGCTGCCGGTGTCGCCGCTGCCGGACGTCGACATTCCGACGATTGCGGTCCAGGCGACCTTGCCGGGCGCCAGCCCCGCGGACGTCGCGAAGACGGTCGCAAGCCCGCTCGAGCGCCACCTTGGGCAGATCGCCAGCGTCACCGAGATGACCTCGGCGAGCACGCTGGGTTCGGCCAGCGTCGTCCTGCAATTCGAGATCGGCCGCGATATCAACGGCGCCGCGCGCGACGTGCAGGCCGCGATCAATGCGGCGCGTGCCGATTTGCCGGCCAGCTTGCGCAGCAATCCGACCTACCGCAAGTTCAATCCGGCGTCGGCGCCGATCCTGATTTATACGCTGACGTCCGACACGCTGATGCCGGGCGAACTCTACGATGCCGCCTCGACCGTGCTGGCGCAAAAACTGTCGCAGATCGAAGGCGTGGGCGAAGTCGCCGTCAGCGGCGGATCGCCGCCCGCCGTGCGCGTCGAGCTGCTGCCGCCGGCGCTCTATAAATACGGCATCGGACTGGAGGACGTCCGCGCCGCGCTGGCGTCAACCAACGCGCACAGCCCGAAGGGCGGCATCGACGTCAACAGCCGCCGCTACCAGCTCTATTCCAACGACCAGGCCAACAAGGCCGAGGATTACAAGTCGCTGATCGTGGCCTACCGCAACGGCGCGCCGGTGCGCCTTTCGGATGTCGGCGAAGTCGTCAATTCCGTGGAGAACGTGCGAACGCTCGGCCTCTCCGACGGCAAGCCCGCCGTGATGATGATCGTCTACCGCCAGCCCGGCGCCAACATCATCCAGATGGTCGACCGCGTGAAGCAATTGATGCCGCAATTGCGCGCCTCGGTCTCGCCCGCCATCGACATCAACCTCGCCGTCGACCGCTCCAAGACCATCCGCGCCTCGTTGCGCGACGTCGAGATCACGCTGCTGATCGCGGTGGCGCTCGTCATCCTCGTGGTGTTCGCGTTCCTGCGCAACGCGCGCGCGACGCTGGTGCCGGTGGTGGCGGTCGCGGTATCGCTGGTGGCGACATTCGCCGTGATGTATCTATTGGGCTACAGCCTCGACATCTTCTCGCTGATGGCACTGACGGTCGCGACCGGATTTGTCGTCGATGACGCCATCGTGGTGCTGGAAAACATCGCCCGCCACCTGGATGCGGGCATGTCGCGGATCGAAGCCACGCTGCTTGGCTCGCGCGAGGTCGGCTTCACTGTATTGTCGATGAGTGTGTCGCTGGTCGCCGTTTTCGTGCCGATCCTGCTGATGGGCGGTCTGGTCGGCCGGCTGTTTCGCGAATTCGCCATGACGATCACGATTGCCATTGCGATCTCGCTCGTGGTCTCGCTGACGACGACGCCGATGATGTGCGCCATCCTTCTGCGCAGTCATCGCGACGAGCCGCATGGCCGGATCTATCGGGCCAGCGAATGGGTCTTTGAAACCATGCTGCGCGGCTACAGGTGGACGCTGGCAATCGCGCTGCGTCACCCGTTGTCGGTGATGCTGATCCTGGCGGCGACGCTCGGCTTGAATTTCCACCTCTACCGCGTGGTACCGAAGGGCTTCGTGCCGCAGCAGGATACGGGGCTGCTGCGGGGATCGATCCAGGCCGATCAAAGCACCTCGTTCCAGCTGATGCGCGAGAAACTGACCCAGTTCATCCAGATCGTCAAAAGCGATCCCGCGGTCGATACCGTTTCCGGCTTCACCGGCGGCGGCGGTCCCGGCCCGGCTCAGGCCACCAACACCGGCACGGTGTTCGCCTCGCTCAAACCGTTGGGCCAGCGCGACCTGTCGGCCGAGCAGGTGATCGAACGGCTGCGCGGCCCGCTGGCGGCCGTGGCCGGCGCCACGCTATTCCTGCAATCAATCGGCGACCTCGGCGCCGGAGGCCGTTCCGGCAACGCCGCCTATCAGTACACGCTGCAAGGCTCGACGTCCGAGGAGCTGAGCGAATGGACTCCCAAGCTGGTCGCAGCCTTGCAATCCGAGCCGGCGTTGACCGACGTCTCGACCGACCAGCAAACCAAGGCGCTGCAATCCAACCTCGTGATCGACCGCGACGCGGCGTCCCAACTCGGCATCACCGTCAGCCAGATCGATAATACGCTCTATGATGCGTTCGGCCAGCGGCAGGTCTCGACGATCTATGTCGCACGCAACCAGTACCATGTGATCATGGAGGTGACGCCGAGCTACTGGCAGAACCCGGAGACGTTGAAGGACGTTTACATCAGCACGATCGGCGGGCCTGCGACCGGATCGCAGACCACCAACGCCGTGGCCGGAACGATCACGTCATCCGCGCAGAAGAATTCGCTCAGCGCGATCGTGAACAACGCGGTGCGCAATCAGGCGACCAACTCGATCGGCTCTGCCGGCAAGGGGGCGTCATCGACCGGAACGGCAGTCTCGACCAGCACGGAGACGATGATTCCGCTGGCGAGCGTCGCCCGCTTTGCGCAAAGTCAGACGCCGCTTTCGGTCAACCATCAGGACAGTCTGGTCGCAAGCACCATCTCCTTCAACACGCCTCCCGGTGCTTCGCTGAGCGCGGCGACGACGGTGATCGAGGCAACCATGAGGAAGATCGATATGCCCGCGGACATTCGCGGTGCGTTTTCCGGCGCCGCCAAGATCTTCCAGCAGTCGCTGGCGAGCGAGCCTTATCTGATCCTGGCGGCGTTCGCGACCATCTACATCTCGCTCGGCATGCTTTACGAAAGCTACATTCATCCGCTGACGATCCTGTCGACGCTGCCATCTGCGGGCGTCGGCGCGGTGCTCGCGTTGATGCTGTCTGGCACCCAGTTCGACATCATTGCGATGATCGGGGTGATCCTCTTGATCGGCATCGTGAAGAAAAACGCGATCATGATGATCGACTTCGCGCTCGACGCCGAACGGCAACGCGGGTTGTCGTCGCGCGACGCCATCTTCGAGGCCTGCATCATGCGGTTTCGGCCGATCATGATGACGACCATGGCGGCGCTGTTCGGCGCGGTTCCGTTGATGGTCGGGCTTGGCGAAGGCAGCGAGTTCCGCCAGCCGCTCGGCATCGCCATCTTCGGCGGGCTGATCCTGAGCCAGATCCTGACGCTCTATACGACGCCGGTCGTGTATCTTTATCTCGACCGCGCCCGGCTCTGGCGTCAGCGGCGGCGGGAGCGGCGGCTGGCCGCCCGCGCCGGATAAAGCGCAACTAAAGTTCCCCGCGCACCATCGCCGCGCCGTCCGCGAGCGCCTTGAGCTTGGCAAAGGCAAGCTCGCGCGGCAGGTACTTCATGCCGCAATCCGGCGCGGGCACGAGGCGCTCGGGCGGCACATGCTTCAGCGCGGCGCGGATGCGGTTCGCGACGACATCGGGCGTCTCTGCCTTGGGATCGGCAAGATCGATCACGCCCAGCATGATCGTCTTCGACGAAAGCTCCTTCAGCACGCCGAGATCGAGCTTCGGCTGCGCCGCCTCGATCGAAATCTGGTCGACCTTGCAGGCGCCGAGTTCGCCGAGGAACGAATAGCCGACCGGCTTCTCGCCCTTGACGATCGCCGCATAGCCAAAACAAAGATGCACCACAGTCGTGATTTTAAGGTCCTCCACCGCGCGGTCGATCGCCTTCACGGCAATGCGCTTGGCCGCCGGGGGATCCTGGCGCAGCCACGGCTCGTCGAGCTGGATCACGTCGGCGCCGGCCTTTTCGAGATCGCGCGCTTCGGCGTTCACGGCAGCGGCGAAGTCCATCACCATCTCGTCGTCGTCTTTATAATATTCGTTGACCGCCTGCCGGCTCATCGTGAAAGGCCCCGGCAGCGTGATCTTCGCGGCGCGCTCGGTGTTCTTGCGCAGAAACTCCATGTCGCGGGCCTCGACCGCCCGCGTGCGCCTGACCGGACCGACGACGCGCGGCACGGCGGTGGGAAGCCCGGCTTTCGAGAGTACTTCGCCCGGCTTGCCGGTGGAAATACCGTCCAGCGCGGTCGCAAAGCGGTTGGAATAGCTTTCCCGTCGCATCTCGCCGTCGGTGATGATGTCGATGCCGGCGCGCTCCATGTCGCGGATCGCGAGCAGCGTCGCATCGTCCTGCGCCTGTTCGAGCCAGGGCTCGGCGACGCGCCACAGATCGAGCCGCACCCGCGCGACACCTTTCGATAGTATCTGGCGATCGACCAGCCAGTCCGGCTGCGGATAACTGCCGACAACCGTGGTCGGCAAGAGTTTTGTCGTCATGGATGCTCCGTATTCAAAACGGCCTCATGGTTCGAGACGCCTGCGGCTCCTCACCATGAGGGGTTAGACCTCATCCCGAGGAGGCGCGAGAGCGCCGTCTCGAGGGATGTTCAAGAACTCCGATGGTTACGCCGCCCCGCCGAGATAAAGCCGCTTGACGATATCGTTGCCATGCAGCTCGTCGACATTGGCCGCGACCACGATCTCGCCGTGGACGATGATATAACCGCGATCGGCGATGCGCACCGCCTGATTGAAATTCTGTTCGGCCATCAGAACCGTGAGATCGAAACGTTCGCCGAGCTCGCCGATCTTGGTGATCATCTGCGAAACCAGCAGCGGCGACAGGCCCACCGAAGGCTCGTCGATCAGAAGCAGCCGCGGCGAGGACATCAGCGCGCGCGCGATGGCCAACATCTGTTGCTGCCCGCCCGACATGGTGCCCGCGAGCTGGTTGGCCCGCTCCTTCAACACCGGAAATGTTTCAAAAGCGATGGCCAGATTGCGATCGATGTCGCGGCGGGCGGCGCGGCGGAACGCGCCCAGCATGAGATTTTCCGAAACCGTCAGCCGCGGGAACAGCCGGCGGCCTTCCGGCACCAGCGCCACGCCGAGATCGACGATCGTCTCCGCCGACATCTTGCCGAGGTCGTGCGTGGTACCATCGAGGTCAAGCGTGACGCTGCCGCGCCATGGCCGCACCAGCCCCATCACGCACTTCATCAGCGTGCTCTTGCCGTTGCCGTTGGTGCCGAGCAGCGCCACGGTCTCGCCGGTCGCGACGTCAAGCGAGACGCCACGCAGCGCCTTGACCGCGCCGTAGCCGGCATCGAGATCGCGGATCGCAAGGCTAAGTGCCAAGATAGGCCTCCTGCACCCGCGCATTCGCCATCACGTCGGAGGGCTTTCCGATCGCGATGATCTTGCCGGCCTCGAGGCACATGATGCGCTCGGAGAACCGCATCACCGCCTGCATGATGTGCTCGATCATGATGATGGTGATGGATTCGCCGGCGAGCTTGATCAGGAGATCGAGCACCTCGTCGACCTCCGAGCCGGACAGACCCGCCATCGCCTCGTCTGAAATCAGAAGCTTCGGCCGCGTCGCCATCGCACGCGCCAGCTCCATCTTGCGCAACTCGACCTGGCTCAAGCCCGTGACGCCCGCATTGGCCTTGGCCGCAAGCCCCATTTGCTGAAGAATCGCCATCGCCTGGTCGCGATGATCGTCGACCGAGAGAGTGAGATGACCGCTGGTGAAATCGACCGCGACCATCAGGTTCTCGATGACGGTCATGCTGCGGAAGGGCCGCGGAATCTGGAAGCTGCGCGCGATGCCGCGCCGCGTGCGCACGTGCGGCGGCAGGCGGGTGATATCCTCGCCATTGAAGGTGACGGTCGAGGGCTCGGTCCGGAACGCGCCGGAAATGCAGTTGATCAGCGTCGTCTTGCCGGAGCCATTCGGTCCAATCAGGCCGAAGCGTTCCCCCGGCTTGATGTCGACGCTGACGTTATCGAGCGCGGTGAAGCCGTCGAAGCGTTTTGTCAGCGCTTCGATCCTGAGCAGCGGAAGCTCGGTGACGGGCGCGGGCGTCATGGCTTGGCCTCCGCGCGGCGGCCCCTGCGAAATAGCCCGATGATGCCTTCCGGCGCGCCCACCACGAACAGCACCAGCATGACGCCGAGCACGAGCACGTTGACTTCCGATGAAATCGTGACGGCCAGAAGCTGCTGCGTGACGCCGAGCAGGATCGCCCCGATCACCGGCCCGATCCAGTGCGCCGTGCCGCCGATCAGCGCCATCGCCAGCACCGAGACCGAATAGTTGAGATTGAAGGCCGAACCCGGGTCGGCATATTGCAGATACATCGCCGCCGGCGCGCCGGCCGCGCACATCAACGCGCCGGATATCACGCACGCCGTCATCTTCAGCCGCAGCGTCGGCACGCCGGTGCATTCGGCGGCGAGCTCGTCGTCCCTGAGTGCCTGAAGGCCGCGTCCGATCCAGGAATTCTGGATGTAGCGCGCGATCGCGACCGCGATCACCACGAGCGACGCCTGAACGAACACCAGCATCTGCACATAGGTCGGGAACGGCGCCGTCACCGGCGGCCGCTGGATCTGGATGCCGGCGGCGCCGCCGAGGAAGCGCCAGTTGGTCACGGTGGTTTCAATGACGATGGTCAACGCAATGGTGGCGATCGAAAAGAAGATGCCCTGCATGCGCAGCGTCAACAGGCCGACCGCAAAACCGAGCAGCGCGCCCACCGCGGCGGCCGCCGCAATCTGCACCAGCAGCGGCGCGCCGAGCGCCTTGAACAGCAAAATCGCGGTGTAGACGCCGACGCCGAAAAACGCGCTGGTGCCGAAATTCACATAGCCGGCATAGCCGCCGAGAATGCTCCAGGCGACCGACAGCACGATGAATTGCAGGATCACGTAGCCGGCGAAGAACCAGTATTCGTTGCGGACGAGTTGCGTCGACAGCAAGACGACCGCGAGAAACAGCGCCGCCGAGCCCCAGAAAGCGATGGCGTTCCGTTTCATCATCGCCTTCCCAGAAGGCCCTGCGGCCGCACCGCGAGCACGCCCAGCAGCAGGGCAAAGGAGATCGCAGGCGCCCAGGAGGCACCGAACATCGTCAGCACGATGGTTTCCGCCACGCCGAGAATGATGGCGGCAATCAGCGTTCCGGTCATGCTGCCGAGGCCCGCCATCACCACGACGCAGAAGGTGCGGCCGATATAGGCGCGGTCGAGCGTCGGATCGACCGGCGCCACGATAATAAGGAGCGCGCCGGCTACCCCAAGCACCGCGGTCGCAATTCCGAACGCCCACTGCTTGATACGCACGGGATTGGCGCCCATCAGCCGCACCGCCTCTTCATCCTGCGCCACCGCGCGGATCGCGCGGCCCATGAAGGTGCGCGAAAGATAGGCCGCCAGCAGCACCGTCAGACCGGTCGCGACCGCAAAGGCCACCATCAATCGTAACGGAATCCGCATGTCGCCAAATCGCCAGGACTTGCCGATATAGGATGCGGTGACCGATCGCTGGTCGACGCCGAAATGCAGGATGATCAGCACCTCGATGATGAAGGCGACGCCGAAGAAAAATGCGATGCCGCGCACCGCGGCGTCGCTGCCGCGGCGCTCGAAGGTCTCGTAGTAAATCCGGTAGGCGGCGAGCCCGAAGACAAACAGCAGCGGCGTGATCAGAACTCCGGCCACCAGCGGATCGATATCGTAGCTCTCATTGAGGAAATAGACCGCGTATGACGCCATCACCAGGAAGGCCGGATGCGCCACATGCGGCACGTCGAGCAGGCCGAACGAAACCGACAGCCCGATGCTGACGGCTGCATAGAAGCAGCCGAGCAGCACGCCGGTCACCACCGCGTCGAGCAGCAGGTCCATCGAAAACAAACTTAGGCTCCCCTTGACCCCTTGACTAACCCGCCGCCCAGCCCGTTCGCGAGAGAATTACTTTCGCGCAGCCTCGAACGGCGTGACCAGTTCGCCGGACTTCAGGTTCGGCGGGAACAGGATCACCTGTTTGCCCGGCTTCTTGAACTGATCCATGTTCTTGTCGACGATACCCTGGAATTGCGCCTGCAAGGTCGCGGTCACCTTGCGCTCGCCGTCGGCTGCAAACGAGATCGGACCGACGATGGTTTTGACCTCGTTCTCGTGCAGATATTTCGCGATCGCCTTCTGATCGAGCGAGCCGGTCGCCTTGACTGCGGCTTCGATGAGTTGCCCCTGCGCATAGCCGAACGGCGCCAGGTAATAGCCGAGCGGATCGACCTTGGCCTCGACCGCGCGCTTCGAATAGGTTTCGAAGAACGTCTTGGTGCCGTCGTAATACATGCTGGGTTCGGGCAGCCAGGTGTTGAAGTTGACGACGCCGTTGACCAGCGAGCCGAGGTTCTCCATGACCGGGCCGAATTGCAGGCCGACCATGCCGCCGCCGAACAGTTTGACGTTGTCGCCGATCCCGATTTCATTGATGGCGCGCAAAATACCGGCCGAGTCCGGCGGATAGGACGCAACATAGACGACGTCGGGCTTGGCGGCTTTCAGCGCGCGAATAATGCCGGAGAATTCCACCGTGTTCGGCGGATAGGCCTGGTCGTACACGATCGGCATGTTGCGCTTGGTGGCGACTTCGCGCGCGGTCGTCGCCAGATTTTGCGCGAACTCCTGATCGGCGGTGAGCAACGCCACCGTCTTGCCGCCGGCCTTCTGGCCGATATCGAGAAATGCCGCCGCCCACGAATCCGCCGGTCCCCACGGCGCCACGTTGAACCACATGTCGTGGCCGATCTTGCTGTTGATCTGGAACGAGAAGTTGCCGATCAGCACCATGCCGCGCTGCTTGACCAGCGGCATGATCGGCGCGGTCGGCACCGTCGCGTAGGGCGAGAACAACAGATCGACCTTGTCGACGTCGATGAGCTTGGAATAGATCGCCGGCGTCTCGGCGGCGCTCGACTTGTCGTCATAGACCACGAGTTCGACCTTGCGGCCAAGCAGGCCGCCGCGGGCGTTGATGTCGTCGCGCCAGATTTCGGTGCCGAGCAGCGAGGCCTTGCCGCCGCCGGCCAATCCGCCGGTCTGCGCCATCGACATGCCGATCTTGATCGGCGGCTGCTGGGCGTCGGCGTTCGAGACCAGCGCGAGGCCTGCGATCGCGATCGCGGCGCCAAGAAGCAATCTGCGTTTCATCGTTCCTCCCCTTAAACCCATTCTTGTTTTTCGATTTGTCCGCGCCGGAATTTCTTCGCTTCCTGGCGCAGACTTTAAGATGTCACCTAAGGTTAGGGCCGGGACACGCCCGGCCACAACCCAACTCAAGTTGCAAGGCAACGCGACCCGCTATCGTCAGGCCGGCTGCTTCAGGATCGCGGCCGGATCGGCGCCGACGCGCCCGCCGGCCCGGTCGGCTTCGGTCTCGCGCGACAGACGCATGTCGAAGCGGATGCTCGGCAGGCCCGGAATCGGGCATTCCGGGTCTTTCGGATTGATATCGACCGCAAGATCGCCGGAGGAGCCGAACACGACGTCGTCGGCCAGATGCGGGTCGTCGCGCAAATAAAGCGCGGTCACCAGCTCACGATAGCCGGGCGCCCCGACCAGGAAATGAATATGCGCAGGACGCATGCCGTGCCGCCGCTGCGCCGTGATCATCTCGCCGACCGGCCCATCCATCGGGATCGAATAGCCGAGCGGCTTCACCGTGCGCAGCATGAAGAGCCCTTTGGCGTCGGTGGTGAAGATGCCGCGGTAGTCGACAGAGGCGGGATCTTCCTGAATGTCGTAAAGGCCGGTCGCGCTGGTCTGCCAGAGCGAAACCGTGGCTCCGGCGAGCGGCTTGCCGTTGACGTCCGTCACACGGCCGTAAAGCACGATTTCTGTACCGGGATCGACGTGCCTGGCAATCTGGCTGCCGGCAGCGAGATTCGGCGTGGTTTCGCGATAAAACGGGCCGAGCAGGCTGGTGTTCGTGCCCTCTTCCATCGCCGTTTCGTCGTGCAGGCCGTTCACCAGCGCCGACAGACCAAGCGTATCCGACAGCAGAATGAATTCCTGCCGCGCCGGGGTACAGATTTTCCCGACCGCGGTCATGAAGGCGATGCCCTTGATCCACTCCGCCGGCGTCAGGTTCACGTCCTTGGCAAACGCATGCAGGTGCTTGACCGCGGACGCCATGATCTCCTTCATCCGCGGATTGGGCGTCGAGGCCATCTGATCAAGCACGGCTTGCGTGATGTTTTCCGGCGTCAGCTCTTGCATCAATACCTCCCTCGATTCCTGATCCATGGCGTTGGCGATCCATGGCTTTTTTCCTCTTTGCCGCAGCCTATCGCCCCCTCGGGACAACCGCAAATCCCTGGCCCCGAAATCGCGTCGCGCGCCGGGTTAAATTTTCATCAGATGATAAAAGGCGACAAATTAATCAGTCGGTCTGGTCGCGGCGGACGCTGAGCGGGTGGGTTTCCGCTGTGGTCGTCGCGGTGCCGAACACGCGCGGCTGGGTCAGGATTTCCGGCTGCAAAATCTGATCGAGCTGTTCGCGGGTCAGAAGCTTCTTGGCGAGCACCAGGTCGTAAACGCTTTGGTCGGTCAGAAGCGCCTGCTGCGCGACCTCGGTCGCATTGGCATAACCGATATAGGGATTGAGCGCGGTCACGATTCCGATCGAACGCTCAACGCCGCGGCGCAGATGCTCGCGGTTGGCGGTGATGCCCTTCACGCAGCGCTCGGCCAGTGTCAGGCAGCCGGCGCGCAGATGATTGACGCTCTTGAACAGGCTATGCGCGATGATCGGCTCGAACGCATTGAGCTGCAATTGACCGGCCTCGGCGGCAAAGCTCACGGTGACGTCGTTGCCGATCACTTCAAACGCGATCTGATTGACCACTTCGGGGATCACGGGGTTGACCTTGCCCGGCATGATGCTGGAGCCAGCCTGCATCGGCGGCAGGTTGATCTCGTTCAGTCCGACGCGCGGGCCCGACGACAACAGCCGCAGGTCGTTGCAGGTCTTCGACAGCTTGACGGCGACCCGTTTCAGGACGCCGGACAACTGCACGAACGCGCCGCAATCCTGCGTCGCCTCGATCAGGTTGGAGGCGGTGACCACGGGAACGCCGGTAACGTCGCGCAAATGCTGGCAGACCAGGCGCGCATAGTCGGGATGGGCGTTGATGCCGGTGCCGATCGCGGTCGCGCCCATATTGATCTCGCACACCAGAAGCACTGCTTCCTTCAGCCGCTGTTCATCCTCACCGAGCATGACCGCATAGGTCGAGAACTCCTGGCCGAGCGTCATCGGCACCGCATCCTGCAACTGGGTGCGACCCATCTTGATGATGTCCTTGAACTCCTCCGATTTCGCTTCGAAGGCCTGGCGCAGCACCACCATGGCGTCGACCAGGCGCATGATGCCGGAATAGGCTGCAAGCTTCAGCGCCGTCGGATAGACGTCGTTGGTGCTCTGGCTCATGTTGACCTGTTCGTTCGGGTGCAAAAACTTGTAGTCACCCTTCTGCCGGCCGAGCAATTCCAGCGCGCGGTTGGCAATCACCTCGTTGGCATTCATGTTGGTCGAGGTGCCGGCGCCGCCCTGAATGACGTCGACCACGAACTGATCGTGCAACCGCCCGGCCCTGACCTCTTCGGAGGCGGCAATGATGGCATCGGCCTTGGTGGCATCGAGCAGGCCGAGGTCGCGGTTGCTTCGAGCGGCCGCCAGCTTGATCGAGGCCAGCGCCACAATCAGATCCGGATAGATCGAGATCGGGGTCGCGGTGATCGGGAAATTCTCCACCGCCCGCAAGGTGTGGACGCCGTAATAGGCCTCGGCCGGGACGTCCCGGTCGCCCAATAAATCGTGTTCGCGTCGCGTGCTCATGGAGGCCTCGTCCGGTATGCAAGTGTGACGGTTCAGAAGTCCGCGTGGGTGCCGCAGGTTCGATCGCGACCCTTGCGAGAATCGCGGTCATTTTCAACGAGATGGGGGCGGTTTCCGCCGGGTTTTGAACGCCTGCCGATCCCCGCCGTGCCGCAATGTTTAAAGCATCCTTTAGATGTGAGGTCTACGCTAAGGCGATTGCCCCGATCCAAATCCCTTTACCAAAATTAACAAAACAGCTTTCCGCGATTTAAACCGCAGCGATCGGGGTGCGGGTGGACCGAAGGAATGAGCAGCGCGCCCGACGAGATCGATTTCGATTACGCGACGACGCTTGCGGATCGGGCCAATGGTTTTATGGCGCAGCACCGCGTGCCGCCGACCCCTGAAAATTTTGCCGTCTGGTTCTTCTACGCGATGGGCGGCTCGCTCACGCTCAAGAAGACCATCGACATCCTGATCGCCAACAAGCGGAAATTCGATTCCCTCGTCAATCGCGATCTCTACGTCACCTATGTCAGGCCGTATTCGGACCCCGGCCTGAGCGACGACATCCCCGACCAGGTGCATGCTGTGATCGCGAGCGCGCAGGAATTTCTGGCGACCGCCATCTCCGACAATCGTTCGCAGATGGAAAGCCTCGGCGAAGTGAGCTCGGAATGTCAGGCCGTGGCCGATCCGCGGCCGATCATCGAGAAACTGCTGAAGGAATTGTCGAGTGCGACGTCCCGCTCCACGGCGCTTGAGGCGAACTTCCTCAGGACCACGCAGGACCTCGACCAGATCAGGGATTCGCTGAAGCTTGCCGAGCAACACTCCAACACCGACCCGCTCACCGGGCTTGCCAACCGCCGCTCGCTCGAGGCCTTCCTGCGCACCGCCCAGATCACGTCGATGGAAGCTGGAACGCCGCTCAGCATCCTGATGATCGACATCGACTACTTCAAGACATTCAACGACAGCTACGGCCATCAGGTCGGCGATCAGGTTCTGCGGCTCGTTGGCAGGGTGTTGCAGGAGAGCGTGCGCGATTGCGATCACGCCGCGCGTTATGGCGGCGAAGAGCTGATCGCGGTGCTACCGGGCGCGACGCTCGATGTCTGCGCCGAGGTCGCCGAACGCATTCGCCGCCGCATCGGCGAGGCGCGCCTGACCCGCCGCGCCACCGGCGAGGAAATATCGAGCGTCACGATCTCGGTCGGGGTCGCGCAGTTCCGCATGGCTGAATCGGCGGAAGGCCTGATCGAGCGCTGCGATCGCGCGCTCTATCAGGCCAAGCGCTCAGGCCGCAATTGCACGGTCCGGGAATCGTCGGTCGACGAAGAGATCGCGGCCTAAAGGCTATTTGACCTGCGGGAGCGATCAGATCGCTTGCGCGACCTTCTCCAGACCGATCAGACGGGCCAGCGAGCGCACTTCGCGCTTCTGGTCTTCGCGCAACTGAAACAGCAGCGGCATCGCCGCTGATTTCAATTCCTGAACCTCCGCCCCGTCCGGATCGATCTTGACGGCGGCAGCATTGTTCGGATCGGACAGCCGCGCGGCCTGGATCTTGCGCGATACCGCTCGCAACGCATTCTCGATCCCCGGCCAGTAATATTCCTGGTCCGGTGTCAGCTTCAGCCGATCCTTGATGCCGGCAATCTGCGCATCGCTCAACAAGGCATAGGATTTCTGGGCCGGCGGCTTGGCGGCGGCCACAGGTTTTGATTCCAGAGGCTTCGGTTCCACCGCTTTCGGTTTCTCTGGCGAAGGCGCCGGATCGGTCAGCTTGAGCCCTTCGATGTCGGAGGACCGCGCCTCCGCATAGGCCTGCCGCAGCGGCTCGCTTGGGAGCGCGCCGGTCGTCGCCGTCTCAGGCTGAACAGATGCGGCTGGCGCGGACGCGACCACCGCAACGGTCAGCTTGTCGCCCTTGCCTTGCCGGTTCGACACGATTTCCGGCATCGCGGAGGATGACGTCACCATCGCCGCTCCCGCCGCGGGCACGCTGTCACGGCCCAATATCGCGGCCGTAGCCGCACCAAGGATCAGAAAACCGGTGAGCGCGATAATGGTGACGGCTTTCGACAGGGTGAGAGCTCCGATTTTCGAAATTCGCTCGATACCAATTATTTGCCCCGGCAATCGGGCAGGAAATAAGGCTTAACCGTGCCACTGCGGTGACTATTGTGGCCTTGACAGCAAGCGGCGATCAGGCGGCCGCGACGAGTTCATAGGCGTCCTGGATATCAGCAATGATATCGGATGCCTCCCACAGCGCATCGGGCGCGACCGTGTGCCAGGTGATGGTCCAGTTTCCGCCCTTGGTCGTGCGGGGCATGCCGACCACGTCGAATTTCACCTGGCGGCAGAGCGGGTGGCGCTCGAGGGCATAGGCAACGCGGCGCTTGATCTCGTCGATGGTCGCCGGCGTCTTTGCAAAAAGCGTTTCGAAATCCATGTCACCCCACCCTGCAACTGCCACTCCGCCTGCGCGCGCCGCCTTGCGGGCGCATGGCTCGACGGAATGAATCTTGGGCGGGCGTGGTTAAGGACGGGTTAAATGGCCGGGAACTGCGGCGCAGACCTTCCCGGAGACCAAGGCTCGAGGCGGGCGGTTCTATTTCATGCCATCGGCTCGTAGAACAGCACGACATTGCCATTACTGAAAGTTCGGGAATTGGCGAGCCTCATCGGCAGTTTCTTTTTGACGCCCTCGAACAACGTCCGGCCGTTGCCGACCACGACCGGGTTGAGCACGATCTGGTATTCATCGATCAATCCGGCATCCGCCAATTGCGCAACAACGCTGCCGCTTCCCATGATCACGATGTTTGGACCCGGCTGCTGCTTCAGCTCGCGGATTTCGGTCGCCATGTCGCCCTTCAAAAGGGTTGTATTGTTCCAGGTGACTTTGTTGAGTTTCCTGGAAAAAACGAACTTCTGCAGACTGTTCATTCGCTCGACGACGATGGGATTGCTTTGTGCCGCAAGGGCGGTCGGCCAGAAGCTCGCCATCAGGTCATAGGTCACTCTGCCAAACAGGAGCCGGCCGCCGCCGCTCGCATTCTCCGAAACAAAAGCCTGCCATTCCGGATCACGCTTGTGAGCCCAGCTCATGTCACCGTTTGCATCCGTGAAGTACCCATCCAGTGACACTGCGTTGTAGGCAACCAGCTTTGGCATGTTCATCGTTCCTTCCGTCGATCGCGACTATCGAATTTCAGAGAGATACTGATCGTTGCCTTGCATCCAGCGCAGCGATCCGGGCGTCGTCAAAAGCTCTCCGGATTCGAGCAGCGTCTTGATCCCGGACAGAACCATCGGCCAACCGCCATAGAGCTGATTGTTGGCGCCTTCGCGCAGTTGATCATGGGTTACCGTCAACCGGCATGAATCGCCGATGGCTTCGATCTCCCAGGTGACCCGCGAGGCGCCTTCGCTCTTTACATCCTCGCCCCACAGAGCTCGGAAGCTCTGGACCAGCCGGCGCGGCGGATCGACCTCCAGATTCTCGCCCTCAAAGATCAGGCTTCCATTACCGGAGCCCTCGAAACGCGAGCCGGGCGTCCAATCCGACGTGACGATCGCTCCGAAATTATATTTGCGCCGCATGTCGGTGTCGGTGATGGCGTGCCAGAGACGCTCGGGCGTCGTCTTGATGTAGATTTCGAAAACCTTCTCCATCGTCTTCTCCAATTCTCGCTTGAGTTCGCTCAGTTCGGCTGCCCAAGCCTCGGCGTATTTGCTCACCCACCGGTCGTGGACGAGCCGGATCGGGACCGCGTTTAGAAAGTGCAATTTCTCGCGGCCGCGCCGCTTGCTCACGACAAGACCGGCCTCCTCCAGCAACTTGAGGTGCTTCATCACGCCGAAGCGCGTCATCGGGAGCCGCTCCTCGAGCGCGCTCAAGGTTTGCCCGTCCTCTTTGAAGAGTTCATCGAGCAGCCTTCGACGCGTCGGGTCCGCGAGAGCTCTAAACACAGCATCCATTCGCCGAAAATAGGTGACCATATTGTCACATGTCAAGCCGTGTCGATTGAACGCGCCGGAAACGCGACTACTTGCAACCAATTCAAGGGTTTGCGGTGTCTCGACGTTGCCGCAGTTTTACAGCGGCGGATCGAACGCTTCGTCGTATTCTTTTTTCAAACGCGCGATCAGCTCGGCTGCCGGCACCACGCCGCGGACGCTGCCGATGCCCTGGCCCGAGCCCCAGATCTCCTTCCAGGCCTTCGGCCGGTTGCGTTCGCCGGAAGCGTCGGTGCCGAAACTCATCTTCGAGGCGTCCGACTCCGGCAAATTCTCCGGATCCATGCCGGCCGCGACGATCGACGGCTTGAGATAGTTGCCGTGCACGCCGGTGAAGAGGTTGGAATAGACGATGTCTTCCGCGCCCGATGTCGCGACCATCTCCTTGTAGCGCTCCACCGCATTCGCCTCCCTCGTGGCGATGAAGGCCGAGCCGATATAGGCGAAGTCCGCACCCAGCAGGCGAGCGGCCCGGATCGCTCGGCCGCTGGCGATCGCGCCCGACAGCGCGATCGGACCGTCGAACCATTGCCGCGTCTCCGCCACGAAGGCGAAGGGCGAGATCACGCCGGCATGGCCGCCGGCCCCGGCCGCGACCAGGATCAGGCCGTCGGCGCCCTTCTCGATCGCCTTGTGTGCGAATTTCTGGTTGATCACGTCGTGAAACACGATGCCGCCCCAGCGATGCGCGGCCTCGTTGACTTCCTCGCGCGCACCGAGCGAGGTGATGATGATCGGCACCTTGTGTTTCTCGCAGAGCGCCAGATCGTGCTCGAGGCGGTTGTTCGAGCGGTGCACGATCTGGTTGACCGCGAACGGCGCCGACGGCCGCTCCGGGTGGGCCGCATCGTAGGCGGCGAGTTCCTGTTTGATCCGCGTCAGCCACTCGTCGAGCAGCTCGGGCGGCCGCGCATTCAGCGCCGGAAACGCACCGACGATCCCGGCCTTGCATTGCGCAATCACGAGGTCGGGCACCGAGACAATGAACAGCGGCGCGCCGATCGCGGGGATTGAGAGGCGGCCCTTGAACAGTGCAGGCATGGACATCGGCGAATCCTTGTTTCCTCGTTTTCCGGTTGGCGGGAAATCCGTCTTCCGATCAGAAGATGCAGGACATCATATCAAGAAGGCCATCGCTCCTGTCAAAGGCTAGCGGTCCGATTCTGATATTCGCATCCCTTTGCTACTGGCATAGCGCGCGGATGACGAAATTGTCGGTCCGGCAATCATCGGGCTTGCGGGTGCGGCCCGGAATCAGCACTTTCGCCGAGCAGGCTTCGGTCGAGTCCGTCGACAGGCTCTTGCCGCCCTTGAAGCCCTTGGCCTGGCACAATTTGTCGGCGGCGGCCTTGCAATCGGGCGCGCCGTTGGCAGAGACCGGACACTTGATGCGGCCTTCGGCCATCGACCCGCCGGTCAGCCGCGACAGGCCCTCGCCGGCATTTCTGGCCGCATCCTTGAGATCGTCGAGCGTCTCGCCCGGGCTCTTCAGCGTCGGCAGGACCGAGAGCGACTTTTCCAGGGCCTTGCCCATTTCGTTGAACAGGCCGGGATTCTCGGCCGGCGCAGGGGCCACCGCGGTATTGCCCGGCGGCGGCGCTGCCGGCTGTGGGCCCGGCTGTTGAGGCGCGAACTGCTCTGCAGGGGGCGATGCCGGTTGCGGCGCCGCGGTTTGCGGCCAGCCGTCGGTGGCCGCGATCATCCATAGCAGGGCGGCCAGCGCAATCCGTGCACCTGGCAGCACCTTCAGGGGGCCGGATCGATCGGGCATGGGGTCAGGATATCCCGCTCTCGCCATGCGGCAAGGTTTCAGACCAGCTTGACGGCGATGACGAAGCCCGCGACGAGCACGATCACAAAGGCCGTCACCCACAGGCCAAGACGTTTTTCAATCTCGGCGCGGATCACGTCGCCATAACGGTTGAGCACGATCGCAACAATGAAAAAGCGCCCGCCCCTGGCGATGATGGAGCACAGGATGAAGAGCCAGATATTGTAGCCGGCAAAGCCCGAGGTGATCGTGACGAGCTTATAGGGAATGGGCGTCAGCCCCTTCAGCAGAATAATGACGCTGCCCCATTCGGCGTAGGAGGCGCGGAAGGATTCAACCTTGTCACCGAGGTGATAAAGATTGATCAGCCAGTGCCCGAGCGAGTCATAGAGCAGCGCGCCGATGGCGTAGCCGAGCACACCGCCGGCGACGGAGGCGATCGTGCACAACGAGGCAAACAGCCATGCCCGCGCCGGCCGCGCCAGCGACATCGGCAGCAGCATGATGTCGGGAGGGATCGGGAAGAAGGAGCTCTCCGCGAACGCGACGGCTGCCAAAATCCACAGGGCGTAGGGCTTGTCGGCGGCGGCGATACACCAATCGTAGATACGTCTGAGCATGCCGCGATGAACCACCCCACAAGGCATTTGTCCATCCGCCGTGGGGCGGATTTGTCGGTTGTCGGGATACGGAGAGGTTAGTGGCGCTTGCGCAAGCCGCGCGCCTCGAGCGCGACAATCGGTCGCCGGTCCTGCGGAACCTTGACCGGGGTCTTCGGCATCTTCTCGGCGATGCCAAGCAGATCCTCGCGCATCTCCATCTCGCGCCAGACGTCTTCGGGACGCACGCCGGCGGCGGCCCACAGCACGGTGAGATTATAGAGGAGGTCGGCGCTCTCGCGAATGACGGCGTCGGTCTTGCCGTTCACGGCATCGATGACGACTTCGATCGCCTCTTCGGCGAGTTTCTTGGCCATCTTGTCCGGGCCGCGCTGAAACAGCCGTGCGGTGCGCGAAACCGAGGGATCGAGATCCTTGGCCGCGATAACCGCCTGATAGAGCTTTTCCAGCGAATCACTCATGTCTTCCCGAAAATAAACCAAACCGCTGGCCAGCGTGTTAACGGTCTCACAAGAACGGGAAATCCACTGGCCACGGTGACCAGCGACTTAACTCGGTCGCGAGATTTGAAGGTGCCGGCAAAACAGCACGCGGCGTCATCGCGCGCCATGCATGTCTTGCAGGCCTTGTCATACTGGCGCGGACCGGCCGCGTCACTGCCGTAGTAGTACGGACCGTGGCCATATCCCGCAGATGTGATGGCCCTGCGACAGAAAAGACCGTGCTCACCGGACGGCAACCATAGCTGCTCATCCCCGGTTAAGGTTGGCTGCCGCACAATGTGACAAGGACCGCTGGCGGTGTCATGAAACCGACATAAGCGGCACTTTCATGCCGTACTGGCTTGGCCGTGGTGTGGTGCCAATGCGCGTAATTCGGACCTTTTTTGCCTGCCGTCTGCTGGCCGGTTGCTTGCTGGGCCTCCTCACGGGCCTCGGCGCAGGCGTTGGCCACGCTGAGGGCGCTCACCCGCTTACAGTCACACTGTCGTTCGACCGCCCGATCAATGCCGGCGAAGCGCCGTTCGTCGTCGCCATGACCGATGGGTTGTTTTCCGCCGAGCGGCTGGCGATCATTTCCAACATGACCGTGGGATCGCCCGAGGCGATCGCGCGCGTCGCCTCCGGGGCCAGCGAGTTCGCTTTGGTCGACCTCAACGCGCTGATTCGTTTCCGGAGCCAGAACACCGCCCCGGTGAAAGCGGTGTTCGTGCTGTACAACAAGGCGCCCTATGCGATTGTTGCCCGCAAGAGCCGCGGCATCCACGTGCTCGCCGATATCGCGGGCAAGACGCTCGGCGTCGCCGACGGCGATCTTTCCGTCGGGCTGTGGCCGGCTTTGGCGCGCCAGAACGGCATCCATCTCGGCGACGTCAAGCAAAGCCGGATCAGCGCCGCGGTGCGCGAGCCGATGCTGTCGGCCGGCCAGGTCGATGCCGTCACCGGATTTTCGTTCCAGTCGGCAGTGAACTTGCGCGATCGCGGTGTGCCCGCCGATGACCTCGCCGTGCTGCGCTTTGCCGACTATGGCTGCGAGGCCTACGGCTTTGCCGTCATCGTCAACCCCGCCTTCGCCGATAAACACCCTGACGCTGTCAAAGCCTTCGTTCGGGCGATGATTGCCGCCACCAGCCTCACCCTCCGCGACGAAGGGCATGCGGTCGACCGGGTTCTCACCCGCATGGAGGATGGCTCGCGCGACGTCGAGCTCGAGCGCCTGCACACCGTGATCCGCGACAACATCATGACCGACGAAGTGAACCGCAACGGCCTCGGCGGGGTCGATCCCGCACGCCTGGAGCGTTCGATCGACCAGGTCGGCGAAGGCTTCAAATTTGCGAAACGCCCTTCGGCCTCGGATATCTTTGACGACCGATTCCTGCCCCCGCGCGCCGACCGCCTGATCAACTGAGCAAAAGCCTCTGCAAAGGCTATCTCTCCATGTGGCTCCCTGATTAAGATACAGGCCGTCAGCCGAACCCTCTTAAGTCCGGAATCGCATACCCATGCTTCGCCTCTATCTGCGCGTGCTCGATCTGCTCGGCAAGGAAGCGCGGCTGGGCTGGATTCTGGCCGGCGCCAATCTCTTGCTCGCCACCGCCCAATTCGCCGAACCGGTGCTGTTCGGCAAGATCGTCGACACCCTGTCCGGCAAACCTGTCGGCGGCACCTTCGGCTCGTCCTCGGCCTGGCCGATGCTGCTCGCCTGGGCTGCGTTTGGCCTGTTCACGATCGCCTGCGGCGCCTGGGTGGCGCTGCAGGCCGACCGGCTGGCGCATCGTCAGCGACAGGCCGTGCTGACCAGCTATTTCGAACACATCATGCAATTGCCGCTCACCTTCCATTCCGGCACCCACTCGGGGCGGCTGATGAAGGTGATGCTCAACGGCACCGACGCGCTATGGAAACTCTGGCTCGGATTCTTCCGCGAGCATTTTGCCGCGATCCTGTCGCTCGTCGTGTTGCTGCCGCTCGCGCTCTACATCAACTGGCGGCTCGCGATCCTTTTATTCGTGCTCTGCGTGGTGTTCACCGTGCTGACGACGCTCGTGGTCCGCAAGACCTACGGCATGCAGAGCGACGTCGAGACCTATTACGGCGACCTCTCTGCGCGTGCTTCCGACGCGCTCGGTAACGTCGCGCTGGTGCAAAGCTTCGTGCGCGTCGATGCGGAAGTCCAGGGCGTGCGATCGGTCGCCGACCAATTGCTCGCGGCACAGATGCCGGTGCTGTCCTGGTGGGCGCTCGTCACCGTGATCACCAAGGCATCGACCACGATCACTATACTGGCGATCTTCACCACCGGCATCGTCCTGCACGAACAGGGGCTTACCACCGTCGGCGAGATCGTGATGTTCGTCTCGTTCGCCACCATGCTGATCCAGCGGCTCGAGCAGGTGGTGAGCTTCATCAACAATGTGTTCATGGAAGCGCCGCGGTTGACCGAATTCTTCAACGTGCTCGACGCGGTGCCGGCGGTGCGCGACCGGCCGGACGCCATCGACACCGGGCGGCTGTCCGGCCTCGTCGAATTCCACGACGTGTCGTTCTCCTACGACGGCAAGCGGCCGGCGGTCGAAGACCTTTCGTTCACGGCGCTGCCCGGCCAGACCATTGCGCTGGTCGGCCCGACCGGCGCCGGCAAATCCACCGCGATTGCGCTATTGCATCGCGCCTTCGATCCGCAATCCGGCTTCATCAAGATCGACGGCATGGACGTGCGCGGCCTGACGCTGACGGCGCTGCGGCGGAACATCGGCGTCGTTTTCCAGGAAGCGCTGCTGTTCAACCGGACGATTGCCGACAATTTGCGGGTCGGCAAACCGGATGCGACCGAGGAAGAAATGCGGCTCGCCGCCAGCCGTGCGCAGGCGCTGGAATTCATCGAACGCGGCGAACGCGGCTTCGACACCAATGCCGGCGAACGCGGGCGCATGCTGTCCGGCGGCGAGCGGCAGCGGCTGTCGATTGCACGCGCGCTGTTGAAAGACCCGCCGATCCTGATCCTTGATGAAGCGACCTCCGCGCTTGATGCGGTCACCGAGGCTAAGCTCAATGCCGCACTCGACGAGGTGATGAAAGGCCGCACGACGTTCGTGATCGCCCATCGTCTTTCGACCATCCGCAACGCCACGCTCATTCTGGTGTTTGACGGCGGACGGGTGATCGAAAGCGGAACTTTCGATGAACTTGTCGCGAAAGGCGGCCGTTTTGCCGAACTGGCAAAGGCCCAGTTCATGGTGCAGGAAACTGCGCGCGCGAGCCTGCGCACGCCTTAAACCAACCTCACATCACCGTCATGACTGATTTACCGTCGAAATTCGGCCCCGATCGGCGCGGAATTAGTTATTGAGCCCCCCTAGCGAGCCGGTATAGGTTGGCGACCGCCGCCGGACACGCTTGAAAACCGAATGTCAGACGATGAGGACCTCCTTTTGCAAAGGCGGGTCTCAAAGGACCGGAATCGGATAGTGCATTTTCATCGCCCGTCACGTTTCACACTGTCGCCGCGTTCGATGTCGCTGCGTTCGATGGCGCTTGTTTCGACCGTCACGCTTGCCATGATCGGCGCGGCGAATGCCGAAGCGCTGCTGCTGGTCGAAGCCGAAACCGGCAAGGTGCTGCAAGCGGAGAACGCGACCTATCCGTGGTATCCGGCGTCGGTGACCAAGCTGATGACGGCCTATGTGACATTGAAGGCGGTCAAGGAAGGACGCATCACCCTCGACACGCTGTTCAGTGTGTCGCCGACCGCGGCCTCGCAGTCGCCGTCGAAAATGGGTTTTCGGCCTGGCACGCAGGTCACCGTCGACAATGCGCTGAAGATGATGCTGGTGAAGTCGGCCAACGACATGGCCGTGGTGCTCGCCGAAGGCGTCGGCGGCTCGATCGACGGCTTTTCCGCGTTGATGAATCAGAACGCGCAGCGGCTCGGCATGACGCAGACGAGCTACGTCAATCCGAACGGGCTGCCGGCCGACGGTCAGATCACCTCGGCGCGCGACCTTGCGATCCTGGCGCGGGCGATCATCAAGGACCTGCCGGAATACGAATACTTCGTCCACATTCCCTCGATCCGCTACGGCCGCAGGATCACCCAGAATTTCAACAAGCTGATCGGACGCTATCCCGGCGCCGACGGTTTCAAGACCGGCTTCATCTGCGCCGCCGGTTATAACCTCGTGGCGTCGGCAACCCGCAACGGCAAGCGGCTGATCGCAGTCGTGCTCGGCGCCTCGTCCGGCCAGGCGCGCGCGGTCAAGGCCATTCAACTGCTCGACCGCGGCTTCTCCAACGATCAGCTGTCGTGGCTAAAGCCCTCGCTCGGCACGGTGGATGCGCTGGCGCCGATCGATGCCTCGCCGCCGGACCTGCGCGACGAGATGTGCAACGGCAAACGTCACCGCCCGGCGAGCGACGAGGATCAAGACACCACCGCCGCCAACGGCGGCGCTGCCGGAACTTCGCCGGCGCTCGCCTTCTTCGCGACCGGCCAGGCGCCGGCCTTGAAGCCGTCAGAGTTGCTGGCGGCAGCCCCCGCGGCATCCGAACCGATCCCGGTCTATACCGGACCGACCCGAAGCGGCCCGGCCCTGATCGCAGCCGTTGCCGCCGACGTGGCCGCTGACGACGCGGCCGCCGCTGCGCGCCGTCACGGCAAGAAAACGCGCCATGCCGGGAAGCGCCCGCCCGAGGCCGGGGCCGATGACGCGACCGCCAAATCCGCCTCCAGCAAGCAGGCCAAGCACGCGAGCGCCAAGCCCGATGCAAAGACGGCCGACAAGCCGGCGGCGGGCGACAAAGCGGCAAAGCCGAAGGCGGCCGCAAAGCCCGGCAAGCCCAAAAACAGCGACGCCAAGAACAGCTAAGCCAAGAACAGCTAAGTCGAGGCTGGCGGCGAGCCCGGCTGATCCGCCCCGCACGGGGCGCGGCAACTTTTTCGTGACCCTTAACCGTGGGGCCCGGCGGCGGCTTGCCATTGGCGGCCGCAACGCTCAATATTGCCAAAAATAACATGCCACGCCGCAACGAGCGGGCAGAATCCGAGGGAAGAAACCGAGAGGGGAAGCGACATGGAGCGCATCTGGCTCAAGCAATATCCGGCCGGCGTACCCGCCGATATCGATGTGACTCAATATTCATCTCTGGTTGATCTGCTGGAAGAAAGCTTTGCGAAGTTTCGCGAGCGCAAGGCTTTCATCTGCATGGACAAGTCGATCACCTACCGTGACCTCGACGAGATGTCGCTGGCGCTCGGCGCCTATCTTCAAAGCAAGGGCCTGCAAAAGGGCGCGCGCGTCGCGCTGATGATGCCGAACGTGCTGCAATACCCGGTCGCGACGGCCGCCGTGCTGCGCGCCGGCTACGCCGTCGTCAACGTCAACCCGCTCTATACACCGCGCGAGCTCGAGCACCAGCTCAAGGATTCCGCCGCCGAAGCCATCGTCGTTCTGGAGAATTTTGCCACCACCGTGCAGCAGGTGCTGGGCAAGACCGCGGTCAAGCACGTCATCGTCGGCAGCATGGGCGACCTGCTCGGCCTCAAGGGCGTCTTGGTCAACCTCGTGGTGCGGCGCGTCAAGAAAATGGTGCCGGCCTTTTCCATACCCGGCGCGGTCTCCTTCAACGATGCGATCGCCGCAGGCCGGACCATGACGTTCCAGAAGCCGCGGCTGATGCCGGACGACGTCGCCTTCCTGCAATATACCGGCGGGACCACCGGCGTCTCCAAGGGAGCGACGCTGCTCCACCGCAACATCCTCGCCAATGTGCTGCAAAACGATGCCTGGTTGCAGCCGGTGTTGAAGAAGCCGCCGCAAGTCGATGAGCTCTTTGTGGTCTGCGCGCTGCCGCTCTACCACATCTTCGCGCTGACCGCCTGTTACCTGCTCGGGGTGCGCTCCGGCGGCGTCAACCTGTTGATCCCCAATCCGCGCGACATGGCGGGCTTCATCAAGGAGCTTGCAAAATATCAGGTCAATTTCTTTCCAGGGGTCAATACGCTTTACAACGGCCTGCTGCACACGCCCGGTTTCGACAAGCTCGATTTCTCCAAGCTGAAAGCCTGCAATGGCGGAGGCATGGCGACGCAAAAGCCGGTCGCCGAAAAGTGGCTGGCGGTGACGCACTGCCCGCTGTCGGAAGGCTACGGCCTGTCGGAAACCTCGCCGACGCTGACCTGCAATCCCGCCGATATCGACCGCTTCACCGGCTCGATCGGCATTCCCGTTCCCTCGACCTGGATCTCGATCCGCGACGATGACGGCAACGAAGTGCCGCTCGGCGAGGCCGGCGAAATCTGCGCCAAGGGCCCGCAGGTGATGGCCGGTTACTGGAACAGGCCGGACGAGACCGCCAAGGTGATGACGGCCGACGGCTATTTCCGCACCGGTGACATCGGCGTGATGAGCCCGGACGGCTACACCAAGATCGTCGACCGCAAGAAGGACATGATCCTCGTCTCCGGCTTCAACGTCTATCCGAACGAGATCGAGGAAGTGATCGCAAGCCATCCGGGCGTCCTGGAATGCGCCGTGATCGGCGTGCAGGACGCCAAGTCCGGCGAAGCGGTCAAGGCCTTCGTCGTCAAGAAGGACCCGAACCTGACGGCCGAAGACGTGATCAAGTTCTGCGGCACGCAACTCACCGCCTACAAGGTGCCGAAGCAGATCGAGTTCAGGACCGGCTTGCCGAAGACCAATGTCGGCAAAATCCTGCGCCGCGAGCTGCGCGAGGAGACCAAGGCTGCGGCCGCCTGAGCAAGGCAGCAAGGCGGTGTCGTGACGGGACCCCTCACGGACTCTCGCATCGGCGATGTCCTCGCCTTTTGGCGCGAGGCCGGTCCTGACCGCTGGTACACGCGCGATGCTGACTTCGACAAAAGCATACGCGAGCGCTTCCTCGGTCTCTGGCGTGAAGCGGTCGCGGGCCGGCGGTCGTCATGGGAAGACAGCGACGACGGCGCGCTGGCGCTCGTCATCGTGCTCGATCAATTCCCGCGCAACATGTTCCGTGGCGACGCCAGCGCGTTTTCAAGCGATGGACTGGCGCGCGAGGTCGCCACCCGCGCGCTCGTCCGCGGCGTCGACCAGCGCATCGCCCCGCCGCTACAGCAATTCCTCTATCTGCCGTTCATGCATTCGGAAGAACTGGCCGACCAGATCCGCTGCGTCATCCTCTTTCAAGCCAGCGATGATCCCGAAAACCTGCGATATGCCGAGGAACATGCCGACATCATCCGCCGCTTCGGCCGCTTCCCGCACCGGAACGGCGCGCTCGGGCGCACCACAACGCCGGACGAGCAGGCCTATCTCGACGCTAGCGGGTAGCGCTCGCGTATTGTGCCTTGCACAGGCCCGGTCTAAAACGTCCGCCTCATCCGAGGAGAAACGACAATGACGATCAAAGTTGGCGACAAGCTGCCCGAGGCCAAGTTTCGCGTGATGACGGCGGAAGGCCCTCAGGTTCGGACCACCGACGACGTGTTCAAGGGCAAGAAGGTCGCGCTGTTCGCGGTGCCCGGCGCCTATACCGGCACCTGCCACAAGATGCACCTGCCGAGCATTTTCCTGAACGCCTATGCCATCAAGGACAAGGGCGTCGACACCATCGCCATCGTCTCCGTCAATGACGCCTTCGTGATGAACGCCTGGAAGCGCGACACCGACCAGCGCGACGAAGCCGTCTTCCTCGCCGACGGCAATGCCGAATTCGCCAAGGCGATCGGCATGGAGCTGGATGCTTCCGGCAACGGCCTCGGCATTCGTTCCAAGCGCTACTCGATGGTGGTCGAGGATGGCGTCGTCAAGAAGCTCAACCTCGAAGCCGCTCCGGGTAAGGTCGAGGTCTCCGGCGGCGACACGCTGCTCGGACAGCTCTGAGTTTCTCGTCATTGCGAGCGAAGCGAAGCAATCCAGAAATACAAGACTGGATTGCTTCGTCGCTAACGCTCCCTTGCGCAAACGCTTCGCGTTTGTCGCAGGCAATGACGAAAAGAAGTACTACCCCTTCAGCCTTGCCATCGCGACGCCGTCGCGCGCGAGCTGGTCGGCGCGTTCGTTTTCGTCGTGGCCGGCATGGCCCTTGACCCAGTGCCAATTCACCTTGTGCGGCTTCAAGGCTTCGTCGAGCCGCTGCCATAGCTCGGCATTCTTCACCGGCTTCTTGTCGGCGGTGCGCCAGCCGTTTTTCTTCCAGCCGTGAATCCAGCCCGTGATGCCCTGACGTACATACTGGCTGTCGGTGTAGAGATCGACTGCGCAGGGCTTTTTCAACGCTTCCAGCGCCGAGATCGCCGCCATCAACTCCATGCGGTTGTTGGTGGTGTGGGCCTCGCCGCCCTTCATCTCTTTTTCGACGTCGCCGAATTTGAGAATGGCACCCCAGCCGCCCGGCCCGGGATTACCCGAGCATGCGCCGTCGGTGTAGATGATGACCTGGGGAAGCGCGCTCAAGTCAGACCCTCAAACGAGAACGCCGTAATCGCGGATCGACGATACGCTTTGATGGAAGCGCAGCTTGCGGACGTATTCGAGCGGATCTTTCGGCCGCACCAGCGCGCCCTTCGGCACGTTGAGAAAATCGACGAGCCGCGTCAACAGGAAGCGTAATGCCGAGCCGCGCGCGAGCAGCGGCAGCGCATCCTCTTCGGCTTTTGACATTGGCCGCTCGCGGCCATAGGCCGACAGCAGCGCGCGCGCCTTGGTGACGTTGAACGAGTAATCAGCCTCGAAGCACCAGGCGTTGAGGCAGATCCCAACATCATAGGCGAACATGTCGGTGCAGGCGAAGGTGAAGTCGATGATCCCGGACACGCGATCGCCGAGAAAGAACACGTTGTCCGGAAACAGGTCGGCGTGAATGACGCCTTGCGGCAGATGCTGCGGCCAGACGCCGCTTTCGAGATAATCAAGTTCGGCGCCAAGAAAATCGTGCAAACCGGATTGAACCTCGTTGGCGCGCGCCGCCGCCTGATCGAACAGCGGCCGCCATCCCGACACCGACAGCGCATTCGCCCGCGACATCGCAAAGTCGGCGCCCGCCAGATGCGTCTCGGCCAGCACCTTGCCGGCACCGGCGCAATGGGCGGCGTTCGGCTTGCGCGGCCAGACGCCTTCCAGAAAGGTGATGATCGCCGCCGGCCGACCGGCGAGCGTTCGCAGCGCCTCGCCGCTTTTGTCCTTCACCGGCTGCGGGCAATTGACCCCACGCGAGGCGAGATGCGTCATCAGGGAGAGAAAGAACGGCAGGTCGCCTTTGGCGACCCGCTTTTCATAGAGCGTCAGGATGAAAGAGCCCGACGTGGTGTGCAGCAGGAAATTGGAGTTCTCGACGCCCTCGGCGATGCCCTTGTAGGACAGCAGCTCGCCGATTTCGTAATCCTTCAGGAAGTCCGCAAGCTCATCGGCGGCGACGTCGGTGTAGACCGCCATTTGCGTCTATCCTGATCCCAAGCTTATTCCGCCGCGTCGGGCCGCAGCGAACGCGGCAACGGGAAGAACTCGTTTTCTTCCGCGGCCGACACCGTCTCCACGTGCAATTCGTAGCGCTCGGCGAAGGCGCCCATGATCTCCTCGACGATCACTTCCGGAGCCGAAGCACCGGCCGTGATGCCGAGGCTCTTGATGCCGTGAAACCGCGACCAGTCGAGATCGCTGGCGCGCTGCGCCAGAATTGCGATCGGGCACCCCTCGCGCTCGGCGACCTCGCGAAGGCGCTGCGAATTCGACGAGTTCGGCGCGCCGACCACGATCAGCGCATCGACCACCGGCGCGACCTTCTTCACCGCGAGCTGGCGGTTGGTGGTCGCATAGCAGATGTCTTCCTTGTGCGGCCCGGAAATGTTCGGAAACCGTCCCTTCAGCACGGCGACGATTTCCGCGGTGTCGTCGATCGACAGCGTGGTCTGCGTCACAAAAGCGAGGTTGTTGGGATTCTTCGGGGTGAAGGTCTCCGCATCTTCCGCGGTCTCGATCAGCGTCACCGCGCCCTGCGGCAACTGGCCGAGCGTGCCGACGACTTCCGGATGATGCGAATGGCCGATCAGCAGGATTTCGCGGCCGCGCTTGAAATGGATCGCGGCTTCCCGGTGCACCTTGGTGACCAGCGGACAGGTGGCGTCCAGCGAGAAGAAATTTCGCGTCTGCGCCTCGGCCGGAACCGACTTGGGAACCCCGTGGGCCGAGAATACCACCGGTGCGTTGGTATTGTCGGGGATCTCCGAAAGTTCCTCGACGAAAATGGCGCCCTTGGTTTTGAGGCTGTCCACCACATATCGGTTATGCACGATCTCGTGGCGCACGTAGACCGGGGCGCCATAGATCGTGAGCGCCCGCTCGACGGTATCGATGGCCCGGACCACGCCGGCACAAAAGCCGCGCGGAGAACAAAGCACGATTCTAAGGGGTGGTTTGACTGGCATGAGACGGCCTCGGACCGGGTCGGCCCTTAAGCCTTAACCATGGCCGGAGGGGTCGTGGAACGGTCGATTCAAAAGGGATATCCGGAGAAGGACTTGGGACGGCTTTCGGGCGCTGTCAAGGGCAGCCATTGCGCAAGCAGCCCGGGACGGCTTATAAGGGGCGCAATTCCCGTCATCGTTGATGACCACGGCTTCGCCTCCGAGAGGTGGGCGAAGCGCAAAGGAGATTTGTCATGAGCAATGCACCGCTGATGCCAAAGGCAACTGCCGTGTGGCTGGTCGATAATACCGCCCTGACCTTCGATCAGGTGGCGGATTTCACCAAAATGCACCCTCTGGAGGTGCGCGCCATCGCCGACGGCGACGCCGCCCAGGGCATCAAGGGCATGGACCCGATTTCGACCGGGCAGTTGACCCGCGACGAGATCGAAAAAGCCGAAAAGGACCCGAACTACCGGCTGAAGATCGCCGAGAGCAAGGTGACCCTGCCGCCCCAGGCCAAGAAGAAGGGCCCGCGCTACACCCCGGTCTCGCGCCGGCACGAGCGGCCGAGCGCGATCCTCTGGCTGGTGCGCAACCATCCCGAATTGAAGGACGCGCAGATCATGCGCCTGGTCGGCACCACCAAGACCACGATCGCAAGCGTCCGCGACCGCACCCACTGGAATGCCTCGACCTTGACGCCGATGGACCCGGTGACGCTCGGCCTGTGCTCGCAGATCGAACTCGATTTCGAGGTGCAGCGCGCGGCCAAGGAGAAACCGACCGATATCGGTCACGGCGGCCCGACGCTGCTGCCGGCCTCCGAGACCACTCGCAAGGAGCCGGAGCTGGAGACCACCGAAAAGGGCAGCGACGACCTCAATGTCGATGCGGTGTTCGCCAAGCTGAAAACCATCGGCGGCAAGAAGCCGGACCAGGAATAACGTTCCTACCAACATCAGCGTCGTCCCTGCGAAAGCAGGGACCCATACGCCGTGTCGGTTGTGCTGAGAGGCACTGTTCAACGGCTTTTCGCGCAACGACCGAAGCCAGTGGTTATGGGTCCCTGCTTTCGCAGGGACGACATCGATAGTCATTTCAGACACAGCTCCGCGATCTCGCCGCGCATCCGCGCGAGTCCTGAACTTTCCCGCCCTCAGAGATCAGAGGGCGCAGGGAATGCCGGACGCCCGAAGCGCCCGCAGCCTCGCGTGCAAAAATAAAAAGCACACGAGTAAGTACACCACGGTCACGCCGGTTCGCCCGGCATTCCCCGCGCAATGGTTTTAACGGGTTCCTTCGTGCTCTCCCCGGCGACCGGGCTTTATTGTCACCGTCGCCCCTGAGAAGCGTTAGCTTCTTAAGAACTTGACGCCAGCGTCGGGACGTCAGGACCACACGACTTCGCCGTCCGCCGATTGGCGCGTTCGTCAATGCGCCATCAACGTCCACCGCATCCCACCGCCTACGTCCGTGACGATCGCGAAACGCCCCTCCAGAGGAGGCGGGACGGAACCGCTATATTTCTGTTTCTACCAAGCCGTCAAGTAAAATTCGGAAAATCCGAAATAAGTCTGCCGTCCGAACCGACGCCTTCAGCCAGCAAAATCGGACAACCGGTACTTCCGAGATTACCTCGTAACCGGACGTATCCCGGACATGCTGAACCGACGCGAATGACCCCAACTCGGACATCGCGGCAACGCAATCACGGTCTGATTCAATCGCCTAGCATAGGCGACTTTTGAGCCCCCATGCCGAAGTGCCCATGCGCGCGCCGCGCGGTCGATTTCTGGGACGAGTGGACGGCGATCATTCGGCTGCGATCGGCTGCTGTACGAAGCGCTGGGCCTGCGTCGCAGGCGGAGTTCTTGTGAACCGATGAAGATAAAGATAAACGACCGGCGTCGTATAGAGCGTCAAGAATTGCGACACGAGCAGGCCGCCGACGATCGCATAACCGAGTGGCTGCCGTATTTCCGAACCGGTGCCGTGACCGAGTGCAAGGGGCACTGCGCCCAGTAACGCGGCAAATGTCGTCATCATGATGGGCCTGAAGCGCTTCAGCGCTGCCTTATAGATTGCGTCTTCTGGTGAGGCTGCTTCCACTTTTTCGGCTTGGATCGCGAAATCGATCATCATGATCGCATTCTTTTTGACAATGCCGATCAACAGAAGGATGCCAATGAGCGCGATAACACTGAGTTCATAGTTAAACGCCATCAAAATCAAGAGCGCGCCGACGCCGGCCGACGGGATGGTTGAAAGGATCGTAATCGGGTGGATCAGGCTCTCGTAGAGAGCACCAAGGATAATGTATACGGCAATCAGCGCGGCCAGGATCAGCAAAGGTTGTGTACGAAGCGAATCTTGGAAGGCCTGCGCATTTCCCTGGAAGGTGCCGAGCAAGGTCGCGGGAACGTCGAGATCCCGTTTCACTTTTTCAATCGCTTCAACGGCCTGTCCGAGCGCAGCGCCGGCCGCGAGATTGAAGGAGAGGGTGATCGCGGGGAACTGGCCTTGATGGTTGACCGAGAGCGATCGCACGGTTCGTTTCGGTTTGACTAGTACACTCAAAGGAATCTGCTTACCGCTCGTTGACGGCACATAAATCAAGTCAAGCGCATTAGGATCGAGCTGAAAACGTGGATCCACTTCAAGCACCACCCAATAGCTGTTCTGCTGCGTAAAGAATTGCGCGACCTTGCGCTGCCCGAACGCGTCATAAAGCGTGTCGTCGATTGTCTGAGTCGCAACGCCCAGGCGCGATGCGGTATCCCGGTTGATTTCAAGCTGGAGCGTTGGACCGGAGATCTGCTGATCGGTCGCCACGTCACGCAGCACCGGAACTTGCTGAAGCGCGCCTAACAGGACCGGCGCCCAGTGATCGAGCTCATCAAGGTCGCTGTCCTGCAAGGTGTACTGGTACTGCGTCCGGCTCGCCCGACCGCCGACATTGATGTCTTGGGAAGCCTGCATAAAGAGAGCGATTCCCTGTATTTGTGCCAGCTTCGGCCGCAAGCGGTCGATGATCTGGCTGGCGCTGGCGTCGCGAAGATCACGCGGTTTGAGATTAATGAACATGCGGCCATTGTTCATCGTTTGATTGATGCCGCCGACACCGACAGCCGAAATGACACCGTCTACGCCCGGATCTTCAAGTAGAATGCGGACCAGCTCCGACTGCCGCTCGGCCATGGCGGGATAGGAGATATCCTGCGCGGATTCCGACACGGCGACGATAAAGCCCGTGTCCTGCTGCGGAAAGAATCCTTTTGGAATCAAAATGTAGAGATAGCCGGTAAGGACGATGGTCGCGATCGTCGAGCCCAGCGTAACGGCGCGGTGGCGAAGAACCCAACGCAGGCCCGCTTCATATGTCGAAAGCATGGCGTCGAACACACGCTCACTGAGAATATAAAGACGGCCGTGTTGTTCGTGGTTTTCGTGGCGGAGCAGCTGGGCGCACATCATTGGCGTTAGCGTCAATGACACAACCGTCGACATCAAGATGGCTACGCTGACAGTCACAGCAAATTCGCGAAACAAGCGGCCGATGATGCCGCCCATAAGCAGAACGGGAATGAACACCGCGATCAGCGATAAGCTGATGGAGACGATGGTAAAGCCGATCTCACGTGAACCCTTGAAAGCTGCTTCGAGCGGCGAGTCTCCTTGCTCCAGATATCTAGCGACATTCTCGACCATTACGATAGCGTCATCCACGACAAAACCAGTCGCGATTGTGAGCGCCATCAGCGAAAGATTATCGAGACTGTAACCGAGCACGTACATCACGGCGAACGTACCGATCAGCGAAATTGGCACGGTGATAGCCGGAATCACCGTTGCCAAAAGGTTTCGCAAGAATAGAAAGATCACCATCACCACAAGAGCGATGGTAAGGATCAGCGTGAATTGGACGTCTTCGACCGAGGCGCGGATCGTCTGAGTGCGATCGGTTACAATACTAACATCGATAGCCGCCGGGATTGACGCCTTAAGCTGCGGAATGGCCGCCTTGATGTGGTCGACCGTGTCGATGACATTTGCGCCCGGCTGCCTTTGTACGATCAGAATGATCGCCTTCTTGCCATTATAGGTGCCGGATCCGCGGATATCTTCAGCGCCGTCGACGACGCTAGCAACGTCTCCGATCCGCACCGGGGAGCCGTTGCGCCACGCCACGATCACGGGTCGGTAGCTGGCGGCGTTGAACAGCTGGTCGTTGTTTTCCAGCGTATAGCCCTGGCGGTCGCCGTTAAGTGTACCCTTAGGGGCATTGAGAGTGGCGGCATTAATCGCAGAGCGCACGTCCTCCAAGCTCAGTCCTCTGCCGGTGAGTTCGATCGGGTTAGCTTCGACACGCACAGCCGGTTTCTGTGCACCGGCGATCAGAACGGTCGCCACGCCATCGACGAGCGACAATTGTTGCGCAAAGATGTTGTCGGCATAATCGTCGACAACGGTGAGCGGAAGGGTGTCGGACGTCAGCGCCATCACAATGATTGGCGGATCGGACGGATTGGTCTTGCGGTAAGTAGGTGGGCTCGGAAGGTTTTTGGGAAGTTGGCCCGCCGCGGCGTTAATCGCCGCTTGAACGTCTTGGCCGGCCGCGTCGATGTTGCGCGAAAGTTCGAACTGAATCGATATTACGGAAATGCCGATTCCGCTGACCGAAGTGAGTTGAGCGATCCCGGACATTTGAGCCAGTTGCCGCTCCAGCGGGCTGGCCACCGACGAAGCCATGGTCTCGGGACTTGTTCCCGGCAACTGCGCTGTGACCTGGATGGTTGGAAAGTCCACCTGAGGCAATGGTGCAACGGGTAGGAGAAGATAACCGACCAGTCCGACCAGCGTCAGGCCGGTCATGATGAGCGAGGTAGCAATAGGTCGTCTAATGAACGACTCGGAGATATTTGTCATTCACGTGCCTGTGGCGTTGACGCCGTTCGTCGACTCGTCGTCTGTCCTCCGGTCGTTGCGACCACTCGGCTTCCAGGGCGAAGCCGGTATTGCCCGTCCGTGACGACCGATTCTCCAGAGCTAATGCCGCCGGCAATAAGTGCTTGTCCATTGCGGCTCGCTGAAATCTGGATGGGCCGCACCTCGACAGTTGAATCCTGCCGAACGACGAAGACGTAACTTCCATTCGGGCCTGATTGCACCGCAGATTCTGGAATAACCGGTCCGCGCCGGGAGCCGACGACCAGGCGTGAGCTTATGAATTGACCCGGCCAAAGCGCTCCATCCCGATTTTCGAACGTCGCTTTCAGCCGCATCGTCCCAGTCGCCTGGTCAATTTGGTTGTCAATCAGCGAAAGCTGACCTTCCGAAAGCTTGGTTTGGTCATCTTGGTCGTAAGCCGAAACCGTCAGTGGTCCGCGCCGCGACGCTTCGAGAACTTCAGGCAGGTGCTGCTGCGGTAGTGTGAAGACGACGCTAATGGGTGTCATCTGGGCGATGACAACGATACCTACCGAATCGGTCGCGTGAACGATATTGCCTTGGTCAACAAGCCGTACGCCGGTGAGCCCCTTAAGGGGTGAAACGATCGTTGTGTAACCAAGTTGCACACGGGCGTTATCAATCACCGCCTCATCGTGAGCGATCGCAGCCTGGTACTGCGCAACTAAGGCCTTTTGTGTATCGACACTTTGGTGTGTCGCAAACTCCTTGACGACGAGCGAGCTGTATCGTTCTAGATCGAGCTTGGCGTTTGCAAGCAGGGCTTCATCACGTGCTCTATCGGCCTCCGCCTGCTGCAACAGCGCCTGGTACGGCCGCGGATCGATCACAGCCAGAAGGTCGCCGATCTCCACAGCCTGACCTTCCTGAAAGGCAATTTTCTGAATCTCACCGTCGACCCGGACCTTTACGGTGACGGTGTTGTAGGCTTGCACGGTGCCCATACCGGTGTGTGAAATGGGAAACGCATTCTCCTGCACAATGACGGTCGTCACCGGCACTGGTCGTATGGCCTGCGCATTGGCCGCCGCCACCGTTTTGCTGCTGACAGATATGATACCGCTATGCCAAGCGTATCCGGTGGCCGCGAGCATGATCGCGATGCCTGCACCCCAAAGCTTCCGCGTTCCCATCTTAGCGCCCCTATTTCTCGCTGCTAAACGGAGTTAGGGGGCTAGTTGCTCGCCCGGGAAGGCGTATCGCCAAGCCACAGCATGAATTCGCCGACATGCTGCGCCCAAAGATCGGGGCGCGTCATCGTGAAATGGCCGGGAGACGTTGCGGTTTCCTGCTGAACGACGTAACGGCCGTGCTCCAGCTTAGGCATGACCGTCTGGAGAACTCGCAGCCGGTCAGGATTGAATTCGTCGTCGGAGAAATTGAGTGCGAAGAGTTTCGTCTTGATCCTGAAAAGTTCCGGCTCTGGATCGTAGCTGAATGACGATTTGAGCGAATAAAGAATATCGTTCGCATCGACGTGCTCCGCCGTGAAACGATTGACATCCAGAAATTTATCAGCCGCCGGGCCGTCAGCCACTTCGTGCTGAAGAGCAGAAACGCTGTCGATCATCATTCGGAGAATATTGTACCCGATGATCCACCCGTGCGGCGTCGTCGTATAGTCGCCGTTTTTCCATTCCGGGTCGGAACGGATCGTGTCGATGACCATGCGCCGCCATAGCAGGTTGCGGCCCGACACGGGTATCGGCAAAGAAACCACAGGCATCACGCCGTCCATCATGTCGGGATAGGCCTCGGCCCACTGCCAGGCATTCATGCCCCCCATCGAGATGCCGAGGATGGCATGGAGATGCTTGATGCCAAGGGTTTCGGTGACCAGCTTGTGCTGAAGGTCGACGATGTCGCCATAGTCGTAATTGGGAAATTGGGCTTTCAGGCCATCGCTCGGCTTGCTCGATTGCCCGTGCCCTACACTATCGAGAAAGATCAGGTAGTAGCGGCTCACATCGAGGGGGCGTCCCGGCTCGAAAAGCGCCTTTGTAAAGGTTGGGCTCAGAAGGACCCGGCTATCAGCACCGGTCCAATGCAGCACAAGGACGGCATTGTCGACGTCACCCTGAGCATTGCGATGCGGCTTGCCGAGAGTAGCATAATGGATCTTCACGCGATCCAACGTCTCTCCGTCCCGAAACTTGTAATTAGCGAACGAGGCCTCTGCCTGCGTTGCCACCGCATTTGGCTGCTGGTCCCAGGGAGAGGGTGCTGCATTGTTGGCCGTAGCGGGCGGCGCAACGGATTGAGCAAGTCCCGAGCCGCAAAATAACGTTGCAATTGCCAGGACGAGCAGCAGTCGGGTTGCTACGGGAGCACGTTGAGGCTTCATAATGGCTTTCCTGATATTGCTCGTTTGTTTGTCTGGTCTGACCGCGAATTGTGATGCCGCTTCAGCCGGGATGCTCACGGTTTCGATTTTCGCTCAAGGTCCGCTATCCGGCGCGCAAGATCATCCCGCGGGTCAAAATTCAGCGCTTCATCAAAGCGCAGGACGCCCTGCCACAACCGACTGAGGAAGCTCGGTTTCCCGGGCAATTCTCGTGTGTTCAGCGCTTTTATATTTAACACGGTCATGTCTCTTCCTTTCACGGCTCGTTGCGTTTGTGCGCGCCGTTACGCTTCTACAGCGGCGTGCTTCACCTTGCTTGCCGAACCCTGACGCAGGAGATCAAACGCCATGATATGGCTCGCGCCCGAGATGCCGACGCCATAGAGCGGAATAAGAGCCATCGGCAGCGTCTGGATGGCCGCCATTCGGGGATCGTTGAGAAGAAAGAGAGCCAGACCCGTGCCAACCGCGACTACGAAGTCCGCGAACCCAACGATATGAAAAATGAGGTACCTGGTGCGATTTTCAGGCAGCATCACGACAAACAACGCAAGAAAACCTGCGATTAAGTCGCCCCATCCTGCGTTCCGCACAAAGGCCTCGGGGAGCAGGTTGTGCGTGCCGTACCAGAAGAACACCAGCGCAGCAGCGATACGCCAGATATGAAACGCTGTAATCGATCGCAGTCCGACGGCTGCGATGTAGGCACGGAATCGCTCAGACATCGCGTAGACAATGACGGGGATCACGATACCCAACGCGATTAGCGGAGCGAGCAACAGAGACGGAATGGCGCTGTAGAATCCTGTCTCCGCTGCGACGCAGACACCTACTCCCCAAATGGCGAGCACACTTAGCAACACACGTGTCCCACGCGCCTTGTCGACATTTCGTGTCTGATTCATAATTTCGTTTCCTATCTCATTGTCGTCAGACAAGCCGGTTCGCGCTCTACAGCTTTCCCTGCCTCTTATCTTCCGTCAGTTTCAGAAGCGGAGGCGCTTTGTATAAATTCTGAGGCTGGATTCGTTCCCAAAGGCTTCCCTTGCCAAGTTCTCGTCCGAGTTGATCTTCGCGGCGAAGCCATTGCTCGACGCTTTTGATGCGATTGGGATGAATTTCATCGAGCAACGCGTAGTCGCGCTCGATGATCTTGTGCTTCCAGATGTTCCAGAAGCCGGTGAAGTTGTCCCGGAAGCTCATAGTGCTCTTGTCGCCGGGATCTGCGTTGTATCCGGCTGGCAGACTCGCAGCCATCTTGAGCGGACCATTCCAGTAGGAGTCGAGATCCGTGTCGATGTACCGCGCGGGGCGCCCCGTCACCTTCTCGAACGCTGCGGCTAGCCTTTGGTAGTCAACGTCTTCAATGGCTACCTCAAGATCCATTCCACTGGCCCGCTCCGGGTTGTCAAACAGCCAGCGAGCGTAGTAGCCGCAATCTTCAAGGGCGACGTGAGGTACTGCACCATTGCCGAGCGGCACCCGCCAAGTCACGACACCTTCTTCCACCGAAGGGGTCATGGGCGTCATGGCCGAGACTGCCATCTCCATGTACGGGCCGGTCGTGAACACTGCCGCGCCCATCCTGGTTTTGTTCGTCTGGTTTTGAGACAGAATCCATTCGCCTATGCGGCCCTTGCCGTCATAGTGCCCCGCGCGGAATCTCGAATCATAGCCGGATTTCTTGAGGGCGTAGTCGAGGTTTCCGTAAACGAAGAACTTAATCCCTTCTTCGATGGCGATTTCGTAACTGCGGATAGCCCAGTAGATTTCCGTCTTCTCGCCAGTATTGAAGCCATCGATATTGATGTACGCGCCATCGCACCCCCTGAAACCTTCCCTAAGTGTGGCCTCGTCGGCGAATGTTCCTTCCAGAATGGAGACATTGCCGAGCGCGACAAGTTCCTTTGCGCGCCGGGAAGCCGGGTCACGGCTAAGCGCCCGAACAGAATATTTTTTGTCCGCAACAAGTGCGCCGATAACGGGCAGCCCCTGGGCGCCTGTTCCACCAACGACAAAGATCCGGGACGGGGCATGGACGGACATCACTGTCTCCTCGATTCAATTGACGGATCGTCAGGCACGCCCTTCTGAGCCGCTTCTGCCGTCGCGCATGTCGACTATTGCCGTATAACAAGTAACTCTTATAATAAGAGTGATAGATCGAAAGGCAAGGGCTTTGTTTGCCCGCTCGCGAAGCTGTTATCGCGGTTGGCTTCTATCCCCGGATTTGTGCGACAATCACGTCCGGGTACGGAAAGGGATTAGTGAATGCGCTCCAAGGGCTTCGATGGAATGATCTGCTCAATCGCCGGTGTCATGGCGGCGATTGGCGATCGTTGGGGTCTGCTGATCCTTCGTGACCTCGTCCTCGGCCTGAGGCGATACGAGGATTTTCGTCATTCCACGGGCGTGACGCATGCGACACTAAGCGACCGGCTGAAGCATCTAGAAGAAAACGAACTGATCGAGCGGCGGCGCTATCAGACGAATCCCGAACGATTTGAATACTTCCTGACGAAGAAGGGTATGCAAATCGCCGCTGTGATGCCGGTGCTCGCACAGATCGGGGACCGTTGTGATGTCTCAGGCGCTTCGGCCCCGCCCCTGAAATTTGTGAATCGCAAAACCGGCGCCGACATAGGGTGGGGGTTTTTCGATAAAAAGACCGGCGAGCAGCTAGACGCCAAAGACCTCGCAATCAAGGAAGGTCCGGGATCGGACGAACTGGTTCGCTGGCGACTCTCCCACGCCGAGCGCCTCCATAAAAAATAGCTCGACGACGAGAGACACTCCCCAAGCGGCCGCGGCAGCAGACGCGGTCTGCTTATGGCACTTTTCGGACATGATCTGAACTTCGAGATGAGTCCGTTGTGCGAGCAACAGCGGACATCAGCCAAGGCACTGAATTTATGGGTTCGCGCCCAGCTTCTTGCGCCTCTGACGTTCGCGCCGTCAGTACGGCTTGGTCGGATTGTTCAGCATGTATTCGCCGAGGTCGCGCTGCTTCTTGTCGGCGCGGTCGATGGCGGCGCCGCGCAGCGCATCGCGATCCTTGCGGCAGTTGACGTATTCGGGCGAACCGGACGCGACCTGACCGCCCTTCCGGCAGAAGGTGTCGTCGTCCTCGCTCAGGGTTGCGCTGGCGGTCGCCGGCAGTTCGCCACGGCGGGCGCAGGACGCAAGCGCGAGCGCCGTGAGCACCAGCGCCACCGGAAACGTTAACGTCGAAAATCGCATGCCAAATCCCGTGATGTAGGGGATCAGGTGTACCCCGAATTGTGGGATTTGTAAGCCGCCGCTACACGGACAATTCTGGCCGTCATTCCGGGGCGCGCGATAGCGCGAACCCGGAATCCATTTCTCCACGCGTTCATGCGGTACAATGGATTCCGGGCCCGCGCCTGTCGGCGCATCCCGGAACGACGAAAGTGCTGACGGCAAGAGCCTTACACCCTGCCCTTCAAGGCATCCGAGATCTCGTCCAGCACCTTGGGGTCCTCGATGGTGGCGGGCATGGACCATGGCTCGCCGTCGGCGATCTTCTTGATGGTGCCGCGCAGGATCTTGCCCGAGCGCGTCTTCGGCAAACGTCCCACCGTGATCGCCAGCTTGAACGCCGCCACCGGGCCGAGTTTCTCGCGGACCAGCGCCACGATTTCCTTTTCGATCTCAATCGGCTTGCGCGCCACGCCGGCCTTCAGCACCAGGAAGCCGCAAGGCACCTCGCCCTTGATCGCGTCCTTGATGCCGAGCACGGCGCATTCGGCGACATCAGGATGCGAGGCCAGGATCTCCTCCATGCCGCCGGTAGAAAGGCGGTGCCCCGCGACATTGATGATGTCGTCGGTGCGGCCCATCACATAGACGTAGCCGTCTTCGTCCATGTAACCGGCGTCGGAAGTTTTGTAGTAGCCGGGAAATTCGCTGAAATAGGCTTCCTTGCAGCGCTCATCCTGCCGCCACAAGGTCGGCAGGCAGGCCGGCGGCATCGGCAGCTTGATCACGATGGAGCCCATGGTACCCGCGCTCACCGGCTTGGAGGCTTCGTCCACGACCTCGACGCGGTAACCCGGCATCGGCACGGTCGGTGAACCATGCTTGACCGGCAACATCCCCAAGCCCACCGGGTTGCCGGCGATGCACCAGCCGGTTTCGGTCTGCCACCAGTGATCGATCACGGGCACTTTCAATTGCGCCTCGGCCCATTCCACCGTCGGCGGGTCGGCGCGTTCGCCGGCCAGGAACAGCGTGCGGAATTTCGACAGATCATATTGTCGGATGAATTTGCCGTCCGGATCCTCTTTGCGGATGGCGCGGAACGCGGTCGGCGCGGTGAACAGCGCCACCGCCTTGTGCTCGGCGATCACGCGCCAGAACGCGCCGGCATCGGGCGTGCCGACCGGCTTGCCTTCATACATGATCGAGGTCGCGCCATGGATCAGCGGGCCATAGACGATGTAGCTGTGGCCGACCACCCAGCCGATGTCCGAGCCGCACCACCAGACCTCGCCCGGCTTGATGCCATAGAGGTGGAACATCGACCATTTCAGCGCGACCAGATGCCCGCCATTGTCGCGCACCACGCCCTTGGGCCTGCCGGTCGTACCTGACGTGTAGAGAATATAGAGCGGATCGGTCGCCGCTACCTGAACGCAGTCGGCGGATTTGTTCGCTTTTGTCGCCGCTTCACGCAAGTCAGCCCAGTCGTGGTCGCGGCCGCTCGTCAGGTCACAGGTCTGCTGCGGCCGTTGCAGGATGACGCAGGCTTCCGGTTTCACGCTCGCGAGCTTGATCGCCTCGTCGAGCAACGGCTTGTAAGCGACGATGCGGCCGGGCTCGATGCCGCAGCTTGCGGAAAAGATCAGCTTTGGCGCGGCGTCCTCGATGCGGGTCGCCAATTCCTTGGCCGCAAATCCGCCGAACACCACCGAATGGACCGCGCCGATCCGCGCGCAGGCCAGCATTGCCACCACAGCTTCCGGCACCATCGGCATGTAGATGATGACGCGATCGCCCTTGGTGACGCCGAAATCCGTCATGACGCCGGCGAGCGTCTTCACCTCGGCCAGAAGTTCGGCGTAGGTAAATCTGGTGACACGGCCGGTGAGCGGCGAATCATGGATCAGCGCGAGCTGATCGGCGCGGCCGCCCGCGACATGACGGTCGAGCGCATTGTAGCAGGTGTTGACGACGGCGCCGGCAAACCAGCGGCCATAGAGACCCTGGGCAGAATCGAAAATCTTCTCCGCCGGCTTGATCCAGTCGATCTCGCGCGCCGCCTCGCCCCAAAAGCCCTCGGGGTCGCGGAGCGAGCGCGCATGGACCTCGTGATAGGTACTCTTGTGCTGAATGTTCATGGCGCCTCTCCCGAAGGCTTTCGGCGCCATTGTCACCCGAAGCGGCAGCTATTCAAGCCGAAATTGCGACGGCCTGACGTCAGCACATCGTCTAGTCGTTGCTTTAGGGAAGTGCGCCGACCAGCCAGATCAGCGCGGCGAAGTTGGCTACGGCCGTGCCAGCCGGCCCAAACGTTTTCATGCGGTCCTTGATCGTCCAGCCGACGACGGCATCACAGGCCTGAACGATGATCATGCTCCATGCAATCGCCAGCAGCCATTGATGGGACCCGGTCAGAAACGGCACGAGACTCACGATCATCAAGGCCACGCTTCGCGCGCTGGCGTACAGCGCCAGGGTTTTGGTCTCGCCGGTCGAGCCGAGAATCGCCGCCACCGAAAATCCGAAACTGATGATCGCACTGATTGCGGTAATCAACGCACAAACGATAAACGGCACAGTCATTCGAACATCCGGTGATATGAGCGCTCAGCATATCCCGGCGAAAACGAACCATCTAAGACCGGCAAATTCACGTTCGAGTGAAAGCTGGATTGTCGTCGCGGCAACAACACCGCGAGGTTCAATGCTGGGCGAGCCCTAAGAGACGGTCGAGCCGGTCCCGCATGGTCTTTTGCAGGTCGAAATCGGGCTTGCCGAATTCGGCATTGCGTCGGGCAAGAAACTCGTCCTGCTCGCGCTGCATCGCGCGCCCGGCACGCGGATTGCCCTGGGTGGCCTCGCGGACGACCTTGGTATTCACGGCGTTGATCTCGCGGTCGAGATTGGCAAGTTCGGGATTGCCGCAGATCGCCTTTTCGACCGGCCGTCTTGCCGTGGCACAGTTGAAGCTCGGTCTGTTGTTGACCGCCATCATCGCACCGATACGCTCGATCTCGAGCGACAGCGCTTTATAATTGGCGCGGGCTACCGCATGGTTCGGGTCGAGCTTGACCGCGGTGCCGAAATCCGAGAGCGCGTGCACCCGATCGCCCTTGCGGCGAAACAGTTCGCCGCGCGTATTGAACACTTCGGCCTGGGTGGCATCGAGCCGCAGCGCGATGTCGTTATCGCCGATCGCGCGGTCGATCTCGCCCCTGCGGTCGTAGGCGGCGGCGCGTGCGATCGCGGCCTTGACGCGGTCGGCCTTCGGCGCCTTGTCGTTGCCGATCAGCGCGCCGCAGGAGGCAATGACCTTGTCGTCGTCAGCGGCGTTCAGCGCGGCCGTGCAGGGCGCGGAATCGATCTGCTCGCCGGTCGGCTCAACCGGCGCGGCGAACGCTCTGCCTGCCGTGATCGTGCCGGCCATGGCAAGGCATGCCAGAAGTGTGAGGGACCGCCGCATCGGACTTTAAATCACCTTGAGCGTGATTCCGCCGTCGACCACGAGCTCGATGCCGGTGACATACCGCGATTCGTCGGAAGCGAGAAATAGCGCGGCATTGGCGACATCCCAGGCGTCGCCCATATGCCCCATCGGCACCTGCGCGTCGCGGGCGCGCCACATCGCCTCCACATCGCCCTGGGCGTAGCTCGCGGCAAGGCCCGCGGAATGGGCCACCATCGGCGTCTTCATCAAGCCAGGCAGGATCGCGTTGACGCGAACCCGCTGGCGAGCGAATTCGACGGCCGTGGTGCGCGTCATCTGGTTCATCGCGGCTTTCGTCGTTGCATAGGTGACGTAGGAGATTCCGAGATGACGTATCGAGGCAATTGAAGAAATATTGATGACCGAGCCGCCGCCCTGCGACACCATGACCGGAATGACGTGCTTCATGGCGAGATACGCGCTCTTGAGGTTGACGGCGAAGACGCGGTCCCAGTCGGCCTCGGCCACGTCCACCACGCTGCCGGTTTCGGCGATTCCGACATTGTTGTCCAGCACATCGATACGGCCATAGGCCTTCAGGCAGGCGGCCACCATCGCGGCGATATCATCACCACGCGAGGCGTCGGCTGCGAACGCTGTGGCCTCGCCGCCTTCCTTGGTGATGATCTCGACGGTCTCGGCGGCGGCTTTGGCATTGCGATCGACGCAAAACACCCGCGCGCCTTCGCGGGCAAAGGTCACGGCGGTCGCCTTGCCGTTGCCCCAGCCGGGCCCGATCGACCCCGCACCGACCACGATCGCTGTCTTGCCGTCCAGACGCCCCACGCGACACCCCCCTCAACGTTTGGCGGAAATTGACCAAGCTAAGGGCCGCGGTCAACTGTTCAATCGCAAGCCTGCCGGAACCTGTGACGGGTCATTCTTGTTGGGGAGCCATCACGAGAGTGAGGATTAGCTTGCGGCAGGCGGACAAACACGTTGAGCGCAAGCTGGATGCGCTGAATTTCTTTCTCGCCGATGTGCGCGACGGCCTCGGCCCTTACCTCGCGATTTACCTGCTGACCGAACGGAAGTGGGACGAGGCCAGCATCGGCGAGGTGATGTCGCTGGCGGCACTCGCCGGCATCCTGGCGCAAACGCCGGCCGGCGCACTGATTGACCGCAGCCGCGCCAAACGCAGCTGGATGGTTGCGGCCGCCATCGGCGTCACCGCGGGGAGCCTCACGCTGCCATTCACCGATCAATTTATACCGGTCGCCGCGACGCAGGTGTTGGCGCACGCCGCTGGCAGCATCTTCGCGCCCGGCGTTGCTGCGCTGTCGCTCGGAATTGTCGGGATTTCGGCCTTCGCGCGCCGCATCGGCCGCAACGAGGCCTTCAATCACGCCGGCAACGCCACCGGCGCCGCGATTGCCGGGCTTTCAGCCTATTTCTACGGACCCGTGACGGTGTTCTGGCTCATCGCCGCGATGGCGCTGGCGAGCGTGCTGGCAACGCTTTCGATCCCGCGTGAGGCCATCGACGATGATGTCGCACGCGGCCTCGACCATACCAACGCGGACGATCCGGCCCCGCACGATCAACCCTCCGGCTACCGCGTATTGTTGACCTGCCGGCCACTTCTGATCTTCGCGGTCGCAACCGCGCTGTTTCATTTTTCGAATGCAGCCATGCTGCCGCTGGTCGGCCAGAAGCTCGCTCTCGTCAATCGCAACCTCGGCACCACCTTGATGTCGGTGTGCATCATCGCAGCCCAGATCGTGATGGTGCCGTTCGCGATCCTGGTCGGCAAAAAAGCGGATGCCTGGGGCCGCAAGCCGATCTTTGCCGCGGCGCTCGCCGTGCTGATGCTGCGCGGCGCGCTCTATCCGGTCTCCGACAACCCGTACTGGCTGCTATCGGTGCAACTGCTCGACGGTGTCGGCGCCGGGATTTTCGGCGCGCTATTTCCGCTCGTGGTCGCCGACCTCACCCATGGCACCGGCCACTTCAACGTCAGCCAGGGCGCAATTGCCACCGCGACCGGAATTGGCGCTGCGCTGAGTACCGGCGTCGCCGGCTTCATCGTGGTCCATGCCGGATATGACGCAGCTTTCCTGTTTCTCGCCGCCGTCGCGGGCATTGGCCTCGGTTTGTTCGCAGCTCTGATGCCGGAGACCGCGCCATACCAAGGTCGAATCCGGAAGACTAGCAACAGCGATGCGGCCCGCGTAATGTCCCCCCGCGAACCGGCCCGTGAGAGGCCGGTGCCAGGGAGAACATTATATGTCTGTTTTTCGTAACCTCGGATTTGCGCTCGCGACCACGATGCTGTGCGGCGCGGCCGTCACTTGCGTCCATGCCAAGCCCTTCATGATCGTCGGCATCGACGAGAAAGTGACATGGGACAACGACGGCAAGACCATCCTCGCCGCTCCGGGCAAGGATTCCGTTCTGATCGTCGACCTCGCCAATCCGGAAGATCCCAAGATCGTGGCGACGCTGCCGCTGGAGAATTCCGTGGTCGGTCCGCCCGTCAACCTCGACATCGATCCGACCGGCTCGGTCGCACTGGTCGCGAATTCGGTTGACGTCGTAAAAGATGGCGACGCGCTGAAGCAGGTGCCGAACAACCAGATCTTCGTGATCGACATGAAGGCCAATCCGCCGATGCTCGCGGCCACCATCACCGGCGGCAAGCAGCCATCGGGCCTGAGCTTCAGCCCATCGGGCAAGATGGCGCTGGTCGCCAACCGCGCCGATAATTCGATCAGCGTCTTGTCGGTGAACGGCACCGACGTGAAGATCACCGATACCATCACCTTCCCAGACAGCGTCGCGCATGTCATTTTCACGCCCGACGGCAAGCATGCGCTCGCCGTGCGCTTCCCCGCGCACAAGGTCTCGGTGCTCGACGTCGACGGCGACAAGGTGACCTATAACAAGGTCGACCTGCCGACCGGCCAGTGGCCATATAACGTCGTGGTCACGCCCAACAGCAAGATCGCGCTGACCTCGGACAACGGCAATTCCGGCGCTTCCGACGGCAGCGTCGACACCACGAGCGTGATCGACCTCGAAGCCAACCCGCCGCGGATCATCGATCGCGTCGTGGTCGGCGACGGCCCCGAGGGGCTTGCCATGTCGCCCAAGGGCGATCTTGCGGTCGCGGCGATCCTGCGTGGCTCCAACGCCAACAAGAAGGCGTTCTTCTACCAGAAGAACGGCAGCCTCTCGATCCTGAAGATCGACGGCAAGAAGGTGACCAAGACCCAGGACATCGAGGTCGGAGGATTGCCGGAGGCGGTCGCATTCACACCGGACGGCAAGTATCTTCTGGCCGGAAATTATATCGATCAGGATTTCTCGATCCTGAAGGTCAACGGCACCAAGGTGACCGACACCGGCAAGCGCTTCAAAGTGCCGGGTCATCCGGCCTCGGCGCGGATGGGGCATTAAGAAACAACCGTCATCGCGAGGAGCATTGCGACGAAGCGATTTAGGACCACAAAGAAAACTGGATCGCTTCGCTGCCGCTCGCGATGACGGGCTATGTCCGCTAACTCGAACTGCCCCGCTCATACGCCTGCATTGCCTCGTGACGGGCGAGCAGGCGTTTGGCGGTCTGATAGGCCGGCATTTCGACCAGCGCCCCATCGAGCTCGACCCGCCCCTGCCCCGCTGCACGCGCAGCGTCAAATGCCGAAACGAGGCGTTTGGCGCGCTCAACCTCGTCCACGCCCGGCGACAGGACGCCGTTGACGACTAGCGCATGCGCCGGATCGACCAGGCTTTTGGCGACATAGCCCAGCCGACGCGCCCAGCGCGTATCCTGTGCCACGCCTTCCGGATCGCTGAACGTATAGGGACAATCGACCGCGACGACGTCGGCGGCGACGCACTCGACCAGAAAGCGCTGACGGCAATAAGCCAGTTCAACACCGTCCGGCCCCCGCTCGGCGCCGAGATCCGCGGCCATGTCTTCGGAGGCCATCAGGCAGGCGCTGGTGCGCCGGCTGGCCTTCGCTATGGCAACGGTCTGCACCAGACCGCGGGCGAATTCGATATTCGGCAACAGCGCGGTCGAGCCTTCGGGGATGCCGTAGTCGCGCTCGAACCGCGTCACCGCTTCGTCGAGCCGCGTGACATGAAAAGGTTCGGCCACCTTCGGCAGCGCGACGATGTCCGGCGCCCCACGCATCACGGCGGCGAGATCGTCCATGCCGTCCTGATCGAGCGGATTGACGCGAACGCCGGCGATCTGGCCGGCCGCGCGCCATGCCCCATAGAGATCAGGCGCCAGCGTCCGCGCGGCGGGACGCAATTCAGGTGGCGTGAAATCTTCCAGCTCCTGGATCAGGACGTCGGCGCCGCTCTCCGGCGCGCGGCCCAGCACCGCTTCATTGGCGCCTTCGAGAAGGAGCCAGGACCGGCAAAATCGCGCTGGCCGCAGACGGCGCATCGGGGGTTCACTGGAACGTCATGTCGAGACATTTCGAAATGTCCGAGCCGAGCCCCGAAGAGATGGTGATGCAGCCGCGCACTTTCTGCTTCGTATTGTCGCTGACCCAGATCGAGTAGCCGCCGGGCCCGAAGAACGAATTGGTATTCGGCGGCTCGGTCTCGGTGGCGTCGAAGGAATAACTGGAATCGGCTTCGAAAACGCGCGGTTTCTTGGCGCAGCCACCGTCGGTCTGGACGTTGATGACTTCCTTGTTGTCGCGCGTCAGCGCCAGTGTGACCTGGCAGCGGAAATATTCCGAGGTCTTGGTATTGAAGACATAGGCGTAGGACTTGCAGGTCGCGGTGTTGAGTTTGCCGGCGGACAGGCCGCGGCTACAGGAAATGCGCTGATTGTTACTGAGTTTGAAGTCGTCGGCGCATGCCGCGTCCGCAAGCGGCAGCAACAACGCAACGCAGAAACCAATTTTCACAAAATGCTTCATTCGAATCGCCCCCAAACGTTTTCCGCAGCCCATTGCTACCAAAGATAATGGTGAAGCGTGGGGCAGGAAATGACAAAGTCATTGGCGTTGCGTCTCTCGTGTCGCATCGTGTTGACGGCACGACACCGTTCGTGATTTGTTCAAAATACGTGGGCTGCGTGAGATGGGCTGGACGCCATCCTGGGGAGGATATGAGGACATGACGCGAATTTCGATCAAGCCGTTGATGGCGGTAGCCGTGCTCGCCGCGCTGTCGGCGCCGGCTTTCGCTGAGGAGCCGGCGGCCTGGGAGCTGAAGCCGGACATGGGCTACGCCTACGACAAGGACGGCAAGACCCACATCTACAAGATGGGAACCAGCAACGCCGGCCTGCTGCTGAAAGGCGCCAAGAAAGTGCCGAAAGGCACGCTGTTCTTCGTCGGGCACAACGGACAGCTCTATATGCGCACCGGCCCCTATCTCGAGGGCGATAAATTCATGTTCGGGTCGAATTAAGCAGCAGCCCATCCTCTGCCCGTCGTCCCGGCCAAGTGAGCGGTAGCGAACGCTGAGTCGGGACCCATACTCCGCGGCCTTGATTGATACGACGTGGCGAACGTCCGGACCGCTTCATTGGAGCCGGTGGTTATGGGTCCCGGCTCGCGCTTCGCTTGGCCGGGACGACGTCGAACTAAAACGCCGAGGAGAGCTCCCTAGCGCCCGGCAGGCTGCTGTTTGAGTCCATCCGGTTGTCGGTGATCGCAAGCAGCTTGGCGACCGTATTGTGGCGGATCGCCACCGGGTTGCGCTCATAGCCGCCGCGTTGAAAGAAATTCGAGGTCGGCACCTGCTCGCGCATCGCCTGCGGCATCGTCACCATATCGAGCCCGGTGCCGTCGCCGGTGAGATTCATCATCTCGAGTTCGGCCGCCGTCAGGGGGCGCGTGTAACCCTTGGTGCGTGCGAAGATGACCGACGTCAGAAGCTTGTGGGTCTGCAACATCGGACCGACATCGATGTCGAGCACCATGGCATGCAACGCCCAGCCTTGCGGCGTATCGGCAAGCTTCTCATGTGCCGCCCATTCGTCGGGTACCGAACGCGCATAAGCCACCATCTTTTTCAGCACCGCGACCTTACGGTCCATCGCCTCACGGCGCGGGCCTGACGATGCGGCGGCTCTCTGCGAGAGTTCGTTGACCAGTTCAGGTCCCTTTTCCGCAAGCAGTTCGATGCTGTTGGTGGTGAGCAACTGGTTGTAGCCGATCGCAGTCGAGATGGCGCGTCTGCCGCCGTGCTCTATGCCCGCTTGCACATCGTAATTGCCCGTGCCGCCGGTCTCGAACGAATAGACCCGCACTGCCTGCTCGCGCGTCAGCCCCGCGGCCAGCGCGTAGCGCGCATAAGCGCGCTTGAACTCGACTTCGCTCGCAGGCTTCTGTGGCGTCCACTGGAAGTGCTCGTTCGCCGCCTGCAGGAGATCGCCGACCACGGGAATCGGCTTGCGCGGTCGCGGCGGTCTTGCTTCCGGCTCTTCCGGCTCGGGATTCACCGGCCGCCTCGGTCCGGTATAGCTAGGGGGCTGCGTCAACACATAATCGTCGAGCGCGATCGGAATATGTTCGCGACGCTTGGCGTTGCGGCCGCGGCGCTTCTCGGCGATCGCATTCCAATAGGCACTTGCCGCTTCCTCGTAGGCCCCGCGCGCCTCCTGATATTCGCGCAACAGCCTGCGGTATTCCCCGACCGACAGCGGCGAGGCCTGCGCCATGGCGTTGGCCGGAGATGACGTTGCGCTATCGGTGGCCTGCGCAGGAAAAACCACGAGCGACGAGGCGGCGAGCGGCAACGCAAGCACGAACGAGGCGGCGCGAAGACGAATCATTTGAAGGGGCATGCCTGGATTCTAAAGCATCAAGACGCCAGGTGGGAACGGATTTTGCGCCCAAAAGCCGCACTACTCCGGCTCGACCCCGCTCGCCTTTACGAGCTCCGACCACTTCTTTTCGTCCTTGTCGATGAAATCGGCATATTCTTCCGGCGTGCTCGGCGTGATCTCGGTTCCGTCAAGCTCGAGCTGCTTTTTTACCTCATCGGAGGCAAGCGCCGTTTGCAGCGCCGCGTTGAGCTTGTCGATGACAAAGCGCGGCGTGCCCGCGGGCGCCACGAGACCATAGGCGAGGACCGCATCGAAGCCTGTGACACCGGCTTCGATCATCGTCGGCACATCGGGCAATAACGGGTTGCGGCGGACCGAGGTCACGGCAAGGCCGCGCAACAAGCCCGCCTTGACGTTGCCGGCGGTGGTCGCGATCGGCGAGAACGACATCGGAATATGTCCGCCCAGGAGGTCGCTGACGGCCGGTCCCGATCCCTTGTAGGGGATGTGAACGATCCGGATTCCGGCCGCACGCGCAAAATACTCGCCCGTGATATGGCCCACCGTGCCGATGCCGGCCGAGCCGAAGTTGACCTTGCCCGGATTGGCTTTGGCATAAGCGATCGCCTCGGCCACGGTCTTCGCGGGAAACGACGGATGCACCACGAGCGACGACGGCGCGCTGCCGATCATGCCGATCGGCACAAAATCCTTGCGCGGATCGTAGCCGGCACTGCGGTAGAGAGACGGGGCGATCGCAAGCGTGCCGGTGTAACCGACCATGAGCGTGTAACCGTCCGGTTCGCTCTTGGCGACCGCCTTGGCGCCGACCGTGCCGCCTGCCCCGCCTCTGTTGTCGACAATGATGCTTTGGCCGAGCAACTGGCTCATCCGGTCGGCGATCACGCGTCCGACGAGCGAGGTCGAACCGCCCGGCGGAAACGGGACCACGAATGTGATCGTGCGGCTCGGATAGGTTTGCGCGCCGGCGACCCCACTGCCGACGCCGAGCGCGACCAACAACTGGGCAAGCAACGCGCTCACACCGCGCATGGGCAGACCTCCCGAATATTCCCTATTTTCTCTCATCGTCGTCGAAAGCAGAGGCCTCTGCAAGGCGACCATTCCGCTTGACTAAGAGGTACTATCGATTGAAGAAATGGCCGCAAAATGCGAACAAAATCACGCCTGCAAGAAAGCTTCCGATGACGACAGAACCGGCCCACGAAAAGCTGAAAGCGGCCGGCTGGACCGAGGTCGAAACCAGCGGGTTCCTGAACCTGATCGGCCCGCTGTGGGAGCGTGCCGAGGATGGCAATCACGAATACGCGATCCTCGCAGAGCACAAGCATCACAACCGCCGCGACCGGGTGCAGGGCGGCGTGTTGATGACGCTGGCCGACCGCGCCTCGGGCATGATCGCGCGGCTGGTTTCCGGACGGCCGACGCTTGCCACGGTTCAGATGGACGTGCATTTCATCGACGCGGGACAAATCGGCGAACTTCTGATCGCAAAGCCGCGCGTGGTCCGCGTCACGCACACGCTGATCTTCACCGCCACCGAGGTCGTGGCCGAAGGCCGGGTCGTTGCGACCGCCAGCGGCGTCTTCAAGATCCTCAAAGACAACTCCTGACCTGATTTCGGATTTTCAATCGAAAGGAACGCCACGTGGAGTATCGTCAACTTGGCCGCAGCGGCCTCAAGGTTTCACCGATCTGCCTCGGCACCATGATGTTCGGCGGGCCAACCGATGAAGCGACCTCGATGCGCATCGTCGCGAAGGCGCGCGAAGCCGGCATCAACTTCATCGATACGGCGGACGCCTATTCGAGCGGCGGCTCGGAGACCGTGGTCGGCCGCGCCATTTCCAACAACCGGCCGGGCTGGGTGCTAGCGACAAAACTCGCCAATCAGATGGGCGACGATCCCAGCCGCGGCGGCCTGTCACGGCGTTGGGTGCTGCAAGCCGCCGACGAAAGCTTGAAGCGGCTCGGCACCGACTACGTCGACATCTACTATCTGCACAAGGAAGACCATGCGACACCGCTTTCGGAAACCGTGCGCGCGATGGGCGAACTGATCAAGCAGGGCAAGGTGCGCTATTTCGGCGTCTCGAACTTTCGGTCCTGGCGCGTCGCTGAAATCTGCAACATCTGCGACGATATCGGCATCGATCGCCCGATCGTCAGCCAACCCTATTACAACGCGATGAACCGCATGCCGGAAGTCGAGCACATTCCCGCCTGCAATTATTATGGGCTCGGCATCGTCGCCTATAGCCCGCTCGCGCGCGGCGTACTCACCGGCAAATACAAGCCGGATGCCGCGCCGGACGCCAGCACGCGCGCAGGTCGCAGCGACACCCGCATGATGCAGACGGAATGGCGGCCGGAGTCGCTGCAACTGGCGCAGGAAATCCGCAAGCATGCGGAAGCGCGCGGCATCACCGCGGGCCAGTTCGCGGTCGGCTGGGTGCTCAACTCGGCCTTTGTCACTGGCGTCGTCGCCGGCCCGCGCACCGAAGCGCATTGGGACGACTATGTGCGCGCGCTCGACTATCGTTTCACGGCCGATGACGAAGCCTTGATCGACCGGCTCGTTGTCACAGGTCACCCGTCGACGCCCGGCTACAACGATCCGCAATACCCGATCGAAGGCCGGAAGACGCGCGGTTAGGCTCTGGCGTACCCACACCAGCAACAAAGCGAAACATTTTCGGACGGAAAGATCGTCCCCGGCAGGCAAAGCTTGCCGGGGTCTTAATGGCGCACGCGCAATTGGGCGTTGATTTACAAAGCTAATTTATCTGGCCTGAGCTTTGCTTTGCTCATGTATGGGGGTTCGTGTCGGTTGCGTGAGTTTGCTCACAAAAGGCCATGAGACATGTCAAAACATCACACACTGCCGCCGATCATCTATACGCCGCCGCCGAAGCCCAAGAAGACCGAGAAGAAGCGCCGCATCGGCGTCGGGCTGACCGGCGAACTCGACGAGACGGCCGAGACGCGCGAGAGCGGCGCGGCGAACCAGCCGATGCCCATGCGGCTTCCGGCGCAGAACTTTCCTGAGATCGAGGGAGCTGACCGCAAGCCGCGCCATCCGTCGGGGCGGCTCAGCCAGGGCACGCTATCGGTGCTGTTGCAGGCGCAGGAATTGAAATAACGCTCGGCTAGCGCGGTTTGACCAGCTTTCGCAGCATCGCGTCATAGGCAGACTTGATGCGTTCCACCGCCGGCGTCTTGTAAAGGAAGCCTTCGTTACGGGCGTGGACCAGCATCGAGGCGTTGACCTCGAACACGACGACATTGCCGTCGCGATCGAGCCCGCAATCGATCCCGAAATAATCCAGACCCATGCGCGCACGAATATCATGTAGCGCCTGCATCTGCGCTTGCCCGAATACCGCGCCGGCATCGCCGAGAAACGCCGCCTCCTCCTGCTGCATCCAGGCGTGATGGGCCATGTCGGTGTTGATGTGATGCAGCTTCCAGTCGCTCCCGATGCAGAGATGATAGGGAAGGACCTGATCGTCCACGAAGATGAACCGGTACTTCCGGAAATGACCGTCAGCCGAAAGATAGTCGATATATTCGATCAGGTAGTGGTCGTGGTCCGCCCGTTGCGACAGGAACGCGGACAGGCCTGCGAGATCCTCGACCTTTTCGAAATCGTCGCCGCCATGGGTGCCGACCGGCCGCGCCAGGCAGCTCGACGTGAACGGCAACATCGCCTCGAGCGCCGCTTCGGAATGATCGCTACCCGCTTTCAGCCGCAGCGCTTGCGGAACGCGGCAGTGCGGAATTCCCCCAAGCAGTTTCGCAACCGCATCGCGTGTCGTCTGGGCAACCTTGCGCGGATGATTGACGGTCGGCAGACCGAACCGGTCGACCAGGTCGGCCGCGAGCGGCAACAAATCCCCGGTCTGGTCCGCGTCCGACACCAGATTGATGACGAGGTGGATGTTCTCCCCCAAGGCAGCCGTGTCGTAGTCACGGTCGGGGAACAGCGACAGCGTATCGGTGTCGAAAAACGCGTTTTCGAAAAGATATTCGGTCGGCGTGTTGCCGCCGAACGGCGCGTACAGCGCCAGCACGCGAAATTCCGCCGGCTGCCTGGCGGCGGGACGGCGGATCAGCGGCTCGATCCGCGCCGCTTCCGCATAGGCTTGTTGCGCGGCCTTGTCGTCGCCGGCCGCCTGTCTGAGCGCACCGATCCAGTTGATGCTCTCGGCGTCCTGCGGATTGAGCGCAACGGCCTCCTGAAAGCTTTCGATCGCGGGGCCGATCTCGTTCAGCTCGAAAAGCGTTTTGCCGAGCAGGTGGTGGATTCGCGCGTCCTGCGGGCGTTCGCCCTTCAACTCGATGAGGATCGCCTTGGCGACGAGATATTGCTTTGCCGCCATCAGCGCCTGAACCATGTTGGCCCGGGCCGCCCAATGGCGTGGGTTGATCCTCAAGGCCTGAAGGTAGAGCTCGATGGCGCTCTGGTGCTGCCCGCATCTCAAATGCAGATCGCCAAAGCTGCACCAGCAATTCGTCAGATGCGGCGCGATCGTCAAGGCCGCCTGATAACTGGCGCTGGCGAGCCCGACATCGCCGGAGGCCGCTGCGACGTTGCCTAGCTTGGAATGCAGTTCGGACACGATCTCGGTGGATTCGGTCCCGCTCTTTTCGGCCTCCGCAAGCCCGTGCCGGAACGCGGCGATGGCGTCCGCGGCCCTTCCCTGCTTGTACAGGTCAAGACCAAGACGCAGTTGCTGCTGGGCGGCGGAACTGGTGACGTCATTATCCGGAGAAACGCCAGCAGGCGCTGAGGTCTGCATCGAGGTCGCCTTTGTCGTAAAGCGGTGAATCGGCCAAGGTGAACGCGGAAATACCGCGCCGAGCTTTGCCAATTCTTGGTTAACGACTTGTTACCAAGCCCGCCACCGCCACTAGCGCCTGCGGCCGACCATTTCGAACACGGCGCCGGGGTTATTGTCGTTGAACCGCAGGTCGAGCTCGTGGAGGTTGGCGATGGCCGCGGTGATACTCAGGCCAAGCCCGCTGCCGGGAACGCGGTGCCCGCTCGAGGTCCGGTAGAAACGCTGAAATATCTTGTCACGCTCCGCCGGTTCGACGCCGATCCCGCTATCGCGCACCCGCACCACCGGCAGGCCGTTCTCCCGGAACACCGCAATGCCGACGCTGCCGTTCTCGGGCGTGAACTTGATGGCGTTGCCGATCAGGTTCGAGACCGCCTCGCGCATCAGGTCGCCATCGCCCTGGATCTGGACCGGCGATTTCGTTTCCAGCGTCATCTTGATCGATTTCGACTCGGCCAGCGGCTCGTAGAACTCGAACAGATCGGCGCAGATCGCCGACAGGTCGATCGATTGAAAGTTGCGCGATGTGGGGCTGTATTCGACATCGGCCAGACGCAGGAGCGCCGCCACCGTCAGCATGGCCTTGTCGATATGGGCGAGCGCCTGTTTCGCAACGGTGCGCAGTTGCTCGTCGCTCGAACTTTCGAGCCCGCGCTCGAGCTGGGCGTGAACGACGGCGAGCGGACTGCGCAAGTCATGGGCGATATTGTCGCCGACGCCCTTGAGCTGCACCAGCAGCCGTCCGATTTCGTCCAGCATCAGGTTGACGTCGCGCGATATCCGGGCGATCGGATCGCGCCGCGAACCGACCGGCAGCCGCAGATCCGTATCTCCCTTCATGATGCGGGCAATGGTGTCATGAATGGCGGTGAGCCGGCGCGACGAGCGGCGGGCGAAGTAGGCGCCGATGGCAAGCGCCAGCAGCAGCATCGGCGCAAGCCCGGCCAGCAGCGCGCTTTGCACCGTGCGGCGGAAGGCCAGCGTTTCCAGCAAGCTGCGGCCAAGCACCATGATGTTGCCGTCGGGACGCTGACGCGCGACGAAAATGACCGGCTCGATCCGGTTGTCGCTGCCGGGCACATGCGTCGCCGCAACGTAATGCGCTTTGCCGTCCACCGGAATCGGAGGCAGGGCGTCGATATTGCCGAACATCGCCTTGCGATTGGAATCGAACAGCGCCGCATAATCGATGCGCCGCAGATCGTTCGTCAGCCTGACTTCAAAGGCGCCCCTTAATTCCTCGACGGAGCGGTCGACGCTCTTGGCGGCCTCGGTTTCCAGGATGATGCGGTTCCTGGCTTCGTTGGCCTCGCCGATCCGGAAGTACACGAGACCGAACACCGCCGTGGTCGCCACGGTCGTGACCAGCACGAAGGCGAGCGCGACGCGCACCGCCGAGGAACGGAAAAATTCAAGGATTCGCATTCAGCATAAAGCCCGCGCCGCGTATGTTCACGATCAGCGAGGGTGTCCCTTTCGTGTCGATCTTCTTGCGCAGGTTGCTGATGTGGACGTCGACCACGTTGGTCTCGAGCGAGAAGTGATACTGCCAGACCTCCTGCAACAGCATCGCCCGCGTGATGACGCGCCCGGGATGGCGCAGAAAATATTCCAGCAGGCGAAACTCGCGCGGCAACAGCTCGATCCTGTTGCTGGCGCGATGGACCGTCTTTTCGATCAGATCCATCTCGAGATCGCCGACCCGCAATTTCGTGGTGCGCACGTCATCGAGGCGCCGCAGCATGGCTTCGACCCGCGCAGAAAGCTCGACCATGGCAAACGGCTTGGTCAGGTAGTCGTCGCCGCCGGCCTTCAGGCCCTTGACCTTCTCGTCGACGGAAGACAAGGCCGAGATCACCAGAACCGGCACCTTGACGCCTTCCCTGCGCAAGGCTTGCAGCGTCACGATGCTGTCCTCGCCGAACACGATCCGGTCCATGATCATCATGGCAGCGTCGCCGACCCGCGCTGCGTCCGCGGCCTGCGCGATGGAGGCCGGCCGGACCAGATAGCCCTTGCTTTCAAGCTCGCCCCTGATCTCGTCTACCATCGCCGGCTCGTCCTCGACGAGCACGATGGTCTGAGCGCGGGCCTCGGCTTTGTTCATCACAGGCTCGATCCCTACCTCACGTCAGGGCGTCAATCCCGGCGGTGGCGGATCCGGCCGCGCATGCGGCGGGTCCTGGGCAAGACGCTTGACCGCCGCGATCACCGCGGGATCCGGGCGTCTGACCGGCGGAATGATTTCGTCCGGCGGCCAGCCGCCGCCGAGCGCCTTATAGAGCGCCACAAAACTGTCCCCGGCAAGCCGGACGATTTCGGCGCGTTGCTGCTCCAGCGTAAATTGCTGCCGTTCGGCGTCCAGGACGTTGAGGAAGTCGGTCAGGCCGCGATCGTAGCGCTCGGTCGCCACCCTGGTCGCCTGACGCGCCGCATCGAGCGCGAGGTCGAGGCTACGCAAGCTTTGACGGAAGCCCTGATAGGCCGAGTTTGCTTCGTCCACCTGCTGGATCGCGGTGAGGATCGTCTCCTTGTAGACGCCCGCCAGTTCGTGGGCCCGGTAGTCGGCGATCTCGATTCGGGCGTCGAGCGCGCCAAAGTCGAGGATGGGCGCGTTGAGCGTCGGTCCGATCGAGGCGATCCAGATGATCGGAACGGTCGAACCCGACCGCGGGCCGGTCTGCCCGCCCGCGCCGGCGGTGATCGCGACGGTCGGGAACAGTTCCGCCGTCCGGGCGCCGATATCGGCCACCGAAGCGGCGAGCAGGCGCTCGGCCTCGCGAATATCGGGACGGCGTCGGATCAGGTCGACCGGCGTTCCGGCAGGTGCGCGGGCCGGCAGGCGCGGAACCGCGCCGGGCCGCAGCAGGCGGCGGGAAATGTTTTCCGGATAGTCGCCGACCAGAACGGCGATGGCGTAGGCGCTGGCGGCGATCTGCGCCTTGAGCGGCTCGACGTCGGCCTGCAAGGTCTCGACCTGACGCTTGGCGAGCAGCACGTCGAGTTCGTTGGTCAGGCCGCGATCCAGACGGGTCTGCGCGAGATCGAGGATCTTTCGCGACGCCTCGATGTTGCGGTAGAGGATTTGCAGCCGGTCCTGGCGCGCCCGGAGGTCGAAATAAAGACGGGTGACGTCGGCCGCGACCACCACATAGACCCAGTCGCGCGCCTCCTTCAGCGCCTCGGCGGTGTAGACCTGCGCCTCGATGCGGCGCGCGATCTTGCCGAAGATGTCGATCTCCCACTCGGCGTCGAGGCCGCCGACGCCGGTGATCTTCTTCAGGCCGGTATTGTTGTCGCCGTCGCGCAACGCCTGCGCGACCCTGCCCTTGGTCTCATCGGTGCCGGTGCCGGTGCCGGCGCCGACGCCGCCATTGAGCTGCGGCACGGCTTGCGCGCCGACCACGATCAGTTGCAGGCGCGCCTGCTGCAAGCGATCCAGCGCGATCTTGAGGTCGATATTGTTCTGGATCGCAAGGTCGATCAGCTCGTTGAGCTGCCGGTCATGCAGCGTCCGCCACCATTGCCAGAGTTCGGGACCGGCGCCGCCGGATTGCGGCCCCTGGCCCGAAGGCGGCGCTGTGAAGCTCGCAGGGATAGCGGCATCGGGCGTGAAATATTCCGGACCCAGGGCGCATCCCGCCAAGGCTCCGGCACACACGACCACACAGGCGAGGCGTTGGACTCTCATGCACCTATTCCGCTATGCCCCAGAGGCGCGAGTTGCCAAACATCGCCGATAGGACGTCGTCCGCCCGATCTTCGTCAACCCACCCGCAGAATTTTGCTGAAGCCTTGTTGTCAAATAGCAACGGAAGCTGCTCATCGCACTTCGGCCTCGTGGGCCGGCGGCGGTGGCGCATCCTTCGAAACCCGAACCTGCTCGCCTTGCGATAGCGAATCCGGCGGGCTGTTGATGACCGTGTCCGACGCCGAAAGACCTGCCAGCACCTCAAACTCGGTTCCCAGGTTGCGGCCGAGCTTGATCGAGCGCAAATCGACCTTGTCACCTGGCAAAAGGATCGCCAATTGCGGGCCGTTCTCGCGGAAGATCAGCGCACTGGTCGGGATTCGCAGCACGCCCGGCGTATCGGCGAGGTTGAACCGCACCTGGGCGAAGGTGCCCGGCTGCAAGAGATTGTCGGCGTTCTTGGCATGGAGCTCGACCAACAGCGTCCGCGCCGTCTTGTTGATGGCTTCCGACGTCGTCGACACCACGGCGTTGAACGTCTTGTCCGGATACTGCGGCAGGATCATCTCGGCGGTGAGACCGGCCTTCATGTTCGAGGATATTTCCTGCGGGACCTGCACGAACACCCGCATCTCGTGCACGTCGGCGACCCGGAACAATTGCGGCCCGTTGCTGGTGCTGCTGCCGGCATTGATCAAGGCGCCGATGTCGGTATTGCGCTGGGTCACGACGCCGTCGAAAGGAGCGATGATACGCTTGAAGGCCTCTAATGCCGTAAGCCGGTCGACTTCGCTCTGATTGACATTGGCTTCGGCGATCGACGCCTTGTACCGCGCATCGGCGCTGCCGAATTCCGCTTTCTTGGCCTCGGTCTCCTGTTGGGAAACGACGCCCCGCGGCGAGTCACGCCAGCGCGCATAGGTGGTTTCGGCGAAGTTACGCTCGGCCTCTCTCACCTTGACCTGGGCTTCGGCCGAATTCAGCTTCGCCTTGGCCGCCGCCAATTGCGCATCGAGATCGGGCGCGTCGATTTCCGCCAGCAAATTCCCCTTCTCGACATGCGCACCGAAGTCGAAGTGCCACGCCTTCAGATAGCCGCTGACCCGCGCATAGATCGGCGCCTCGAACCAGGCCTCGATATCGCCGGGCAGATTGATTTGCTGCCCCGTGACGCCCTGCTTCGGCGAGACGGTCGCAACGATCGGCACGGCAAGATCGGCCGTCCACTTCGCAACCTCACTCTCCTGCTGACGGCGCCACAGGATGCCCGAGACGGCGATTCCCATCGCGACGAGCACCGCAACGATGGCGATCCAGCGCGACTTGCCGGGTGGCGGCGCTATCTTGTTTGGCCGGGTGTCTTGTTCCGGCGGGGCGTGATGCGGATGAGCGTCAAGCAAGGTTATCTCTCCCAATCACCGGCTCGGCTCGCCCGACGGCACGATAGCCGTCGCCGGCACCTGGTCGCTCTTGCGGTGAAGAACGCTGAAGACGACCGGAACGAAGAACAGGGTGGCAAGCGTTGCGACAGCAAGTCCGCCGATCACCGCGCGGCCGAGCGGGGCGTTCTGTTCGCCGCCCTCGCCCATCGCCAGCGCCATCGGAATCATGCCGATGATCATCGCGAGCGCCGTCATCAGCACCGGACGAAAACGGGTAAAGCCGGACTCGAGCGCCGCGGTGGTCGCGTTCAAGCCGTTCTCAAGTCCTTCGCGCGCGAAACTCACCAGCAAGATACTGTTGGCGGTCGCAATGCCCATGCACATGATCGCGCCGGTGAGCGCCGGTACCGATAGCGTGGTACCGGTCATGAACAGCGTCCAGACAATGCCGGCAAGCGCGGCGGGCAGAGCTGTGACGATGATGAAGGGATCAAGCCAGGACTGGAAATTGACGACGATCACGAGATAGATCAGCACGATCGCACCGGCGAGGCCGAGATAGAGCTGGCTGTAGGCGTTATTCATCGTCTGAACCTGACCGCGCACGGCCGTGTAGGAACCGCGTGGCAGGTCTTTCTTGGTCTCGGCCAGGATCTTCTCGATGTCGGCGGAGACGGCGCCGAGGTCGCGGCCTTGCGTGTCGCCAAAGATGTCGATCACCGGCTGCACGTTGTAGTGCGACACCACGCCCGCGCTCGGGCCCTGGCTAATCTTGGCGAGTCCACCGAGATAGCGCTGCGCGACCGTGCCGTTCTCCGACGTGGTGATCGGAATGTTGGACAGGTCGGAAATGCTGTTGATGCGATATTGCGGCATCTGGGCCACGATCGGATAGGAAACGCCGTTTTCCGGGTTGAGCCAGAAATTCGGCTTCACCTGCCCGCTGCCGGACAATGTCACCAGCAGGCTGTTGGCGACGTCGCGCTGGGTCAGGCCGACGTCGGCGGCCATGGTCCGGTCGACATCGATATTGATCTGCGGATAGTTGAAGATCTGCTGGATGCGAAGATCGGCGATGCCCGGCACCTGGCGAATCTTCTTCAGCAGGTCATTGGCATAGGCGTAGTTGGCTTTCTGGTTGTTGCCGACGATTTGTATGTCGATCGGCGCCGGCAAGCCAAAGTTCAGGATCTGCGACACGATATCGGCGGGCAGGAACGAGAAGCTGGTGCCCGGAAATTTCTGCGGCAGGATCGTCCGCAGTTTTTTGACGTAGTCGGCGGTCGGACCGTGGTCCTCCTTCAGCGAGATAAGCGCATCGCCGTCCTCCGGTCCGATCGTGCCGGTGTTCTGATAGGCCATGTTGATGCCGGAGAACGGCAAGCCGATATTGTCCACGATGTTGGCGAGTTCCTCGTGCGGAATCGTCGTGCGCACCGTCTGCTCGACTTGTTCGAACAGGCGGGCCATCTCCTCGATGCGCGTGCCGGGCTGGCCGCGCACATGCATCAGGATCTGGCCGGAATCGACCGCCGGAAAGAAGTTCGAGCCCAGAAACGGCACCAGCACGAACGATACCGCGACGCAGGCCAGAAAACCGACAATGAAGGCTTTCGGCGCTTCGAGCGCCCTGACCAGCAGCGCGCGGTAGCCGCCACGGAACCGTTCGAAGTACCGCTCGAAGCCTTGCTGGAATCGCAGCAGTGGATTGCGCGACCGAATGGGCAGCCTGTCGTGGCCGATGTCGGTTTCGATGGAATGGTGATGCGCGCTCATCAGGAAGTTGGCCATCGTCGGCACCAGCGTGCGCGACAGGATGAACGAGCCGATCAACGCGAACACGACCGCCTCCGCCAGCGGCTGGAACAGATAGCCTGCGACGCCGCCGAGCTGGAACATCGGTACGAAGACGATGCACAGACACAGCAAGGTGACGAAGGCCGGGATCACGATCTGCTGCGCACCGTCGAGAATCGCGGGCTCGATCTCCTTGCCCTGCTCGAGATGATAGTTGATGTTTTCGATGGTCACGGTGCCGTCGTCGACCAGGATGCCGACCGCGAGTGCAAGTCCCCCCAGCGTCATGACGTTGATGGTTTCGCCAAGCAGCGACAGCGCCGTGAGCGAGAACAGCACGGCGAGCGGAATTTCCGTGAGGATGATGACGGTCGAGCGCCAGCTGCCGAGAAACAACAGGATCATCACGCCGACGAGCACGGCGGCCAGGATGGCCTCGCGAATGACGCCGAACACCGCCGCCTTGACGAACACCGACTGGTCGCCGACGGCTTCGAGATTGAGACTCGGCGGCAGCGTCTCTTTCACCCGTGTCAGCAGCGACTTGACGCCCTCGATCACGTCCAGTGTCGACGCCGCGCCGGCCTTCAGGATCGTCATCAGCACGGCGCGCGAGCCGTTCACCCGCACGAGATTGGTCTGCGGCGGCGAGCCCTGATGGACATAGGCGACGTCGCGGACGAAAATGACCGTGCCGTTGGATTTCTTCACCGGCAGGTCGTTGATCTTTTCGAGATTGACGGGGCTGGCATTGAGCGAGACGTTCCAGTCGAACTTGCCGATCTTCTGGTCGCCGGCAGGAAGAATCAGGTTCTGCACCGAAACCGCATTGACGACGTCTTCCGCCGAGACGCCATGCGACTGCATCGCCTGCTGGTCGAGATCGATCTGCACCTGCAACACCTGGCCGCCATAGGGCGACGGCACCGCTGCACCCCGCACCGTCGCCAGTTGTGGCCGGATGAAATTCTGCCCGAGATCAAACAATCGCATCTCGGGCAGCGCCGTGCTCGACAGCGCCAATTGCAGGATCGGCACGCTGGAGGCGTTGTAGCTCAGTACGTATGGCGGTGTGATGCCGGGCGGCAGCAATTTCAGCACCGTCTGTGAGGACGCTGTCACCTGTGCCATCGCGGCAGCGATATTGACGTCCTTCTGGAAGAAGACCTTGATCACGCCATAGCCGGCCAGCGACTGCGACTCCACGTGCTCGATGTTGCTGACCTGGGCGGTCAGGAAGCGCTCATAGTAGTAGATCACGCGGCCCGACATGTCGTTCGGAGGCAGGCCGTTATAGCTCCAGACGACGGCGATGACCGGGATGTTGATGTTCGGGAAGATGTCGGTCGGGGTGGTCAGCGCGGCGCGAACGCCAAACAACGCGATGAGCACCGCGAGCACAACGAACGTATAGGGACGCCTCAGCGCGGTCAGAACGATCCACACGGCGCTATCCTCCCAAGATCTGGCCGAGGCGTCGCCGGCAGCCTAACGGGTTGTGATCAGGATACAACGATCTCGGCGCGGAATTCACTATTCCCCGCAAGGTCCGGACGGATACGATCATGACAACAGCTGTATCCTTCCAGACACCCAACGTGAGATCGAAAGCGCGACAAGCCCAGACCGGGGTAGCCGGCCGGGATCGCGCGAAAGCCGATACGCAGTGCAAATGATGGAAAGGCTGCCGCAGCGCGGCAACTAATATAAAATTTAGTGTGCCGTCAGCGGGTTCCATGATGCCCGTTGCCTGGATTTCAGGCCGCATTCGGCCATCGCGAGATCGTCACGTTGCAGCGCAAAATGCACCGCGAAAGCGCTGCCGAACATCGGTGTTTTACACGGCTGTCATGCGGCGCGAACCGGACGTCGAAGGGCTTAAGCCCTTCACAACTTGCGCGGCCGTCCTCGCTTGGCGAAAACCACGCCCCGCTTGTCGGCGGAGCGGCGAAGTGCGCCTGCCAATTTGAGGGCTTCGTTGCGTTCGGGACCAGGCGCCATCTGGCGCGCGAGTTCCAGTGCGTCTTCAGCCGCCCCGTCCCGGTCCAGTCGTTCCCGATCGGATGAGCGTTGATCCTTGCTCATCGTCCCCACTGCGCTCCCTTTACCCCCCGTGTCCTTGTTTCAATTGACGTATTGATCACGGGTTGGCCCAAAGATTGGCGCGATTCCACACAAGCGTCAACGATCGCGTTCCGCCCAGTGGAATGTCGGCCAGCACCTTGATTTCCCGGTCAATTTTTCATGCCAGTGATCGAGGAAGAGACCGCGCGGGGATCGCGCTGCGGCCAGCGGCCGCTTTCGACTTGCGCCAGGAAATCGCCGACGATCCGGTTATATTCCTCGGGTTCCTCGATGTTGATGGCGTGACCGGAATTCGGGATCACCGACAGCGCAGCGGAAGGAATGTTCTGCTTCATCAGAATCCCCGGCAACAGGCACGGCCAATCCTCATCGCCGGTGATCACCAGCGTCGGCACCGTGATCCGCTTCATCTCCTCGACCAACGTGTAGAGCGACGGCCGTTCCTTCTGCACGCCCTGCTGGGTGTTGGCCGAACCTATGTTCGAGTGTTCCGCGAGCATCTTCTTGAACTCGGCGTGCCCCCGCGGATCCTTGTTTTCATATTGCACGCGGGTCGGGCCATAGGCGTAGCGTTCGGCAAACGCCGCCATGCCATCCTTCCGCAACGAACCAGCGATGACGTCCGCTTCGGCACGGAAGATCTCGCGCTTGTCCGGTTCGGCGCCATAGCCGCAACCGCCGATGCAAAGTGACAGCGCGCGGGAATGATGGCGAATGCCGAAATGCAGTGTCGCGAAGCCGCCCATCGAAAGACCGACGATGTGCGCTTTCGGTGCCTTGATGTGATCGAGTACCGCCAGGATATCGTCGGCCGCGCGCCCTTGCGAATAAGACGCGACGTTCTCCGGCACGTCCGAGGGCGGAAAGCCGCGCGCGTTATAGGCGATGGCGCGATAGCGCTTGCCGAAATAGCGCATCTGCGGCTCGTGGCTGCGCAAGTCGCCGGCGAATTCGTGCACGAAGATCACCGGCTCACCCGTGCCGGTCTCCTCGAAATAGAGCCGCACCCCGTCGTCCGTCGTTGCATATGGCATGGTATTCTCCCTGCTTCTTGTTGATCTCTAAACGGCCAAGTTCTTCGGCGGTTTGTTGCGCGGCAGGTAAGTGCCGTGCCCCTTGGCGCCGACAAGCTTGCCGTCGTCGACCACGACCCGGCCGCGCACCATGGTCAATACCGGCCAGCCGGTGATTTCGATCCCCTCATAGGGCGTATAGTCCGAGCCGTCATGGATCAGGTCGTGACGAATGGTGAGCTTGCGCTCCGGATCCCAGATCGCGACGTCGGCGTCCGACCCGACCGCGATTGTGCCCTTGCGTGGATAGAGGCCGTAAATCTTGGCGTGGTTGGTCGCGCTGAAGGCGACGAAACTGTTGAGATCGATACGACCCTTGACCACGCCTTCGGAAAACAGGATCGGCAGCCGCGTCGCCACGCCCGGAATGCCGTTCGGCACCCAGCGAAAACTGGTGCGGCCCTTCGGCGCCAGCTTGCCTTGCGGATCGTCGTAGCGGAACGGGCAGTGGTCGGAGGAGAAGACCGAAAACACCTTTTGCTGAAGGCCTTCCCAGCACGCCTTCTGGCTGGCCTCGTCGCGCGGCGGCGGCGAGCAGACATATTTGGCGCCTTCCATGTTGAGTTGGTCGAGGTCTTTCTCGGTCAGCACAAGATATTGCGGGCAGGTCTCGCCCAGCACTTTCAGCCCGCGCCGCTGTGCGCGGCGGATTTCCTCCATCGCCTCGCGGTTCGACACATGCACGATCATGATCGGCACGTCGACGAGCTCGGACAGCGAGATCGCGCGATGCGTCGCCTCCCGTTCGACCGGGATCGGCCGCGACGTCGCATGAAAGCGCGGGGCAATGTTGCCGCCGCGCTCCAGCCGGTCGGTCAGAAACTTGATGGCGTCGAAATTCTCCGCGTGCACCATCAGCATCGCGCCGGTTTCACGCGCCACCGACATGGTCTCGAGCAGCTCGCGGTCCGACAGTGCCAGACCCTCATAGGTCATGAAGACCTTCATGGAGGTGTAACCGTCTTCCACCAGCGCCGGCAGTTCCTGACCCAGCACGTGTTCGGTCGGATCGGAGATGATGAGGTGGAAGGAGACGTCGACATGGCATTCGCCATCCGCCAGCGCATGATATTTCTTCAGCGCCTCGCGCAACGTCTGTCCCTTCTCTTGAAGACAAAACGGCAACACCGTGGTGTTGCCGCCGAACGCCGCAGAGCGGGTGCCGGTGGCAAAGCCGTCCGCCATGACAATGCCGTCGCCCGAGGGCTGGGCGAAGTGGACGTGGCTGTCGATGCCGCCGGGCAACACCAGCCGGCCGGTCGCATCGATGATCGTCGCCGCCGTGCCGAGATCGTTGCCGAGCGCCGTGATCTTGCCGTCGGCAATGCCGACGTCGCAGCAAAACGTATCGGCCGCGGTGACCACCGTGCCGCCGCGGATGATGGTGTCGAACCGCATCAGCGCGTTCCTCCTTGCTTTTCGTCGCGGTGCTCGATCACGGCAGCCAACGGCTCGGCGAGACCTGTCGTCGGCTTTGGGCCGGGACGGCGGAAGGTACCGGCGCGCGCTTTAAGCGGCTTCAGCACGGCGAGCGTTTCCGCCTGCCGTACCGCCGCCGCGACGGGATCGATCACGGGAACCGGAATCCGATCCTTTACCTTGTCGGCGAGACCGGCAAGCGGCGCGCCGGAAAGAATAACGACGTCGGCATAATCTCGCTCGACCGCGAGGTTCGCCAGCCGCACCAACGCGTCCTCTTTTTCGGCTTGGACATCCGAGATCGATTGAAAGGATTCATCGAGCGCGCGAATGCCGGTGCAGCGCGTTTCCAGGCCATGCATCACGACGCACTCGTCATACCAGGGCGCGAGCGTAGGCGAAAACGTGACAATGGAAAATCGCTGTCCCAACATACAGGCCGTCAGCATCGCGGCTTCCGCAAGACCGACGACGGGAAATGAAAACAGCTCGCGCGCGCCGAGCAGGCCGGGATCGCCGAAGGCGGCGATGATCGCCGCATCAAAGCCAGCACCTGCCTCAGCAAGCATCTCCAATGCGATCGCACCGCCGATCTGCGCTTCGGCGCGGGTCGCAATATACGGCACGCCGCGTTTGGCCGTCATCGGCACCAGCTCCGTGCCCGGCGATGCGGCACGGTGACCTGCAGCATAAAGCAGCTCGGTCACTTCCGCGGTCGTATTGGGATTGAGCAGGAGGATTTTCACGGCGTTACTTTCTCCTTCGTCAGCGTCTCGGCCACGGCCTCGCCGGTGCGGCGAACGTGCTGGCCAAGCAACCGCCCGGCCCGGTCCGCATCGCGCGCCTTCAACGCGCCAAGAATTTGCCGATGCTCGCGTACGGACTCGTCCCATCGGCCGTCGGCCGCCAACGCAAAGAAGCGGGCGCGTTCGGCGCGCGCCAGCAGCGCGTCATGCGAGGCCTTCAACACGCTGTTGCGCGCAAAGCTGACGATGGTGCTGTGGATCTGCTGGTTGATTTCGAAATAATCGCGCAATTCGCCGTGCTCACGATGACGTTCGATTCGCGCCTGAAGCGCCTCGAGACGGTCGACATTCTGTTCCGTCATACGAATCGCGGCGAGTTCCGCCGCGCATCGTTCGATGGCGCCGACGGCCTCGAATAGTTCGGCCAACTCGTCACGCCGGAGTGCTGCTACCACCGCGCCGCGGTTGAGCCGCAGTTCGACCAGGCCTTCGGCGGCGAGTTGCTTCAAGGCTTCGCGCAGCGGCGTGCGCGAAATGCCGAGCGCTTCCGAAAGGCCGACTTCAAGCAGCGGTTCGCCTGGCGCAAGATCGCCACGCACGATCAGGATACGGAGTTTGTTGGCGGCCTGCTCGTGGAGGCCGGCGCGGGGAACGCGCAAGGCCCGCCGTTGCAATGGGGTGACGCCGCGGCGGCGCCTTGGCTCTTTTCGGTCAGGCTTTGTCTTGGTCGTGGTCACGGCAGCTCACGAATGATGTCGCAGTGGTGCGGAGGAAGCGAACGGCAAGACCTTCTGGTTGGCAAATAGGCTGCCCCAGCCCCGGACGATGGATGGATCGACACCCGCGGCGATCAGGCATCCCCACAGCGTGACGGCGATCGAATCGAAAACGCCGGCGCCCAGTTTTCGCTCCAGTGGCTCGGCGACCGCAGCGCCGCGCATGTTGGTGCAGAGCACGACAGCGGCATCGGCGCCATCCCGCACGACCTCCTCGATCATGCGCGCCACCTCGGCCTCCGGCACGTCGGCAAAGGAGAAATTATCGGCAAGCGACAAATGCCGCTCGGCGACGCAGTTCAACCCCTGCGAACCCCAGACGGCCATGATGCGGTCCTGCACATCGGCCGTATAGGGTGACACCAGCCCGATGCGCGCGGCTGGTAGCTGTCGAAACAGATCGCGATAGGCGAGCACCGTGGTGCAGGCGCGGATGCCGGTGGCTTCCGTGATACGTTCGCACAGCCGTTCATCGCGATCGAAACCGAGCCAGCTGGCAGACGTCCCGTTCCAGGCGATGACGTCAACCTTGGCATGGGCAAGCAGTTCTGCCGCGCGCAAAATTTCGCTGTGGTCGAACTGGGCTTTCGCGGATTCCGACAGCGCGATCTCCGTCACCCGGAAGCGCGAGGCATGCACGGAGACGCCCTCGACGCCGGAAAGCATGGCATAGGTGACCGGCTCGAGCGCCGTGTTCGACGAGGGCGTGAGCATGCCGAGCCGGGTCATGGCGTTTCCTTCAAGCCTGTTCCGCTCACACCGGCAGGCGGCGGCTGTAGTCGATCAGGGTCGAACAGACCAACAGCGCAACGCCGGCGAACGTGAAATACATCATCGCCAGGAAGTAGGAGCCGGTCGCCTGCACGATGAAACCGACGATGATCGGCGTGGTGATGCCGGCGATATTGCCGCCGAGATTCATGCAGCCGCCGAGGAAACCGGCCTTTTCCCGGCCGGCCAGCGCCGCCGGAATGACCCAATACATGCCGCACCAGCGCAGGAAGAACAGCGTCGAAGACAATAGCGCCACGACCAGAACCGCGTCCGACGTATAGGCGACAAGGAAGATCGAGACCGTCACCATGATCGCGGCAATCGCAAACAGCGTGCGGTAGACGAGATTCGGCGAGCCGCCGCCCTCGCGCCAGCGATCGCCGATCCAGCCACCGATCAATTCGCCGACGAATCCGGCAAAAAAGATGATGAAGGACGTATTGCCGAGCGACTTGATGTCGAGGTTGTGCACCTTGAACAGATAGGTCGGCATCCAGGTCAGCAGGCCATAGAAGGTCACATTGAAGAAGAACCAGCCCAGGCACATGCACCAGACCGAGCGGAACTTGAAATAATCAACCCAGCTTCCGCCCGACGAAGGCGTCGAAGCCGCATCCTCGAGCGCATGCGCCTCTTCGATATAGCGCGCCTCCGCTTCGTTGACGGACGGATGCTCGCGCGGCGAGTTGCGGATGTAATACCAGGCCCACAGGCCGCACAGGATGGTGCCGACGCCGGCGATCACAAAGGCCATGCGCCAGGAATTGAACGCAGCGATCAGCCAGGCGATCACGATCGAACCGAGCGCGGCGCCAAGCGGCGCTCCGCCATCGAGCAATGTCGCGCCGCGACCGCGTTCGGTCTGCGTCATCCAGAGCCCGTTGAGCTTGCCGCCGGCCGGATAGATCGGTGCTTCCGAAGCGCCGAGGCCGAGCCGCGTCAGCAGCAAGACGAACCAGTTCGTCGACAGCGCCGCGATTGCCTGGAACGCGCCCCAAAACACCGTTGCCAGCGCCACCACGATTCTCGGCTTGAAGCGGTCGGCCAGCATGCCGCCCGGCACCTGCATGAAGGCGTAGGTCCAGAAGAACGAACTGAGGATCAGCCCCTGCCAGGCCGGATCGATATCGAATTCCTTCGAGATCAGCGGCATCGCGACCGAGAGCGAGGCGCGATCGATATAGTTCACCGAAACCAGAAACAGCAGCAGGAAAAAGATCTTCCAGCGCACACTGGTCGGTTTGACGGCGCCTGCGGCAGCAATGACCTGATCACTCATGGCTCTCCCCCCAATGCCGGCAGATCCTTGCGCGAGCCTTCCTTGTCATCTTCGCGCGATCGTCGTCATTGACGATCTCCCCCTATCGGCTGAGGCGGAAGTCTGCGGCAAGGCGGGGGTAGCAGCAACGACATTTTGTATGCTGCATGCAAAAGATTACTTCGCATTGATATTGTTATTCTTTTTAATACATAAAAAGCCCGGTGCCGGAAGTTTTGCCTCTGGCTGACGCGCGATTGGGCGGCTGGAAATAACTCGCGGCCATTACTTGCCGGGTCGCGCCGGCGTTCCGTCCGCCATGAGATTTCGTCCCTTCCGCTCGACGATCATCCGATACGCCTGAGGCTGACGATGAACATCGAAATTGAAAGTGGTCCGCTTATAGGAATTGCAAAGATCGAGATCGCAACGCGCCAGCGCGATTTCGTCGCCTTTGGTCGTGCAGGCGGCAACGACTTCGCCTGACGGCGCGATGATGCAGCTGCCGCCGATCTGGTCGACGCCTTCCTCCACGCCGGCTTTCGCAACGCCGACCACCCAGGTGCCGTTCTGATAGGCGCCGGCCTGCATCACGAGCTGATTGTGGAACAGCGAGAGATCGTCGTGTTCCGGCGCCGGTGGATTATGCACCGGCGTGTTGTAACCGATCATCACCATCTCGACGCCCTGAAGCCCCATGACCCGATAAGTTTCAGGCCAACGGCGATCATTGCAGATCGCCATCCCCATCACGCCGCCGAACGCCTCGACCACGTCGAAGCGATCGCCAGGTTCGAAATAGCGCTTCTCCAGATGCTGAAATCGGCGGTACGGCTCGTGTTCGGCATGACCCGGCAAGTGGACCTTGCGGTATTTGGCGACGATCGCGCCGCTCTTGTCGACGAGAATGGACGAGTTGTAGCGATTGATGACACCACCCTCAGACGTCAGTTCGCCGTAACCGAGGTAAAAACCGATGCCGAGTTCGCGGGCAAGATCGAACAAGGGCCGCGTCTCCGGTCCCGGCATCTCGCGCTCGAAGAAGTGGTCGATCTCGGCCTGATCCTCCATGAACCAGCGCGGAAAGAACGTCGTCAGCGCCAGTTCGGGATAAACGATCAGATCGCATCCGCATTCGCGCGCCTGACGCATCAAGGCCGACAGGCGAGCCACCACTTGCGTCCGCGTCTCAGCTCTGGCGATCGGTCCCAACTGGCCCGCCGCGACATTTATCAAGCGCACCTCAACATCTCCTTTGGTCGCCGCGTCTGCGCTTCCAGCTTCGGCCACAATACTCTTCCGATCAACTGGTCCCCATGGCTATATGCCTTGCAGCGGTGCAATTGTCGGGCAGGAAGGCAAGATGTTTCAGGCACAGGATCCGGATTTCAGGGAGCGCGTGCGCGCGAGCTTCGCACGGCAGCAGGTCATGGCAACGCTCGGAATCGAAATCGCTCATCTCGAACCTGGTGAAGTCCACCTCACCATGCCACCCAATCCCGCTTACACGCAGCAACATGGCTTCATGCATGCTGGCATCATCACCACGGCGCTGGACAGCGCCTGCGGCTACGCGGCGTTCTCCCTGATGCCGGCGGAGGCCGCGGTGCTCACGGTCGAGTTCAAGACCAATCTGCTGGCGCCGGCCAAGGGCGAGCGCTTCATTTTCCGTGGCCATGTCGTCAAGCCCGGGCGAACGCTGACGATCTGCGAAGCACGCGCGCTCGCGATCGAGGGGGGCAAGGAAAAACTCGTGGCGACGATGACGGGCACGCTGATGGCGATTACCGGCCGACAGGACATCGTTCACTGACGAGAAGGACGCTCAATCGCCTTGCTGACCGTAGGCGGTTTCCCAGAACAGTTCCTTCCAGTCGCCGACTTTCGACTTCATGCTGCCGATGCGGTTAAGGAACGCTGCGAAATAGGCAATGCGATGCGGCTGCGAGGTGAACTCGAAACCGGGATCGTCAAGCAAGGCGCGTAGTTCGTCGATACTCTCCGAGGCATTCTGAGCCTTCTTCCAGAGCACCGCGGCAGCGTCCTTGTCCGCGCTGCACATTTTGATCGAGGCTTCCAGCGCGTTGCCCACAGCCTTGAACAAGGTCGGGTTCTTGTCTCTCGTCTGCTTGGTGGCAAGCAAACTGACTTGCGTCAGCGGACCGCCGAACACCTCGCGACTGTCGGCTACGACATGAGCGCCCGGCAGCTTGAGGCCGCGGTCCGTGAAAGGCTGCACCGCGATATGCGCGGTGATCGTTGCGGTGCCGTAGCCTGCCGAAAGTGCTGCGACCGCGTCCGCGTGGCCGAGGCCGACCGTCAGGTGATCGAGACGATGCGGATCATTCCACAATTTCTCCGCCGCCATTTCCAGCATCATGGCATTGAAGGATATGCGCACCGAGGGCACCGCAATGCGATCCTTCTCGGTGAAATCGGCAATCGTCTTGACGTTGGGATTGATGGTGTAAAGCACCATAGCGCCGTTCGACATGGTGCCGACGGCCCTGACCTCGTTGGGCGTACCGTGAGTCTTGTCCCAGAGCGTCAATAATGAGGGCAGCGCGGCTGCGCCATACTGAGCCGAACCCGACAGCAACGCATCCGTGATTGCCGCCGGACCGCTCAGTGCTCTTGCAGTGGCCTCGACCTTGCCGAGACCGAGCTTGCTGGCCTCCTGCTGAAGCACGCCGCCGGTGACCATCATGTCGACGGGCAGATACATCAAGCCGCGCTGCTGGACGAAATTGACTGCGAGAGGCGCTTGCGCGCGAACGATCGCGGGCGCGGCAACAAGGCTCACGCCACCCGCCATGGTGACGATGGCATGACGCCTGTCCAAACGCCGGTCACCCTTGCTCCTGGGCATCTTGACCTCCCGATCTGGTCACGGCTCTTATCGTTGTAACGGCCGGTGTCTTTCGCCTTGCCCATCATAGGCAGCGTCAGGCGCATGAACAATAACTGGCCAGATGGGGAGCGAGGCGTGAGGTCGGGTTCGTCATGAAAATCACGCGGGTATCCGCTGTCGTTTATCGCCAGCAGCTCAAACCCGGCGGTTCCACGCCGAAATTCGCCGGCGAGCGGCGTCAGGCGTTCGAAACGGTGCTGGTCAAGGTCGAGACCGACGAGGGGATCACCGGATGGGGCGAAGCGTTCCCGCACCGGATCTGGCCGGCCGTCAAATCGCTGCTGGAGAACCTGATCGCGCCCGTTTGCATCGGCGCAGACCCCGCCGAGATTCCCGCGCTGATGAAAAAGCTGATCTACCACGTGCATGGCGTCGGGCGCGCCGGCCCGGTGATGTATGCGCTGTCGGGTCTGGATATCGCGCTCTGGGACATTCTCGGAAAATCGAAGAATTTGCCGATCTATCAACTGCTCGGCGGCGCACCGCGCGCCAAGCTTCCAGCCTATGCCAGTCTCTTGAAGTACGGCGAGACCGACGTCGTCGTCCGCACCTGCGAGCAGGCGCTGGAGCGCGGCTACGGCGAACTCAAGGTGCACGAAACCGGACGCGCCGAGATCACGGCCGCGGCGCAATTGTTGCGGCGGCACAATGGCGGCTCGTTGATGGTGGACGTCAATGCGCCATGGACGCTTGACGAAGCCTTGTCCGCGGTCGCGCCATTGCGCGAACTCGGCCTGAAATGGATCGAGGAGCCGGTTTGGCCGCTGGAAGATTTCGAAGCCGCGCGGCAGGTCAGTGCGGCCGGCGTCCCTGTCGCCATCGGCGAAAATGTTCTCACGCCCACCGATTTTGCGCGGCTGATCCAGAGCCGGGCCGTCGACTATATCCAGCCAAGCGTCGCCAAGATCGGCGGCATTTCGATCATGCGGGACATCATCGCCGCCGCCAATACGGGTGGCGTCGCGGTCGCGCCGCACTCGGCCTATTTCGGTCCCGGCCTGATCGCGACCGCGCACGTGGTTGCGGCGCTCGCGCGCGCGCCCGTGGTCGAACGGCTGTATTGCGACCTGACTGAAAGTCCATTCGGGAATTGGTACGAACCGGTGGACGGGCATCTGGCCGTGCCGCAAGGACCCGGCCTCGGCATCGATCCCGATCCGACCATTCTGGACAAACTGACCGTGGCGTGAAGCGGAGAACAAGATGAAGATCCAACAAGTCAAGGTCAACTTCGTCCGCCTGCCGGAAGAAGAGCCATTGGTCGGCGCGCCCTTCATGGTCGGGATGATGCGCGAATTCTTCACGGTACAGGTGCAGACCGACGATGGGCTCGAAGGCATCGGCGTCACTGCGTTCGGCGGCAAACTCGTGCGCTCACTGCGCGCCGCGCTCGAAGAGCTTGGCGAGGTGATCAAGGGCGAGGATCCGTTACGCGTCGAACAGGTGACCGCAAAAATGCGGGCCGCGTCGGCATCCTGCGGTTCCGGCATCGCCATGCTGGCGATTTCCGCGATCGACACCGCGTTGTGGGACATCCGCGGCAAGGCCTTCAACGTTCCGCTGGCGCGGTTATTGGGCGGCGTACGCGACAAGGTGCCGGCCTACGCCAGCGGCGCGCTGTCGCGCACGACGCCGACCGACAAGCTGCAACGCGCCGCCGCCGCGCTGGTCGAGAAGGGTTATCGGCAGATCAAGACCCAGATGGCCGTGGCAGGGCTCACGCCGGTGCAGGAAATCGAGCGCATCCGGCTGGTGCGCGACGCGGTCGGGCCAGATGTCAACCTGATGGTCGATATCAATCAGCGCTGGAGCGTCGCCGAAGTAATTTCGATCGGCCATCAAATCGAAGATCTCCGGCTCGGATGGCTTGAAGACCCGACCACGTGCGACGATCATCAGGGGCACGCGAAGATCGCCGATGCGCTGGCAACGCCGGTCTGCGCCGGCGAATATCTCTGGGGCATCGAGCCGCACCGGCAGGCGCTGGCGCACCACGCGAGCGATATCACAATGATCGATCTGCTGCGGGTCGGCGGCGTGACGCAGTGGATGAAGGTCGCCGGCATGGCGGAGGCCTTCAACAAGCCCGTGGCCAGTCACCTGCTGCCGGAAATCCATGTCCACCTGATCGCCGCCATACCGAACGGGCTGGTGGTCGAATACATGCCATGGACCTGGCGCCTGTTCGAGAACCCACCGATTCCGGTCAACGGCGAAATCGCGGTGCCGTCAGGAGCAGGGCTCGGACTGAAATTCGCAGCCGACCTGTTCCAGAAATACGGCGTCAGCTAGTGGTCCGATTCTAACATTTGCATCCCTTCTCAGCAGTCACTTTTGCAAATGTTGGAATCAAAGGACCACTAGCAAATATAGTTATCTAGTGGAGTTTTGGATTTGACATTCGCTTTCCGGACTCGCGGCTAGGTCGGTAGCGAATCTCAAATCCACTCCACTAGCGAAGGGGTCGCTTAGGCCGAAACTGACATCTTCGCGATCTCGGCCGCGTTCGGCAGGCTCTCGACATTCCAGCAGGCGTCCATGACGCGCCGGATCATGGGCGCCGGGATGATGCCATCGGCAAGGTCGGTGAATTTCACCTCGAGCTGCTGGTCGGTCATCGGCTTCTCGATGCTGCCGATGGCATGCTCGATGTAGCGATGAAGCTGCCGGCCGTCCTTCAGGACAATCGTCATGTCGACCTGCGCGGCATCGATGCCGGGCGTGACCACCGGATTCACCTTGGCCCGCAGCGCGGCGATGGTCGGATCCTTCACCGCCCGGTCGCTGAATTGCTTTTCACCGCCGGCACCTTCGACCAGCGCGACCGCGACCGCGTGATAGATGCTGAATTTTCCCTCGAGACCCTCGCGAATGTTCTTCTTGCCCGTGAGCTCGATCACCAGCGGATGGACCTTCAGATCGACACGTTCAATTTGATCGGCCGTCAGCTTGTTCTCGTTGCGCAACTGCACCGCCGCGTCGATCGCCGGGTGCATCACGATTCCGCAGGCGAACGGCTTGTAGGTGTTGAGCGCTGCCTCGTAGCGCTTGCCGAGATCGCCAAGGATCTCGTTGTAGTCCTGTTTTGTGCTGATCGTATTGGCCCAGCCACGCTTGGCCTCGATCATGCCGTCGGAGGAGGTGAAGTTCTTCGACGCAAGCATCGCCGCAAAAATGCCGTTGGAGGCAGCGCGGCCGGGATTGAAGCTCTTGTTCATCGAGCCGAAGGACTCGCGCAAGCCGACCGGCTGTGAGGCGGCGAGCCCTAGCGCCCAGACCATCTGCTGCTCGTTGAGCTTCAGCAGCTTGCCGACGGCCGCGGCTGAGCCGAACACGCCGGCGGTGCCGGTGATATGCCAGCCGACGTCATAGTGGTTTGGATAGACCGCGTTTCCGATCCGGCATTCGGTCTCGACGCCGAGCACCAGCGCATTGAGGAAATCCTTGCCCGACACCGGCTGCAATTCCGACAGCGCGATGATTGCGGATGCGACCGGGCCCGCCGGATGAATGATCGTCTTCAAATGCGTGTCGTCATAGTCGAAGATGTGGCTCGACACGCCGTTGAGAAAGGCGGCGTTCATGATGTCGAACCGCTCGCGTCGCCCGAACAGCGAAGCCTGCGCTGGTCCCGAGAACGGCGTGAGCGCAGCCACCGCAATATCGACGGTCTGGTGACGCGAGCCGCCGATCGCGACCCCAACCCAGTTCAGAAACGTCCGCACGCCTTCTTTGCGAACATTGGCGGGAAGGTCGTCGTAGCTGGACGTGACGATGTAATGCGCGAGCTCTCGCGTCACATCCTTTGGCGCGGGCTTGGCTGGAGCCGCAGCAGTGCCGCCCGGTGTTTGCGCAAAGGCAGCGTTCGCAGCCGTCGCCAACGGAAGCGCTGCGGCCGCCTGAAGCACGGTTCGTCGATCGGTGATGGCCATGGTTTCAGGTCCTCCGGATTCGGATATTGAAAAATTTCTGCGCGTACGGAGCCGGCTCAGGCGCCTTCGAGCTTGCCGCCGCCGAACACGGCGTGGACATAACGCGGCGCGCCGATCGCGGCCTGCAAGCGATGCTTGCTCAATAGCGGATCGAAGCTGGCCGGCGGCCGGACGACATCGAGGTCGGGCTCGGTTGCGAGCACGAGGCATTCAGCGCCATTGCGCGCAGCCCTGCCACGCAATTTGTCGGCAAGCGATTGCGGCTTGTCGATGTTCTCGCTCGAGGCAATCCCGGAAGCGCGCGCGAGTTGCGCGAGATCCAGCGCCGCATTGGTCAACGCCTGGCCGCCCGAGGCGGCATGGACGCCGTTCTGGACGATGAGCACCGTCAGATTGGCGGGATTGACGGCGCCAACCGTGACCAGCGCGCCCATATGCATCAACAACCCACCGTCACCTTCGACCACGATCACCGGCCGGTTCGGCTGGGCGATCGCAAGCCCGAGCGACAGCGGCAGCGCCAGGCCCATGGCGTCCTCGAAATAGAAATTTTCCGGCGCTTCATGCACTTTCGCCCAGAGGTAGGACGCGTTGCCGAGCGAAGTCACGACCAGCGCCTGCGGCGGCAGGTTGTCGGCCAACACCCGGTAATAGTCGGCCCGGGTCGGGCGTGAGGTCGCAACGTTCACCATTGGATATCTTCCCGCGACAACAAAAGCGCAAACGGACAGGAGGCCTCTTCGGCAAAGGTCGCGGCGTGCTCGACCTGCGGGCCGATCGGTCGATGGCGATCGACACAGGCGTAGCTCAAACCGACGCCGCGAAACACCGGCTCAGTCGCCCGGCCCTTGGGCACGTGATAGAAGACCGGATCGTCCGGCGTGCCGCGATAGGATACCAGCATCAGCAGCGGAAACTGATAACGCTGCGCCAGTGATACCATGCCGGCGCCCATGCTGAGTACGCCAGCATTCTGGACCAGCAGCGCGGTGCGGACGCCGCCAAGCCGCAGGCCGCAGGCGATCGCGAGCGCCTCCTCTTCGTGGGTCGCGCGCACCAGCCGCATCGTCGGCTCATGCTCGATCCGAATCAGGATCTTGCCGAGCCAGCCGTCTGGCACCGACACCACGGCGCCGAAACCCAGCCGCTTCAGCGTGTTCAGCACGTCCGACGGCCGATGCGCATCCCCCTGCGCCGCAAGCACACCGCTCAAACCATTCCTCCCACCCGCTCTAGTGGTCCGATTCTAACATTTGTACCCTTCTCGGCAGGCACTTTTACAAATGTTAGAATCAAAGGACCACTAGCAAATATCGGTTTCTAGTGGAGCTTTAGGATTTGACATTCGCTTGTGGAACGCGCGACCAACGCTTAGCGAATGTCAAATCCGCTCCACTAGCGGCTGAATCAACCAACCTTGCGGCGAACTTAACGGCGACGGTCCTGCTTGTCGACAACAAGGCTAGTACCGCCGATCTGAAGTCCCTGTATAACAAGCGGCGAATTCGATCAGGGACTTCAGATCGACAAAGCGGTACTAGAATCAATGAGTTTGCTAGTGCCCATGTCTTTCCGAAGTTCGTAAAAGGTGGGCGCTGAGGTGGAGTACGAACTTCGGAAAGTGGGCACTAGCCTGCGCCGTTGTCGGCTGCCGCGTAATGGTGCAGACTTGCCGGTGCCGGGAAGTATCTGACGATGCGCAAAAGCGCGTCGCGAGAGGAATTTGACATGCGTCGTTTCTGGCTAGCTGTGTTTGTTTTGCTTCTTTCCGTCCCCGCCCACGCGCAGGACAAACTCGTGGTCAGCATCTGGGGCGGGAGCTGGCGCGACCTGATCGCCGAGACGGTAGCCAAGAAGTTCACCGTGGAGACCGGCGTGCCGGTCGATTTCGTGACCGGCGGCACCATCGACCGCCTTAACAAGGAAAAGCTCGCCAAGGGCAATCCCGAAAGCGACATCACGTTCACGACGTCACATGTCGGCTGGCTTTACGCCAACGATGGCCTGTTCGAGACCCTCGACACGTCGAAAATTCCGAACACCAAGAACCTTGCCGAGGAAGCGCGGATCAGCCCCTATCACCTCGGCGCCTGGGCCTATGTCTACACCATCGGCTACCGCGCGGACCTCTTGAAAGACGCCAAGTTCGAGAGCTGGAACGATCTCTGGAAGCCGGAGCTGAAGGCCAAGCTCGCGGCGCCCGACTTCGACCCGAGCCATATCATCGCCGTCTCCGCCATGCTGTCCGGCGCCGACGCCGCGCATTGGGAGAAGGGCGAGGATAAACTCAAGGCGCTGAAGCCGAACTTCAAGGCCTTCTACACCAACGACGCCAACAGCCAGCAATTGCTGGCCAGCGGCGAGACGCCCTTGCAGATCGTGCTCTCGATGAATGCCTATTACATGATCGGCCAAGGGGTGCCGATCACGCTGGCGATGCCGAAGGAAGGCGCGGTGCTCGGAATCGACACCGTCGCCATCATGAAGGGCTCGAAAAAGGCCGACCTGGCCTACAAGTTCATCAACACGCTGTACGATCCGGAAATCCAGGCCGAGATCGCCCGGCTGAAAAAAGGCAGCCCGGCGGTGCTCAACGCCAAGCTCGATCCCGAAATCGCGAAGTTGCCCGGTGTCTTCACGACCGCCGAACAATGGAAGCAGCAGATCAACATCGACGCCAAACTGCGCTCGGAGAAGACCGCCGAATGGCGCAAATGGTTTGCCGAAAACATCATGAACTGACCGGGCGCATCCTAAAGCCATCATGAACCAGCGGCCTTTTTTCCGCATCTTTACGATGCCGGCGGTGCTTTGCGCGGTCGGCTTCGTCGCGGCCATGGTGGCGGTGCTGCAATATAGCCTTCGGGCCTATATCCCCGGCTCGCTCGATCCCGGCGGCTTCACGCTCGTCAATTTCCTCGACCTCGTGAAGCCGCTTTATGCGCGGGTATTCCTGGACACGGTTTTGATCTGCGCGTTGACGGCGATCGTCACGCTCCTGGTCGGCTATCCCCTCGCTTATGCGCTGGTGCAGATCGAACGTCCCTGGATCAAATCGGCACTGCTGGTAATCGTCGTCACGCCGCTGTTTCTCGGCGAGGTGGTACGCACCTATTCGTGGATCATCGTCCTTGGAAACAACGGTTTCATCAATGCAACCCTGCGCGGGCTCGGCCTGATCGAACAACCGATCCAGTTCATGTTCACGACGTTCGGCGTCGTGGTCGCGCTGGTGCACGTGACTCTGCCGGTGATGGTGATCATGCTGGCGGCCGGCCTGTCGCACATCGACCGCGACTACCAGCGCGCGGCGGAAAGCCTCGGCGCCGGCCCGATCCGCGCCTTTCTGACGGTGACGCTGCCGCTGTCGATGCCCGGCGTCATTGCCGGGGTGACCACGGCATTTGCCTGGACGTTCTCGGCGTTCGCCACGCCGCAAATGATCGGCGGCGGCCGCGTCAATATGGTCTCGAACCTGGTCTATCAGCTTGGCCTGTCGAGCTTCAATTTTCCGTTCGCTGCCGCGCTCTGCGTCGCGGGCCTGGCGCTGACGATCGCGGTGCTGTCGCTGCTCGGGCTCGCCTCGCGCCCGTTCAAGAATATCGGAGCGCATTAAAAGATGACGCCGCGCTCGACCTATCAGCGCCTGCTCGGCTGTGCCGGCTGGCTCGTCGTTATCCTGATCCTGGGCTTTCTGATCCTCCCCGCCGCGGTCGTGACGATCGCGGCCTTCAACGACAAGGCCATTCTGTCGTTCCCGCCACAGGCGTGGTCGTGGCGATGGTTCGAGCGCGCGCTGGCCTATCCGGATTTCCGCGCCGGATTCCAGAACGGGCTCATCGTCACCGCCTGGAGTTCGTCAATCGCGCTCGTTGTTGGAGCGATGTTCGCATTCGTGATCGATCGTTATCAGTTCGCACTCAAGGGAGCCATCGAGGGCATATTGGTATCGCCGCTCGTGATCCCGCATTTCACCGTTGGCCTCGGCTTTCTGATCCTGGCCGCCCAGATCGGCTGGAGCCGCGGCTTTGCCGTCGTCGTCGTGTGTCACGTCATTCTGGTGCTGCCATTCGTGCTGCGCAGCGTGTACGTGTCGCTGCGCAATCTCGACCCCAGCTATGAACTCGCCGCTGCCAGCCTCGGCGCCACGCCGCTGCGCGTGCTGCTGACCGTCACGGTGCCGCTGCTGCTGCCGGGCCTCGTCAGCGGCTGGCTGTTTGCCGCGATCCTGTCGTTCAACGAATTCACGGCGTCGCTGTTTGTGACGTCGCAGCGGACGCAGACCCTGCCGGTCGCGATGTACAATTATGTCCGCGAATTCGCCGATCCCTCGATGGCGGCGCTGTCGGTGATGTATATCGTCGGTACCGCCGCGCTGATCGCCTTCGCCAACCGTTTTCTCGGTCTCGGCAAGGTGCTCAACATCGAACAGAGCCACTGACGGAGCATCATGACGACACCGGCCCCGACAAAGGCAAAGGATGCCGCGGTCACCTTCGATCAGGTGACCAAGAGCTTTGGCGAGGTGAGAGCGCTCGACAATGTGTCGCTGGCGATTCCCCGCGGCGAATTCATGACCCTGCTCGGGCCATCCGGCTGCGGCAAGACCACGCTCCTGAAACTCGCCGCCGGTTTCCTAGGGCCCGACAGCGGCTCGGTTTCGATTGGCGGGAAGCTGGTCAACGACGTGCCGACCTACAAGCGCGAAATCGGCATGATGTTCCAGAATTACGCGCTGTTTCCGCACATGAGCGTCGCCGAGAACATCGCCTACGGCCTGAAGGCGCGTCACGTGCCGCGGCGGGAAATCCGCAAGCGCGTGACCGATGCGCTGGCGCTGGTCAAGCTTACTGGCATGGACGATCGCAAGCCGAAACAGCTGTCGGGCGGTCAGCAGCAGCGCGTCGCGTTGGCGCGTGCGCTCGTCATCAACCCGACCGTATTGCTGCTCGATGAACCTTTTTCGGCGCTCGACAAGAACCTGCGCGCTTCGATGCAGATCGAACTTCGCGACATCCAGCGCAAGCTCGGCCTGACCACGATCTTCGTCACCCACGACCAGAGCGAAGCGCTGAGCCTGTCGGACCGGATGGCTGTGATGTCGGAAGGCAAGATCCGCCAGCTCGGCACGCCGCTCGAGGTGTATCGCCGGCCGGCCGACCGCTTCGTAGCCTCCTTTGTCGGCGACACCAACCGCTTGCGCGGCGAACTCGTCAGCGTCGCGGCGGCTGACGCCGTGATCGCGATCGGCGGCGTGCACATCAGCGTTCCCGCTGAACTTCTCTCCGGGGCGCGCGCCTCGACGCCGGTTGACTTGTTTGTCAGGCCGGAGCGCCTTCGTCTCGGCGCACCCGGCGAAGCCGGCACCATGGCCGGCCAGATCGTGGCGCAGACCTATCATGGCGGCCACGTCGATCTTCAGATCGCCTGCCGCGCCTGTAGCGGCGATCTGTTGTTGGTACGCTCGAGCGGTGATCAGGCGATGATTCATCTGCCGCCGGGCACAGCGGTTGGGATATCGATCGATGTCGATGGCTGCGCGGCATTTCCGTTGACCTAGCTGCCGCCGCGATTGATTCTCGAAAAAACCGGGCACCCAATCGCGCCGCTGTCAAGAATTGACGCGCTCGCCGCTTGATGCATGCTCGCACCTCATGAGTCGCTTTGTGCATTCTAGACTAGCTCGAATGAGCAACGGGCGCTTCTGCCTCATTCGAGACCTCGGGCCGGTCAAGGGTGGCAAGGGCCTCAAGCATCACGAGGTCGTGCTGGAATTGTCGGTGCGGGGGCTGCTTCGATTTGCAGCGTCGACGATCCGCACCGATCGGATCCACGACGTGACGCCGCAGGAGTCTGAGGCGCAGATGCAAACGACGCTGTCTTCGACGTAGAAACCGGCGGACCAGACGCGGTCGACCGCGCCGTTATCTGCTTGCGTTGGCCGGGCCTCCGGGTGGAGCGGCCCGAACCCCCTGCATCGCCAATGTTTCGATCATGCGGTTCACAAGGCCGGAGGCTTTCGCGTCCTCAATGAACTCGTTGATGTAGGCGAGCCAACCGGCATGTCCTTTGGGTATGGCCATCGCGGAGTAGATCTCGGCAAAACCGTCGCTCAGAACGCGCGAACCTGGGAGTGCCACGGATTCGGCGATCAGGCTGGGGCGGTTCAATGCGACTGCGTTGGCGGCTCCGCTCCGGAGCAGTGCAACGGCAGCGGCAATGCTGTCCGTCCGGACCAATTCAGCCCGATCGAACGCGCGCGTCAGAACCAGATCCGATGTATCGCCGCGCGCGACGGCGATACGGATCCCCGCTTGGTCCGCGTCCGCGACGCTTTGGATGGTGGACCCGGCGGGCACCAGGTAGGTGAGATCGCTTTGCACGAATGGATTCGAAAAATCCACCTGCTCTGCACGCACCGGGTCGACAAGGAGGATCGAGACATCCCAGGCGTTAGCACGCAGGCCATCAATCACCGCGCCGGGTCTCGGATATTCGATGGACACAGGTTTGACTCCAATTCGCGCGGCGAGCGCACGGCCCAGTTCCAACGCCGGTCCCTTGACCTCGCCCGTTGCCGGATTTCTTGTTGCCGTGGTTGAGCTGCCAAGACCAAGCCCAATTCGCAGCGCGCCGGACTGCACCAGATCCGCGACGCGCGGATCGGGTGACGGTTGAGCCAATGATGTCCCACTTCCTCCAAGGACCAGAGCCAATATGGCCGGCAAAGCAATTCTGATCATGAAAGACGCCTTCGCTTGGACACGCGGCCAACGCATCAGGGCGCGCGCGGCATGCGCTTCTCGAAAATCGGGACTATTGCGGCCCGCCGTCGTTGCCGTCTTCAAGACGGACGACCAGCTTCGCCGCCAGCATATCAGCGGTGTCGAAGCCTTAAAGGTGTGCAGCAGTCGGAGCACCTGCGAAAGCCAGCACATCCAGGCCATTCGAACCTGACGTCACACGAAAGCGCTCAATCCCGTAATGGCCTTGCCGACGATCAACGTGTTCATTTCCCTGGTACCCTCGTAAGAGTAGATCGCTTCGGCATCGGCGACGAAGCGTCCGATATGGTTCTCGAGCAAGATGCCGTTGCCGCCGAGTAATTCGCGGGCATAGCCAACGGTTTCGCGGCACTTGACGGTGCAGAACGCTTTCGCGAGCGATGCATGCTCGTCGCGCATCACGCCTTCGTCCTGAAGCTGGGCAAGACGCAGCATCATCGCCTGGGTCGATGTGACGTTGCCCAGCATGCGCACCAGCAAATCCTGCACGAGCTGAAAGCCGCCGATCGGTTTTCCGAATTGAACGCGCTGCGTCGCATAGCGCAGTGCATGTTCGTAGGCGCCCATCTGGCAGCCGACGGCGAACCACGCCACGCCGGTGCGTGTCATTCTCAAAACCTTTGCCGTGTCCTTGAACGAGTTGGCGTTTTGCAGACGGTCGGCTTCCGGTACGCGGCAGCCGTTGAGAGTGATCAGGCCATTCTGTACGACCCGGAAGGCCATCTTGGTCTTGATCTTTTCGACGGAAAAACCGGGATTGTCCTTTCCCACCACAAAGCCCTTGACCTGGTTTGAGCCTTCCTCGCGCGCCCAGATCACGTTGATATCGGCGAAGGTGGAATTGCCGATCCACTTCTTCTGCCCGTTGAGGATCCAACTGTCGCCGTCGCGGCGGCATGAGGTCGTCATTCCGCCCGATGTCGCCGATCCCACCAGCGGTTCGGTCAGACCGAACGAACCGATTTTCTCGAAGCGCATCATCGGCGGCAGCCAGCGCTGCTTCTGCCGCTCATCCCCGCAAAGATAGATCGATCCGGCGGAAAGGCCGGTGTGCACACCCCAGAACGTCGCGACCGACGAATCGACGCGCGCCAATTCCATCGCGACAAGGCCGTTCAGCAACCAACTGCCGCCGGCAGCGCCGTATCCCTGGTAGCCCACCCCACCGATGCCGACTTCGGCTATCTTCGGGATGATCTCAAAGGGGAATGCATCCCGGTTCCAGTAATCTTCGATGACGGGCGCGACCACGCCCTCCGTGAACTCGCGAACGCGTTTGAGCAGCGCCCGCTCGCTATCGCTCAGGACGGCAGCAATGCGGTAGAAGTCGCCGTCGACCGGAGGCGGCGCATAGTCCGCCCTTCCGGCCATTTTTTTCTGATCAGTTCCCATCGGCTCCTCCCCGCGCTAGGTCATGCGGCCTGCATCACCATTTCCTTGCGGCGCCTGGGCGCCGCGACGTCTGCCAAACGCCGGAACGAGCCCTCCAACCCAGCCAGCCATCCGGGAGAGCGGAGACGATGGCTCGACCTGCCTGCTCGCATCAGCCAGGAAGGCCTCGATCAAGCCAGCGGTTTCCTCAGGCCTGGTCACGATGAACAGGTGGCCGTCATCGATCATCTGAAGCTCGGCGTTCGGAATCAGAGCCTTCAGGATGTGGCCGTTGATCGCAGGGACCAATGGATCGTCGCTGCCCATCAAGATGAGCGTCGGCTGCGGCAGCGACCACAGCCACGGCAGGCTGGTCCAGCCCGCGACGGCAAGAAGCTGATAGAAGTAGCCGAGGTTGCGCGCGCCATGCATCGTGGCCGCGTGCCGGCCAATCAGTGACGTGTCGCTGCGAAAGGCGCCTCCGTAGAGGTCCGCCGCAATCCGGTTCATGTATTCCTTGTCGGTATAGCGGCGCGGCGTCAGCATCTTCCAAAGTACCGAAGGGCCGCCCGGCACCATGGTGACACCGGGGGCAGTAGCCGCAAGCACCAGCCGCCGGCACAGCCTTGGATATTGATGCGCGAACTGCTGCGCGATTCCGCCGCCCCAGGACACGCCGGCGACGTCGATCTCCGCGTAGCCAAGCTCCGCAACAAGAGCGGCGGCAAGCCGCGCCAGCGTCGATGGCCGATACGGCAGCAGCGACCTCGGCGAGCCGCCGACGCCGGGCACATCAAAGATGATGGCCGTCGTGCGCGTCAGTGCTTGCAGGAACGGCCTCGCCAACTCCCAATTGGCGCCGATCCCGTTGAACAGCAATAGCGGCGGCCCGCTGCCGCCGCCGTGCCGGATGGCGACCTGAAGCAACTGACCGTTGATCGCGATTTGCCGCGTCTCGATCTCCGGGCTTGCCCCCTCGTTCGTTCTCTGGCGATCATCACTCAAAGACGTAGGTCCCCGGAGCAGCGGCGAGGACGGGATGGCGTTCGCTGCCAAGCGAGGCCGGCGCCGCAACCTCTTCGCCCGATCGCGCCAGCAGCCAATCGCGCCAGTCGAGCCACCAGCTTCCCTTGCGCTTCTCGGCCGCGGCCACGAACGCGTCCGGACCGGATGGGTTGACCGTCCCGATCATGAAGGATGCCCTCTGATTGGTCGGCGGATTGAGAAGACTCTGGAGATGGCCGCTGTTCGACAACACGAACGTCGTTCCCTCGCCCATAATCTGAGCGGTCTTGTGCACGCCCTTCCAGGGCGTGATGTGGTCGGTTACGCCAGCGACGACGTAGCTATCGGCCTTGATCTTGCTCATGTCGATCGTCTCGCCGTTGAGCGCGAGCTTTCCGGCATTGACGAATGGATTGGTGAAATAGAGATCGAGATAGTCGCCATGCAAAGCGGCCGGCAACCGGGTCGTATCGGCATTCCAGTAGAGAATATCGAAGGCCGGCGGTTGATTGCCGAGCAGGTAATTGTTGACCCAATAGTTCCAGACCAGGTCGTTCGGCCGCATCCACGCGAACATGCGCGCCAGTTCGTGGCCGTCCACCATGCCCCGCAGCCGCGAGGCTTCCTTGGCCGCGCGCATCGTCTCCGGCGTCATCAGGCAGCCGAACGCACTTTCATCGGCGGTATTCGGATCGAGCAGGCAGACCGCAAGCACCATGTTCCTGATCTTTTGATGTGCCGCGCTACCGAGCGTCGCGAGATAGGCCGTCGAGGTGATGCCTCCGGAGCAGGATCCCATCATCGAAATGTCGTCGCTAGCGGTCAGGTCCCGCGCGACATCGACAGCTTCATCAAGCGCGGCGACATAGGTATCGAGGCCCCATTCACGATGCGCCACCGTGGGATTGCGCCAGCTCACGCAAAACACCTGAATGCCGCTGTCGAGCAGAAAACGGACCATGCTTTTGTCGGGAGAGAGATCGAGTGCGTAGTACTTGTTGATCTGCGGCGGCGTAATGACGAGCGGCCGCTTTCGAACGTTCAGCGTCGTCGGCGTATATTGGATGAGCTCCAGCAATTCGTTGCGGAAGACCACGGCGCCCGGTGTGGTCGCGAGCGTCTCGCCGACCTTGAAGCCACTCTGATCCACCATCGATGGCATCCCGCCGTTCTTGGCGAGATCATCGAGATAGTTCTTCAACCCGGACCACAGGCTACGGCCGCCGGTATCCACGAATTTGCGCACCGCCGCCGGGTTGGTCAGGATTGCGTTGGTCGGAGCCACGGCATCGATCAGGATTTCCGTCACCAGATGCGCCCTTGCCTTGTCGATCTCGCTCAGGCTCGATTTGTCGACCAGACCGCTGACGGCATCGCCCCAGGCGAGATAGGCCTTGAGCAATCCACTGTGAAGCGCACTCTCTTTCCAGGTGGCGTCGATAAATCGCTTGTCGCCCGCTTTCGGCGCACGCTCCGACTTGCCGGCCACGATGGAGCCGAGCTCTCCGAGAAACGAGAGCCATTGCTCGGTAGCCACCTTCGGTTCATTGACGACCGCCTTGAACAGAACGCCCGCGCTATCGATCAGATCCTGGCCTCGGATGCCGACAAGCGGATTGAGCGCCAGCGTATTGCGGGATGCAGTTTCGGAGATCCCTTCAGTGAGCGGTGACGGTTCACGCGGTTCGGAGCTCATGGCCGATTTGCTCCCGATGCGGGGATCAGGAGCGCCAGGGTTTCAGCGATCAATGCAGGCTTTTCCGACCCCTCGACCTCCAGCGTATTCTGGGTCTTCATGATCACCTGCCCGCCTTCCCTCGGCTCGATCCCGCTGAGCACGACGCGCAGCCTCACGCGCGCGCCGGCAGGCACTGGGGCGAGAAAGCGGACCTTGTCGATCCCGTAATTGAGGCCGGCCGCGGCGTCCTTGGGGATAACGCCGACCTCCATCGAAAGCGGCGCCACCATGGCGAGCGCCAGATATCCATGTGCGACCGGACCGCGGAAAGGAGATTCGCGCTTCGCCCTTTCGACGTCGACATGAATCCATTGGCGATCGCCTGTGCACGAGGCAAACGTGTCGATACGCGGCTGATCTATCGTGACCCACTCGGAGACACCGAGTTCCTGCCCGACCCGATCGCTCAAACCAGCAAGGGTTAATTTGCTCACACGTCCTCCTCGATCGTTCGAACCGCTACATGTCGCCGTATCGCTCGCGCAATTCCTTCTTGTTGATCTTGCCGACGCTTGTCTTGGGAATGCTGTCGATGAACAGGATCTTTTCCGGGATCCCGTATTTCGAGATGATCCCCTGGTCGGCGAAGGTCTTGAGGTGGCTCTTGATGGCTGCGTCGCTCACGCCATTCGCATCGGCGGCTCGCTTGACCACGAGTGCGAGCGGCCGCTCACCCCATCTGTCGTCCTTGACGCCGATCACGGCCACCTCGGCAACGCCGGCACATTGCGAGATCAGGTCCTCGATCTGTAGCGACGACACCCATTCGCCGCCGGTCTTGATTACATCCTTGATGCGGTCGGTGATATGCACGTAGCCGTTGGCGTCGACCGTGGCGATATCGCTGGTGTGCAGGTAACCCCCGGCCCAAAGCTGCTCGGAGCCTTCGGGATTGTTGAAGTAACCCTGGGTAAGCCAGGGCGACCGCAGCACGATCTCGCCGGCCGTCTTGCCGTCATGCGGGACGCTTTTCATGTCGGGGTCGACAATGCGCAGGTCTACCAGCGGCCCGGCAATGCCGGCTTTGGCGCGGAACTCGACCTCGCCGTCCGGATCTCCGGTCAGGTCCTTCGATCGAACATGGGACACCGCCGCGAGCGGGCCGGTCTCCGACATTCCATAACCAGCAAAAATATCGATGCCGGCCTCAAGCGCGCGCTTCGCCAGCGCCTTCGGCAAGGCCGAACCGCCAATCACCATCTTCAGGCCCTTCAGATCTGCTTTTGCCGAGGCCGCTGCGTCGAGCAGCATTTGCAGGATGGTCGGCACACCATGGGTGAAGGTGACACCCTCATTCTTGATCAGCTTGACCAGCATCGCCGGTTCGTAGCGCCCCGGATAGACCTGCTTGACGCCGGCAAGCGTCGCGGACCAAGGGAAACCCCAGGCATGGACGTGGAACATCGGCGTGATCGGCATGTAGACGTCGTCACGGCAAAAGCGTCCCTGCTGTTCCGCCATGCCGAACTGCGCCAACCCGCAGATCGAATGCAACACCAGTTGCCGGTGGCTGTAATAGACCCCCTTGGGCTGGCCCGTCGTACCCGTGGTGTAGAACGTGGTCGCCTGGGTATTCTCGTCGAAATCGGGGAAGTCGTAGTCGGGTGAAGCCGCTGCAAGCAAGGTTTCATATTCGCTGACAAAGGACAGGCTTCCTGTTTGCGGCACAGGCCGGTCCGACATTACGATCAGCCGCTTGACTTTCGGCAGCCGTGACCTGATCCCCTCCAGCAATCCGACAAACTCATCGTTGACGAGAAGCGTCGAAGCGCCGGCGTGATCGATGGTGTAGGCAATCTGCTCGGGTGACAGACGGACATTCACCGTCTGCAACACGGCACCCATCATCGGGATCGCAAAGAACGCTTCGAGAAACCGGTGGCTGTCCCAGTCGAGGACGCCCACGGTGTCACCGGGCGCGACGCCCGCTTTGCTCAAGGCCGACGCCAGACGGCCAATCCGCTCCCTGATCTGGAGATAAGTAAAGCGCTTTAGATCGCGATAAACGATCTCCTGATCCGGCGCCTGTACACGCGGCGTGTGCCACAATTGCTTGAAGATCAGTGGATACTGATAAGCTGATTTGGCGGACTGAATCAGTCTCCCCACCATCGCGGCGTCTCCCTCGACCTGTTTCCTCCGGCCGTCTCAGTGTCCGCCATTCTAACGGGCGAATCGTCTGGTCTGCCGTTCTGCTACCGCTCGCACTGCACAACACCAGCGCAAGCGTCGCGCGCAGGCTCCTGCTTGTGAAGGTCCGAAACGGACAACGAGCGGGTCCCAGCCGGACAGCGTGCCCGTCCTCTGCGTCGGCGTCTTGGATAAAGCTGCTGCATTTTGCACGTTTGGGAGCCGGCAGCTCGACCGGCCGAGCTACGGGCGAATTAGAAAAGCTGCTATCCTGTGCGAACGACACGTGACCGACGCTTTGAACCGTGGGTGCCCAAAGGTAGGTTCAGTTGCCCGACTCCATGCCATCCGCAAAGGCTTCACGCTCCATTTTGAACAACGCAAAGGAAAGGCCGATCGTTGGGTTGCGTGAGCGCATCTACGAACCGACCAAGCTTGCCGCGCTGTTCGACATTCTCATCGACCAGGATTGCCAACCCCGCGAAATCCTGAAAAACGTCAACCTCACCGCGGACGAGGTACACTCCTCGAAGTCGAAAATTTCGCTCGCGGATTTGATGACGGCTGGCAAGAACGCCATTCGGCTCTCGAGCGACCCGCACCTGCCCTATCGCATCGGTACGTCGATCCACATCTCCGCTTACGGCATGTACGGGTTCGCTATTCTCTGCTGCCCCGACTTTCGCAAGACGATGGCCTTTGCCGAACTGTACCACGCGCTCGCAACGCCGCTGGCAACGATCAAATTCGCCGAGAAAGAGGGATTCGCGAGCTGGTCCATTGAGCCCAATCCGGAGGCCGTAACCGATCCGCAACTCTATCGCTTCGTCACCGAGATGCAGATCGGCATCCATATTTCGCTGATGCGCGACGTCATGGGCCCCGCCTTCGCCCCGGATCGGATCAATCTGGCCTATCCGGAAGCGCGCGACTTCGGCTTGCCCGCGGACGAGATCGGATGTCACATCAGTTTCTCGGGCCGGACCAACCAGATCATCTTTCAATCACGGTGGCTGGACCAGGCTGCGAATCTCGGCAACAGGACCACCTACCCCATGGTCGTGGCCCTTTGCGACGACCTGCTCCAGGAGCTCAAATCCCGCGTTGGCGTAGCTGGAGAAATTCGCGCGCTCTTGATCAGGGACATCGCCAATCCTCCGACGCTTGCCGCCATAGCGAAGCTGCTTGAAGTGAGCGATCGCTCGTTGCGGCGTCAGCTGCAGGAGCAGGGAATTTCCTTCCGCGGCCTGCTGGATGAACTTCGGATGCAGATCGCGTTGAAATACCTGCGCACAACAAGGCTCGCCAACGAGGATATCGCGCTGGCTCTCGGTTTCAGCGATGCCGCGAACTTCCGCCGCGCATTTCGCCGCTGGACCAACAAGTCGCCCAGCGAGATCAGAGGTCAAAACCACCCGGATCCCGCTTGAAGAGAATGGGAGAATTCCGTCGCGTCGCGCATTCTCAACGCTGCATGTGCAGATTCATCAATTCCGGACCCGGCATCATGCTGTCGTTCAGATCGGCCATGATCAAGAGCGACCCGACGACGACCAGGATGACGATCAGCACGCCGAATGCGAGCGCCATCACGTTGTTGGTGTTGTCGGGCCCCGAGGTGACGTGCAGGAAAAACACCAGGTGGATACCCATTTGCGCAATCGCGAGGACGGTCAGGCCGATCGTGACGCCGCCCACCCAAAGCAGCGATGTGTTGGCGACCCAGAACGACATCGCCGTGAGGACGACCGCAAGACCGAATCCGATCGTGTAGACGAGCACGCCGGACGTCCTGCCCTGTTCTATATCGGGAAGCGCCGATGCGTCGCCGGGCGCGCGATCGTAATCGTAATACGTGTCGCTCATGAAAGAATCCCCTTCAGATAAACCACTGTGAACAGCCATACCCAGACGATATCGAGGGCATGCCAGAACAGTGAGAAGCAGAGCAGGCGACGCTCGACCGTTGCGTCGTAAAGACCTCTGATCGCGACCTGCGCCAGCATGACCGCCAGCCAGATCAGGCCGGCGGTCACATGCAGCCCATGACAGCCCACCAGCGTAAAAAACGACGAGAGAAACGCGCTGCGCTGCGGCCCTGCCCCGAGGGCGATCATGCCGGAAAACTCGCGCAGCTCCAGCGCCAGGAACATGGCACCGAGCACAAACGTCAGGATAGCCATCCCGTAAGTGGCGGCGTATCGCCGCGCCGTGACGGCCAACTGCATCAATCCGCATGTGTAGCTCGAGGCGAGAAGGCAGGCGGTTTCGATCGCGACGCTGCGCTGATTGAAGAGCTGCATCCCGCTCGGACCACCGGCGGTCGCATGTGCGAGCACCGCGTAGGCGGCAAAGAATGCCGAAAACATCACGATGTCGCTCAGGAGGAAGATCCAGAAGCCGTAACCAACGACGACCCGCTTGGAAGCGGGAACGCTTGTGTCTTCCCGATAACTCGTGCCGTCAACGACCATGGTGCTCATAGCGAAATCTCCGACGGGTTGACCAGCTCAAGCCGCGCAATCTGCTCCACCGGAATTTCGATCTCCTCTTCTTCGCGAAACGCGAAGGCGAGCATGGTCAGGAAGGCGCCGATGATTCCTATGCCGGCCATCCACCAGATGTGCCAGATCATCGCAAAGCCGAATATGACCGCGAAAAACGCCGTGACGAAACCGGTTGCGCTGCTTTTCGGTATCTCGATCGGCTCGAATATCTTCTCTTTCGTTGACGGGGCCTGCTGTACGCGACGGTCTTGCTTGGCTCGCCAAAATGCATCGATCCCCGTGACCTGCGGCTGGATGGCGAAATTCCAGGGTGGCGGCGGTGATGCGGCCGCCCATTCCAGCGTCCGACCGTTCCATGGGTCCGCGGTAACCCTCAGCTTCTCGCGGTCGCGGATCGAGACGACAAGCTGGATGATCTGGCTGACGATGCCCACCAGGATGATGACGACGCCGATCGCGGCAACCACCAGCCAGGGTTGCCAGGTCGCAACGTCGTAATGCTGCATGCGGCGGGTCATGCCCATCAGGCCCAGCGCGTAGAGCGGCATGAAGGCGATATAGAAGCCGATCAGCCAGCACCAGAACGAGAGCCTGCCCCAGCCCTCATCGAGCTTGAAGCCGAATGCCTTCGGAAACCAGTAATTGTAACCCGCCATCAGCCCGAACACCGTGCCGCCGATGATGACATTATGGAAATGCGCGATCAGGAACAGGCTGTTGTGCAGAGCGAAGTCGGCGGGAGGCACGGCCATCAACACGCCTGTCATGCCGCCGATCACGAACGTGACCATGAAGCCGATCGACCACAGGATCGGAACGGTGAAGCGGATGCGGCCGCCATACATCGTGAATAGCCAGTTGAAGACTTTGACGCCCGTGGGCACCGCGATGATCATCGTCATCACCCCGAAGAAGCCGTTGACGTTGGCGCTGGCGCCCATGGTGAAAAAGTGGTGCAGCCAGACAACGAACGACAGCACGCAGATCACCATCGTGGCGGCGACCATGGAGCGATAGCCGAACAGCGGCTTTCCCGAGAAGGTCGAGACAACCTCGGAAAAGATACCGAATGCGGGCAACACCAGGATGTAAACCTCCGGGTGCCCCCAAACCCAGAACAGGTTGACGTACATCATCGCGTTGCCCTGGCCGTCGATCGTGAAGAAATGGAAGCCGAGGTAGCGATCGAGCAGCAGCATCGCCATGGTCGCGGTCAGGACCGGGAAGGCTGCGACGATGAGAAGATTTGCGGCGAGCGAAGTCCAGCAAAAGACGGGCATGCGCATATAGGTCATTCCCGGCGCCCGCGTTTTCAGGATGGTCGCGACGAAGTTTATTCCGGTCATCAGCGTGCCGACGCCTGAGATCTGAAGCGCCCAGAGATAGTAGTCGACGCCGACGCCAGGCGAGTATTGCAACTCGCTCAATGGTGGATAGGCAACCCAGCCGGCTTTCGAAAACTCGCCGATCGCAAGCGAGATGTTGGTCAGGAGAATCCCCGACGCGGTCAGCCCGAGGGCAACCGAGTTCAAGGTTGGAAACGCCATGTCGCGGACGCCGAGTTGCAACGGCACCACGAAGTTCATCATCCCGATCACGAACGGCATCGCCATGAAAAAGATCAAGATCGTGCCATGCGCCGAGAAGACCTGGTCGAAATGCTCCGGCGGCAAGTAGCCGTGCGCGCCGCCTGCTGCGATCGCCTGCTGGCTTCGCATCATGATGGCATCGGCAAATCCGCGCAGCAGCATGAGCAGCGCCAGTATGATGTACATGACGCCGATGCGCTTATGGTCGACGGAGGTGATCCACTCGCGCCAAAGATAAGGCACGTAACCCTTGAGCACGACCCACGCCAGCACAGCCCCGATGCCCAGGACCATGCCGCCGGACGCACCCATGATGATCGGCTGGTCGAAGGGAATCGCGCTCCAATCCAGCTTGCCAAGCAGACTCATTTTTCGGCCCTCATGAACGATGGATATCTGCGGCACATTGCGTCGTCGGACTGCATTTCGGCGACAGTGATGGTTTCGAACAGGCCGGGCGCGACCGAGCGATAGGTGAATGGTTCCACCGCGGCGGTCGGCTTCGCCAGGCTTGCGTAAGTCGTCGCGTTGAGCTCCGGACCAGCGCTGCGCGCCGTCTCAATCCACTGCGCGAACTTCTCGCCCGTCACGACTTCGGCGTCGAAATGCATGTCGGAGAAGCCTTCGCCGCTGAACTGGGCGGAGAATCCGCGATATGTTCCAGCTTCGTCGCCCAGCAGGTTAAGACGGGTGACCATTCCGGCCATGGTGTAGATCTGGCTGCCAAGTTGCGGCACGAAGAAGCTGTTCATCACGCCCGAAGAGGTCAGCTCCAAGCTGATCGGGGTGCCGACGGGAATGGTCAGCCGGTTGACACTCGCGATGCCCTGATCGGGATAGATGAACAGCCATTTCCAGTCGAGCGAGGCGACCTGCACCCGCACCGCCTTCACGCTGGACGCTATCGGTTTGCGAGGGCTCACATCGTGCGAACCGACCCACGCGACACCGCCAACCAGAAACACGGTCATGGCCGGAATCGACCAGACGAGCATCTCGAGACGGCCGGAATATTCGAAATCCGGCCGATAGCGCGCCCGATTGTTCGATGCACGAAACCAGAAGGCAACGCCAAGTGTCGCGACGATCACCGGGATCACAATCGCCAGCATGATACCAAGCGAGTTGAGCAGGATTTGCCGGTTGGCGGCGGCGATCGGCCCCTTCGGGTCGAGCACGCCTTCATTACAGCCGCCCAGTATCGCCGCGCCGGTGAGGACGACGGCAAGCAAAACATATCGCATGTCAGACCTCGCCCGCGCTGAAGTTGATGAAACTGCTCGCATTGCGAACGAGGCCGGGTGAAATTTCGGCAGCGGTCCGGCCATCATGCGACGAACGCATCGTCGAGGACGAACCACTTCCATGGTCGATCAGCAGGGCCGCAAACAGCGCGAACAAATAGACAATGGAGAATACGAACAGCCTGTGGGCCGTCCGACGATCGGCCCCGGCGCTTCTGTTCATCCGAACTGCAAGCAGAAGGAAAACCGCGCCGCTAGCCGCGACGATCGCGCCATACGTCGCACCGACGAAGCCCAGTACCCAAGGCAGCCCCGAGGCGAGAACCATCAGAGCGCTATAGATCAGGATCTGACGCGCCGTTACAGCGCGCCCTGCGACGACCGGCAACATCGGTACGCCCGCACGCGCATAATCATCGGCGCGGTTGAGCGCGAGAGCCCAGAAGTGAGGCGGCGTCCAAAGGAAGATAATGAGAAACAGCGTCAGCGACTCGGGCCCGACGTGTCCGGTCGCAGCAGCCCATCCGATCACGGGCGGCAGCGCTCCCGCGGCGCCGCCAATAACGATATTCTGGCGCGTCGTTCGCTTCAGCCACGCCGTGTACACGACGATGTAGAAGAAGATCGTGCCAGCCAGCAACGCGGCTGCCACGAGGTTGCTCGCCAGACCCAGGACGGTCACCGCGAAAGCGCCGAGTGCGAGCCCAAAGACAAGCGCCTCGAAAGGGGACACCCGGCCGCGAGGAATCGGCCGCATCGCGGTACGGCTCATGACCGCATCGATATCCGCGTCGTACCACATGTTGAGTGCGCCGGCCGCAGCGGCTCCCGCGGCAATGGCAAGAACTGCGGCAAGAGCGGCGAACGGATCAAGTCGATCCGGGGCGAGGCTCATTCCTACGATCGCGGTGAAGACGGCAAGCGACATGATGCGAGGCTTCGCCAACGCCAGAAATTCAAAGATGCGCCAGCCAAGCGCGACCGAAGAGCCCGAGGCGAGATCGGTGGGCTTTTCGATCAGCTGGTTATCAGCGGTTTTGGCGTCCATCGCGATGCTCCGGCTTCATCCAGAAAGTACCAACCGTGCGCGCGCCGGACGGTCCGTCGGCGCGCACTTGTCGTAGTGCCCCCTTGGCTTGCGAAACGCTTGAACGCGGCTGCTCGGCTTGGGTGATTCCTGCTAGAAAACCGTCGGCCGCAAACGACGGTCGGAGCAGGCCGCGGCACGTCCTGCTTGCGCACGTGCGAACACGGCACGAACGTTCCATCCACCGCAACGCCATTCAAGAACACCGTGGCCCGTCGCCGTAGGCTGTCATGCGGCAGCGGCGGGTGATCGTAAACGCCCTCAGGCGGAGTGGATCGGTGAGCACAGTCCTTACGAATAGCCTTCCTCGAGAAAACCCAACCGTCGCAAATGCGGTGCCCCTGAAGAAGCGGGTTCTAATTGTCGGCGGCGGCTTCGCCGGCATCGCGGCAGCACGCGCACTCAAACGAGCCGATGTCGACGTCGTGCTGGTTGACCGGCGTAATCACCATATCTTTCAACCGCTCCTGTATCAGGTCGCCACTGCTGTTTTGTCGCCCGCCGAGATCGCGGCGCCAATCCGTCAGCTCGAGGCGAAACAGAAAAACCTCAGCGTGTTGCTCGCGGAAGTTAAGAATATAAATAACGGCGCTCGCACCGTCGAAGTCGCCTGCCCGGGAGTCGGCAATCGCAAACTCGAATACGACTTCCTGGTGATCGCCGCCGGGATGCGTCCGAGCTATTTCGGTCATGACGAGTTCGCGCGGTTTGCGCCAGGCCTCAAGAGTCTCAACGACGCCGAGACGATCCGAACCAAGATCCTGAACGCATTCGAAATGGCCGAATCGACTGACGACGAGAAAGAACGCGCCCGCCAAATGACTTTCGTTTTGGTGGGCGCCGGCCCGACCGGCGTCGAGCTTGCTGCTTCGATCGCTCAATTGGCGACGGTGACGTTGCGCAGGAACTTTCGCAAGATCGATCCTGCCAAGAGTCGGATTGTGTTGCTGGACGGCGGCGCTCGTGTGCTTCCGACATTTGCAGAATCGCTATCGCGAAAAGCGGCCGGACGGCTGGCGAAGCTCGGTGTTGAGGTTTCGACCGGCGTAAAGGTCGAGAAGGTTGACGAGCAGGGCGTCATCGCTGCCGGCGCCCGCATTCCCAGCGCCACCGTGCTTTGGACAGCCGGCGTCAGCGCCTCGCCTGTCGTAAAAATGCTGGGGACCACGACAGACCGCGCCGGGCGCGCGGTCGTTGGGCCTTTCATGAACATCGCTGAGGCGCCCGACGTTTTTGTCGTCGGAGATGCCGCCGCGATAACGCAGGATGGCCACCCCGTCCCTGGCGTGGCGCAGGCCGCCATCCAACAGGGCCGATTTATCGGACAGGTCATCGCAAACCGAGTCAGAGGACGCAAGGATGGTCGACCGTTCCGCTACCGCAACAAAGGCAACATGGCGGTGGTTGGCAAGAACTTCGCGATTCTCGAGGCCGGCCATTTGCGCAGCAGCGGCTTTGTGACCTGGCTGATCTGGGCCGCGCTACACGTGCTGGCACTGCCGCAGCTTCAGAACCGGTTCCGCGTTCAGACGCAATGGTTCTGGTCTTATCTTTCGGGGCAACGGAGCTCACGGCTGATTTCTGAAGGGCCTCCGCCCGCGGGATAGAACAGCAAGGCTCGCTGGTCCATCGTCTGCGGCAACTGCCGACTACAACACGATGCGCAGATCTACCCGAACTGAACGACACCGAGCATCTCGGCGTAACAGGCCACGGCAAATGCCAGCCCCAACAATAATCCCGCAGCGAAAAGCAATCCGCGAAGGACTCTCGCAACTGCTTCAAGGTCGCGTTGCTCGCCGTTGTCCGGCTTCTCCATCGATAACACAGGGTTTCCGCAAGCCATGAGATGCGCTGGCCTCAAGGACGTTTCGAGCTCGCGCGGGATAGACGTTCGTCCCTATGCACTCGCTGGAGATTTACCGCGCTTCGTGAAGTCCGGCTTGCGCTTTTCCAGGAAGGCCGTCAGCGCTTCTTTTGCGTCCTCGGAACGTACTTGCACGCTGAACTCTTCGTTCTCAGCCTTCATCGCCGCCTCGATCTGCTCACGAAATGGCTGCTTCATGAGTCTTTTGCTGGCTTGCAGCGCCGCTGCCGGCTTCGCGGCTAATTTGCGAGCCGTTTCGGTGGCTTTCGCCAGGACGTCCTTGTCGGGCGCGACTTCGGTTACCAGTCCCAGATCCGCGGCGCGCCTCGCATCAAAGGAAGTTCCCAGCAGAAGCAGCTCGGCCGCGCGGAGATGGCCAATCCGCGACGGCACGGAGCAGCTCGATCCGAATTCCGGTACGACAGCAAGATTGATGAAAGGCATCTGGAATTTCGTGCTTTCGCCGGCATAGATGAAGTCGCAATGGGTGAGCATGGTGGTGCCGCCACCGATCGCGGCGCCTTGGACCGCAGCGACCAGCGGCTTGTCGAAGTTGACCAATGCGTTCATCAGGCCTGCCTGTGGCGATTCGCCCGGCCCCGGAGGATTTCTGAGAAAATCCTCGATGTCATTACCGGCGCAGAACGAGTCTCCTGCGCCGTGCCAGAGAACGACACGCGTGTTCTCGTCGTTCGCCGCCTCGTTGAAGATGCTTGCGAGAGACAGGTACATTGCGGACGTCATCGCGTTGCGCTTGGCCGGGCGGTTCAACTCGACGCGCAGGATGCTTCCTGAGTGTTCGGTAATAATCTCTTCCATTGTCCGAGCCCTGGTCCTTGATGAGTTTCGCTGCGCGCCAGGGGGCGGGTCGGCCGCCCCCGACTATGGCGCCACGCTAGGCTGCGTGTTCCTTTGCTTTCGGAACCGCTCCGCTCGCACGCAAGCCGTCGATTTCGGCCGCGCTGAAGCCGAGCTGCCGGAGAACCTCATCGTTATGTTCTCCAATTTTCGGGGCGCGCTTTGCCGCCACTTTGGTGACGCCGTGCACCTGAAGCGGGCTGCTGATGGTGGAGGTCAGCTTGCCGCCGGCGTCCTCGAGCGGGACGATGATGTCGTTCGCCCTGAGCTGCGGGTCGTCGACCACCTCTTGCGGCCCGCGCACCGCGCCGAACGTCACGTGAACGCCGTTGAACACCTCGTACCAATGTGCCATTGGCTCGGCGCAGAAGATCTCGTCGAGGATCGCCGTGAGCTGCGGCATATTCGCCGTCAGCTTCGCCGGATCCGAAAAACGCGGATCGGTCAGAAGGTCCGGGCGGCCGATGGCCTTGGCGACGGCTGCGAGCTTGTCGGGCGTGACGATGAGAACGAACCAGGTTTCATCCTTGGCCCGATAGACATTCATCGCAGCATTCGCCGGGTTCTTGCGATCGTGCAGCCCGAAGAATTTCGCGTCGCATAGCGCGGCCTGGATCGAGACGCTGGCCGACCATACGCCTTCGGCAAGAAGCGAGGTCGTCACATGCGCCCCCTCCCCGGTGCGCTCGCGACGATACAGAGCGGTGACGATCGCCGAATAAAGCCCGACGGCGGTGGCATTATCGCCGCTGCCGGCCACCGGCCAGGTCGGCGGCGCACCTGCGTCGCGCGTCATCGACAACAATCCGCTGCGTGCCCAGTACGACGTGATATCAAAGCCGGGAAGATTAGCGTCAGGACCCTTGTCGCCGAAACCCGAGATGTCCGCATAGATCAAGCGCGGATTCCATTTCACGACGTCTTCGTATTCGAGCTTCAGCCGCGCACGGGCCGGATGCGGCGTGTTGACGACAAGGACATCGGCCCATTTGACGAGCTTTTCGAGAACCTGCTGTGCGCTTGGAGACTTCAGATCGAGCGCCATACCTCGCTTGTTGCGATTAGCGAGATGCCAGGGATAGGCATCTTCCGCGACCGGCTGCGGTGGCAGGTGGTTGGCGTGCCGCCACAATTCGCCGCTCGGCGGCTCCACCTTGATGACGTCGGCGCCAAAGTCCGACAGGATCACCGCCGCGCTGGGGCCGGCGATGAAGCTCGCCAGATCCACCACTTTCAATCCGGAAAAAATATTGTCGCTTGCCATAGCTGTCCTTTCCAAGTCGCCGCGCGCAGGCTTTTTCACCGGCCGCGGAACTTCGGTGCACGTTTCTCCAGGAAGGCAGAGGTGCCTTCCTTCTTGTCTTCGGTGGCGGCGCAAATGCCGAAGTAGGACGCTTCCAATGCCAGGCCTTCGCTCTGGCTGGTCTCCAGCCCCTTGTTCGCCGCTTCCAGGGAAAACTTCACAGCGATCGGCGCGTTGGCCATGATCTGTTTCAGAATCGCCTCGGCATGACCGATCAGGTCGGCAGCAGGAACGACTTCATTGACGAGACCAATGCGATAGGCTTCCTGCGCGGAAATCGTCTCACCCGTGAGGATCAGCTGTAACGCACGACCCTTGCCGACCAGGCGCGGCAGACGTTGCGTTCCGCCGCCGCCGGGTAGCAGGCCGAGTTTCACTTCGGGCTGTCCGAATTTGGCATGTTCCGCCGCGATCCTCATCGTGCAGGCCATTGCCGTCTCGCAGCCTCCGCCAAGCGCAAAGCCATTGATTGCCGCGATGACGGGCTTGCCGAGGTTTTCGACGAGATCGAGCACGCCCTGCCCGAACCGGCTGGACTCCTCGGCACCGTAGGCGTCGACATCCGCGAGTTCGCCGATATCGGCGCCGGCAATGAACGCTTTGTCGCCCGCGCCGGTCAGAATGACACCGCGTACGGAGGCGTCGGCCTTTGCTTCCTCGAATGCGGCATGCAAATCGGTCCACGTCGGCGTATTGAGCGCGTTGAGCACCTTGGGCCGATTGACCGTCACATAGGCGATCGACCCCTTTTTCTCGTACAGGACGTTCGCAAGTGCCAATGCCGCTCTGGGTGACGAATCCGGCACGGTTGCCGGTGAAGGCGTAAATGATGCGGCTCCGGAAGCCATGGTCATATCTCCTGGGCTTTGGGGGGCAGCCGGCGTCGGAACGCCGGCCGCCGAGATGTCACGCGAAGGCGCCGATGCCGGTGACAGCCTTGCCGATGATCAGATTCTGCATCTGATACGTGCCTTCGTAGGAATAGAGCGCTTCACAATCCGCGAAAAAGCGGGCCGCCTTGTAGTCGGCAACGATCCCGTTGCCGCCCATCAACTCGCGGGCCCAGGCAACCGTCTCGCGGCATTTGGCCGTAGCGAACGCCTTGGCAAGCGCCGCATGGGCGTCCGTCAGCTTGCCTTCGGCATGCAGCTGCGCCTGGCGCACGATCAGGCACTGCGAAGCCGTGATATTGGCGATCATTTTTGCGAGAAGGTCCTGGACTAGCTGGAACGACGCGATCGGCTTGCCAAACTGCAAGCGCTCCTGGCTATACTTCAGCGCGGCCTCGTAAGCACCCATCGCGCATCCAGTCGCCATCCACGCCACGGCGTAGCGCGTCATCTTCAGCACCTTCGCGGTGTCGCGGAACGAATTGCCGCTTTGGAGGCGGTTCGTTTCCGGCACCCGAACATCCTTGAGCGTGATGTGGCCGTTCTGGACCACCTTAAGCGCAATCTTGTTCTCGATCTTCTCGACACTGAAGCCGGGCGTGGACTTGTTTTCGACGATGAAGCCCTTGACCTGGTTGTCGGCGATATCGCGCGCCCAGATAATTGAAACGTCGCACCACGGCGCATTGCCAATCCAGCGCTTCTCGCCATTGAGGGTCCAGGTGTCGCCCTCGCGCTTCGCCGTGGTCAGCAGGCCACCGCTGGCACCTGAACCCACCAGCGGTTCGGTCAGGCCGAAACAGCCGATCTTCTCGAAGCGTGCCATCTGCGGCAGCCATTTCTGCTTCTGCTCTTCCGATCCGTCGATGTAGATGGAGCCCATCGCCAGGCCGACATGCACGCCAATGAAGGTCGCGATCGACGGGTCGACGCGTGCGAGCTCCATCTGAACAAAGCCCAACAATGCCAGGCTTCCACCAGCGCAGCCGTAGCCCTGCATTGCAAGCCCACCGACGCCCAACTCCTTGATCGCCGGCAGCAACTCGAAGGGAAAAGCGTCCTTCACCCAAAAGTCTGTGATGACAGGCGCGACCTTGGTTTCCATGAACGCGCGCACCCGCTTCACCGTCGCGAGTTCGTCGGCGCTCAAGGTCTCGTAGACCTCGTAGAAGTCGCTATTTGGCGGCGGTAGTGGTTTCGAGCCGGCGACCTTGCTTGCTGCTGACGCGGTGGGCATTCGGAACTCCTGATGCTGCGGCTCGAGAGCCGGAATAAGTTGCAGGTTTGATCGATATTGCCGGCGGCGGCTCGCCCCTAGGCGGCCGTCGATTTCGTCTGGCTCGACCCGGCGGCCTTTTTGCGCAGCTCGATCAGGCCGAGCAGGACCTCGTCGCGCTCCGCCGCGAGTTCGCCGATCGAACGCGATCCCGCCTCGGCGTGAACGCTGTCGACGAGCTTCTTTTGCACTTCCGGCGTCAGCACCGGCGAGCCAAGGGTCTTCCACCAGGCGGTCATCGGGCCGGTGAACTGCTGGAAGAAGTGCTCGATGCCGCCCGGGCCGCCGCCAAGATGGTTGAGCATCAGATTGCCCATGACGCCCCACCGAAGGCCCGGGCCCCAGCACAGCGCTGTGTCGACGTCGGCGGCGCTCACCACACCCTCGGAGACGAGGTAGTAAACCTCGCGGGCCAGTGCCGCCTGTAGACGGTTCGCGACATGGCCGGGCATTTCCTTGTTGAGGCGCACCGTCCGTTGTCCGATCGAGGTGTAAAACTCCTCGGCGCGCTTTATGGTCGCTTCCGATGTTTTCGCCCCGCCGACGATTTCGGTCAGCGGGATCAAGTGCGGCGGATTGAACGGATGGGCGATGACGCAGCGTTCGGGATGGCTTGCTGCGCCCTTCTGGATTTCGCTCATGGTGAGCCCCGACGAGCTCGACGCGATGATCACGTCGGGCGCCAGCAACTCGTCCAGCTGTCCATAGAGTTTCTGCTTGAACTCGATGCGCTCGGGGCCGTTCTCCTGGACGAGATCGACGCCGTCGACCGCTTGCGCGAGCGCAGCCGTGAACTTCAGGTTCGACTGCGAGGCTCCGGGCGAGAGGCCCAATCGCTTGAGCGCCGGCCAGGCCGCCTCCACAAAACTCCTTAAGCTGGCTTCCGCGTTCGGCGCAACGTCGGTCGCGACGACCTGCAGTCCCTTGGTGAGAAACAGCGAGGTCCAGCTCGCGCCGATGACGCCTGTACCAATAATGGCAATCCGGCGAATGGGCTTGTTTTGCGACATATCAGCTCTCCTTCGGGATTTCGGCGTATGCGATGCCGGTGAGGTTGCCCTGGCCATAGAGGAAATTGCGCTCTCCGGATCCATCGAGCCGCGCGGAGTAAACCGAGCCGGCGAAATCGGTCACGAACATGCGGTTGCCCGGTACATCGAGCGCAATTCCGATCCCTTCCATGAGATGGTTCACCACGATCTCTGGCTCGAGAGGTTTGTTGTCGATCGATGCCCTGTTCACGGTGTTGCCGCGCGGCGGGTCACCTCGATCGGTCCAGTACAGAATGCGATTCTTGAGGTCGAGCTCGAGGTCGATCGGCTCGGGCAAGCGATCGAAGAAGACTTCGATATCCGAGCGATTTGTCGCGCTCTGTCCCTTGGGAATTTCGATGTTTGCGCTGAAGATGCGGCCGAGGCCGGCATTGTCGGGGCCCTTCTGGGTCCAATAGATCCGTCCGAGCTTCGGATCGATGGTCAGCCCGACGCACCACTTGGTCGGATCCCGGCGATCGGCGTCGCCCCGTCCCGCTTCAATCAGTGTTTCGATCCGTGAGCCGTCAAGATTGCAGCGCATGACACGCATGCCCTCGCGGTCACACCAATAGAGCTTGCCGCTCGCTTTCTCGAGAATGATCTGTTTCGGAGTATGAGTGTTTCCGACTGGCACAATGACCTTGCGGTTCCTGCCGTCGAGATTGGCGCGCTCGATGGACCCGTCGTCCAGGTTTGGAACGCCCATGTTGGTCCAGTAGATATGACCGGCGTCGACATCGACGACGATGCCGTCCGGAAGATGACACCCCGTCACAATCGTTCTGTGATCGGAGCCATCGGTATTCATGACGTGAATTTTGTCGGCGTTCAGCTCGAGAACGAAAAGCCGGGGAATTGCAGCCGTCGCGACAATCGTTTGGGAAGATTTCATGGGGCTACCATCTAAAGCTGCTTTGAACACTGGTTCAGCCAGAACTCGTCCACGGACTATGTCGCGGATGCTCACCGTCATCTTGAACGATACTGTCGTGGCTTTAATCGCTGTGCTCTATCGAGCTTCGTCGGCAGTGTTGACGAGGCGAGCGCGAGCCTCTGTCGCTATCGCTCAACCCAAACAGTCATGCCGGGTTCGAGGTCTGCCGGTTGCGCCAGCGGGTCGAGGCGCATTCGCAACGTATTGCGGTCATGATCTCCGATCACCCGCTCAGCCTGCCAGGTGGCAAAGGTTCCGAGCGGCCGCAGTCCGGTGACGGCACTCTTGACCGCCCCACCCGCGCCATTTCGCATCACGTCCACGGTTTTTCCTACCGTGAGACCGTCGAGATGGTCCTCGCGTACATTGAACGACAGCCATTGCTTGCCCGCCGCTTCGACCATCAGAACCGGTTGACCCGCACGAACGTTCTCGCCCACCTCTGCGGCGACGACGCTGATCATACCGTCAGTTGGAGCGCGCAGAATCATCTTTTCAAGACGGCGCTCAAGCACGGCCACTGACGCGGCTGCGGCCTGCACTTGTGCGTCGGCGATCGCGCGCTCCTCCCGCGTCGGGCCCGCCACGGCCGCATCATAATTCGCCTGGGCCTCAGCAACATCGGCACGCGCGCTTGCGGCGTCGCTTTCGGCCTGATCAAGCGCCTGCTGGGACTCGAAGCTCTGACGCGCCAGCGTACTGGTCCTTGTCAGCTGTGCCTGCACATATTCGAGGCGAGCGCTTGCCTTGGCTATCTGGGCTTTCAGCGAGTCAACCTGCTCGCGACGGACACCGACATAGACGTTGTTGCGGTTCGCGGTTGCCGACCCGAGCGCGGCACGCGCCTGGTCGGCTTGCGCGGTCAACTCCACCGCGGACAGTCTCGCCAGAATATCACCCGCGTGCACATGCGTGCCCTTCCCGACCACAATCGACACGAGTTGGCCGTTCACCTCCGGCTCGACCCTCACTTCGGTGGCCCGCACGACGCCGACGATCGCGGCTGGCGATTCGGGACGACGCGAGGAATAGATCAGGACGCCGGCGGCAAGCACGAGCGCAATCGCGGCGATGACGGCAGGTTTAGCCTTGGGCATTTGCCTGTCCTCGCTTGACGGCGAACGCCGAGATTACGGCGATCGCGAAATAGGCCAATGTCAGGCACCAAAGTGCGAACCAGTCATGCGCAACCTCCCAGATGCTGGCGCCCAGTTGGTTGATGCGCACGAGGCCATCGATCGCAGAGTCCGCTGGAAACATCCGACCGAGCGCCGTGGCCGCCTCGGGGATTGCTTCGCGCGGCCATGCGAAGCCCGCGGTAAAGAACTGTGGCAGGCTGGTTGCAAGCAGAAGAATGGTGGCGTTTTCCGGCTGCTTGAACCAGGCTCCAATCGCCTGCCCCATGAAGCTCGTCGCCAGCAAAAAGACCATTCCGAGCGCGAAGAGTTGCGGAAGATGGCCGAGCGTCGAAAAGCCGTAGATGCGCGGCAGCACGATGAGATAAAGCGCGAGCGCCGGGAGGTAGATCGTCAGGTGGGCGACGCCGCGGCCTAACACGCCGGCAAACGCGCCGTCGGCTTTTGCCAGCGCGCTACCGGTCAACATCGCAGCCCCAATCAGCAGTGTTTGCTGCAGGATCAGCATAAATGCCGCCGGAACGACGTAGCTCGCATAGCCGCCCACCGGATTGAAGATCGGCTGGAGCAGAACGTCAGCCGGGCTCAAGTTCGCCAATTTCGCCTGGACAAGACTTCCATCGGAGCGCGCGCCTCTCGAAACAAGCTCGGACGTCAATGCACCGACGGCGGCGACCACACCGCTTGCAGTCGAGCGGAATATGAAAAGGTAGGTGGCATCCGCGTGAATCGGGATATGGGCGGTAATACCCTTGAGCACGTCGCGTTCGATGTCGGGCGGAATTTCGACGGCGGCAAAAACCTCTCCACGATCGATAGCGGTGCGCGCCTCGGCGAGTGTGTGGGCGCGAACCACGACGCTCAATGCTCCGCTCGCATCCAGCGTCTCGACGATCTGCCGGCTCATATCGCTCAGATCGTTGTCGACGACGGCGATCGGAAGTTTGCGGAGGATCTGGTTCAGGTAAGGTTGCGGGTAATAAATGCCATAAATCAGAGGAGCCAAGATCAGCAAGGTGAAGGCGCTCTTTGTTCCGAGAACACGCCGCCACTCCGCGTTGAAAGAGCCGCCGATGCCTCGCGATATTCCGCTGGCCTCAGCCTGCTCGGGAGGCGGCGCTGTTTCAAAGCGGCCTTTGCGCGTGAGGCTTGCCATCCGCAGCAAGGCGAGACTGGCAAAGAGCACCGCCAAGCCCGCGAGCGCCGCGAAAGGAACGGCGGATTCCGAGACCGGCAATCCCCGCGCGGCCTGTCCAAGCAAGACGGCCATGTACCAGCGCAACGGCAGAATCGCGCTCCAGGCTTGCGCAAACGCGTTCATGCCGACGGTTGGAAAGCCGACGCCGGCGTAACCGAATGCAGGAGAGACGAAGAGACCCGCAAGCCCAAGTCCCGATGCCAGATCGCCGGCCAGAAGCTGTAGCAAGGCCCCAAGCGACAGGTGGGCGACAATCAACAGGGAGGCCGCAACCACCAACAACGGCAGGTCCCCCCTGAAGGGGATCTTCAACACGCCCTCGAGGAAGAGCGCTTCGGCCAGCATGATCAGGAAGAAGATCGCAAACAGCGGTGCGAGCTTGCCGACCAGCGCGACGACCGGATCGCCACCGGCGCTTTCGAGCCAGGCCCGCGCGTCGCGGCGACGGAATTCGGAGCCGACGGAATAACCCGCGGCCAGAGTGATCACCACGTGAATGATCGTCGGCAGCAATGCGCGCAGCAGGAACTGCGCGTAGTTTTTCTGCGGATTGACAAGCGCGATGGTCTCGCCGGTCAGCGTTCCGACCGAGACGGCTGCGGGAGCGGCGGCATGCGCGGGAGCTACGGCCGAGGCGGCTGCGGAAAGCGTGTCGCTGAGCCCTGAAGATGCAATGCCGGCCGCCGTGAGGAACTGCTGGTTGTAGAAACCTATGACCTGCGGGCGGCGCTCGGCTTTCAAGTCGCTCTCGAAATCCGGCGGAATATAGATTGCCGAGATCGCCTTGCCGGAGCGAATATCCTGTGCGGCCGTCGTCAGGGTTCCGGAACGGTCGACGATATGCAGGCTCGGCGACGCCGCAACGTATTCCACCAGGGCACGCGAGGTATCCGATCGATCCTCGTCGACAACGCTTACGCCAAGCCCGCGGATGACGGGGTGGCTGAACACGGTCGTGAGAACCACGAACGCAAACAGCGGCACGGCGAAGATCAAAAGGAGCGCCACCCGGTCGTGAAACAACCATTGGCATTCGCGCCGTGCGACCAGAAAAAATCCCGGCTGCGCCACCGGCCTCATTGCCTGGAACGCCAGTCGAGATAGGCGCTCATCCCCGGCCTCAGGTCCGGCACCGGCTGAACCGGGTAGGCGCGGATTGAGAATGTCCGCAAGTCGAAGTCACCCGTGGCGCGCGTGGCGCGCCAACTCGCATATTCGCCCTTGGTCGCAATCAGCTTGACCTCGACCGGGATGCTGCGGTCATCGAGAGCCGGAATGCGCACGTTGAATCGATCGCCGACCTTGATGGTCTTCAGCAAATCCTCACGCAGGTCGAAATGGATCCAGACGTCGGCCAGATCGATCAAGGTTATCAGCGGCACGCCCGGAGACACATATTCGCCGGGCTCCACATTGCGCTGGTAAATCTGCGAGGCGACCGGAGCATAGACGACCAGTTGATCGATAATTGACTGGACGCTCTGGACGTCGGCATCGGCCTTTTCGACATTGGCCTTGGCGATCGCCCTTTCTTCCTTTGTGTAGCCGTTGACCGCCTGCTCGTAGGCTGAATTGGCCTGATCGACGGCCCTTTCGTTTTCGTGCAAGGAATCCGTCATCTGGTCGAGACGGGATTGCGGCGAATTGCCCTGCTCGGTCAAAATACGGGTTCGCTCGAAGGTCTTCTGCGCCAGCACCAGGGCTGCTTGTGCGCGCTCCAGCTCCGCCTTCCGCGCGGCAATGGTCTCCACCCGCGTTCCGACGAGGACGTTGGCAAGCTGCGCTTGCGCTACGGCCATCGCTGCCTTCATTTGCGCGAGCTTGGCGACAGTTTCCGGATTGTCGATGCCGACGAGCACGGCATTTGCAGGGACGTTCTGGCCCCGTTCGACAGGTATGTCCTTGACCCGTCCATCGACACGCGCGGCGATGTCCAGCCGGGTTGCATCGGCCTCGCCCTGCACCAGCAGCGGTTCCGGCCGCAACAGATAGAAAACCGATAGCGCGGCGACGGCAGCCACAACGACGCCGACGATGATGGAAGGAGTGCGTGCGGAAGGAGCGCGTGCCACCATATTCTCCTCCGCACCAATTTCTGGCGACTTGGGCGTGCTTTCGATCTGCGTATTGGGAGCTGGCATGTCCATGCCCGCGGAATTCTGAACAATCCACGGCTCAAATGGATTGTAAGAACCTGCTACGACTAGGATGTGACGTTCAATTTTTTAGGAAACGATCGAGCAGTAGCGCCTGGCCGGACCGTGATTGCGGATATCTTCCCCCGTGTGCGAGCTCGGACCCACCGCATCGCGGCGTTTCCTGCGCACACCATCGCTCACGTCAAGGCCGCTGTGGATCAGGGAGCGTTCGCCTCCTTGGCGGAGGGGCTTCTGGTGGAAGCACATGAGTCCGATTTGAGTGTCGCCAGCGAGGTGACGCAAGCGCGCGCGGCGGAAGCATTGAAGGTCGGCGCCGAAACTTACGAGGGCGAGCTGGAGATGGATTTTATATCGCGGCTCTCCCCCGCAAGATAACCCGCGTCCGACAACGGATCAGGCCCGGCCGATGGCACGGGCCGGCGACCTCGAGTCTACTTCTCGTGCCCAACCTCCGGCATGATCACACCGTTCTCCATCGCCTGGCTCGCGGGTACTTCCTGCAGCGCGATGGAAAGGTCGCGATCGGATACCCCGGTCTTTTCCTTGAACATGTTCCAGAGCGATTGAACGAGCCGGGATTTCTCTTCCGGCGTGTGGCCGGCGCGGATCACGCCCACGATCGAACTGACCGGCGACTGTTCCGCGGCGACATAGGCATGATTTCGAGGATAGGTCGGAAAGATCGAATGGACGAAATACGCAGGCACGTGCATTGCCACCGTATGGATCCGAACGAGCTCAGCCGCGATCGTGTCTCGTTGCTGAGCCGAAAGCAACCCATCCGGCGTCGTGACCGTATAAAGCGGCATGCTGCTCGATTCCCTTTTAATGTGACCCGTTTGCCGACGCGATAGCGCGCATCCGTCGGATCGCGCCCCCGGCACGACCGGCTCAGATGTTCTCCTTGATCATTTCGATCAGATCATGGGTTTGTCCGCCGAGCACGGCCCGCGCGGAATACAGGACCATCCCGTAGGCCGGTCCAAACTCGATCATCGGCGGCATCACCAACGTCATGGGCTCGACGTTCACGTCGAGCAAAGCCGGGCCCGGCTGGGCGAGCCACTCACTGACGGCTGCCTCGAGCTCGTCCGCCTTGGCGACGGTGCGGCCCCACAGGCCCATCGCCTTTGCGACCGCGCCGAAATCGGGATTCTGAAGATGGGTGTAGAGCGGCAACAGCCCTTCCGACTTCTGCTCGATATCGATGAAGCCCAGCTTTCCGTTGTTGAACACCGCCACCTTGATCGGCAGCTTGTGCTGGACGGCAGTCATCAGATCGCCGATCAACATTCCGATCCCGCCGTCGCCCGAAAGCGAGATAACCTGACGGCCAGGCTGAGCCTTTTGCAGGCCGAGCGCGGTCGGCATGGCGGCCGCCATGGTTCCGTGCAGGAGGCTGGCGTAGAAACGCCGCTTGGGGGTGGCCTTGAAATAGCGGTGCATCCAGACAGTCGCCGTTCCGTCATCTCCTGCAACGAGAGCATCGTCCGCCGCCATGCGGTCAATGACCTCGGTCAGGTAGATCCCGGAAATGGTATCGCGTCGCTTGGGCGCGGCCTTTTCCATCTGATTGGCCATGACGTCGCGGTAGCGTTGGACGAAGTGATCGCGGAAAGTGGTGTCCGTCTTTTTGTGCAGACGAGGAATCAATGCTTCGAGCGTAGCTTTGATGTCGCCGACCACACCCCGGGTTATCGGATGGCGGCGGCCCAGATGAGTAGGATCGATATCGATCTGCACGATCTTGGCGTGGTCCGGGTAGAATTGCCGCCAGGCGAAATTCGCACCAAGCAGCAGCAGGGTGTCGCATTCCCGAACGGCCTGATAGGCCGCCTCGTTTCCGATGAGCCCGGTCATGCCGACATTGTACGGATTGTCGTATGAGAGAGAGTCCTTGGCGCGGCTGGTATGGGCGATCGGCGCCTTGAGGATCTCGGCCGCGCGAAGAATCTCGTCATGCGCGCCACGGCAACCTGCCCCGCCATAGATGGCGACCTTCTCGCCGGTGTTGATGATGGCCGCGATCTGATCCAGTTCAGCATCGTTGGGGCGTATGATCGGACGGCTCGTATGCACCGCATACGGCACATCGTCTTTGACGTCGGAATGCGAGATGTCGACCGGAACGATCAGGACGGCCACTCCACTCTTCGCGATGGCGGATTGGCAAGCCATGACGGTCTTGCGCCGGGCCTGTTCAGGGGTCAGGATCATGTCGCAATAGACGCTGATGCTGCCGTATATCGCCTTGAAATCGACCTCCTGGGGAAACTCGAACCCCAATTCGTCGCGAACGATCTGGCTCGCGATCAGAATGACAGGCGCGCGATTGCGGTTCGCCTCGACGATGCCGTTGATGAAGTGCAGGCTGCCCGGGCCGCAGCTTCCGGCGCACGCCGTGAGGTTACCGGTTATCAAGGCCTCGCCATGGGCCGCGAAGGCGCCTGCCTCTTCGTGGCGCATGCTCACCCACTCGATCCTGCTTTTGGAGATGCTGTGGGCAATCAGGTTGAGCGTATCGCCCACGACGCCATAACAATGTTTGACGCCGGCGCTCTGTAGCGTCTCAACGATGATTTCTGCGACCTTCTTGCTCATGGCGACGACCCCTTTTTGTAGTCGTCGCGCAACATGCGCCCGGCCGTGGAAGCGGGCTTGTAGGGGAATGCGAGGATTTGTACGCGGTTGCGCAGACGGCGCGCAGTCGTCCCGGCTGCCTGCCCTAGCCGATGGGCTCGATATCGGGTTGCAGCCGATCGAGGGTTTTCCGGGCCCGCTCGTGAACGGGAGATACCATTCCAGCCGGCATTCGATCGAACGCTGCGCCAAGACGGTCGCGGGCTTCCGACGCACGATGCTGCTTCAATAGCAGCTCAGCAAGGTCCGTAGCGGCACTCAATTCAAATAGACTTGCGGACTGGCGCCTGGCCCAATCGATCGACGTAAGCAGGCTTTCTTCGGCTTCGAAATAATCCTTGGCCGATCGCGACGCCAAGACGAGCCCTCTCATTCTAAACAGAGCAGGCATGTATAGAAATTTCCCGCCGTGATGCTGCGCATCTATGGCGTTCATGACCATCGTCAGAGCCTCCTGGTGCTCGCCAACCTCGATGAGACCCGCGGCCAGGTCACAGACAAAGTCCATGCTGAGCATTTCATGGCGTTGGGCGTGAAGTTCTTCCAGAGCTCTTTTCAGCATCGGAATCCCCTCGCGGAGATTATTCTGGAGGATCAACCACTGGCCTCTCAGACCCGTCGCCGCGGCGCCGTATGGCTTCAGCGAAGAGGCTGATGAGAGTTCAGTCAGCCGCGTGATGTATTGGTCCGATCGGCGAATGTCCGCCATCGTCAAATACACCGGAAGAACCAGGCTAAGAGATTGACAAAGCGTGGCGGTATGACCGGATTTCTCCGCTTCTTCTATGGCACGCTTTGCGTGATCAAGTGACTGATCTACCAGACCTCTGTACAGCAGACACCGGGCCATTCCGACAAGTAAAAGACTGTTGTGATAAAACAGGTGTTGCCCCAAGCGGAAGCGCGAGCCCAAGGCAGAGTGGCTAAGCCCGGCTTCGAAATGCTTAAACGCGACGAGGTGATTTCCGGCCAGATGATGGGCAGCGCCCAACAGCGATTCAGCGAGCGCCATGTCATCGTGGTCCCTGGTTTTCAGGGCCACTTCTTTGCTTCGAGAGGCGATATCGAGCGCAGCATTGATGTCGATATTCCAACGGTAATACGTGAAGAGCCCGCTCAGAAGCCGCAACTCGTAGGCAGCGTCTCCCTGCATGTCCGCAGCGTCGAGCGCGCGAGCGAATGTCTTGTGAATCAGCTCGCTACTCCCTTTGGCGTGCATCAAGGCGAAGGATAGTGACGTCGAGATTTCCAAATCCCGACGAGAATCCGTGCGCTGATCTCCGAGACGAACGATTGCGCGCTCCGCCCAAATTCGACATTCGCTCAACAGCGAAAGCTCGAGAAACAATTGCGTTGAGGCGGCCGCAAGCCTTATCGCAATCTCGTCGTTGCCGTGCGATCCGAAGCTCCATTCCAGCGCCGATCGAACATTGCTGAGTTGCCAGGAATAGGCCGCAACTCTTTCAGCGCTTGGCAGAGCCGATCGTATCTCCTTTTGCGAGTCGAGCTGTTGGATCACGTATTCCGCATGTCGCGCCGAGATCGGGTCGAGCTCACCATGCTCCTCCAGTTTCTCGAGCGCATATGCCCGCGTCGTCTCCAGCAACCGGTACTGCGGTTCGCCCTGGTCAAGCCGGGTCGCAATCAACGACTTCTCGATCAGACCGGCGATGGCGTCAAATATCGCTCCATGGTCGGAGCCAGGGTCGGCCGCGACACGTCTTGCTCCTTCAAGGCTGAATTGTCCGACAAACCGGGCAATTCGCCTGAGGACAATTCTCTCCATGCCCGACAGCAGGTCGTAGCTCCAATCCAGCGTCGCCCTTAGCGTCTGATGCCTGGGAATCGCGGTGCGATGGCCACGTTTCAGCCACTCCAGCCGAGACGCCAAATCCGCGAGAGTGCCCCTCATGCCCAGCGCAGCCACGGGGCCGGCGGCCAATTCGATCGCGAGCGGCAATCCGTCCAGTTTGCGGCACATATCAGCGACCAACGGTGCCTCACGGTCTGTAAGAACGAAATTGCCACCTCTGGCCGCTACGCGCTCGACGAAGAGCTGGACAGCGGGATACCGCGCCACGACATCCGCCGTTTGCTCCGCTTCGGTCGGCGGAAACTCCAAGGGATCGACGCGGCAGCAATGTTCGCCTTCCACCTTCAGCATTTCACGACTTGTGGCGAGAAGATGGACTTGTTCAGCTTCCTGAAAGAGCTGCTCGGCGATCGGCGCGGCTGCCTGTATCACGTGCTCGCAGTTATCGAGGATAATAAGAAGTTTTCTCGTGCGGATGAGATCGACGAGTTCCTGGCTCGTTTCGTTCGACGTCGGCGCAAGCCCCACGGACGTCCCGATGGCCCGAACGACAAGATGCGGATCGGCAAGGCTTCCCAAATCGACGAAATAGACCGCTCCGCCGAACTCCGCGGCAAGGGCGTGGCCGGCAGCCACGGCAATGGTGGTCTTCCCGATGCCGCCCGGGCCAAGCAGGGTGACGAACCGCTGTTTGCGAAGGCTCTCTAGAACGTCGCTCAGGATGAGGTCGCGCCCGACCATCCTGCGGGGGCGCGCGGGCAGGCTGCTCTCGTAGCGACTGTCTGGAATATTGGTGCTTCGGTCGACATGTCCAGCCACAGAGCCGACAAACGAATAGCCTCTGCCCTGGATGTTCGTGATGTACCGGTTTCCGAATTTGCCGTCCCCAAGCGCTTTTCGGATCGCGGCAATATGGACGCGGAGGCTTCCCTCCTCGACCACAACGTCCGGCCAGACGTGATCAATGAGCTCTTTCTTTGTGACGACTTCGCCGGGACGCTCGGCAAGATAGATCAAGATATCGAGCGCCCGGCTGCCGAGGGGAAGCATGACACCGTCGCGTTGAAGGACTCTCTCGCCACTCGAAAGCTCAAAAGGGCCGAACTTCAGTTTTCTGTGAAAGTTATCGCCCGCCATGGCTTCCAACGCAGATTTCTCATGTGCCGCAATACCCACACAATCGCCACGTAACCGGAGTTCGCGCCCACTGGTCGATATTGGCCTGTTGTCGTTCTGGTGTGCAACCGCACCACCCCGGCTCAACAGCCGGTGATTGCGTTCCACGAACTTGCCTCTAGCGATCCCAACCCTTCCCTCTCGCGAACTGTGATCGTACACTTCCACCATTGAGGGTATCCCCCTGATGGGGGGACGACCGACACGCGAAGGGGGTCCCCTTGATCGAACCCAGCTCAAGCCACAATGCAATTGGAGCTGGAATAAGTGCCTTCGCCAGCGCAGGACGGTTGCCGTTCCTGGCGACGAAGATCGTGCCGGCTCGACTTGGCGGCCTTGTCGCCCGTCCGCGGCTGCTGGCGATGCTGTCCGGGCTCCCGGCCAAGCAACTTGGGGTCATCAAAGCGCCGGCGGGGTTCGGTAAAACCTCGCTCGCGGCTGCCTGGGCCGAACAGCTTGAGCAAAACGGCTGTGCCGTTGCATGGCTTACCATCGACTCGGACGACGACGAAGCCACACGGTTTCTGTTCTATTTGTCGCAGGCCGTGCACCGCGCCTGTCCCGACGTCGGCGCCAGCGCGATCGAGTTGATCCTGGAGAATAACCTGATCGACCCGCCAGCGGTTCTATCAAGCCTGATCAACGACCTGACAGAGGTGGAAGAGGACGTATACTTCTTTTTTGAGGACTACCACTGGCTCAGCGCTGCTCGCATCCATCAAACCGTCGCGTATTTTCTGAAGCACGCGCCTTCCCACTGTCACGTCGTGCTGACGACACGTACAGAGCCGCCGCTGCCGCTCGCGACCTTGCGAGCCCAGAATCAGCTGATCGAAATCGATGCCGCCGCCCTGCGGTTTGACATGCAGGAGACGGTGGCATTTCTCGACCGCGCCAGACCCGGGGTGCTGGAGCTCCCCGAGGTCCTGCTCTTGCAGCGCAAGACCGAAGGGTGGCCAGCCGCCTTGCGAATTATCGTGTCCATGGCCTCACAATCCGGGCCTGACCTGAAAGAGTATGTGCACAGTCTCTCGGGTTCACAGCGTCCGATCGCGGCCTATCTGTCGGAGATGCTTGATGCACTGCCGGCCGAATTGGTCGACTTCTTGCTGCGAACGGCCATTCTTGATCGGCTCTCCGGTCCATTATGCGAGGCCGTAACCGGCGCGAGTACGAGCCGCACAATCCTGACAGCGCTTTCGCAACGCCAGATGCTGCTCACACCGCTTGGCAACGACGGTGTTTGGCACCGTTGCCACACGCTGCTCGCCGAGTACCTGAGACAGCGGCTGGAGGCGGACGCCGATATCGACATCCCGGAGCTGCACAGGCGCGCCTCCCTTTGGCACGCCTCACAGGAACTATGGACCGAAGCAGTTCAGCATGCGATCGCGGCCGGCGATTCGGATCGCGCAATCGGCTGGATCAAGAATTGCGCCATGGCTTTGATCACGAGGGGCGATCTGTTCACCCTGCTTGAATGGCGGCGTCTGTTTCCCGGCGAACTGATGCGAAGCCAGCCCGAGGTGAGAATGGCGATCGCCTGGGGGTTGGCGCTGGCGCTGCGTTTTGAAGAGGCCCTGCAACTCGCAACCGAAATTCAGCAGGACGTCGATGCAAATGATCCACGGCAAAGCGACCTGCTGTCGGAATGCCGGGCGATTCGCGCCCTCACCATCGGGCTTATGGACGACACCGAACGCGCGCTGCCTTTGGCGCAGGACTGCGTGAATAACTCTTCCGATCCGTGGGCGGCGAACGTCGCCTCGAATGTCGTTCGCTATTGCCACATGAAAGCGGGAGACCTCAAGCAATTCTACGCCACACCATGGATCCCATATTCGATCGAAGAGGATCACAGGAACGCATTTGCTTCGGTATACCGGCGCTGTCTTCAAGGGCTTGCCGAGGAGCGGCAGATACGTCTTGCGGCAGCGGATGCGCAGTATCGCGAGGGCCTGCGGATCGCCGAACAAGGCGTCGGACCGAATTCGGTTGCGGCGGCTTTGCCGGCAAGTCTGATCGCAAGAATAAGGTATGAGGACGGTCAGATCGACGAGGCGGAGAGCTGGATTATCGACCGGGTGCCGCTGATCATCTCCGGCACGATGCACGAATGCGTGTTGAGCGCCTATTTCGTCCTCGCCAGAGTCGCTGCCGCCCGGATGAACTTCGATCGAACCCGCACGATCCTGGAACAGGCGGAAAATCAGGGCGTCGCACGCGGCTGGGGCAGGCTCTCAGCCAGCGCAATAGCAGAGCAAGCGCGGCTTCACCTGAACGATGGCCGCATCGATGAGGCCGCCGCTTGCGTCGATCGGCTGGAGCGCCTGGCGCGAAAGTACGCGGCAGTGAGGCCTTGCGCCTGGTCGGAAATTGAATGGTATCACAAGCTGGCGCGCGCGCACTTATTGGGGCAACAGGACCGTCCCGACGACGCCATATCGATCCTGCAGGTTCTGCAACACGACACCGAAGCGGCGCAGCATCGTTACTTCCTGATCCGAAGCGCGATTCATCTGTCGGCAGTTCAGCTCAAGGCAGGCAAAACCGCGGAGGCTGTGAACCGCTTTCGCCGCGTTCTGACCGCGTGCGCATCAGCCGGCCTTTACCAGACCGTTTTGGACGAGGGGCCGATCATCGACCAAATTCTCCAGGCGACCCAGGTCAACAGAAACATTGGCGCGGATCTGATGTCCTATGTCGACAGGCTCATGGGGGGTGTCGAGCGCGCGCAACAGGATCGACTTGCACCGGCTTCAAGACCACAGCTTCTCGGCGCATTGAGCCCGCGTGAAACCGATATTCTGCAGCTAATCGCGCACGGATTATCGAACAAGGAAGTCGCCCGGCGCCTCGACATCGGTCCAGAGACGGTCAAATCGCATCTCAAGAGCGTTTTCACCAAACTCGGTGTCGAACGGCGCTCACAGGCGGTGGCGCGCGCGCAGACCCTCGGTCTCGTCATCACGGAATGAGCCCAGCGCTCCGTCTGTTGACGCCGACATCTAGCTTACAAACGCCATCAGTACGCGATCCCGATGCCTTGATCGCGCCGGTAAGAGCCGTCCAATACACGATTGGCCAGTCTCAGGTCGAACGTGTCCGATCCATCGCGGAATTTCGCAAGAGTGGCGCGCAGGATCGACTTCGCCTCTTCTCGTCCCGCATCCGACGTCTCGGCGATGGCGAGGCTTGTCGCCGTTCTCAGCGTCCACGACAAGCTTCCTCGCCTGTCCGATATCTCGATCGCGCGGAGAAAGTACCCTTTGCAGGCATCCAACCCTTCGCGGCCGCGCAAGGCCAGTTCGCCCCTGATCCGAAGTAACTCGGGGACAAAAAGCTGGTGTTCGTCATCAAGGTTGATTTCCGCACGCTCGAAAACAGCAACGGCCTGCCGGGTGTGGCCAAGAACCGCCAAGCACCGCGCAAACTCTGCTTGCAAGATCGGATGGAAAACACCGTAGCGAGCCGCAGACAGCTTCTCCAATCCTGAATAAAGCAAATCGGTGGCCGCTTCGACCTCGCCTTGCCTGACCTTGCCGAGCGCCTGCATGGCAAAGCCGAAACCGTAATAACTATCCACCGCGTGTTTTCCGGCGTGCTCGACAAGCTCATTGGCGAGAGCATCGGCCTCGCCGTCCTCCGGATTTGTCAGATACGCGGTGAGCGCCGTCCAGGTGAGCGCAACGCAGAGCGGCACGGCCTGATCGAGCTGGCGAGCCTCGGCGATCGACATCCGGCCGAGCCGCCGCGCTTGATCGGGTGCGCCCCGTAGCCAGACCAGGTTCGCCAAAACGGCCAATGCGTCCGTTTTGCGATCGTAGCCAAATCGCTCGATGATAGCCTTTCGAACAGCTTCGACATCGTGATGCAGGGAAGCCTCAAGCATACTCTCGGCGTGCGCCAATCGCCCGGTGTGGTGGTAGGTTACGCCCCGCATATAGCTCGCGGTTGCGACAGCGCCGCGATCGCCGGACGCTTCGGCGACCTCTGCGCAGCGTTCCGCCAATTCGATGGCTTCTGCGTATCGTGGAAGCCTGATCCTGTGAGCCCAGAGAACAAGCAACGAGACGAGCTGAAATTCGACGTCGCCGAGACCCTCGGCAAGACGCCTCGCTTTGGCCCACCCGGCATATGACTCCTCGGTCATGCCAAGCGTGAACATCATGCTGCTGGCGAGCGCAGACTGAATGATCATTTCTTGCCGCGAACCTGAATTCATCGCGTCGAGACAGCTAATGGCCTTCGCCATCCACTGCCGGCATTCGGTCAGCAGGGCCATCCCCATCCAGGTGCTCGCCGATGCCGCCGCAAGATCAACACCAACTTTCGCATCGCCCGCATCGGAAAATGCCCAGTTCATGGCGGCCCTGAGATTGCCGACCTCGATCGCAAGCGCTTTGGGCCAGCCCGACACATCCATCGAGGCTCCCTGTCTGAACAAGTCGCTGAAATAAAGCGCGTGGCGGCGCCGGAACAAGCCCTGCTCTCCCGCTTCAGTCAGCCGCCGCGCGGCAAAGGCGCGGGTGGTGTCGAGCAGACGCAGTCGTGCGGTTTGCCCGTAAAGGGCAATCATCGATTTCGATCGCAGCTCCCAAAGACAGTCGGCGACCTTTGCTTCGTCGACCGCGTCATCGGCAACGACGGCGATCGCCGCCTCGAAGGCGAATCCACCCGAGAACACGCTCAGCCTGTTGAGAACGTGCTTTTGCTCTTCATCGAGAAGATCGTAGCTCCATTCCAGCGCGGCGTTCAGCGTCTGATGCCTCGGCATCGCCGTCCGACGCCCAGCCCACGACAGATCCAGGCGATCGTCCAGCAGGCTTGCGGTCTTGCCGAGGCCATAGACGTCGACCCTGCCTGCTGCCAGTTCGATCGCCAAAGCAATGCCATCCAGCCGCCGGCAGATTCCGGCGGCAACCGGCGCATCCAGATCGTGCAAGTCGAATTGCCGCTGCAAGGCTTTGACGCGGTCAACCAGCAACTGGACAGCGGGGTATTTCAGGGCATCCGACGCCAGGAGGGTCTGATCTTCCGGAGGGTACGCAAGCGCGGCGAGTTCGTGAACGTTCTCTCCTTCGGCGCGCAACGCTTCCCGGCTGGTCACGAGCAGGTGCAGTGTCGGCACATGACCGAACAGCTTTTCTGCGAGAGCGGAGGCGCCATCGATTAGATGTTCGCAACTGTCGAGCACAAGGAGCTTGGGCGGTCCAGCCAAACGGTCGATCAAAAGCGGAAGCACATCGGCTGTTTGGATCGCAAGCCCGAATGCGCTCGCCACGGCGGGTGCGACGAGAGAGACGTCATCAAGCGGACTGAGATCCACGAAACGAACTTCACCGTCGAAGATCGAGCGCATCTCATGCGCGACCGCCACTGCCACGGTCGTCTTCCCTATGCCTCCGGGCCCAACGATCGTAACGAACTTCTGCTCGGCAAGCTTCGCCTGGATCGCTGCAACGGTCGCGTTACGACCAACCATGCGCTCCAGACGAGCGGGCAGCCACGCATGACGCGCCGCCTTTGGTTCGGGCGTTTGCAGAAAGGACGTCGCAATCGGGACGATGAAACTGTAGCCGCGCCCCGGCACGTTTGCGATATATCGCCTGCTGGGATCGCCTTGAGCCAGGGCCTTTCGCAAAGCCGAGATGTGGACACGAAGGCTGACCTCGTCGGCCCTTTGGTTGGGCCAGACACGCTCGATCAAATCGTGCTTGCCGACAACCTTGTTTGGCTGTTCGACCAGAGAAATGAGGATGTCCATGGCACGGGCGCCGAGGGCTACGGTCTGCGTACCGTTCGTCAGACGCCTGCTGTCAATCGAAAGTTCGAAAGGGCCGAAGCTCAGAAATTTCCGATTCTCATCGCCCATGGGATATTTTCTGGCCGGTGCCGGTTCTCGAGGTTTAACCCATCTTATTGCATCTCTCGTTCGCGTCGCCAATTGGCCGGCTTTGACCGAAGGTTTGCCTGAACGACTAGCAAAGGCGCGTCGCAGCTGTGAATCCTTTTTCGCTTTAAGGCGCTTTCTCGGTGACGGCTTTTGGGCGGTAGCCTAAGTCATATCAGGCTATCCTGGCTTGTTGATCTTTGCCTTCCCGCGTCCTTTTGCAGATGACGGTGAAATTTTGCTGTCCACCCGTATTCTGTTTCGTATATTCTTGGCTTGGACGCGGCAGGGTTTCTTGTTGACCTTCAGGAACATCAATACGAAAGCCGCGCGGGATCGAATTTTGCGGGCGTGGCTTTAACATGCTTCGACGGAATGATCGCCCAGCACCCGAAGTTGTCCACGTTGGAGCATTCAAGCTCTTCCCGTCTCAACGCCTGCTGATGAGGGACACTGAGGTCGTCAAGCTGGGCGGCCGCTCGTTCGACATCTTGCTCGCTTTGGCGGACAGACCTGGCGAAGTCGTTACCCAGAAAGAGTTGATCGCGAAGGTTTGGCCAGACGTTTTTGTCGAAAACGTCAGTCTTCGCGTTCATGTTGCGGCGCTGCGTAAAGCGCTGGACTGTGATGGTACGCGTTGCCTCGCGACCGTGCCCGGCCGCGGTTATTGCCTTGTCGCCCCGATCGTGCGGGAAACGATCGAGGAATTGCCCGAGTCGGTTCCCGCTATTGAGCCCGCATATCCATTGCCCCCGCCACTCGCCCGAATGGTGGGCCGGGATGAGGACGTCCGCGCGATCTGCGAAGAACTGCTTGCACGCAGGTTCGTGACCGTCGTTGGAGCGGGAGGAGTAGGAAAGACCACAACTGTCCTATCCGCCGCGCATGAGCTCCTTGACGAATTTCTTGGCGCGGTGTGCCTTGTCGAACTCAGTCCTGTCAATTCCCCGCAGTTTCTGGCGTCAGCGATCACGTCCGCCTTTCGTCTTCCAGTTCGGGCGCAAGATCCGATACCGGAACTGGCCACGCATCTCCGCGGCAAGCGCGTCTTGCTCGTCCTCGATAGTTGCGAGCACCTCATCGCGGAAGCGGCCAGGGTCGCGGAGCGGCTCTTTCGAGAAGCCTCGGACCTTTACATCCTGGCGACGAGCCGCGAAGCGTTGCGGGTGGAGGGCGAGCACATTTACCCGTTGCCTCCACTGATCAGCCCGCCAGAGGATGAGAAACTCACCGCTGCCGAAGCTCTTGCGTATCCGGCCGTGCAATTGTTCGTCAATCGCATCGTAAGTGCCGGGTTCAGCAAGGGGCTTGTCGACGAGGACGCACGGATCGTGAGCGGGATGTGCCGCCAGCTCGGCGGCATCGCGCTCGCGATCGAGCTCGCCGCCGGACGTGTCGCAGCCTACGGCATTCGCGATACCGCATCGCTTCTCAACGGCCAGTTCGCGTTGCTCTGGCCCGGCCGGCGGACCGCGCCGCCTCGTCAGCAAACGCTGAACGCGACGCTTGACTGGAGCTACGATCTGCTTTCGGACGACGAAAGAAGGGTATTCCGGCAGTTATCCGTCTTTACAGGCGGGTTCACGCTCGACGCCGCCTGCGGCGTGGTGACCGGTGACGGGCCGGGAAGCTTGGAGTTTCACCGAATCGTCGCGAGTTTGGTCGCGAAGTCTCTCGCCTCCGCCGATCCCGGCGCGTCGAAGCGTTATCGTCTGCTGGACATGACCCGGACCTATGCCGGGTCAAAGCTGCAGCAGGCAGGCGAGAGCCTCGATTTGTGCCGGCGACACGCTACCTACTACCGCGATCTGCTGGCGCAAGCGGCGCGTGAAAACCAGGACCCTCGGGCGCTGGCGGCGGAAATCGAGAATATTCGCGCGGCGCTCAGTTGGTCGTTCAAGCCCTCGGGCGATTCCGAGTTGGGCGTGCAATTGGCTGCGTTATCCGCGACGACCTGGCTCGGTTTGGGCCTTCTCACCGAGTGCCATGATTGGATGAGGACAGCATACCAGCTCCTCGACGACACGCCCGCACCACTGCCGCAGCATCTGGGAATCTGCATGGCACTCGCGAGCACGCTGCTGTTCACCGCGAGCGATATCGGCGAATTCAAACCCGTCTGGAACAAGGCCTTCGGCCTTGCCGTGAGCCTCGGCGACGTCGAAAGCCAGATGAGTTGCCATCTTGCCTTGTGGGCCCTCCAGATTCGTGTACCGCATTACGCCGACTGTCTTGCGGTAGCCGAAGATTGTCTGCGCACGGCCGAGCGCGCCGACAATTCAGGCGCGATCGGTCAAGCAGAATGGATGCTGGGACAATCGAATCTGCACCTCGGACGGCCGGAAGAGGCAATGAGCCACTATCAGCGCTTCATTACGGTGGATACAGAAGCGTCGCGGTTGGCCATGATGAAGCAAACTGGCTATGACAGACGCTCGGACGCTCTCGGTAATCTTTCGTTTCTTTGGTGGCTGACCGGATCACCCGAACAGGCCCTGCGCATTGGTAGCGAAGCGGTATCCGTGGCCCGATCGCTGGAGTTCCCGCTGCCAATCGCGGTCGCCGGCATGTGGAACGGCCTCACTCATTATTTCATCGAGTCCGATATCGACAAGATCGAAGCCGACATGGTTGATCTGGTTGAGCATGCGCGGACGCACGGGATAGTTCAGTTCCAGGGGTTTGGGCTGTCGATACTGGGTCTTTGCCAGGCGCGACGCGGCCAACTCGATGAGGCACGCCGGCTCGTCGAAGAAGGCTTGCGATTGCAGGACGCATCGCACATCCGTGTATTCCATCCTGCCATAAGGAGCGAACTTGCAGAGGCGGCCGCAAATCTGGGCCGGCTGGAAGTCGCCGAATCGATTCTTCAGCAGAACGACAGAGACGACGTCAACGATCCCGAACATTGGTGGACGCCCGAAATCTTGCGGGTAAAGAGTGTGGTGGCCGAAGCGACCGGGCGGATGGATGATGGTGTTGATCTTTGTCGGCGGGCCGCTGCGCTCGCACGCCGTCGGGGAGCGCTTTCATTTGAGCTGCGCGCCGCAACAACGCTAGGCCGAATGAGCGCGCCTCACCCGCATGAGGCGCTGGAATTGCTTGACTCTGTCTATGGGAGGTTTGCGGAGGGATTCCATACTCCCGATCTCCTGAAGGCGAAGCGATTGATCGATGAGCTTAAAATGTCAGGCGATCGCCCAGGCTTGCAGTACTCGACTTGAGTCGTTTCAGCGCGGCTGGTTCTCGGGGCTTATCCCGTCTTATTGCATCTCTCGTTCGCGTCGCCAATTGGCCGGGCTTTGGCCAAAGGCTTGCCTGAACAACTTGCAAAGGTGCGCCTGATCCGAAAATCCCGCGCTCAGGGCTATTTCGCTCAGCGAAGCCGCACTGGTCACCATGAGGTTGCAAGCTTTCTCCAGGCGCCTCTTGACGACGTAGGCATGCGGTGGTTCGCCAAACGTCAGCTTGAACGACCGCGAGAAATGAGCCGGGCTTCGCCGCGCAACTGCGCTCAGATCCCGGGTATGAATCGTGCGATGCAAATTCTTGTCGATAAAGGCCCGCACCCGGGCGATCTGCCAGCCCGTCAGCCCCGCCGTTGCCGACGGTTTCGCGCCCGAATGGCGTTCGATTTCGGATTGCAAGATGGTCGAGGCTGCAGCAAGCGACGCCTTCGCAGCCTCGCGATCATGCTCCAGCTCACGCCTTACCACCTCAAGGAGCTGTGCCAGGCTGCTTGCCAGGTAGCCGAATGCCGAGTCGGTCGACGAAATATCGGGTGTCGCTTGAGATCCGTCCATGGCGCATCCTCCTGATCAAACGAAGGATGCCCCAGACCACCCGTTATGGCTTGTTAAGTTACGTTCTGAATTATTAATTGGGGTAAAAAGAACGGCCAAATAACAGCAATTTCAGATCTTTACGAGGGCGCCTCATGCAGCCGGGCCCGCATACGAAGTGACGCTCGCAGCGCGCGAGCGCCGTAGACGAAACAAGAATGCACAGGTGAATGGCCGTGCCGGCAGCAGCAGAAAGGCAAGACAGGGCGCCGGCCTTCACCCCGGAGGGACAAGGCGGCGCCCATATCACGCCTTCATTCCTTCCCGACAACGCTCAACGCGTGAGATTGACCTTTGCAAGGTCGATCAGTTGTGTCGCCCGGCCGTCGAGAACGGCCTTCATCATATACATTCCGAAATGATAGGCCTGATCCAGAGTCGTCTTCGGCGGCATGGCGAGTTCCTGGCGGGCGCTCACAACGTCGACCAATACTGGCCCCTTGTGCTCGAGCGCGGCCTGGATGGCTGCGTTCAACTCCTGTGGCTTCTCCACACGGATGCCACGAATACCGACCGCTTCGGCCATGCGCGCGAAGTTCGGATTCTTGAGGTCGCAGCCGGTGTCCAGGAAGCCGTTCGCCTTCATCTCCATTTCGACAAAACCGAGCGTGCCGTTGTTGAGGACGATGACCTTCACCGGAAGCCCCATCTGGGTCAGCGTGATGAAATCTCCCATCATCATGCTGAAGCCGCCGTCACCCGACATCGAAATGACCTGGCGACCTGGAAACGCCGTTTGGGCGCCGATGGCTTGCAGCATCGCGTTGGCCATCGATCCATGATTGAACGAGCCGACGATGCGCCTTCGGCCGTTGACCTTGAGATAGCGCGCGGTCCAGATGATCGGCGTCCCCACGTCGCACGTGAATATCGCATCATCAGCCGCCAGGTCGCTGACCAGGCGGGTGACATACTGGGGATGGATGATGTTGCTGTTCGGACCGCTCTCCGCGAGCGCATCGAGTTCGCTGCGTGCTTCCTTGTAGTGAGTCAGCGCACGTTTGAGATGACCTGAATCAGTCTTCTCCTTGATCACCGGCAACACGGCCTCCACGGTGTCCTTCACCGTGCCGAGCAGGCCGAGGTGCAGCGAGCAGCGATTGCCGAGCGCTTCGGGCCGCACGTCAATTTGGGCGATTTTTGCCTTTTCGGGATAAAACGCCCGATAGGGAAAATCCGTCCCCAACATCAGCAGGGCGTCACAATCCTTCATGGCCGCATAGCCGGACGCAAAGCCGACGAGACCGGTCGTTCCGACATCGTAAGGGTTGTCGTACTCGATAAACTCCTTGCCGCGGAAAGCGTGCACGATCGGCGCCTTCAGTTTTCGCGCCAACTCGACGACCTCGTCGTGCGCGCCCGCGCATCCGGCCCCGCAGAACAAGGTCACCCGCGAAGCTCCATTGAGAAAATTCGCCAGCCGATCGATGTCGATGGCGTCCGGTCGCAAGACAGGTGCGGCAGGCAAAAGCCATTCGGGGACCTCGGCGTCGATTTTCATGAGTGCGACGTCGCCCGGCAACGCGACGACGGCCACGCCGCGTTTGGCGACGGCGACGCGAATGGCGCGCTTGAGGATCTGTGGCAGTTGCCGGGACTGGAAACGAGTTCGACGTAGTGACTGCAATCCTTGAAGAGACTTTCCGGATGCGTTGCCTGGAAATAGTCGATGCCGATTTCGCTGCTGGGAATGTGAGCCGCGATCGCCAGCACAGGCACGCCGTTGCGCTGGCAATCGAACAGACCGTTGATCAGATGCAGGTTGCCAGGGCCGCAACTGCCGGCGCATACGGCAAGGCTACCGGTCAGATGGGCCTCCGCGCCGGCCGCGAAAGCCGCGGCTTCTTCGTGCCGCATGTGAATCCAGTCGATCGATTTCCTGCGCCGCATCGCGTCGGTAAACCCATTGAGGGAATCGCCAACGACACCATAGACGCGCTTGACTCCCGCTTTTTCGAGAGCCTCGACAAGATATTCTGAAGCGGCTTTGCTCACGACCGTTCTCCTTGAAATGTCTTTCAGAGGGCCTCCACGAACAGAGGGGCTGTCGGTTCGCGGAGGCCCTCCTCGGCGTAACGGGGAGGACACGCTACGCCGTTCGTCATTTGTGCACGTGATCTTCGAGTATTTTGAGATCCGTGACCGAATAAGCGAGCGAACAGCGGAAGCCGGATTCGATGCGTCTCGGTGCAAGCGCGTGCAGCTCCTCACCTTTCGCCTCGGGAAGATAGATCTCACCCTCCCCCACCCAGCCGTTGACGACAGTCAGACTGTCAGTGATCGACATCACCAACTCGTCGACTGCCGGCTTGTCCTGGAATCCGGTGGCGAGTCTCGGAAAGTATCGCAACATGACCGTCGGGCGGCTGAACAGCGACAATCCATTTTCGATCGGCTTGCGCAAGGTGATGCGAGCTTCGGCGAGCCGCTCGCCGTGTGCGGAAAGGCTCGCGCCAAATCTGCCGCCGGGCACGACCGGCGCTGCGGCTGCGCCCGCGGCGGCAAAGGTGCGCGTTTGGAAAATGCTGCCCATCTTCTTGGGGAAGCCTTGCGTCCACCCCCGCGCCAACGCGGCATCGTTATCGACATAGATGTAAGGGCACCACATGACGGGCTGGCCGCGGTAGATCGCATCGAGCAGCACGAACGCCTCGCGATATTGGTAACGGGCCGGGTCGAGAAACTCGTCATCCTGAGCGGTGAATTGCCAGTCCAGGAACATCATGACGGCATGACCGTTCGACTTTGGATCGGGCGAAAGGCCGTGCGGCAGTGTCGCCGCGGCCGCAGCAGGGTCCGCCCAGAACTCGACTCCTACGACGTCGCCCGAGTAGTGCCAGGGCGGCGACGCAGCCAGTGCTGCCTGGCCGAACGGCGACTTGGGAACGATGAAGCCCTTGAGCATTTCAATTCCTGCGCGTCTCGCTCATTTGCGGGAAAGTTTATCAAGGCCGGCCGCAATTGATTTCACCGGCTTGCGTCAGCTTGTCTATTCTTGCGGTGCCGGCCTCCAATGACGCGTTGCCGGTTTCAGTGGGTTATGAGGCCGGAGCTAGACAGCCAGATTCGCCAATATCTCGTTGCAGGAAACGGAAAAGGAGAATGCGAATCGATAGCCGCGTCCGACCTTGATCGGGCCCAGCATGTCGAGATCTTCGCCGTGCACTTCGGGAAAGATCAGTTCCGCCGAGCCGATCCATCCGTTGGTGATCATGACGTTGTCCATGATGCACAGGACCAGTTCGTCCACGACCGGTTTGTCGTGGGCGCCGGCGCAGAGCCGCGGAAAATATCGCCGGGTCACGACAGGTCGATCGAACAGACCATCGAGCCGATCCACCTCTTCGCGCAATGTTAACCGGGCGTCTGCAAGCCGCTGCCCATGGGCAGAGACGCAACCGGCAAGTCGACCATTGCGGCCGAGAGGTGGCGATGCTGCACTTTGGGCAGCAAAAGTCCGGGTCTGGTGAACGACGCCAAGCTTTCTTGGATACCCCTGGACCCAGCCCATCATGATCGCCGCGTCGTTGTCGGTGTAGGCGTATGGGCACCAGGCTATCTGCGAACCGCGCCACGTGGCGTCAAGCAGAACGAGGAACTCGCGGCTCTGGTAGCGCGCGGGATCAAGATATTCGTCACCGTTTGCCGTAAATTGGCAATCGGCGAAAATCGCGACAGAGCGTCCATTGCTCCGCGCATCCAGCTCAACCTCTTGGGGAAGCATGGTGGCGGACACTTCCGGATCGCTCCAGAACTCCACCGCCAGCACATCGGCTGCGTAGTGCCATGGCGGCGGGGGAGTTAAAGCCGCGGTCCCCCGCGGCGACCGCGGGACCGCAAAACCCTTGAGCATGAGACGATCCTATGCACCGGCGATCACTCGCTAAGCCGTCAAAATTGCGCTGAAAAATCTTAGGCTCGCCGGAATACCGATCTTGTCGTTCCATGCCGTAAATTGGCGAATACTGCCCGCACAAGTTGCGACAAAATCACACCGGCACGGCGCAGCCGGAAAGCAAAGGCCGCTCGCTTCGATGGGCAACGGGCAGTGATCATTCCAGGTGTTCGCGGCGCAGCCGGAGCGGAAAACGATTGAAGCAGTTTTGAACAAGCACTCGCACGACCGTTCCTCCTATACCCGTGCGAGTCCCGCACGCCAGTTTGGAGAAACGACGATGGTAAAATTCCTGATGACCGCCGCACTCGCGGGCAGTCTCGCTGGTCTGACCTCCATCGCCGAGGCACGCTCGGTCTATGACGGGTCTTGGGACCTTCTCTTCGTGACGCAACGTGGCACGTGCGACCCGAACTACAGTTTTACGGTCATCATCAACGACGGAATCGTCACGCATCCGAACCTTGTCAGGCTCAAAGGTTATGTCGCGTCCTCGGGCGCGGTACGTGCCTCCGTAACGGTCCAGGACAAGTACGCTTCCGGCTCCGGCAGGCTCTCTGACAAAACCGGGCGCGGCACCTGGCGGGGATACTCGGGCACCGCGCGCTGCTCAGGTTATTGGACCGCTCAGCGGAACTGATGATTTTGGGAGACCCGCAGCGGTGGAAATTGACGAATGGATGGCTCAATTATCTCTGCGCTCGCCGCCCTGACCGGAGCAGTCGTCGGCAGCTTGACGAGCGGCATCGCAAACTGGATCAACCATCGGAGCCAGCTCCGCGCCCAATGGCTTAATCATGAAAGGAATCGCCGGCAGATCCTCTACAAGGATTTCATTGAGGAGGCTTCCAAGTGCCACATCGATGCGCTACAGCACAATGAAGCGGACATTCCCGGTCTGGTCGGTCTCTATGCGAAGCTGAGCAGGATGAGGGTCTTGTCTTCCCCGCAAGTGATCGAAAATGCCGAGATAGTTACACGAAAAATTCTGGATACCTATCTGGAGCCCGAAAAGAGCTTTTTCGAACTGCGAGAAATGGCTATCGATGGCACCATTGATTTGTTGCGCGGCTTCAGCTCTGCCTGCCACGATGAATTTGAAGACATAAAGACGCGACAGCTTTAGCGTCGCGCCAGATCGGCCACCACATGCGGGACCAGCCGCCCCACCCGGTCATGACCGGAAGCTAGCGCACGTAGTTCTTCAGGATGCGGAGGTCCGTCACCGAATACGACATTCCAAGCCGGTAGCCACGTCCGACCCGTTTCGGAGCGAGCGAATGCAGGTCCTCACCCTGGACCTCGGGGATCCTGAGTTCGGCCGACCCTGCCCAAACGTCCACGACCGCAAGATCGTCGGTGAGCGACATCGTCAGCTCATCCACCGCAGGTTTTTCCTGCAGACCCGCCGAGAGCTGGGGGAAATAGCGGCGCATCACCGTCGGGCGATTGAATATAGCGGCCGGGTTTTCGGCCTTTTCCTCCAGCTGAATACGCGCCGTCACGAGCCGTTCGCCATGAGCGGCGAGGCTTCCGCCGAAGCGGCTGCCCTTCGCGAGCGGAGCGGCCGCGGCGCTCGGCGCGGAGAAGCTTCGCGTCTGGAAGACGCTGCCCAGCTTCTTCGGAAAGCCCTGGGCCCAGCCGCGCGCGATCGCGGCGTCATTGTCAACGAAGATGTAGGGACAATAGTTGATTGGCTTGCCGTCGAAGACAGCTTCCACCAAAACAAATGCTTCCCGGTATTGATACCGGGCGGGGTCCGTGTGCTCGTCGTTGGAGCCCGTGAATTGCCAATCGAGAAACCAGACAAATGAGCGCCCGTTCGACTTTGCGTCAGACGAAACACCTGGCGGGAGGAGAGCCGTCACGGCTTCAGAATCGGCCCAGTACTCGACGACAAGACAGTCGCTGGAATAGTGCCACGGGGGAAGACTTACGAGAGGCGACAATCCCTGTGGCGTAAGAGGAACGGAAAATCCCTTCAGCATTGGACACCTCGATATTGGACGCTGGCCGATCTCGTAGAGGTTTTTGCCGCAAACCATCGCTGCGTTGACGCGATACCGAGCTCTGGACATGGCTCAGTTCTCCAGGGAACCGTTGGAGATCGCGACGTCGCAGATTTGCCTGATCTCAATCGCTTCCATGAGAATAGCGCCGAGACCGCTGCGAGATTGGATTGCAGTGCTGTCGTTTGTAGATGCGAAGCACGGCCTTTCCGCGTCGCTTCCACAAGCGAAATTCGACAGTGCGCCCGCGAGCTACCGCCATCGCGGCGGCTCGATCACGGATGTCAACATCGGCACAAACCCAGCTTCCTCAAGCTCGAAAGATTCTTACAGCACCGCGTTGTCCGCAGCCGCCATGCTGTCGTGGCCATCGGTGCTCTTGGCAGCGCTTCAGATCGAAGATCTCCGCCTGTCCCTCTTCCGTCGTCTCTTCCCGCATCTGTTCCAGAAGGTCGCCGTCTCGGGTGTCTGCGTCGCCTAGGTCACCGGACACGAGTCTTCGCGTCACTGCGCCGGCTTTGCCAGTTCTTCGAGAATGTTGATCTTCGGCTCATCTCCGACGATGAGATCGCCGGGGCGCATGTCGGCCGGGCAGGCACCCAGCCATTTGCCCTCGCGGCCACCGCTATATTCGCCTTCGCCTTTGAGTGCCGGTTCAAGACGAGTCCTGACTTCGATGCGATAGGCGGCGTCACCTGCAAAGGTTATCTTGGCGCGCGATATGGTCTTGAAGTCGGCCACGGCGGCTTCGCAGACCAGCTCCCGCGTGAACTGTGGCGAGTAGAACGCGAAGAAAAGCGGAGGATCGCAGGCATCGTAGAGAGCGGCGAGCGTCTCGTCCGTGGTGGTATCGATGCACATCCTGGCGGGATTCTGCTTCAGCGGGGATTGCGACGCCTTCACGTCGTTAGAATACCAGCGCAACTCCCAGAGGCCTGGCTTTCGCCTCACCAGCTCGTCGGCTTGCGCAATTTCCGCCGAAAAGGCGAGCAGCATGACTGCGAGCCAACGCATTTTGTGTTTGCGAGCTTCGTGCGAGGTGCGGTGAGACGGCGCAAAAAAAGAAATGAATGGTGCCCAGGGGCGGCTTTTTATATATCCGACAAAATTGATTTTTATAGATTTTTAATGAGCGGCGACATAACGATACCAACGCCGGTACCAACTTTTTCGAACTGCGACCCTGTAGTGCGCAGCCGCAGTGACAAACTTCGTTGATCAGCCGCACAGCGCGATCGACGGCCCGCAACAGGGCGAAATCATCAACTTAGCCGACCGCCGCGCGATGAATTCGCGCGACGCCTAAGTCAAGTTGTTGATGGATTTAGGGCCCGACGCAATTTTGGAACACTTTGAGGCACTCAACAGAGCGCCCTCGCGGCAAAGCGAATTGCCTTATCTCGTCATGCCCGTGCATCATGACGTACGTCCCGTGGTCAAGCAGCTCGCGGATTGCCGCGATGAGAGCAGCCTAATTTTTTGGCCTCGAAAGCTGGGATTCCCAACTCGTGGTGGCGTCCTCGATTCGGCGTTTCTTGGACTCGCACAGGCCGATTCGCAAGGTAACTTGAACGTCAGCAAATTCGGGCCACGGTTGGCGAGCCGGCGATTGTATCAACATCGCCAGAACGCCAAGAAGATGGCGTTTGTCGGAACATTCACGTAGCGCCAACTCAGCGCCGCGATCGAGAGTGGGTTGGCGCCGTATATTTTCGACACCCCAGAGGAGGCATCCGCGCATTTCGCATCCGTACGGGAGTCGGCCGGGACATTGTCAGTTGGTCCAAAGCGCGTCTTCGTGCCTAAAATTCCGGGTATCGATTGATTCAGATCAAGCCCGCCGTTGGCGAATGCCGCGTCTATCGGCCGATGAGCTCAACCGTATCCTCACTGCGTGCCGCTCCGCCTGGGCGCCCCGAAGAAGGCTTACTGGTCGCCCTGAGTTTTGCCGCGGGCTATGTCGACTCCTACACCTGGATCATCCACGGTGTTTTGGCCAACGTGCAGACGGCCAACCTGGTGTTCTTGTGGGTGAATGCCACGGCGGGGCAATGGCAGCAAGCATTCCAATTCGTCCCACCGCTGTTCGCCTTCATGATCGGGGTCGTAATCGCCTCACGGCTTCAGCGAGCAGCCGGTGCTCGAGCCGGCCAGCTTAGCCTGCTTGTCGAGGTCGCGATGCTGATCCTAATCAGCGTCCTGCACAACCGTGTACCGGAGGTTGTGGGCACACTTGGCATCTCAATGGTCGCCGCCATGCAGGCATCGATTTTCACCAAGGTCGAAGGCTCGGTCTACAGTTCAGTTATGATCACAGGTAATTTGCGCCAGGCGATAGACGGAGCTTTCGCGCTTGTAGCCGGAGATCCGCAACACGGGCTGCTGCGAAAATCCTGCATCTACATGGGCGTTTGCACCATGTTCGGAACAGGGGCGGCTGCCGGCGCCTTCGTGACGGAACGGGTGCCAACGCTCACCCTCATCGTTCCGATTGCGGCGTTGCTGCTGGTCCTGTTGATCTGCGCAAGATGGCGCTCGGTTGAAAATAGCGTAGGGCTGATCAGGAGGCGACGGTGACACTGAACCCGCCTGGATTGTTTCCGCCCGCCCAGTGGCTCGCAGAATACCGCGCTTCCTGGCTGGGCCCGGACATTGTCGCAGGTGTAACCCTTGCTGCCTATGCGATCCCGGTCTCGCTCGCTTATGCGACGCTCGCGGGCTTGCCGCCGCAGATCGGGATCTATGGCTATATGCTCGGCGGCATTGGCTACGCGTTGCTCGGCTCATCCCGGCAACTCGCAGCGGGCCCGACCTCTGCGATCTCGCTGATGATCGCGGCAGCAGTCGGGCCGCTGGCCGCAGGAGATGCGGTCCGCTATGGGCAAATTGCCAGCCTCGCTGCCTTTGCGGTCGCGCTGCTCTGCCTGATCGCATGGCTGTTCAGGCTTAGCATGCTGGTCCGCCTCATCAGCGACAGTATCCTCGTAGGCTTTAAGGCCGGCGCAGGGCTCACCATCGTCATGACACAACTGCCAAGCCTGTTTGGGGTCGCGGGCGGCGGCCGCAATTTCTTCGATCGAGCGGTCAAGCTTGCCGGGCAGCTCGGCGATATGCACGTGATCGTAGTGGCGATTGGCCTTGCAGCTATCGCGCTGTTGCTGCTTGGCGCACGTTTCTTGCCGGGAAAACCGGCCGGGCTCGCTGTTGTCGTCTTGTCTATCCTTATTGCGACAGTCTTCGGGCTGCCAGGATTGGGCGTTGCCGTCACCGGAGAAATACCGAAAGGGCTGCCGAGCGTTGCGATGCCTACCTTTGGCTTGCTGGAATTCGACGAACTGTTTCCGCTGGCCGCTGGCGTCCTCTTGCTCGCCTATGTCGAAGGAGTTTCCGCGGCACGAAGCTTTGCTGCCAAGCATGGCTGTCCACTCGACGTGCGGCAGGAATTCTTGGGACTTGGTGCGGCCAATCTGGCGGTGTCGCTCGGTCATGGCTATCCGGTCGCGGGCGGGCTGTCGCAATCCGCCGTGAATGACCAAGCTGGCGCGAAAACGCCGCTCGCGCTCGTCATCTGCTCGATCACGCTCGCGGTCTGCCTGGTGTTCCTGACCGGTCTGTTGACGAATCTGCCCAAGGCGGTGCTGGGGGCCATCGTCTTCACGGCGGTCTACAAGCTTGTCGATGTTGCGGCGCTCGTCCGCATGTGGCGAATCAGCCGGATCGATTTCTATGCCGCCGCTATCGCGCTGCTCTCGGTACTGCTGCTCGGCATTTTGCAGGGCATTTTGCTGGCAGCTCTCGCCTCGATCTTCCTACTGCTGGCGCGCGCCTCGCAGCCGAATGTCGCGATCCTAGGCCGATTGCCGGGAACCGGCCGCTATGCCGACCGAGCCCGGAATCCGGATGTCGAGCCGCTCGTGGGCATTATCGCATTTCGTCCTGAAGCCTCGCTGCTTTATATCAATGCCGAAACCATCATGGAGACAGTTCTAGCAAGAGTTCGTGCGGTGCCGGACGTTAAACTCGTCGTCTGCGGCCTCTCCTCTTCGCCGTTCATCGATTTGGCGGGCGCTAAGATGTTGCACGACCTTCATTCGGAGCTCGCCTCGATTAACATCGCCTTCCAGATCGTCGGCGCGCGCGGGCAGGTCCGCGACGTCCTGCAAGCAGATGGTCTCGCGGAAAAGACCGACAGCGCCAACTGGACCAGGCGAATGGATAGTTTGCTTGGTGATCTGAAGCTCAGTTGATTTTGCTGGGAGGTATGCCGCGCGATCGATTGCCTGCGCTTACGCAGCGCTGCTCTCTGATCCAGGATGTACTTGCCAGCGGTTTCTCCGTCGCATGAATTTGGTGAAGATGGAAAATTCGACGAATCTGGTCTCAACGCCACCGCCCCGACCACAGGTAAACTTTGCGACCTTGCCAAACCTTCGACCGGACCGAGGTCGATTGGTCGCAGCGGCGCGAGCGTCGATGGCTTCAGGCCTCTGCCTGTTTGTAGGTTGGTGCTGGACAATCAGGGGGCCGGCTTAACGGCCAGTCTTGGCGCCTTTGCTGCGCTCTACGGCAGCGAACGCCCCTACCGCAACCGCGCGTTGCGACGGGCGTTAGTACAGCCACTTCGGACGTCAACCAGTTGCTTGTAGCACGTGCCTCGACACGATGATTGGCTGCGAAGTCGGACTGGCCGTCCTGCTCGCTCGAAACTCGATTGATCCAGATCAAGTTCTGAGACGATTGGCAAATAAGACTGACCGCGTTGTGGCCCATGATGAGAAGCCACCATGAACCCGATTGTAACTTCAAGGTCTCTGGCAAGAAGTATCGATGGCGTTTACCGCGACGGCAGTTCTAGCCTCGTTAGAGCGCAACTAACGAGAAGATTGTTGCATGTCGACGAGCTGAGCAGCTCTAGTGAAAACATGTATGCCTTCGAAAGCGGCGATATTTCTTCATATGAGCACGCCGCGCGTCTCTATTCCGAGACAGCCAGGAAGACTACCAACCAGAAAACGAATACGTTTGTTGTGATCGCTTCACTCTGCGTAACCTCAATACCCGCAATGATGCGGACGTTACTTTGAATTGCCCAGTCTTGCATCATTGCCTCGGTCAGATCAGTACGCCGCATCTCGCGTGAGCCTAGGACAAGCAATCTCGACGTTCCTCAAAGCTGGAGTGAACCAATGGCTGGGCTTCGCCGGTTCTGGCATCGGCGGACTGATGACTGCGGGCGCTGGTGTAGCAGCATGGATTGCCGCCCAAAGAAGAAGGCGCAGTCAGGACCGAGCCCCCCTTTCCGGCGATCTGCGTAAGCTGATAGCTGCGGTGGTTTCGAAAGTCGGGGTTGCCGGTTTGGTTGCAGTTCGGTTTGGCGCTGCGGGTTTCTTCAGTTGTGAAGTGATACGCCGCCGTGGGACTGCTAAGCACAATCCCTGTCAGAGACATTGTTCAACGACCAACATCGCCTCACGGGTCCGCCGAACGCTTCGACCCCGGCTCGCGCGCTTCAATTTACAGGCTGTGCAAATTCGATCCTGATGCCGGTCAGATTGGCTGCAACTTCCAGGCCCGCCCTGATGCCCCGCAGTGTGATAATCACACCCTTGCCATTCACCAACTTCACGCCGCCGCCTCCCGCGACCCAAGCCCCGCCAAGGCCAACCGCAGAATAGGTCCCGCCAAAGTCGGGCAATCGGTGCAGATTAGAGGCCTTCCCATAGAGCCGCGTGGAGGATACACCGGCCGTCAGACCTAAGCTCAGACCGGAGACCCTAAAACGATAGTCTCGCCCATGATAACTTAGCACCCCGCGACCGAATCCGGCTCCGACAATCAAGCCACCTTTCAGGAACTCGACCTGAACGTGACCTGTAGTGGCGTGAGATGGCCTCGTCAGGCCAACGGAGGCCAGCAGCATCACAAAAGCAATTTTTATGAAGTATTTGCCCATCGGAATCTCTCGCTGTTATTGCCGGCTCGTAACGTCGACCTTCTTCCAGGTCTGGTCCGGATCAAACGCCGTCATGCGTTTGGCGTAGTCATAAGTCCATCTTCCCAAGTCCTTTTCGTAGACAGTGCCGGTGTGATTGACCATGAAAGTCATGACGCCGGAATTGCCGTATTCCGCTGGATAGGCGATCAGCGCGAAGCCGCCGATCATCTTGCCGTTGACCACGTAGTTGAGAGCACCGCCAGGTGCGCCCGATCCTTGCGCCTTCAGGATTCGATAGTGATAGCCGTGATAGGGCGCGCCCTTCCCTTCGAGCTTGTATCCCTCGCTTGAGGCCTCTGCCGCAAGTTCGCCGAGCGGGCTGGCGTCAAGATCATCTTGCCAGAACAAGCCGTCTTTCTTGCCGGGACTGCTGACAATGCGTTGGGCGTAAACACCGGCGCCTTGACCGCGATCTTTCTCGGCGTATTCGTTCTGGGCGTCTACAAAAGCGAGGCAAGTCTGGATCGTATCCAGCTCGTTGCGGCCGATGCGGCGATAGAGAATCTCGAGACGGCCGACCTTGGTATCAAACTCCCAGCCGCTTTTTGTGTTGTACAGTGGAATCGGAAACGGGAAGTCGTCGTCCCCGACGATGAGGGTGGCTTTCTTGTTTCCTTCCGCCTTGATCGAATGCTTGGCGTCGTAGGCGCTCGTGAAGCGTTGCCGCATTTCGGCGTCAGCAACCTCGTCACCCGACGAGACGATGTCCTCGGCGTCATAGCCGAGCACCTTGAAGATCGCCCGGTTCGTGCCACTCTTGACCGCATCGGCGAGCGCAGCCGCAGCTTGTTGGGGCGAAGAAAACGACTCCTGCGCCTGGGAGGCTTGGGTCAGGATAGCCAGAGCCATGATCGCGGGAACGGCGGCTCGATAGGTGAGCGTGATCATGGGTGCACCTCCGCGGGAATCCTCGCGCCGCCGGCAAGCCAGTCGCTGTAGCTGCGGAAGGTAAGACCAAGCTTTTCGTAATGGACTCGGAGGAATCCATCGTTACCGCGGGCCACAGCCGCCGGCATCACATTCTCGACCTCTTGCGCTATCACGCCGACATAGGCCTTGTGACTACCGATATAGCTGAAGCGGTAATAGCCGAGGCCATTTTCGAGATGGCCGAGCAGGACCACATCGTGTTTCAAGGCGAGGTCAGAACGCCGCCCGCCTCCGCCGCGACCACCGCCGCCACCGCGGAATCCTCCACCACCGCCTCCACCACGAAAACCGCCTCCTCCCCCGCCTCCACGGAAACCGCCGCCGCCAGCGCTGGCGAAGCTTGCCCGGCCGCGCGCTGAGGCCGCAGTCGCCGCTCTGCCCGAGGATACATTGAGGCCACCTCCCCCGCCGCCTCGCGACCGGTTGGCCGCGGCGGCGCGGTTGCCGCTTCCACCTTGCTTGGCTCGGTTGCCCGCGCTGCCGCGATTTCCGCCACGATCCGCCGTGTTCGCTCGATTGCCGCCTCTATCACCACGATTGCCGGCACGGTCGCTGACATTGCCGCCGCGATCGCTGGCGCCCGGACGGTCCCTTCCAGGGTTGAGCACTTGCTGGCCGCCTTTACCGCGGAAATCCATCCGGTTACTGGCCCCGGCGCGAAGGTTGTTGTTGCCGAAGCGCTGCTGAACGTTGGCGTTGTTGTAGCGAACGCCTTGGCGGTGCGCCGTATTGTGCTGCCAAACGTTGGTGGTGCGATGGTTCACATAGACGTTGCGGTTGCCCCAGTTGCAGCCGCCGCCCCAGTAATTGCCCCAGCGGCCGATCGCCCAGGCCGTACCGAAGGCGATGCCCGCCGCGATCGCACCGGCACCGATATAGGCTGGATAGCCGAAATAATAGGGGGGATACGCCGCATAGGGCCACGCGCCATAAACCGTCGCGGGCTCGTAGTAGGGAACATACAACGCGTTCGGATCGGTCGGTTCGATGACGATGACTTGCTTATTCTCCTGTTGCGTGACGATGACCTTCTGCTGCTTGTTCGAGGATAGTTTGTTGTTGCCTCGCGCCTTTTCGCGCAGCCGCTGGATTGCGTCCATGAGGTCCGCCTGCTGCGCAAGCATGGCGTCGCCGAGACTCTTCGTCCAGTCGAGCTTGTCGCTCATCGTATCGAGCACGGAGGGCGTCGCAGTCAGCGCCTTAACGCTGTCGTCCCACGATTTCTTGTCGACTTCCCCCTTGAAAGCGTCTCCCTTGAGATCCTTTTTCTCCTTGATCCAGCGGTCCGCCTCCACGACTTCGAGCGGATAGGTCGCCGCCGCCAACATGTTGGCAAGGAGAGCGTCGGGATAGAGCGCAATCGGGGCGACCAGCGCCTCAAGCTGTTCGGGCTTCAGCAAGGCCTGGTCGGATGTCGGTGCTGCCGTAGGTGATGCCACCGAGGTGGGCTGCTGAGCAGCAGCACCGACAGCAGTTGCGACCACGATTGCCAATGCCAACAACACACTTCCGCGTTGCACCATAGTTCTTCTCCCTTAAGACACATGGCTGCAGCCAACACCGGCGACAGGGCAGAGCTTTGATCAAGATCAAGGGTCGGCCGTCATGCCCATTTCACGCTTTCTGGTTCACACTCTGGCTTCGACCTGATCTTTCGCGGCAGAACCAGCCGGACGGTCGTGCCGACGCCAGAGCCGCTCGTGAGCTCGAGCTGTCCTTCGAGGCGGTCGACCACCATGCTGTGCACGATGTGCAGACCGAGGCCGGTCGCGCCTTCGTGGCGGCGGGTGCTGAAGAACGGATCGAAAGCGTGGCGCCGGATTTGCGGACTCATGCCACATCCGTCGTCGGAAACCACGATCTCGATATCGCCTTCTCCGACCGGGCCTGCCCTGACGGTGATCGTCCCTTTCCCGCCATTCGGAAATGCGTGCATGATCGAATTAAGAACAAGGTTTCTCACCACCAATCCATAAGGGCCCGGCAGGCTGTCGATGACAAGATTCGGCTCGCAGCTGACGTCGAACATAAGTCCCTGCTTGCGCGCTTCTGGTAGCAATGCGACCAGGGCCTGTTCGGAGAGTTCACCGACGTCAAAGCATCGCCGTTCCAGATCGCTGCGGTCAGCGGCGACCTGCTTGAACGACTGTACCAGTTCGGACGCTCGAACAAGGTTTGCGACAAGCTGGAGCGCGGCGTCGCGTACCCCGCCGAGAAATTCGTTCAAGGCCGATCGCCTGATTTCGCCCCGTTCAACTTGGCTGGCAAAGACCTCGTATCGGCGCTGCAGTGAAGATGCGACTGTCAGGCTGATTCCGACGGGACCGTTGATCTCGTGTGCGACGCCCGCAACCAGCCGTCCGAGCCCGGCGAGTTTTTCCGCCTCGATCAGGGACGCCTGCGTTTCGCGCAGGTGCCGTAGCGTTGTTTCCGCGATCTCTCGCGCGCGGCACATCTCCTGTTCGCTCCGCCTACGCGCAGTAGTTTCCTCGGCAGCAACGTTGACGGCAACGATCTCGCCGCTTGGTGAGCGCAGCGGATGCCAATAGGTGGTCCAGAAACGCTCTTCAGATTGACCGGTTCGCTGCCCCGCCACCTCGATGCCGGTGACCGGCTCGCCTGTTTCCATAATCGAGCGGACGATTTGCTCGACGCTGTCGGCGAGCGCCGGAACGCAATCGCGTACCGACCTCCCAAGGTGATCCTCAACGGAGATCCCGCAGATTTCGGTCAACCGTTGGTTGATCTGGAGGTAACGGCAGTCCGGTGAAAGGCAGGCAAGACCGATCGGCGCTGTGTCATAAATGAGCTGCAACGCCGGCTGCGGAAAAAGGAGCACCTCAGATTTGAGAACAGCCGGCTGGCTGACCGTGGTCGTTGCCACTGAATGCCTCGCTCTCAATACCTAGCCGCCACCTCCAGAATCGTGATCATCGAAAAGTCACCCGCGCCTTGTGCGTCGCGGCTAACATCTCGTGACCACTTGTCCGTAGGCATTGGTCACCTGGACACAGCCGGGTCTGGTCGCATAGTAGGTCGCCCCGGCCGCAGCCGCGGCCGCCGCCGTGCCATAGACGGCGCGGCGTGTGGTCCTCCGGGCGACGCCGGCATAGCTCATCGGCGTGAGCGGGCGCCCGATCCGCGCTTCAGCGGCCGAAACAAGGCCGCGCTTCACATCCGCACTGCCATTCCAGAGAAGCGCTCCAGCGAACAAGGTCACGGCGGCGGCAATGAGGATCGTTCGATGCATCGAGAGGTTCATTTCTTTGCTCCTGCGGCTGTGCCCGGGGGGATTTCGTCAAATTCCGTCATGACGTCTTAATCGAGACCCACCTTTGTTGCGCCTTCCGGCGCATTAAAGGTGAAGGCATCGGCGTCCGCGATCGGATCGGTCTTCCAATCTTTGATCCGGAGCGTGTATTGCGGCGCGCCCGCGAGCGTCTTGCTGGTGATTACATATTTCCGCGGAATGGGCTGTGCCCCAACCTGAATCCAGATCTGCCAGTCCGTGTCGTACCCGCGAAACGCAAGGTGTTCGCATTCAACTCCGTCGACGACACCCTGGCCGATATGCTCGCTTTCCTCGACACCTGACGTCATTTCGTCAAAGGCGTTGGAGAGCAATAAGTCCATCCCTGGAAGTGCCCCGCCGGTCTTGTCCTGAATGGCCTCTATCAGGTGATCAACCGTGCCTGGAATATCCGCCTGCACATACGCCTTGGCATTGTTGCCGTAGAGCGACACGGTCTTGCCGTCAAAAACTAACTCGACATCGGCGTAGCCGCCGGTCCGTCTTACGCGAAACTTGTCGGGCCGCGTCATTTTCAACTGCCCGGAACTCGTGAACTGGATCTTCTGTAGTTCGGGCGTAAGAACTTCGATGTCGCTATCGAAGCTCGCTGTGATTGATTTCTGGGCGGCGGTATAATCCGCCATGGCCTTGAGCAGAGCTCCGGAATCATCAGCTCGCGCGTCGGAGCACGCCGCCGCTGCCAGTACGACGACTGAACCAGTCGTTGCGAGAGCGCCGATCACGGTACGAAAATTTTTTACGTTCATGTCGATCCTCCTTAGGTCGCGCTCGCAATCTGCGAGGTGCCACACCATCAAGGCTTGATATAAGTCAAAGGTTCATGCCACAGGACCTGCGAACCGCCGGCCTGCTCAGAGCCGGCAGCGGTGGTACTTCACAACCATGCCCTCGACGCCCGGGAATACACGGGCGATGTTGTCGTCATCGACAACTTGCAGTACGAACTGGACGTTGGACAACATGATGTCGGTCGCGCAACCGGCGATTAGATTGAGACTCTGCCCATCTTCCTTGCGAGACTTGATCGTGCATTTGACGAACTTGCCCCTGAGCCGATCCCGCTCGATGATGAATCCACCACCGTAAACACCCGGGAATTCAGTGAAATCGATCTGACTGGCGCGCCCTCTCCGCACGAACACCTTTTTGCAGTTTTCTGCATCAGATGCCCAGGCGCCGGTTAGCTCAACGGCGGCGGCGAGTTCGGGCAGGATGAGGCTTACGATCATCGCAACCCACGACGCCTTTCGAAAACCTGTCATGCGTCGTTCCTTCGAAACGAGATGAAGCGCATCAGTGTCCGCTCAGCACCAACGTCTTGATCGGCAGCAGCAGTGCCTGGATCCGCAGCAGTAAGGCATGCACGAGCCCTACGGCATCGACCGCGTGCAGGATGAAGCCTTTGAACGCGCCGGTTTCCTTCGACGCGATGATCTCGTGATTGCTGGTATAAGCGTTGACGATGCAGCTGCTGCCAGCCGTCACATCAGCCAGGCCACTCTTCTCGAGAGGCTCCAGGAAGACCAGAATCGTTCCGGGCTTCGCGGCGCTCGCATCGATGAGCTGCTCACCGCCACGGAACTGCCCGGCCGCGATGTAATCCTGCACGCTCGTGATGACCATCGGGATGATGGTCCAAGGCAACGAAGTGCACGCGGCTTCCGCGACCATTCCAGGCTTTAGCACCTGCGCCTCGATCTGTCCGAATCCAGCCTGCAGTCCTCGCTGGCCCGCTCCTTCCGGAATCAAGATGCCGGCCGGCCTCATCAACGGGTTTACGACGTCGCCGGGCCGGAGCAAGAATTGCTCGACCCGCCCGTCGACACCGGCACGTATGCTGGTCTTGTCCAGCTCGACCTGAGCCTGCGCGAGTTCGGCCTCCGCGCTGGACTTTGATGCCGGCAGCAGCGTCGATAACTGGATCTCTGCTGACTGCTTCGAGGCGGCGGCAGCGTCGACGGCGCTCTGCCGGCCATCAGCGAGGACCTGCAGTTTCTCGATATCGCGCTGCGGTACGATACCAGGGCTGCGCCGCTGCAATTCGCTCTTCACGTCCAGCTCGTCCTTGGCCTGCTTGTAATCGCTGTTGGCCTGCTGGAGCTGGGCTTCAGCCTTGACGATATCGACCTTCGCATTGACGAGTTGGGCGTCGACTTCGATCACCTTACGCTTTGCGGTCTCGACGGCAGCCCGCTGCTTCGAGCTGTCGAGCGTGAACAGCACGTCGCCCTTCTTGACGGGCCCGCTGAAGTCGACCTTTACTTCGGCGACACGGCCCGAGCCTTCGGGCACGATTGGAACCGTCCGAAAGAACAGCGCCGCCGATGTCGTCGACGGGTGGAAATAGAAGATCATGGTGATAAGCAAGACCGTCAGCATCACGCATCCGGTGATGCCCCACCGAAGCTCGTACCACATCGAGAAGAGTGTAATCTCGGTGCCGATCCGCTTTCCCTGTACATAGCGACGATAAAGATAGTCCGGCAGCAGGGTAAACATTGAACAGAGCATCAGCTCAAACATGACTACCGACCTCCTTCGCGTGGGCGCTCATCTGCTTGGGAGGGACATTCGCAGCTTGGTTGGATGCCAGAGCCGCTTGCGCGGCCGCAGCTTCATGCCCCGTCGCGCCGGCGCCTTCGGAATCCGCGATCTTCTCGACCGAGTCGGCGATGCTGGTCAGTGGCGTGCTGAAGTCAGGCAGGTCGATCAGAGCGAGTAGGAGTCCCGCGATCCAGAAGATGTGGATGTGGGTGAAGAGCGCGATCAGGCCAAGAACGGCGACGATCTCGAGTTGCAGTTTTTGTCCCTTGTGCGCCATCCGCTCCGGCAGCGAGTGCAAGCGCAGGTAGACGTTGCCAACACCGAGTATTGCCAAGATCAGAAAGATACCCATCACGATCATCAGGACATCCGTCTCGCCGGGCTTGACGACATAGAACGGCATATGGTGCGGCATCATCGGATGGAGCTGGTCGGTCACTGCATCTCTCCCGCCAACGGACTACCCCGTTGCGCGGGACGGTGCGACCTAGCGCCAGACGAGGCTTGATCTGGATCAAAGGTAGATGTCTTCGCGCGGCCGTAGCTTCAGAGGGCAGGAATGGTGAATTGCCCGAAGTTCAGGAGCTGCCATGCCCAACAAAATCGATGAACTGCTGCCGACCGCAAAGGAAATCCAGAAGCAGGCCGCCATCAAGGAGGCGGAAAAGGCCGACCAACAAGCCCGGCTTATAGCTGCGGCCGAGGCGGAAGAACGGGCATTGATCGAAAGCCTAAGCAAGCCCTCAGGCCTTTCGGAGGACGATAAAATCAGGCTGGCCGCCACCGTCATCCAGCGCGCGGTGCGAAATGGCCTCAGCGAGGTCCAAGTGTACCGCTTTCCTAACTCGCTATGCACGGACCGCGGCCGCGCCGTCAATCAGCAGGAGCCGGGCTGGGAGAAGACGCTTACGGGGATTCCGAGGGAGATCTTCCAGCTCTGGTCCGACTACCTGAAGCCCCGAGGCTATCGCATCAGATACCAGATCGTCGATTTCCCTGGGGGCATGCCCGGAGACATTAGTATCGTCATCGTCTGGGGCAACTGATGTCGGGCGAGGAAGAGGCCCCGTCGCGGATGAAATATAAGATTTACGAGAAAGAGCTACGCAAGCTCCAGGTCGAGCTCTGCCGCCTGCAGGAATGGGTGAAGGAGAAGAAGTTCCGAGTCATTATCCTGTTCGAAGGACGCGATGCCGCCGGCAAGGGCGGCACGATCAAGGCGCTCACCGAGAAGGTCAGCCCGCGCGTATTCAGAGTGGTGGCCCTGCCGACCCCTTCCGACCGCGAAAAGAGCCAGATGTTCGTGCAACGTTATATGCAGCATTTCCCGGCTGGCGGCGAAATCGTCCTTTTTGACCGCAGCTGGTACAATCGCGCCGGCGTCGAGTACGTCATGGGATTTTGTTCACCGGAGGAGCACCGGCGCTTCCTCGCGCTTTGCCCGCAGATCGAAAAATACATCGTCGATGCAGGCATTATCCTCATCAAGTTCTGGCTCGAAGTTGGCAAGGAAGAGCAGGAACGGCGATTCAAGGCGAGGATCGACGATCCATTGAGGCAATGGAAGCTTAGTCCGATGGATACCGAGTCCTATCGGCGCTGGTACGATTATTCACGTGCTCGCGATCTTATGTTCAAGGCCACGCACTCAAAGCACGCGCCGTGGACCATCGTCCGATCCGACGACAAACGCCGCGCGCGTCTGAACTGCATCGCGCACGTGTTAAAGACGATTCCTCACAAGAAGGTCTCGCGCGCCAAGGTGCGGTTACCCAAACGGTCCGGCAAAGGCCGCTATGATGACCAAGCAGGCCTGCGCCGGATGAACTTCGTGGTAGAGCGCTATTGATGCCCCCGAGCCCGATCTCCGTTTCGCTCACTGGAGCGCAATAGTGACTCCGCCTACGGCAGCCGACACTTCGACGCCGACCTTGCCGCCAGCCAGCTCCAGGACGACGCCCTTCTCATTCTGCAAAGCCACGCCGCCGGCACCTGCCGCCAGCGCCCCGCCGGCACCAATCACGCTGTAGTGCCCCTGAATGTCGCTCGGACTACGGAGATTCAGCGCCCTGCCGACGAAATTCGTCGTAGACGCACCGATCGAAAATCCGACGCTCATCCCCGAAACTTGAAATGGATAGCGATGGCCACGAAAATGCAATACGCCGTGACCACCGCCGACACCCACGATGAAGCCGCCTTTTGTAAAGACGACACGGACCTGGCCGGTTTCCGCCCTTGACGGCGACGCTGTGCCGGCCGCCAAAAGTACGAGTAAAGCTGCTCCGAGTCCGGTCAGATAACTTCTCATGGGTGTTCCTCCAGGTTTGACGTCAGTCCGGGGTCGAACGGGATTGATCCAGCGTGATCACCACTTTGGTGATATTGGCGGACACTTCGAGGCCGCCCTTGAAGCCCTGCAAACTGATGGTGACGCCCTTATCGTTCCTGAGCTGCACGCCGCCAAAGCCGCCGACGAGGGCTCCGCCCGCGCCGACCACACTATAGGTTCCGGAAAAATCGCTGAGTTCTTTCATGTAAGCGGCGCGTCCGACGAACTTGTTGATCGAAGCGCCCGCCGTGAGGCCGAGGCTCAGCCCCTGGACCGTGAACGGATAGTTGCGGTGACGGAAGGTCAGAACCCCCTTACCGCCGCCGGCGCCGACGACGAATCCTGCTTTGGCGACGGTGACGCGGACGGTCCCTGTGATGGCATGCGATGGCGCTGCCGCGCCGACAGCAACGGCGAGCATCACCCAGGCGATCCGTCTCGCAAGCCGTTTCCTCATGTGTGCCGATCTGCCGCTAACTCCAACTCCACAATGAAAAGGAGAGTCGGATTCGCCTCGAGATAGAGGAATGAGCCATGCATAGTTCATCTCTTCCCTCATTCCGCTGCTGGCCGAAATCTGGCCGCTGGCGGACGGCGATCACCGAATTTGGCTAATGCCTCAGGATGCACGAGCTTCAGACCCTGCACGGCGTTGTAGCCGTGGATCTCCTTCACATCGAGCTTACGCATGAAGTCGATGGTCTCCTGGGTAATGACCTGACCGGGTACCATGATCGGAAAACCGGGCGGATAGGGAATGACGAAGCTGGCGGAGACCAGATCGGGACCATTCTTCAGGCGCCGGTCGATCTCGGGATCGTTCAGGCGGATATACTCGCATCCCGCTGCATCGTAGGCCGCAAAGAAACCGCTGCGGATATCACCTTCATTGGTTTTCTCGCCGGCGTCGCCGCGGAAGCCGTCATGGAAATGAGAGAAGTTCGGCAGATCGGGCACGTCTGTCATCAGGCTCTTGACCCGCGCGTCGAAGGCCTTGATCGCATTCGCGCCGCCTTGGGCGAGATCGCACTCGACCTCGCTGCAAATCTCTGCCAACACCCGAATGAGGTGGGCTACGTCGCTCCGGGTATTGTTGATGTTGGACTGGATCAGCACGGAATTGCGCGAGGTCTTGTTGACCTGGATTCCGTACCGCGTGGCCAGAAGGCCCTTGAACTGCGTGCCATCGAACGCGGCAGTACCGCAAACCAGCGTCAGGCGCGTCGGGTCTAAACAGAATTCGTCTTCCTTCAGGCTGCGCAGGACCTGGCTCCAATTGGCGCCTTGCGCGAGGTAGTCGGTGAAGCCGCTCGAACGATATTCCGCTGGCACCATTTTGTCGGCGCCAAGCACGCTGAAATACTTGGAGATCAGCGAATTGGAAGCGACGGCCTTGCGGATCGCGAAGGCGATCTCGATGGCGTTGGCGACGAGGCCATAGCCTTCCAGTTCCATCTGCCGGCGCGCGACGTCAAGGCTCGCGATTAGCTGCTGGTTTGGGCTTGTCGAGGCATGAGTGAATACAGCCTCCTTGAATTGCGCCTCCACGGTGTGGAAATCCACGTCCTTGACGAACAGCATTGAGCCCTGACGGATCGCGGACATCGATTTATGCGTGGAATTGGTCTGATAGACGCGTAGCCGAATCTGGCGCGGGTCCGGCAACAGCCTCGTGTTCAGCAACGTTTCATTGGATGGATTGTCACCGAGCGAGGCACGATGCTTCTCGTAAGTCTCGATCGATTTGGGATCGTTCATCCATGCTTCGATGTCGTGCGCCGCACCCATGGCGGTACGCGGCCGTAGGAACGGCGAAAAGCGCGCGAAGCCGAACCACGCTTCGTCCCACAGGAAGATCAGGTCGGGCTTGATCGCGAGGCACTCCTCCATCACCCGGCGCGTATTGTAGATGTGGCCATCGAAGGTGCAGTTGGTCAGATCGACCATCTTGACCCGGTTCAATCGGTTTTCGGCTTTCAGATTCAGGAGAGCCTGCTTGATGGTCTTGAGCGGGACCGCGCCGTACATCGAATATTCCGTCATCGGGAATGCTTCTACGTAGAGCGGCTGCGCACCCGAGAGCACCATGCCGTAGTGGTGCGACTTGTGGCAGTTGCGATCGACGATCACGATGTCACCTGGTGACAGCAACGCTTGCACCGCCATCTTGTTGGACGTCGATGTTCCGTTGGTGACAAAGTAGACCTGGTCGGCGCCGAAGGCGCGAGCAGCCTTGTCCTGCGCCCTTTTTATGTTACCCGTGGGCTCGAGAAGGCTGTCGAGGCCGCCTGTGGTGGCACTGCTCTCGGCAAGGAACAGGTTCGGGCCGTAAAATTCGCCCATGTCGCGGATCCAGTCCGACCTGAATACGGACTTGCCGCGCGCGATGGGGAGCGCATGGAATGTCCCAATCGGGCGCTGGGCATATTTCTTGAGGTTGTCGAAGAATGGCGTCTCGTAGCGGTCCTGCACGCCTTCGAGGATCGCAAGATGCAGTTCGAGCAATTCCTCCACCGAATAGAAGATGCGGCGCGCGACATTGGCCTCCGGGTTACCTGCCAACTCCTCTACATTCCGGTTTGAAACCAGATAGATATCGAGCTCGGGTCGTATTCGCTTCAATGTCTTGGCCAGCGCCAGCGCAGAGTCGGACGTCTCCTTTTGATCCATCGAAGCCATGAGCGCGCGCAGCACCGGTGCATCGTGCCGGGAACGCAGCCCAAAACCCTCGTTGACGACGACGGCGCCGAGGTCCGGATTGAGCATGGCGGCGCAGAACGCGTCCTCGAAACTGCCGACGAAGACTGGCTCGTGGACGAAAGCATCAACCGAACGCCGCAACTTGCGCCACTCGGCAGCCAAATGTGACCAACTGGCCGCAGGCAAACCGGTGACGACCAGCGTCTCAAAATACGGACGGCGTGTCGTGGTTTCACCGAACCCTGGCGGCAGCAATTCCGGCATCTCGGCCTCGGCATCGGGATGCACGTCCCAATCGCCGGCATGCTGCCGGAACGACCGCGTGTTCAACGCTTGCGAGATCCGCGTTGTCAGCGCCAGTAAACCGACCGTGTCGCTCGCAGCCGCCCGCTCCCTCAACTCCGCCATCAGGCGCGAGCCCGGATAAGCGTGAAACTCCTCGATGACCGCGACCTGAGATAGCAACTCTTCGAAGCTAGCGCGATCCGTCGAACCTGCAGACCATGATTTGGCCGCCTCCACCAACGAGCGCCAATCGTCGGCCCTCGCGCCGGGGCCGGAAAAGAACTGGTCGATCCGCCGTTCCTGTGAAGCTTGCGCCATTGCCGTCTCCCAATCTGCGATTTCGGGCGACGGTAGTTGGCGCCATGCGATCCGAGTCTTGATCTAGATCAAGTCGAGCAAATCGGTGCCTATCGCTCCTCGCGGTATTTGAGTCGACATGCGGAGCCGGATGACGACTGACGAAGATTTAGTGTCGCACCGCTAACCGCCGGCTGGCAAGGTGATTTCAAAGGTCGAGCCGCGAGAATCCGAATTGGCAAGCCGCAACTTGCCGCTATGATTCTCGAGAACTGTGCGACAAATGGCGAGCCCGAGACCCATGCCCGCCGGTTTGGTCGTGAAGAATGGATCGAATATGCGATCGCGGTCTTCGAGAAATATCCCGGTGCCGGAATCTTGAACGGACAGCAAGACGGTTGAATTTGCAGCGCGGCGCGCCGCAAGCCGCAAAAACCTCTCTTCAGGAGCAATCTGATTCATGGCCTCAATAGCGTTCTTGACCAAGTTCAAGACCACCTGTTGCAATTGCGTAGGATCAGCAAGGACTGGCGGAAGATCATCCTCCAAATCGGTTGCCACGGAGATTTCATTGATCTGCAGATCATGCTGCACCAACCTGAGCACCTGTCGGGCCACATCCTCGACGCGCATCATCTTTCGTTGATCGACTAGCGTCTTTGTGGACAGCGCGCGAATAGCAGAGATGACTGCACCTACCCGATGGCTGGTAGTCTCAATATCATCGAGAATGTTCTCCAGATCGGCCAGGACAGGAGGCTCCGCACGAAGCTGACTGAGCGCGGCGCTGGCATTTAACGCGATCGCAGCAAGTGGAGTTCTAAGCTCATGAGCCATTGCGGCCGTGGCCGCCTCGACGCTCATGAGCCGGTTGCCCCGCTCGCGCCTCTGCAAGGTGAGCGCGTTGGCTAGACGGGAATAGAGAAACGTCATTTCGGTGAGCAATACGCCCAATAACATGCAGCTTGCAACGAGCGAGAAGCACCGCGCGGCGTACCAACCGATAGAGAAGCGAACCGCGCTGACGACCGCGGCCAACAGAAAATTGGGTATCCAGGCGAGCAACGTGACCATGAGCCAAAGATCGAGGATAGTGCGCTGGCGGAAAAGCAATGCCGCCAGTGCGGTCCCTGCCAGTGCACACAGCATCAAGTTGACCTGAATAGCCAATCGAGTCTGAAGCGTCACGCTTTCCCTGTAGAGTTCCGGCAGATATTCGGTAGCCTGCGTCACGCACCATGTCAGTCCCGCCATCAACACGAACGACAAGATTATTGTGAACGCAGCCTTGGTCTTGGCCGACCCGCGCGTCGGCGCAAATTTCCAATCCGCATCCTTCGATAACGCGTAAGCGAGCACCGCCGCCAGATACGTCGAATGCCAGAGCACGAAGAACCAGGCTGCGCTGTTGTGGCCGTCCCCAATCAGGCCGGCCGGGGCATATGCCCCCGGGAATGCCAATGTTTGTAGAAAAGCAAACGAGCCACTAAACAGGTAACCGCAAGAGAGCACCAGGAGAGAGGGATGCGGCTGTATCGCGTATTGGGTAAACAACAGGCTTGCCGTGATAAGATCCGCCACGCAGAGAACGCTCTGCAGGACCGGGACGAAGCTGTCGACGCGAGCCGCCTGAATGTGGGCAAACGGCGCAATGACCACGGCGACTACCGACAGGAAAATCACGACGCCTAGCGCCGTTTTCCGCTGTGCTGTGGTGGCGGGCATCGCGGCAATCACGATCGGAAATTCAGAATCCGATTCTCTGGCGATCCCCCCCGCTCCGTTCTCCGACATCAGGCCTGCCCTCTTAGGTCGACAGGATTAAGGTGCACCGAAGGTCCTCGGTTAAGCAAGGATTCGCAGAGCCTAATCTTAGTCGGTGGCCAGACCCCCGTGCTTGGCGTCGCCGTCCCCTATGCCGTCAGCAATGTGGTGCTGACGATGCTGGGTCGCCTGATCGTAACTCTGACGTTAGCGACTTGATCACACGCCGAGCACTTGATCTGGATCAAGCGAGGTGCCTCCGATCCGCTGAAGCCTTTCGCGATCATTGGCCCTTATTCGGCGATCGAAGTCCGGGTGGAAAAAATGATTCGATCCTTCTGCAGGTCCGCCGCCATCGTGGCGGCCGTGGCGCTCGCCCTACCCGGCGCTGGCCGAAGCGCCGACGATCCAACGCTGCGACCGATTCAGGAGGAAGTCTGGGCGCTACCCCTGATCCTTCCCACGATCGCCTATGTGGTTCGTCCGGTCGGGCCGGGGCCCTTTCCGCTGGCCGTGATGAATCACGGCGTGTCCCTCAACCCGCGTGATCGCAGCTTCTTCCCGTTGGTCGAGTTCCGCGATGCCGCGATGTGGTTTGCACGCCGAGGCTACATGGTCGTGGCGCCAAGCGGCTCTGGATACGGCGCAGGCGCCCTCGACATGCCAGAGCGCGGGCTGTTTTCCGTATTCTATTCGAAGATCGGAAGCTGCAATAACCCGAACTTCAGGGATGCGGGAATGGCCACCGCCTTGCTCGATCAGTGGATCATCGACTACATGACCGATCAGAAATTGGCCGCTCCCAATAGCTCTATTGTCATCGGCCAGTCGGCGGGAGGCTGGGGTACCATCGCCTTGTCGAGCCAAAACCTGCCTTCGGTGAAGGCGCTGATAGTATTTGCCGGCGGCCGCGGCGGCCGCGTCGGCGGCAAGCCCAACAACAATTGCGCACCGGATAAACTGGTCGACGCGACAGGCGGATTCGGCCGCACCGCACGGACACCGATGCTGTGGATCTATATCGAGAACGACACGTTCTTCGGACCTGACTTATCCAGGCGAATGTTCGACGCTTACACCGGCGCCGGTGGCAATGCCGAATACCACCTGATGCCGCCTTTCGGCAGCGAGGGGCATTTTTTCATCGATTCACCCGATGCGATTCCACAATGGTCGCCTTTAGTCAGTCAATTTCTCGACGCGCGTCGTGAGCGCGACGGAGGTGGCTGATGCGGGATTGTTGCCATCAGAAGTCCATTTCCTCGATAATCGTGGCGTTGCTGAGCCTGCCGATGTCAAACTTCGTCGCCCATGGGCAACAGGGCACGCCCGCAGAACCCGTCGGCGTGGAAACAAAGATGGAATTTTCCCTCCGCGGTCAACGCGATGCGCGCGCAATCAAATACGGCGACTGGCGAAAATTCTGCTTCCAGACACCCGGTGCCAAAACGGTGTGCCGCACCACCATCAGCGGCAAGTGGGAGACCGGCCAATCGGCGGTCCGGGTCGACTTTATCGAGCGTGAAGGCGAAGACGCAGCCCGTTTACAGCTCTTCCTGCCGGTGGGGCTTTATCTTCAGGCCGCCGCTAGGCTCACGGTCGACCAGGGCAAACCTTTTCGAATTCCCTTTGTGTGGTGCCTCACTAACACCTGCATCGCCGGGGATCGAGCCAATCCGGCGCTGATCCGGCAAATGGAAACGGGGCAGCAATTGAAGCTTGAAGTGGCGGACACAAACTTACTGAGCGTCAGCACGATGCTCCCGTTAAGCCAGTTTGCCTCGGTCCGCAAGGCAGCCGCAAGTCGCATCTTCAAGCAGGAAGTCGACGAATAATCCGCCCCTCGTTATGCAATGCCAACGGATGCCCGCTCGATGGGCTCGATCAGAGATTTGGCCGCGAACGGCTTGGTGAGATAGGCGAGGCAGCCGGACTCGATCGCAGCCATTCGCGTGACCGGATTGTCCTTGCCCGTGATGTAAATGACCGGCAGAGAAATTCCAGCCGCCTTTAAACGATGGCGGAGTTCGATCCCGGACGCACCATTGAGGTTGATGTCGAGGACGATGCAAGTCGCCTTTGCGAAATCGTCGTTCTTTTGAAACGCCTCGGCCGAAGAAAACGATATGCTGTCGTAGCCATGCTCTCTCAGGAGCCGTTGGACACCTCTGAGCATTCCCGGGTCGTCGTCGACCACAAAGACGAGCTTTCGCTTCGACAAGTGCGCTGGTCCTGTTCTGCCGACGTGCACCCGCCTGCACGGCCCCGGCTTCCACGCCAACCAAATCGTAGTCGATTCGTTCCGCCATCAAACAGGCGATCCTGGAATCATTCTTTTGGTTCATCTACATTACGCCAAACTGAATTCCAATTGTTCTCTGGGACAATAAGGAAGTGGCTCGTGGCGGCCACTATTCCCGCAACCGTGAAATGAGGATCAAGAAGGCCTCAACTATTGCGGCCTTCGACGTCAGCGCTCGCCAGAATGCCGAGCCGTTCGGCCAAGGACACGAGTTCGGCAACGGACTGCACCTTCATTTTCTCCATGACGCGGTGACGGTGAGCCTTGATGGTGCGCTCTGTTGCACCCAATAGTTGCCCGATCTGCTTATTAATCTTGCCCTGCACGACGCAATCCAGAACCTGGCGTTCGCGCGGCGTCAGTGTCGCGAGCAATTCATGAAGTGCGTCGAACTTGCGTTTCGCATCGCGCGAGGTCTCGTAGTGAGCCATTGCCTGCTCGATAGCGCGCAGCAACTGCCCTGACGATACCGGTTTGGTCAGAAAATCCTCCGCGCCCGCCTTGATGGCCCGCACGGTCGTCGGTACGTCGACATAGCCTGTGAGGAAAACGATCGGCAAGATCGAACCAACCAGTGCGAGGCGATCCTGAAGCTCGGACCCGTTCAGATCCGGCATCCGCACATCCAGCAGAATGCAGCCCGGTTTGTTTTCATCGGGCAGATTGTCGAGCAATTGCTGGGCTGATGGATAGGTTGCGACAGCATAACCAGCTTGCCTCAGGCGCCGCTCGACGGCAGTCCGAAACGACGAGTCATCATCGACGACATGAACCGTTTGCGCCAACTTCCCCTCCCAGTGCGTACCCAGCGGCACTAATCGCCGAAATACTAAATCGCCCTTCGGGATGGTTTCCTTCCCCGATCTCCTCGCCTTTGTAAGCGTGAATATTAGTTGATGCGATGAACAGCCCTATTCGTGTCGCCTACGGCTTGATGGTGAAGAAAGAATCAAGAATTTTGTCCCGTTTTTCAGCTTCCGACCCGAGTCCGAAACCAAAACATTTGTTGCGGAGTCACTGCTCAACTGAATTCATCCGATCATCTGAGGAACGATCTGATTTCGCGAAGACTAGCATGCGAGCGTATCGGTTAAAATGTGCACCCTATGGTATATGCGCCAGTCTAGCTGACCCTTCTGACGTCGCGCCCGTCTATCGCTTCTTTGAGCGCATCGCCCTTCGGACCATGTCCTTTGGGACAATGTCCTTTGGGACAATGTCCCTTGAGGCAATAGTTCAATTCAACCTCGTGGCGTAAGACAAACATCGGAGGAGTAAGCCGTCGCGTCAGGGTCCAACTGACTTATGTCAGACGCACTTACCCATGGAAAAATATTGTTGGCGAAACAGGGGGATGATCCATGTTTCTCAATCTCAACGCCACTCCCTCGAACAAGCCCAGATTTCTCGGCGAACTTAGCAATGTGTCGCCGGCCGAGATCGCGCTCAGCGAATTCAAGTACCGCGCAGGTGCGGAAGTATTCGGGGAGGCGGAGCCAGCCGAATACATCTATCAGGTAATCGACGGCGCAGTTCGTTCTTACAAGCTTCTCTCAGACGGCCGGCGACAAATTGGCGCATTCCACCTGGTCGACGACATATTCGGCCTCGAGAATGGCGGTGTACATCGGTTCACTGCCGAAGCGATTGTCGACACCAGCGTGCGACTGGTGAAGCGCGTAAGCCTTGCCCATGTCGCCGAAAGCGATGTGAGTGTCGCTCGAGATCTCCTCAATATGACGGCCACCAATCTGAAGCACGCTGAAGACCACATGCTGCTGCTTGGGCGAAAGACCTCTCTTGAACGCGTGGCAGCGTTCCTGTTGGAGATGGATCACCGCCTGACGGCAACAGGTGTCATGGCGCTGCCAATGTGCCGCCGCGACATCGCGGACTATCTCGGGCTTACGCTGGAAACGGTATCGCGCGCTCTTTCGATCCTTCAAAGCCAGGGCATTCTCGGCTTCCTGGGTCAGACCCAGCGTCAGATTGTCCTGCTGGACCGGCCGAAACTTGCCGAATTGGACCTCTAGCTGGTCACGATGACGCAAGGGACGCGGGCAGACCGACGGTCTTGCGCAGCACTTCGAAGATGACCGCGGTCGACCAGCCGAATAGCAGGACGCCATTCATCGCGGTCATCGGCCCCAACAGACGCCATCGGGCCACTGGCGTGATGTCGCCATAACCGAGCGTGGTATAATTCACGAAAGCGAAATAGGCGAGATCGGCGTCTCCAGGCGTGACATTGAGCACAGCATAGGAAGCCGACCAGACGAAAACTTCCAGAGTGTGCGCAAGCATCAGCAACAGCACTGTTGCAATCATCACACCGACCAGATGCAACGATGGAAAGATGCGGCGCTTTGCCGCCGAACTCCGTGCCACCCGGATGGTAGCGACGGTGAGCCAAGCGTGAATGACGATGTTGATTAAACCTATGAACAGACCCGTAACGACTTGAAGTACCATAGTTGCCACTCATTGCTGTCGCGCTGGAAACAGCCGGTAATATTGCCAATCGTCGAGATTCTGTGATCGGCGCGGCGCCAGGCAGCTACCGAACCCACAAACGGAAATATCCGGAGAACGCGGGATCCATCGCATGTCCGACGCCGGGACGGTAACCGGCCTTCAAGTTTCCCTTCCTGCTGTGCCTCCATCTATGCAGCTCGCGATGGCCCGAGCGGCAAGTCCGGATCGCCCGGGCATGACGCGGCGGGCCATAGCCGTGCCGCATACAACGTCCGCCCCGCGTCAGCCCAACCCTTGATGCAAATCAAGGTCCGGCGCTTCCACCACCTCACGGTGTTCGCGATAGGAGAATCACAGGCAGATACGGAGCCGTCCCGATGAAGGCCGTTTCAGCAAAAGAAGCCATTGCGATGATTCCGAACGGCGCGACTATCATGATCGGCGGCTTCATGGGCGTGGGCACGCCGGAACGGCTGCTTGACGAGTTAGTACGACAGCAGAAAAGGGAGCTCGTCCTCATCGCCAATGATGCCGCCATTCCCGGCCGCGGCATCGGAAAGCTGTTCGATGCATCCTTGGTCGCGACCATCACCGCAAGCCATATCGGCCTGAATCCGAAGGTGCAGGCGCAGATGATGGAGAAGAGGATTGCAGTCAATCTCGTGCCGCAAGGGACGCTGGTGGAGCGGATCCGGGCTGGTGGCAGTGGACTCGGCGGCGTGCTGACGCCGACCGGCACTGGGACGATTGTTGAAGAAGGCAAGCAGAAGATCGAGGTCGAAGGCAGGCAATTCCTGCTCGAGACGGCGCTGCGCTCGCAATTCGCTCTGGTGCATGCCTTTCTCGCCGACTACCTCGGCAACCTCTCCTACGCGCTCACCGCGCGCAACTTCAATCCGGTCATGGCGATGGCGGCCGATACCGTCATCGTCACCGCCGAACATATCGTTCCGGTCGGAGTGATCTCCCCAGATCACGTGATGACGCCCGCGCCGCTGGTCGATTACCTGATTACCAACGTATGAGTGAAGCCATGGACCCACAAGCAATTATCGCGAAACGCGTGGCGCTCGAGCTCCGCCCGGGAAACCTGATCAATCTCGGCATCGGCATTCCGACCCTGGTCGCGAACTATGTACCGCCGGGACTCAACGTATTCTTTCAGTCGGAGAACGGTTTGATCGGCACCGGGCCGATTCCCGAGCAAGGCATGGCGCATCCATTACTCACCGATGCCGGCGGCCGACCGATCAGTGCACTTCCAGGCGCATCGACCTTCGACAGCGTGATGTCATTCGCCCTGATCCGCGGCGGCCATGTCGATATTACGGTACTCGGCGGGCTGCAAGTCGACGCCAAGGGACATCTCGCCAACTGGATGATTCCCGGCAAGATGGTCCCAGGTATGGGCGGCGCGATGGACCTCGTGAGCGGCGCCAAGCGCGTCATCGTCGCCATGCAGCACGCAGCAAAGGGCAAGTCGAAAATCGTCGAAAAGTGCTGGCTGCCGTTAACGTCGATGCGGCCGGTCGATCTAGTCGTCACCGACATGGCGGTGATAGGCTTTCAGGGCGGTCGGATTACGCTGATCGAAACCGCGCCCGGCGTCAGCGTCGCGGAGGTAATCGCGGTGACGGAAGCCGACTTCGCTATCCCCGACAAGGTTCCGGAAATGAAAATCTGACGTCGGTACGAAGGGCACGAACATGCGCGTATTCAGCGGGTTTGACGAGATAAAATCGGCCGTCGGCACCGAAATCGGCGTCAGCGATTGGATCGAGATCACCCGCGACCGCATCAATAAGTTTGCGGAAGCCACCTGCGATGAGCAGTGGATCCATGTCGACCAGGAACGCGCGAAACAGGAACTGCCGGGCGGCAAGAACATTGCACACGGGCTTCTCTCGCTCAGCCTGGCGCCAATGTTCATTCGATCGGTCATGGGTCTCAAGAGATTGAAAGGCACGCTGAACTATGGTGCGGACCGCGTACGCTATCTCGCTCCCGTTCCCGCCGGCTCCCGGCTGCGGGGACGCATCACAATCGCCGAAGCAGAGGACGTGCCGCCCGACAGGTTGCGCGTCAGCTATCACCTCGAGATCGAGATCGAAGGCGGCAAGCGCCCCGCCTGTGTCGCCGACCTGATCGCGCTGCATCTGCGCTGAACGTCTTCAGTCGATGATGTGGTAACCGCCGTCGATATACATGACGCTGCCGGTGATGAGCTTGGCACCCTCCAGGGCCAGAAACGCTGTCGCAGCACCGACATCGTCGATGCTCACCAAGCTGCGCGTCGGCGCCTTCGACTGTGCTTTGTCCATCAGCTCGTCAAATTCGGGAATCCCGGACGCCGCACGCGTGGCGAGCGGCCCCGGCGAGATCGCGTGAACGCGGATGCCCTTCGGTCCGACTTCGGCAGCGATATAGCGGACGGCGGCTTCCAGCGCCGCCTTGGCGACACCCATGACATTATAATTCTGCACGACCATCTGGCTGCCATAGTAGGTCATGGTAAACATTGTGCCGCCGCGTTTCATCAACGGCTCGGCCAGATGCGCCATGCGCATGAACGACCAGCACGATACATCCATCGTTTTCTGGAACCCATCACGCGGGACGTCAATGACACGGCCGTGCAGCGCCTCCTTTGGCGAAAAGGCAATCGAATGCAGCAGGAAGTCGAGCTGACCCCACTCCTTCTTGATGTGTTCGAAAACCTGCTCCATTTGTCCGTCAACATTGACATCGAGCGGCAAGAAGATCGGCGCCTCAAGCGCTTTAGCAAGCGGTTCTACGTGTTTCTTCGCGCGCTCATTCAGGTATGTCACCGCGAGATCCGCCCCTAGCGCACGGAACGCCTTGGCGCAGCCCCATGCAATCGACTGGTCGTTGGCGATGCCTACGATCAGGCCCTTGCGTCCCTTGAGCGCAACTTTCGTCTCGGGGAATACCGGAATATTCATGACGCTCTACCTCTGGCCGGGTGGGATGGGCGCTGACTCCACAAAAGCGACAGGGTGTGCTGCGCAATCATCAACTCTTCGTCGGTCGGCACGACATAGACCGGCGTGGTGTCGGGACGCGATATCCGCAATGAATGGCGGTGATTTTCCGACGGATCGAGCGCAACGCCGAGCCACCCGAGCCGATCGGCAATACGCGCGCGGATGCCGTCCGAATTCTCACCAATGCCAGCCGTGAAGACGAAGGCGTCGACTCCCTGCAAGGCGGCGGCGAGCATTCCGGCGCTGAGCGCGACGCGATAAGCGAAATACTCAACGGCGAAGGCCGCCTCGGGCTCTTTGCTCGTCTGCAGCTCGCGCATGTCATTGCTGATGCCCGAAAGCCCCTTTAATCCGCAATCGCGATAAAGAAAATTCTGCAGTTCGGCCGGTGCCATGCCCTTGACCGAGATAAGATAGAGGAGCACGCCAGGATCGATCTGCCCGGGCCGCGTGCCCATCGGAAGTCCGTCGAGGGCCGTAAAGCCCATGGTGCTTTCAATGCTGCGCCCGCCGAGCAACGCGCACATCGATGCGCCGCTGCCGAGATGGGCGACGATGACCCGGCCGGTCGCGATGTCCGGCGCGACTTTGGGCAGCGTCGTGGCGATGTATTCGTACGATAGCCCATGAAAGCCATAGCGGCGCACGCCATCCTCATGTAGCTGGCACGGGATCGCGTAAAAATCGGCTATATCATCATGGTGGCGATGAAATGCGGTGTCGAAGCAGGCAACCTGAGGAAGGCTCGGAAACTTTTCAAGCAGCGCACGGATCGGCGCCAGATTGTGCGGCTGATGCAGCGGCGCCAGTGCCGCATAGCGCTCAAGCCGTCCAACGACGCTGTGATCGATCAGCACCGGCCGATCGTAATCAGGACCGCCATGCACGACCCGGTGTCCGACCGCCAGTGGCGTGATCCGTTGTTCGTCCCGCAACCAGTCGGCCGCCACCTGTAGCGCGGCCGGAACGTCCCCGACCGACTCGATCGGATAGACTCGTTCGGCCAGCTTCTCTCCAGAACTGCCGGTTGCGCGCAAGTGCGGCCGGCTGCCAATGCCGTCCACCTGTCCCTTGATCCGTCGCCGCAACCGGCCATCACCATCGACCGCAAAGACCTGGAACTTCACACTTGAAGAGCCCGCATTGACGATCAGGATGGTGTCCATGGTGGTCATGCAGATACCGCCGCTGCCCGGCGCCGCGCGTCGGCATAGAGGGCCGCGACCGCGCAGGAAGCAACACGGGCCCGGAGCGAGTCCGCGCGCGACGTCAGCACGATCGGCACACGCGCGCCCAGCACGATACCGGCGCCGTCCGCCTTGGCAAAATAAGCAAGATTTTTGGCAAGCATGTTGCCGCTCTCGAGGTCGGGCACAACGAGGATCTGTGCACGGCCCGCAACCTCCGACTTGATGCCTTTGATCCTGGCTGCTTCGACGTCCACGGCGTTGTCGAAGGCAAGCGGCCCATCCAGAAGTCCACCCGTGATCTGACCGCGATCCGCCATCTTGCAAAGCGCCGCAGCCTCGATCGTCGAAGGAATTTTTGCCGTGACCGTTTCTACGGCGGACAGGATCGCAACCTTGGGCAACGTGCCGAAGCCGGCTTGCGTGAACAGATCGACCGCGTTTTGGATGATGTCGCGCTTGCAATCAAGGTCGGGAAAAATGTTGATCGCGGCGTCGGTGACGAAGATTGTATCTGCGTAGGCCGGGACATCCATCACGAATACATGGCTGATGCGACGCTCCGTGCGCAATCCGGTCTTGGCGGTCACGCTGCGCATCAACTCGTCGGTGTGCAGGCTGCCCTTCATCAGCATTTCGCCCTTGGCTTCGTGAATCAGTTCGACGGCCCTGGCGGCGGCCGCCTCGCTATGAGGCGCATCGACTATTTCGTAGCTACCGATGTCGAAGCCATGTTTGGCCGCGACATCCCTGATTTTCGCGGCTGGTCCGACCAGTGTCGGTTTGATCAGACCTGCGCCCTCGGCTTCAACCACGCCACGCAATGAACTCTCGTCGCAGGGGTGCACGACGATGGTGGTTGCCGGCGGTATGGCCTTTGCCGCGGCGATCAGGCGGTCATACTTGCTGTGAAGTCTTCCCTCGGTCACGCTAGCTGCTTGCACACTCATCGTTTAACTCCTTGACCTCGAGAGAGGGTCATGACGCCTTGGCTCGCGGACTGAACGACATCCCGCCCGCCTGCGGGTCTCCTTCGCTCATTCCAAACAGCTGCGTAACGCGTTCGAGGCGGGTGGCGGTTTCACCGGAAATTTCGCCGACGACCGAGAGCACCTCACGGATCGCGGCAATGGCAGCGCGACGCAGTTCCATGTCATCCGGCAGCATTTTTGGAATCGCAGTCAGGCTTGCCTCCTGGTCGAGGATCAGCATGAAGAATTGTTCGCGCACCAGGGTCTTGAACTGCGAAAGTGTGAGGCGTGACGCTTCATCTTCCTTTCGCATCCGGCGTAACGCCTCGAGGCTTCGCTCGTCGAACATGCCACGCGTCATGCCGACATAGAGCAATGCGCGAATCCAGCATTCCCTGAGACCGCCACTTCCAATTCCTGCCTTCAGTTCGGCAATGCGCGCGTCGAGAAGCTTGCGATGCTCGGCGGACATTTCGGGTACTGGCGACGGGTCGGCATTCGGATCGATACCGACCGCAGCCTGCAGCGCGGGCGAGCCATATATCGAAAGGAAGAGCGACTCGCTCATGGCCTCCTGGGTATCCCGCCACTTGTCGAGGACATTAACGATGGTTTCGGAGACGATCTGCTGGGCCTTGAGGAACGGATTGTCCTTGGCGGCCGGCTTCCTGTGCTCACGGACGGCCTCAGCCTCCGTTGCCACCGCCTTCATCACGGGCGTGTCGCGGCCGAAGGCCTCATATCCCGCGCGCAACGGATGCAAATTGCGCATCCACTCTGCAGGATGCAATGCAGCGAGGGCGCGAACCCAGGGTTGGACAAAACTGCGGTAGTTGGAAAGATTGATTTCCGACACGCGCTTGGCGGTGGCGAACCGTCGCTCGTCGTCGAGCGAATTACCTCCCATTGCGCGGAGATCGTCGAGCGTACGCTGCTCGCAGCGCATGATCCAGTTGCCGCCGACCAGATCGGCATGAGCGTTGTCCGCTGACTTTGCTGTGAAGGTCGCCTCATAGAGGCCAGGCGGCAGTACATCGATCAGGTCGATATTGCTGGAAAACTCGGCGTGCTCCTTCTTCGCGACGCCTCCGGATACGAAGATGCCGAGATGTCCGACGGTTTCATGAACCGTATAGACGATCATCTGGCCATAATACCTGATCTCGTCGACGTTGCGATAGAGTTGGAGGATCCAGCCCAGAGCCTGCTGCGGGGGCGTGATGTTGTCGCCCTTGGAGCAGAACACCAAGATTGGCGAGCGGATCTTGCGGAGATCGACAACTTCTCCGTCGGAGGTCTTGATGCGGCCGGCGGCAAGATTATTGCCGACGAACAATTCGTCGACAATGAATTGAATCTCTTCGGCGTTCAGATTGACATGCCCGCCCCACCAGCGCTCGAATTCGAGATAGCGCTCGGCCTCGGTATCCACTTTGGAATATACATTGTATTGCTTGCTCCAGAGCGTATTCGACGGGTTCATGTTCTCGAAATTCTGCACAAGCCAGGCGCCGTCGAACTTGCCGCCGCCGAGATCACTGGTCAGCGCCGTCAGCCAGCTTCCGCCCAAGAGCCCGCCGGAATAACGCATCGGATTCTTGCCGCGAACGCCGGCCCAGTAGGACAACGGCGCGCCGGCAATGATCATCGGACCGAACAATTCAGGCCGCAGCGATGCCAGGATCATCACGGCCCAGCCCGCCTGGCAGTTCCCAATCACACAAGGTTTTCCGTCGGCGTCCGGATGCAATGCAATGACTTTTTCGATGAAGGTACCTTCAGCCCGCGCGACGTCCCCGATGGTCTGTCCAGGCACCGGTTCCGGCGTGAAGCCGATGAAGTAACAGGGATGGCCGGCTTTCATCGCGACGCCGATTTCGCTGTCCGCCTTGAAACCGCCGATTCCCGGACCATGTCCAGCGCGCGGATCTACGACAACGAAGGGACGACGAGTAAGATCAATCTCTACGCCGCTCGGCGGCTTGACGCGTACCAGTCCATAATTCACCGGCCGTTCGAGATTTCTGCCGTCGGCGATCAGTTCGATCTCATAGTCGAGAACATGCGGGACGGTTTCGGTCAGGTGGTCGCGGTACTGCTCGCCACGCCGGCGCATGACATCCATGAACAGGATGCTGCGTTGTCTGGTGTCCACCAGATATTCCAGGGCAGATGCAAACAAGCCGGGCATCGCGTTGTCAGGAATTGACGACTTTTCCATCATGACTTTTCATCCTCACGCCTGCTCACCCTCAAACCTGACCACTGGACGATGATCGCGCGCGGACGTGGACCCTTGATTTAGGTCAAGGCTTCACCTCGGCGTTCGCTTGACGCGGCATGACGACGTCGGCGGAATCGTCATGGCCCCAGGCCATCAGCAAGTCCCAGGCGACCGCCAGGATGATCGGACCGACAAACAAGCCGACGATTCCATGTGCGAGCGTCCCGCCCAAGACACCCACAAAGATCACGAGTACGGGCGTGGACAGGCCGCGTCCCATCAGAAGCGGCTTGAGGGCGTTGTCGGAGAAGCCAACCAGCACCAGATAGATCGTGATCAGGATTGCGGAACCCATATCCTTGGCCGTCCAGACCCAGATGATGACGGGCAGGAAAATGGGCGCTGATCCGATCTGCACGATACCGAGCACGAGCACCGCAAAAGCCAGCACACCGGCGTGGGGCACACCAGCGATTTTCAGCCCTATTCCGGCAAGCAGCGACTGGAGCACAGCAACCCCGATAACGCCCTGCGCCACCGTGCGGATCGTCGCACCGGCCAACGCCAAGAAATCAGCGCCCTGCCGCGGGACAATCCGGGTCAGCATGGTCCTGACTGAAGCTACGATCCGCGGTCCCGACGGGAGCAGGAAGCCTGCTATCACGACCGAAGCGAGGAATTTGAGCGTGCCAGTGCCAGCGCTGCCCGCGATCGCCAGGATCGTTCCCGCCATCGGTTTCAAATGCGGCGCCAGCTCGCGGATGGCGACCGCAAGATTCTCCGAGGCTTTTTTCCAGAGATCATGCAGTGGCACACCGACCAGCGGCCAATTACGGACGCCCTCGGGCGGTGAAGGAATCGCGATGTCTCCAGTCGTCAATTCATCTGAAATATTTCGCAACCCGTCGACCAGACCAATACCAAGCCAGGTCGCGGGCCCGAGAAACACCGTCAGCATCGCAATGGTCATGACGATGGCCGCTACCCTTGGCCGATGGCCGAGATGTGCAGACAGCCAATCAAATGCGGGATTCAGTGCCACAGCCAGCACCGCGGCCCATGCCAGAACCGGAATGAACGGACGCAAGAGGACGAATGACCAGTAGATGAGGAAGGCCAGCAGTCCGAGGCGAATAGCGGTCCGGATCACGTCGTCGCCGGATCCGTCCTGTTGCAACATTCTCGAATGTGTGTCGCCTGCGTCCATTGCTCTCGCTGGCCTCTCGGTCCGGGGCATCGAACCGTATTGGCAAGCCTGCTCTGCCGGGCTTGATCCAGATCAAGCAATGCAAAATGCCACGCGGCTCATCTCACCGACCGAAAGTCTTGCTTGGAGGTAGGCCCGATGACGCCCGCCAACTATACTGTTCGCGAGCAGCTGCGCGATGGCCGGCCGCTTCTGATCCGTGCGCTGGAGCCGAACGACGAAGGTGACATGCTCGCTGCAATCGACCGCACCAGCGCCGAGTCGCTGCAGCGCCGTTTCTTCGTCACCAAGCGCGGGTTTTCGGATAAAGAAAGAGCGTTCTTTATGAACACAGACTTCGTCAATCACGTCGCACTGGTTGCCGTGATCGACGAGGACAGCGGACCTGCGATCGTCGGCGGCGGTCGCTACGTCGTGACCGGACCTGGCGAGGCTGAGGTCGCCTTTGTCGTGGTCGACGCCTTTCAGGGGCAAGGCATCGGCGCGCTGCTCACCCGACATCTCACGGGACTGGCGCGGGCCGCAGGACTCAAGGAACTCGTTGCCGACGTGCTGCCGGAAAACATGGCTATGCGCAAAGTACTCGGCAAATTCGGCTTCCGGACCGCGCGTAGCCTGGACCCGCAGGTGGTCCATCTGACGCTGCCTCTCGTCTGAATGGAACTAGTGTCGTCCAAGCAATGAGCGGCGATAGAGGTCCCGCCGCGCTTCCTTAAGGCACACAAAACTGCCGTGATGGCCGCTTCCATAAAGCTTCTGGCCGCTCAAATAATATTTGCGCTTCTTGAAATCGAGCCAAACGACCGTATCCGCGAGACAATGCAGTCGCGCCTGATCTTCGTATCGAAACAGGGTCATCGCTCGTGCGTCGGTCGACGACAGCACGACCATGAAGGCGACCGCAACGCCTAGCGGCCGGATCGCTTCACGGCTTGAATATGCCGCCGGATGGTGCCGCCCCTCAGCCTGGCTGAGGCTGAAGGTCCCGATCTTCAAAATTCCCATACCGTAGCCTCGACGATCATAAGGAGCATCGCGAGCTCCGGATAGTGGACGAGAAACTGCTCCATCGAGGTCAACATTGAGGGAGCTGCAGTTATGTCATCAGCATGACCAGCACCATTCCCCATATGGTCAACAGCGTATTCCCAACCGCGTAAGTAACGGTATAGCCGAGCCCTGGGATCTGGCTCTTGGCACGGTCGTTGATCATGCCAAGGGAAGCGGTCGTGGTCCGCGCGCCGGAACAGCATCCGAGCACGATCGCGTCATGGAAGCGGAACACGTATTTTCCGACATACATAGCCAAGATCAGCGGTACCGTCGTCACTGCAACGCCCCAGAGGAACAGGCTGAATCCCAGTTTCTGGAGCCCTGCGACAAATCCCGGTCCGGAGGCAATGCCGACCACCGCGATGAACATGTTCAGACCGACCGAGTTCATAAACCACACGGTGGACGACGGAATTCGTCCAAAGGTCGGATGCACCGAACGCAGCCAACCGAAGAATAGCCCCGATATCAGCGCGCCGCCGGAAGTGGATAACGTGAGCGGCACGCTGCCGACCTTGTAGACCAGAGCGCCGACCAGGGCGCCGATGGCGATGGCTGCACCGATGAAGGCGACGTCGGCAACATCGGTCGCGCGGTCCGGGCGGCCCAGCATTTTCGTCGCGGCTGCTGTATCCGGCGTGCGTCCGACAAGGGTGACGATGTCACCACGGTTCAGTTTGGTCCCCGGCAGGATCGGAATGTCGGTGGCGATTGCTCCCCGAGTAATCTTACGCAGGAAGATACCGCGCGCCGACGGTGTTTTTGCCAATTCTTCCAGCGTCTTTCCGTCAACCTCCTTGCTGGTCACATAGACATCGACACCTTCGATCGGCACCGCCAACAGCTCACGATCGTCGACCTCTTCAGCCTGCTCGCCGATCAGTCTCACGAGCACGTCGCGCCGGCCCGCGACCGCCACGATATCGCCCGCATGGATCACTGTATCCGCCAGCGCCTCCTTGATCACGCCGTCCTGGCGAAGCCGCTGAATGAACACCCGCTGATCTGGAATCAGCGCCTCCGCCTCCTGTACCGTCTTGCCGACAGCCGGTCCTCTCTCACGGACACGGTAAGCCCGCAATTCGAACTGGTGCCAGGCTGTGCCGGGGCCACCCGTTTGCTTCTTGCCTCCGTGCTCCTCCTCGTAGCGCTTGCATGCGGCTTCCAGGTCGATCCCGAGCAACGCCGGGCCGAGTAACGCAAGGACGATAGCGGACCCGACCGTGCCAAAGATGTAGGTGACGGCATATGCGACCGGCATCGCGTCGAGCAGTTTCTTGCTTTCATCTGCCGGCAGACCGAGGCGATTGATGGCGTCTGTCGCAAGGCCCATCGATGCCGAGATCGTTTGCGATCCAGCATAGAGCCCGGTCGCCGAGCCGACGTCGTAACCGGCTATCTTCGCACCAAAGTAGGCGGCGCCGAGGCAGAACACGCAAACCACGGCCGCAAATATCGCCTGTGGAACACCATCCTGCGCGATACCGCGCACGAACTGCGGCCCCACTCCGTAGCCGATCGCGAACAGGAACATCAGGAAGAAGACCGGCTTGAGCGGACCAGAGATCGTGATCCCGATCTGGCCGATGATCACAGCGGCTATTAGCGTCGCGGTGACAGCACCAAGGCCAAGGCCTTTATAAGTGAACGAACCGAAATAATAGCCCAAGCCCAGGGAAAGGAAGATCGCGATTTCCGGATAGGTGCGAAGCGTCTGGAAGAACCAATCGATCATGATTTCACCCGTTCTTGCTCTGCTAAAGCATCGACACACAGCGGACCGAAAAACCAGCGACGAAACCTGAGGCTGGATCGGTCGATATCAGGCAACGCTTCACCGGCTGCCTCTTGATCTATGTCAAGCGCTTTCCGCGCCCCGCAGCTTCAAATTTCTGATCCGACGAAAAAGGAAATCGCCGCGTTGCGCCCTGGGACAACGAGTGGCGGGCGATCCGCGATGGCTCGGAGTGGAAGTTGGAGTGCTTGAGATAGATCAAAGGGGCCGGCTGGCCCCCGTGACGGGATCAGAAGGCGAAGGAGCCCGGTCGAGCTCCAATCCAACAGATTGCACAACTCGGGAGCGTTAGATGGCCGATATCCTCACTTTGAAGAAATTCGAGGCGCTGAGCCCGTTCGAGATCAAAGACGAATTGATCAACCTGGCGAAGGCTACGTCCAAGAGGACGCAGAGCGCTTTCTTGAACGCTGGCCGCGGCAATCCAAACTGGATAGCCACAACACCGCGGGAAGGCTTTTTCCTTCTGGGGCAGTTCGCCATCACCGAGAGCAAGCGTGTGATGAACCATTCGGCGGGCGTAGGCGGCATGCCACAAGCCAACGGCATCGCCGGACGATTTGAGGCGTGGCTCACAGAGCACGCGAACATGCCCGGGGCGAGTTTCCTCTCAGCGATGCTCCCGTTTGCCGTTAAGAAATTCAGCTTCGAGCCCGATGCGTTTGTACACGAACTCGTCGATTCTATCATCGGCGACAACTATCCGGTGCCCGATCGCATGCTGGTGCACAACGAACGCATCGTGCATGAATATCTGATGTGGGCTATGTGCGGCCAGCCGCGGCCCGCCGGCAAGTTCGATATCTACGCGGTTGAGGGCGGTACGGCCGCGATGTGCTATATCTTCAAGTCCCTGAAGGCCAACCGGTTGCTATTGCCGGGCGACACCATCGCGCTGGGTACACCGATCTTCACGCCGTACATCGAGATGACGCACCTCGAGGACTACGACCTCAAGGTCGTCCAGATCAGGGCGCCGCAGGAAAACCGCTTTCAATTCGCCGATGAGGAAATCAAGAAGCTGGAGGATCCGAAGATCAAGGCGTTCTTCGTTGTCAATCCCGCCAATCCCTCGGGCATGGGGCTGAGCCCCGAAACGATCATCAAGCTGACCAACCTGGTCAAGACCAAGCGTCCCGACTTGATGCTGCTGACTGACGATGTCTATGGAACATTCGTGCATGGCTTCAGGTCGCTGCTCGGCGAACTCCCGCACAATACGATCGGCGTCTATTCCTATTCGAAGTATTTCGGCTGCACTGGATGGCGGCTTGGCACTATCGCAATTCATGAGGACAACATCTTCGACAAGATGATAGCCAAGCTGCCCGACGCCGCCGTGAAGGCGCTCGACAAACGTTACGGCCCCCTGACCCTGGAGCCGCGCAAGCTCAAGATCATTGATCGCATCGTCGCCGACAGTCGGGATGTAGCGCTCAATCACACCGCGGGCCTGTCGCTACCGCAGCAGGTGATGATGACGCTGTTCTCGCTTGTGGAAATGATGGACGATCAGAAGGCTTATCAAGCCGCGTGCATGGAAATCGTACATAAGCGTTTGGGGGCGTTGCTCGACGGCCTCGGCCTGGCCGATAAACTAAACCCGAATCCTAACTACGACGCCTATTACGGGCTGATTGATTTCGAGTTCTGGGCGCGAAAGAACATCGGCGATGCTGCGGTCGACCACCTGAAGAAACATGTCCATCCGCTGGACTTGGCGTTTCGGCTAGCCGAAGCCCACGGGATCGTGCTGCTGAACGGCGGCGGATTCGACGCCCCGGAATGGTCGCTCCGTGTTTCGTTGGCAAACCTGCCGGACGACGTCTACGACGACATCGGACGCGGCGTTCGAGCAATTGCACGAGGCTACCGAGATACATACGAGGCCTCACACGGGAACGGCGGAGCCAGCCGCCGATAGACCGCAAGGCCGCGCCTGATCTTGTGCGCCAGATTTAGAGACGGCTCGTTTGTCCGGCAATGCGGGCCGTCTCGTTGCTCTTGGCACGTCGGGCACAGTACTGGGCGGGAGGACAAGCATGCCGATCATATCGAACACCGTACTAAGACTTTCATCCAGTACAGACACAGCGCCATTGCGGGCCAAATGGCATTGGATAGTAGCCCTTGGCCTCATCTATCTCATCGCAGGATCTGTTGCACTGGGCAGCGTCGTATTGGCGACGGTCGCTAGTGTTTTTCTTGTTGGCATCATGATGATTGTGGCCGGCATTGCCGAGATCATCAACGCTTTCCAGCTCAAAGGCTGGAGCAAGTTCCTGATCTGGATCCTGCTCGGCGCCCTCTACGTCTTTGCAGGTTTTGCGACTTTTGAAAATCCGCTGCTTGCGGCTGCCGTGCTCACGCTGGTCCTGGGCATGGCCATGATCGCTTCCGGCCTGGTGCGGATATTCCTCGCCCTCAGTATGAAGCGCGAAAGCCCTTGGGTATGGCTCCTGCTGTCGAGCCTTGTGACCATGCTGCTCGGATTTTTGATCATCGCACACTGGCCAGTTAGTGGCGTTTACGCGCTCGGCATATTTCTGGGCGTCGACCTGATGATAGCGGGCGCGACGTGGGTCAGTCTCGGTCTTGCTCTGCGTCGCGGCAACGCCCGTCTGCCAGCGCGCGCTCGAACGGCGGGATGATTTGGTTTTCGAGATCGTCCCGCCGCCCTGGCGGTTGCGATGCTTGGTCATTGGCTTGGTGAACAAGCGCCTGCTGATCTGCCGATGGCTGCCGCGATAGGCAACGCAAACCGGCGCGTATCAGGGATGAGCCGCTTCGCAGACAAGGCTGCCTCGATCCTCTCCGTGATTTTTTCTTGATAGGTGCGGCATCGGGGTCGGGCTTGATCCAGATCAATACTGCTGGGAACCAGCCATGGTGCGGCTAGCATGCGGCACGTGCGATCAGGCCAGCGCGGCAGCTCTTGCAAGACGGCCTGCACTCCGACGAGGCGGCCCCTTGCGGTTCAACCCTCCATAAAGCAGGGTCGCCTCGTTGGATGAGCGTCACTTCTCCTCGGTACCGGTCGTGCGAAAGAGAAGCGATCCCGGCACGGGTGGGAACCGGGGTCGCTGGCTACGTCGCTACGTTCAATGTCGGGGGTCGACAAGCAAACGCACGCGTTATTCAACACGAACCTTGCCGGCTGGCGCAATTGTCCCAAGGTGCAATATGTGTCTAGCGTAGTCAGCCGCTGGCATCTGCAACCTGGTCTAAGAGCGGCGCCTTCAGCGGACACCTTGACGCAAATCAATTCAAGCAGCCGTGGGTTCAGCATTGGAGTTGAACCAGGCCACGGAGAACGCTCATGACGAAACTTGGTCTAGTTACTATTGCGTTCATTCTTTCATGCCTGCTCCCGCGGGATGGCGCAAACGCCGCAGACGGATGCGGTGCCGGCCTGTATCGGGACCAGCACGGCCGGTGTCATTTCTACCAAGCCGCAAGTCGTGAGAGACACACCTGTGAGGTCGGCTTCATCTGGCGCAACGGGCGTTGTCGGCAGAACGTTGGAAACGATCCCTTTGTCTCGACGTGGCCCAATGCTCCGCGCTGATGTCAGCCTGGCGATGCGAGGACTGCTCGTCGGATAAGGCAATCACTGTGGTTATCCGCGCTTCTCCTGGCCTCTTAAGGCTTCCAGAAGTTGGTCGGCCAAGAAGGGCTTGATCAAGACTGAGATACCTTGCGCCGAAATCAAGTCCACAGTTAGCGATCTGGTGTCGCCGGTCATCACAGTGGCCGGCACGTTCCGGCCAAGGGCGGCTCGCAGCTGCTTAATGGTCTCCATACCATCCGGTGAGCCACGAAGGTTGTAATCACACAGCAGCACATCCGGGTGGAGGCCCTCCTCTTTGACCAGAGTCAAAGCTTGCGTCGCCGTTGCAACAATGGTGGCCTCAACCCCTCTCAACTTCAACAGTCTCCCGAGCGCCGAGCGGACGGACGCCTCGTCCTCGATTACGAGAACGCTGCCCAGCAAGGCACCGTTATAAGGGCGCACCGGCGACGCGGTTTCCGGCACCTTGACACCGGATCCACCGCGCGGAACCTCAATGAAAAACCGCGTACCCTTCCCAACGGTTGAGCGAACCTCGACCCTGTGATCGAGGACTTCTCCGAGCCGCTTCACGATCGCAAGGCCCAACCCAAAGCCGCCCCGATCGGCGCCGCCGCCCCCCTGATAGTACTCATCGAATATGTGTGGGAGCTGATCTTCGGTGATACCGACGCCACTGTCCCAGACTTCGATGCGAACATTGTCGCCGGCCCGCCGGCATCCAAGCAGAATTCGTCCTCCGTCAGCGTACCGGACCGCATTCGACAACAGGTTCCGGATCATCTCCGCAAGCATACGCCTATCGCTGCGGACGATGAGTTCGGAACGGACGACGCGCAGTCGGAGCCCTCCTGCCTGCGCAGTGACGCCGACGTCTCCAACGAGCGGCTCGAAGATTTCGTTCAGCGAAAACTCGCTCACGGATGGACGCAGGTTTCCGGTTTCCAGGCTGTTCACGTCGAGCAGGCTCGATAGGATGCTGGTCATGGTGTCCAGCGACTGACCGATGCCTGCGACGAGCTTGCGTGCCTCGCCGCTTCGGTGGTGGTGCTCAAGCGCTGCCTGCAGAATTTTCAGAGTCTGCAATGGCTGTCGCAAGTCATGACTTGCGGCGGCCAGAAAGCTCGATTTGGTTCGATCGGCCAGTTCTGCTGTTTTCCGCGCGAGCGAAAGCTCCTCGTCAAGACGTTTGCGCTCGGTGACATCCGTGGTGAGCCCATTGATGCGCGCGGGCTTTCCGGCAGAATCGAACTGGGTGATCGCAATCTGTTCCAGCCAGACTTCACCCCCATCCGGCCGACAGTAGCGGAATGCGATCGAATGCGAAGGCCGGTCCGGACGAGCACCGTCGAAGTGGGATGCCGCACGCGGTTGGTCTTCAGGATGTATATGTTTCAGCCATTCAGTCCCGCGGAGAACCTGTTGCGAGTTGAGACCGAGGATCCCAGTTGCATTTTGGCTGAACCGTACTTCATCGGTAGACAACTCCCAATCGAAGGCCATAACGCCGCCCGCCCGCAGCGCCTCCTGCAATCGGGCCTCCCTCTCCAGAATCGCACTTTCATGCAGCCGCCGCTCGCTAAACAAGGCCGCAAGAACCAGGGCGCCCAGCGAGGTCGCCAGGATGGTAACCTGGGCCCCGAGCACGCGCTCCGCTACTGAGAGGTGCAAGTCCCCGAAAACGCCGATTGCGAAGATGGTCGTCCAGACAATCGTGATCGCAATGAAGAACGTGGCAACCGCGGTGAACGCTGAACGAAGGCGAGCCGCGATCCAGAGCAGAAGTGGGCAGAGCGCGCCGATCGCCAGCTCCGCGGTCCAGGGCTCATTGGGTAAGAAAACCAGCAACGCACTCAGAAGGGCCACTACAGCAAGCGCCACGACGCCTTCTACGATCTCGCGCCGCGGCGGGACGTTGCGCACCAACGATGCCAGCCCAATCGCAAGCGGCGCCGTCGTGATGATTCCGATCGCGTCAGACGAAAACCAGTGAAACCAGATCACCGGCGGTGACGCCGTTGACCCGTGAAACAGCGCAAAACCTATCGTACCGGCAATTCCGGAGAGGCTCGTTGCCGCAACAGTCACGCCGAATAATGCCAGCACCTTTCGCAGTTCGTTCAACTCGAAGGGAGAGCCGAAAAAGCGATGGATCAGGCCTGCGATGATGACGGCGTCAGCCGCGTTCGCGGCAGCAAAGAACAGAGAGCTCCAGATGTTGCGATCGCCCAGCAAATTGGCCGCAATCGTTGCAGCCACTACCCCGACCACGACGGGCCAGCGAGCCGCCGAACCAAGAGCGATCAAAATCCCCGAAGACACTCCCGCAGCGGGCCAGAACACGGCGACACCATCGGCTGGCTCCAGCAAGAAGAGGCTCAAACGTGCGGCGACAAAATAGGCCAGCGCTACTCCGACGGTCGAAATAACGTTTGCCCCGCTTGCGAGCGGGTGGCGACCCAAAACGACCGTTTGCTTTGCGGCAGTGCCCAACGTCTTCTCCGCTCGTCTGGGCCAAAATCCCTGACGCACGAGCCTTTTGCCGCGGGATCGCTGATGCGGCGGTTCTAGCGACTATAAGCTCTCATTTCCGCTCAAACCATGATGTTGCGGTGCATTGATCTTCTTGTGGTACTTTTCAGACGTGGCGGAGCTGACGATGTCCACCTTCGGCGCTATGTGGAAGTCTGACTGACTTATGGACCGTCAGGTCTGACCATGACCCGAACTGGACATTGAGCGGGACCAGCTTTTGACACCGTTTGTGTCCATTTTTCATTCATTGCCCGGTCGCAAAGTGCTAGGCTTTAACCACGTGGTCTTTCGGGCGCACATACGGCGGAGTGTGTTCCCCATGTTTTTCGGTGCTGCAGCGGTTGTGTATCACCCCGTCGCGCGCGAACCGGATCATTCCGTCGTCATGCGATGGGCTTTGTATTGAGTTAATCCGATGCAAACGTGGGTTCGAACTCTCGTTGCGATTGTCTTGGCGCTCGCTTCATTGAGCGCAGTCTCTGAGCGAGTGCGCGAACAAGGCGTGACCGAAACTGAGATTCGCATCGGCAATCTCATGCCTTACAGCGGGAATTTGCAGGTCTTCGGATCGATCGGAAAAGCCGAAGCAGCATATTTCGAGATGATCAACGAGCGCGGCGGGATTAATGGCCGACAGGTGCGCTTTATCTCATATGATGACAAATCCAGTCCGGTGACAGCCCTAGAGCTTACACGCCGTCTTGTCGAGGAAGACAACGTCTCGTTGGTATTCGGATCCTTCGGAACCCCGGGCAACTTTGCCGTTCGTCGATACTTGAATGAGAGGCAGGTCCCTCAACTCTTCATCGCCTCGGGAGACGATCATCTGAGCGATCCATCATTGTTTCCGTGGACAATGGGCTGGCAGCCCTCGTTTCGAGAAGAGGGGCGCATCTACGCCAACTACATACAGGCGTCCTACCCTGGAAAGAGGATTGTAGCTCTTTGGCAGAACGATCAAGTCGGTCGAGAAACTATAAGGGGGTTGGAAGACGGTCTTGGTAACCTCGCCAATATGATCAGGGTCGATATCGCGTACGACGTCGCAGATGAGCATCTGGACACGCACGTATCGATCTTGAAGCAATCAGGAGCCGAGGTTTTTGTATTTGCAGGCGCGCCCGCAAACGCGGCCAAGGTCATTCGAATAGCGGCGGGTTTCAATTGGCACCCCGTGTTCATTCTAAGCCACGTGGCGTCATCGATAGCGATGGCGCTAGAGCCGGCGGGCTTGGACAATGCTTCCGGCGTGATTACAGCCGCCTTCCTGAAGGATGCAAATGATCCGGCCTGGAAAGGTCAACAAGCCTCAAGGGACTGGCAGTCATTTGTTGACAGATATAATCGGGCCGGAGGCAAGGACGACGGCGCCGCTGTCTTCGGCTATGCGGCCGCCGAGACATTGGAGCAAGTGCTCAAGCAGTGCGGCAATGACCTATCTCGCGAGAACATCATGAAACAGGCAGCGGCCCTCAAAGACTACCAAGGCTCCATTTTGCTGCCTGGGATCAAAATCAATACTGGCCCATGGAATTTTCGGCCGATCAAGCACCTGCGACTAGTTCAATTCGACGGCCGCATGTGGCAACCAATCGGTGATGTCCTCGAAACGGCTTTCTCCAACGTCGACAGGTAACCGAGTCCGGCAAAACAATTGGCCTCGCTCTGTTTGGGCGATACCCAGCTTAAACCGGACGCCATGGCGTAGGTTGTCACGCCGTGTGGTTCAACACGGACAAGCGGATTGCGCAGGAGCTGTGTATCAAGGCAAGCGTGATCGCTAATCAACGCAGCAAGCTATGCGATGCCTTCAATTCGCTTCGCAAGCTAAACTCGTGGCCATGACCGACCGGCTACCTTTTGCTCGATCAAGCATATGGGACGGCTGCGCGTCTTTCACGCTCGCCGCCCACACGCCGCTCAATACTGATATTGGTTCGGGCACACATATTGCCCGTACGTATCGTAATAGCATCCGTTATTGTAGTTGTTGTTGTAGTAGCCGTAGGCTCCTGCCGCAGCGGCGGCTCCCACAGCGGCAGCACCGTAGCCCAAACCCGGGCGGTAATAGCCACCCCCGTAACCTGGGTAACCCGCGACCGGGCGGCCGGGGCGACCTGCTATCGGACGGCCGGGGCGTCCGGCGATTGGACGGCCTGCTATCGGATGCGAGGGGCGTGCCGCATAGCGACCGCCGCCACCATGAATCCTTCCAGCGCCGCCGTGGATGCGTCCGGCATGCATACCGCCACCACGGAAGCCGCCGCCGTGAAATCCGCCGCCTCCACCACGGCCGCCTCCACCACGACGCGCATAGGCATCATCAGGGATCAAGCTTGTGGTAAGTAGAACGACTGCTGCTAGCGCAGCGAGAATATAGCGTAGCATGACAGTAACCTCCTTGCAGAGCGCCCCGCATGGGAAATTTAGGATCTGCCAGCGCGGAAGGTTGATCTAGATCAATGGAACCCATCAGTCGCGGAAACGGAATCGATTTTGGCTTTTCCGTCGATGCGCGCGGTTCGACCGACGCCACGGTGGCCACCAGCGCCCGGCGCATTTTTTGACCCGTCGAGCGGTCGGCATATTCACTGACAAACGAGCACGGGGGTTTTCGCGTGCGCCATCACCTTGTTTGTCACACTGCCGATTAGAAGCATGGAAAGCCCGCTGCGCCCATGCGACGACATAACAATGAGATCGCAGCCTTTGTCCTCGGCTGCCGCGATAATGGCTTGATGGGGTTGTCCGCTCTCCACTTGAATCGTCTTGCAGGAAACACCAACTTCCTTGGCCGCATTTGCAGCGCGATCCAAAGCGCTCGTGGCCTGTTCGTTGCGCAGCTCAGCATATTTTGCGACTGCCTCAACGAAGCGGCCTGTCATTTCTGAAAACGGTTCCACAGCGAAGATTACAGAGACCTTGGCTCCAAGAGATTTCGCCAGGGCCAACCCGTGCGTCACTCCGTGCTCCGCTAGCTCCGACCCATCTGTCGGAATAAGGATATGCCGGTACATGCTTCACCTCCCGATTGTCTGGACGTATCGCTACCTTCCGGATGCAACCTTGCCCGCGTTTTGAATAGAGTCTTGAGATAGATCAATCGATCGGCCCATTGTGCTGCGACCAACTGGTGGATTGGGCCCAGGCTCACGCGCGCGGCTCTTTCGATGCCAGCTTGGTTTCCCGACCGATTGGCGCCGACCGCCGCCCATCTATCAAGTCTGCCTCTTCACGATCTCAAACCCCTTAGCCTGCAATTCTAGCAGTATGCCCTGTGCCAAGTGCACGCACTCTTCGGGTTTGATCCAATGCGGACTTCTCCAATCGGAATCGTCTTCCTTTGGGTAACTGGTGAATGCTGAGCGAATGGCTGCTTCGATTACGTCTACGGGTTTGTCCGACATCCGCATCCCTCACGCGTTGAGCCAACTAGTCAAATCGCAGAAAGGGCACAAGAAACATGCCCCGACCAACATTCACCCGGCCGCTATCCCAAGAGAAAGATGGCACCGGCATCAATCGTTTGATCTGGGTCAAGGGTCGTCGCAGGAGTGCGCGACTCTTCAGAAAACGATGCCGACCTCATCGCTTGCACAAGTTATCGATCAAAAGATTCCAAGCGGGCACGAAAATAAATCCAAATGCCGGGATCGACACCGCCCCGATAAGCAATCCAACAACCCCCGATAGGAGGGCCATAACTGTCCATTTCACTGGACCGGCCGCGAATGGCAGCGCATGAGCAGCTGCATCGGCACCGGAGCTGATTGCTTGGCTGACCGAATGCACGCCGTATGCATCGAGACCATGTACCATGATGCCGCCCCCAACCCATATCATAGCAGCAGTCCCGGCCGCGCCGAGAAACGTCAGAAAGCCGGGCATACCGAGAACAAGGGCGCGTCCGAATGTATGGCTTACTCGACCAACAATAGAGCCGTTGCTGTTCTTCGTAAGAGCCACGCCAACATCGTCGGCCTTCACGATCAACGCGACCACGCCATAAACCGCAACGGTGATGCCAATTCCTACGAGCGCCAACACAATTGCCTGCATCAAGATGCTCTCATCGGAAACGGTCCCCAGCGTTATCGCCATGATCTCTGCTGAGAGGATGAAGTCGGTCCTGATTGCGCCCGCGACTTTCTCGACCTCAAGCGTATGCTGGCTCAGCACCACCGTTCCTAGCTGGGTTTCATGGGAGCTAGCCTGATGGGGGATAATGGCTTCGAAGATCTTTTCCGTCCCTTCGTAGCAGAGGTAAGCACCACCGAACATGAGAAGCGGCGTGATCATCCAAGGGAAAAAATAACTCAGAGTCAAAGTGGCAGGAAGCAGGAGAATAAGCTTGTTTCGAAGCGATCCTGCCGCAATCTTACCCACGATTGGCAATTCGCGCTTGGCATCGAATCCGAGGATATAGCGCGGCGTGATTGCCGTGTCGTCGACGACGACTCCCGCCGCCTTGATCCCCGCTTTGGCAGCTAGGGCCGCGGCATCGTCGAGTGAGGCAGCCGCCAGCTTTGCGATAGCCACCATATCATCGAAAAGAGCGATCAATCCAATGCTCAAAGCTTCGGCTCCCTTCAGAACACCAGCGAAGCGAAAATGAGAACTGCAAAACAGAGTTCTCATCGCAGCCTGGGTACCTTTCGTAATGCTGCGACACTCAAACCGGCGCGCCACACAATTGAAATCGAAAATACAAAACATAGCGGCTAATGAAATCGGGCGCTTGCTAATCTGGCGTCGCGACGATCAAACGCGACGCCGCGAGAGGCGATTGCAGGGCAATCGCAGTCAGCGCATTTGATCGCAGGCGTCTTTGAGAAAATGATCGAAAGCCTCGATACGAATGAGGCCGAGTCGTGGATATTCCATATCGGTCACGACGTAGAGTGCGACGGTCAGGGTTCCCGCAAATAGCACCATGTGTATCCAGCTAAGTCCTGAGCTCGCGGCCATACCGAATCCGGCGAGCAGTGAGCATCCAAGACCGAGGCCAAACAACATAAAGTAGATGATCTGTGGCGGATGCTTTTCGGCGGCACCGGCACGCTGACGTGCAACCTCGAAGAGGCTATTCAGCGCCGGAAGCGACAAAGCACATGCAGGACGGTAGTTCGGTTGCGGGCAAGCCGCTACCGCCGCGTCCCATAACTGGTTCTTGAGTTCGAGCACCTTGTTTTCCTGCTGGTCCGAAAAATCTTCCGCCTGCGGGAGCAGCTGGAAATCATGCGCCATTCGATACAGATCGACCCGAGCGCGGACATATTCTTTGAGGCTGCTCTGCAACCTGGATCCGTCGTCCCCGCCGAAAAGGGCTAACCGGTCATACGCCGTGGTGGCCGCGGTCGCTTCCTGAATGACCAACTGTCGGCGATCATCGAAGCGTTGCAGCGCGCCGGCGATGGTGAAAGCCAGCAGCAGACCCATCAAGCCAAATATCGCGCCCTCGGCAGTCGCCAATCCCCCTGCCCCCTCGGGGCCGTTCCGTTTGCGATACTGCAGTCCGACATGCCGGCCCAACCGCAGCAAGATGAGTGAACCGACAAAAAATACGGCAGCAATGGCAACGGCAAATAACATGAAGATCATGGTTCGCGATTCCGTGTAACTGGAATGATGGGCGCGCGGAAAAACCTCTCCGTTCGGGGTTTCCAGGGCGCGCTTTTGGAACCACGCTCGATGAAGCCGACGATCCAGACAGCAGGCGAGGTACTCGCGCCCGCGGAGCCCGAACGGTCGTCAGTCGACAACGTGATATCCGCCATCAACGTAAATCGTATCTCCGGTGATCAGCCGAGCCGCGTCATGAGCTAGGAATGCCGTTGCCGCACCGACATCCTCGATGGTTACGAGGCTGCGCGCGGGAGCTTTCGCCTTGGCCTTTTCCAGCAATTTATCAAACTCGGGTATGCCAGACGCAGCTCGTGTCGCAAGCGGTCCTGGCGAGATGGCATGTACGCGAATGCCTTTTGGACCGAGTTCGGCAGATACGTATTTGACCGCACTTTCTAAGGCAGCTTTCGCTACGCCCATAATGTTGTAATTCTTCACCACCGTCTGGCTTCCATAATAAGTCATGGTGAATAGGGTGCCACCCTTCTTCATCAAAGGCTCAGCAAGTTTGGCCATCCGAAGGAACGTCCAACAAGAGACCTGCATGGTGGTCGAAAAGCCTTCTAAAGACACGTCGATAACCCGACCATGCAGCGCATCCTGTGGAGCGAATGCAATCGAATGCACGACGAAGTCGAGCTTGCCCCGCTCCTTTGATATTTTATCGAATACGGCCTCCATTTGCCCGGGGACACGGACATCGAGCGGCATCACGATCGAGGACTCTAGCGCTTGAGCCAAAGGGGCTACGTGCTTCTTAGCTTTGTCGTTCAGATAGGTCACGGCCAGATCGGCGCCGAAGGCGCGGAAAGCGGCGGCACATCCCCAGGCGATCGACCGCTCGTTCGCGATCCCCACAACTAGTCCCTTTTTTCCATCCAGCAACTTCGCCTTGACCGCTGGTATGAGACGGGCCTTGCCGTTTGTCGAGCCGTCCATCGGCTCGCCGCGTGCGTAGCGTTCTGCGGCGTCTTTCAAGAGCGCGAACGCCTGACGACGGTCTTTAGCTTCCGCAGTCCTGGCGACCTCCCGATCATTGACCTTCAACTGGCCTTCGCCCCACGGAGCCACGCTGATCTCGAACCGATCTTTCCCAAGGGTTGTAAAGAACTGCTGGATGGTCGCGCCTTTCCCAACGGGCATGTCCTTGTTGGGCTCCCAATTGACTTTCGCAAGCGGCATGACGATTCCTGTGCGGGTTGTTGAATTTTGTAGGTACTACTTTTTGTCCGGGGGCGACGCGCCGAACGTTGCCCGATAAATTGCCCAGTAAAAGGCGCCGACAAAGCCGGCTCCCCCGACGATATTGCCCAGCGTTACCGGGACGAGATTGTGGATGATCCCGGACGCCGTGACAGGCGACGCGTCAAAATTCGCCGGAACGTGGCCTGTCTGGATGAGCAGCCATGCCAAAGGCAGGAAATACATGTTGGCAACGCAATGCTCGAATCCAGCGGCTATGAAGGCTGAGACCGGCAGCACAACAGCAACCATTTTGTCGGTGACCGAGCGGCCCGCATAGGCAAGCCAGACCGCCGCGCATACGAGCACGTTGCAGAGTACGCCCTTGAAAAAAAGCGTCGCCACATCGGGACGGATTTTCCCGACGGCCGTATTCAAAGTCGACAGCGCGATGCGACCATCGTTCATATCGAGATGATGCGAAAAGAAGACCAGAACAATGAGCCCAAGCGCCCCAAACAAGTTACCGAACCAGACGATAGTCCAGTTACGCAGCATCGTGCGCGTCGACACCTTTCCGCTTGCCCATGCCATCACGATCAGATTATTTCCTGTAAACAGTTCGGCGCCTCCGACAAGGACGAGTGTCAATCCGAGAGTGAAAACAAGTCCGCCGACGACGCGTGTCGTCGCGAAGCTAAGCGTCGCGTCGCTAGCAACGATAGTGTAGTAGAGCGCGCCGAAACCGACGCCGCCGCCTGCCACGATCGCCAGCATGAAGGAGGCCAGAAAGGGTAGATTGGCCTTCTTCACTCCAACCTTTTCGACGGCCTCCTTGATTTCGGCAGGACTGTAAGCCTGCAGATTGAAGATAGGCGGCTGTGGCGCGGTTGCCGGTTCGGCCATCTGTTGCCCTCGCTCACGGACCGTTCGACGCGCTACCCGCCTGCGCCGCCAGTGGCCAGAAGTCCGACGATCTGCGCGGCTATCACCTTCACCAGCGTCATCGAGGGGAAGATCATGGCGTAGCCGATATCGGGTCGTTCCGTCGGCGCCATCTTGGTTGAATAGACCAGGATGGCGGGATTTCCGGTGGCCCCAGACGCAACGCCGACCAGGTCGTCATAGGGAATCTTCATGACGTAGTAGCCGACCACCAGAACGACAAACACGGTCGTCAGCAGCACAGCCACGCCGATGAACAGCATCGTGAAACCCGATTCAGCCACAGTACGGACGAAGGGTTGCCCGGCGTTGACACCTACGGTGGCCAGGAACATCGCAAGACCGAAGTTTCGAAGAACGATGTTCGCCGGCAACGGCATCGTCCAAAGCAGAGGACCCGTACGGCGAAGCCTGCCGCAAATGAGTGCAACGATCAGCGGCCCTCCCCCGATGCCGAGGGTGACGATTCCAACGCCTGGGATTGGAATCGGGACAAGCCCGAGCAGGACGCCTAACACCATCCCCAATCCGAGCGATACATAGCTGAACTCGGCTGCTGCCTTCACCGTGTCGCCGAAGTGACGCCGGATCTCTTCCTTTCGGTCAGGTGGCATCAACACACCGACCCTGTCCCCGAACTCGAGCATCAGGTCGGGCGACGGCACCAGGTCGGCATCGTAGCGGCGAACGTGCAGCAGATATGTCGGATAACCCGATGGCATCGGAAGACTTGAAAGCGGTATGCCGACCACACTCGCCTTTCCGACAAAGACGCGGATGTAGTCGAGATCAGCGCGATCGCTCGCCAGCACGCCCGGCTGGAGGTTGCCGAGCTGTGCGGCTGCCTTCGCAATCGCCGCCTCATTGTCTGCCACGACCAGAATTGCATCGCCTGCGGACAACACGGTGTCGGGTGTTGGAACAAAATTCTGCCCTCCCTCGCGGACCATCGTGACCTGAACGTCGGCAAGGATGCTGCTCGTCAGCTCTTCCAGCCTCTTTCCGGCGAACGTCTGGCCGACCGAAATCTCGCCCATGTGGAAGCGCTGTGCCTTGGAGGGGAATTTCGGCTTCACGATCTGCGTCATGAGATAGATACACAGGATCGGGCCGAGGACCCCAAACGGGTAAGCGATTGAATAGCCGATCGACGGATCCTTGTTCTTCATCACGTCAAGCGCCGCTTGCAGCGACGCCGTGCTCGTCATCGATCCGGCATAGAGACCAAGCGTGTGGCCGATCTTGATTCCGAAGACGTGTCCCAGTCCGAGCGCGACCAACAGGCCTGCGAGACAGGCGACGAGTGCCAGCAGATTGTATTTCTGGCCGCTGCCATGGATGCCTTCGAAAAATTGGCGGCCATAAAGAATGCCGATGCCGTACAGGAACATGATCAGCCCGGTCAGACCGATAGGCCCGATGATCTGGGCCTTTGGCGCGAATGCGCCGATCGCAAGGGCGACGAACAGTACAGCGCCGACCCCGAGCGAAAACCCGGCTACGCTGATCTGGCCAACCAGGTAGCCTAGTCCGATCGCGAGAAACGCCGTCAGGATGGGCTGGCTGCCGATGATGTCGCGTGCAAGATCCAACATGTGTCTTAACTCCCTCGGATTGGCCCGATACCTGGCGGAATCAGCGGGCCTGGCACCCCGCGGCACGGAATTGTTCGATCACCCGATTCACCAGATCGCGGCTGGGCGGCTGGGTGTTTTCGAGCTTGTATTCAAGGCCCATCGCCTTCCACTTGAACGAGCCCATCTGATGGAATGGCTGCACCTCGACCCATTGGACGTTTTTCATGGGTGCGACAAATCGTGCAATGCCGTCGACATTTGCGGGGTCGTCGGTCTCGCCAGGCACCAGCGTGAAGCGAACCCAAACGGGCTTCGACGACGACGCCAGACGCTCGGCGAAGCGAAGCGTGGGCGCGAGATCACGTCCGGTCGTTCGCCAATATGTTTCCGGATCCGAGCTCTTGATGTCGAGGAGAACGAGATCGACCTCGGACAGGAAGCTTTCGTCGGCGCGGTCGCCCAGAAATCCGGACGTCTGTATCGCCGTGTGCAGACCCATGCGCCTAGCGCCGGCGAGGATCCGCCTGGTGAAAGCCAGCTGCACCATCGGCTCGCCGCCCGAGACCGTCAGCCCGCCACCGAGAGCCTGGATGGAAGGAGCGAAATCGGCAATGCGGCGGAGCACCTGGTCGACCGAGACATAGGTGCCGTCCTTGAGGTGCCAGGTGTCAGGGTTGTGACAATAGGTACAGCGCAGCAAGCAACCCGAGAGAAACAGCACCAGGCGCAGACCGGGACCGTCGTAGCGCGACGACGTTTCGTAGGAATGGCAATAACCGAACGAACCGAGTTCGTCCTTGATCTTGTCCTCGTCGGGCGCGTCGGGCGAAACCCCGACCCGGAGGTCGTAACGACTTCCGGGCTCCAGTGCCTGCACCGTCGACATGGCGCACCTCCGTCAAATCTGGCCGTGGAAGGTACGGCTGATCACGTCTCGCTGCTGCTCCGGCGTCAACCGGACGAAGTTCACCGCGTAACCCGAGACCCGGATCGTGAGCTGCGGGTATTTGTCCGGGTTCTTCATCGCGTCCTCGAGCGTCTCCTTGTCGATCACGTTCAGGTTCATGTGGAAGCCGCCGCGATCGAAATAGACGTCGAAGGCCTTAACCGCTTCGTCCAGCAATTGGCTCTCCGACAGGTGCGCTTTTTGCGGCGCGACGGAGACGGTGTAGCTGATGCCGTCCAGCGAATCCTTGTAGGGAAGCTTTGCGACCGAAAGGCAGGAGGCCAACCAGCCATGGCTGTCGCGCCCATGCATCGGGTTGGCGCCAGGCCCGAACGGCTCGCCCTTGCGCCGTCCGTCTGGAGTATTTCCGGTGGCCTTGCCGTAGACGACATTGGAGGTGATCGTCAGCACGCTCTGAGTGTGCGTCGCGTTCCGGTAGGTCGGATGCTTGCGGATCTTCTCCATGAAGCTGGTAACCATGCTGGAGGCGATCAGATCGACCCGATCGTCGTTGTTGCCGAACTGCGGCGTCGATTGGTTGCCTTCGTTCTGATAGTCGACAATCAGGCCCGTGGCGTCGCGCGTGACGCGCATCTTCCCGTACTTGATCGCGCTCAGACTGTCGGCAACCACTGAAAGCCCCGCGATCCCGAACGCCATCGTTCGCAGGATGTCGCGGTCATGCAGCGCCATTTCGAGACGTTCGTAGAAATACTTGTCGTGCATGTAGTGAATGCAGTTCATGGCGTGCACGTAGGTCTTGGCCAGCCATTCCATCGTGGTGTCGAACTTGGCCATGACGTCGTCGTAGTCGAGGAAGTCGCCGACAACAGGCATTGTTCGCGGGGCGACCTGATCTCCGGAGACCTCGTCGCGGCCGCCATTGATGGCATAAAGCAGTGCTTTGGCGAAATTGACGCGAGCTCCGAAGAACTGCATTTGCTTGCCCAGCCGCATCGCCGAGACGCAACAGGCGATACCGTAATCGTCACCCCAGAACGGCCTCATCAAATCGTCGTTCTCGTATTGCAGCGACGACGTGTCCTTGCTGACCTTGACGCAGTAGCGCTTGAACGGCGCCGGCATATGATTTGACCAGAGCACTGTAATATTTGGCTCCGGCGCAGGCCCGAGGTTGTAGAGCGTGTGCAGCATGCGGTAGCTGCTCTTGGTGACGAGCGTGCGCCCATCGAGATCCATGCCGCCGACACACTCGGTCGCCCAGTAGGGGTCGCCGCTGAACAGCGCGTCATAGTCGGGCGTGCGGAGGAAGCGCACGATGCGCAGCTTCTGCACCAGCTGGTCCCACAGCTCCTGGGCGCGCTTTTCGTCCAGAGCACCTGCTTTCAAGTCACGCTCGATGTAGATATCGAGAAAGCTCGAGATGCGGCCAATCGACATCGCTGCACCATTGGCTTCCTTGATGGCGCCGAGATAGGCGAAATAGGTCCACTGGAATGCCTCCTGGGCGTTTGTGGCTGGCTTGGAAATGTCGCAGTCATAAAGCTTCGCCATCGACGCGAGATCCTCGAGCGCACGGATTTGCTCGGACAGCTCCTCGCGCTGTCGGATGATCTCGTCGGTCGGCCACATGTCGTCGATCTGCGCTCGTTCGGCGTGCTTTACTTGGATGAGGCGATCGACTCCATAGAGTGCCACGCGGCGATAGTCGCCGATGATGCGGCCGCGGCCGTAGGCGTCAGGAAGTCCGGTAATGATGCCGGACCGGCGGCAATTCATGATCTCTGGCGTATAGGCGTCGAAGACGCCGTCGTTGTGCGATCTGCGGTACTTGGTGAAGGTCTCATGCACCGCTGGATCCGGTTCAAAGCCGGCGGCCTTGATGCCGGCCTCGACCATTCTCAAACCGCCGAACGGAAAGATGGCACGCTTGAACGGCTGGTCGGTCTGAAGTCCCACGACGACTTCATTGTCACGGTCGATGTAACCGGCCTTGTGGGCCAGCAAGGTGGAAGGCGTCTTGGTATCGACCGCCAGAACACCCTTTTTCCTTTCGTCCGCGAAGTATGGCTGTAGTTTCGCCCAAACGGCCTTTGTGCGCTGCGATACCCCGGCCAGGAAGTCCTCGTTGCCGGTGTAAGGCGTAGCATTCCGGACGATGAAATCGCGAACGTTGATCGACGTGCACCAATCGCCGGGCCGGAAACCTCTCCGGAAATCGCCGACATCCCCTTCCTTCCTAAGAGCCGCGCTCGCTTTCATGGACGCCTCCATCGATTATGCTTTGATTGGTTTAGCTTCATGGCCCGACGCCAGGAGCAGACTGCATTCAACGCATGCCGAATGAAGCATTAGGAAACGATGCCGCCGGCTTCTATTGATCTAAATCAAGCCGTCGCAACTCGAGCTGCCGGAGCGTGCATTGCTAACCGGGCAGCGCACGCGCGTCAGGCGGCCAGAGTCTATCAGTGTGCGGTCTTGGCTATCAGCAACGGCAGCAGCAACCGACACCTCATGTGCGCCTGGAGGTTTGGATGGACAATTCGTCATCGCCAAGTAGTTCTATCGATTTCCATCGTGGAGGTGACACAAGATGGATCATCCGCTCAGACGCCCAGAAGAAATTCTCGCCTATCGGCCGCTGAAGCAGATTCTAAAATCGGGAAATGTGTGGGCTGTCGCCTCGGCGGACACTGTGCAGACGGCCGTGCGGATCATGGAAGAGAAGAATATCGGGTTCCTCGTCGTTCTCGAGAAGGACGCGATCGTCGGTGTTGTGTCCGAACGCGATTGCCTCAGGCGCGTGGTGCTGGCTGGGAAGACGCCGCAGGCGACCGCGGTCAAGGACATCATGGTCGAAAACGTCGTCAAGGTCGGGATCGAGGATACCTTCGCCGAATGTCTGAGGCTGATGCACGCCCACGGGATTCGTCATCTGCCGGTTCTCGAGAAAGGCAGGTTGGTCGGCGTGGTCTCGATCCGTGACCTACTGCGCGAGGTGGTCGAACATCACGCCAGGATCATCGGCGAGCTCGAGCGCGAACGCATGACGATGCTCACATCAACAGTCTGAGGTTACCCCGATCCGGTACAATTGGGAGTGTCGCCATGAATCTTCTGATCGTGCTGGCCGCTCTGGTCTTCCTCATGCTTGTCGCCTATCGCGGCTACAGCGTCATCCTGTTCGCGCCGGTCGCCGCGATGGGGGCGGTGTTGCTGACCGATCCCTCGCTAGTACCGCCGCTGTTTTCTAGTGTCTTCATGGAGAAGATGGTCGGTTTCGTCAAAAACTATTTCCCGGTGTTCATGCTCGGGGCCGTCTTTGGCAAGGTCATTGAACTTTCGGGTTTCTCGAAATCGATCGTGTCGGCCGTGATCGGAGTGCTCGGGCGAGAGCGCGCAGTCCTGTCCATTGTCATCGTCTGCGCAATTCTGACCTATGGCGGCGTATCACTGTTCGTCGTCGTCTTTGCGGTTTATCCGTTTGCCGCTGAGATGTTTCGCCAGGGGGAGATTCCGAAACGGCTCATCCCAGCCACTATCGCGCTCGGCGCCTTCAGTTTTACGATGGATGCCCTGCCGGGAACGCCGCAAATCCAGAACATCATTCCGACCACTTTCTTCAACACGACCACATGGGCTGCGCCGATCCTCGGCGTGATCGGCAGCGTTTTCGTGTTCGTCACGGGCATTGCCTATATCGAGAACCGCCGCGGCGCCGCGCAAAGAAACGGAGAAGGTTATGGCGCCGAGCTTCTCAACGAGCCGGAGCCGTTCGAGGAGAAGGAATTGCCAAACCCCTGGATCGCGCTATCGCCGCTGGTCGTGGTCGGGGTTGCAAACTTCATATTGACGAAACTGGTGCCTCGTGCTTACGGCGCAACGCATGAGGTAACGCTGAGCGGCCACGCGATCGCGACGAAGATCGGTCCAGTGGCGGCGATCTGGGCGGTTGAAGGTGCCCTGCTGCTCGGCATCCTGGCGGTGTTCGTCTTTGCCTGGCGGCCCGTGCTGACGAAGTTCGCGGATGGCAGCAAGGCAGCCGTTGCGGGAGCGCTGTTGGCGTCGCTCAACACGGCCTCCGAGTACGGATTCGGCGGGGTGATTGCGCTGTTGCCGGGCTTCGAGATGGTCTCTGCCGCGCTCAAAGCGATTCCCAATCCGCTGGTCAACGAGGCCATCACAGTGACGGTGCTCGCCGGTATCACCGGCTCGGCTTCCGGGGGGATGAGCATCGCTTTGGCCGCGATGTCCGATACTTTCATCGCCGCCGCGCAGGCCGCAAGTATTCCGCTCGATGTCTTCCATCGTGTCGCAGCCATGGCGAGCGGCGGCATGGATACCTTGCCGCACAACGGAGCTGTCATCACGTTGCTTGCGGTCACGGGACTCACTCACCGGCAGGCCTATAAGGACGTGTTCGTGATTACGCTGACAAAGACTGCGGCGGTCTTCGTTGTCATTGCGTTTTTCTATTTGACTGGAATGTACTGAGAGAGCAGCAGCGAGCCGAACGTCCATGATCCGATGATGAAGGTAAACACAGCAAAAGCCCCTAGCCATAATGCTTTCAAAGATCATGAAGCAATCGCGGGACGTCAAGCTATGATGAGGAGTTGGCATGGCTGAAATCAATAAACTCTCCGTAAAGAAAGCGCTTGAAAAGCTGCGTGGGAGCGATCGGCCGAAATCAAAAAACGATCGGCTCGATGAAAAAGATGCGCAGCTTGATGAAAAGATAAAGCGCATGACGGAGCAGCGATTGCGCCTTGAACGTCACCGACGCAACCGGAAGTGAGCGACAGCGCTCGGCGGCGAAAGCACAGCTCTCATCGGAAACATGCTAGGCTGTGCCCCGCAAAATTGCTCCCTAATGAAGGCTCAGCCTTTTGATCGATTGAATGACGCAGCCATTTTGGACGTGAGTTGGGTTGCGTCGTCGGCGGCCGATCTCAACTGTGACTGAAAGTACTCGGCTTGAACGCGAAAGGCTTCCTGAAAGTCCTTGACGCGCAGGAGCTTGTCAACGAAGGCATGATTGGCGGCCACTTGTCTTTCTACGTACGCCTTGAACGCAGCGCCAACTTGATCTTCCTTCGCATTCGGAAAAACTCCGCACCGTCTTCTCAAATAGATCGAAGTAGCTCTGCGTTGCCGTCCGTGATTTTTCGACAGTATCGATCATCATCGAGCGGACCGCCTCCAAGGGGTTGTTTTCGGCTTCCATGGTGTTCTCTCCATTCCGGTTCCGGATATACAAGTGCTGGATGAATGCCACATCGAGGGTTGATCTAGATCAAGAGGATTGATCCAGATCAAAGCCCGGTTGATTTGGATCAAGCCCATTGCTGCGAAAATGGTTGCCATCATCCGTGTTGAGCCGGATGCCGGTCTCGGTCGGATTTTCCGCCATCTCACTCAGTACGGAGCCGGCGTCATGCAACCTTTGCTCAAGGAAATCCGGCAGACCCCTTTGCTCTGGATGCTGGTCTTCGTACCTACCGTGCTAGTAGCTGAAGCGGCGACGCCGCATTCTCATACCTTGTTGTTTGTGCTGGCCGTGCTCGCCATCGTGCCGCTGGCCGCCCTGCTGAGCCACGCGACCGAAGCGGTCGCCGCCAAGACCGGCGATGCCGTTGGCGGATTGCTCAATGCCACGCTTGGCAATCTTACGGAACTGATAATCGCCATCACGGCGCTGCGCGCCGGCCAGTACATGCTGGTGAAGGCGTCGATCGCGGGCGCAATTGTCACTAATGCGCTGTTCATGCTCGGCGCATGCCTGCTGATCGGCGGATTGCGTTACCACGTCCAGGAGTTTAACCGGTCCGGCGGGCGGCTCTATTCCGGGCTGTTGCTGATGGCGACCGTTGCGCTGCTCGCCCCGTCGGCGGTCGCCGATCTCGACCTCGCGGAGGGCGAGGCTATCATGCGGAAGCTCAGCATCGGCCTCGCCATCCTGCTCATCGTCGCCTATGGCCTCGGCCTGCTGTTTTCGCTAAAGACCCACAAGGAGCTGTTCGCAGGCGCCGAGCATGGTGCGGACGAGGCGCACTGGCCGATTGGCCTTGCGGTCTGGACGCTGCTCGTCGTCACCGTGTTGGTTGCGCTGGTCAGCGAGATCTTTGTGGAGTCCGTGCAGAAGGCCGCGGAGACATTTGGGATGAGCCCGGCCTTCGTCGGGTTTATTATCGTCTCGTTGGTCGGTGCTGCCGCCGAGTTTGCCGTTGCATTTTCCGCGGCGCGCAAGGACCGCCTCGACATGAGCGTCAGCATCGCGCTCGGCAGCGCTTCCCAGATCGCGCTGTTCGTGGCACCTGCGCTGGTGTTGCTCAGTTATGTCGTCGGACCGTCGCCGATGAGTCTGCAGTTCTGGCCGGGCGCGGTGACCATGGTGATGATCGCGACGGTGACTGCGAGCTTCATCACGAGTAGCGGGCGCTCGGCATGGTTCATCGGCGCGCTGCTCATCTTCATCTACGCGGTCTTCGCTTTGACGCTCTACGTGGTCCCGCCAGCCGGCCAAGGGATGGGTTGAAACCACCCCTCTTTCCTTGCCCGTCCGTTAGAGCGTTGCCAGCTTATACGGCTTTTCTCGCGATTTGCTGGTACGGCATACAGCGTCTGAAATGGGCATGGGTTCGATCCCCTCAGCTCAATCTACCAACAGCTGTTCTCTTCAATACCAACAGCCGTACCAACAAATGTTCTGGTTGTCAGCGGAACACCGCGGAAGGCAGTGGAAGAGAATTCCTCGCTTTATTGAGGGATTCTAACACGGTGGCGGAAGACTGCGGAGGGGGTCATGGTGCCCAGGGGCGGGATCGAACCACCGACACTGCGATTTTCAGTCGCATGCTCTACCAACTGAGCTACCTGGGCGTTCCCTGGCCTTAAGCGTAGTGGCTTGAGGGAGCGGCGGTTTATAGTCAGGACAATCCGTCCTGTCCACCTGCTTCGCCTTGCAGCTTCGCCAGGCGCAGCCAAGGGTCAAAAAAAGCGAAGCGTGTCCGGCACCGCCCGAAGGGCAGCGACGAACAATCCTGCAAGATCATGAAAACAAAAGAGTATTTCTAATATATCGCTTATTCGTTGTCGTCGTCCTCGCTGGGCCGCCCGGGGATCGCATAGGACCCCGACAGCCAGCGATTGAGGTCGACGTCACGGCAGCGTGCCGAACAGAACGGACGGTTTTCGCCTGCTGAGGGTTTGCCGCAGATCGGGCACGGTTTCGCCGCCCCGTCGGAAGCGGCCTTGCCGGATGGCCTAGCTGGCATTCAACCATCCGAAGCGGATCGGAAACCCTTCGCCGCCGAGCAGCGAAATCGATTCGTAGAGCGGCAGGCCGACGATGTTGCTGTAGGAGCCGACCATCTTGACCACGAACGATCCGGCGATGCCCTGCACGGCGTAGCCGCCAGCTTTGCCGCGCCATTCGCCGGAGCCGATATAGGCCTGGATGTCTTCCTCCGAGAGGCGCTTGAAGCGCACGCGGGTCTCGATCAGGCGCTGGCGAAACGCCTCTTTCGGCGTGACAAGGCAGATGGCGGTGTAGACGCGGTGATTGCGGCCCGACAGCAGCCGCAGGCACTGCGCGGCCTCATCGACCAGATTGGCCTTGGGCAGGATGCGGCGGCCGACCGCGACCACGGTATCGGCGGCGAGAATGAAGGCGCCGCGCAACTCGTCGTCGAGTTGCACCGATTTGAGCGCCGCATCCGCCTTGGCGCGGGCGAGGCGATTGGCGCAGGCGCGCGGCAGCTCACCGCGCTTGGGCGTCTCATCGACGTCGGCGGGCCGCAGTGCGTCCGGCTCGATGCCGGCCTGATTGAGCAGGCCGAGGCGTCGCGGCGAACCTGAAGCGAGAACCAGTTTGGGACGGCCAAGCATGCGGATAAATCGGTGGGAGAGATTCGTGACCCCTGAATGCGCGCGGAACCTATCGGAAGGCCATCGCCGAGACAACCGTGCATCATGACAAAGAACTGGCCCGGTAAATGGCCATCAGGGTTGAGAAAAAGGGCTCGCCGCCCTGCTGACATCGAGCCGTCACGAAGCGGCAACGGTGCGGCACCCGCCCGGCGTCCCCGATGGCAGGAACCCGCCCCGCTCAGCCAGAGGCCGCGCCGACCTTCGAAAACCGCTTGCGGATGCGCAACAGCAGGCCGTCGCAGACCTCGCGATAGGCCTCCAGCTTCTGCTCGCGGCTGCCATCGGTGCCGGTGGGGTCCGGCGTCGGCCAGTATTCCACGTCCGCCGCAAGCGTTCGCGTCAGGTCGAGCGCCCTGTGATGCGCCTCCGGCGACAGCGTGATGATGAGGTCGAAGTTGAGGCCTTCCCAGTCATCCAATTCCTCGAATGTCATCGGCCGGTGCTGCGCGATGTCCTGGCCGAGTTCGGCCATCACGGCGACCGCGAAGGGATCGAGTTCGCCTTTCTTGACGCCGGCTGAGCGCACGTAGAGCGCATGCGGGAACATCTGTTGCAGCAGGCTTTGCGCCATCGGCGAACGCACGCTGTTGAAGCCACAGGCAAACAGCACGGCTTGCGGAGCGCGCGTGGCCGGCGCCGCCATCAGGCTTCTTTCGGTTGGCGCATCGCCGCAAACATGCGCTACCCCTTCCAGTGCAGGACGCAGATCAGCGTGAACAGGCGGCGGGAGGTCTCGAAATCGATCCGTACCTTGCCCTTCAACCGCTCCTGCAATGTGCGCGAGCCTTCGTCGTGGATGCCGCGGCGGCCCATGTCGATCGCCTCGATCCGGTCCGGCGTCGCGGTGCGGATCGCCTGATAGTAGCTGTCGCAGATCATGAAGTAGTCTTTTACGATCCGCCGGAACGGCGTCAGCGACAACAGGTGCGCCACGACGGGCGTGCCATCCTCGCGACGTATATCGAAGGCCAGGCGGTTGCCGGTGATGCTGAGGTCCAGCGTATAGGGTCCGTTATCGACGCCTTCCGGCGCAAACAGGTTCTGCTCGATCAGGTCGTAGATCGCGATCGCACGCTCATGCTCGATGTCGGGACCGGAACGGCCGATCGATTCCTCATCGAGCGTGACTGCGACAATGCGGTTCTGCGAATCGTCCCCTGAAGGCGGCTTGGTCATGGCAGGTTGAGACGGATTCCGACGGAGCGTGAGTGCGCATCGAGGCCTTCGGCGTGGCCCAGCGCCATCGCGGCGGGACCGAGCTGGCGCAACTGGTCGGGCCCGCATTTGAGCATCGACGTCCGCTTCATGAAGTCGAGCACGCCAAGGCCCGACGAGAATCGCGCCGAGCGCGCAGTCGGCAATACGTGATTGGATCCGCCGACATAGTCGCCGATGGCTTCGGGCGTGTGTGCGCCCAAGAACACCGCGCCGGCATTGCGGATCTTTGCCGCCAGGCCTTCCGGATCGGCGGTCATGATTTCCAGATGCTCGGCGGCTAGCGCATCCGCCAGCGCGACCGATTCCTCGATCGCCTTGACCTTGATGATGCCGCCGAAATCCTGCCACGAGGCGCGCGCGATGTCGGCGCGAGGCAGGGTCGACAGCTGCGTTTCGACGGCGCGCGCGACATCGCCCGCCAAGGCGGGATCGTCGGTGATCAGGATCGATTGCGCATTGGCGTCGTGTTCGGCCTGCGCCAGGAGGTCGGCGGCGATCCAGGCGGGATTGGCGGAGCGGTCGGCAATAACCAGCACTTCCGACGGGCCCGCGATCATGTCGATGCCGACCTTGCCGAACACCAGCCGCTTGGCGGCCGCGACATAGGCATTGCCGGGCCCGACGATCTTGAAGACCGGCGCAATCGTCGCCGTGCCATAGGCCAGCGCCGCGATCGCCTGCGCACCACCGACCCGATAGATTTCCGAAACCCCCGCCAGATGCGCCGCCGCCAGCACCAGCGGGTTGAGCTTTCCGTCCGGCGACGGCACCACCATGACGACGCGGTCGACGCCAGCGACTCTTGCCGGCACCGCGTTCATCAACACCGAAGATGGATAGGCGGCGGTGCCACCGGGCACATAAAGGCCGACCGCCTGGATAGCGCTCCAGCGCCAGCCGAGTTCGACGCCGAGCGCGTCGGTGAACCGTTCGTCCTTTGGCAATTGCCGGCGGTGAAAACTCTCGATTCGTTCGCGCGCCAGCTCGAGCGCGGCCACCGTCTTGGGGTCGCATGCCTTCACGGCTTGCGCGATTTCGTCCTCGCTGACCCGAAGCTTTGAGGCGTCAAGCTCGAGCCGGTCGAACCGGCGCGTCGCCTCGATCAGGGCCGCATCCCCTCGTCCCGCCACATCGTCGACAATGCGCCGGCAAGCGGCTTCGACGTCGGCCGCCACCTCGCGCTTCATCGCCAGGAATGCGCCGAATGCGGCCGCAAAATCGGGGCTGGAGGTATCGAGCAGAACGGGCATGACGGCTTTCCGGACGGTATTGAAGACCAAAGGTAAAGGCTTCTGCTCCATGGCGCGAGGGCAAATCGCCGTCAACCCACTAGTGCGGGCCGGTCGCTTGGAATACGCCGGTTCCTTAGGTCGGAAGAGGTCGCGGGGTCTTAGTCGCTGATGCGCTCGATGCGGGCGCCACAGGCGGAGAGCTTTTCCTCCAGCCGCTCGAAACCGCGGTCGAGATGATAGACGCGGTTGACCATGGTCTCGCCCTCGGCGGCAAGGCCGGCAATGACGAGCGACACCGACGCCCGCAGGTCGGTCGCCATGACCGGCGCGCCGCGCAACTGGCCGATACCGTGCACGGTTGCGGTCTCGCCATCGAGCGCGATGCGGGCGCCGAACCGCGCCAGTTCCTGCACGTGCATGAAGCGGTTTTCGAAGATCGTCTCGGTGATGTGGGAAGCGCCCTTGGCGCAGGTCATCAGCGCCATCAACTGCGCCTGAAGGTCGGTCGGAAAGCCCGGAAATGGCGCGGTCGAAACCTTCACCGGATTGATGCCCGCACCGTTGCGGGCGACGCGAATGCCTTCGTTGGTGGAGGTCACGACGGCACCGGCCTCAGTGAGCACATCGAGCGCGGCTTGCAGGAGTTCTGGCCGCGCCCCGCTCAACTGAACGTCGCCGCCGGTCATCGCCACCGCCATGGCATACGTGCCGGTCTCGATCCGGTCGGGCAGCACGGTATGCCGCGCGCCATGCAGTTTGCTCACGCCTTGCACGGTGATTCGCGGCGTGCCGGCGCCGGTGACGCGTGCACCCATCTTGTTGAGGCAGTCGGCGACATCGCGGATTTCCGGCTCGCAAGCCGCGTTACTGATAACAGTGGTTCCTTCCGCGAGCGTCGCCGCCATCAGCGCGACATGCGTGCCGGAGACCGTCACCTTGGGAAAATCGATCTCGCCCCCCTTCAGGCCGGAAGGCGCGCGGGCGATCACATAACCGCCGTCGATGGTGATCTCGGCGCCGAGTCTTTCCAGCGCCATGATCAGGAGGTCGACCGGCCGCGTGCCGATGGCGCAGCCGCCGGGCAACGACACCTTGGCTTCGCGCATCCGCGCCACCAGCGGCGCGATCACCCAGAAACTGGCGCGCATCCGCGACACCAGTTCGTAGGGCGCGGTGGTATCGAAGATGTCAGCCGCAGAAATGTGCAGGGTCTGGCCCTGGTACTCGCGATCACCGGGCCGCTTTCCGGCCGACATGATGTCGACGCCATGGTTGCCGAGAATCCGCTGCAACTGCGCGACATCGGCAAGCCGCGGCACGTTATCCAGGATCAGCGTCTCGTCGGTCAAAAGACCTGCGATCATCAAAGGGAGCGCGGCATTCTTGGCGCCGGAAATCGGGATGGTGCCGTTGAGTGCGTTGCCGCCGATGATGCGAATGCGATCCATGCTGGTCCCCCCATCCGGACCAAGGGTATAGGGCGAACGGCGCCCAAAGCAAACCTCCCGGCCGATCTTCTAAGGACCAAACGGCTTCACCTTTACGGCGAATTGATGGGAAGGACGCAGGTACCGCACGCTCCGGGGGGCGGGTTCTGGCCCGGCCCCCGATAAAGCGAGGCCGGATCAGGCGGGACGGAAACGCCGCACCGAAGCGATGATCGCGATAACAAAGAGCACGAGGACAACGCCCTGGGTCACGGCGAACGGCGGCTCGCTTGGCGGCACGCTCGGCGCCAGCTCATGCAACGGGCCGATCTTGAGGAAGCTCTGGATCACCAGCACGAAGACGTTGAGATAGAGCGAGGTAACCGCCGTGATCACGTAGATCGGACGCCACGCCCCTGAAAGCATCTGACCGTAGAGCGCGAAGCAGGCGATCGCCAGCAGCACCAGCGACAGGATCGCGATGATGTGCGAGGGCAACAGCTTCTCGAACGGAAACATGAAGCCGGTGGCGTTGGTGAGAATGGTGGTGAGCAGAAAGATGGCGGTCATGCCAGGCATCGACTGCGACTTGAACAGCCCGTACAAGACGACGAGGCCGGTGACGATTCCGATCAGACTGATGACGACGTGCAACACCGTGACGGCATGCAAGCTTAGACCGAGCATCATGACGCGCTCCCCCTTTTTGGATCGCTCAATGCTACGGCCGATCGTTTGAAATTGCCACAGCCTTAGCTCACGACAGCAATGACCGTGTCACGGAATTTTTGCAGCGCTGTCATGCCGACACCAACTCGCGCGCAAGAAATCTTGTCCGTCGCCTTTAGAGCGACGGCCGTGCGGAATCATTGAGATAGCCGTGCAATGCGGCAACGACCTGCGCGCCCTCACCGATCGCCCCGCCGACGCGCTTGACCGAGCCCGAACGGACGTCACCCACTGCGAAGACGCCCGGCACCGAGGTCTCCAATGCCGATGCGGGAGAGCTTGCGCCGTTCGACACCCCGGTAATGACGAAGCCGGCCCGATCGACCTTCACGCCACAGCCTTCGAGCCAGTTCGTTGCCGGATCGGCGCCGACGAACAGAAAAAGATTGCGGGCATTAAACCGCATCTCTTCGGGCGACAGACGGCTGCGCCAGCGCACGCATTCGAGTGAAGCTTCCTTGGCGCCATCTAACCCAATGACTTCAGCGTTGAAGATCAGTTCGATGTTTGACGATGCTTCGATGCGCTCGATCAGATAGCGCGACATGCTGGCGCCAAGCCCGCCACCGCGGATCACCATCTGAACCTTGCTGGCATGGCCCGACAGGAAAACCGCGGCCTGCCCCGCGGAATTGCCGCCGCCGACCAGCACGACCTCCTGACGGGTGCACAGGCTCGCCTCGATCGGCGAAGCCCAGTACCACACGCCGCGGCCTTCATATTCGGCGAGGCGTTCGATCTGTGGCCGGCGGTAACGTGCGCCGCTGGCGATCACGATCGCGCGCGCCCGCACCACATCGCCATTCTCGAGTGTCAGGCCGAAGACGCCGTCAGCGCGCGAGCAATCGAGCGATCTCACCTCGACGGGAATCATGATGTCGGCGCCGAATTTTTGCGCCTGGTTGAAGGCGCGCGCCATCAGCGCATGGCCCGAGATGCCGGTGGGAAAGCCGAGATAGTTCTCGATGCGGGCGCTGGCGCCGGCCTGGCCGCCGAAAGCCCGCGTGTCGCAAACGGCCACGGACAAACCTTCGGAGGTGGCATAGACCGCGGTCGACAGCCCCGCGGGCCCGGAGCCGACGACGGCAACGTCATAGACCTTGTCCTTGGCGACGGCGCGCACCATGCCGATGGCACGCGCGAGTTCGGACTCGCGCGGGTTGCGCAGCACCGTCCCGTCGGGCACGACCACCAGCGGCAGTTCTTCCGGTAGCGGCGAATAGCGTGCGATCACGTCGGCAGCGTCCGCATCGACATGCGGGCAAAGCAGATGATGCGGATAGCCGTTACGGGACAGAAAGCCCTGAAGACGAATGACGCCTGCGGAAGTCCCGGGTCCAATCAGGACCGGGCCGCCTGCGCCGCCGCGGATCAGGTTGACGCGGCGAAGGATCAGCGCCCGCATGATGCGCTCACCGAGGTCGGCTTCCGCCACCATCAGCGCGCGCAACTTGGCCGGCGGCAGCAACAACGTGGTGACATCGCCCTCGGCATGGCCGTCGACCAAAGCAGGGCGTTCCGACAACTGGCCGATCTCGGCGAGGAACTGGCCCGGCCCCTGATCGATGATCGGGGTGACGCGGCCGAGGCCGTCGCGCTCGCTGATGGCGACATGGCCGGACAAAACGACGAACAGGCCGGGGCCGACCTTGCCGGTTTCAAACAAGGCTTCGCCGTGCTTGTAATTGCGCTCCTCGCCAAACCGGCGCATCCGCGCGATCTCCGGCGCGGTCAGTGTCGGAAAGGTCTGCTCATAGCGGGGAAATGCACTGGCGAGATTAGCGGCGCCGTTTGCTTCTTGTCCTATGATGGCTTGTTTTGACATCACCCACCTGATCCGAAAAATCCGCTTCTTCGAGGGATATCCTCCAACCGCCGCATCGCAGCCAGCCGGATATTTACCCGGGGTTCTCTTCGTCACCCTCGCCGACCACCTCATCAGAGACGGACGACGTTGGCATCAAATCGCCCTTGTAATCGCCCTTGCCTCTGGCTTGCGACTTTCTGCGCTTGAGATTTTCGCGCAGCGCGAGCTTCAACCGTTCCTGGCGCGCGTCCTTCGGCGCCTTTCCGGCCGGCCGCCCACCGCCCTGCCCGTCATCCTTCATCGCCGACCTGCTCGCCTACGCCGCCGCCATCCGCCTGGCCTGCATTGGCCGAAACCGGGCTAAAATCGAAAGAAGCCAGTTATAGCAGTAAATTACGGCGATTTCGGCTTCCGCCGGGCCTTTCCCGTGCTTGCGCGACCCCTGACCTTGTGGCAAGGATCGGCCGCCTTGTAGGGCCTTTTTGGCCGATTCTCGATGCGGGGCACGCTGCCGTAGCTCAGTGGTAGAGCACTCCATTGGTAATGGAGAGGTCGACAGTTCAATCCTGTCTGGCAGCACCATTCTTGCTAATAAAATCAAACACTTTGCGCCGTCAGGCTTTGTTGCGATCGGCGGCAATTGGCATCTGCACGCAGAACGAAGCATGAAATGGCGTGCAGTTACGTGCAAAATCCGTGCAGCAGGTTCGTGCGATGTTCCTATACAAAATTGGGTACTGGCCTGTTTCGACCCCAAGCGGCCTAGTTTGAAGTTAACAGTGGCCTGATTTGATTTTTCTAAATTTGAATCGGACAAAGGACCAATTCGTGAACCAATCGTTAATTTCTTTGCGGAGGTGAGCAAAACAGAACAGCGCTCCCGTATTGCAGCGCGCATCGTCGGTTCCATCACCGGCCTTGTAATGGCATCCATCCGGTGACTGAGAGTGTAGCGCTCCCGCCAGATGTGAGGGACCACATCATGGGCGAGTTTTACAGACCACCATGCCCGAAATGCAAAACCCAAACTATGCTGGCGCGGGTTACATCCGGCCGCCTGGGTTTCCATATCCGCACCTATGAGTGCCCGGTTTGCAAAGAAATCCGTCAGACTGTCGCCGATTTGGCCGACCCAATGAAATCCAGAAAAACCCAAGGTTGGCTTCGCAGCGACTTGCGAGCACCGACGTAAGGCCGCCTCAGCGGGCGGCCTCTTTCATTCCGGCTGCTAGAATCGAAAGGGGTCACCTCTCGGCGACCCCAATGGCCGGTAAAAATTTGTGCGTGATGAAAATCTCAGCCCCGGCAAGGGCCAACGTAGAGTTTTCCGCAGGACCGGATAGCCGGATCAATACCGTCTACAGCACTGTCCTAATTGGCACAGCACCCCCAGTGGGTTACTGGCTTGTTTCAACCCATAGTGGCCTAGTTTGAAAATAGCAGTGGCATAATTTGTTCTCTGTAAGGACCACGTCAGCCAAAGCCTCTACAAAGAGCCATCCTTTGCGTTGGACGGCTTCGATGGACGAATGGCTGATGGATAAGGCCACGCTTCTCGGCTTTCAGTTCCAAAACTGGATGGTCGTGACTTTTGCGCTGATCCTTGTCGCAAGCCTCATCAACATTTCCGAACGTCGCTAGACGATAAATAAGGGATGCTGCTTGAGTCGAATCGACATAGTTCTATTCTCCTTCTGGGAGACTATTCGTGCGCAGCGTTGTTATCTTTCTAGCTCTGCTGTTGTCGCTGCCTAGCATGGCAAGCGCAGCCATGCTTACACTCTACAGCCCGTTCGACATGATCCATAACGGGCACCATGGGAATCCAAAGCCAGCCGCACCGCACGTAGGCCAGCCGCCTTTGGTTACTGGCGATGCCCTCGGAGGCTGTGGGCGTGGCCGCAATCGCGATTCTGCAACTCATCGGTGCAGAGGCCCGGCTGACCTGCGTTAAAGGCCGCATCAGTTGGCCGCAACACGTCCTTTGCCGAGACATTCTTCGCACGCTTTATAAATTTTGACGCCGGGTTTCGTTGGATGCTTCACGACTGTGAAGCCGCTCCCCATGCACTCAGTGCATCTGGTCTCTGCTGGCATCATGACAGGCTTCTTCATCTTAGCCCACGATTCCCTTTAGCGCTCGAAACATTTCCTTAATATCACTGAGCCGAAGCGGCTCGTCACGCTGTCCGCGAAACTGATTCATAACACTGAGTTGATTGGCGGCTATAGCATCCTGTTTGTGCTTGTCTTGCTCAGCGAAAAAGTCCTCCATGGCCTTCACAAAGGCACGCGCGACGTTCGGCGGAAGATCGATCGGCTTGCGGGTTACCATCCCTTAGTGCCCATCCTTGCTGGCGCAAAGTTCGGCCGAATGTCCGCCCCGCGTGTTCCGCACGCCTTGCAGACGAAGCGCGGCTCAAGATCGGATAGTCGGAGATCGTCAGGCCATCCATCCGCGCTGATCTTCAGGTGATGGCTGCAACGGTAGTCGGAGCAATAAATCAGGAGGCCGTGCACGCCGGACTGCCGCATCTCTCCAAGGGTGATCTTTTGCTCACGCATCCCCTATTGATTCCGGGGATCGCGACGAGAGTCGAGCCGCTAGGGATTGGGGCAGAGCCGCGCCGCTAGTATGTGGCTTGTGCGGCATGTTGCAGATGAGCAACGGGTAGTACAGCCACCATGCTTTTCGTTCGGATTCGTGATAGAACCCCGACACGATTGATGAAGACAAGAGCCACCTAGCAAATTGTTTCTAAATGCTATACAAGGTTGGAACTGATTTCTAGACCAAAGCAATTTTGAATATCGCCGCGTCGGGACACGCGGCACCGGGGACACCAAAACAATCTAACAGTTCGGCGCAGCCGCATAGTGCGCGGAGCGATGACGGCCGCTTGGGCGGGAGTAACCGTCAGTTAACCCCCAGATTATCTTTCAGGTGCTAAACCCTACTCCACGGCGCGACCGAATACGCACCTAGCGATAAGAAACGCTTTTTACACAGAGAGGAACCCCTAAATTGAAACTCCTTCCGGTTGCCGACGCACCCAAGTTCGTTAAAGACATCGAGCCCGGTGTGATGTTCTGCCTAACGCATAAGACTGAAAAATGTTTTGGATGGAAATGCATAGAAGTCGGCACCAACTACGCCTACTTGGTCTTTTCGACACCTTTTAGAAACGTTCAAGCTTTCGAATTGGTGGATGCCGAACCGCTTGCGGATGAAATCGGAATTCCATTTACTGACGCAAAGTTACTGCCGAATTCCGCGACAATGGAATCTGCAAGGACGCCAGAAGCAAAAGCTGGAACGCTGCTCGTAAGCCCCAACGATGCCGGCTTGGTTGTGACGAAACAACATCAATCATTTATTTTAAGCTTGGACAGCGGTCAATTGAGTCCAGCAAATGCTGCGGCGTGGGTTTCCTATCCAGCCTGGGAAATCGTCAGCCCGGTCGATCCAAAAAATGTCGAGAAGGGAACCAGCATTCTTACATTTTCCGCCCACCCGGCATAGGAAGGCGCGCGTTGGCGCTACGTTTATTTTCATTCGTGCCCGCCAAGCGTTTCGTCGGATAATTAATTTCAACAACACCGCGATCAACACGGGACGCGACCCGACATGCCGAACGGCAGCGGGAATATTTTGGAAAAGCAAAGGCAAAACAACTATGGACGACGCACCTACTAACGTCACCGGCGACCCGATTACGTGCCCCGTTGTTCTCAATCTTCTGGCCAAGCCGCTCTTCGCAGAACGCCGTTCTGGAATCGCAACGAAAACTTTCCTGCCGGGTGAGAGCAAGCGAGACGGCGTACCGTTCAAAGCATCGCCAGCAATTCCATATCTCGGCCCGCCGAAACATCGCGAACCGAACGATAGGCAGAGGCGCGGCGCGTGGCAGTTGCAAGAAGAATATCTCAAGGACCGGCTTGGAAGGAATAAAGAAGAGAACAGCCGACTTTGGAATACTGCAATCTGGATCGACCGCCACTATCGAGTTTTAATGACGCCAGCAAAGGCGCTCCCACCTTTGAATATCTATGTCGGCGACAAAATATCGCAAAGCAGGGAGGGAACGGGAGCGCCAACCGGGCCGGATGATGAGGCACCTGATGAAGCTGCAAACGAAGGATTCGAATTCGAAAGTATTAACGTTGGTGATGAGGGTGGCAAAAGCGGTATGCGCGTAATGGACGAGCATGGAACAACCCGCCGTCTTGAAATCAAGGCCGATGACTACTCAGTGATACGCCTCCTTGATGCGCTCAATGAAATTGACGACAGGTCGAAGATAGATGTTAGCGGTCTAATTCGCGAAGCACCGCCTCTTCTGCCTCAAACAGATTTTCCAAGTTCCGACCAACGGGCCGAGTCGGGCCAGATTGTTCGCATGTTGAAGTTGGAGATGCGTTCGCTATGGCACCCCGTTATTCGCGCCATTGCGCATCACGCAACAATGAGCAGTCTTGGAAAAACGCAGGGAGTGGGAGACGGCGTTGCCGCAGCGGTCGGACGCCAACGCGTCATTGAAGGATTGCGGGTGGCGGAGTCGATCAGGAAGGGGCGGGGGCGACCTGAATTCGTTTCACGACGCACGTTGGAGCCGTCTTACAGCGTCACGACGTGCCTATACGGAATCCTTAGAGACATATTGACTCACCTTGCAGGGGAGACATTAGACAATCGCCGCGCTACTTGGCCGCCCTATCGGGATTGGCCCGCCTCATCTTGCTACATTAACGGGAAGAGCTTTTTGCGGTCTATGCCATTCGCAGCAAACGACAATCACGGTGCCATCGCAACAATTTGCGACGCTGCATAGGCCCCCTCGGGGGGGTCTATCCGAAACCGGTATAGTCTAAGTATGGAAGGAAGAAATTCCTCCCCGCTTTTCCAAAGCAGACTCCTAGCCCGGTCCACCCCGCAGTGGATCGGGTTTTCTTTTGCCCATCATATTTTCACGTCCAAAACATAGGAGATATCTATGACCGCGAAAGCGGACTTGCTCTTGAGTGCCAGCCAAGTTGCAGCGGTTACCGGCGCTTCTGCAAGATTGCAGGGACAGCGCTACGCGCATCACATTTACACACATTCAGCGGGCGACTCGATCCCGTGTGGCCACGGCGACGATCGCTATGTGACCATCGGAACAGCTTATCGGATTGCGATCATCGAAGCTTGCGCCAAGGCTGGCGTTCAAATCAGGACCGCAGCCAAGTCGGCCCTTCTCTTCGCGGAAGACCAACGCACACGGCACGCCAATACGCTTTTCGATTTTTGCCGGACCTTGATCGTAATCAAAGAAGGCAACGCCACGATCGTGGCCGCGCCGTTTGACGCGTTGCTTACCGACGTTTGTGGCAAGGACGGTGCGTTCGTCATCGATTTGGGGCCGATCATCGCTGACGTAAATCAGAAGCTTTCTCAACTCAAGTCAAGGAAACAATAATGCCTTTCTATCGCAGCCCGACAAACATTGACCCTCTCGCGCCTATTCACATCACGAGCGCGAACCTAACTCGCCTCGCGAACGCGCTGGATGCGCGTCGGCAAGATCGCCTTAACCTTGGCGCTGAATATCGCGTGCTCGCGAACCGTTTGCGGCCGGACATTGGTCCAAGCGTAGTGCGCTACGAGCGGCCGGTAGAAAAAGCGACCATAGACCTAACTGATCACCGTCCGGTGCCGGGTAAAATCGACACGGCTGGTGCCATCGACGAAGACACGCGTCGTGCTGACGACGTGGCCCGCATCGAGCGGGGCGAGTCTCTTGAAGACCTGCCAGATATCAGGACTCAAATGAATCACGTCGCACGTAAGGCTCAGGCTACCGAAGTGGTGATTGAGAAACTTGAGGCTGAGTTTCGCATAGAGCACGCCAAGCTTTCAGCGGCGTACTGTAAGCCTCTGAAGCCCAAGCACGACGCCGACATGAAAAGGTTTTTCAAAATGTTAGGCGAGGCTTACACAGTCTACTCAGAAATGCAGAAGACGAAGCGGGACTTGGTGGAAAGCCAGATCGGGTTCGGCGGCCTATTCGGTGTGAACCTTGATTTCCTTCGCAGCGAAGATGTTCGGACCGCCTTTAACGAAGCGAAGGCGGCGGGTTACGTCGCTTCGATTCCAGATTTGTTACGCGTGTGACGTACAGCGGACTTGTTCTGCATGGATATGGATTCCGGTTCGATACGCTTTATCGTCACAACGATCGATGGAATTACATCTCACCGGGCGCGTTCGATGAGTCGTTGAAATCGGCTCACGTCGTCCGAATGCTCCTAGAGCACAACGACGATCTTGAGTTTGGCAACTCACAATCAAATCTGATTTTGCACGCAGATGAGTATGGGGTGGCCTTTAGATGCCACCTTCGGAAAGATAAGATCAGTGAGCATGTCACCGCTCTTGCTCAGAGTAAGGCGTTCCTAGATTGCTCTATTGGCTTTACATACGCAGCGTCTAATACGACGACACATACTGTAAGTCAGAATCCGGTTCATTTCATTAGCAAAGGTGAGCTTCAGGAAATCTCTTTTCTGAGGGCCGGGGCTTGTCCTGAAACCAACGCGACGTTGGAAGATGCCGATAAGTGCGGGCCGCTCTTCTCGGACTGCAAAGCTTCGCGGCTCGTGAGCGACAACAAGTTCAATCACCTTATACGAACGTTACGGGATATCGAATAGTTTTAAGACTCCCGCTCTGTCGTCATCCCGAGCAGAGTGGTGATGCGAGCGCGGACAGCATCTATTGACGGCGGTGCTGTCCGCGTACCGCTAAGATTTACTTAGACAACCCGACGCACGCGGGCATTTCGTCCTTAACCCCTGCCGGAATTTCACCGGCTACTTTGAAAAAGATAAAATGTTTGAATTACGAAAAACTGACTGCGCCGAATCCGTTAGCTATGGATTGAACCTCACAAAGGATTGGCGAGATAAAATGACGGCCCGCTATTCAGATCCGCGCAATGCTCGCGGAGCTGAGTGTCTGGCGAAGTTGGCAGCCGAAGCGGCTGGACTAAGCGACGCGGATTACATGCAACTTCAACCCTACTTCGAATCTGGCGGTGCTCCTTGGCGAGCCGCCATTAGCAAAGCAGCTAGGGCTGTGGGATTTAAGCACCGGATCAAGGATTTCCCAACCTTCGTTGAACACCTCATGGAAGTTCTCAATGAACCGGTGGCAGCGTGATGGCTGCTCTGCCCGTGAAGGTTTCAAGTATCGCTTCGGCGGAAGTCAGACCGCGTCGAAATACAGATGCGGAAATCGCACTAAGAAAAGTTCTTTCTGACTGGAAAGGTGACTTCGTCAATGACGCCTGTCATGCCGCAACCCAAATAGGGAGTTTTCACTCCGGTGGCTGGCTCGGACACAAGGCCAAGGAGATTGTTCTTGAAGAATTTGATCTCAGGAAAGTGGACGATATCCACTGGTCAACGGTGCATGCAGCGTTCAAGAATGGCTGCGACGCCGTTATTACTCCCGCACAGCTAAGGGCCAGGTATCTTCCCGTTGCTGCCAACGATAACGAGTTTTTCGAGCCAACCGTTTTCGAATGGGAAGACCCTGCTTCAATTCCGGTGCGTGACTGGATTTACGGCAGACACCTGATACGCCGTCACGTCTCGGCGACCATTGCGTCCGGTGCAGTCGGAAAAACATCGCTCAAAATCGTTGAAGCATTAGCCCTTGCTACGGGCCGTCCCCTGCTCGGCCAAGATGTGCCCAAACCTTCGCGGGTTTGGTTGTTCAATCTAGAAGACGACAAGGTTGAACTTCGCCGCCGCGTCAGTGCGGCAATGATTCACTACAATATCAAGCCAGAGGATATTGGGGACAGGCTGCACATAGATGGCGAGAAGTCGTTGGTCATTACTAAGACGACGCGCACGGGAACAATCATAAATGTCCCGGTGGTTGACGCCGCAATTGAGGCCGTCGAAGCCTTGGAAATCGATGTTCTGTTCGTGGACCCCTTCATAAGCAGCCATGACGCCCCCGAAAGCGATAGCGGAGCGATGGACTTGGTTATGAAGTCCGGCTGGGTCCGCGTGGCTCGCGAGGGCAATTGCGCCGTGGAGCTATGCCATCACACGACGAAGGCAGACACTTCCAGTGGAATGGCAACCGCTATGTCCGGGCGAGGCAGCGGTGCGGTGGTCTTTGCTTGCCGCTCTGTGATGGTTCTCAACCCGATGACCCACGAAGAGGCCAAAGCTGCGGCGCTTCAAAGTCCATCGGGCTATTTCAGCGCGAAAGATGACAAGCAGAATCTGACACTCAAGACCGGCAGCCGCGATTGGTACAAGATGGAAAGCGTTTCGCTCGGCAATGGCGGTACAGGTAATCTTTCCGGTCTGCGGTCGGACAACATCGGCGTTGTCACCCGGTGGCAGTGGCCGACCCAAGCTTCATTTGTGGAAGGAGTTACGAGCCAGCAACTGCTATCTATCCAAGATCGACTCAAGGCCGGGGCATACCGCAAGGACCCACAGGCGAAGGCATGGGCTGGCTATGTGGTTGGCGAGGTACTTGGGCTCGGCTCTACGAAAGAAGTGATGACGGGCCACGACAAGCAGCGTGTCAGGCGGATGTTGGATACGTGGCTCAAAGACAAGCAACTCGAAGTCTACGAGCAAAAGGTCAATCGCGAATTTAAGGAATTCATCGCGTGATCCGCCAAACCTGCGGTACCCGTAGGTACTGCAAGTGTTGTGCAGGTGTAGCAACTACAGTGCCGCACCACCCCCACCCTTTCTTAGGGTGGGGGTGGTACGGCAGTGAAGGGAAGAAAAATAAGGGTTTGGCAAAGCCGCCCAATGACCGCTGCCGGGGGGAACCCAGAAGCGGCGGTATGGGGACAAAACCGACGCGATTGACCCATCACGCAAGTCGTGAGGCTTCTATAGAATCGAGCTTTCCTTCGGCTATCGAGCAGAAGCGACTATAGCGCGCTCGAACGCTTCGTCCCACACGGGAAGCGGGTACACCTGGTGAAAATAGTCAAAACAGCGGAACATTGCCGTTGGGCTTTCAGGATAACGCGTTGCCACGTCTAATATCAGGTGCTTGATAAAAACGGCGTGCTTAGCATCCTCTGTTGCATGCTCGATAATGAAGCGGAATCCGTCTGTTGGTAGATCCCGAGCTTTGATAAGAGGCAGCAAAGCTGCTGTAGCCAGCGCTGTGAGCTCCTCAAAAAGATATTCCGCACCTAAATACCCTAAGGGATCTTCCAACATCGCCATACGCCACCAAACCGCGGCAACCGCAAATGTGGCAGGTGAGGGCTTTGCTTGTACCTGCGGCTGGCCCCCCAGTTTCTGATGGTCCTCGGCCGCCCAGATGCCGTGCTCGGCCTCTTCCGCCTTATGACCACATAGAGCCTGGATCAGCCGGACATCGCCTTTCGGCAAGCGGCCGAACATATGGAATCCCGCTTCCGTGGTGTGAGCCTGATACATGACCACAGAGCGAAATATCTCTCTAATGAACCTGACAATGTCTTCACGCGGGGTATTAGGATCGTGAAGGAATTTCCATCCGCGCCACTCCTTGACCTGCGAGAATACCTTTTCGACTCGAGCATCGAGCTCGTTAAAGGTCGCGTGGGCTTCTTCCGAGTATTTTCCTGTCTCTTTTGCTACGTGATTCATGCGCGCACCTTACTGCTATTTCGAAATGCAAAAGCATCGAACACTCTTAGAAATATAGAGCGAACAGCGGAAAGCGCTTCTCTATTCCGCAGATTCAATATCATTACAACCAGATCGCCCGCGAATTCGTCGTGGTAACTGTCGCTGTGCTGAATCCAACCCATTTTTTTGAAAAGCCGGACATAGGCTGGTTTCGTAGACATAACGGCATAGTTAAACCCGCTAATCATTGCTACTCGAAAGGCCTCCTGGACCAGAGGAACTAATTGAAGACGCGCTCGGATGCCCTTCGCCAAAACAAGTTGCGAGCAGAGCACAATTTTACCGTAGTCCGATGGGGCGAAAGGAATGTGTGAACGCAGTCGCAACAAGGAGTCGCCTTGGAGTGGATCGTTGGCTTTCGACAGTCGAACGCCCCCTACGCACTTCGTGCGGACAGTCGCAACAATATTCACGCTATCCAGATCAATTGGCTCGAGGAAGCAGCGGCTAGATGGGTCGGCGTATGGAGACAACTTCGTGTCGGTTTTGAAATTCATCAAATATCGAAGCTCGCCTATCTTTCGCAGGTCCTGTGATGTCTTTACCAGCGAGACGCTATATTTGAACATCGAAGCATGAAACTTTCTGCCCTCATCTTTGAGAATTGGCCACCCGGCCGCCGCTCGATCGAATGAAAACGCCCCGACAATAGCATTCATTTTTGGCTCAGGCCCTTTGCGAAACGTAAGTGCATCATAAACTCGTAGGAATATGGAGCGAGTAGAGGAAAGAACTTCTCTGTTCCGCAGGTCCAGTATTAAGACGCTCAAATCGCCGGCAATTTTTTCTCGGTATCCTTCTCCAAACGGGATGAACCCCATTTTTTTGTAGAGCGGAACAAGGGCCGGACGTGCAGATAAGACGGCGTAGTCAATTCCATTTGTAAGCGAAATTCTGAAAGCCTCTTGAAGAATGCCAGATATTTGAAGTCGCGCGCGTACAGAGTTTGCTAAAACTAACCGCGAGCATACGACCACTTTATCGTAGTCGGCTGGACTGAAAGGAGTGTGCGAAAGTAATCGAAACAGATACTCATCGTCAAAAGCATCGCAGGCTTTGGTCAATCGAAGGCCCGCTATACATTCGCCGCGCACCGTTGCTGCCAAGTTCACACTTCGCAGGTCAATTGGTTCAAGAAAACAACGCTTAGAGGAGTCCGCGTGAGCGTAAGGTTTTTTGTCTTGTTCGATATACATCGAGTATCGGAGCGCGCCGATCTTTGTCAGCCCTTCCGATGTTTTTAAAATCGTTATTGCCCGTTTGATTGTCCAAATACGCCTCTTACGTTTGGCGTCATTTTTAAGAACTGGCCAAATGCGCGCGACTTGATCGAGCGAAAATGTTCCGGCCACATCATCCATTGACGATCTCGCCTACCAAACCGTCGAAAAATAACCGCATGAAAATAAATCGAGCAGCAAAAGTGCAGCGCTTTACCTAATGGTATCTTTTCGATATTGTCTCCGTCAAGCTTCGGCCATATTCTTGGAGCCCGGCTTGGGGCAGTCAAGCGCTGTGGCGAATGCTGGCGCAAAACCGGCATTGATCGGGAAAGCGCCCACGTCCGTTGTTGGGCACTTTTCGGACATGGCGCAAGGTGCGATTTGAGTCCGTTAAGCGCTCAAGGACGGACATCCACCAAGGCGTAATCACCTGCCAACCAGACGGATCGCCTTTAGCGCGGTTCGCGCCCAGACAGCGTGCCTGTTGGCAACAGTCCAACAACGATTGCAACCATGCCGGAAGGCTACGAAGGCACGGGGGCCAACCATCCCTGCTCGCTTTGGCCGCGTGACTGACCAGCCGTCAATGTTTTACGTCCACAAAACCCAGAACCTTCAGGATTCCATGGCTAGGCCAAGAAAACCGACCGCTATGCTCGAATTGCTCGGCGCATTCAAACGCAATCCAAACAGGAAGAGAGAACGACAAAATGAACCCATCGTAACGACGCCGCTCCCTGATCCACCACGACGGGTCCCGAAGCCGGTCAAGGAAACTTGGCAGGAAATGCGCGAACGCGGCTGGTGGCTGACAAGCGCCGATAGATTCCTCGTCGAAATCGCAGCTACGCTGATGGCACGATATCGGTTAGAGGAAATCAAATCCGGCGACGTATCGAATTTAATTGGCGTGCTAAGCAAGCTCGGATTCTCTCCGAGAGAACGCGGCGCGCTGAATCTGCCAACGCGGACGACTTAACGTGCCGCGACCCACTCAACGATGCGGACTTCCTCACCGATTTGCTCTAATTTTTTAGACCGCGCTCGACCAATAAAGAACGAAGCTCGTCGATCCTTTGTGCAAAATCCAAAGCGTTGACCTTCAATACATCTAGCGCGAGGCTTCGATGACCCTCGCTTTCTAATTCGGCGATGCGGTCGTTAAAGGCGTTCAGTTCCTCTTCCAATCTTTGGATTTCACTTTCGACAGGGAACCTTTGTGCCGGAACCTTCTTTGCGACTGGTCGATCCTTAGGACGACCTGTCAGCCTATTACCGCCTCTTGAATTGTGAGTGGCCATCCCTTCTCCGCTAACGCCCGGCGAATCTAACTCGCGAGATATCATCGCGGCACACTACTAAACACCACCATTGCTCTCAAATAGTTTTTAGGATTTAGACTCATGGACCACATCTATTGCCCGCTCGAAATCAAAGCAGGCTCGAATGACGACGATGGAACGTTTGTCGGATACGGGTCAACATTCGGTAACGTTGACGACTATGGCGATACGGTAGCTCCCGGCGCGTTCCGAAAAACGATTGCAGACGCGAAGAGCGGCGCGGCTCAATGGCCTGCACTACTCTCACAACATTCCGATGTCCCTATCGGCATCTGGACCGGCATGGAAGAGGACGAACGCGGCTTGAAGCTGAAAGGCAAGCTGGCGATCAACACACGGCGCGGTGCGGACGCGTATGCGCTCTTGAAGATGAAACCACGCCCCGCGTTCAACGGGTTGAGTATTGGCTACAGGGCGAAAGACTTTGATTTACATAAATCAGGTTCGGGTCCGAACGGCGCGAAGCGAACGCTGAAGGCGGTTGATCTAGTAGAATGCAGCCTTGTGACAGTTCCCGCTGACAGATTCGCTCGCGTTGGCGGTGTTAAGTCATGGCTTGAAGAAGAGTCCGAAGCGCCAGCCATGACGATTAAAGAACTGGCTTGGATGGATTTCGTGGCGTTGCGGCGGCTGACCGAGACTCGTCGGTGACAGATGACAGTCTTAGGGAGGGGAAGACGGCGCGAGTGTTTCAAATACCATGACTTTCCCGTCGGGGCCCTTCAAAGCGCAATACCAATGCCGCAAATTGTCCGGCGACCTGATGCGGTGTTGGTCTAGGAGGCCAAGCGTTTTCTTCGCGCATTCTGTCGCTTGGGTCAGGTTAACAGCACTATATGGCGGGCGAGACTGCAATCGTCTTAACTTCCCCCGATGTAAATAATTGCCAGTCCGGCCATACAGCCTAAGGAATTCATCTTTGGTCAAAGCGCTGCCTGCCGGAGCTTCGTCAATATGTACGGAACCCTTGGGGTTGCCGGGACCCGGCGGTAATACCTGAATCCTAACGGGTTCTGGGAAGGATGTTGCACTAAGGGGTGTGAGGCTTTTGATGATCTTGTCGGCGTCGTATTCGTCGCGAAGCTTTTTGAGATCATGTTGAGTGAAATCGCCATGTGCTATCAGACAGCCCAATCCTACGATCTCGCACAATAGGCGAATTTGCAGGTAAATAAGTTCCTCAAGTATCATGTCGGGGAGCGATATCCTGCCGCTTAGCGCTGCGTCCATAGCTTCTACTCTGTATCGTGCTTCCTCCATCAAGTTAGCGTACAGAGATTTTGGCAATAGCTTCGACATCGTTCGCAGCTTTCGCGTTGCGCCTATTGGTATTTTCGACGCTTAAACGCGGCAACGTCTGCGCGATCAAGCTTAAACCATTCACCATTAGCTCGCTTGTCTGCAAAACGACGATGCCAATAACCTTCGATACCGGCTGGATCGTCAGTCCTGATGGAGTGTTCGAGGGTAGCGCTGTCGGGCAGCGCCACACGTATTTCCTTAACACGCCGCTCCAATTCGTCGCTCCGGCCAATTTTGTAGTGTGAACCAGAACGGATCAGATAAACAAATCCTTCTTTTATATTGGACGGAATCACCGGAGTCGGTGCGAGGTTGGCACTCAATATTTTTTCAATGTCGGCGCGGTTGTTCGCCACCGCCCATTCTAAAAGCTGACGCGGTACGTTCTTCAATGAACCGAACTGCCTTGTGATGCTCTTGGTGCTAGGGAACGCTTCATCAATCTTACTGTACATCCGAAGCTCCATCGCGGTCGGAAACTTCCGCAGATGGATGCAGGCTTCAGCGAGCTTTTCTAGAAAAAACTTCTCTTCATGTTTCTCCTGTTTAACATTCGGTTCGAAACCGGCTTCGGTGACGGCATCACCCCAACGTGCCCACAAAACTCCTCGCCATGCACTTTGGCGGATACCAGTTTCATTCTCAAATGTACGCGAACCCGGAGGCTTCCCACCATCTGCTTCGGCGAGACGCTTTATTTCTCTTAGTATCGTTTCTCGCACAGTCACTTCCCGCGCTTGATCTTCAGCTTTACGCCGACATACTTGCTATCGTTTTCGAAGATGATGCCAGCGCCTTCTAGGGAGCTCATCATTGCCGTCAAGTTGTCGGATCGCGGCTCGCGCTTACCAATTTCGAATTCGGCTACAGTCGATAAGGCTACGCCAGAAGACTCGGCTAGTTGAGTCTGCGACCATTTCAGAAGTGCCCTTGCTGCACGGCATTGGCTGGAATTCATGTTGGAGTTGTAGCGCATTCCGTTTCACGGAGTCAGGCATTTTGTAACCAGTTTCGATGCGGCCGGATACCCGGAAGTGTATCGATTTTCGGTACAGCTAAGTCAGTATTTTTTATTGACTCCTCAATTTCTTGTACGCACACTTGGCGGGCCGCGAGATTCCTTGCGGCTGTATAGGGGGATACGTGCCAGCACCACACAAGAGGACTTTCAATCAATTCGGGACACAGAAATCGTTACCGCCTCACTTCGGGCAAATCGATCCACAAGCGCCGTTTGATCCCAAGCGGTTTTTTACTATGATGGATCGTCTCGGATTCAATCCGCACGTCGGATATCTGATCGACGAAGAAAAGATTCAGTTGATTTTAAAGTTGCCGCCTCCGTTGAAGACTGCGCTTCAGAAAAAACGCCTGAGGGACGTTTGTGCGTGGGAAGCAGCGCAAGACCCAACGCGAGAGAAGCAGTTCAACTATCTAAAAAACATTCTGACAAGTCTGAACTTCGGGTCGCGTGGTCCGTCTAGCGCTGGCAATCGATACTTCGAATGCGCGATATAGCCTAACGAGTTTTTTCAAACGCGGCCGTCCCGGTGGGGCGGCTTCTACATTTTAGGGGAAATGAAATTGCGAGCTGCGAACGATAATGAACCGATTGGGACTATCTACAAATTCGAGGAAGCCGCCGCTAAATTACGGGTTGGGAAACGCTCGCTTCAAGACATCATCAAGCGACATCCGCACTACGCAAAGAATGGCAGGACCTATCTGTTTTCTGAAAATGACATTCGATTAATTTGGGAGGGGATGCATTGTCACTCAAGCTCGTCAAGCGATCAGGTTCGGACCACTACTATCTCCGTGGCACCGTCCGCAAACAGTCTGTATTCGAAAGCACGGGCACTGACGACAAGAAGGCCGCAGAGGCAATCCGCATCAAACGTGAAGCTCGCCTCTTAGAGGATAGTGTTTACGGCAAGCAATCTACCGTTACGTTCTTCGAAGCCGCGGTTTCATACATGGCGGGCGGTGGCTCACCTAGATTTCTAGGAGAGGAAAAGAATGGGCGCTGGACTCGTTTGCTTGGCCATTTCGAGAAAACGAAATTGCATTCCATTGGCCAAGACGAATTAGATGCTGCGGCAAATATTTTGTACCCCAACACGTCTGCGGCGACTCGCAATAGGCAGTGCCACGCTCCTTTTATTACAGTTTGGAATCATGCCGTAAGGAACAAGTGGGCTGAACCACGGAAATGGGTTCGGCCTCGTAAGCCGAAGGGCACGACTGTAAAGCTGACCCCGAAGAAGTATCGGGCTGGGACAACGCCCGTGGCTTATGACTACGCCGCGAGGTTTGTGATGGCGATGTCGCCAGCCCCAGCGATGCTTTTGACGACGATGTTTTACACCGGAATGCGCCCCATCGAATTGTTCGTCATGGAGGACTATCAGCTTAACATCGAAGGTCGATGGGTCACGCTCGATGCAAGTAAGACCGGCGAACCTCGTGGCGTTCCCATGCACGAAGTATTGGTGCCGCTGTTCACCGGCCTTTGTAAGCGCGGCGGCTTCTTGTTCCGAACACCACGCGGCAAGCCATATGAGCCGAAGGAGGACGAAGGCGGCCAGATGAAAACTGCGATCAACGGTGCGCGGCGGCGGTCAGGAATTAGGGATATCTCGCCTTACACCGGGCGGCATTCGTGTTCGACGCAGTTGGTGGTCAACGGCATACACCCGCACATTAAGGATCAGATTATGGGCCATGCGGTTGGCGACGATATGAGCCGTCATTATACCAACGTGCCGCAGCCTAAGTTGATCGAGGCCATTAATACCCTGCCGGTAATCAATGAGTGGGCAAATGCGCCGTGGATGAAGGACCCACTGAAGTGGGCCAACAGGCTCGCCGCAGGCACGGGCAAGCGAAACGACCTAGTGGGTCGAAGGGACGAAGTCGCTTTGCGCTAGCGCTTGAGAGCGGCGATGGCACCCGGTACCATGAGCCGCATGGCTAGATGCACAGCACCAAGATTTGGCCACCGCACGGCGAGCGGTCGAGCGGCCTGCCCTGCATGCGGTGGGCGCGGCTACGGCGGTTATGGCGGCGGCTACAGCAGCTACAGTTCGTACTCGCCCCCATCCTACTCGCCCCCGTCTTACTCATCGTCGGGGAGTAGCGGGAGTGGCCGGAGTAGCGGCGGCGGGTCCGGCGGCCGCGTAAGGGCGCGATGGTCGCGAGCAGGCTCGTCCGTGACGTACACGCCGGCCGAGGTGCAAGCGCTCACGCCGGTCCGCGAGAGCGTCGAAAAACAAGCGTTCCTTGACCTTCGGGATATGTTTCTCTGCCATGCGTGGGACGACCGCGAGGGGGCCGCCAAGGAACTCCACGACCTGCTTGAGGCACGCGGTGTCAAAGTCTGGTTCAGTGAGAAGGACGTAGGCCTCGGCGTGCCCTTGATGCGCGCCATCGATAAAGGCTTGGCGGCCTCGCGGATCGGAATCGTCCTTGTCACCCCAGCGCTGCTGCGCCGCCTGCCAACGGAAAGCATCGCCGACAAAGAACTTTCGGTACTTCTAGCTGGTAACCGTCTCGTTCCCGTTGTTCACGGAACGACATACGAAGCCCTCCGTAACGTCAGCCCAATGCTCGCCTCTCGAACCGGCTTAGATACCGCAGAGAATACGATGGCAGAGGTCGCGACCAAGCTCGCCGATCTAGCCAATCCCAAACCTATCGCCGAGGAGGCGGCCCGCTCCTAGAACCGGCACACCCGTGCAAAATCCGTGCGGTGTTCAAAAATAGCGTCAGAAGTTCTTGAAAAACATCACTTTCTAACTTTTGGCCCAACCATTGGTAATGGAGAGGTCGACAGTTCAATCCTGTCTGGCAGCACCAGCCCATCCCGACGGCTAGCGGATTCGAAGCTCGAGCCGTCGTCGTTAAGTTCCGCGATCGGCGCGAAGCAATCTCAAACCATCTTCCAGCATCGCGGGCGAGGCGACGAACGTCGAACGCACGAACAGCGTCGGAAACGATTGTCGTGACGCTTCAGCGCAAACCGGCGTGAAGGAATTTCGAGGTGCGCTTGACCGGCGACAGTATCCCTAAGAAGCCTGGTTTGGGTTCGAAGTGCCCAGCCCGAGGCGGCCAATCTCCGATATTCGAAGCGTTCACGAATTCGTTTGGATTGCGCCTGTGGGACCGCGCGCGATCTCGGCAACCGGTTCCCGCCGTTACCGTATTGCGATGCGCAACTGCTTGAAATTAAGGCTTCTTTAAAGCTTCATTAAGCCGTCACTAAGCATAAATTTCTGTTGTTCCCCAATACGTTGGGTTCTCCCCAGGTGTGGCGGATCGGTGACAGCTTTTTACCCAAAAGCTGGCTAAGTGCGCGCCATGGACGGCGCAGAATGCGCACGGTCTGAAAAACGTACTACTCTCTGGAGAAACCTACCAATGAAGAAAGTTCTACTCGCAACTGTGGCTCTCGTCGCCCTCGGCGCGACCGTGCCAGCACTCGCAGCCGATCTTGCGGCACGCCCCCAGTACACCAAGGCGCCGGCCTATGCCGCTCCGCTCTATAACTGGACCGGCTTCTACATCGGCGGCCATCTCGGCGGCGTGTTCTCGGACAACAGCAACTTCGGCGGCCTCACCACCGGCAACAACGGCAATGGCCGTTTCCTCGGCGGCGTGCAGGCTGGCGCCGACTATCAGTTCAACCCGAACTGGGTGATCGGTGCGGAAGCCCAGTACTCCTGGATCGCCGGCAACAACGGCAGCGTCGTGTTCCCGGGCGGCTCCACCTACACCAACAACCAGCGCGGCCTCGGCTCGCTGACGGGCCGTATCGGCTACACCTGGGGTCCGGGCCTGCTCTACGTGAAGGGCGGCTATGCCTACTCCGACAACAACGAGTCGGTGGCGGTTGGCGGGACGCCGGTCGCGTTCGCGACCACTGGCGATCATCAGAACGGCTACACCATCGGCGCCGGTCTGGAATACATGTTCACGCAGAACTGGTCGGGCAAGCTGGAGTATCAGTACTACAACTTCGGCAACGCCAGCTTCACCACGCCGGCCACGCTGGCTCAGTTCGGCAGCTTCCGCACCGACGACCACGTCGTGAAGGCGGGCATCAACTACCGTTTCAACTGGGGAGGCCCGGTGGTCGCGAAGTACTGATCTTCGTCTGATCACTTGGTGAGAGAAAAGGCCGGCGTAGCGCCGGCCTTTTTAATTTTGCCGCCTGCTGAAGCCCATATCGCCAATCCCGAATTGGCGATTGTGTTCGGTGGCCGCCGCGTCGATAGTGGCCGGACACCGAACGCAAACCGGATCGGGGATGACGAATTCAAGGACAGACGTAACGACGTCCTCCGCGGAGGCGCTGCGCTACCCCTGGGAAAACCATCCCGGTCCCGACCAGGCCGTGGAGATCATGCCCGGCGTGCTGTGGGTTCGCCTGAAGCTGCCGTTTCGCCTGAACCATGTGAACATTTACCTGCTCTCCGACGGCGACGGCTGGGCGATGGTGGATTCCGGCTTCGGCAACGAGGAAACGATCGCGGCCTGGACGACCTTGTTCGATGGTCCGCTCAAGAACGTAAAAATCAGCCGGCTGATCGTCACCCATTCCCACCCCGATCATGTCGGTCTCGCCGGCTGGGTGGTCGAACGTTTCGGCTGTCCGCTGTTCATGTCGCAGGTCGAGTATCTGCAATCGGTCTATCACCAGAACCGCGGCACCGAAGAACGCAAGCAGGCGCAGCGCCTGTTCTTCCGCCGCCACGGCATGGACGAAAGCCTGACCGACAAGCTGCTCGGGCGCGGCCAGGACTATCTGAAGCGGGTCTCGACCTTGCCGGCTTCCTATCGGCGCATTTCGCATGGCGACGAGATTTCGATCGGCACGCGCCGCTTCAAGGTCATCACCGGCGGCGGCCATGCGCTCGATCAGGTCATGCTCTATTGCGCCGCCGACAAGCTGTTTCTGTCGGCCGACCAGGTGCTCAGCAAGATCTCACCCAATGTCAGCGTCTGGGCGGTCGAGCCCGAGCAGAATTCGCTCGGCGAATATCTCGCTTCGCTCGCCAGCCTCACGACCACGCTACCCTATGATCTTCTCGTATTACCCGGCCACGGCGTGCCGTTCTACGGCTTGAAGACGCGGATCAAGCAGCTCGCCGATCACCACGAAGAGCGCTGCCGGCTGATCGCGGATGCCTGTCGCGAGACCTCGAAGACTTCGGCAGAACTCGTGCCGGTCGTGTTTCACAAGCATGTGCTCGACGAGCACCAGATGGGCTTTGCCGCGGGCGAGCTGGTCGCGCATGTCAACTACATGCTGGTCGAAGGCCGCCTGACCGCAGAAGAAGTCGACGGCATGCTTCGCTACAGCACGACATGATCCTCACAAGAAGAAGCCTCTCTTGCGGCCTTCTGGGACTGGCCACACTCCTTGCGGCACCATCGGCCGCGCAAAATGCCCCCGTCGTCTTCATGACCGCCGGTGACGGCAGCGCCTTCCTGCCCTACGGCCAGGGCGTGGCGGCCTATCTCGCCAAGAAAGACATCCGTCTCGAGATCAAGAAAAGCGGCGGCTCGAACGACAACCTGATCGCGGTCGACGCTTCGCCGATGACGATCGGAACGGCCTTCATGGCGTCGGCATATGAGGCCGTCAACGGCACCGGCTTTGCCGCCGGCCACAAGCACGAGAACGTGCGTGCGCTGTTTCCGATGTATGAGACCTCGTTCCAGGTGGCCGCATTGCGTAAAAGCGGCATTCGCGCGCTCGTCGACCTCGACGGCAAGAAGGTCGGCGTCGGTCCCGCGAAAGGCCCGGCCGAAGGATTTTTCCGTGCCGCCGCCGAGGTCGCGCATATCAAGCCCGTCATCGTCAACGGCGATCCGGCCGCGCTCTCGCGCCAGGTTCTCGATGGCGAGATCGATGCGTTGTGGCAGGGCGCGGTGGTGCCGATCCCCTCGCTGATCGCCGTCGCCGATCAGGCCGATGCGATCGTGTTCGGGCTGTCGGATACCGAAGTCGCAGCCGTGCTCGCGAAGCTGCCGGCGCTGTCGCCGACGTCGATTCCGCCCGGCACCTACAAGGGACAGACTGCCGAGATAAAAAGCTTCTCCGCCTGGAATTTCGTGGTCGCCAACAAGGACCTGCCGGACGAGGTCGCCTACGCGATCACCAAGGCGGTTTTGTCGGCGGCGGATCCGAAATCCGAAATCTATCCGACCGCCACGGGTACGCGCGCGGCCAACGCCGCCAACAACCGCATTCTGCCGTTCCATCCCGGCGCGCTGCGGTTCTACCGCGAGGACAGTGCTTCGTTGTCGCAGGACACCTTGCAGCATCTAAAGGGGCAGCCGGCGCTCAAGCCTCGAAATTAAAGAGCTTCGCCGCGGTCCGGCCGAGGATATCGGCCTTCTCGTCGTCGCTGAGCGAGGTCGAGGCGAAGATGTGATCGACGGGCTGGGGCTCCCAGGGAAATGGGTAGTCGCTGCCGAGCATGATCTGATTCGCGCCGACCTGCGCCACCAGATGGCGGAGCGCCTCGGGCGTGAAGACAAGCGAGTCGAAATAAATTTGCTTCAGATATTCGGTCGGCTTTTTCTTTAGCTGGATGTCCGGGTTGCATCCCTTGGGCTGGACCATACAGCCATGGTCGATGCGATCGGCGTAAGCCGGCAGATACCCGCCGCCGTGGGCCGCAATCACTTTCAGGCCGGGAAAGCGGTCGAGCGTGCCCTCGAAGATCAGGTGCGACAGCGCCAGCGTCGTGTCGAATGGATAGCCAATGGTGTTGTCGAGCCAGCCATTGCCCGCGAGGCGCTTGTTGAGCTCGGGAATGCCGCGCGGATGGATGAACAAGGGTACGCCGAGTTCTTCGGCCTTGGCCCACACCGGATGGAATTTCGAGTCGGAGAAATCGACGCCGTTGACGGAGCTGCCGATCGCGGCGCCCTTTAATCCCTGCTTCTTGACGGCGATCTCGAGCTCCTGCACAGCCAGATCAGGCGCCTGCAAGGTGAGCGAGGCAAAGGCTGCGAAACGATCGGAATGCGCGGCGCAGAATTCGGCGAGCTTCTCGTTCTGGATTTTGACGATCTGCGCGGCGAGATCGCTGTCGCGATTGTACCAGAACGGATTGATCGACAATATCTCTACGTCAACGGCTTGAGCATCCATTGCGGCGAGCCGCTGACCGAGTTCGATAAACGTCTCTTGCGCCCCGACGTTCGTGCCGGCCTGAATCCTTGTCCCCTCCTCACCCAGGAGTGCGCCGGCTTCGCGGAAATTGCAGTGCGCGTGCACATCGATGGTTTTCACCCGCTTGCCGTTGGCCGAAACGGGCAGCTTCTGCCGCGTTGGCGCTTGTGCATGTGCGCGGTGCAAGAGGCCGCAGCCACAAAAGAAAATGCCGCTGGCGGCAGCGGCACCCGTTTTGAGAAAATCGCGGCGCGTGGTCATGACGTTTGCTCCCATCTTTTCTGTTTCCTCCGCGCGAACGGCGGCGGTTGATGGGAGATCGTAGAATAGGGGATGGGTCGCGGGCAAGCCGCGCCGGCTTCAGTGCTTGAGAATTCTGGCGAGGAAAGCCTTGGCGCGTTCCGATTCGGGCGCGTTGAAGAACCTTGCAGCGTCTGCCGTTTCGACGATTTCGCCACCGTCCATGAACAGCACCCGGCTGGCGACGTTGCGGGCAAAGCCCATCTCGTGGGTGACGCAGATCATCGTCATGCCCTGCTTCGCCAGCGACGTCATCACGTCCAACACCTCGTTGACCATTTCGGGATCGAGCGCCGAGGTCGGCTCGTCGAACAGCATCACTTCAGGATCGAGCGCCAGCGCCCGCGCGATCGCGACGCGCTGTTGCTGGCCGCCGGACAGTTGCGCCGGATATTTTGTGATGTGGGCCGAGAGTCCAACGCGCGTCAGCAATGAGCGCGCCTTCTCCTCGGCCACCGCTTTCGGCCGCCTCAACACCTTCGTCTGTGCGATCGTCACGTTGCTCAACACTGTGAGATGCGGAAACAGCTCAAAACTCTGGAACACCATGCCGACCGAGCGCCGCAGCGCGGCCATATGGGTGACGCCAGGCGCAAGCCGAAAGTCGCCGACCTTGATCTCACCAGAGTCGATGGTCTCGAGCCCGTTCACCGTCTTGATCAGCGTGCTCTTGCCCGAACCCGACGGCCCGCAAATCACCACCACTTCGCCGCGGGCGACTTCCGCGTTGCAGTCCTTCAGAACCTGAAACGTTCCGTAGGATTTCGAGACATGGCTGATCGAGATCATCCGCGAACTCCATAAGAGAGCCGGCCTTGCAGCCGTTTGACGAACTGCGAGGCGGCGTAACAGAACAGGAAATAAATGACGCCGACGGTCAGATACATCTCGACCAGACTGCCGTCTCGCTGTGCGATCTTGGTGGCCGCGCCCAGAAGATCCGTGGCCGAAATGACGTAAACCAGCGACGTGTCCTGGAATAGAATGATGGTCTGGGTCAGCAGGATCGGCAGCACGTTGCGGATCGCCTGCGGAAAAAGAATATAAACATAGGCGTGAAGCCTGGAGAGCCCGAGCGCGTCGCACGCCGCATATTGCCCGCTCGAAATCGAACGGAAACCGGCGCGCACGATCTCGGCATAGTAGGCCGCCTCGAACAGCACGAAGGTGACGTAAATCGTCAGCGACGCGCCGACCGCGACGGGGCGACCGCCATTGGTCAGCCATCCGATCGCCCACGGCACCAGAAAGAAGACCCAGAAAATCACCATGATCAGCGGGATCGAACGCATCAGGTTGATGTAGGCGGTCGCGAAAGCCGAGAGCAGGCGATTGCGCGAGAGCCGCGCCACGGCGAGCAGGCTGCCGAACACGATGCCACCGGCGACACCGACACAAGTGATCTGGAGCGTGAACAGAAGTCCCGACAGCAGGAACGGCGCAACGGAAGCGATGGCGGAAAGATCGAGCTTCATTTCCGTGCGCTCCCGCTGACGAGGCTCGGTAACTGCATCGCGCGTTCGATCCAGTACATCAGCGACCAGGCAAGCAGCGCGATCACGAGATAGACCAGCGTAACGACGCCATACGCCTCGAAGGTGCGAAACGTGTTTTCGTTGATTTCCCGCGCCGTCGCGGTCAGTTCGACGAGCCCGATGGTCAGGGCCACCGACGTGTTCTTGAAGATCGTCATGAACTCGTTGGTCAGCGTGGGCAGGATGATGCGGAACGCCTGCGGCAACAGGATCACCCGGTAGAGGCCCGCGCGGCCGAACCCGAGCGCGGAAGCGGCCGCGCTCTGGCCTGCGGGGAGCGCCTGCACGCCGGCGCGGACCTGTTCGGCGATCCGCGCCGCGGTGAAGAGGCCCAGGCAAATCAGCGCCGGGACAAAACTGCCCCACGGCGGGTCGATCTGCTTGATGGCGAGCCCGATCCGCTGCGGCAGAATTTCCGGCAGCGCGAAGTACCAGAAGAACATCTGCACCAGGAGCGGAATGTTGCGGAAGGTCTCAACATAAATCCGGCCGAGCCTCGGCCAGATTCCGCCTCTCAATGTGCGGGCCACGCCGACCAGCGTACCGACGACAAGCGCGATGGCCCAGGCGCCAAACGCCAGCGACAATGTCCAGACCAGACCGTTCAGGATCCAGTCGATGTACCGCCCTGCACCGTCGGGAGTGGTCTCGAACAGGAGGGACATTGGCGATTACCCCTTATGACGCGGCTGGATCGCCTCTCGTCACTGGCCGATCGCCTTGTCACTGGGGGTTTTGACCAATTCCTTGAGCTTGTCCGACTGCGGAAATTTGAGGTTGATGTTCTTCGGAGGAATCGGGCTCTCGAACCACTTGGTGTAGAGCTTGTCGTAGAGGCCGGACTTCATGGCCTCGACCAGCGCGTCATCGACCAGCTTTTTGAATTCGCCATCGCCCTTGGCCATCATCACGCCGTAGGGATCGCTCGGATAGGCGTCGTTCAGGAAAGCGAGATTATCTGGCGAGGCCGCATTGGCCTTGAGGCCCGCGAGCAAAATATCGTCTTCCATGAAAGCCGAGGCACGGCCGGTCTCGACCAGTAGGAAGGATTCGGCATGGTCCTTTCCTTGCAGGATCTTCATACCGAGATTTTTTTCGGCGTTGAGCTTGGCGACGAATTGCGCGGTGTTGGTACCCTGCGTGACCACCACGGCCTTGCCCTTGAGATCGTCCGTGGTCTTGAGATCGGAGGCTTTCAGTGCCAGCCATTTGAATTGCGGCGCATAGAAGATCACGGAGTAGGCGACCTCCTGCTGGCGCGCGATGGTGTTGGCGGTCGAGCCGCACTCGATATCGACGGTGCCGTTCTTGACCAACGGAATGCGATTCGACGAGTTGACCGCCTGATAGGCGATCTTGAGATCGGGCTTGTTCAGCTTCGCCTTGGTCTTCGCAACCACGAGGTCACACAGCTCCAGCGAAAACCCGATCGGCTTCTGGTTATTGTCGAGATAGGAGAACGGCACCGAGGAATCGCGATGGCCGATCGTGATCGTGCCGGCGTCCCTGATCTTTTGCAGCGTCGGGCTGAGGCTTTGAGCTGACGACGAAACCGGCGCAAACGCCAGCACGCACAGCGTGGCAAGGCCGGTGGCTATTCTCTTCATGATTTACTCCCCTCCTACAATGACTTCAGATTCGACGCGCCCTCATTTGACGGACGCGACCGCGGCGTCGACCGCATCGCCCAGACGCTCGACAATGGTGTCGATCTGTTCCCGGTTCACGATGAACGGCGGCGCGATCAGGACGTGGTCGCCGTTCACGCCATCGATCGTGCCGCCCATCGGATAGACCATCAGGCCGCGCGCCATGGCTTCGCGCTTCACGGCCGCGTTGATTTTCAATTCCGGCGCAAACGGCTTTTTCGAATCGACTTCGGAGACGAGCTCCATGCCGCGGAACAGGCCACGGCCGCGGATGTCACCGACGTGATGGTGGTTGGCAAAGCGCTCTTCGAGGCGCCGTTGCAGGTGGCCACCCATGGCAACCACATTGTCGAGCAGATGATCGCGGCGGAGCACGTCCTGCACCGCAAGCCCGGCTGCGGCCGCCATCGGGTGGCCCATATAGGTGTGGCCGTGCTGGAAGAAGCCGGAGCCTTTGGAGAACGCTTCGAAAATCTTGCCGCTCAGAAGGGTGGCGCCGACCGGCTGATAGCCGCCGCCGAGCCCCTTGGCGATCGCCATCAGGTCCGGCGCGATGTCGTCCTGTTCGCAGGCATGCAGCGTCCCGGTGCGGCCCATGCCGCACATGACTTCATCGAGAATGAGCAGCACGCCGTAGCGGTCGCAGATCGCGCGGATGCGCTTGAAGTAATCGGCGACCGGCGGCACCGCGCCCGAGGTCGCGCCAACCACCGTCTCCGCCACGAAGGCAATGACGGTATCGGGCCCGAGTTCCAGGATCTTGTCTTCGAGCTGTTGCGCGGCGCGCGCGGCGTATTCGGCATCGCTCTCGCCGGCCTTCTGCCAGCGATAGGCATAACAGGGGTCGATGTGATGGGTTTCGATCAGGAGCGGACGGAACTGCGCGCGGCGCCACTCGTTGCCGCCGGTCGCCAGCGCCCCCAGCGTATTGCCGTGATAGCTCTGGCGGCGCGCGATGATGTGGCGCCGCTGCGGCTCGCCCTTCTCGACGAAATATTGCCGCGCCATTTTCAGCGCCGCTTCGATCGCCTCCGATCCGCCGCTGACGAGATAGACGTGGTCGATGCCCTCGGGCGCGGTCTCGACCAGCCGGTCGGCGAGCTGTTCGGCGACTTCGGTGGTGAAAAAGCCGGTGTGGGCGTAGGCGAGCTTGTCGATCTGCCTGTGAAGCGCGGCGATCACATCGGGATGGCCATGGCCGAGGCAGGACACCGCCGCGCCGCCGGAGGCATCGATATAGGCCTTGCCGGTCTGATCGAACAATTCGATCCCCTTGCCGCCGACGGCGACGGGCATTTTGGCGTTGGCGGAACGGTGAAGAATGTGGGTCATGACGACTTCTTGCTTTGTTGTCTGGATTTGAGGTGGGTATTGAGCGCGGCGAGATGGCCGTCCGAATGCCGCAGCGAGGCGAGCGCCGCATCGCCACCGCGGCCGGCGATGATGGCGCCGAGAACTTCGGCAACGGCAAAGGCCGGCGACATCGCGTGAAAGAATGACGGACTTTCGGTCGAAACCAGCACGCTATGCTGGGCGATCTGCGCCAGCGGCGCGACTTCGCTGTCGGTGATCGCGACCACCGCGATACCCTGCGCGACCGCATATTCGGCGAGCTCGATGGTCATGCGCGTATAGGGCATGACGCTCGCGACAAGCAGCACGTCCTTGTCGGTCGCGCGCGCCAGCGCGTCAGGGCCCGTGGCGCCAATGCCGTCGATATGAACCGAGCGATCGCCAACCAGCGTGAGCACGTAATGAAGATGCCAGGCGATCGAATGGCTTGATCTCAAGCCCAGACAGTAGATCCGGCGCGCCGACGCCAGCGCCCTGGCGGCGCTGACCAGACGATCGAGGCCCGCGGGTGTTGCGAGCTTTTGAATTTGCTGGCCGATCGAGGTCAGCATGTCGGCAGCGAGCGCCTTGTCGCCCTTCAATTTCTGACTGATGACCTGCACGCCAGCCTTGCCGGCAAAACCGAGGTCGCCTTCGCGCACGGCAGCGGCATAGAGTTCGCGCACCTCCTCATAGCCGTCCATGCCGAGACGTTTCGCAAGCCGCGTCATCGTCGCCGGCTGCACGCCGGCCTGACGTGCCTGTTCGCGCATCGACAACAGCGCCACATCGCGGGGACGATCGAGCACGTAACGTGCGCCAGCCTGCAATTGCGCGGGCATGTTGTCGAAGCTGCGGATGATCTGCTCGGTCAGCGGGCCTCTGTCCATGGCTCGATCCTAGGCCGCCACCTCTCGATTTTGCAACAATTGTTTCAAAAACTTCCATTTCAATTCATATGGATCGTGCGTCGGCCGGCGGCGCTTGGGCCGCCGACGCCGGGGCACCAGACAGCACGATGGAGAAAATCGGAGCGTTTTTAGAAAAGCTTGAGGAAGCATCGTGGTTTACGGTTCTGCATGGCAGAGCCGAACGCGACGCGCACCCAAACTTGATCGAAATCAATGCCTTCGCCGTGCGGGCGGCGTTTGAATTCGGCTCGACATCGATTATGGAAACCCTCTAAAAAGGTGTCCTCACTCTTCGGCCCGCTCAAGTTCCAGGTTCCGCGATGGATTACAGCCAGTTTTTCCGTACCGCCCTCAATCGCCTTCATGACGAGCGGCGGTATCGGGTCTTTGCCGATCTGGAACGCGTTGCCGGCCGTTTCCCGCATGCGGTGTGGCATTCGCCGAAAGGCGCCCGCAACGTCGTGATCTGGTGCTCCAACGATTACCTCGGCATGGGCCAGCATCCGAAGGTGGTTGGCGCGATGGTCGAGACTGCGACCCGCGTCGGCACTGGCGCCGGTGGCACCCGCAACATCGCCGGCACCCATCATCCGCTGGTGCAACTCGAGCAGGAACTCGCCGATCTGCACGGCAAGGAAGCAGCCCTGCTCTTCACCTCGGGCTATGTGTCGAACCAGACCGGTATCGCGACCATCGCAAAACTCATTCCGAACTGCCTCATTCTCTCCGACGCGCTCAACCACAATTCGATGATCGAAGGCGTTCGCGGCGCCGGATGCGAGCGGCAGATCTTCCGCCACAGCGACATGGCGCATCTGGAAGAACTGCTGCGTGCCGCCGGCGACCGGCCGAAGCTGATCGCCTGCGAGAGCCTTTACTCGATGGACGGCGACATCGCGCCGCTGTCGAAGATTTGCGATCTCGCCGAGAAATACGGCGCGATGACCTATGTCGACGAGGTCCATGCGGTCGGCATGTACGGCCCGCGCGGCGGCGGCATTGCCGAACGCGACGGGGTCATGCACCGTATCGATATCCTGGAAGGCACGCTTGCCAAGGCCTTCGGCTGTCTCGGCGGCTACATCGCCGGCAGCGCCGAAATGGTGGACGCGGTGCGCTCCTACGCCCCCGGCTTTATCTTCACGACCGCGCTGCCGCCGGCGATCTGCTCGGCCGCAACCGCCGCGATCCGGCACCTGAAGACCTCGAACTGGGAGCGTGAACGCCACCAGGACCGCGCGGCCCGCACCAAGGCGATCCTGACCGCGGCGGGCCTGCCCGTGATGTCGAGCGACACCCATATCGTGCCGCTGTTCGTCGGCGATCCCGAGAAGTGCAAGCAGGCCTCCGACCTGTTGCTGGAAGAGCATGGCATCTACATCCAGCCGATCAACTATCCGACGGTGGCCAAAGGCACCGAACGGTTGAGGATCACGCCCTCGCCCTATCACGACGACGCGGTGATCGACCAGCTGGCGGACGCCCTGTTGCAGGTCTGGGAACAGCTCGGCCTGCCGCTGAAGCAGAAGTCGATGGCGGCGGAATAACCTTAATCCGCCTGATAGCAGCCGGTTTCGGCCCCAAAACCTCGCGCAACGTGCGTAGCCGGTCCAGTCCGGCTATAGTTCTTCCTTGAATAACGGTCCTGGTGCGGGCGCACCGCACGAGGGCGTCCGTATCTCAAGGGAGTGAGCAGCAATGCTGCACGACTGGGGCGTGATTGCAGTCGCCTTCGGCTACATCGGCTTCCTGTTTTTCGTGGCGAGTTACGGCGACCGTCTCTCGCCGGCGCAGCGCGGCCGCGCCAGCGGGCTGATCTATCCGCTGTCGCTTGCGATCTACTGCACTTCGTGGACCTTCTTCGGTTCAGTCGGCTTTGCCACCCGCACCAGCGTCGACTTCCTGGCGATCTATGTCGGCCCGATCCTGATGATCGGCCTCTGCACCCCGTTGCTGCGCCGGGTGATCAAGCTCGCCAAATCTCAGAACATCACCTCGATCGCCGACTTCATCGCCGCGCGTTACGGCAAGAGCCAGGCGGTGGCCGCGACGGTGGCGGTGATCGCCATTATCGGTTCGGTGCCCTACATCGCGCTTCAGCTCAAGGCTGTCGCCTCCTCGCTCGAAACCATCCTGGTCGACGAGCAGGCGTTCGTCGCCATCCCCGTCATTGGCGACATCGCGCTGATCGCCATGCTGGCGATGGCGGCTTTTGCCGTCTTGTTCGGAACCCGCCAGACCGATGCGACCGAACATCAACACGGATTGATGCTGGCGGTCGCCACCGAATCGATCGTCAAACTCGTGGCCTTCATCGCAGCCGGCGCCTTCGTCACCTTCTGGATGTTCTCGCCGCACGAACTGGTCGAGCGCGCGATGAAGACGCCGGAAGCCGTACGCGCCATCGAATACGTGCCGTCGATCGGCAATTTCCTGACCATGACGCTGCTGTCATTCTGCGCGATCATGCTGCTGCCGCGCCAGTTCCACGTCAGCGTGGTCGAGAATTCCACGCCCGCGGAAGTCAATCGCGCGCGCTGGTTGTTTCCGACCTATCTGGTAGCGATCAACCTGTTCGTGATTCCGATCGCGCTCGCGGGCCTCATCATGTTTCCGTTCGGTGCGGTGGATCCGGACATGTTCGTGCTGGCACTGCCGGTCGAGGGCGATGCATCGCTGCTTAGCGTCGCCGTGTTCGTCGGCGGATTGTCGGCTGCCACCGCCATGGTGATCGTCGAATGCGTCGCGCTTTCCGTGATGGTGTCAAACGACATCATCATGCCGCTGGTATTGCAGCGCCGGCGCGAAACCGGCAACGGCCAGCAGGATTTCGGCCGCTTCCTGCTGGGGACGCGCCGCTTCGCCATCTTCGCCATCATGGCTCTCGGCTATTTCTACTACCGCGCGCTCGGCGAGGCACAACTCGCCGCGATCGGGCTGTTGTCGTTTGCGGCGATCGCGCAGCTCGCGCCCGCTTTCTTCGGCGGACTGTTCTGGCAGCGCGCCACCGCACGCGGCGCCATGGCCGGCATGCTGGTCGGCTTTGCGATGTGGGGCTACACGCTTTTCCTGCCGAGCTTCCTCGACGGCACGCCGGTCGGGCTCGCGTTCCTGCAAAACGGCCCGTTCGGGATCGAGACGCTGAGGCCGCAGGCGTTGTTCGGCTCCAACCTCCCGCAACTTCTGCACGGCGTGCTGTGGTCGCTCTCGCTCAACATCCTGACTTATGTGCTGCTGTCGCTGTCGCGTCAGCCATCCTCGATCGAACGGATGCAGGCGGATCTGTTCGCGCCGAGCGTCCTGACGCCGATGACGCCAACGTTCCGCCGCTGGCGCACCACCGTGACCGTGCAGGACATCCAGAGCACGGTGGCGCAATATCTCGGACCCGACCGCGCACGGGAGTCCTTCGAGGCCTTTGCGGCCTCGCACAGCACTCACCTGTCACCGTCGGCGCCGGCCGATTTCGAACTGCTCCAGCACGCCGAGCATCTGATCGCATCATCGATCGGCGCCGCTTCATCGCGCCTCGTGATGTCGCTGCTGTTGCGCAAACGAACGGTCTCCGCCAAGGCGGCGCTCAAGCTGCTCGATGATTCCCACGCGGCGCTGCATTTCAACCGCGAGGTCCTGCAAACCGCACTCAATCACGTGCGGCAGGGCATCGCCGTGTTCGACGCCGACCTGCAACTGATCTGCTCCAACCGCCAGTTCGGCGACATCCTCGGCCTGGCGCCACATCTCGTGCAGATCGGGATTCCGTTGAAGGAAATCCTCGAATACATCACGGCGATCACGCCATCGGAGTTTGGCGACAACGACATGGTGGTGGAGCGGCGGCTGAAGGCTTACACCGCCGAAGGCAAGCCGTATCTCGAGCGCCTGCCGGACCGGCATATGGTGATCGAAGTGCGCTCCAACCGGATGCCGGGCGGCGGCCTCGTCATCACCTTCTCCGACGTCACGCCTTCCTTTGAAGCGGCCGAAGCGCTGGAGCGCGCCAACGCCACGCTGGAGAAGCGCGTCCGCGACCGCACCGAGGAGCTGACGCGGTTGAACTCGGAGCTGGCGCTGGCGAAAAGCACCGCCGAAGATGCCAATATCTCCAAGACGCGTTTTTTGGCGGCGGCAAGCCACGACATCCTTCAGCCGCTGAATGCAGCCCGCCTCTATGTGACGAGCCTCGTCGAACGCCAGAACGGCGGCGAGGATTCCAGGCTGGTCGAGAACATCGACGATTCACTTGAAGCGATCGAGGAAATCCTCGGCGCGCTGCTCGACATTTCGCGGCTCGACGCCGGCGCCATGACAACCTCGATCACGAATTTCAAGATCGGGGACCTGATGCGCTCGCTGGAAATCGAATTCGCACCGATCGCGCGCGCCAAGGGGCTGAAGCTCACCTTCGAGCCATGCTCGCTGCCGGTGCAATCCGATCGATTGTTGCTGCGGCGGCTGTTGCAGAACCTGATTTCCAACGCCATCAAATATACCCCGCGCGGTCGGGTGCTGGTCGGCTGCCGCCGTCGCGGCCAGTCCCTGCATATTGGTGTCTATGACACCGGCGTCGGCATTCCCGTGCAGAAGCGCGGCGAGATCTTCAAGGAGTTTCACCGGCTGGAGCAAGGCGCGCGGATCGCGCGTGGCCTCGGGCTCGGATTGTCGATCGTCGAACGGCTCGCCCGCGTGCTCGGTCACGGCATCGCGATCGATTCCATCGCCAGCGGCGGCTCGCTGTTCTCGGTGACGGTGCCGACGGCGAAGGCCATCAACCATACCGCCGCGGTCACCAGCGCCACGCCATTGGCGAAAACGCCGATGGCGGGCACTTTGATCGCCTGCATCGAAAACGATGCCGCGATCCTCGACGGCATGAAAACGCTATTGAAGGGCTGGGACGCCGAGGTCATTGCGGTCGCCGATCCCGAATCCGCCATCGAGGCGATCGAAGCGGCGAACAAGCGGGTCACCGGACTTCTGGTCGACTATCACCTCGACCGCGGCAACGGGCTCGCCGCGATCCGCGACATCCGCAAGAAATTTGGCGAGACGATCCCCGCCATCCTCATCACCGCCGACCGCAGCCCGCACGTACGCGCCGCCGCGCGCGAGGAAAACGTCGCGGTGCTGAACAAGCCGGTGAAGCCGGCCTCGCTGCGCGCGCTGGTCGGACAATGGCGCACCCAGCAGATGGTCGCTGCGGAGTAAGAGCTAGGGCTGCTGCGGCGCGCGCCACTGGCCGCCGGCGATTTTGGAGGCGGCAATCACCGCCTGCGTCCGGCTTTCGACGCCGAGTTTTTGCAGGATCGCAGAGACGTGCGCCTTGATGGTCGCTTCCGACACGCCAAGCTCATAGGCGATCTGCTTGTTGAGCAGACCTTCCGACAGCATCATCAGCACCCGCACCTGCTGCGGGGTGAGCGTTACCAGGCGGTCGCGCAGACGCGCCAGTTCCGGATCGGTCTGCGAGGACAGGTCGGTGTCCGCCGGCACCCAGACGTCGCCGTCGAGCACCTTCATGATGGCATCACGCAGTGTTTCAACGCCAAATCGCTTCGGGATGAAGCCGGACGCGCCGAAGTCCAGCGACTGGCGGATGGTTCCGCCATCGTCGCTCGCCGAAACGATCACGACCGGAATGGCCGGAAATTGCGCCCGCAGGTAAATCAGTCCGGAAAAGCCCGAGATTCCCGGCATCGTCAGATCGAGCAGCACCAGATCAACGTCGGAATCCTGATCGAGCAGCGCCGTCAGTTCCTCGAAGCTGCCGGCCTCATCGATTTTGGCCGATGTCACCACGCTCGCCACCGCCTGCCGCAAGGCGTCGCGGAACAGCGGGTGGTCATCGGCAATGACGAGATGGGTGGCAGTCATCTATTGCTTGCAATGGGTTACGGTGAAGGCAAATCCCGGTGTAGCCGTTTTGCTTTTCGATTGTCCTGCGGCCTGTGACCGCACGCAAGACTACGGATACCGCCATGCGAAATAGCGGTTAACTCCGCTGCTTGTGCGCTGCAATAGTCCTCGAGAACGACGGGCGCGGCAAGCCTTGCCATCTTCCTTCTGCCTATAGATGCGCCCTCCCCAGCGAGCCGAAAGTCTTACTGGGCGAGCTTTCACGGCGATGTTACCGTGCGACATAACCTCGCGGCCTGGTTCGTCCGGCGCGCAAGGACGAAGCAGCATCTGGATTTTCGGGGAGTGCGCACTATGGCAATGGCAGCAACAGCGGGTGGCGACACCCGCAGCGGCGGGATGACGAAAGACGAACGTTTCGTCATTCTTGCCTCGTCGCTCGGTACCGTTTTCGAATGGTACGATTTCTATCTTTATGGGTCGCTCGCCGGCATTATCGGTGCGCAGTTCTTCTCGGCCTATCCGCCTGCGACTCGCGATATTTTCGCACTGCTCGCCTTTGCAGCCGGCTTCCTGGTCCGTCCATTCGGCGCCATCGTTTTCGGACGCATTGGCGACATTGTCGGACGCAAATACACCTTCCTCGTCACCATCCTCATCATGGGTTTGTCGACCTTCATCGTCGGCCTGCTGCCGAACGCAGCAACCATCGGCTTTGCCGCGCCGGTCATTCTGATCGGCTTGCGTCTGGCCCAGGGTCTGGCGCTCGGTGGTGAGTACGGCGGTGCCGCTACCTATGTGGCCGAGCACGCGCCTGCCGGCAAACGCGGGTACTACACCTCGTTCATCCAGACGACGGCCACGCTTGGCCTGTTTCTGTCGCTGCTGGTGATCCTGTTCACCCGCTCCGCTATTGGCGAGGCCGACTTCGCCGCCTGGGGCTGGCGTATTCCATTCCTGGTCTCGGTGGTGCTGTTAGGCATATCCGTCTGGATCCGGCTGCGCTTGAATGAATCGCCGGTGTTCCAGAAGATGAAGGACGAGGGCAAGAGCTCGAAGGCTCCGCTCACCGAAGCCTTCGGCAACTGGAGCAATGCCAAGATCGTCTTGCTGGCGCTGCTTGGCGGCGTGATGGGTCAGGGCGTGGTCTGGTACACGGGCCAATTCTACGCGCTGTTCTTCTTGCAATCGATTTTGAAGGTCGACGGCTACACCGCGAATCTTTTGATCGCCTGGTCGCTGCTGCTCGGCACCGGCTTCTTCCTCGTGTTCGGCGCCTTGTCGGACAAGATTGGACGCAAGCCGATTATCCTGGCCGGCTGTCTGATCGCGGCACTGACCTTCTTTCCGATCTTCCGGATGATCACCACCAATGCCAATCCGGCGCTCGAAAAGGCGATCGAATCCGTAAAGGTCGAGGTGGTGGCCGATCCCGCAGGCTGCGGCGATCTGTTCAACCCGGTCGGTACCCGCGTGTTCACCTCACCTTGCGACACCGCCCGCGACTTCCTCGCCAAGTCATCGGTCAAGTATTCGACCACGTCAGGCCCGGCGGGTTCGGGCGTGAAGGTGATGATCAATGGCAAGGACGTGGCCTATGCCGATGCGAAAGCTGGAAACCCGGCCGTCGCCGCTGCGGTAGCTGCCGCCGGTTATCCCAAGGCGGGAGATGCGGGCATCGTGAAGATGAGCAACCCGTTTGACATCTTCCGTCCGCAGGTCGCAGCAATCATTGGATTGCTGTTCATCCTGGTGATCTTCGTGACCATGGTATACGGACCGATCGCTGCGATGCTGGTCGAACTGTTCCCGACCAGAATCCGTTACACCTCGATGTCGCTGCCCTATCACATCGGCAATGGCTGGTTTGGCGGGTTGTTGCCTGCGACGGCCTTCGCGATCGTCGCCTCGACCGGCGATATCTATGCAGGCCTTTGGTACCCGATCATCTTCGCATCTATCACCGCAGTGGTCGGCTTCTTCTTCCTGCCCGAAACCAAGGATGTCGATATCCGAACCAACTGATCTCGTCCCGGAGGGGGACCAAAGCCGGCCGCGGAGCGATCCGCGGCCGGTTTTGCTTTCTGCGCGCTGCTAATCGGTGCGGGTCTTGCCGACGAACTGGATGACGACCTCACGGGCGTGCGGACGCCGCCGGTGCTCGATCAGGTAGATCGCCTGCCACACGCCTAACATGAGCTTGCCCTTCATGACCGGCACTTGCAGCGAGGTTGCCGAGAGCATGGTTTTGACATGGGCGGGCATGTCGTCGGGACCCTCGGTATCGTGGCTCCAGCCAAAATCCTCCGGCGCGAGACGATCGAGCGCGGCAGTCAAATCTCTCAGCACGGTGGGATCGGCATTCTCCTGGATCGTCAGCGAAGCCGAGGTGTGACGGATGAACAGCGTCAACTGGCCCTCGACGGCATTCGCCTCCTGCACGAACTCCGCGACCTCGGCCGTCAGGTCGACGAAGCCGCGGCCCGGGGTCTGCACCGTCAACAAGGACGATACGACCGAACTCGCGGAAACCGCCGAGAGCGCATTGCGAGAGATGGATTTGGACGATGTCATGAACAATTACCCGTCGTCCCCGCGAACGCAGGGACCCATAACCACCGGCATTGGCTTTTAGAGAAGATATCGACATTGGCCGGCTAATCGAGAGATCGTCGTGTATGGGTCCCTGCTTTCGCAGGGACGACTTCCGAGACTTCCGACCGTCTCATCAAATCCTGCCGCTGACGTCTTTCTGCATCCGGTTGGCCATCTCGACCAGCCGCCGCCAGGCTTGCTCCAGGAACGACATCACCCGATCCATGTCGCGATCGCTTGGCAGCGGGATTTCGATCTTGCGCGGGCTTTCGGCAACTTTCGGTTCAGCTTTTTTCTGCAAGTCCGCTTTCGGCAGCGCTTCGTCGGTCTTGCCTTCGGCCACCGCCGGCCGCGACGCAAGCTCAGCCTTCAGCTTTTCGACTTCCGCTTTGGACTTTTCATTCTCCGCCTGCAACCGGCCGATTTCCTGATCGTAGGCGGCGCGCTCGTCGGGCACGACGTAACAGGCCCAACCGGTGCCGGCATTGTTGCAGGTCGAGACCGCGCCGGTCCGGGTGTCCAAACGGATCACACCGTCGGCAATCGGCGACAGCGTGTAGCGGCCGTTTTCACCGTCGGGCATCGATTGGGCGGGGACGGCGTCCGCGCCAGCCAGAATCGACACGAAGACAATGGCCGATGTCAGAAATGGCGCTCTGGTCATGGGATGCTCCGCCTCAAAGGCCGTCAGGGTCTTACCGCTATCTATCCCTACCTAACCCTCAAATTTGCGAACGATAGGGCGGACGGCCTGATTTCAATGCGTCCATCAGCAATTCGATCCGGTCCTGTCCCCAGAATACCTCACCGTCCAGCACATAGGCCGGCGATCCGAACACGTCGGCCGCCAGGGCTTCCTGCCGGTTCTGCTCGTATTTCTGGCTGATCTCCTCGCTCCCGGAGCGCTCGACCAGCGCCTTGCCGGGCAGGCCGCTGTCGTCAGCCAGCCGAACCAGCGTCTCGGCGTCAGCAAGATTGAGCTCTTGTTCCCACACCCCGGCAAAGGCCCGGCGCAGGAAGGGATCGGGATCGTGACCGGCCTCGAGCGCCGCGACCACCAGACCATCGGCCAGCCGTGCGTTGAGGGGCACGTATTTCGGCTGGAAACGGAAATTGAGCCCGCGCTTGTCGCGCCAGCGCTGCAGTTCGAGCATGCGATAGCGCTGCCGCACCGGATGACGCTTGATCAGCGGCAAGCCGCCGGTTTCCGAAAACAAATCGACCAGGACGACCGGCTTGTGATTGACCGTAAGGCCGTAGGTCGCGACGACATCGCGGAACAATTTGTGTCCGATATAGGCCCAGGGAGAGGAAATCGAAAAGTAATAGTCGATCTGGCGCGGCATGCAGTTTCTCTGGCAAGTTTTTTGGAATCGCGGATCATCCCAACAGACCCAAAAAGGCGATGCAAGCCGGTCCCGGTCACGGATTTATTGGTGATATCGCGGCCAGCTATTGCAGTGCGATGATCCGGCGATTCGGCCAGCTGAAAACCTGACAAATATCATAGCAATATCAATTGGCTAGATGGCTGTGACGCAATCTTGACTTGATTTGGCGTGGTCAGTATGGTCCGCGCGGCTTTTGAGGGGTGACGGGCGTCGTTTTCGTTCTCAGCAATCGTTTCGGGTCTTAGCAGGCATGGCGCAAGGCACGAACGACCGCGAAGAAGAAAACAAGTCGTCCTCCGAGGAGGCCGCACTTTCCGCAAGGCTCGGAAGTCTGGAGCACCGGTTGTCCGAACTTCGGGACAGCCGAAACATCAGAACTGATCAATCCGGAGCTGAAAGTGGAGACGGCAGCGCCCGCGCTTCGGCGATGGCGCTCGGTTTCCGCCTCTCATCGGAGTTGATCGCCGGCGTTCTCGTCGGAGGGCTGATGGGCTGGGGTTTCGACCGTCTGCTCTCGACGTCCCCTTTCGGGCTCATCGTGTTCGTGCTGCTCGGCTTCGTGGCGGGTGTCGTGAACGTGGTCAGGTCCGCAGGTGTTGCTCAGGGCAAGACCGGCCGCTAAGGAAGTGGCGAACGACGTGATTTGAAGCGCCGGTGTGACCGGCAAAGCCAGAGATTGCTACGCGGATGGTCGATCCGATCGAACAATTCCACATCGAAAAGCTCTTCACGATTGGCCATATCGGCAATCAGGAGATCGCCTTCACCAATTCCTCCGCCTACATGCTCGGAGCGGTGGCGCTGATTTCGTTGCTGATGCTCGGCTCGGGCCGGCGCCTGGTGCCGGGGCGCATCCAGTCGGTCGCCGAAATCGCTTACGAATTCGTCGCCAACACCATTCGATCGACGGCCGGCAAGGACGGAATGAAGTTCTTTCCGCTGATCTTTTCGCTGTTCATGCTGATCGCCGTCTCCAACATCGTCGGCGTCATTCCCTACAACTTCACGATCGCAAGCCACATCATCGTCACCGCGGCGCTGGCGTTCCTGGTGTTCTTCACCGTGCTGATCTACGGCTTCTACAAGAACGGCCTGAAATTCCTCAAGCTGTTCGTGCCCTCGGGCATTCCGATCTTCATCCTGCCGCTGGTCGTTTTCATCGAGATCTTCTCGTTCTTCCTGCGGCCGATCTCGCATTCGGTGCGTCTGTTTGCCAACATGCTGGCGGGCCACATTGCGCTCGCCGTGTTCGCGAGCTTCATTCCGCTGCTGGCTGGCCTCGGCATCCTTGGCTACTTCGGCGCCATTTTGCCGCTCGGCATGGTCATTGCGCTGACCGCGCTTGAGCTTCTGGTGGCCTTCCTCCAGGCCTACGTCTTCACCATCCTCACCTGCATCTACATCAACGATGCTATCCATCCGGGCCACTAGAAAAGGCCTGTCAACCAAACCTCAAGAAGGAGTTCGTTTCATGGATCCGATTGCCGCGAAGTACATTGGTGCCGGTATTGCCTGCATCGGCATGGGTGGCGCCGGCGCTGGCGTGGGCATCATCTTCGGCAACTATCTTGCCGCTGCGGTGCGCAATCCGTCGGCCGCTCAGGGCCAGTTCGGCAACCTGATTTTCGGCTTCGCCGTGACCGAAGCGCTCGGCATCTTCTCGCTGCTGATCGCGCTGCTCCTGCTTTTCGCGCTCTGATCCACCGCAGACCCTGCCTCGCTTGAGAGGCAGGCGTCGAATCCCGGTTAGCCGAACAGGAGAAGCCCATGGCTGAAAGTCATGGCCAGCCGAAGGGCGCCACCGCTCATACCGAGGCCGACGGCGGCCACAAGGCGCCGTTCCCGCCGTTCCAGAAAGACACCTTCGCCTCGCAGCTGGTGTCGCTGGCGATTGCGTTCGTCGCGCTTTATCTGATCGTCTCGAAGATTGCGTTGCCGCGCGTCGGCGCCGTGATCGACCAGCGTCAGGGCACGATCGATGGCGACCTCGCGGCAGCCCAAAAGCTGAAGGACGAGTCCGACAGTGCGCTCAAGGCCTATGAGAGCGAACTGGCCGCCGCGCGTTCCCGCGCGCAGGCGATCGGTGCGGAAACCCGCGAAAAGCTGAACGCCGCTTCCGAGGCTGAACGCAAGACTCTGGAAGAAAAGCTGTCGCAAAAGCTGGCTGAGGCGGAGAAGACCATTGCGTCCACCCGTGAAGCCGCCATGAGCAACGTGCGCGGCATTGCGACCGATGCGGCAGCGGCCATCGTCCAGCGCCTGGCCGGCGTTACGCCGGACAGCGCATCGGTCGGGCAGGCCGTCGATGCGTCCTTGAAGGGATAAACTTTCATGTTCGCCGAACCGGAATTCTGGGTCGCAGTTGGTTTCGTCATCCTGATGGGTGTGTTCGCCTATGTCGGCGTTCACCGCACGGTGCTGACGGCGCTCGATCATCGCAGCGAGCGGATCAAGGCCGAGCTCGACGATGCCCGCCGCCTCAAGCAGGAAGCAGCCAGCCTGCTCGAGGAATACAAGGCCCGGCGCGCCAGCGCCGAGCGTGAGGCCCAGGAAATCGTCGCCGCTGCGAAGGTCGACGCCGAACGCGTCGCCTCGGAGGCCAAAGCCAAGATGGAAGATTTCGTCGCCCGGCGCACCAAGACTGCCGAGAACAAGATCGCGCTCGCCGAGGCCCAGGCGCTGGCAGACGTGCGCGCCGCCGCGGCCAATGCCGCGGTGACGGCGGCCTCCACTGTCCTTTCGCAGACGGTGAAGGGGCCGGTCGCCGACGACCTGCTCGCCAAGGGCATCACTGAAGTTCGTGAAAAGCTGAACTGACGAACCCGATCAAGGAAAAAAGCCGGCGCGAGACTATCGCGCCGGCTTTTTCATTTCATCTGGACGAATGGTTTATCTGCGCCGCGACGGCGCCGCCGGCGTCACCGCCTGCGGATCGAAGCCGACATAGAAAACGTAGGAATCGCTGGTCAGGGTTTGGGGCATGTTGAACACCAGGTCTTCCCCCACGACGCTGAACGCTCCACCGCCCTCCGTCATCCCTACCGTGGTTCGGTATACCTTGGTCATGAGCACCCTCTCATTGACCCCGGCCTGCACGATCGCGACACGAAGCGGGACTTCGACCGAGGCCGGCGCGCCGGCCGGACCTGCGATGACCCTGCCCTGAACGCCGATGCGTGCGGTAATCTGGCCGCTGGTAGTGCGGCGGCAATCGCGCGCTGTCCGCGTGATCGTCGCCTGGTAGTTCAACTCGCTGGCGACAGGCTGCTTGCCGGGCGGCGCCACCCCATAGGTGGACGCGCCGGCGCGAATTCTCACGACCGGACAGTCGACTTCGGTGCCGTCGGTCGCCGTTTCGGAAACCTTGCCACGGCCGCCGAACAGCTGATCGAACCGGTCAGTGAGGGTCGGGAGGTCTTCCTGCGGCGGCGGCGCGGTGCTGAACGGATTATTGACGGTGGTGCCACCGCAGCCGGACAGCAAAGCGACGGCGGAAACCGCCAGCGCCAGCGCGGTGCGCTTGTGGCGCACCATTACGGCCACGCTCGCCTGCCCGATCCGACTATGCCGCATTAGCTAAAAGTCCCCAGTAAATCGCCACCGTCGAGATTGCCGCTTTCAACGGGGCATATGCGCGGTGCTTATAACAGGGCAATGGCGGCAAACCAAAGGCACCTGTCACAATTTGGAAACAAGGTTAGTCACACACAGAAACAAGGTCAGCCGCGAAAGTCCTCATGCAGCAGGCCGAATAGCAGGTGGTCCTGCCAGACGCCGTTGATGCAGAGGTAACGCCGCGCCAGGCCCTCGCGGGTGAAGCCGCACTTTTCCAGTACCCTGATCGACGGCACGTTGGTGGGGATACAAGCGGCTTCGATCCGGTGCAAATTGAGTTCGCCGAACAGCGTCGGCAACAGCACCCGGAGCGCCGTCGTCATGTACCCGCGATGCGCATGGGGCTGTCCGACCCAGTATCCGATCGTCCCGGCCTGAACAATGCCGCGGCGCACATTTGCAAGCGTGATCCCGCCGACCATCACGCCATCGGCCTCGCGGAAAACGATGAAGGGATATGACCGGTCGGCGGCAATATCTTCGGCATAACGGCGCAGCCGCCGCCGGAAGCCGGATCGCGTCAAATCGTCGGACGGCCAGATCGGCTCCCACGGCGTCAGATAGCCGCGGCTGATTTCGCGCAAATGCGCCCATTGCAGAAAATCCGACATCTGCGGAGCGCGCAGCAAGAGCCCATGACCGCGCGGAACAAGCGCGGCCGGTCCGCTCGAGGGCAACCGAAACAGGGCCATGTGCGAAACTCCCCCGCCGCCTCAAACAGGAATCATGATTGGATCAGGCTCATGTTCCCGCCGTGGCGCAACGGCCTTCAAGTGGTCCCATTCTAACATTCGCATCCCGTCTCAGCAGCACCTTTTGCGAATGCTAGAATGATGGGACCACTTGCAAATATTGTTTTCCAGTGGAGCTCTGGATTTGACATTCGCTTTGCGAGTTTGCGACCAGGCCGGTAACGAATGTCAAATCTGCCCCACTAGTGAAGGCTCTTCGCCTTCGATCGGGTCAATCCTTCCGCAAAAGCAACCGCCGTGTCTAGTCCCCTTCCGCTACCGAGAGCGACTACGGCAGGCCGGCTGCGGGACAACAGGGCGCGCGCCGCATTTCGCGTCGTTTCGACACTGACCGAGTCGATCCGCGCCACCAGTTCTTCCGTGGTCAACGGCCGTCCGTAAGCCAGGATATGGCGTGCCAACTGCTCGGCGCGCGAGCTACAGCTTTCCAAAGCCATCAGAAGTCCGGCCTTCATCTGCGCCCTGGCGCGGGCAACCTCGGCTTCGGTCAGGGTCTCGACGGCATCGTTGATGACGTCGACGATGACTTCCATCATCTCCGGCGCATCGGCTGGATCGGTGCCGGTATAGAGGCCGAAAAATCCGGTATCGATATAAGGTGCGTGGAACGCGTAGACCGAGTAGCAGAGGCCGCGCTTCTCGCGCACTTCCTGAAACAGCCGCGACGACATCCCGCCACCGAGAATATTGGTGAACACCTGAAGCGAGAACAGCGACAGGTCGGTTTGCGGAACACCCTCGAGCGCCAGAGTCAGATGCGCCTGCTCCAGCTCGCGATGCACGACGCGCGAACCTCCCTTGCCGAACATGGCGGGCTGCGGCTTCGGCGCCGGCGCGTCGTCGAAACCTGCAAAACGCTGCGCGACATCATCGACCACTCGCTTGTGGTCGACGGCGCCGGCCGCGGCAACCACCATGTCGGGCCCGCGATAGTGCGTCGAGAGATAACCGCGCAGCATGTCACGGTTAAAGGACTTCAGCGTCTTGGCTGTTCCGAGCAGCGATCGCCCCATTGGCTGATCCGGGAAGCACAGCTCGTTGAGGTGTTCGAACACGACGTCGTCGGGTGTGTCCTGGGCTGCGCCGATTTCCTGCACAATGACGCTCTTTTCGCGCTCGAGCTCGTCGGGCACGAAGGAAGGATTGGTGAGAATGTCGGACAGCACGTCGAGCGCCAGCGGCACGTCGGCCTTCATGACGCGCGCATAATAGGCCGTGGTTTCGGTCGATGTGCCGGCGTTGAGATCGCCGCCGACGGCCTCGATCTCCTCGACGATCTCGCGCGAGGTACGCCGCGTCGTTCCCTTGAACGCCATGTGTTCGAGCAAATGCGATATGCCGTGCTCGTTGGCCTTTTCGTCCCGGCCGCCGACGCCCGCCCATACGCCGAGCGCGGCGGTCTGAAGATGCGGCATGGTATCGGTGATGACAGTAAGGCCAGACGGCAGTTTCGTGACTTCAACGCTCATCCGGCAGTTCCTTCCTTGGCGGCGCGGCTGACCGAACGGACAAATCGCGCAACTTCAACTGTGTCGTTTTTCATCACTTGGACGCGTTCGGGCCTGGTCATCAAACCCTCCAGCCACGACGGCAATTCCGGCCGGACACCACAGGCCGCCTCTACCGCATCGGGAAACTTGGCGGCATGCGCAGTCGACAGCACGATGTTGGGGAGTTTCGAATCCGGCGTGTCGCGGTCGGCAACCGCCAGCGCCACCGCGGTATGCGGATCGACCAGATCGCCCGCTTCGCGCCAGGCGGTGCGGATGACGGCGCTGGTCTCGGTTTCATCGGCGCGGCCGGCCTCGAATTCGCTGCGCACCGCAGCCAGAACCGCCGCCGGAAGCACGAAACGTCCGGACTGCTTCAGCGAAGCCATCAGACGCCGCACCATTGCGGCATCGCGGCCGCTGGCTTCGAACAGCAGGCGCTCGAAATTCGAGGATACCTGAATATCCATCGACGGCGACGTCGAGGCGTGGACTTCGCGGGTTTCATAGATCCCAGTCTTGAGGGTACGCGGCAGAATGTCGTTGACGTTCGAGGCAATGCGCAGCCAGCGGATCGGCAACCCCATGCGCTTGGCGACGAAGCCCGCAAAAATGTCACCGAAGTTACCCGTCGGCACCGTGAAGTCGACGCTGCGCGCGGGCGCGCCAAGCGCAACGGCCGAGGTGAAGTAGTAGACCACCTGCGCGACGATGCGCGCCCAGTTGATCGAATTGACCCCCGACAGCGCGACCGCATCGCGAAAGGTGTGGTCGTTGAACAATTCCTTCACGATCGCCTGGCAGTCGTCGAAGGTGCCTTCGATCGCAATCGCGTGAACGTTGCTCGCGCCGGCCGTCGTCATCATCCGCCGCTGCACGTCCGAGATGCGGCCGTGTGGAAACAGAACGATGAGATCGACATTGTCGCGACCGGCAAAGGCATCGACCGCCGCGCCTCCGGTATCACCCGAGGTCGCCACGACAATCGTGGTGCGTTGCGCGCGCTTCGCCAAAACATGGTCCATCAGCCGCGACAGCAACTGCATCGCGACATCCTTGAACGCCAGCGTCGGGCCGTGAAACAGCTCGAGCAGGAACTGATTGGGACCGGTCTGATCGAGCGGCACCACCGCGGGGTGACGAAACGTTGCGTAGGCCTCGTTCGCCATGCGGCCAAGATCGGCATCTGAAATCTCGTCGCCGGCGAAGGGGCGGATGACATCGACCGCGACTTCCCAATAGGGCCGTCCGAAAAACCCGCCGATGATCTCGGGGGAGAGCTGCGGCCAGATTTCGGGCACGTAAAGTCCGCCGTCCCGGGCGAGCCCGGTCAGCATCACGTCACAAAAGCCCAGGGCGGGAGCCTCCCCCCGCGTCGAAATGTACTGCCTCAAGCCGCCCTCCAAAGGTCCGACCCTCTGTCAAACCTTTGATATTTATATGTAAAACTACCCTGACGGGAGTAAAGTGGCGTCACCATAAGCGTTTTGGCAGGAACTGAAAACCGCTTCTTGGAGAGGCTCCGCCATGCGAACCGGAAGCCTCCACAGGAGCGGCAGGAATACCCTCTTTCAACTCCCCGTTCCCTTCAGCCCGCGAGCGGCGACGGTCCAAATCAGCACCGCCAAATCTTTGCGCAGCCGGCTGAGAAGGAGCAGGTTACCGCGCAACGAGCGACAGACTATCTCAATTGACGCAAGCACGGTGAGGTTGCAATCTCTCAGGGGGATTTAAGGGGACACGATCGTGGACGCAGCCCGGCAATGGGGGAGGCGAGCACTCGACTTTGTGGATGCGGTCGAGCGACTCAACGTGCCCGGCGTCGTCAAGCTGTTCGAATCCGAAATCAAGGCATGCGGATTTCACGCCTATATCATGGCCGGCCTTCCCGCGCCCGGAACCGCGCTTCCGGAATTGACGGTGGCCAATGGCTGGCCAGCGGAATGGTTCGAGCTTTATACACGCGAGAACTTCAGCGCGCTGGATCCCGTGCCCCGTTTCGGCGCTTCGACCGTGCAGCCATTCGAGTGGTCTGACGCGCGTTACGACAAGGAAGACGATCCCGCCGCACATCTGGTGATGATGCGTGCCACCGAGTTTCGGCTGCGCGACGGCTACTGCATTCCGATGCATTACGACGGCGGCGGCGCGGTGATCAGCCTCGCCACCGAGCACCTGCACCTCGACCCGCTCGCCAAGAGCGCTCTACAACTGATCGGAGTCTATGCCCACAACCGCATTCGTTCGCTCTCCCGTGCGCCGGAAGAAAAGCGCGAGCTGCTGACCGTCCGCGAGCGCGAAGTTCTGCGCTGGGTAGCGGGCGGCAAGACCTCGTGGGAGATTTCGGTGATCCTGAAAATCTCCGAACGTACCGTGAAGTTCCATCTGGTTGAGGCTTCACGAAAGCTCAATGCCGTCAACCGAACCTCGGCCGTGGCCAAGGCGCTGGCCCGCGGGCTCATCAAGCTCTGACACCTGTCCTTTCGGACAGTAGCCGGTTGACCGGCGAAAAAACCACTCTCCCGACATGCGCAAATCGCGCGCGCCGCCCGGGAGAGTCCAATGGACGTCCATGTCATCCGCCGCGACAACAGACATCTATATTCGGATATTCTCGATGACTATTTTCGTCTCCGTCACCAGATTTATGTCGTCGAGCGCAAATGGAGCGTGCTCGATCGTCCTGACAAGCGCGATATAGACCAGTTCGACACGGACGAAACCGTCTACCTCCTCGGCCTGGAAGGCCACTCCATCATTGCCGGCATGCGGCTGGTGCCGACGACCGCGCCGACGCTGCTCAGCGAACTGTTTCCGAAGCTCTCGCTCGACGGACCCGTCCGTCGCCCCGACGTCTACGAATTGTCCCGCATTTTTGTCGTGAGAAACCGGCGCGGTGAACACGCCGGACCGCGCGCCGAGGCCGTGATTCAAGCCGCCGCCATGGAATATGGTCTTTCGGTCGGGCTCTCGGCCTTCACGATCGTGCTCGAGAGTTGGTGGCTGCCGCGCCTGCTCGATCAGGGCTGGGTTGCTCGCCCGCTCGGGTTGCCCATCGATATCGACCAGATGTCGACGGTCGCCGTGATGGTCGACGTCAACGAACGGGCCTGGACGGAAATCTGCCTGCGCCGGTCGGTGCCGGGGGCGATGCTGGTCTGGCAAGGGCTTCCAGCAATCGAACGGCCCGCGATCCGCGTGCTGGTTCCGGCTGCGTGACACGGCGTCCGTGTGATCATCTCGGAATTTTGGAAGACGATTTGAGGCGCCACAGGTGTGATGACAAGCAAAGGAGATTTCATGTTGCGGGACCCCAGAGCGAGAGTACTGATCGAACAGATTGACGACGCCATCGAACAGGCTGAAGACCTCGGACTGACGTTCGTAGCCGGCATCCTGATGATGGCGCGGCTCGAGACGGTTCAAACCGAACAGCTGGCGATCGTCGGCCGCGAGAACCGGCAACTGTCCTGACGGACCGGGGGATCGCGAACAGGTTAGTGGAGTGGATTTGACATTCGCTGCCAACCTGCCGCGAGTTCGTCAAGCGAATGTCAAATCCGAAACTCCACTAAAAACCTATATTTGCTAGTGGCCCTTTGATTCCGACATTCGCAAAAGTGCCGGCTGAGAAGGGATGCGAATGTTGGAATCGGTCCGCTAGCCTGCGCTCAGGCGGCGTCTTCCGCGCCACCAGACGATAAACGCGATCACCACGGCGCCAGCCAGCGCAAACCAGGTCACGGCGTATTGCAGGTGATCGTCTTTCAGATGCACCTGAAGTGGTCCCGGCTTCGGAATGCCATTCAGTGGCACCGGCTGTTCGAGGTCGATGTAGAACGGCGCGACGTCACCCCAGCCGAGCGCGCGCGACATATCCTGATGATCGCGGGTGAACCACAGCCGCTTTGCGGCATTTGCCGCCGGCGTCAGCCAGCCCGCACGTTCCGGAAAACGGACATAGCCCGTGAGATCGACCGGCGCACCGGTGACAAGGCGCGCCACCGCACGGTCCTGCTCGGACCGGTCCTGCATCGTGTTCTGCACGAAGCCGGCATTGACGGCGACGATCTCACCACCTGGAAGCCGGGCCGGCACGAAAGCCCAGGTGCCGGGCCCAGAGACATCCTCGCGCACGGCCGAGCCGGCGCTATAGACCATGGCATCCGGCCCCGCAAAGGCCGCCTTGAAACGGACGCGGCGGAATTCGTCTTTCTCCGCGGTGAGTGAGATCCACGCCGACGCTGGCGGCAGCGACACGGGTTCGGCCGCCAGCCGTTCGGTGAGCGCTGCGATCAGCGTATGCTTTTCGACGCGGCGCTCAAGCTGCCAGACGCCGAGGCCGATAAATCCCGCAATCATCGCCAACGTAAACAGGCCGAAGCCGAGGCGTCGCCGCTCAACCGTCGCAGTCATTTCGGTTCGCGATCGATTAAACGACCTGGAGCGGCCTTATGATGGAATTGCAGCGCGATCAGGAGCGCCTTCATCGATCGCAACGGTAGCAGCGTGGTCGCCAGAATCAGCGGCAGCCACAGCATGGCATGCAGCCAGAACGGCGGCTGATACTTCACCTCCACGATCAGCGCGCACCCCACCACAATCGCACCCGCCAGCATGATGATGAAAATGGCTGGACCATCACCGGTATCGATGAACGTGTAGTCGAGCCCGCACGCGTCGCATGCTGGCCGCAGCGTGAGGAAGCCAGAGAACAGTTTGCCTTTGCCGCAGCGCGGACACTTGCAGGCGAGCCCGCGCGCCACACTTTCGGGCAAGGATGGCGTGTCTGATCGGGCGCCGTCGGAAGGATTCATGCTGCGAAATCTACCATGAACAGACCACCTCAACAAAAAGGGCGGCCAAAGGGCCGCCCTTTCGCAAAGATGATAACGGCAAACCTACTCTGCGCCGATCAGGCGGCCGCCGCCGGTGCCCCAGACATAGATGCAGGCGAACAGGAACAGCCACACCACGTCGACGAAATGCCAGTACCAGGCCGCGAATTCGAAGCCGAGGTGCTGGGTCGGGGTGAAATGACCGGCATAGGCGCGGGCCAGGCAGACGATCAGGAAGATGGTGCCAACCAGCACGTGGAAACCATGGAAGCCCGTCGCCATGAAGAAGGTCGCGCCATAGACGTTGCCGGAGAAGCCGAACAGTGCGTGGCTGTACTCATAGGCCTGCACGCAGGTGAACAGGGCGCCGAGCGCAACCGTCAGCCACAGGCCGTACTTCAGGCCCTTGCGGTCGCCTTCCAGCAGCGCATGGTGAGCCCAGGTCACCGTGGTGCCCGAGGTCAACAGCAGCAGCGTGTTGAGCAGCGGCAGATGCCAGGGATCGAATGCCTCGATGCCTTTCGGCGGCCAGGTGCCAGGAACCGCGCAGGCGCCGATCTGGGTGCCGGCGCCGCATCCGAAAATCGCATCGCGCGCCGCGTGAACCGCATCGGCCGGGAACAGCGCCGAGTTGAAGAAAGCCCAGAACCAGGCGACGAAGAACATCACCTCGGAAGCGATGAACAAAATCATGCCATAGCGGTGGCTGATCTGCACGACGCGGGTGTGATCGCCCTTGTACTGCGCCTCGCGGATCACATCCATCCACCAGCTCGCCATGGTGTAGAGCACACCGATGAAGCCGACGAAGAAGATGATCGGCGCCGCACCCGTCATGTGGTGCATCCAGGTGATGGCGCCGACAGCCATGATGAAAGCCGAAATCGAGCCGACGACCGGCCACGGGCTCGGATCGACGAGGTGGTAGTCGTGATGCTTGACTTGCGCCGTAGCCATTTTCGATCTCTCCGTTAGCAGGGCCTGCCCGGCCCCTCCGTCTCAAACTTCCAATTCAAACCTCGCTTTGGCCGGTGTTTATCGGCCAACGCGCATTCGCCTCAAAGGTTGCCCTTCGCGCTTGTCGCGGGCTTTTCCGCCTCGCCTGCGGCTAGCGGCTTTACCGTGGGCTCGCGGACGGGGAAGAACGTGTAGGACAAGGTGATGGTATTCAGGCCGTCATTCTCGCTGTCCTTGACGATCGACGGATCGACATAGAACACCACCGGCATCTGGCGCGTTTCGCCCGGCGCCATGGTCTGCTCGGTGAAGCAGAAACAGTTGATCTTCTCGAAATAGGAACCGACCGTCAGCGGCGCGACGTTATAGGCCGCCTGCCCGCTCGTGGTCCGCGCGGACTGGTTGGTCACCTTGTAGAAGACGGTCGTGACTTCGCCGATCCTGACCTCGATCTCGGTCTGCTCCGGCTCGAATTTCCAGGGCAACCCGCCGGCCACGTTGGAATCGAAGCGAACCGCGACTTTGCGCTCCAGCGGCGCGCCCGAAGGCGCCGATGTTGCCACCTGTGTGGTGCCGTTGAATCCGGTGGCGCGGCAGAACCAGTTGTAGAACGGCACGGCCGCATAGGCCGCACCCACCATCAACACCACCACGAAGCCGCAGATTGCAGCGACAGTGGCGTCGCGGGTCAGGCCGCGGCGCGATGATGTCTTCTCGCGTCGGGAAGCCTGATCCTGGTTCTGATGGTTCGCCATGTGCTTACATCGGCCGCACTAGAACGGCCGGCCCCTTGACCATGGTGACTGCGAAAAACAACAGGACGAGAACGCCGAGCGCGAGCGCAATTGCGACCGAGCGCTGGCGGCGGCTTCTCTTTTGCGCCTCGGTGAGGACGATTCCATCTGGTTTTTCGTTATCAGCCATTGTGTCGCCATGCGCCCTTACCAGACCATCGGTGCAACGGCGCGCGCCACGACCTCGAGCAAGAGGGTCGCAAATAGCGCAAACAGATAAAGGATCGAGAACGCGAACAAACGCCGCGTGGCACTTGCAGCCTCGCGCCCCTCGCGAAAACGATAAACGTTGATCGAAAGCCCCAGCATACCGGCACCGAGGACGAGCGACACCACGCCGTAGACCGCATCGAAATAGCCGAGCGGCCAGGGCGCGAGCGCCACCGCGACCAGCACGATGGCGTAAAGCAGGATTTGCAGCCGTGTCGCATCCGGCCCGGCGGTGACCGGCAGCATCGGAACGCCGGCACGCGCATAGTCGTCGCTGCGGAACAAGGCCAGCGCCCAGAAGTGCGGCGGGGTCCAGAAGAAGATGATCAGGAACAAGAGCAGCGGCTCGACCGCGAGCGAGCCGGTCGCGGCCGCCCAGGCCACGACAGGCGGAAGCGCGCCCGCAGCGCCGCCGATCACGATGTTCTGTGCGGTCCAGCGTTTCAGCCAAATCGTGTAGATCACGACGTAGAAAAAGATCGTGAAAGCGAGCAGCCCGCCGGCGACCCAGTTCACGAGGATGCCGAGCGTCATCACCGAGAAGAAGGCGAGCGTCATGCCGAAGGCGGCCGCCTCCGGCGGGGTGATCCGGCCGCGCGGGATCGGCCGGTTGGCGGTGCGCGACATCAGTGCGTCGATATCGGCCTCGTACCACATGTTCAGCGCACCCGAGGCGCCGGCCCCGACCGCGATGCAAAGGATCGAGGTAAAGGCCAGAATCGGGTGCACATGCACCGGCGCGATCATGAGGCCCACGAGCGCCGTGAACACCACAAGCGACATCACCCGCGGCTTCAGCAGCGCGACGTAGTCGCGGACCTCGGCTTCCGAAATCCGAGGGCTGAGTTCGATGCTGGTGTGATCGACGACCGACAAGGCGGCTCTCGTTTCCTTAGATTTATCAGGACGCGGCGCTCATCGCGCCGCGCCGCCCACTACTGAACGCGTGGCAGAACTTCGAATTGATGGAACGGCGGCGGCGACGACAGCGTCCATTCCAGCGTCGTGGCACCCGCGCCCCACGGATTGTCGCCGGCCAGCTGCTTGCGCGCGAAGGCGTCGAACACTCCGTAGATGAAGATCAGCACGCCGAAGCCGGAGATGTAGGAGCCGATCGACGACACCAGGTTCCAGCCGGCGAAGGCATCGGGATAGTCGACATAGCGGCGCGGCATGCCCGACAGGCCGAGGAAGTGCTGCGGGAAGAACACCAGGTTGACGCCGACGAACGTGAACCAGAAATGTGCCTTGCCGATGGTCTCGTTATACATGTAGCCCGACATTTTCGGGAACCAGTAGTACCAGCCGGCAAAGATCGCGAACACCGCGCCCAGCGACAGCACGTAGTGGAAGTGCGCCACCACGTAATAGGTATCCTGCAGCACGCGATCGACGCCGGCATTCGCGAGCACGACGCCGGTGACGCCACCGAGCGTAAACAGGAAGATGAAGCCGATCGCCCACAGCATGGGGGTGCGGAATTCGATCGAGCCGCCCCACATCGTGGCGATCCAGGAGAAGATCTTCACGCCGGTCGGCACCGCGATCACCATGGTAGCGGCAACGAAGTAAGCCTGCGTCGCCGACGACATGCCGACCGTGTACATGTGGTGCGCCCACACCACGAAGCCGATGCCGCCGATCGCGACCATCGCATAGGCCATGCCGAGATAGCCGAACACGGGCTTGCGCGAGAAGGTCGAGACGATCTGGCTGATCATGCCGAAGCCCGGCAGGATCAGGATGTACACTTCCGGATGGCCGAAGAACCAGAACAGGTGCTGGAACAGCACCGGATCGCCGCCGCCGTCGGCCGAGAAGAACGTGGTGCCGAAGTTGCGGTCGGTCAGCAGCATGGTGATCGCGCCGGCGAGCACCGGCAGCGACAACAGCAGCAGGAACACCGTCACCAGGATCGACCACACGAACAGCGGCATCTTGTGCAGGGTCATGCCGGGCGCGCGCATGTTGAAGATCGTGGTGATGAAGTTGATGGCGCCGAGAATCGACGAAGCACCGGCAAGGTGCAGCGACAGGATCGCAAAATCGACCGCGGGGCCGGGATGGCCCGTCGTCGACAGCGGCGCGTAGATGGTCCAGCCGGCGCCGACGCCGTTGGCGCCCGGCTCGCCCTCGACGAAGGTCGAAAGCAACAGCAGCGCGAAGGAGGCCGGCAGCAGCCAGAACGAGATATTGTTCATGCGCGGGAAGGCCATGTCCGGCGCACCGATCATCAGCGGCACGAACCAGTTGCCGAAGCCGCCGATCATCGCCGGCATCACCATGAAGAAGATCATGATCAGGCCGTGCGAGGTGACGAAGACGTTGTAGGTGTGGGTTTCGTGGAACAGCTGCACGCCCGGATACATCAGCTCGATCCGGATCGCGATCGACATCGCCGCACCGATGATGCCGGCGATAATCGCAAAGATCAGGTACATCGTGCCGATGTCTTTGTGATTGGTCGAGAACAACCAGCGCCGCCACCCCGTCGGATGGTCGTGGGCGTGGTCGTCATGCGCGTGGTCGTGTGTCGCTGCGGTGGTTGCCATTTTCAAACCCTGCCTTGCAATCCTTAGGTCCAGACCCCTGCGGGTCCATCGCCCTGTCGCCCCGTATCACGCGCCTTGTGGCGTGACTCGGACCCGACGATCAATTCCAGGCCAGTCCCCTCAACGCTGAAGGGACCGGCGCTCAGCTCACTGCGCCGCTGCGCCAATCGAGGCGAACGAGTTCGCCGGATTGGACGCAAATTTCTTCTTGGCGTCCTCGACCCAGGCTGCGAATTCCTGGTCGGTGACGACCTTGACCGCGATCGGCATGAAGGCGTGGTCCTTGCCGCACAATTCCGAACACTGGCCGTAGAACATGCCGGTCTTGGTAGCCTTGAACCAGGTCTCGTTGAGACGGCCGGGGATGGCGTCGATCTTGATGCCGAAGGCCGGCACCGCGAAGGAGTGGATCACGTCCGCGCCCACGGTCAGCACCCGGACGATCTTGTTCACCGGCACGACCATTTCATTGTCGACGCCAAGCAGCCGCGGCTGCTTGTCCTGGGCCATCAGCGAATCGAATTCGAACTTGCCGTTATCCGGATAGGCGTACGACCAGTACCACTGCTTGCCGGTCGCCTTGATGGTCAGATCGGCTTTCGGAATATCGAGTTCCAGAAACAGCAGGCGGAACGACGGAACCGCGATGCCGACCAGGATCAGCACCGGGACCAGCGTCCAGGCCACCTCGATCAGCGTGTTATGGGTGGTACGGGACGGAACCGGGTTGGCCTTGGCGTTGAACTTGACAACCACCATGACGAGCAGCGCCAGCACGAACACCGTAATGACGGTGATCAGGACGGTCAGGAAGTTATGAAACCAGGTGATGTTCTCCATGACAGGAGAAGCCGCTTCCTGCAGCTTGTACTCCCACGGAGCCGGTTGGCCCAATTCAGCAAACGCCGACCCGCAAGCACCCCATGCGGTGCCGGCCACCGCCAAACCCAGCAACCGACGGCCAATCTGGCCCTTCGACATCTTCATGCCGCTCGCGCTCCCTTCGAAAAAATCCCCTCGCGTATTCCGCGACAGCGCGAATAACGCAACGATCCCGACCCCTGCAAAATGGCCTTCGAATGTACCCTGGAGGCACATGGGGCCAGCTTGTTGGAATGCGTCAAAATCTAGCCTCTCAAACCATAATTCCACGGGCATCGCAATGCAGTAGTACGTCGTGCAGGGGTGCATGCGCGGCTATTATGGGAATGTCGCATTTCCCCCGAGAAATCAGCCCAAACTCCCGTTTCACACCGGTGACGGCTTGACAGGCGGATTACTGGATGTAGGCACAGAAATATCGCGCATCATGGCTCTGATTCGTCGATCAGGGCGCCCGGTCAGCCATCAAGGCGCCGTCATTGCCGTATCAGTCGGGTGCGTTCTGTTTTTGCCAACGAAATTTGCCGAAGAAATCAAGGGATCGACCCCGATGGGGCCTTCGAAACACCCGACCACCAGTTCCGCTGCTCCCCGTGGGTCCGCCGGGGCGCGATGGATCGCGGCAATGGCGGCTGCGTCAGCCGTTTTGTGCTGGCTGGGCTTCGCCGCGCCGGCCAACGCCCAAGGCGCCGTGCGCTCGGTCCATGGCGACTGGCAAATCCGCTGCGATACACCTCCCGGCGCGCAAACCGAGCAATGTGCACTCATTCAGAGCGTGGTAGCCGAGGACCGCTCCAACGCTGGCCTGACCGTGATCGTGCTCAAGACCGCCGACCAGAAGAGCAAGCTGATGCGGGTGGTCGCACCGCTCGGCGTGCTCCTGCCCTCCGGGCTTGGCCTGAAGCTCGACAATGTCGACGTGGGACGGGCCGGCTTTGTCCGCTGCCTGCCTAATGGCTGCGTGGCCGAAGTCGTCATGGACGACAAGCTGTTAGGCCAGCTCAAGAGCGCCAAGACCGCGACTTTCATCATCTTCGAGACGCCTGAGGAGGGCATCGGCTTTCCGCTGAGCCTGAACGGGCTCGGCGAGGGTTACGACAAATTACCGTGAGGCAATCTGCCTCGCTTTTTGCCACGCCCCGCCCCCTCCCTTTCGCAGCTCTTCGCGCTTATTTTGGAGAAGTCGCGAGAAAGTCATGCGGACCGGGAAAGAGCTTTCGGGTTACGGTGATGTAAGGCGACCGCCTTGCCGGATTTGTCTAACCTGCGCGACGCCTGCATGTCGTCGCACACCGGCGATGGTAACGCGAAAGACTTGAAACCTGGAGTACGCATGACGCCCCCCACCTCGCTCCTCGACCGCGCCCACCTCGATCGTGATTCAGTCCGCCAGCAGATCGGCCGCGGACTTGCCGGCGCCGACGATGGCGAGTTGTTCCTCGAATACAGCCAGACCGAAGCCTTGATGTTCGACAACGGCCGGCTGAAGCAGGCGACCTATGACACCAGCCAGGGGTTCGGCCTGCGCGCGGTGAAGGATGACGCGGTCGGCTATGCGCACTCCTCCGACGTTTCGCTGCCGGCCTTGATCCGTGCGGCGGATGCGGTCTCCGCCGTCCGCGGCGGCTATAGCGGCGCGTTTGCGGCGGCGCCGGCACATACCAATGTGCGGCTTTACGGCGATGAGAATCCGCTGGATGCGCCGGGCTTCGAGACCAAGGTCAAGCTGCTCGCCGAAATCGACGCCTATGTGCGCGAAAAGGAGCCGCGAGTCCGCCAGGTCACGGTCAGTCTGGGCGCCACCTGGCAGGTGGTCGAGATCCTGCGGCCCGATGGCGAGAGCTATCGCGACATCCGCCCGCTGGTGCGGGTCAATATTTCGGTGGTCGCGGGCCAGGGCAGCCGTCAGGAAAGCGGCTCGCGCGGTTATGGCGGCCGCGAGGGCTATGCCCGCTTCATCGAGACCAAGGCGTGGCGTGAGGCCGCCGACGGCGCGATCCGCGAGGCGCTGGTCAATCTGGAATCGGTGCCGGCGCCCGCGGGCGAAATGGACGTGGTTCTGGGCGCCGGTTGGCCCGGCGTGATGCTGCACGAAGCCGTCGGCCACGGCCTCGAAGGCGATTTCAATCGTAAGAAGACTAGCGCCTTTGCCGGGTTGATGGGCCAGCAGGTGGCCGCCAAAGGCGTCACCGTGGTCGATGACGGCACCATGGCTTCAAGGCGAGGCTCGCTCTCGATCGACGACGAGGGCACGCCGACCAACCGCACCGTGTTGATCGAGGACGGCGTCCTCGTCGGCTACATGCAGGACCGGCAGAATGCGCGGCTGATGAACATGAAGCCGACCGGCAACGGCCGCCGCCAGGGTTATGCCCACGTGCCGATGCCGCGGATGACCAACACCTACATGCTGTCCGGCGACCGCGATCCGGCCGAGATTCTGGCGTCGGTCAAGAACGGCATCTTTGCCGCCAATTTCGGCGGTGGCCAGGTCGACATCACCTCCGGCAAATACGTCTTCCAGTGCACCGAGGCCTATCGGATCGAGAACGGCAAGGTGGGCGCGCCGTTGAAGGGCGCGATGCTGATCGGCAACGGACCGACCGACCTGCATCGCATCACCATGATCGGCAACGACCTCGCACTCGACACCGGGATCGGGACCTGTGGCAAGAACGGCCAGGGCGTTCCGGTCGGTGTCGGCCAGCCGACGCTGCGGATGGAACGTATTACGGTTGGAGGCACCGGCGCATGACCATGGAACGGCAAACAATCGCCACGCGCGCGCGCGGCTGGGGCGCCCAACTGCTTCAGTTTCTCGCGGCGCTCGGACTGGTGTTCCTGGCCAAGGGCGCGATCGCCGAGCCGTTCTATGTCCCTTCGGGGTCGATGGAGCCGACGCTTCTGATTGGCGACGCGCTGCTCGCCTCGAAATTCCCTTACGGCTACGGCACCGCCTCGCTGCCGATCCAGATCAACCTGCCGGAGACCGGGCGCATCTTCGGCAACGCGCCCAAGCGCGGCGATGTCGTGGTGTTCCGCTGGCCCGGCGACCGCTCGCAGGCCTGGGTCAAGCGCGTCGTCGGCCTTCCAGGCGACCGCATTCAAATGCGCCAGGGACAACTCTTCATCAATGATCGCGCGGCTTCGCTGAAGCCTGACGGCATCGGCGAAGTGGAAGACGAGCGCGGCGGATACGAACCGGCGCGCCGCTACATCGAAACGCTGCCGGGCGGCGTCAGCCACGCGATTTTCAAGATTCGCGACAACGGACGGCTCGACAACACCGCCGAAGTCACGGTGCCGGAAGGCTATCTGTTCGTCATGGGCGACAACCGCGACAACTCCGCCGACAGCCGCGTGCCGCTGCGCGATGGCGGCGTCGGAATGTTGCCGATCGATGATCTGGTCGGACGCGCCGATGCCGTGATCGGCTCGTGGGATCTGGGCATCCGCGAACAGCCGGTATGGACGTGGCTGTCCGGCTTCCGTCTCGCGAGGTTCTTCACGTCGGTGCGCTAGGCACGCCGATGACTTTCGACGAGGTCCAGAAATTTGCGTTGGCCTGGCCCGAAGTCGAGCAGGGCATGTCCTATGGAACGCCTGCGCTGAAGGTCCGCAAGAAATTGCTGGTGCGGCTCAAGGAAGACGGCGACAGTCTGGTGATCCCTGGTGTGCCGCACGAGGAACGCGAGATGCTGGTGGAAAGAGAACCGAAGGTTTTCTATTTCACCGATCACTACAGAGACTACCCGATCGTGCTGGCTCGGTTATCCAGGGCCAAACGCGCGAGCATTGAACCGCTGCTGCGCCGGCAATGGCAGGCACTGGCATCAAAGGCCGCGCTTGCCCGGCAAGGCCGACAGTAGACAACGAATGTCGTTACGCGACGGCGGCATTGGGCTGTCCTGATCGACGTTGCGGCTCAATCGCAGCACGACCCCTTGCCGTGCTGCTGCACCGGCGGACAAGGCACCGATCCGTAAGAGCAGAACACGCAGCAATCGCCCGGCTGCGGCTTGAGCTTCTCGCCGCAGCCCTTGCAGACATAGAAGAACTGACACGCATCGAGCGGCATCTGTTCGAGAGCCTGGAAGCCGCATTTCGGGCAAGTCAGGGTTGATTCGAGCTGCATAACGCTCCCCGGTCAGAACGACGTCGTCAAATCCGTCAGCCACTGCGGCGAGGCTTCAACCAGTGCGGCTTCGATCCGCCTGTCGGCGCCGCTGACGATCGTAACGCCGATGACGATGAAGGCCGCGCCCAACAGGCCTTTGCCGAGTTTACCTGCCGACATCAGGTTGGTGCGGACGCGCATCAAGGTGGCGCGCGACAACAGGCCGAGCAAAACCAGCGGCAGGCCGGCCCCGATACCGAACACCAGCATGGTCAGCGCCACTTTCGCGAGATCGTGACCTTGTGAGGCGAGAAGCGAGGCGGCTCCCAACGTCGGGCCGACGCAGGGCGACCAGACCGCGCCGAGCAAGAGGCCAATTCCGAATTGGCCGGCGAGGCTAGACGCCGCAAAGCCGCCGAACCGCCGATCGGCCCAGGCCGAGAATGGACCTCCGGCGCCTGCGAGGCGCGCCTGCCATGACGGCACCAGCAGGACTGCACCGAGCGCGATCATGATCGCGGCGGCGGCGAAACGAAACATGCCCGCATCGATGCCGAGCCCAAATCCCACCAAAGCGAGCAGGAGGCCGAGCCCGGTGAAGGACAGAGCGAGCCCGGAAGCCAGGGCGACGGCGCCAAGCGGATGGGCCGTGACGGCGGCGCCGAGCACAATCGGCACCAGCGGCAATACGCAAGGCGACAGGATCGACAATATCCCGGCGGCGAACGCCAGCGCGAGCGCGGTCACTTCGCAATCACTTGCAAGGTCACTTGGATGTCACTTGGAGATCAAAGGCTCTTGTTGAGCAAAGCCTCGATCGAAGCTTCCTTGGTATCGCCGACCGAACGCCCCTGCTCGGCCGTGCCCTTGAAGACGATCAGCGTCGATTGCATCTGCGCACCGAACTCCTTGACCGCGGGCTTCTGGGCATCGAAATCGACGCGGAAGATTTTCAGATCCTTGAATTTCGCGGCCGACGTCAGCTTGTCGAGAATGGGGTTCTGCGCCTTGCAGGTCGGACACCAGTCGGCGTGAATTTCGACCAGGATCGGGCTGCCGGAGGCCTGCGCGGCCTTGAATGCGTCCATCGAGAAAGGAGCAGCCGTGTTGGCCCAGGAGGGTGCAAACGATACGGCAACAGCCAGGGCGCCTGCGACCAGGGCTCCGTTCAAAAATCTGCGCGTCATGATCATCGGAAATCTCCGTGGTTGGTCTTTCGGCCCACGGTCCCGCCATCGATGGCGGCCGCGTTCGGACCCTGGGCGTTGTTGCCCTCGGCGTTGTTACGCCGCGGATGCAGGCAATGTTACCTGACCACGCCGGAGGTAAAGCCGGGCTTGCGCCGCGGCGGCTTGATTTCCTTCTTCAAAAAACAGTGAGGTTCCCGGCTAACATATCCCGGGCGCGCATAGGTCCAGGCCCGGCACTTGTTGTCGGCGCCGCAGGCGGCTTTGCAGGCCTCCTCGCGCTCGCCGCGCTTGAGTTCAAAACTACGATAATCGCCGCCCGCGCGATCGATCGAGGTTTCCTCCGTGCCATTGCGCGGCTCGACCACGCCGGCGCCACGCACGCCCGAAATGCAGCAGTCGTCGGCGACGCGCGCCGGCACGCTATTTTTCAGCCAGCAGACCGCCGGATGCGAAATATCGTTCGGATAGTTGAAGCTCCAGGCGCGGCAACGGCGGTCACGCTCGCAGACCAGCGCACAATCGGCCGGGTCACCCGAGGGGACAGGCGCGCTCTGGTAGTCGCCGCCGGGACGATCGAAATTGGCTTGCGCTTGCGCCGGTCGGCTGCCGGTCGTGACGGCCAAGAGAACGAGCGTGCCCAAACACGCCAGCAGCAGGCGGCCTCCCCACATTCGCGATGCTTTCAACCGTTTGGAGTTACGCGCAAATTGCGGCCCTCAGACCGCGCCCGCCATTTGATCGCCATGAACCTGTACGGCTGATGAACGCCGCCGCCAGGATTGCTTGGTCCAAAGCATGATCCGCCGAAACAGGGTTCGAAAAGATTATGCCCAATCAAGGCGCTAACGCGTATTGACGAGGAAATATCGTCTGGTCCTAGAAGGCGTATTCGCTGTAGGCCGGTTCGACCGAACGGCCCCAAGGGCCGTTGAACTTGGCGAGCATCTCTTCGGCCGGCGTGTGGCCGGCATCGATGATCCGGTCGAGCGGCTCCAGATAACGCGTCTCGTCGCGGCCAGAGTGGTCGGAGCGGCCGCGCCGGCGCAATCCCGAATGCGCCAGCACCAGGCATTCCTTGGCGACTTCGAAGATATAGCGGCCCTTGATCCTGGCCTTGAAGCCAAGACGCGGGACATCGTCCCGCAATGACTGCCGCTCGAGAGCCGTCCAGCCTTTGACGATGTCCCAGGCCGCGTTCAGGCTGGTGTCGTCATAGAGCAGCCCGACCCAGAAGGCCGGTAGCGCCGGCAGACGATCCCAGGGCACACCATCGGCGCCGCGCATTTCCAGGTAACGCTTCAACCGCACTTCCGGAAAAATCGTCGAAAGGTGGTTGGCCCAGTCCGACAGCATCGGGCGCTCGCCGGGGAGCGCCGGATTTTTTCCTGCGAAGAAGTCACGGAATGACGAGCCGGAAACGTCGATATAGTTCTCGCCGCGCTTGACAAAATACATCGGCACGTCGAGCGCATAGTCGACCCAGCGCTCGAACCCCATGCCGTCCTCGAATGCCCACGGCAGCATGCCGGCCCGCGCATTGTCGGTGTCGCGCCAGATTTCCGAACGAAACGACAAAAAGCCGTTCGGCTTGCCTTCGGTAAAGGGCGAATTGGCGAACAGTGCGGTCGCCACCGGCTGCAACGCCAGCGATACGCGGAGCTTCTTGACCATGTCGGCTTCGGAGGAGAAGTCGAGATTGGTCTGCACCGTGCAGGTGCGGAACATCATGTCGAGGCCGTAGCGGCCGACCTTCGGCATGTAGTTGCTCATGATCTTGTAGCGCCCCTTGGGCATCACGGGGACCTGCGCCCGCGACCAGGACGGCGTCATGCCGAGACCAAGAAAGCCGATTCCCAAAGGCGTTGCGATTTCGCGCACCTGCGCCAGGTGGGCCATCAGTTCGCTCTGGGTCTGATGCACGGTTTCCACCGGCGCGCCCGACAATTCGAACTGCCCGCCGGGCTCAAGCGAAATCGCCCCGCCGCCGGTGACGTCATACAGCCCGATGATGTTGCCGCACTCCATGATCGGTTCCCAGCCGAGCAGGAGCTGCATGCCCTCCAGCAGCGCACCGATGCCGCGCGCGCCTTCGTAAGGCACGGGCTGATGACCGACCAACGTAAACGGGGTCTTTTCGTGCTCGGTCCCGATTCGAAACTCGGAAGGCTGCTTTACGCCGTCCTCAAGCCAGGCAACGAGTTCGTCGCGCGACTGAAGGGGCGTCATATCGATCTGGTCACGCGCCATGCAAATTCCAAATGTGGGGCGCTGCGACCGAACGCGCGCGGAGGCGAAGGCTTCCGCGAACCCTGTGGTCCGCGGCGTTAAGAGCAGTGAATATTATCATCGGGTAGGCGCGCCGTCTTTTGCGGCGAGCGAGGGAATTTCCCCGCCCGCGCAGCAGCCGAGCCGGTCCAGGAGGCCGCACAGCTTGACGGCGTCGGCGTCCGACAGTTTCGAGCCGACATGCTTTTCGATCCCGGCGGAATAGGCGCCCCACATTTTCTTTTGCAGTTCGCGCCCGGCCTCGGTGATCTCGACGAACTGGCCGCGCTTGTCGATCTTGCATTCGCGGCGGACCGCCAACCCCTCATCGACCAGACGATCGATCAGCCGCGAGGTCGAGTATTGCGGCAGCAGCATCTGCTTTTCCAATTCCACCGGCCGAAGCTCGCCGGCCGGCGCGCGCGACAGTTCAAGCAGCGCGTCATACCAGGCCAATGGCGGAAAGCCCGCCTTTTTCAAATCCTGTTCGACGCAATTGAGCACCCGGCTCTGGACCCGCATCAGGCGAATCCAGGCGGCGGTCGCTTCCGTCGATGGTTTGCGTTTCATGGTCGAGGCCCACAATATCCGCGCCTAGTGTAGCGCACTTGATGCACATGCATCAATGTTGACTGCTTCATGCATATGCATGTAGCCATGCGCTGCCCATTTGCCATGATCCAAGGGAGAAAACCAATGAAACTCTACTATGCGCCGGGAGCCTGCTCGCTCTCCCCCCATATCGCGCTTCTGGAAGCTGGCCTTCCCTACGATCTGGTCAAGGTCGATCTGCGCGCCAAAAAGCTCGAAAACGGTGACGATTTCTTGAAGGTTAACGCAAAGGGTCAGGTGCCCGCGCTGGTGCTCGACAGCGGCGAACTCATCACCGAAGGCCCAGTGATCGTGCAACGAATAGCCGACCAGGCGCCGGCCAAGAACCTGGCGCCTTCCCGCGACAGCGCCGAGCGCTACAAGCTCCAGGAATGGCTGACCTACATCAACAGCGAGATTCACAAGAACATCGGCCCGTTGTTCAACCCCGCGCTTTCGGATGAAGCCAAAGGCGTCTTCAAGGACCGCGCGATGGGAAAATTCAAATATGTCGACAGCAAACTCGCCGGGCAGGACTATCTGATGGGCAAGCAGTTCAACGTGGCCGACGGCTACCTGTTCGTGATGCTGCGCTGGGCCGAGAGCATGAAGTTCGATCTCTCGGGCCTGAACAATCTGCTGGCCTACAAGGACCGCGTCGCGGCGCGGCCGAAGGTCAACGAAGCGCTCGTCAAGGAAGGCCTGAAGGCGGCGTAAGGTGCCCGCCCTTACCCTCTCCCTTTGCGGGAGAGGGTAAGAACTCAGCGGCGCTACTCCGCGGCCTGCGCGGCGATCTTCTTCGGCGGGAAACGGCCGTAGAACGTCTCGCCTTTTTGCGCCATCTCGATCAGAAGCTTCGGCGGCGTGAAGCGCGAACCGTATTTAGCCTCGAGCTTGTGGCAGAGTTCGACGAACTTCTTCGTTCCCATGAAGTCGATATAGGACAGCGTGCCGCCGGTGAACGGCGCGAAGCCGAAACCGAGGATTGAACCGATATCCGCCTCGCGCATATCGGTGATGACGTGGTCTTCCACCGTGCGCGCGGCCTCGACCGCCTGTACCACCAGGAAGCGCTGCTTCAATTCCTCGATATCGAGCGTATCGGGATCGAGGTGTTTGGGCTGGAGTCCACCGAGCGAGGGCCAAAGGCTTTTCTGGCCCTTGCCCTTTTCCGGATAGTCGTAAAAGCCCTTGGCGTTCTTGCGGCCGAAGCGGCCCTGCTTTTCGACCATCTCGGTCAGGAGCTTCTTCTGCGCCTGGTCGATCGCATTCGGACCGAGATCGGCCTCGGTCGCCTTCATGATCTTGAGCACGAGATCGAGCGCGACTTCGTCCGACAGCGACAGCGGTCCGACCGGCATGCCCGCCATCTTGGCGGTGTTCTCGATCATGGCCGGCGGCACGCCTTCCATCAGCATCTCTAACCCTTCGGCGGTGAACCGAAGCACGCAGCGGTTGGCGAAGAAGCCGCGGGAATCGTTGACCACGATCGGGGTCTTGCCGATCTGGCGCGTGTAATCGAGCGCGGCGGCGAGCGCGACATCGCCGGTGTTCTTGCCGAGGATGATCTCCACCAGCATCATCTTCTCGACCGGCGAGAAGAAGTGGATGCCGATGAACTTGCCCTGGTCCTTGAACTCCTCGGCCAGCGAATTGATCGGCAAGGTCGAGGTGTTGGACGCGAAGATCGCGTCGGACCGCAGCAGCGGCTGCGCCTTGTCGTAGGTCTCGGCCTTCACCTTGCGGTCCTCGAACACCGCTTCGATGACAAGGTCGCAATCCGAGATCGCGGCATAATCGGCGGTGGCGGTGATGCGCGACAGGATCGCATCGCGGTCGCTTTCCTTGGCGCGGCCCTTCTTGACCAGATCGTCGATGACCGATTGCGCATGCGCCTTGCCCTTGTCGGCGCTGGCCTGGTCGCGATCGATCAGGACGACGTCGATCCCGGCGCGCGCCGAGACATAGCCGACGCTTGCGCCCATGAAGCCGGCGCCGATCACGGCAAGCTTCTTGACCTTGGTCGGCGGCACGTTTTGCGGACGCCGCGCGCCCTTGTTCAATTCCTGCATCGACAGGAACAGCGAGCGGATCATCGCGGCCGCTTCGTTGCTCCGCAGAATCTGCGCGAAGTAACGCGACTCCACCCGGAGCGCCGCGTCGATCGGCAACTGCAGGCCTTCGTAGACGCATTTCATGACGGCGCGCGCCGCCGGGTAATTATCGAAGGTTTCGCGGCGATAGATCGCATTGCCCGCCGGAAACATCATCATGCCGGCTTTTGAATAGACCGGACCGCCCGGCAACTTGAAGCCTTTTTCGTCCCAGGGCGCGACCGCCTTGCCGCCGCCCTTGATCCAGTCCTTGGCCGCCTTGATCAGATCGGCGGCGGGCACGATCGCGTGGATCAAGTTGAGCGCCTTGGCCTTGTCGAGCGTGACAGCCTCGCCCTTCAGCAGCATCTGCATCGCATCCTGCGGCGAGACGATACGCGGCACGCGCTGGGTGCCGCCCGCACCGGGGAACAGTCCGACCTTGATCTCCGGCAGGCCGAGACGGGTCTTGGGATTTTCGCCCGCGACGCGGTAGTGGCAGGCGAGCGTCAGTTCGAACGCACCACCGAGCGCGAGGCCGTTGATCGCGGCAGCCCACGGTTTGCCCGAGGTTTCGATCGCGCGAAAGATCAGCGACATCCGACGGCTCTCGTCGAACAGCATCTGGTTGGCCGCGACTTCGCCCTTGTCCTTGAACAGCGCGGTGTAGCGGCCGTGCATGCCTTCGAGCATCGACAGGTCAGCACCTCCGGAAAATGCTTCCTTGCCAGAGGTGACGACGACGCCCTTCACGGCCGCATCGGCCGAAGTCTGCTTCACGATCTCCTCGAGTTCAGAGATCGTGGTCTCGTCGAGCACGTTCATCGAACGGCCGGGAATATCCCACGTGACCAGCACAATGCCGTCGGCGTCGGTCTCAACCTTGAAATTCTTGAAAGCCATTGACCGCTCCCCTTACACGCGTTCGATGATGGTGGCGGTACCCATGCCGCCGCCGATGCACAACGTGACGAGCGCCGTCGACTTGTTGCTGCGCTCGAGCTCGTCGAGCACGGTGCCGAGAATCATCGCCCCCGTCGCGCCAAGCGGATGACCGAGCGCGATCGCCCCGCCATTGACGTTGATCTTGGCGTTGTCGATGTCGAACGCCTGGATGTAACGCAACACCACCGAGGCAAAGGCTTCGTTCAGTTCGAACAGGTCGATGTCGGACTTCTTCATGCCGGAGCGCTCGAACAGCTTTTCGGTCACATCGACCGGGCCGGTCAACATCATCGCGGGCTCGGAGCCGATATTGGCGAAGGCGCGGATTTTCGCGCGCGCTTTCAGCCCGTACTTGCTGCCGGCCTCCTTGCTACCGAGCAGCACCGCGCCGGCGCCGTCGACGATGCCCGACGAATTGCCGGCGTGGTGCACGTAATTGACGCGCTCGATCTCCGGATGCGACTGCACCGCGACCCCGTCGAAGCCACCCATCGATGCGACATCGGCAAACGACGGCTTGAGCTGACCGAGCGACTGCATGGTCGTCGACGGCCGCATGTGCTCGTCCTTGGCCAGAATCGTGAGACCGTTGACGTCCTTCACCGGAACTACGGATTTATTGAAGCGGCCCTCGTCCCAGGCTTTCGCAGCGCGCTGCTGGCTCTGCACCGCATAGGCATCGACGTCGTCGCGCGAGAACCCGTATTTGGTCGCGATCAAATCGGCCGAGATGCCTTGGGGCATGAAATAGGCCGGCACCGCAATCGACGGATCCATCGGCCAGGCGCCGCCGGAGGCGCCGATGCCGACCCGGCTCATGGATTCCGCACCGCCGCCGATCGTGAGTTGGTTCTGGCCGCTCATGATCTGCGCAGCGGCGAAATTCACTGCATCGAGGCCCGAGGCGCAAAAGCGGCTGATCTGCATGCCCGGAACGGCTTCGCCAAGCCCCGCTTGCAGCGCCGCGAAGCGCGCAATGTCGGAACCGGCCTCCCCGACCGGATCGACCACGCCGAGGATGACGTCGTCGAGGACGTCTTCCGGCAGATTGTTGCGCTCCTTGAGCGCCTTCAACGGCACGGTGGCCAGCGCCAGTGCTGTCACTTCGTGCAGCGCGCCATCGGCCTTGCCGCGGCCGCGCGGCGTGCGAACGTGATCGTAGATATATGCCTCAGGCATGATGCCCTCCCGGTATGAGGATCGTCATATAATAGCAGATGAAGCGTCGCCGCGGAATATGATCTCAGAAAGCTTCCGCCGCCAATTCCATGATAGTTGCGCTGCCACTCTGGATGCGCGCCAGATGCGTCGTGGTCGCCGGCAAAACCCGCTCCATGAAGAAGCGGCCCGTCACTAGCTTGGTCGACAGATAGTCCGTCGGGCCAGTGGCCGCAATCTTGCCGTGAACGACTTTCGCCATCTTGGCCCACATATAGCCCAGCGTCACCAGGCCGAACAAATGCATGTAGTCGGTGGCGGCAGCGCCGGCGTTGTCGGGCTTGGCCATCGCGTTCTGCATCAGCCAGGTGGTGGCCTGCTGAAGATGGCCGAGCGCGGTCGACAGTGGCGCGACAAAGGGCTTCATCGCTTCATCGCCGGCGTTTTCCTTGGCAAAGGCGCCGACTTCGCCGAAGAAGGCCATCACGGCGCGGCCGCCGTCGCGCGGCAATTTTCGTCCGACCAGATCAAGCGCCTGAATGCCGTTGGCGCCCTCATAGATCATGGCAATGCGCGCATCGCGCACGAACTGTTCCATGCCCTGCTCGGCGATATAGCCATGGCCGCCATACATCTGCTGGGCCTGAACGGCATTGGCAAAGCCGGTTTCCGTGAGAAAACCTTTCAGCACGGGGGTCATCAGCCCCAGATGGTCGTCGGCGTCCTGGCGATCCTTCGGATCGCTGGAACGATGTGCCAGGTCGCTCTTGAGCGAGGTCCATACCACCATCGCGCGCGCCGCCTCGTTGAAAGCGCGGATCGAGAGCAGCGTGCGGCGTACGTCGGGATGCACGATGATCGGATCGGCCGGCTTGTCCGGCGCCTTGACGCCCGACAGCGCGCGTCCCTGCAACCGGTCGCGGGCATAGGCGGCTGCATTCTGATAAGCGACTTCCGACTGAGCCAGGCCCTGCACGGCCACGCCAAGCCGCGCCTCGTTCATCATCACGAACATGCCCTGCATGCCCTTGTTCTCTTCGCCGATCAGCCAGCCGGTGGCGCTGTCGTAGTTCATCACGCAGGTGGAATTGCCGTGAATGCCCATCTTGTGCTCGATCGAGCCGCAGGTGACGCCGTTGCGCGCTCCAGGCGAGCCGTCGGCGTTGACGAGAAATTTCGGCACCACGAACAGCGAGACGCCCTTGATGCCGGCGGGTGCCCCTTCAATGCGCGCCAGCACCAGATGGATGATGTTCGAGGCCAGATCGTGCTCGCCTGCGGAAATGAAAATCTTGGTGCCGGTGATCTTGTAGCTGCCGTCGGCTTGTTTGACGGCCTTGGTGCGCAGCAGGCCCAAATCAGTACCGCATTGCGGCTCGGTGAGGTTCATGGTGCCGGTCCATTCGCCGGCCACCATCTTCGGCACATACATCGCCTTCTGCTCGGCGTTGCCATGAACGAGCAGGGCGGCGGTCGCCCCCACGGTGAGGCCGCCATACATGGAGAACGCCATGTTTGCCGAGCACTGGAATTCGGTGACGGTCTGGCTCAGCGTGATCGGCAGGCCTTGACCACCATATTCGGTCGGCGCGGAAAGGCCCAGCCAGCCGCCTTCTACGACCTGCTTGAACGCCTCTTTGAATCCCTTCGGCGTCGTCACGCTGCCATCGTCATGCCGGACGCAACCTTCGAGGTCTCCGACGCGATTGAGCGGTTGCAAGACTTCTTCGCTGAGCTTTGCCGCCTCGCTAAGGATGGCTTCGCGGACGTCCGCCGAGGCATCGCTAAACCCGGGAAGATTGTCGTAGCGGTCGATTTGAAAGACATCGTTGAGCAGGAAATTGACGTCTTCAACAGGCGCTTTGTAGATCGGCATGACGTTCTCCCGGCGAGGTCGTTTGGCGCTTTTGGTAACGGCTTGAAGCGGAGTTTATCCACTTCCTTGAGTCGAAGGCAGCATCTATTGCAATCACACGGCAGTCTCGTACCGCGTTCACAGCTTCGCTAATTGCTCCCCCATCAAGCGATGCAGCAGATTGATGGCTTTCAGCGGGCGGACCATCACCTTGAAATGCGTGATGCGGTTGTCCGCATCGAAGGTGATGATGTCGACACCATTGATCGTGATCCCGTCGATATCGTTGGTGAATTCCAGCACCGCACCGTGATCGCTGGTCCACTCGCCGACGTAGCGGAAGCCAGGGCCGCCCAGCACCTTGGTCGCAGTCGTCAGATATTTGAAGGCGATGTCGCGGCCACGCTGCGGCGTGTGCACCACGGGGCTTTCGAAGACGACGTCGGGATGCAGCAGGTCCTGGAGCGCCGCAGGGTCTTGCGACCGGATGAAGCCGTGCCACTTTTCCAGACCGGTCGTGGGCAAGCGCGCCTCCTTGGGGACGGCAGGTAGGGGCGGGCTCGAGCCGGCCTCCATATGCATATTGACGCATATGCATCAATACGCATAAAGTCAAGCGTGTTAATTTCAGACCGCCTGATGTCCGGAGTTCGACCTTTGGCCCTTGCTGACGCCATTCTTGCCTGCCTGACCGAACGCCCGATGACAGGCTATGAGCTCGCCAAGACTTTCGATTCCTCGATTGGCTTTTTCTGGAAGGCCGACCATCAGCAGATTTATCGCGAGCTTTCCAAGCTGCGCGAACGCGGTCACATCCAGGGCCGCGAGGTGGTCCAGTCCGGCAAACCGAACAAGCTGGTCTATACTCTGACCTCCGAAGGCAAGGCCGCCTTCCGGCATTGGGCCGCGCGTCCCTCGACGCCGGCGTCGATCAAAGACGACCTTCTCATCCGCCTTTACGCACTCGATGCCGTCGATATCGAACCGTTGCGCGCCGACCTGATGGCGCGGCAGGAACACCATCGCGACCGCTACGAGCGATACGAGCGCATCCTGAAGAAGCGCTTTCCGGACGGCTCAGCCTCGGCTGCCGACATGGGCAAGCTGCTTGGCCTGCGCATCGGGCTCAAGCACGAGCAGATGGTCGCCGAATGGTGCGAGGAGGCGATCGCGACACTTTCGGCGATCTCGGGCGCTGCCGGCATTCTGCCGTTCGACGGAACACGGAAAGAGACCGGTTCCGGCGATTGAAGCAACTTGGAGGCAGCGGCCTGGGCCGGACCGCAAACTTTACGGCCGAGCGGCCGCATTCCTTAACCCGTTATTTACCGTAACGCGAAAAAGTCGAGCTGTAGAGGCAGACGACCCGCGTCGAATTCGATTGTCTCGTCTTTGGGACGCGCGGGGAGGCCGGAGGCGCCAGGTGGGGCGCCGAAGCGGAACCGGACGGAAGCATGAATTCGCGCGTATCGTGGAGTAATGAAGGCATCGATCCTGGCGTCCGGGAACGGGCCGAGGCCGCCGCGCGCCGCGCCGGCGTGTCCCTGAGCGACTGGCTCAACCAGACCCTGGGCGACACCACCCCTCCGAACTTCCGCAACCCTTCCGACCAGCGGCCGGCGATGCCGGCCCGCGAAAGCCGTGACGTCGCCGACATCCATCAGCGGCTCGATGCGATCACCCGCCAGATCGAACACATTTCGCAAGCCCGGCCCCGCAACGATGCACCGCGCGGTGAAGCGCCGGTGGCACAGCAACTGAACGACGCCATCGCGCGGCTCGACGCACGGCTGTCGCAGATTTCGAATCCGGCACCAGCGCGCGCGCGCCAGGCGCAGGAGAAGCAGCGCCAGGCCGATATGGTCGAACGCGCCGCGACGCAGGTCTATCGTCCTTCGCCTCCGCTCAATCCAGGCTCCTTCGATTCGGCGATTGCGGAAATTTCCGCGCGCCAGAACGAGCTCGACAGCTTCGCGCCGCAGCAGATCCGCAACGCGCCGCCGATCGCGCCGGCCTACGCGCCACCGCCCGCTTACGCCCCGCCACCCGCGCCAGGACCGGATTTTTCGTCGCTGGAGCGGCACCTCGTAAAGATCACGAGCCAGATCGAATCGCTGCGGCAGCCCGATCACGTCGAGCAGTCCATCGCGGCCTTCCGCAGCGAACTTGCCGAAATCCGCCAGGCCATCACCGAGGCGATGCCGCGCCGCGCGATCGAATCGATCGAAAACGAAATTCGTTCGCTCTCCCGTCGCATCGACGACACCCGCCAGAGCAGCAACGACAGCCAGGCGCTTGGCAACATCGAGCGCGCACTCGGCGAAATTCGCGAAGTGCTGCGCTCGCTGACTCCGGCCGAACAGCTTGCCGGCTACGACCAGGCGATCCGTAACCTAACCGCCAAGCTCGATCAGATCATTCGGGCCAACGATGATCCATCCACGATCCACCAGCTCGAAGGCGCGATCGCTGCGCTGCGCGCGATCGTCTCCAACGTCGCCTCCAACGACGCGCTCGCCCGCCTCAGCGACGACGTGCATGCTTTATCGGCCAAAGTCGATCAGCTCGCGCGGTCCGACGGTCATTCCGGCTCGCTCGCCGCACTGGAACAGCGCATCGCCGGCTTGATGTCCTCACTCGAGAGCCGCGACCAGCGGCCGCAAGCGTCGGAGAACTCCGAGCAGATCGAACGCGCTTTGCTTGCGCTGTCCGATCGCCTCGACCGCATGCCGGTCGGCAATGACAGCGCGTCGGCCTTTGCGCACCTGGAACAGCGCGTATCGTACTTGCTGGAGAGGATCGAAGCGTCCTCCGATCCCCGCTCCGGTAATCTTGGGCGGGTCGAAGAAGGCCTCCAGGACATCCTGCATCACCTCGAGCGGCAGCAGATGAGCTTCGCCGCTCTCACCGAGGGTAGCCGCAGCGAGCCGACGTCACAGGACAGCGGGCTTGCCGATCTCGTCAAGCGCGAATTGTCCGACATCCGTTTCAGCCAGGCCGAGACCGATCGTCATACCCAGGACTCGCTCGAAGCGGTCCACAACACGCTCGGCCACGTGGTCGATCGCCTCTCGACGATCGAGGGCGATCTGCGCGGAGTGCGCGCGCAGCCCACCGCGCCGCAAGCCGCAGCACCCGTTGCTCCGCCCGTCGTTGAACCTTCCTATTTCGCACCGGAAGTGGCCGAGCCTGAACCGCGCCCTGCCGCTGAGCCCGCGCCGCGCATGGCGTCCGAGCCCTCGCCCGCGCGAATCGCGATGGCGACACACGCGAGATCCGAGGCGCCACCTCCGATTCCGACACCAGAGGCTTTCGTCGCCGCACCGCGCGACTTCCATGCCGCCGCTGCGGACGAGCCGCCTGCCGCCGCGCCGCGGACCATCAGCGAAATTCTGGAACCGCACGCGGCACCCGCGCGCGCAGCGATCGCGCCGGATCTGCCGCCCGATCATCCGCTCGAGCCGGGCACGCGTCCGTCCGGACGTGCCGCTTCGCCGTCGGAGCGTATCGCCGCGTCCGAAAGCGCCATCAGCAATATTCCCGCAGCGGCCGGCCCGAAAGAGCCCGTCAGCACGTCGAGCTTCATCGCCGCCGCGCGCCGCGCCGCACAGGCCGCGGCTGCCGCGCCGCCGCCTGACAAGTCCGGCAAGCAGCCAAAGGCTGCAAAACCGGCCGGTCAGGCTACGACCGCATCGACCGTCACCTCGAAGATCCGTTCGCTGCTGGTTGGCGCCAGCGTCGTCGTGATCGTGCTGGGCACGTTCAAGATGGCGATGAGCCTGCTCGACACCAGCGCCCCGTCGGCGATGCCGGTTGTGGAGAGCCCCGCCGATGCACCGACAGCTGCTCCTGCCGGTGGCAACGCAAGCCCGGCGACGTCGGCGCCGATGATGCCATCGCTGACGTCACCGACGCCGATCGGACGGCAATCGTTCAACAATGCGACCGGCGACAGCATCGCTTCCGTCGCCATTCCACGGAATTCCGCTTCGCCCTTGATGTCGGCTCCCGGCGACGTGACCGGCGCCATCCCGGTTTCTCCGGCCTCTTCCAGCACCGGCAAGCTCGCGATGATCCAGGTCCCGCCGACTGAGAGGCTGCCCGACGCCATCGGCGGCCCGGTTCTGCGCTCCGCCGTGCTCAAGGGCGACCCGACCGCGGCCTATGAGGTCGGCGTGCGCTTTGCCGAAGGCAAGGGCCTTGCGCCCAATTACGACGAAGCGGCGAAATGGTTCGATCGCGCGGCGCAGGCTGGCGTCGTACCGGCGATCTTCCGCCTGGGCACTTTCTACGAGAAGGGCCTTAGTGTGAACAAGGACGTCGATATCGCCCGCCGCTATTACGTGCAGGCCGCCGAGCGCGGCAACGCCAAGGCGATGCATAATCTCGCCGTGCTCGATGCAGACGGCGGCGGCAAGGGCGCCAATTACAAGAGCGCGGCGCAATGGTTTCGTAAGGCCGCCGACCACGGCGTCGCCGACAGCCAGTACAACCTCGGCATTCTCTATGCCCGCGGCATCGGCGTGGAACAGAACCTCGCCGAATCGTTCAAGTGGTTCAGCCTGGCCGCCGCGCAAGGCGATGCCGATGCCGGCCGCAAGCGCGACGATATCGCCAAGCGGCTCGATGCCCAGTCGCTGGCCGCAGCCAAGCTCGCGATCCAGACGTTCACGCCTGAACCGCAGCCCGACGATGCCGTCAACGTCGCCTCACCCGCGGGCGGATGGGATTCGGCAGCGGCTCCGGCGGCAAACACCAAGCCGGCCGTCAAGCCCGTCGCAACCAAGCGCACGGCTTCAGTGCATTGAGGCCAATCCACTAGCGGTGCCCGTGTGGCACTGCCGACATATACCCAACCCACAAGTTCGACTAAAACAACACAATAAAACTACGCGCCGCACCGCTCGAGAACGCGCTGAGAGGTTTGTGTTGCCGGACAACGAAGATTGCCAGGGTCCATTCCAAAGCTCGCCGACCGGCCCGTGGGTCGCGCCGCCGCGCCCTCCCGCCCGCTCCTCGCCGGCACCGCAGCCCACGGTCGTTGTCAGGAGGCGACGGCGACCGGTCTGGTCGGTCGTGATCTTCACGCTTCTGGTGCTCGGCGTCGGCATCCGCGCCTATCGGGACCTGTCGCGGCCCGAAGCGTGGGTCTACTGGAAAGAATCCTATTTCTCGCCAACCATGACGTCATCGGTCGTGGCAAAGATCGATCTGGACAGCGGAACTCGCGCACGGGCGGCATTGGCGATCCATGGCACCATCGGCACGGCTAGCGCGAGCTGGTTGCGCGAGCGGCTCGACGAGGCCCATCTCACCGCGGGCGACGTTGTGCTGGTGTCTTCGCCCGGAGGCAATCTCGAGCAGGCCCTCATCATGGGCGAAATCATTCGCGCCCGCTCCCTCGCCACCGCGGTCGGCACGACCGACGCATCGGGCAAGGTGACACGATCCTACTGCGCCAGCGCCTGCGTGCTCGTCTATGCCGGCGGCTCGCCGCGCTATGGCGTCGAAGGCTCGGCGCTCGGAGTCCACCGGTTTGTGAACCGCGCTCCCGGCCGCGATCCCGTCGCCGATGCGCAGCGAACAACGGGGGCTATCCTGAACTATATGACCAAAATGGGCGTCTCTTCGTCCGTGATCGAAGCCATGTCTGCGACGCGGGATATTCGCTGGCTCGAACCCGCAGAAGCGTTGAACATGCATCTGATCACAGATCCGATTCGAGACGCGCAGGCCGCCCGTTAATCGTTATTTTTCACCACATTGTCAGGTAACGCGCGAGCTGCGTCAAAAAATCCGACTTCGGCAGATTCTTTAATCCCTCCGGCTAACAATTTCGGCTATGCAGGGACGCGGTCTGGCGATGCGAACCACTAGCCCGCACTCCCGATGAAACCAGGCCATGGGCGGTTTCGGCCGACCTCACGGTCTATTCCGAAACGACGCGCGTGCAGCTTTATCTTCCGATCGCCGATATCCCCGTGAATATCTTCCTGCTGCTCGCCATGGGCGCGGCGGTCGGTTTCGTCTCGGGCATGTTCGGAATCGGCGGCGGCTTCCTGATGACGCCGCTCTTGATCTTCATCGGCATCGCGCCCGCGGTTGCGGTTGCCTCCGTCGCCAGCCACATCGCGGCCTCGTCGTTTTCCGGCGCCATTTCGTACTGGCGGCGCCGCGCCATCGATCCGATGCTGGCGCTGGTGCTGTTATGCGGCGGCACGATCGGCACGGCACTGGGCGTATGGACCTTCACCCTGTTGCGCTCGCTCGGCCAACTCGACTTGATGATCGCGCTCTCATACGTCTTGCTGCTCACGACCGTGGGCGGGCTGATGTTCTGGGAAGGCTTGCGGTCGATGCTTCGCGTAAGGCGCGGCATCGCGGTATCGCTGCGCCGCTCCGGCAGCCACGGCTGGATTCACGGCCTGCCGATCAAGATGCGCTTCAAGCGTTCCAAGATCTACCTGTCGGTTATCCCGGTGATCGCTGTCGGGCTGATCATCGGATTTATCGGCGCCATCATGGGAATCGGCGGCGGCTTCATCCTGGTTCCGATCATGATCTATTTCCTGCGGGTGCCGACTTCGACCGTGATCGGCACTTCCATGGTGCTGACGCTCGTCACCATGACGTTTGCTACCTTGCTGCACGCCGCCACCAACCATCTGGTCGACGCGGTACTGGCGCTGATCCTGATGATCGGCGGGGTGACCGGCGCGCAGTTCGGCGCGCGCGCGGGACAAAAAATTCGCGGCGAGCATTTGCGGCTGCTGCTCGGACTTCTGATCCTAGCGGTCGGCATTCGCTTTGCGGTCGAACTCGTGATCCGTCCCGACGATCTCTTCACCATTCGCGAAGCCGGAGGCGCCGCATGAGCGCACGTTGGCTTGGCACTGCGATTGGAACGCTCGTGCTCAGCGCGATTGCAATCGCCTCGCCGGCGCGCGCGGAACGGTTGATCGTGTCCGTCTCCAACCACCGTGTGACGGTGACGCCAAATTATTCCGGCGAAGAACTGGTGCTGTTCGGCTCGGTCGAGAAAGACGCCACCTCGCCCGCAAGCCACAACAACTACGATCTCGTCGTCAGCGTGATGGGCCCGCGCGCCGACATGGTGACGCGCCGGAAGGAACGACGGTTCGGCATCTGGATCAACACCGACTATCGCGAATTCTTGCAGGTGCCATCCTATCTCGCGCTGTTTTCGAACCGGCCGTTCGATGCCATCGCCTCTCCCGAGGTGGAACGGCGGCAGCAGCTCGGCCTGAATAATGTGCTGCTGACGCAAAGAGTGGGAACCGACTACGCCGACGTCGTGCCCAATGATGCGTTCCGCAGCGCCTTTGTTCGCTTGCGCAGCGAACACGGGCTTTACCGCGAAGAAACGTCCGCGGTGACATTCCTGACGCCAACGCTGTTCCGCACCGGCATTCCGCTGCCGGCCGCGGTCCCGATCGGAACCTACACCGTCGAGATCAAGCTGTTTTCCGACGGCGCCCTGGTCGCGCGGACCGAAACCGCCTTCGATATCGTCAAGGTCGGCTTCGAGCAGTTCGTCGCCACGACCGCCCGTCAGGACGGGCTGCTCTATGGCGCGTTCACCGCGTTCATGGCGCTGATGACCGGCTGGATGGCCTCGATCGTATTCCGCAAGGATTAGATTCTTGTTTTGACGCGTTTTCTTCACGCGAACCGGTATCCACTTCGCTTGAAAACGCTATGGAATCGCCACTTCCGTCGCGATGCCGGGCTCGAGAAGCCTCAACCGCGGACCAAAGCCAAGCGCATCGAAGGAAACACGCAGGTCACTCGCATTCTGCTTGAAGTGCGCCCATCCGTCGGTGTGGAGCGGCACGATCAAAGCATCGGGGAACGCGCGCGCGGTCTCGATGGTGTCGTTGGTGTCCATCGTCAGATGGAACGGCCCGCGGGTTTGCGCCGCGCCCGCAAACGGCATCACGACGCCGGCCTTGAAGCGCCGCGCCACTTCCGCCACGCCGTCGTACCAGACCGTGTCGCCGCTGATATAGATCGGACGACCGTTCTTCGGAGCCACCACGAAGCCGATGACGTCGCCGGCCAGCGGCTCGATACCGTGCGGCCCGTGACGCGCGGGCGTCGCCGTGATCGTCAGCGAACGTCCGTTCTTCGACAACTCGGTGGATGCCCAGGGCGCAAGGCCTTCGACATGACCGCCCAGCCGCTTCGCGCCCACTTCGGTGGTCAGCACGCGCTTGACCCTGGACAGGAAGCGCTTGCCGGATTCGTCGAGGTTGTCGGAATGCTGGTCGTGACTGAGCAGCACCGCATCGACCTCGCCGATCGCGTCCGCCGCCAATGCAGGCCCCGAAAGTTTTTCGAGCTTCACCTGCGACAGTTGATAGATTCCGGGCAGATCGAACGTCGGATCGGTGAGCAGGCGGAAACCGTCGATTTCGATCAGAGCAGTCGGACCGCCAATCAGAGTGAGTGTGAGTGAGGACATCGATCTCTCCTATCGCGAAGCAGTAGCGGTAACAGCCGTGGCCGCCGCCGGCCGTGTCACGAGATAGATACCGAGCGCCACCGGAATGACGCCGAGAAGATCGCGGAACGCGACGTGCTCGCCGAGCACGATCCAGGCGAACATCATGGCGAGCGGCGGCATCAGGAAGTGATAGGCGCTGGCGGCCGTCGCGCCGCATACGCGCAACAGATGAAACCAGATCACATAGCCCAGCACCGAGCCGCCAAGCGTCAGGAACGCAAACGAGCTCAAGAGCTGCCAATTCGGTACGATGTCGTCGACGCTGGACAGCGTGAGGGCAAACGGGATCAGCACGATGCCGGCGGCGATGTTCTGCACGCCATTGCCGGTCCACAACGAGCCTTTCGGGGCCAGCAGCTTGAACAGGATCGTGCCCACCACGATCGAGGCCAGCGAGGCGAGGGTGAAGAGGATGCCGTGCAGGCTGTCGGTGCCGACCGCCATCCGGTGCCAGACGATCATGCCGACGCCGACGATGCCGAGCAGCAGACCGGCGATCTTGCGCCAGGTAAGTTGCTCGTTGAGCAGCAGCGCGGCAAACACGGCCGTGAAAACCGGATTGGCGCTGACGATCAGGCCGCCGAGGCCGGCCGACACGGTCTGGAGGCCGGTATAGCCAAGGCCGAGATAAAGCGCGTTGTTGGCAACGCCGATCACGGCAAACACCAGCGCGTCCCGCAACGACAATGACCAGCGCTCGCCGCGCAACGCGGTGATCCCGAGGATCAAAACTCCGGCCAGCGAAAATCGCGCGGCCAAAAGGATCAGCGGCGGACAATAGGTGACCGCCGTTTTGCCCGCGACGAAGGCAAAGCTCCAGAGCAGGCAGAACACGACGATATAGAGCGGCAGCGAATTGAAGGAAGGGCGGGACATTGTGACCGGGGGGGCCAGTGACATCGGAATTCTCCGTAGGTTGCGTCCGATGTAGGCCCTCCCTTGCTATTTGCAAATTAAATAATAGACTGTCACCCAGTGGAAAAACAAATGGATAATTTCCATGCTGGATCTGGAGCTGTTACGCAGTTTTGTATCCGTCGTCGATGCGGGCGGTTTCACCCGCGCCGGCGAGCGGGTTCATCGCACCCAATCCACCGTCAGCCAGCAGATCAAGCGGCTGGAAGACGATGTCGGCCAGCCGCTTCTGATCCGCAACGGCAAGGACATCACGCCGACCGAGGCCGGCGAACGGCTGTTGTCCTATGCGCGACGGCTTCTTGCGCTGGAGGAAGAGGCCCGTGACGTGCTGTCGCGTCCGGGCAATGAAGGCGCGGTGCGGCTCGGGGTGCCCGAAGATTTTGCCGCCTATCGGCTGGCAAAGCTGCTGGGATCTTTCTCGCGTTCGCATCCCGGTCTGCGGCTCGATGTCCGCGCCGATCAAAGCCTCGATCTGAAGCACGATCTCGAACGCGGCGACCTCGACCTTGCGCTGTTCAAGCGCCCGGTCGGCGAAAAGGGCGGCATCGCGGTATGGCCGGAGCGCGTGCACTGGGTCACCAGCAAGAACCATCCGATCGATGCGGCAACCGGATCGGTGCCCTTGATCGGATTTCCGCTCGGCTGTCTCTATCGCGCCAGCGCCATTCGTGCGCTGGAAAGCGAAGGCCGCCCCTGGCATATGGCCTATTCGAGCTCGAGCCTTGCGGGTATTCAGGCCGCCATTGCCGCCGGCATGGGCTTGGGGATCCTGTCGGAAATGTCGATCCAGGCCGATCATCGCGTGCTGACCGCCAAGGAGGGCTTTTCGCCGATCGACCGCACGGAAGTGGCGCTGGTGGCCTCGCCCGACGCCAGCCCGGCGACGCTGCGGCTCGCCGAGCGGCTCGCTGAGTTCTGCGACACGGTGCACGCGAAGGCGGCTTGATAGCGCCGGGCATGACGACCTCATCCTGAGGAGCGCGCGTTGCGCGCGTCTCGAAGGATGGATCGTGGCTTCATGGTTCGAGACGCCGCTTCGCGGCTCCTCACCATGAGGTCGTCGATCGTATTACGAGGCGGCAAAATGCGCTGCGCTCGGCGCTTTCTGATTCACATTTCAAACAGCAGATATGCGATCGCCTTCTCACGGCGCGATCCCGCCTGAGTCTTGCTCCAACATCGACCCTCGCAAGATCGAGGGCGCAGGGAAAGCCGGATGCTCAAGCGCACCCGCAGCCTCGCGTGCAAAAAAACAAAGCACACGAGTTAGTCACCACAGGTTCGCCGGAATACCCGGCCTTCCCTGCGCAATGGTTTACGGCTTACTTCGTGCTCTCCCCGGTGATCGGGCTTGTTGCCACCGTCGTCAGCAGATCACCTGCCAACTTGATGCCGGCGTCGAGGCATCAGGACCACACGACTTCGCCGTCCGCGGATCGATGTCATTCGTCGCTTGACGTGACCCGCGTCCACCGCATCCCGCACCCAACGTTCGTGACGATCGCGAAACGCCCCTCTGACGGGTACAGGACGATGATCCCTCTATTGCTGTTTCTACCAACTCGCGAAGCGAAATATTTTTTCGGGAGGGGCTGGACAGCAAATCGGCTGATTTGCCCGTCGGGCAAATCTCGCAGCAAGAGGCGCCGGGTGCGGAGATCCACGCTGCCTGCTCCTTTAGCGCAGGCTCACGAAAGGAGTGTGGCTCCGAAGCCAATCTCGACCTTCACGAGTTTGGAGACCGGGCAACCGGCCTTCGCTTTTGCAGCGATTGACTGGAACGTGGCCTGGTCGATGCCCGGTATCTTCGCGGTGACGGCGAGATGGACCGAGGTGATGGAAAAGCCATCGCCGTCCTTGTCGATGACTACTTCCGATTCGCTGTCGACTTGCTCCGGCACGAAGTTCGCCATGCCGAGTAGTCTGACAAACGACATGGTGAAGCAGGCGGCATGAGCCGCCCCGAGCAGCTCCTCCGGATTGGTGCCCGGCTTTTCACCGTAGCGGCTGAAGAACGTGTAGGGATGGTTTTCCAGCGCGTGGCTCTCGGTCGAGACCGACCCCTTGCCTTCGCGCAGGCTGCCATTCCAGGCAGCGGATCCGAAACGTTTCATCTTGTTTGCTCCTTTTGTGCAGTCCTGAAGTGAACGCGGCGGCAGTTCAAAATTGCCTCGCCGATGCCGCCGCGTGTTTTTTCCGGCGTTGATGATGTCGACCGCGCGGCCGTCATGCTCGTTGGCCGGCAGCCTCCAGGATGAGTTGCGTGATTGCGTCGGGATGGGAGATCAGCGAGAGATGGCTGGCCTTCACCTCGATGGTCTTGGCGCCCATGCGTTTGGCCATGAAGCGCTCGAGGTCCGGATTGATCGTGCGATCCTCGGTGGAAACGGCATAGTAACTCGGCTTCGATCGCCACGCTGCATTGGTGGTTTTTCCGGCGAGCAGCGCCTTGTGGAACGGCTCCTGCACGGCATAGAGCACCCTGGCTTTGGCGGCCGGCAGGTCGCCGGCAAAATCGCGCAGGAACGCTTCCTCGGAAAGGCGGCCTTCGTCGCCGTCGAAGACGATGCCCGCGGTCGCCGGCGGCGTCGGAAAGGTCTTGGCGAGTGCGGTGTAATCCTCGCCCGCGTCAGGCGCACGCGCCGCGACATAGACCAGCGCCGAGACGTTCGGATGAACGCCCGCCTCCGTGACGATCATCCCGGAGAAGGAATGACCGACCAGAACCGTCGGGCCATCCTGCCGCGCCAGCACGCGCTCGGCGGACGCAACCGCTTCGGGTAGCGTGGTCAGCGGGTTCTGCACAGCGGTGGCGTTGAGCCCCGCCGCTTGCAACCGCGCGATCACTTCCGACCAGCACGAGCCGTCGGCGAACAACCCGTGCACCAGCACAACGTTGCGGGCCTTTGCCGGAGTTGAATTTGCGGCCATGCCGCGTGTGGAGATCAGCGAAGCTGCAGCACCGGTCATGAGGGCCGCAGAAAATGCGCGTCTGTTCATCATCATGATATCTCTTCCTTCAAGGATGGTGGGTATCTTGTTGCATGGCGTGGGCGACACAGCGTGACGCCGGCCGACTGGGTTGATCTTTTGCCGTCATTCTCCTCTTGTCATCATTCACCGCCTTTCTGCGCTCCTGATGCGAGCGCTCGCTCGTTCAAGATTGAAGCAGCGCGTCGACCTCCGGCGAACGCACGACGATGCCGTCACGCACGAAGGCGTCGTGGTTGTGCTCGATGCTGTCGTGGTCGTAGAGATAGTTGACCATGATGCCGAAGGATTCCTGGATGCCGCGTGGCGTGTTATTGCCAAGCCAATTGATCCGTTCGAGCCGCGCGCCATTGCCGAGGTGAAAACGCGCGACCGGGTCGATCCGTATCGAGGGCTTCCGCGTCAGATAGCGGGCGCCAAGCCGCAACAACGGCGCACGCAGCTTCTCGCTCCGTGCCTGGTCATTCCACCAGCCGTCGCTCTCCAGTTGTGGCAACAACGCGGCATCGGGATCACTTCCATTCGCAAGCCGTTGACCGAGCCACCGCCGCAACCCCGGTACCGGCGAGAGGGTAGAAAAATGCTTGAGTTGCGGAAACTCCGCTTTGAGCTCCTCGACCACCTGCTTGATCAGGAAATTGCCGAACGAGATGCCGCGCAGGCCGTCCTGACAGTTGGAGATCGAATAGAAAATCGCGGTATCAGCTCGCCCGGCTTGTGCCCGTGTGGCCTCTTCATCCGTCGTCCGGGCGAGTAGCGGCGGCATGGCTGTGGCCAGTCCCTGCACCAACGCGACTTCGACGAAGATCAGCGGCTCGCCGGGAAGCGCGGGGTGGAAGAACGCGAAGCAGCGGCGATCGGACGCGAGCCGCCGTCGCAGATCGTCCCAGCCCTTGATCTCATGCACCGCCTCATAGGCGATCAGCTTTTCCAAAACCGCAGCCGGAGACTGCCAGTCGATCCGCCGCAGTTCGAGAAAGCCGCGGTTGAACCAGGAAGCGAAGAGATGCTTGAGGTCGGCGTCGAGCAGCTTCAATTCCGGCTCGTCACGCAGATGCGCGGTAATTTCACTGCGCATCGCGATCAGCGCGCCGGTGCCCCCTGGCGCCATGTTGAGTCGCCGCAGCAATTCCTGGCGCGGCGGATCGGCGACCCGTGCGAGAGCGGCGGCGGCTTCGGCCGTGCTGTCGGCGAGATAGCGCTCCGCCGCCGCGCGCAGCGCCGCTTGATCGGGCTGAAACTCCGTCGCAAGATAACGCTGGAAGCTGCGCCGGTCGTCCGCATCGAGGGTACGCAGCAGGTGGTGCAGTTCGCGCGCGACCTGCGCGCCGGACGCTTCACCGCGTTCTGATAGCAATGCCGCTGCGCACTGTTTCGCGCGATCCACCGGCGCGGGATTCGAGTTGGAGAGGCCACTTGGGATTTGCGTGTTCGCCGACATGGTTAGCTCCTGATTTCAACGGCGGGGACCGTGGCCGGGCGGAATTTCGCCGGCGGCACGTAAAGTCCGCCTGACGCGGTCACGAGGTCGTCGATGGTTTGGGCCGCGAGCCGATCGCGGGTTGCGGAGCTGACATCGATGCCGAGATCGGAGGGGAACATCACGATGCCGCGGCGGCGCAGGGCGTCGCTTGTTTCAGGCGACTGTCGCCTGCCGAACTCGGTATCGCCGGCGACGGCGCGCAATGCGGCTTCGCGTTCCTGCATCGACCGGCAACGCAGAAGGTTGGCCACGCCGCGTTCGGTGACGACATGGGTGACGTCGTCGCCATGGATCATCACCGGCGGCAGCGCAAAGCCGGCCGAGGCCGCGAGGTCGAACGCGTCCAGCCGTTCGACGAAGCTCGGTGCGCCATTCGGCTGATGGGTCTGCACCATCTGCACCACAAGCTTGCGTCCGCGCAGGCTTTCGCCCGCTTCCTGACCGGCGCGTAGCCAGGCGGGACTGTCGTGGCGGCGACCGCGTGGGTCGGCACCCATGTTCGGCGCGCCGCCGAATCCGGTGATGCGGCCCTTGGTAGCCGTCGAGCTATTGCCCTGCGCGTCGATCTGCAGCGTGGCGCCAACGAAGAGATCGCAGGCATATTGTCCGGCGACCTGGGCGAGCGCGCGGTTGGAGCGCAGGTTGCCGTCAGCGCCAACCGGAAATATGTCGGCGCGGTTCGAGACGTAGCGTTCCATGCCCAGTTCGGAGCCAAAGCAGTAAACGCTGTCGACGAAGCCGGCTTCGATCGCGGGGATCAGCGTCGGGTGCGGGTTCAGCACGAAATGCCTGGCGATTTTCCCCTTCAGCCCGCGCTGCGCGGCAAAGGTCGGCAGCATCAGTTCGATCGCCGCGGTGGCGTAGCCGATGCCGTGATTGAGCCGCTGCACCTGGTAGGGCTCGTAGACCGCGGTGATCGCCATCATCGCCATCAGAACGTTCTCGTTCCTGATCTTGGCGGGATCGCGCGTGAACAGCGGATCGATCAGATATGGCTTTGGACTCGGCACCACGACATCGACCCAGTCGCCAGGTATGTCTACCCGCGGCAGGCGGTCCACGACCTCGTTGACCTGTGCGACGACGACGCCGCCGCGGAACGCCGTTGCCTCGGTGATGGTCGGCGTATCCTCCGTGTTCGGGCCGGTGTAGAGATTGCCCTCGCGGTCGGCCTTGTCGGCGACGACAAGTGCGACCTGCGGCGTCAGGTCCACCAGCATTCGGGCGTAGAGTTCGAGATAGGTGTGGATCGCGCCGATCCTGACCGCGTTCGTCGCAACGAGCTCGGCAAGCTTGCGGCTTTGCGGCCCCGCAAAGGAGAAATCCAGCCGGTTCGCGATCCCGCGCTCGAACACCGCGAGATGGTCCGGTAGTGCCAACACGGACTGCACCATGTGCAGATCGTGCACCCGCGCAGGATCCACCTTCGCCAGGGCCGAGGCGAGAAAATCCGCCTGCTTCTGATTGTCGCCTTCGATCGTGACGCGGTCGCCGGACTCGATAATCGCCTCAAGCAGCCGCGTGGCGAGATCGGCGGGGCAGACTTTTCCGCTTATGCCGCTGAGCGCGGCAGCCCGCGCGAGACGAGAGGCGCGATCCGTTCCGCGTCGTACCGAGTCTGACATGATGAACCTCCTTCGCTGTCCTTGAAGCGAGAGGTAGGAGGCCGCCATTGATTATAGAAACGATATTTTATAATATGATTGATCTCAAATATGGATTAATCACATGCTGGATTTCGAGCTGTTGCGCACCTTCGTTGCCGTCGCCGATTGCGGCGGTTTCCACCGCGCCGCGGAGCGGCTCAACCTGACGCAGTCAACGGTAAGCCAGCAGATCAAGCGGCTTGAGCTCGAAACCAAACGGCCCTTGTTCCGGCGGACAACGCGCAGTGTCGCACTGACTGACGATGGCGAGATGCTGCTTGGCGACGCGCGTCGCCTGTTGCAATTCGAGGAAGCAGCCCGTCATCGCCTGGCGGCGCCGCGACTGTCGGGCACGGCGCGTCTCGGCGTGGTCGAGGAGGTCGCCAGCGGCGCGCTGCCTTCTGCGCTCGGCCGCTTCGCCAAGCTCCATCCGGGCGTGAAGCTCGAGGTACAGATCGGCGTCAGCGCGGAATTGATCGAGCAACTCAATGCGGGGCGGCTTGACGTTGTGTTCGCAAAGCGCCCGCTTGGAACTTCGAAAGGACGTCTGGTGTGGCGTGAGCCGTTGGTCTGGGCCGCGGCAGACACGTTCGATCTCATTCCGGGTGCAGCGTTGCCGCTGGCACTGTATCGCGAACGATCCGTTTCTCGCGAGGCTGCGCTCGCCGCGCTCAACGACAACGAACTGACCTGGGAGATCACCTACACCAGCCCCAGTCTGACAGGCGTGCGCGCGGCAGCGCTCGCGGGCCTCGCCATCACCCCGCTCCCTGTCAGCGCGCTGATCGCGGGTTTGCGCATTCTGGGTGTTGAGGACGGATTGCCACGGCTTCCTGACCTTGAGTTCGCGATCTACGAGAAGGCGCGGCCCGACAAGGCCGCCGCGGCGCTGGCTGCGGTTCTGCTGACCCTCGTACAGGGACCATCACGTCCGGCGATCTGAGTTGAAAAATCGTCGAGCGTCGGCTGTGTCGCTCCTAGAGCCAGGGACGTTCGACGCTCTGCTTCTTCTCGTAGGCGTCGATCCTGTCCTTCTTCAACAGCGAAAGCTCGATCTCGTCATAGCCGTTGAGCAGACTCTCGCGCGAGAATTCCGCGACGTCGAAGCGATCGACCTGCCCGTCCGGTCCGGTCACGGTTTGCGCGCGCAGATCGACGGTGATTTCGGCGCCGGGGAGTTCGGTCAGGAACTGGATCAGTTCGTGGACCCGCTTGGCGTTCAGCCGGACTGGCAACATGCCGTTCTTGAACATGTTGTTGTAGAAGATGTCGGCGAATGACGGCGCGATGACGCAACGGATGCCGAAATCGAGCAGTGCCCAGGGCGCGTGCTCGCGGCTCGATCCGCAACCAAAGTTCTCACCAGCCACCAGGATCTTCGCCTTGCGGAATGGTCCCTGATTCAGGACGAAGTCCGACCGCTCTTCGCCGTTTTCATTGTAGCGTCGTTCGGAGAACAGCGCCTTGCCAAGCCCGGCCCGCTTGATCGTCTTCAGGAACTGCTTGGGAATGATCGCGTCGGTATCTACGTTGGGAATTCCCATCGGGGCGGCCACGGCCGTCAGCTTCTCAAACTTCTCCATCCTCGCTCTCCTCTCGCATCTTCTCGCTCGACATCTTCTCGGCCGACACCGCTCGTCCCAGGCCGATCAGAACCAGCGGCGTGTCAGGCGCCACGCCCGAAAGTTCGCTATCCACGATCTTGACCGCATTGGAATAACGGCTTTCGTCGGTCACGTCGATCAGGTGGCTATCATACAGCAAAACCGCCCCGAAAAAGGCATCGGCCGGGTCTTTAGGTCCGAACAGGTTCATCGATCGCAACGAATCCTGCCATTTTTCGACGGTCGTCCGATGCACCACCGCATGGCTGCGCTGCAAACGCACGTTTCCGCGCCGGTCGACAATCCGGAGCGAATGCCTCGAGCCGGCTGTCGGAGCGTAGACAAATGCGCCGGGGGTTTCGGCCACCAGTTCGATCTCGTCCTCCGACTGCCGCAACGATCTGGCCGCGACACGACGGGCCTGCCGCTCCGAGACCGTTTCCGTTTCTCCGGAGCTGCGCAGCGCGGCGGCGCCGGTGGCGATCGCCCGGATCCTGCCGGTTTGGCGGTCGATCTCTATCGAGATGTCGACCGTCTTCGGGTCCGCCCCGAGTTTACCGATCGCCTCCAGGGTCTCGGCGCGAAGATGGACGATGTCGTCGGACGACGGATCGGGGTTCACCCGTTCGACGACCTCGCGAACCATCGCCAGCGCGGCGCCGATCGAGGAAATGATCTCCGCATCCTTCGCAATCTCGAACCGCAGACCCAACTGATCCGCAACCGTCGGCAACAGGGCGCCGATGCCCCCACCCGTCCCGATCAGCACCTGCTGGTCCTCGTCGAGCTGATAGTCCTTGATCAGGGACAGGATGGTCGGCGTCACCTTGCCCGCCGCCGAGGCGAGCACTTCCTTCGCCAGCGAGATGACATCCTTTCCGACCACTGCGGCAAGCGGAGCGAAGGCCGCGCGAGCGGCTTCCGCTGGCGCGTAGCAATGCATCTCCGGATCGGTCAGCCCGGCGGCATTGGCGGCGCAGGTGGTCGTCAACGCAAAGCGGCCGTGCCGTTCGGTTTCGATCGCGACGAAATCGTCACCGTCGCCCGGCTTCGGCTCGAAGAAGACGACGCGCGCGTTCTCGAAGATCTCGGCGGGCGCGAAGCAGGCGTATCGGAGCCCGGCGATATGAGCGCTTCGCGGCCCGACCTCGCGCACCGAACCGTCAGCGATCCTGATCAAGCTGCCGCCCGCGACACCCAGCACGCGCACGTCAAGGGAACTGACATAGGTATCGTGCCCACCGACATTTGCATAGGCCACGACCGGACGGCCGGCCTTGACGATACCGAGGTTCGTCGATGTGCCGCCGACTTCGAAATAGATTCCGTCGGACATGCCGACATGCATCAACGAGCCCGCTACGCTCGCCGCCGGTCCCGACAGCATCGTCATGGCCGGCCGATGCCGCATTTCGCCGATGCTCATCACGCCGCCGTCGCCGCGCATGATCATCAGCGGCGCATCGATGCCGGCCTTTTTGATGCTCGTTTCGGTCAGGTTGGCGGTTGCGATCATCCGCGGCAGGATCGATGCATTGATCACCGCGGTGCGCGTTCTGGTCGTCAGCCCGTACAGCCGCGTCACCTCATGCCCGCACGTCGTCGGAAGACCGAACCCGTCGCCGACCTCACGAACCAGTTCTTCGGTCGAGGTATTGTCGACGCCGAAGGCCGCCGACGCCACCAGCACCTGGGCGCCCGCCGCGCGGAGCGCAGCCACGGCGTTCTCGACGACCTTGCGGTCGAGCCCGTCGCTCTGCAGGAATTGGTTGCAGGTCTGAAGCACGCGGCCCGGCGCGAGTTCGATCGGATCGATCTGAACCTGCGCTTGCGCGAGTTTCGCCGCCCTGGCGCCCGCCAGGCCCAGGATTCCGACCCTGGCAACATCGCCCTCCAGCAAGGCATTCGTCGCCTGCGTCGTGCTGTGGGCAAGAAGGACGACGTCGCCGGCGTCGATGCCGGCATCGCCCAGGACCCGTTTGAACACCTGGATGACGCCCGCCGCGACGCCGTCCGGATGATCATGGGTGGTATGAACGGACGAACGCCCGACGACGCTGCCGTCGATACTGTCGATCAAGGCGGCTTTTGTGAAAGTTCCTCCTACGTCGATTCCGATGCGATAGGATTTTTTGCTCAAGACCTCGTCCATTCTCCATCCGGGCCTCCGGAAACAATCCACTAACTAGCTTAAAGTGAGGTCAACCCACAATCGCCGCACGGCGGGAGTGCATGCGCGATGCGCGCGTCTGGCTATTTCCGGCGCGTGGCGAAATCCTATATTGCCGCCGGTGGGCCGGATTCCCTCGCCCACCCAACCGCCGTTGACAGAGCCTGGAGCTCCGAATGACTGACGAAACAGCGTATACGCCGCCCAAGGTCTGGAAATGGATCGCCGAGAACGGCGGCAAGTTTGCCAGCACCAACCGGCCAATCGCGGGGTCAACTCACGAGCAGAAGTTGCCGGTCGGGCGCCATCCGTTCCAGCTTTATTCGCTGGCGACGCCGAACGGCCAGAAGATCACGATCATGTTCGAGGAGTTGCTGGCATCAGGTCATCGCGGGGCGGAATACGACGCCTGGCTGATCAGGATCGACGGCGCACAATTCGGCTCGGGCTTCGTCGAGGTGAATCCGAACTCGAAAATTCCGGCGCTGCTGGATCGCAGCGGCGAGAAGCCGTTTCGAGTTTTCGAATCCGGCGCCATCCTGCTGCACCTGGCGGAGAAATTCGGAGCGTTCCTGCCGAAGGATACGCCAACGCGCGCCGAATGCCTGTCCTGGCTGTTCTGGCAGATGGGCAGCGCGCCCTATCTCGGCGGCGGCTTCGGGCATTTCTATGCCTATGCGCCGTTCAAGATCCAATACGCCATCGACCGTTTCGCGATGGAGACCAAACGCCAGCTCGACGTGCTCGATCGGCGCCTCGCCGACAACGAGTATCTTGCGGGCGATCAATATACGATTGCCGATATAGCGGTGTTTCCCTGGTACGGCGGACTGGCGCAGGGACTGCTTTACAATGGCGGTGAATTCCTGTCGGTCCAGGACTACAAGAATGTGCAGCGCTGGACGGCAGCGATCGCGGGCCGGCCGGCCGTCAAGCGCGGCCGCATGGTCAATCGCGTATCGGGGGATCCCGCCAACCAACTGCGCGAGCGTCATGACGCGGCGGACTTCGAAACCCAGACGCAAGACAAGATCGGTGAAATGGTCAAAGCCTGACCGCCTCCGCCCGTCTCGCGCCTGACGACTGTCGCGGTTTTTTTTCGGGAACGTCGCCGAACAACACTCCTGTCGTTCGGCGACGCTGCATGCTGCTAGTTAGCTCGCGGTCCAAAAAACTTCCGGGCAATGAGCTTCCCGACCAGAACCGCCGATTATTGCGTCGGACAATGATTGGCGGAGGTCGCCGGGCTAATTCCAAGCGCTTTCTTCATGAAAGCCTCCCTGAAATCCAGCAGGCACTCAACCGTCAGCGAGATCGCATAGCGCTTGCCCCCGCCGACAATGGCGGGCTGAAGGTCGGAGGTTTTCTCCGACTGCTGTGTAAACGGCATCGCGGGGTGGGTCGAATCGCCCTTGCTCTTGTCCGGCCAGATCGCCTTTCCGCCCAAGCCGTGATCGTTGTTGCTGAATTGATGGCAACCGGCGCAGGTCTGCGTACGCAGCCTGCTCACCACATTCAAGGTGGTCAGTGGCGAGCGCAGCAGCGAGAGGGACGCGGCGATGTTGGCCTGAATGACAGGGTTTTCCTTGTTCCCGGGAGCGTAAGCTGCCAGCACGTCGCCAAGGTCGGCCTGCCCTTCATCGCTCTCGAAGGAATTGACGCCCTGGCCGCTCGTGCCGAAGCCGATGGAATTGACGTCGTCAACACCGCTCGCAGGACCCGCGCCCCCGAGCAGCTCTTTCATTTGAGCCCGTATATCCTGATTCAAGGCGCCGATGCGGATGTCGGTAGAGCCGGCGGCAAAGAGGCTGTTTCCGGGATTCGTCTTCACCGAGTCCGGGATGATGGTCAAAGTCCCGTTGTTCAGGAACGTCTTGAATTCACGCAACGTCCAGTCGAAAGGCGGCGCCGGCAGCCTCACATCCTTGTCGTTGAGCATGAACTGGTTTGATCGGATCTGGCCCGTGCCCAAGGCGTAATGGGTGACGTCGACAATGGGCCCAACGCTGCTCGCCGGCAGACCTTCCAGATAGAAATCGTGAAGCCGCTTGCCCCGCTCCACCGCGTTGATCGTCTCGTCCGAGAGGCCGTGCCAGAACTCCAGAATGGGACGACAGCCGTTCAGCCCCTCCGCCGGCTTCGGATTCGGCACTCTGGCTTCAAAGATGATCAGATTGCGGTTCAGTGGATCCGACTTGCCCGAATTCCTGGCAAAGACGATGCGGTATTCGCCGCAATCTCCCGGCGGGCTGACGAGATCGAAGCGATTGCTGAAGGCGATCGCGCTATAGGCAGCCGGGTTGGTGTCGGCTTCGTTGGTGAACGGATCACTGCTGGCCTCGTTCACTTCAAGCCGCGGACAACGATAGGGAAACGAGTTGAGCATCGACAAGGACGTGAATGTGGAGACGCCTGAGGCTGGAACGGGCGCAGCATCGTCGTCGCAATGCGGACCGAGCCCGAGGCCAGGGCGCTGACCTGCGCTGTCCCACCACTGATGAAACAGCAGTTGCTTGGTCAGCAGCGGATCGCCGCTTTGGCTGACGAGCTTGTCCATCACTTCGGAGAACTTGATCTGACTGACGGTATCGACGTCTGAAACGAAGATGGAGAGATGCCTGTTCAGCGGAAGAGATGGCCGACTTGTCCCCAAGCTTGGTACCTGGCTCAGTTTCACGCTGCCCCGTTCCGGATGGTGCTGCGGCGCACTGGAACGAAGCGACTCGACCTTGAAAGTGACAACGTTTGAACCGCCTGGTCCGACGCTCTGCGCCTGGGCAGTGGCCAACGCTCCGCCTGAAATCGCCAAAGTCAGACCGAAAGCGACTCGGGCTTTCAGCTGTGCGAATAGCCCTACGTTTTGGATGCCATGTTGCATTTCAGTCCTCCGTGCTTGTGGGAAAGACCGCGCTGGGCAAATAAGTAAGATGAGTACGACCAAGCGTACAACCGAAGGTCTAGTGAGACTGTGATCTGGCTGACAGGCGCCGAGGAATTTTTCGGCGTTCCTCATTCTCCGAGGCCGACCAGACATTCGCGCGCTTCACTTGGCGAGAAAAAACAGCGCACCGCTTCGAACGGAAAGCGGGTGGCCCCCGCGCCAGAAAAACGCGATCGGTATCCTCGGAGCGCAAGTTGGACGCGCGAGGAACGAAATGACGGCGAGATCGCAAGCTGCACGTTTTCAACCAGAGGCGTCGGTTGAGGCTGATCCGCGCTGGGCCCGCGTTCTGTCGCGTGACCGATCGGCTGACGGCCAATTCTGGTATTCGGTTGCGACCACAGGGGTCTATTGCCGGCCTTCGTGTCCTTCGCGAGCGGCAAACCCCCGAAACGTCGGCCTTCACGGTTCGCTGGCGGAGGCGAAAGCGACCGGCTTTCGGCCGTGCAAGCGCTGCAATCCGGACGGTCCGTCAGCCGACATCGAGAACGCCGCCATCGTCGCCCGGGCCTGCCGCATGATCGAGGAAAGTGAAGAAGTCCCGACCTTGGCCGATCTCGCGCAGGCGGCAGGCTTAAGCACCGGCTACTTCCACCGCCTGTTCAAAAGCGTGACAGGCCTGACGCCGAAGGATTATGCCGAGGCCCATCAGGCTTCCCGCGTCCGCGACGGGCTCGCGAAGGGACACAGCGTCACGGAGACCATGTACGGCGCGGGATTCAATTCCAGCGGAAGATTTTACGAAAAATCCAGGAACATGCTCGGCATGACGCCCACGCAATATCGCGCGGGAGGAGCAAACGAAGACATCCGTTTCGCCGTAGGGCAATCCTCGCTGGGCGCCATACTGGTGGCGTCCAGCGACAAGGGCGTGGTATCGATCCTGATCGGTGACGATCCGGATGAACTCGTGCGTGATCTGCGGAATCGCTTTCCGAAAGCGCGGCTGGTCGGCGGCGACAAGGAATATGAGTCATTGGTCGTTCGTGTCGTTGGGTTTGTCGAGACACCGCAAATCGGCCTGAACCTTCCTCTCGACGTGCGCGGCACCGCATTTCAGCGGCGCGTGTGGCGGGCCCTCCAGGATATCCCGGTTGGCCAAACCTCCTCCCATTCCGAAATCGCTTGCACAATCGGCGCGCCGAATGCCGTTCGCGCCGTGGCAGTGGTCCGATTCTAACATTCGCATCCCGCCCGATACGTTTCTCGATTGCAAAGCAAAAAGCGGAGTGTGACGCGGCCTGGATGCCAACACTCCGCTTTTTGCTTACGAATCGAAGGCACGGCACGCCGCCTGTTTGTGTCGCTCGGCGCGTGAAGATTTGCGGCGCGTGAAGATTTGGATACGCGGACAAGAAACGGAGCGTGGCTGGCAAGGTCGTTTGTCTAGTCTCTCGGGCGGAAGCTCGATGCTTCCTCTGACAAAATCGGAACAAACAGAGAGATCAAGACATGGCGAAGGAAGATGATAACAAGGCGGTTGTCGGCCGCTGGTTCACCGAATTCTGGGGCAAGACGTTCAATCCCGGTGTCATCGACGACCTCGCGGCCCCGGACATGCTGCAGAAGTATTCGCTGCACGAACCCCGCCGCGGTCGGGCCCAGATCAAGGCGGCCATCACCGACTTCCGCGCCGCATTCCCCGATCTCAACTTCTGGGGTACGGCGGACCTGATCGCCGAAGGCGATTATGTAGTCGGTCAGTGGGAAGGTGGCGGCACACACACCGGCGCGGCATTCTCCGATCTTCTGGCGGGGAGCCTGCCAGCCGCAACGGGCCGCAAGCTGCAATTCACCGGGACAACCGTCCTGAAGGTGATCAACGGCAAGATCGTCGAGGAAATCGGACTCGACGATGGCGTGGCGGCGCTGACGCAGCTCGGCCTCATCACGCATCCTGCGATGCCTTCCTGAGGGCGCGGCTGGTCATGCCGGATGGCTTGATCGGTCTCGACGGCGCCATCACAGTAGAATATGTGAGGCGGCTCTCCCCGGAGAGCCGCCTCATCATGCGTGACTGGAGCGATCGACCGCCACCCGATTCTGATCGAGTAGCGTCTCCCTGAACGGAATTGAAGGTTGTGCTAGAATTCCTGATTCTGATTGATCAATTGGGAAGCCGGACACTTTGAAAGCAAAAAAATCCGACACAGCATGGCGACACGCCAATATTGGCCGCCTTCTCAACAATGCGCTGCGCCGTTTTGAAGCCCGCGTTCTCGAACTCATGAACGAACGCGGGCATGCGGAGACGCGGATCGCCCTGCTCAGCCTGACGAGAAATCTTGACGTCGAGGGAACGCGCCTGACCGAACTCGCCAGGCGCGCTTCGATGAGCAAGCAGGCCATGGGCGAGCTGGTCGACCAATGCAGCGAGCTCGGACTGGTCGATCGCATGGCCGACCCGGCCGACGGTCGTGCCCGGATCGTCAAATTCACGCGTGCAGGTCTCGTCTGGTTGAACGCCTTTCGTGACGCGGTAGACGTTGCCGAGCGCGAGATGCGTGCCGAACTCGGCAAGGCAACCATGGACACAATCCTGAAAGGGCTCGTGGCTTACGGCGCGAAGTTCGATACCCTTAACGATGAGACATAGTCTGCGTCTGCCGGATTGGTCGGCTTGACGAATTAGTCAGGTTACCTCACCATCATGTGCACCAGCCTCGACCAAGAATCGGAGATGCCGCCATACGGCTCCCAAAACCGGTAGATCAGGGGAGGAACACGTGGCGAGCGATGGAACGATTGCCGAAGTGCGCCTTCCCTCGAACTCGCGTCGCCGTATCCTGGCGGCCGGCGCCATCGGAACCGCCATCGAGCAGTATGATTTCTTCATCTATGGCCTGATCGGGCCGCTGGTTTTCGAACAACTGTTCTTCCCGAAGTTCGATCAGCTGACGGCGACCCTTGCGGTATTCGCGACATTTGCCGTCGGCTTTCTGGCGCGCCCGCTCGGCGGTTTGGTCTTCGGCCATTTCGGCGACCGCTCCGGCCGCAAATCCGTCCTGCTGTGCACGCTGATCCTGATGGGATTGGCGACCACGTTGATCGGGATCTTGCCGAGTTACGCCAGCGCGGGCTGGATCGCTACGGTCGCGCTTGTCGTTCTGCGTTTCATTCAGGGTTTTGCCGTCGGCGGCGAGTGGACTGCGGCCAGTCTGATGGTGCTTGAAACCTCGCCGGATGACCAACGCGGATTTTCAGCCGCGGTGATTCAGGCCGCCGGGCCGGTCGGCGTGGTACTCGCGTCGCTTTCGGCAGTGTTAGTTTCGCGCCTTCCGGAAGCCGACCTGCTGTCGTGGGGCTGGCGCGTGCCGTTCCTCGTCAGCGCAATCCTCGTGATTGTCGGCATCTATATGCGATTGCGCATCGAGGAGAGCTCGGCGTTCCTTCAGGTGTCAGAAGTCGCAAAGGTGCCTGCTTTCGAGGCGCTCCAGTCGCATTGGCGCCCGATCATCGTCGTGCTCTTCGCCGAAATTGCGCAGACGGCGTACTTTTATCTGACGGCAATCTTCACCATCTCATTCGCGACGCGCCAGCTCGGCGTTGCGAAGGACGTGATTACCCAGGCCGTGCTGCTCGCAAATCTCGTCGCTCTCGTCACGATGCCGGTCATCGGCGCCTGGTCGGACAGGGTGGGACGGAAATGGCTTTTCGTGACCGGCGTCGTGCTCGCGGCGATATCGATGTTCGCCTTCTACCACATGGTGGCGACCCGCGAGACGCTGCTTGTAACCACGGCTGTGGTGCTCGCGGCCGGGATCATTCACCCGCTGATGTTCGCAACCGAGGGAAGTTATTTCCCCGAGTTGTTTCCCACGCGGGTCCGCTTTACCGCGGTTTCGATTGGCAAGCAGCTCGGAGTGGTGCTTGGCGGTGGAATTGCGCCACTGGTGGCCACCAGTCTCTTTGCAGGGACCGGCACCACGGCTGCGATCACCGCATACTATGTTGCCCTCGCGTTCGCCGCGCTGATCGCACTCAGCTTCGTCAGGGACACCAGCAAATCACGCCTGCTGTGATAGGGCGTGTCAGGTGGCGGGTTTGTGACGCACCTCATAGAAGCTGGTCGCCCGATGTCTGGTTGCAAAGCGGACGTCCAGCCCGATGCTCATCAACTTCCGCCAATGCCCGACGCGGAAGTTTGCGGTGCCCAGACTGTGATGATCTTTCCGTTACCGTGGGCCGCGATTTGCGCGCCAGATTACGATCTTGATTGGGATGAAGAGAAGCTTTACACAGCACCGATCCCATGCCGGTCTGGATTGGTTTACAACTGATATAGCTGCTTCACCTGAAGCATGTTCTGGTCGGCGCGTTTGGCGACCTGCTCCAATCGCTCGCCCGGCTGGCTCGTCGCAAGCCCGACCGAGATGCTCAGTTCGACATCCGGGTAGTATTGATTGTTGAGCTCGATCAGCTCGGCAAGCGTGTGCAGAACGGCTTCCCCGCCCGCAGCGTCGGTGCCCGGCAACAACACTGCGAACTCATCGCCACCGATGCGTGCGATTGAAGCGGGCTTCTCGACCAGAGATTCAAATACCTCGCCCGCCCGGCGCAGCAGCGCGTCGCCTGCGACTTGGCCGAGTTTGTCATTGATGGCCCGCAGGTCATTGATGTCGGCGACGATGATGCTGACCGGCTGCAGGCCCTTGCGCTCCAGCCGATTGAGCTCGTCGACATAGAACGAGCGATTGAACGCGCGCGTCTGCACGTCATGGGTGCCGAGATATTCGAGATAGGCTTCGGCCTTCTTGCGAGCGGTGATGTCGGTAAGCGCGACCTGCACCAGCGACCAGTCCCGCTCACGGCCGGGCAGCACCGAGAATTGCAGCAGCAGATGGAGTTTGGTGCCGTCCAGTGTGTAGTTCACCACCTCGCGCTGCTGGAACAGCTTGCCATCCCAGAGATCGACGAGTTGCTCACGAAAATGCGGCTTCATCTCGTCGCGAAACACGGAGGACAGATTGCGCAGTAGGGTATCCTTGTCCGGCGCGCCGAAGAGTTCGAGCGTGCGGCTGTTAACATCGAGCACGCGGATTTCTCCCATGCAGCGCGGGACGAATTCCTCGTGTACATCGGTGAACACGCGGAAATCCTCAACTCCACGGCGCCGCACGTCGTCGATAAGACGTTTCACTCCGCTGAAATCTTCCACCCAAAGCGAAACCGGCGAATGGGCAAACAGGCCGAATGCGTAGCTTTCGCTGTCAATCAGGCGGCGGCGAGTATGCTCCCGCTCGGTCACGTCCTCGATCGCGATCATGACGCGGTCCCAGTTTTGCTCGTGGCCCGGAAGGATGGTGCCATGGAGCTGGATGTCGAGACGCTCGCCGGTCAGCGTATAATTTACGGTGTGGCTGGAGAAGCTGGTTTGCCCGTCCCAGAGTTGGGCGAGTTCCTCGATATGGCTGCTAAACGTGTCGTCGCGTAGCACCTGATCGAGATTGGCCATGAGATGTTCAAGATCGCGGGCGCCGAATAATGTCAGGGTCTTGCGGTTGACCTTGAGGACGCGGATGCGTTGCGAGCATTGGCGCACACGGTCCGGATTGGTGGCCAGGAACGATTTGACATCCGTCACGCCGACCCTGCGCCACTGCTCGAACAACGCCCGAACGGAGCTGTAGTCCTCGATCCAAAGTGAGACCGGCGCGAGATCGAACATTTTGGCTTCGTCATCTGGATTCGTCGTCGGAGCCAACATGGGGACCTTGCTAAAATACCGTTCCTGTAAGCTTACCCTATCAGACACGATTCGTTAAGGCGCCCTCATTTTGCACCGGTTCCCGCCTGTAGCACCTATGTCATTGATCAGCTCTGGTTGAAGTGCCGCGCGTCCTTGAGAAAGTTCGCGACAAGGTTCGCGGCCACATCATCCGCTGTGCCGATGCTGAGCACGTTTGAGACGTGGTTATGGCCCGCGAGCCAGCAAAGCTGCGGCGAACGGCTGTTTGCGTCCGTCAGCCTCGCCGCCAGTTCGAACGTCGGTGAAGCCAGGTGTGGCGGGTCGAATTCGCAGACCATCAGGAGAAGCGGTACGTTGGTCGGATGGACGTGGGTGATCGGTGAACGCGCTTCATACAAAGAGCTATCCGACCCGAAATACGCCATGACATTCGGCGGTATCTTGTCTGCCGCGACACGATAGGTACCACTCGCGAGGATGACCGCCGAAACCGGCTTCGCACCGTCGAGCGATGGATCGAACAACCATGTCGCGATATGGGTCGCGCCCGCCGACTGGCCAAAAATGGCAATACGGTCCGGATCGCCGCCATACGCGGCTGCGTGTTGTCTCGCCCAGGCCACGGCGTGGCCAACGTCCTCGCCTCCGGCTGGCCAGGGATGAAGCGGCGCCAGCCGATAGTTCATGATCAGCACCAGGAATCCGCGGCTCGCGAAGTCGTGCCCGATATTGGCGTAGAAGGCATCCTCTGCCCGTTTGTCACCGCCGACGAAGCCGCCGCCCGGCACAAAGAGAAGGACCGGCGACCCGGCCGCCGCCTTCGGTGCGTAGACATCGAGACGCTGGCGATCGTCGCGTCCATAGGGAACGTTCAATTGTACCCTTGCGTTTTCGGGAACTCGCGACAGCAACGGCCGATACAGCGCAAACGTCTCTTCCAGGATGGCCGGGCCAAAATGCGGTCCCAACTCGGCTATGCGGCGCTTGAGTGCTTTAAGCATTGGGGATGCAGCTCGGATCGGGATCAGGACGCTGAGTAGAGAGAGGTGGCCCGACGATCGTGTCAAGTCGTCAATCTGCGCCGGCGCGCTTGCGGGAAACTTGACAAAATAGTCAGGTAACCTTCCTATTTTGATCAACCAAAAAGAACCAGCAAGAAGTCGCTTCAGCCAGGGGAAACGCATGATCAAGCCTTGGATATTCGAATTCCTGTACGCGCTGGCCGATCAAGGCGCGGAGGCCACGCCACCAACCGCCGTGTTCGACAAGGGCATCGCCCTCTGGAAGCGGCTGGATGAACTGGGGTTTGAGGGCATCTTCTTCAGCGAGCACCATTTCGGTCTTTCCTACAGCCCATCGCCCAACCTCCTGATCGCTGCCATCGCGCGTTCCACGACGCGGCTGCGCCTCGGCACCATGGGCGTGGTGCTTCCGCTCTATCAGCCATGGCGCGTTCTGGAAGAGATCGGGATGCTGGATCACCTGACCGGCGGCCGGCTCGAGATCGGCTGCGCCAGCGGCGTGCCGCAGGAATTGATCCAGACCGGTATCAGCCCCGAAGAAAATCGCGGACGTTTCGACGAGACCTTGCAGATCCTGGACGCCTGGCTCGCGGAGCCCATCATCTCGCATCACGGGCAATACTACAACTTCGACAATCTTCGCGTCGTGCCGCGTCCCTTGCAGCCTTCGCCGCCCAAATGGACGACGGTCGTCAGCCCGGCATCAGCGACGAAGTCCGCCGGGCGGCGATCGAAGATATGCACGGCGTTCGAATCCGTTGCGCGCATCAAGGAGATCTTCGATGCCTATCGTAACGAGGCCGATCGGGTCGGCTTCGCTTGCGGGGCGGACCACCTTGCCATCCGCCGCAACGTCTCTATCGCGGCAAGCGAATCCGAGGCGCAGGAGCGATCCCAGATCGCGCGCGAGGTGGCGGCGAAGGTGCTCGCCGGTGACCCGCGCGTGCAACATTCCTCGCCACTGCTCGACGCCCCTAAGCCTGGCGGCGGCTTTTCGGTGCACGCAGATGAATTCATCGCCGGCACGCCGGCCCAGGTGGCCGAGCAGATCATCGCGCAATGCCGAAGCACCGGTGCTGGCCACATCCTGGCGATTCTTGGCCGCGCCGTGGACGAGCACCGGATTCGGGCGGTGGAGTTGTTCGCCGAGCAGGTCATTCCCGTCCTGCGCCGGGCCGAGATCGCTCGTCAATAACACCGCGAAGCGGCGATGGTGTGCAAGCGGAAATCGCCGAGCACATGCGCCACAAAGGCGGTGCTGGAAAAGATTTTCGCAAACGCATCGTCGCGAATGCTCAAGCCCCCGGCATAGGCGCCGAAGGCGGGCATCACCGCACGCTCGCCATCGCTTGCAAAGCAGCGCCGCTCCACCCAGTGCGCCCGCGTCGCCACGCGCGCCTTGGGATGAAGATGTCCGGCGATTTCACCGATGGCGCCCGTCGGCTCATGACGGAACACGATCGGACCGATCGCGACCTCGCTCGCAACGATGCCGCCGAGATCGGACGGCAAGGCCGGGTCGTGGTTGCCGGAAATCCAGATCCAGTCGCGCCGGACCTGCAAGGCGGAAAGCGCCTCGCGGTCGACTGCGGACAATCGCTGATGAGCGCTACGGTCATGAAAGCTGTCGCCGAGCGCAATCACGGTCTTCGGATCGTGTCGCGCGATGGCAGCCGCGAGCTGGCTGAGCGTTGCGATCGTGTCGTAAGGCGGCAGCAGAACGCCGCGCGCGGCAAAGCTCGATCCTTTTTCAAGATGGAGATCGGACACGACCAACAGGCCCTGCTCTTTCCAGAACAAGGCGCCCGAGAGATCGGCCAACATCTTGACGCCGGCAATCTCAATGCTGGCCGTCGGCGCAGCCACGCCGTCGTCTTCGAGAAATTCTCCGCCCGCGTTCACTGCTCGTCCCGCCACTCTATCCTGTCGCCTCTTTGACCAGCTCCTCGGCGGCTTCCGCCAGGAGCTCATCGGACGCCTCGCCATAGACTGCTTCGCGACCGATTTCCAGCATCACCGGCACCGCCAGCGGCGAAACGCGATCGAGTTCCCTGTGGATGATTCGTCCCTTGATTCGTATGAGCATATCACTCAATCGGCGGAGATCGAGCAGTCCGGTTGCCGCATCGGCCCGCGCGGCACGCAACAGCACGTGGTCGGCCTGATGTTTTCGCAGCACGTCGTAGATCAGGTCGGTCGAGAACAGCACCTGGCGGCGGGTTTTTTCCTCGTCGGTGAAGCGCCGTGCAATCAGGCCCGAGATCAGTGCGCAGGTACGGAAGGTGCGCTTCATCAACGCGGATTCGGCCAACCACGCCTCGAGATCATCGCCCAGCATGTCCGGATCGAACAGCGCGTTCAAATCGAGCCCACCTTGCCGAATCATGGCCGAGGCATCGCCGAGCCCCCAGATCGCGAGCGCATATTCGTTGGCGACAAAACCGAGCGGCCGGCCCCGCATGCGCTCGAGCCGCCGTGTCAGCAGCATGCCAAGCGTTTGGTGCGCCAGACGCCCCTCGAAGGGATAGCAGACCAGATAGTGCTTGTTGCCGCGCGGGAACGTCTCGACCACCAGTTCACGCGTGTCGGGCACGCGTGAAAAATGCGTCTGCAGCGACAGCCAGTCACGCACCTGTTCCGGCAAGCCTTTCCACGCCCGCCGGTCGGCCAGGAGTTTTCGCACGCGTTCGGCAAGATAGGTCGAAAGCGGGAACTTGCCGCCCATGTAAGACGGCACTTTCGGATCGCTGTCATTGGCGCGCGAGACATAGACATGGTCTTCGGCCAGCGCCTCGTAGCGCACGACCTCGCCTGCGAATACGAAGGTGTCGCCGACCGAAAGCCCCTCGATGAAATATTCCTCGATTTCGCCGAGCATGCGGCCGCCGCGGGCAATCGCGCCGGTCGACCCAGTGCCGCCGCCGCGCGAACGCACCAGCCGCACCTTGAGCATCGCCTCCTCGACGATGGTGCCGACGTTGAGACGATAGCTCTGACGGACTTTCGGATTGGCGACGCGCCAGCGGCCATCCTTGTCCTGCTTGATGCGCGCAAAGCGCTCGTAGGTTTTCAGCGCGTAGCCGCCGGTCGCGACGAAGTCGACCACGTCGTCGAAGTCAGTTCTACTCAGCTCCGCATAGGGCGCGGCGGTGCAGACTTCGTCATAGAGATGGTCGGACAAAAAAGGCTGGCCACACGCGCAGCCCAGCACGTGCTGCGCCAGCACATCGAGCGCGCCGGTGCGAAGCGGCGGCGTATCCTGGGCATTCTCGGCGACCGCATCGATCGCGACCCGGCACTCCAGCACTTCGAACCGGTTCGCCGGCACCAGCACCGCGCGCGAGGCCACGTCGAGGCGATGGTTGGCGCGGCCGATCCGCTGCATCAGCCGCGAGGCGCCCTTGGGCGCACCGACATTGATGACGAGATCGACGTCGCCCCAGTCGACGCCAAGATCGAGCGAGGACGTACAGACCACGCCGCGCAATTTTCCGGCCGACATCGCGTCCTCGACCTTGCGGCGCTGCGCGACATCGAGCGAGCCGTGATGCAGCGCGATCGCGAGCCCATCGTCGTTCATCCGCCACAGGTCCTGAAACAGCATCTCCGCCTGGCTTCGGGTGTTGACGAAGACGAGCGTGGTCTTGTTGCGCTTGATCAGGTCGTAGATTTCGCCGAGCGCGTGGCGCGCGGTATGCCCGGCCCATGGCAGCCGCTCGCGCGTATCCAGCATTTCGACTTCGGGGGCGGCGGCCCCACCGGCAACGACAATGTCAGCCGATTGAGGCTTGCCGTGAAGCTGCGGGACCAGGAATCGCGACAATTGCTCCGGCTCGGCGACCGTCGCCGACAGCCCGATCGCGCGAATTTGCGGCGCGAGCTGCCATAGCCGCGCCAGACCCAGCGACAGCAGATCGCCGCGCTTGGAGGTCACGAGCGCATGCAACTCGTCGAGCACGATGCGCCGAAGCGAGGAAAACAGAAACGGCGCATCGTCGGACGACAACAGCAGTGCGAGCTGTTCGGGCGTCGTCAGCAGGATGTCCGGCGGATACCGCCGCTGCCGCTGCCGGCGCGACACCGGCGTGTCGCCGGTACGGGTCTCCACCTTGATCGGGAGCGACATCTCGGCGATCGGCGTCTCCAGATTGCGCGCGATATCGACCGCGAGCGCTTTCAGCGGCGAGATATAAAGCGTGTGCAGGCCGCGGCTGCGCTTCACGCTGCGCCCGGTCGAAGCGAAGGTACCGCCGGCAGAGAGCTCAACCAGCGTCGGCAAAAAACCTGCCAGCGTCTTGCCGGCCCCGGTCGGTGCGATCAGCAAGGCCGAGCGATCCTCGCGTGCCTTTTCCAGCAAGGCCAATTGATGCTCGCGTGGCAACCAGCCGCGCGAGGTAAACCAGCGCGCAAAATGCTCCGGCAATAGCGCGTGCGTAAAGAGATCTGGTTGAGCTGACGTCACGATTTTATGTCACGATCTGGCCGCGACGACGACGAGACCGGGCACAGGAACATTGCTCTCGTTGCGGAACGATTGCGCCTCGATCTGCGACAACTCGAGGTGTGCAATCATGAGCGAATTGCGGACATAATGGACGCTGTGCGCGTAGCGCAGGCCCTCGCCAATCATGACGCCGTCGCCTGGATTGCGCTCCAGCGTGAACGCCAAGAGACCGCCGGGGGCGAGCACGCGGTGAATTTCCATCAGCACCGGAACGAGATCGGCCACGTAGACCATGGCGTCCGCGGCGAGGACGAGGTCGGCGCAAGCGTCCCCCCTCGTTCGCAGACCTTCCAGCATGTCGTTGACCTCGAGCTCGGCATAGAGCCCGGTCGCCTTGGCCTTCTCGATCATGCCCGGCGACAGATCGATGCCGGAGAAATGATCGACTTCCTTGGCGAAGGCGGATGCGGCGAGCCCGGTGCCGCAGCCGAGATCGATCGCGCGCTTGAAGAACGCGGGCTTCTTCACGGCGTGCCGCGCCGCCAGCACCGCCTTGAACAGCACGGACGGCCCGCGATAGCCGAGGTCGTCGATCAGCGCGCGATCGAAGCGCGGCGCATATTGATCGAACAGCGTGCGCACATAGGCCGGCGGCATCGCCGCAAGTTCTTCGGCGCCGAGCCGCATTAATTTCAAACTGGCCCCGTGCGGATCGTTGCAATCTGCGTCGCGGGCCTTCCTGAAGGCTGCAATCGCAGCATCCTGCTCGCCGAGGGTTTGCCGGATTTCGCCGAGCGTGAACCAGGCGGAGACAAAGCCGGGGGCGAGTTCGATCGCCTGCTCCAGCAGGTCCGCCGCCGCGGGCAGATCGCCCTTGAGCTGCAAATCGCGCGCAAATTCGTAGCGGCGGTCGGCAATCAGATCGCCGGAGGTGAGAAACAGGCGCGCAGGCATTTCGGGCCGATATCCGTTGAACAGGCGGGGACTCGAATGAATTCCGCACTAGTGGTCCGATTCTAACATTTGCACCCCGGTGTAGCAGGCACTTTTGCAAATGTTAGAATCAAAGGACCACTAGCAAATATAGGTTTCTAGTGGAGTTTTGGATTTGACATTCGCTTTGCGCATTCCGGGCTACGGGGTAGCGAATGTCAAATCCACTCCACTAGCCTATATAAAGATGATGCGCCCGCAAGACATCCTGACGCCGCAACCAGCCGGCCTCGCCTGCAAACCCGGCGGCTTCCATATCGATCCGGTACGGCCGGTCGAGCGCGCCGTGATCACCCATGGCCATTCCGATCACGCCCGGGCCGGCCACGGCGCGGTGCTCGCCACGCAAGAGACGCTCGACATGATGCGGCTGCGCTACGGCGAGAATTTTGCTCGCTCCACGCAAGCCATCAAATACGGCGAAGAGTTGAGGCTCGGCGACGTCACCATCAAGCTCCACCCCGCTGGCCACGTTCTGGGTTCGGCGCAGGTATCAGTCACGTGCAACAGCACCCGTATCGTCGCCTCCGGCGATTACAAGGATGCGCCCGATCCGACCTGTGCGCCGTTCGAGGTCGTGCCCTGCGATGTCTTCATCACCGAGGCGACATTCGGCCTGCCTGTTTTTCGCCACGGCGACGCGGCGGATGAAGTAAAAAAGCTGCTGGCGTCAGTCGATCTGTTTCCGGAGCGCGCGCATCTGGTCGGCGCCTATTCGCTCGGCAAGGCCCAGCGCGTGATCGCGCTGCTGCGCGCGGCCTGCTACGACGCGCCGATCTATCTGCATGGTGCAATGGAGAAGATCACACACTATTATCAAAGCCGCGGCATCGCGCTTGGCGAGTTGCGGCCGGTCAAAGGGATGAAGAAAGCCGATCTTGCCGGCACCATCACGCTGGCGCCGCCATCGGCGACGTCAGACGTCTGGACGCGGCGATTTCCTGATCCCGTCACCGCCTTTGCCTCCGGCTGGATGCGGGTGCGCGCCCGCGCGCGCCAGGGCGGCGTCGAACTGCCGCTGGTGATTTCCGACCACGCCGACTGGGATGGCCTCACGGCGACGATCAAGGCCACCAACGCCGGCGAAATCTGGGTCACGCATGGCCAAGAAGACGCGCTGGTGCATTGGTGCAAGACTCAAGGCCTTTCCGCGCGTCCCCTCGATCTCGTCGGTTATGGCGACGAAGACAGCGGCGAAGGTGACGTGCAGGCGTCAGACGAAAGCGGCGAGGCATGAACCGCTTTGCCGAACTGCTCGATCGCCTCGCCTATGAGCCCGGCCGCAACAACAAGCTGCGGCTGATCATCAATTATTTTCGCACCGTCGAAGACCCCGATCGCGGCTATGCGCTCGCCGCCCTGACCGGTGCGCTGTCGTTCAAGCACGCCAAGCCGGGCCTGATCCGCGACCTGATCGCTGAACGCACCGATCCCACTTTGTTTGCGCTGTCTTATGATTATGTCGGCGATCTCTCTGAGACGGTGGCGCTGATGTGGCCGAAAAGATCCTTAGAACGCCTGCACAACAATCCGCCGCCGCCCACGCTGACCGAAGTCGTCACCACGCTGCGCTCGCTCGGCAAAACGGAAATTCCAAAGCAGCTTTCGCGATGGCTCGACGACCTCGACGAAACCGGCCGCTGGGCGCTGCTGAAGCTCGTGACGGGGGCACTACGCATCGGCATTTCCGCGCGGCTCGCCAAGACCGCGGCGGCCGCGCTCGGCGACAAGGACGCCCACGACGTCGAACTGATCTGGCCCGGCCTGACCCCGCCCTATCTCGACCTGTTCGCCTGGCTGGAAGGACGCGGTGAGAAGCCGGTCAACCGCGATCCGGCGCCGTTTCGTCCCGTCATGCTGGCGCACGCTATTGAAGACGCGGATTTTGCGAACCTCGATCCAGCCGACTACATCGCCGAATGGAAGTGGGACGGCATTCGCGTGCAAGCCGTCAGCGGCCGCGATGAGCAAGGCCAACTCGTCACCCGGCTTTATTCGCGTAGCGGCGAGGACATCACCAAGAGTTTTCCGGATCTGCTGCCGTCGCTGCATTTGCCGGGGGCGATCGATGGCGAACTGCTGGTGGTGCGCGAGGGACGCGTGCAGAGCTTCAACGTGCTGCAACAGCGCCTCAACCGCAAACTGGTCTCGCCGAAGCTGATGAAGGAATATCCAATCCATTTGCGTGCCTACGACCTGCTCGGCGACGGCGAGATGGACTTGCGCGAACTGACTTTCGCCGAACGCCGCGAGCGGCTGCAAGCGTTCGTCAGGAAGCTCGATGACAAGAGGATCGATCTTTCGCCCACGATCGCCTTCGACAGCTGGGAGCGGCTCGCCGCGGCGCGCCGCGATCCGGCTTCCGCGGGCGCGGGCGAAGATTCTGAAGCCGTGGAAGGCGTGATGCTGAAGCGTCGCGATGCGCTTTATCTTCCCGGGCGCCCCAAGGGCCAATGGTGGAAGTGGAAACGCGATCCGCACGTGATCGATGCCGTTCTGATGTATGCGCAACGCGGTCACGGCAAGCGCTCGTCCTATTATTCCGATTATACCTTCGGGGTCTGGACCGGCGGGCAGGACGACGCGCAGCTTGTCCCGGTCGGCAAGGCCTATTTCGGCTTCACCGACGAGGAGCTGATGCAAATCGACCGTTTTGTCCGCCGCAACACCACCGAAAAGTTCGGCCCGGTGCGGGAGGTGGTGCACGAGCCGGATCAGGGACTGGTGATGGAAGTCGCCTTCGAAGGACTACAGCGTTCGACGCGGCACAAATCCGGCGTCGCGATGCGATTTCCGCGCATCAGCCGGCTGCGCTGGGACAAACCGCCGCGCGATGCCGACCGCTTGGAGACGCTGGAGCGGCTGCTAAAAAGCTCAGCACCATCAGAGCCAGCGGAAACAGGCTCGGATTAACAAACTGACCGCGGAAAACGGTTCCCACTCATGCCGGTCATGCTTTAGAATAGCCGCACTATTTGCGGAGACCAACGATGCCGATGCCGAACAACGATACGAGAGAATTGCCGGCGAATAACGACGCCATGACCCGCTTTCTGGGCGGCTCGCCGTTGGCCGTGGCATTTCGGTTGATTCTGCTCTCGGTCCTGGTCGGCGTCGTGCTTGCCGCGGTCGGCTTCGATCCCTGGAATATTTTGCGAAGCATCGAGCTGTTGTTCCGGCGCATCTGGGATCTTGGCTTCGACGCGGTCAACTGGCTGTGGCGCTACTTCCTGCTCGGCGCCGTGATCGTGATTCCGGTCTGGTTCCTGATGCGGCTGTTCGGTACCCCGCGCGGGCGATAACTCGACGGACGACTTTTCCTTGAACTCAAAAATAACGAGCGCGCGGGTTTTCGCCATCGCGGGTCCCGCGATGGTTGCCAACCTGACGACGCCATTGATCGGCGTCGTCTCGACCATTGCGATCGGGCAGCTTGGCGATGCGACGCTGCTCGGCGGCGTCGCGATCACGTCGGTCGTGTTCGATTGCCTGTTCTGGCTGTTTTCCTTTCTGCGCACCAGCACGGTCGCGTTCACGGCCCAGGCGCTCGGCGCCGGCGAGACACAGGAAATCCGCGCGCTCTTGGTGCGCGGGCTCGCCATCGCAGGCGTGATCGGATTTGGCCTGATCGTGCTTCAGCTGCCGCTCGGCATGCTGCTGCTCGACGCTATGGGCGGCAGCGAAGGCGTCACCCGCACCGCCCGGGCGTATTTTTCGATCCGTATCTGGTCCGCGCCCATCGTGCTGGCGAATTTCGTCGTGCTCGGCTGGCTGATCGGGCAAGCACGCGCCGGGCTTGCGCTCGCAATCCAGATCGTCGTCAACGTCATCAACATGGCCGGCACGGTTGCGCTCGTCACCGGAATGAACGCCGGCATCGAGGGTGCTGCGATCGCGGCGGTGGTGGCGGAAGCCGTCGGGCTCGTGCTCGGCGTCGTGGTCGCGCGAACCATCACATACCGGCCGCTCAATGTGCCGCGCGCGGTGCTGCTCGACCGCGCCAAGCTGTGGCGGATGCTGTCGGTCAATCGCGACATCATGATCCGCACCGCCGCGCTGATCACGACGTTTCTGTTCTTTACCGCGCAAGGCGCGCGCGCCGGCGACGTGACGCTGGCGGCCAATGCCGTGCTGAACAATTTCCTGCTGATCAGCGCATTCTTTCTCGACGGCCTCGCCAACGCGGCCCAGCAACTCTGCGGCCAGGCCTATGGCGCCCGCAACCGCACCGACTTTTCCGACGCGGTGCGGCTGGTGCTGTCGTGGGGATTTGGTTTTGCCGTTGCGGTTGCGATCGTCTTTGCGCTGTTCGGGCCCTGGCTGATCCATACCATGACGGCGAACGCCGACGTGCAGCGGACCGCACAAGACTATTTGTGGTTCGTGGTGGCCTCGCCGCTGCTTGCGGTCTTTGCGTTCGGGTATGACGGCATCTTCATCGGCGCGACCTGGGCGCGGGAGATGCGCAACCTGATGATCCTGTCGTTGCTTTGCTTCCTCGCCACATGGTTTGCGTTGCGCGGCATGGGCAATACCGGGCTGTGGATCGCCCTCCTCGTGCACTACGCGGCGCGCGGCGGGTTGCAGGCACTGCGCTATCCCGCCAATCTGCGCACATCGTTCGCGCCGCTCGCAGTGCCCGCCCCCGCCTGAAGGAGCCACCGATGCAATTGCGTTTCGTGGGCTGCGGCGACGCGTTCGGATCGGGCGGAAGATGCAACACCTGCTTTCACGTCACGGGCGATGGCGTCAATTTTTTGATCGACTGCGGCGCCTCATCCCTGCCCGCGCTCAAACGCCAGGACATCGCGCGGGACGATATCGATCTCATCCTGATCACGCATTTCCACGGCGATCATTTCGGCGGATTGCCGTTTCTGCTGCTCGATGCGCAGTTTTCACGCCGCACGCGGCCACTTGTGATCGCCGGACCCGAAGGGATCGAGGCGCGACTCGCCCAGGTGATGGAAGCGTCGTTCGAAAACTCCTCGAAGACCAAGCAGCGTTTTGATCTCGACATCGTCACGCTGCTGCCTGTAACGACGGCGCGCTTCGGCGAAGTCAGCGTCACGCCGTTTCCCGTGGTCCACGGCGAGTCCGGTGGACCGTTTCTCGCTTATCGGATCGAGGCGGAGGGCCGCATCATCGCCTACACCGCCGACACCGAATGGACCGAGACGCTCGTGCCGCTGGGCCATAACGCCGATCTCCTGATCGCCGAGGCGTATACGTTCGACAGGCCCGTCAAAAATCACCTCAGCCTGAAGGCGCTTGAAGCAAGGCTTGCCGACATCAAGCCGAAACGGCTGATCCTGACCCATATGAGCGAGGACATGCTGGGGCGCGCCGTGCCTTTTGAGACGGCCAGCGACGGACTGACAATCGAGATTTAGATAACCGGCCAGTCCTCGGCCGTGATCGTGGCCGCATCCGCGCCGACGATCTCCGAAAGCTGATCGCGTCCGGTGCGCAGCAAGGTCGACGACAGGTCTTTCTTGATTTCCTCGACGAGGCCAAGTCCCTTGTAGACCAGCGCCGAATAGAGCTGGATCAGGCTCGCGCCCGCGCGGATCTTGGTCAACGCCCCGCCGCCGGAATCGATGCCGCCGGCGCCGACCAGCGGAAATGCGCCTTCCGCCCGCACATAGGTCTCCGCGACCATCCGCGTCGACAGCCGATACAGCGGACGGCCGGACAATCCGCCGCCTTCCTTGGCGCGGTTCCGTTCGCGCAGGGTCGAGGGCCGCCCGATCGTCGTGTTGGTCACGATCATGCCGTCGGCACGGCGCGAGCGCGCGATGTGGACCACGTCGTCGAGTTCGGCAAGACTGAGGTCGGGCGCGATTTTCAAAAGAATCGGCGAATCGCCCGCGTTCTTGCGCACCCGCTCCCGCGCATCGATCACCCGCGCCAGCAGTTCGTCGAGCGCGCTCGCCTGTTGCAGGTTGCGCAGACCCGGCGTATTCGGCGACGACACATTGACGGTGAAGTAGCCCGCGACCGGCGCGAAGGTTTCGATCAGCTTCACATAGTCGGCGTTGCGATCGACCGAATCCTTGTTGGCGCCGATGTTGACGCCAACGATGCCGCCGAGATGGGCGCGCGCCGCCAGCCGTCGCAAAACGACCTCCGCGCCTTCGCTGTTGAATCCAAAACGGTTGATGATGGCTTCATCGCGCTCCAGGCGGAACAGACGCGGCCGCGGGTTGCCTGCTTGCGGCTTCGGCGTCACCGTTCCGATCTCGACGAAACCGAAGCCGAGGCGAAGCACCGCGTCCGCCACCTCGCCATGCTTGTCGAAGCCCGCGGCCATGCCGATCGGGTTCGGAAAGTTCAGGCCAAACGCCCGTACCGCGAGCTTTGGATCATCGTCACGTGGCCGCGCCGGCGGCAACAATTTTAGACCCTGCACGGCGAGCCGGTGCGCATCCTCCGGATCGAGCCAGCGCAACAGCGGCAGCGATACGGCATCAAAGGCGCGGATCACGGCTCGAGCTCCGGAATGTCGTGAAATCCGTCGGACCGCGCGAGCATGGAATGCACGGCGGTGACCGCACCAAGATCGAGTTCGCCATAGAGATGCGGAAACAGGTCGTCGTTGCGCGAGCGTTCCCAGCGCAGCGCATCGCCCAGCGCATCGGCATCGACCGCAATCAGGAACAGCCCGGTCTGGCCGGCGAAATGCTTGCGCGCGGTCTCCCCGACCTGCGACGCCGTCGAGAAATGGATGTAGCCGTCGCTGAGATCGACAGGGCTGCCGCGGAACACGCCCTGCCGTTCCGCTTCGCGCCAGGCCGATGCCGGGCAGATCTTGTAGATCTTGCGCACGAAAGTCTGATCCCCTGACCGCGCCGGATGGGCGCGGCTCACTCGTGGGCCCCGATTTCGCAGGGACAGCAGCAATTGGCAAGACGGTTGTCGTTAGAGTTTGACTCCGAACACCGCCAATGAAATCGGACACCCTCGATCAGTTCGTCATGCCCGGCCTTGTGCCGGGCATCCACGTCTTTGTACCAATCGGAGCAAGAAAGACGTGGATGGCCGGGTCAAGCCCGGCCATGACGGAAATAACTCAGGTCGCGTAGTCGGGCTCCTTGCGGTCAAGGATGCGTTTGAGTGCCGCGAAGTGCCGCTCGGACGGGTTCAGCCCGCGGTAGTAGGTATTGCCGCGCATTTCGTCCTTGGTCTTCGTGACCACCGGCTCCGGCAACTTCTTCAGCGGCTGCCCGGTCCACATCGCATAGATCTGCACCTGGGCGGCGCGCTCGATGTAGTAAAGCTTGTCATAGGCATCGGCGATGGTCGCCCCGACCGTCGAGATGCCGTGATTGGCCATGAACAGGATGGTCTTGTCGCCGATCACCTTCGCGAGCCTCTCGCCCTCGGCCGGATCGAAGGCAGGACCGGTATATTCGTCGTCATAGGCGATCTTGCCGGACATGCCGACTTCGGTCTGCCCGATCTCCTTGATGCGCGGATCTTCCAGCCGCGTCAGCGCGCTCGCAAAGGGCATGTGGGTGTGGAACACGGCTTTGGCCTGCGGCAACGCCTTGTGGATCGGCGCATGGATGCAATAGCAGGAGCGCTCGACGTCGCCCTCGCCGCGCTTGACCTCTCCGTCGTCGATTCCGACTTCCATGAAGCAGGAGGCCGTCACCACCGACCAATGCGTCCCGAACGGGATCTGGTAGTAGCGGTCGCTTTGGCCTGGAACCACGTAGGTCAAGTGATTGAAAATGCCCTCGTTGAAGCCGTGCATGAAGGCGAGCCGATGCGCGGCAGCCAGATCGACGCGCGCCTGCCACTGCTCGGCATTCGCATCCGAAACCGTCTCCGGCGAAACCCTGAACTGCATGAGCGTCTCTCCTGATTTGTCGTTGTCCGAAACCTAGCGCGAATCGGTCGGCGCGTCCTGGCGAAGCCGGGGGCGATCCTCCGCCGGTGGAGAAAGCCTGTCCTGCAAATTTGGATGGAGACGCAACCTCACCCCACTTGCTCCGCCCCGGCTGTCGGTCGGTCGGCCCCGGAACGCCAGGGAAAGAGGTTGGCGGTGCTTGACAGGTCGTTTTCAGTGAAATATCACAATAATATCTGTATTACTTCAGGGCCGAGCTGTGATGGGCGTCCGTACCGCATCCGGAGCTTCCGCCGCACACAAGCTGCCGGTGCGCGGATGATAGCGAAAAGCACGACGCGCAAGCGGTTGGCCCCCGAACAACCGGGCAGTTCCTCGCTGCTGGAGACGGCCTACGAGAAAATCAAGCAGCAGATCACGGCCTGCGAGTTTCGTCCCGGCGATTACCTCAACGAAGCCGAGCTCTCCGAGCGGCTCGGGATCGGGCGGACGCCGGTGCATCAGGCGATCGACCGTCTGATGATGGAGGGGTTGGTGCAGGTGATGCCGCGCAAGGGCATCATCGTCACGCCGGTCAGTCTCGACGACGTGCTGCAGACCATCGACGTGCGGCTGCTCAACGAGTGCCACTGCGCCCGGCTCGCGGCGGAACGCGCCGGCGAAGAGGATATCCGCATCCTGGACGACATCCTCGCCCGCGCGGAGGCGGAACTGCCGCGCCGCAATGCCGAGCGGCTGATGCGGCTCGATCGCGAATTCCATGGCGCAATCGCGCAGTCTTCACGCAACGCCGTGCTTGCCGACGTCCTCGGACGGCTGCACGACAAATCCCTGCGGTTCTGGATTCTGTCATTGAATACGCAAGGCCATCACACGCGTGTCCACACCCAGCATCGCGCGATTCTCGATGCCATCCATGCGCACGATCCGCTTGCCGCCGAACGGGCGATGCGCGACCACATCGAAGATTTCCGACGCAATCTTCTCAGCAGCCTTTAAGCCGCAGGACAGTCCCATGAAGCTCGCCGTTCCAGACCTGATCTCGAATTCGTATTTTCCGGCCGCCGCCGCCGTCGAACTCGGAATGTTCAAACGGTTCGGTCTCGACGTCTCGCTCGAACTGATCTTCCCGGTCGACAAGTCCTATCGCGCGCTGCGCGACGGCGAAGTCGACTTCGTCGGCGGCTCGGCGCATTCGGCCTTAGCGGCATTTCCGGAGTGGGATGGCTGCAAGCTGCTTTGCGCGCAGGCCCAGGGCATGTACTGGTTTCTGGTGATGCGCGCCGATCTCGAACCGAGGCGCGGCGATCTCAGCATCGTCAAGGGCCGCCGCATCGGCGCCGCGCCATGGGTCGAGATGGGCTTGCGACGCCTGCTTGGCGAAGCCGGTATCGACATCGCGAAAGAAGGCGTGACCATTGCGCCCGTCCCCGGCGCGACCGGCTCGAGCGTGAACTTCGGCCTCACCGCCGCCAAGGCGCTTGAAGAGGGCAAGATCGATGGTTTCTGGGCCAACGGCATGGGCACCGAAGTCGCGGTGCGCCGCGGCGTCGGCAAGGTTGTGCTCGATGTGCGGCGCGGCGACGGCCCGAAGGCGTGCTTCAACTATACGATGGCATCGGTGGCGGCGAGCGACCGTCTCATCAAGGACCATCCCGACGTGGCGGCGAATGCGGTGCGCGCCATCGTCGCCACGCAGGCGGCGCTGCGGGCCCAACCCGAACTCGCGGCCAAGGTCGGCGAAAAGCTCTTTCCGCCGGAAGAAGCCGCATTGATCGCCAATCTGATCCGCCGCGACCTGCCTTACTACGACGCCAGCATCTCGCCGGCCTTCGTCGAAGGGATGAACGGCTTTGCGCGCGACGTCGGCATCCTCACAGGGCGCCCGGCCTACGAGCAGGTCGTCGCCACGCAATTTGCCGATCTCTGGAAACAATAAACACGCGAAATCAACAAGGAGAGCCTCAATGGCCATCAACAAGCTGCACGACGAATTCCATACCCTCGACATGAGCGCCGGCTGGGAAGTGCCGGCCGGTTATCCCAGTGGCATCCAGCAGAAGATTCTCTCGGGCGCGCTCGACGAGAAGAACAAGCGCGGCAGCCGGACACGACTGCTGCGTTTCGATCCCGGCACCTACACCACAACGCCGTTCGTCCACGAGTATTGGGAGGAGGTCTTCCTGGTTCAGGGCGATCTGACCGTCGGCAACGACGCGAACGGGAAAGGCGGCGAGGGATTCAAGCCGTTCACCTACGCCTGCCGTCCGCCGGGCGCCTATCACGGCCCCTTCCTTTCAAACGGCGGATGTCTTCTTATGGAGATCCACTACTTCGATCCCGCCTAATCTGGCCCCTCGCAGGAGAGCCGCCATGAGCTTTACAGATCGGGAGTTCCGCGACGCGCTCGGCCAGTTTGCGACCGGCGTCTGCGTGATCACGGCCGAGGTCGACGGTATCCTGCTCGGTTCGACGGTGAGCTCGTTCAATTCAGTCTCGCTCGCACCGCCACTCGTCCTGTTCAGCCTGGCGCGGACGGCACAGACCCTGCCGCTGTGGCTCAAGGCAACGCATTTCGGCGTCACGGTACTGGCTGAAAGCCAGAGAGATCTCTCCAACCGCTTCGCCCGCGGCGGCGCCGACAAGTGGGCCGGGCTTGCGCCGCTGCGCGGCAAGAGCGGCGTTCCGCTGCTGCGCGGGGGCCTTGTGACGTTCGAATGCGAGACCTACGCCACCTATGAAGGCGGCGACCACGAGATCATCCTGGGCAAGGTCCTCGAGTTCAGCCGGTCGACGACGACGCCTTTGCTTTTCCACGGCGGCCGGTATCAGCGCCTTCACTCCGATGAGGCGATCGAGACCCCGCCGGATATGGACGTTTGGCTCCACGGCTGGTGACAGCGGCAGCCGGCTGCTCCTTGCGCTGGAGATGATGCTTCCGGATCTCGGCGAGCGCGCTCTCTGAATTCAGGATGAGCTGGCGAGCGACAGCTTGCGCGGTCTTCAGCGCGTCCGGATCGATATCCTGGAACAGCACGTCGTTGATGAGACGGATGAACGGCGCGACCCGCGCGACCTCCTGCTCGCCTTGCGGCTGAAGAAAAACCCGCACGCTGCGTTTGTCGACCGGGCTCGGCCGCTTGATCAGCAGACCGGCCTCCTCCAGCCGCCGGACCTCGGTCGTCACATGGGTCGAGGCCAGCGCGACGTGGTCGGCCAGCTCGCGGATCGTGACCCCGCCAGACCCTTGCGCGTGCGCCACCCCCATCAGCACGACGAACTGGCTGGGCGTCAGGTTGAGTTCCTTGCCGAAGGCGTCCCGGCAGGCGAGCAGGCGCCCGACGCTCTGCACCATCGCGTAGATGCTGCGACGAAATTCAGCGTCGGACCCCTGAATCAGGAATTCTTTCCGGGAGATGGTCACGGGGGGCCTGTAGGCGTCGGATTTGGGCATATGGCGTCCTGAGAAGTGCCGGCGATTTGCGCAGGTCCTGCTGAAATATCACGCGCGCATCACTGTTGACAACGTTCGGCATATAGCTACAGTTCGTAGCTGTCTAATGTAGCATTTTCGACGGCCGGACGATAGGCCCTTTGGCCTCAAGCGGCTGTCGCACCAGAGGGAGGGAGACCGAAATGACCGTGACGGCATCCAAGGAAGTGGAAGTCAACGCTGCGACGCCGCTGCGCACCGGCGCATCGTTTCTCGACGACCTGCGCACCGGCGAGCGAACCGTATTCGTCGATGGCGAAAAGGTGAAGGACCCGACCAAGCATCGCGCGTTTGCCAGCGGCGCGCGGACCTTTGCCAGACTGTTCGACTATGCGGCCGCGCCCGAGAACCGGGAGCGGATGACCTACACGTCGCCGGACACCGGCGGTCCGGTGTGGCGTTGCTTCCAGATTCCGCGCAGCCATGCCGACCTGCGCGCCAAGCGTCTCGCTGCCGAGGGATGGGCCGAGCAGACCTTCGGGCTGATGGGCCGAACGCCGGACCATGTGGCGAACTTCTTCGCCGGCTATGCGGCCAAGCCCGAGTTCTTCGCGCGCGGCGGCGCCGGTTATGCCGACAACGTCGTCAATTTCTACAAGTACATTCGCGACAACCACAAATACGTCGTCTACGCGATCGTTCCGCCGCAGATCGACCGCAGCAAGCCCGGCCATCAGCAGAGCGATCCGACGCTTTACGCCGGCGTCGTCAAGGAAACCGACGCCGGAATCATCGTCAGCGGCGGCCAGCAGCTCGCGACCGGCGCGGTCTATGCCGACTATGTCCAGGTCAGTTGCATTCACCCCTTAAGGCCGGGCGACGAGAATTATGCGATCAGCGTCGCCATTCCGCTGAATGCGCCGGGCGTCAAGCTGTACTCGCGGCGTGCGTTTGCCATGCAGGCAACGAGCGCGGAGGATTATCCGCTGACCAGCCGCTTCGACGAGACCGACTGCTTCGTGGTGCTCGACAACGTGCTGGTGCCCTGGGAGCGCGTCTTCATCTACCGCAACACCGAACTGTGCTTCCAGCAGTGGTGGCAGACGCCGTCCCACTCCTACGGCAACCACCAGGCGCAGGCCCGCTACGCCACCAAGCTTCGCTTCCTGCTCGGTCTTGCCAAGCGCATGAACGAGGCGACCGGCAACGATGCCGCGCCGCCGGTGCAGGTCGAGATGGGCGAGTTGGCTGCCTATGCCTCGATCGTCGAGAACATGCTGCTCTCGCACGAGACGGTTGCGCCGATCGATGCCGACGGCATCCTGTGGCCGTCAAAGCCGGCGCTCTATGCCGTCATGGCGCTGCAGTCCCAGATCAACCCGCACATGATCGACATCGTGCGTGAGCTGACCGGAGCCGGCATGATCACGCTGCCGTCCTCGGTACGCGACTTCGAGAATCCGGAGTCGGCCAAAGACATCGAGCGCTACTTCGTCTCCGGCAAGATGGGCGCACGCGAGCGCGTCCGTTTGATGCGGCTCGCCTGGGATTTCATCGGCACCGAATTCGGCAACCGCCATCAGCAATACGAGAAGTTCTATGGCGGTGCATCCTACCTCGTGAAGACCAACATGTACCGCGCCTACGACTTCGCGCGAGCCGGCGGCCTTGTCGACGCCGCGCTCAACCTGCCGCCGGTTGCCTCCTGATGCTCAAAACGAGGCGGCGCCCGAGAATTGTGCGCCGCCTCGTCATCGTGCGAACATGGGCCGGGAGTGATGCGGCCGTCACAACGAAAAGGGGGATCACATGACTACGGACCTAGGGATTAGCGGCGCCGCCGCTGCGGCAGCCGGCGCTTCCGCAAAGGCCGAGGCAACGGTGTCACCGCTGCGCTGGATCATCGCACTCATTCTGTTTCTCGCGGTGCTGTCGGCGTTCTTCGATCGCATCAGCGTCGCGGTGCTGTTCACCAACAAGGAATTCCAGGACGCGCTCGGCACCGGATTCAACCCGACCCTGCTCGGCCTCCTGATGACCGCCTTCGTGTTCGCCTATGGCTGTTCGGGCGTGCTGTTGTCATTCGTCGGCGACCTGTTCGGGCTCCGTCGTTCGCTCGCGATCGGCACGGCGTTCTGGGGTATCTTCATGACGGCGATGGCGGGCGCCGGATCGTTCACCCAGATGCTGTCGATGCGTATCCTGCTTGGGGTTGCCGAGGGACCGCAGTTTTCGATCACCAATTCGCTGATCAAGCGCTGGTTTCCGCCGCGCGAGCAGGCGCGCGCCAACTCGATCTGGATGATCGGAAGTCCGCTCGGCTCGGCGCTGGGCTTCCCGTTGATGATCTTTCTCGAGACCCACTACGGCTGGCGCGCGGCCTTTCTGTTCCTCGCGCTGCTCAACATCGTGATCATCCTGCCGCTGGTTCTGTTCTTCCTGCGCGACAACCCGCCGGGGGCCGTTGCGCAACCGGCGCCGGTGGCGCAACCGTCGTATCTCTCCCAGGTCGGTCTTTATTGCCGCGACTGGCGCTTCTGGATGCTGGTCATCTTCAACTCGGCGGCACTGGTCTACTTGTGGGGCCTCAACAGCTGGCTGCCGACTTACCTGATCAAGGTGCGCGGCTTCGATCCGCGGCAGACGAGCCTGTTCTCCTTCCTGCCGTTCTTCTTGATGTTCCTCGGTGAGGTGATCGCCGCGGCGCTGTCGGACAGGATCGGCCGGCGCGCCATCGTTTGCTTGATCGGCCTGTTCGGGGCCGGCGCCACGATGTACCTGGTCTCGATCGTGCCGGATGCGCAGACGGCTGCAATCCTCATTGCGGTGAGCGCCTTCTTCTGGGGTTCGGCGCTGCCGCCATTGTTCGCGCTGTCGCTGCAGATCCTGCCTCCGCGCGCCGTCGCCTCGGGCGTCGGCATGTTCAACGGCATCGGCAACATCATCGGAGCGTTGTCGCCGGTGGTGATGGGCGGCCTGATCGCAGAGACCGGCTCGTTCAATGCCGGCCTGATGGTGCTGGTTGGCGCAGCGACCCTGGGGTCTCTGGCGATGGTTCCGCTGGTGCGGCGCTTCTGAGATCGGACAATCGGCGGCCGGTATTACGCGGCGGTCGATTCGATCAACCGAGATGTGGTTCAGGCCGACCGCGCCAGTGCGCCGTCGATCATCGCGACCGCATTGGCGACGCCATAGACCGCGACGAACGAGCCGAAGCGCGGACCTTTTTCCTGACCGAGCAGCACCTGATAGAGCATGTTGAACCAGTCGAGCGAAACGCCGGGCCGGCCGTCCTTGCCCTTCTTCACCGGATCGAGGAACGGCTCGCGGCGGCCGATCTCGTAGACGACGTTCTGGATATCTTCCGCTGTCGACTCCGCGGATAGGTTCGCCAGCGCATCGCGCAGGTCCTGCAACGCCGCGCGTTCGCCGTCCGTCGGCTCGCGGAATTGTTTGGTCGGCGCCACGAAGTCGCGATAGTAGTTGATGGCGTAACCGACCATTGCGTCGAGTTTCGGATGGGTTTCCGGCGTGACGCCCGGCCGATAGCGGCCGATGAAACCCCACAGCGTCGCGGCATTCTCCGCATTCGATGACGACACCAGCGTCAGCAAGAGCTGGAACGTCACGGGCATATCGGCCTTCGGCGGGTGCCCGGAATGAATATGCCAGACCGGATTGCCGAGCTGCTGCCGTCCATCCTGCCGCGGAAAACCCTCGAGGAACTGCTGATAGTCGTCGACGTTGCGCGGGATGACGTCGAAGTACAGCCGCTTCGCCGCTTTCGGCTCGCGATACATGAACAGTGACAGCGATTCCGGCGAGGCATAACGCAGCCATTCGTCGATGGTGAGCCCGTTGCCCTTCGACTTCGAAATCTTCTGACCCTTCTCGTCCAGGAAGAGCTCGTAGTTGAAGCCTTCCGGCGGTGTGCCGTCGAGCGCCGCGCAAATCTTGCCGGACAACTTGACCGAATCGATCAGGTCCTTGCCGGCCATTTCATAGTCGACGCCAAGCGCGGCCCAGCGCATCGCCCAGTCCGGCTTCCACTGCAATTTGCAATGGCCGCCGGTGACCGGCAGCGTGACGCGCTCCTTCGTCTCGGGATCCTCATAGGAAATCGTGCCGGCCTTGGTGTCATGGTTGGCGATCGGGACGTAAAGCACCATGCCGGTGCGCGGGCAGATCGGCAAAAACGGCGAATAGCTCGCCGCGCGCTCCTCGCGCAAAGACGGCAGCATGATCGCCATCACCTTCTCGATCCGCTCCAGCATCTTCAGCAGCGTCGCGTCGAACTTTCCCGACGTGTAGTAGTCGGTCGAGCTGGCAAATTCGTAGTCGAAGCCGAAGGTGTCGAGGAACGCGCGCAGCCGCGCATTGTTGTGCGCGCCGAAACTCGGATGCGTTCCGAACGGGTCCGGCACCTTGGTCAGCGGCTTGCCGAGATACTGTTCGAGCAACTCCTTGTTCGGCACGTTGTCCGGCACCTTGCGCAGGCCGTCCATGTCGTCGGAGAAGGCGAGCAGCCGTGTCTTGATCTTGTCTTCGGTCAGCACGCGAAAGGCATGGCGCACCATGGTGGTGCGCGCGACCTCGCCGAAGGTGCCGATATGCGGAAGGCCCGAGGGACCGTAGCCGGTTTCGAACAGAACTTCGTCTTTCGGCTTTTTCTTCAGCCGCGCCACGATCGCTTTCGCCTGCTCGAACGGCCAGGCGTTGGATTGTTCGGCGAGCGCACGCAAATCGCTCGGGTTGGCGGCGAGGTCGATGACGGACATTTAGGCTCAATTTCCTTTCATACGGTCAAACTAACACGGCCGTCATTGCGAGCGAAAGCGAAGCAATCCAGAAAGCCAAGGCGAAAAGCTGGATTGCTTCGTCGCTTAAGGCTCCTCGCAATGACGAAGGACGATGCTGCGCTACCTAGAATGGACTGACGGAAAAATAGCGCAGCCACAGGTCGGTATAGCGGCCCTTTTCCCAAAGCCGGAACAGCGCCCAGTTCAGCGCCTGACGCAGCAGGTCGTTGCCCTTGCGCACCGCGATGCCGATGCCTTCGCCGAAATAGCGGCTTTCGACGAAAGGTCCGCCCGAGAACGCGCAGCAGTCACCCGAATCCGTGCCGTTGATCCAGAACGCGAGCGAGATCGCATCGCCGAAGACGAAATCGACCTCGCCGCGCCGCAACGCGATGCGCAACGCTTCATCATTCGGATAAGCGTGCAGCTCGGCGTCGGTGAACATCGCCTTCAGATAGGCCTCGTGCGAGGTGCCCGCGATCACGCCGACCTTCCTACCTTCCAGAAATTCAGGCTTGATCTCCCGCATCACCGAATCCTTGCGCGACACGAAGCGCGCGGGCACGCGATAGTAAGGATCGCTGAAATCGAGCCGCGCGCGCAATTGCGGCGTCACCGCCAGCGAAGCGATGATCGCGTCGCCCCGGTTTGAGGAGATCGCATCGAGCAGCGTCTCGAAGCGACGCATCTGGACGGTACAGGTCACCTTGATTTCGTCACAGATCATCCGCGCCAGATCGACGTTGAAGCCTGCGGGGTTGCCGTCGGGCCCGGTAAAATTGAACGGCGGGTAGTCGGTCTCGGTCAAAAACCGGATCACGGTCAGGCGCGACAAGTCCGGCCGGTCCGGCCGCCGCCGCGGGTCCCAGAAGCCGGGCACGGCTTGCGGGCCGGGCTCGGCAACCGGCCTCGCCGAAGAGGGATTCGAGGTGGCCGGATTTGGCGCGGTTTGGCCGGGCGGCGATGCCGGCTGCTTGGTGTTTTGGGCCTGCGCGGCACCGCCCGAAAGCGCGAGCGCCATGGCGAAGACCAGCCGGCAGGCCGAGGCGGCCCGCCTGACGCCATATGGCGTTCGTCCAACAAGACTGGTCTGGTTCAGAGGCATTAATCGCCGATTTTCGATGGAAATCGGAGGCCTTATAGACCCATCCCGCTCACAATGCGAACAGCGTTTGGGCGCGCCTGCGGCGATATCCGGTCAGAGATAGCGCTTCAGGTCTGAAGCTGCGTCCTCGGGCTTTCGGTTGATATTGAACGGCGAGACGAACTTGCCGTCGCGGTCCATCAAGTAGACCAGCGCCGTGTGGTCCATGGTGTAGTCGCCGTCCTTGAGCGGGACCTTCTTGGCATAGACGCGGTATTCCGAAAGCACCTTCGCGATCTCTGCCGCGTTGCCGGTGAGGCCTTGCAGGCGCGGATCGAAGCTCGAGAGATATTCCTTCATCGCGGCCTGGGTGTCCCGTTCGGGGTCGACCGAGATGTAATAGGCATTGACGCGATCGGCGTCCTTGCCCATCGCCTTCAGCACTTCGGAAATCTCGAACAGTGTCGTGGGGCAGACGTCCGGGCAGTGCGTGAAGCCGAAGAAAATCAGCGAGGGGCGACCCTGCATGGATTTCTCGGTCACGGTCTGGCCGGCCTGGTCGGTGAGCTGGAACGGGCCGCCGATGGCAGCCGGGGCCGTGGCGTGGCGCAGGCCGCCCATCACCCACAACATCAGCACGAGGCCTACGACGAGGCTTGCCGAAAACGCTCCAATGACGACCAGCGGGCGGGCGGTCCGGTCCATGATCAGGATTCCTGGCTAGAAACAAGCGGCGAAGCCGGAAGCGATCATCTCGAAGAAGACCGTACTTCCGTAGTGCAGCCACAGGACGGCCGCGGCGAGCACAAGCAGGACGCCGAGCGCCACGCCGCCTAACACCACTACGCGCGCCAGCCGGGCGGACCCGGAGGTCCGCTGCAAAGCCTGCGGCGTGGAAAGAAGCTGCGCCATAGGCGTTCAGATAAAGCCTGGCAGCGGCCCCGGCAAGCGCCGGAGCCGGGCCTAAAATCACGTCATGCTGATCTTAGACGGGGAATAAACGACGATTAATGCGCCGCCTGGGCCCGGGCATCCAGGAAGCACGAGTGGTACATGCTCGTCAGCTCCTTGCCGCGCAGATAGATCATCCGCGAGGTCAGGCCGCCGCGCTGGTTGATCCACTTTTTCACCGGCGAAGGGTACATCGCGTAGAGCATGTGGGTGGCTTCGGGATTGGTGATGGCATGCCCATCGTCGTCCATGTCCCATGCGGCGTGGAAGCCCAGCGCTGCGTGCGAAGTGACGCAGATCTTGTCGTGGGGAATGGCGCCGAGAACGATGGTGCAGGCCGAGGCGCAGAGGCCGTCGATGATCACCATCTCGCCGGAGGTGCGCACCTCCTGGTACTTGTCGACGTAGGTGCCGATCCGCCCGCCGCGGTCTTCGCCGATACGCACCACCGCATGACCAGTCCCCATGCTCGCCAGCAAGACAACCGCAGCGAGCAACCCCAGCATGAATTTCATCGTCCGGCCCCAGGTTCGTACCTGCCCGGACTTGAGGCCCGGTGGTGTGTGATGCGTGTCGTGAGCGTGTTGCCAGTTGGCTATTTTGTCCAGATGCCTGACCTAGTTCAAATTAAATTCACATCGAGTGTTGCAGGAGCGCTGCACCCTCCCCGGCCATATCCCGAACTGGAACAAGACCTTCGGCGGGCGCCGCTCGGCCAACGGCCGATTCCCGTTGACCGTGCGGTTTTGCGCGGGCTTCATTGATTCCAAAGCGGGACTTCGATGATCCCGCGGATTGGGGAAACGCGATGGCAGAAAATGTTGACGTCATCGTGGTCGGCGCCGGCCTTGCCGGCCTTGTCGCCGCGACCGAGCTGGCGGCGGCCGGCCGGCGCGTCACGGTGCTCGACCAGGAAGGCGAACAAAGCCTTGGCGGCCAGGCGTTCTGGTCGTTTGGCGGGCTGTTCCTGATCGATTCGCCCGAGCAGCGCCGGCTTGGAATCAAGGACAATTATGATCTCGCCCACCAGGACTGGATAGGCACCGCGGGCTTCGACCGCGACGAGGATCTGTGGCCGCGGCGCTGGGCGGAAAGCTATCTCGCCTTCGCCGCCGGCGAGAAGCGGAGCTGGCTGCGGGCGATGGGTCACCGTATTTTTCCGGTGGTCGGCTGGGCCGAGCGCGGCGGCTACGACGCCATGGGCCACGGCAATTCGGTACCTCGATTCCACGTCACCTGGGGCACCGGCCCCGGCATCGTCGAACCGTTCGAGCGGCGCGCCCACGAGGCAGAAAAATCGGGGCTGCTCACGTTCAAATTCCGCCACCGGGTCGACGCCCTTACCATGACCGGCGGCACCGTCGACGGCGTCAGTGGCGCAGTTCTCGAGGCCGATCCGGTGGCGCGGGGGCGGAGCAGTTCGCGCAAGGCGGTCGGCGAATTTGCACTGCGCGCGCAGGCAGTCATCGTCGCTTCCGGCGGCATCGGCGGCAACCACGAGCTGGTGCGGCAGAACTGGCCGGCACGCTTGGGGAAGGCGCCCGCCCACATGATCTCCGGCGTGCCCGAACATGTCGACGGCCGCATGATCGGGATTACGGAGGCGGCCGGCGCGCGGCTGATCAACCGCGATCGCATGTGGCACTATGTCGAAGGCATCCGGAACTGGTCGCCGATCTGGCCGCGCCACGGCATCCGCATCTTGCCCGGACCGTCGCCGATGTGGTTCGACGCGACCGGCAAGCGGCTGCCCTCGCCACTGTTTCCCGGCTCCGACACGCTCGGCCAGTTGGAATACATCCTGTCGACTGGCCACGACTATTCATGGTTCATCCTGACCCAGAGCATCATCAAGAAGGAATTCGCGCTCTCCGGCTCCGAGCAGAATCCCGATCTCACGGGAAAAAGCTGGCTGATGACCGCCCGCCGCGCCACCAACAAAGGCGCGCCCGCTCCGGTCGAAGCGTTCAAGAAACACGGCGCGGACTTCATCGTGCGCAACGACCTCGCCGATCTCGTCAGCGCGATGAATGCACTCGCCGGCAACGAGCTTCTGGAGTTCGATGCCATCAAGGCGCAGATCGAGGCGCGCGATCGCGAGATCGGCAACGCCTATGCCAAGGACACCCAGATTATCAACATCCACAATGCGCGCCGTTATATCGGCGACCGCTTGATCCGTACCGCGAGCCCGCATCGGATTCTCGATCCCGCGCACGGCCCCCTGATCGCGGTCAAGCTCAACATCCTGACCCGCAAGACGCTCGGCGGCTTCGAGACCGACCTCGATTCCCGCGTCTTCGGCCAGGACGGCAAGATCATGCTCGGGCTTTATGCCGCGGGCGAAGCGGCCGGCTTCGGCGGCGGCGGCATGCACGGCTACCGCGCGCTGGAAGGGACTTTTCTCGGCGGCTGCCTGTTCTCGGGCCGCAACGCCGGGCGCGCCGCGGCGAAAGCTGTCTTGTAGCGACCGGTGGTCCGATTTCTTGCAGGCATCCCTTCTCAGCGAGCCCCTTTGCGAATGTTAGGGCCGCTGGCAGGCGAGTTATTTCCGGCGACCACCATCGCCCGAACAACAAGTGCGATGCGTTCGCCGCGCGCGCCGGGTCTAATTCGGCCTGCACGGTCGAGTTCAGCGAGCCCATGAAGGGCTGCCCAAAAAGTCTCGGTCGCGGCGGCTACATCGACGCAAAACGGCGTTACGACGGCCGCGAGTGCTTCGAAAGCGGCATGTAGTTCCGGTCTGGTTCCAGCTTCGGCGAACCGCAAATCCGTCGGAAGGACAAACATGGCCGCGTAGAGGGCAGGATGACGCCGTGCAAAGGCGAGATAGGCCATCGCAACATTCTTCAAAGCATTTCGTCCTGTCGATCCGGTTGCCGCTTCCCGAAAAGCCAGTGCGATCTCCTGAAAACCCTCGACTGCGACGGCGGCAACGATCGCATCCCTGTTCCTGAAATGCGAATAGAGGACTGGCTGACTATGTTCAATCTCGTCGGCCAGGCGACGGATTGTAACGGCATCCCATCCTTCGCGCTCCGCGATCCCGCGCGCTGCGGCGATGATACGGCGCTCGCGCTCAGCCCGTTCCCTGCCTTTCCGCTCGGCGATACCCAATTGTCGGCCTCCCGGACCCAAAAAGGCCTGCATATTCAGGCCCACATGTTTGTGATTATAGCAATGCTTGATGATCTAGCAATGCTATAATATTTATTCCTAGCAATGCTAGATTATCTTTATATAGCTAGAATTGGAGAGTGTGATGCATTGGCTTCCGCTTGGGATGGCGCTGTTCGTGGCTCTCGCGATTATCGCGATCGGCACCCAATATCTCGCGAGCCCAAGGAGCGCGACACGTAGTTTCGGCCTGCCGCTTCCTGAAGACGGCCCCAAAATCGCCTGGTGGCTTCGCCTCAAGGGTGTTCGTGACATCGTGTCGGGATTGGCCGTCCTGGCGTTCATGGCGTGGGGTGTTCCGCGCGAAGTCGGCCTCCTCCTGCTGGTTGAAGCGATCATCCCCGTCGGCGACATGCTGGTCATTCTTGCCGCGAAAGGCTCCGCAAGAGCCGCTTTCGGCATGCACGGCCTCACGGCGGTGTTCATGGTCCTGGCAGCCATCCCCTTGATGCTTGGAGCGTCCTGAGATGGTCCATGCTCTCGCACTCTGGCTGCTCGTCACGGGCTTCTTTGGCGCCGGTTTCTATAACGCAATCGGCACTGCCGCGACGCAAAGCGATTTCGCGCGGTGGGGCTACCCGCGCTGGTGGGGCTTTTTGACTGGCGGACTGGAGATGGTGAGCGCCGCTCTTATTGCGCTTCCTGCCAGTCGCGTCGTTGGCCTCGTGCTTGGGGCGGTCATCATTGCGGCTGCGGTTATGACCGTTCTGCGCCACCGCGATCTTTCGCACCTTGCGCCACTTGGTGTCTTTGTCGCCTTGATTGCTCTCGCAGCGACCTTGTCGTGAGGGCCAATGCGGGGCTGGCTGGTAACGAATGTCACATCCACGCCACCAGGACGCAGGGCTTTGCTGCAAGAAAGGCAGTAGCGGAAATTAGGTCCGCAGGCTAAGTGGCTGCACCATCCACGGGAGAGAAAAATGACCATTCAACGCATCGAATCCGGACCGCGCATGAGCCAGGTCGTCGTCCACGGCGACACCGTCTATCTCGCCGGCATAGTCGCCAACACCACGGCAGGCGAAAGCGTCACCAAGCAGACGCAGGAAATCCTCTCGATCATCGACGGCCACCTGAAGAAGGCCGGCACCGACAAGTCGAAGCTCCTGACGACGACGATCTACATCACCGACATGAAGACGTTCCCCGAGATGAACGCGGTGTGGGACGCCTGGGTCTCGCCGGGCAACACCCCGGCCCGCGCGACCGTCGAGGTCAAGCTCGCGGCGGCGAAATACAATGTCGAGATCATGGTGACGGCGGCGAAGTAATCTCTGCGGCGCGAAGTTCGCTTCAAGTCGAGGGCGACACGATCGGCGGCCGGTATTCCGGCCGCCATGTCCGGGCGCGCCGCGGCGACAGCGGCTGGATAAGGCGGCTTAATTCGACTCTGAATTAAATCGGACGCCAAACGACATCGCATTGTCGTGCCCCCAATCGTAAAGCGCCTGAAGCATGGGCTTTAGCATTTCACCGCGCTTGGTGAGACAATATCGTGACGCGCCGCCGGAACGCTCCTGCTTCACAAAGCCGGCCTCGCAAAGATCGCGCAGCCGCTCGGTCAGCACCTTGTCGCTCAGTGCCGGAAGGTCCCGACGCAGTTCACCGTAGCGCATCGGCCGAAGTTTCAACCTGCTCAAAATCACCGTCTTCCATTTCCCGCTGAGAAGCTCGATCGAGAATTCGACGGGACAGCCAAAATCCCTTTTGGTCTTGCGCATGGTTGGCGCTCCAATTCTACTTTCCATCTGGTGCGTTGAGGACTGCCCGCGATGCATTTAAGCACGTTCGAGGGGGTTCGGATAACAACGCGGAACTTCACAAAACATGACCCAAGACAGCTTGATTCACGCACCGCGCGCGGCCGTACAATCAGCACGCATCGTCGTTGTCCGCGACGGCCCCTACGTGGTCGATGGTTCCATTGCCGTGGTCGACCATCTCGGGGTCCCCGTCACGGCACCGGCACCGGTCCGGCTGTGCCGTTGCGGACAATCGCAAACGAAGCCGTTCTGCGACGAGAGCCACGTGGAACGCGGATTCACCGACAAAAAGGACCCAAGGCGCGTGCCTGACAAGCTCGACACCTATGAGGGCCAACAGGCTTATGTCTACGATAACCGCGGAACCTGCGCGCATTCCGGGTTCTGTACCGACCGGCTCAACTCGGTATTTCACGTGGGCCAGGAGCCTTTCGTTTCACCGAGCGGCGCGCGACTGGACGATTTGGTGAACGCGGTCCGCAGATGTCCATCGGGCGCGCTCGGCATCGGCATCGGGAGAGCGCGTGACGCTGGCCTGTCGGACACCAATCGCGCACCACAGATCGAGGTTTCCAGGGATGGGCCCTATCGCGTAACGGGCCATGTCGAACTGGTGGATGAATTCGGCGCGAACATTCCGCAAAACGCGGGCGCATCTCCGGAACATTTCAGCCTGTGCCGATGCGGCTCATCTCTCAACAAGCCGTTTTGCAGCGGGATGCACTGGAGCGTCGCCTTCCATGATCCGGTCGGCGATCCCATGCACGAGCCGACGCTGTTTGAGTGGGCGGGCGGTTATCCCGCGCTGCTGGATATGACTCGGATTTTCTACAGTCGTCACGTTCCCGGAGATAGCTTAATCGGGCCCTTGTTTGCCGACATGGCTCCGGATCATCCGGAGCGCGTTGCCGCCTGGCTCAGCGAAGTTTTCGGAGGGCCACGGTTTTATTCGGAAAGATATGGCGGCTACCAACGCATGGTGTCGCAGCATCTCGGCAAGCAAATCACCCCCGAACAGCGCGCGCGGTGGGCCACCCTTATGCTGCAAAGCGCAGGTGATGCCGGACTCCCGTCCGACCCGGAATTCCGTGCCGCTTTTGTGGCCTATATCGAGTGGGGGTCACGGATCGCGCAGGAAAATTCCGGGGGTAACGCCAAGCCTCCACCCAACATGCCGGTGCCAAGATGGTGGTGGGTATGCAATGCAACACCGGGTTCGCGTCCCTCGGCGACGGCCGCAGACGAGACGGTTGAAGTCGAAGCCAGTCTGACATTGCCGAACGCGGATGAAGCCGTTCGCTTCCACGATCATATTCGCCCGCTATTTCGGCCGATGGACCGTAACTCGATGCTGTTTGCGTTCGACCTCTGGAAGGAGACGGACGTTGCCATGCACAGGCAACAAATACTGCTTCGGTTGCGCGCCGGCACGATGCCCTGCGACGGCGCATGGCCTGACGCGCGGGTCGCACTCTTCGAACGCTGGGCTGCCGACCAGCCGTGACGACGCAACTTCCGACGCCGCCACGCTTCGTCGCATAGCCGAAGCTTCACTTCGGCGTCGCTTGTTTAGAACGGCCGCCGAAGGCGGCCTATGCTCTCCCCGCAGGCGGGGAGAGGTGGAGAGCATTGTCAGGTCGAACCACCGGCCGCCAGACGGGCGGCGCCGATGATGCGCCCATCGGACGCCTCCAGCACGACCGCAACATCCTGCCCTTGGGGAAAGCGCTCGTTGAGCCGCAGCGCCGCGCCCGACCATTGGCCGATCGAACGGAACGAACGGACCACGTTGGCTTCCGTCAGCGTGCGGCCGCTATTCTCGCCGCGGCCGATTGCGGTCGTGTGTTCATGGTCGAAGCCGATCAGCAAAACCCTCGCGCTGCCGGAACCTGCGCCAACCTCGATCGACACCTGCTCGCCGGCTCTGGTCACGCTGACCGCTGCCGCGGTTTGACCTTTTTGCTTGGCATTCTCGATAGCGGAGCCGACGTGGCCGCGGTCGGACCCGACTGCGCTCGATGCGCCATCGACGACGATCTCCGGCGTGTAGGAACCGTCGCCAAAGCGACGGCCGTAGACCGCCTGCCGGTCGGTGGCGGCTTCCATCGAGAATGGATCCTTCCAGCCGAGGCGATCCCAATAGGTCACGTGGAATGCAAGCGCCAATACATCCCGCCTCTGCTTGGCCATTTCATTCAAATAGGCGTTCGCCGGCGGGCAGGACGAGCAGCCCTGTGAGGTAAAGAGTTCGACCACGACGGGCCGTTCAGCGGCATTGGCAACGACAGGCGACAGACCGGCGATCAATCCGAGCGACAGGACAAGGCGCGACAACATGATGATCCTCCTATGGCGGGTAACGTCCGTTTCGCTGGGAGACCTGCTTTGTTACGCGCGACCACGTTCACAAATCGGTGGGCGAATACCCGCCGCTCGTCGGTCGCGCCCGCCCCGAGCCTTCACGCGCCCCTCCAAAATGGAAACGAAGCGTTTCGCCAGCCGGCCTAGGCGTGAGGCGACCCAGTAACTATCTGCGTGGAATAACGATTTTCCCCGTCGAGATTGGACTGATGACCAAAGCCTTTGAATTTGGACTGGATACGTTTGGCGATGTGACGCGCGGCGCCGATGGCGCATTGTTGCCGCACGCACAGGTGATCCGTAACGTCATCGAGGAAGCCGTTCTCGCCGACAAGCTCGGCATCCATTTCATCGGGCTTGGCGAGCATCACCGGGCTGATTTCGCGATCTCCGCGCCCGAAGTCGTGCTGGCGGCGATTGCGGCGCGAACGGAACGTATCCGGCTCGGCTCGGCCGTCACCGTGCTGAGCTCGGACGATCCGATCCGCGTCTTCCAGCGGTTTTCATCGGTAGACGCCGCCTCGAACGGGCGCGCCGAGGTGATCCTCGGCCGCGGCTCGTTCACCGAGTCCTTTCCGCTGTTCGGTTTCGACCTGAAACAATACGAGGTGCTGTTCGAGGAGAAGCTCGACCTGTTCGCGGCTCTACTCAAGCAGGAGCCGGTGACCTGGCAAGGCAACCTGCGTCCGCCGCTGAAGGATCAACTGGTCTATCCCCCGATCGAGCATGGCCCGCTGAAAACCTGGATCGGCGTCGGCGGCAGCCCGGAATCGGTGGTGCGCGCGGCGCACTACGATCTGCCGCTGATGCTCGCCATCATCGGCGGCGATCCAACGCGTTTTCGACCCTATGTCGATCTGTATCACCGTGCGCTCGGCCAGTTCGGCCGCACGACCAGACCGATCGGCGTGCATTCGCCGGGCTATGTCGCTGCAACCGACGAGCAGGCGCGCGAGGAGCTGTGGCCCGACTACAAGGCCATGCGCGACCGTATCGGCAAGGAACGCGGCTGGCCGCCGATGGGCCGCGACGAATTCGTGCGCGAGGCCGAGCACGGCTCGCTCTATGTCGGCTCGCCGGAGACGGTCGCGCGCAAGCTCACCGCGACGATCAAGGCGTTAGGCGTCCAGCGCTTCCATCTCAAATATTCGGCCGGTCCATTACCGCACGAGAAGCTGATGAAGAGCATCGAACTCTACGGCACCAAGGTCGTGCCGCTCGTCAACGACATGCTGGCTTGATCGGATGAAGACTTGATCGAAGCCATCAGAAGATTATCGCCGGAAGACCTCGGTCGGTGATCAACTGATGTGAACGACCAGCCGTTCTTCGGTCAGGAACTGGAGCGTGCCATATCCTTCCATGTCGACGGCGTATCTGAAATTGCCGTCATCTGTCAGGAACACGGCAACAACGACACCGCCTTCGCGGCCACCGGTTGCTTTATCGACCTTGTCGCCAATCGCAAACTTCGACATCGATAACTCCTTCAGCAAATCGTACGGCGCAAGTTCCAGGATTTCTATTACAGTGGGAACATGCCCCAGTGCGAATAGCTGACCCATTCATCGTTATCGTTCATGTCATTGGCTCCTTGTGGTTCGCCTTGATGGCTTTCAGAACGCGCCACCATCACTTCGGCGCTACACCCAGAGCTAGGTGCAGGTCGGTTGAACGCCATCGACCGGAAGTTTGGTTCACCTAAAACGTAGGTTTACGTTGAATGATCGAGTTCGCGGCGAGCTATGTCGCCGCGACCGACGAGCGGGCGCGCGAGAAGCTGATGAAGAGAATCGAGCTCTACGGCACCAGGGTCGTGCCGCTCGTCAACGACATGCTGGCTTGACCGGATGAAGGCTTGATCCGGCTCTCCGAAAACGAAGGCCGGATCCGGACTGGAGCGGTTGGCCAACTCACTGCGCCGTCTGCTTGCGCAGTTCCGCCACGTCCTTCCCGGTGAGCTTCGATCCCTTACTGCCGAAACGCGCCGTGACGTAGTTGGCCACTGCGGCGATTTCGTCGTCGGAATAGGCGTTGCCGAATGCCGGCATCGACAGCGCGCCGTCCGGTATTTCCCGTTTGGTCCCTGAAATCACGATCTGCGCGACATTGGTCGCGCCGGGATCGTTCACGGCCCATGCGCCCGTCAGCGTCGCCATCGTGGAGACGGGGCTCTCGCCCGTCCAGCCGTGGCAACTGACGCAGGCGCCCTCGAACACCATTTTGCCGCGCGCATCGGGCGTGCCGCCATCCTTGTGCGACGCGGGCGCCGGCGGCGCCAAACTCGCGGGCAGATCGGCCGATGTCGTCGGAGGGACGCTACGCAGATAGGCCACGATGGCGCGGATGTCCTCAGGCGCGAACCGGCTGAAACTGTGATCGACGGCCTCGCCCATCGGGCCCGACGCCGAGCCGTGGCCTGTTGCGTGGCCGACCGAGAGATAGGAGACGAGATCCTCGTCACGCCAGCCGCCGACGCCGGTCGACTTGTCCGAACTGATGTTGAACGCGCGCCAGCCGGCCGTGATGGCGCCGCCGAATTTTCTGCGATTGTCCAGTGCAAACGCCAGATTTCGCGGCGTATGGCATTCGCCGCAATGGGCAAGCGCTTCAGCCAGATAGGCTCCGCGGTTCCATTCCGGGCTTTTCGACGTGTCCGGCGCAAACCGCGTGTCAGGGTTGAACAACGCCGACCAGAACATCATTGCCCAGCGCTGATTGAATGGAAATGACAGCGTGTTCGCAGGTGGCGTCGCGCGCACCGCCGGCAAGCTGAACAAATAGGCCTTGATCGCCAGTGCATCGGCGTCGCTGATATAAGTGTAGGACGTATACGGCATCGCCGGATACAGCCTCGCGCCGTCGCGGCGGACGCCGCGGTGGACGGCGTTGAGGAAATCCTGATCGCTGTAATTGCCGATGCCGGTTTCCTTGTCCGGCGTAATATTGGTCGAATACAGCGTGCCGAACGGCAGTTTGAAGCCGAGACCGCCGGCATATGGCTTGCCGTCTTGCGTGGTGTGGCAGACCAAACAGTCCGCCGCGTTTGCCAAGTACTCGCCCCGCTTCATGACATCGGCGTTTGCCAGCGACGCCGGAACACCGGCGGGACTGCCGCTGCGATAATCCGCGAGCGTTACTTTCGGGCCGTCCGCGAAGGCCAGTGGACCAGGACCACGGACAATCCAGAGCCCGACCGCCAGCGCAACCACCACAATCGCGGCCACGCTGGCTAGAATTCGCGCCCGGGCACTCATGCCTTCTTGCCCGCAATCAACGCACGGTCAATCGGCAGTCTGCGCAGCGCGATGCCGGTTGCAGCATAGATCGCGTTGCGCAACGCAGGCGGTCCCGCCGTCACGCCGGTTTCGCCGATGCCGCCGGGCGCCTCGCCGCTCTTGATGACGTGGACATCGATCTTCGGCGTCTGGTTGATGCGCAGCATCCGGTAGTCGTTGAAATTGGATTGCTGAACCCGTCCCTTGTCGATCGTGATCTCGCCGTAAAGTGCAGCGGTCAGGCCGAAGATCAGCCCGCCCTGGAGTTGCGCGACGATGGTGTCGGGATTGACGGCAATCCCGGTATCGACCGCAGAGGTGACGCGGCGCAGATGTACTTCGCCAAGGTCGTCGACTTCCGCCTCCACCACGGTTGCGATGAAGCTGCCGAAGGATGGCTGAACGCAGACGCCACGGCCCACCCGTGCCGGCAGCGCCTCGCCCCAGCCGGATTTTTCAGCCACGAGGTTGAGCGCCGCGAGCATCCGCGGATTCTTGGCCAACATCGGCCGGCGAAATTCGACCGGATCCTTCCCCGCCTTGCGGGCGAGTTCGTCCATGAAGCTTTCAATGGCGAACACATTGTTGTTCGGGCCGACGCCGCGCCAGAATCCTGTCGGCACCGCTGGTGGTTCGGCCCGCACATATTCGACATGGAAGTTCGGGATGTCGTAAGGCATGTCGACGGCGCTATCGATCGCATCGATGTCGATTCCTTTCTGGAACGCGGGCGGTAGCCAGCGCGCGATAACGGCCGAGCCGGAGACCTTGTACTTCCAGCCGACGATCCTGCCGTCAGACAAGGTCGCGGCAATGGTGTCGCGATAGACCGGCCGGTAGACATCGTGCTGGATGTCCTCTTCACGGGTCCAGATCACCTTGACCGGCCCGTCGACCTGCTTGGCCACTTTGACCGCGGCAATGACCATGTCCGGCTCGAGCTTGCGGCCGAAGCCGCCACCGAGCAGGTGATTGTAGACGGCAACTTTCTCGACCGGCAGTCCGGCCGCCTTGGCGGCCTCCGACTGCACGCGGGTCATGATCTGCGTGCCGGTCCACACTTCGCAGGAGTCGCCCTTGAAGTGAACCGTTGCATTGACCGGCTCCATCGGCGCATGCGCGAGGAACGGCAGCTCATAGGAGGCGTCAAGGCGTTCGCCGGTCGCAAGCGCCTTGGCGATATCGCCGGTCGATTTGGCGACGGCGCCGTCTTTTTCGCTGGCGGCGCGCAAATCCTGCCAGATGTCCTTCGAGCTGATCTTCGCGTTCGGACCTTCGTCCCAATCGATCTTCAGTGCAGCGAGGCCCTTCTTCGCGGCCCACATGTGATCGCCGACCACGGCGACGAAGTCGTCCAGCACGACGATCTTCTGCACGCCAGGAACCTTCTTCGCCGCGCTGTCGTCGACCTTGCCGACCTTGCCGCCAAACACCGGGCAAAACGCGATCGTCGCGACCTTCATGTTGGGAAGGATCGCATCGATGCCATAGACGGCCTTGCCGTTGACCTTGTCTGGCGTGTCGAACCGTTTCAGCGACTGGCCGACATAGACGAAGTCCTCAGGCTTCTTGAGCGTGAGATTCTTCGGTGGAGTCTCGCTGCTCGCCGCCCCGGCAAGTGCACCGTAAGCGAGCGTGCGTCCACTCTCCTTGTGCATCACGACGCTCTTCGACGTCGTGCAGCTTGCCGCCTCGACCTGCCATTGCTTCGCCGCGGCCTGTACCAGCATGGACCGTGCGCCGGCGCCCGCGTTGCGCAACGCGGTCCACCACGCGCGGATCGAATTGGAATTGCCGGTGACTTGAAGCCCGAACACGGGATTGCCGTAGAGCTTGTCATTGGGCGGCGCGTGTTCGAGCGATACCTGCGACAGATCGGCGTCGAGCTCTTCCGCGAGAATCATCGCAACAGCCGTATAGACACCCTGCCCCATCTCGACCTGAGGCATCATCAGCGTCGTATGGCCGGCCTCATCGATGCGGATGAACGCGTTGGGCGCAAACTTGCCCTCTGTCACATCGGGCGGCTGCACCGGCTCGTTGACTGCTGCGCGAAGCGGGAGATGGAACGCAAACAGGAAACCCGTCGTCAAGCCGCCGGTCACCAGCGTACGGCGCGATAGGGGCATCGTCGATGTCATGGTCATGGCTGCCTCCGCTTTTACGACTGGCGTCCGGTCGCCGCCTGCTTGATGGCGGCGCGAATCCGCACATAGGTGCCGCAGCGACAGATGTTCCCGGCCATCGCGGCATCGATATCGGAGTCGTCGGGGTTAGGCGTGGCTGCCAGCAGCGCCGCCGCCGACATGATCTGGCCGGACTGGCAATAGCCGCACTGAATCACCTCAAGGTCGAGCCAGGCTTTTTGTACCTTGGCGCCAGCAGGCGAGGCGCCCACACCTTCGATCGTGGTGATCGCGCGATCGCGCACCGCGCTAATCGGCAGCACGCAGGAGCGGACGGGTTTGCCGTCGATATGCACCGTGCAGGCACCGCATTGCGCGATGCCGCAGCCGAACTTCGAGCCGGTCATGCCCAGAATGTCGCGCAGGACCCAGAGCAGCGGCATATCCGCGGGGGCTTCGAAGGATTTCTGTTCGCCATTGACTTGGATCGTCAGCATATCTGAACCTCCGGTCACTCAGCCACTACAAGACGCTCAATATCTCCCCCGTCCGCCTCCTCCCCAACAATACACCTCCGACGTCATCGTTGCCATGGCCGCTGACGCCAAAGACGCCCGGGCGAATAGCCGGTTCCTTTGGCTGCGCGGCCCGAGCCGGCGAACGCTGCGCTCTCCCGCCTCAACGGTCGAGTGCTCGGTTTCCTGGGAGAAGACGTCGCAGGCCATCGTCCTGAGTTTTCGCGAATGCGGCCAAGCTTCGTTCGATAAGGCAAAGACCGAGGCAGCGATGTCCGATCGGGACTCGCACCCGAAAGACTAGCGGGCGAACTGCTGCGACCACCGTGCCCGCGAATTTCGCGCCAGGCGCTGGAGCGGGCGAAGGGAATCGAACCCTCGTATGCAGCTTGGGAAGCTGGACGTTTCCCAAGAAGCACAAAGAGTTAACAACAAAACTACCCCTAACGGCGCTCAATGCGATCAACAGCTTACATCGAAGAAGCAAAACGCAACACTTCCGACGGCAACACCTTTTCCTAAAACACGCAAGTTCGGAAAATGGGGGGACGCCTTTTCGATCATGCGCGACGTCACGTACGGGAAGCTCCGCTATATGGACCTGTACGAGCAGACCACTCTAGCCTTCATCTGGGGCCGGACCCAATATTACGGGAAAGCGTGGGAATTCATTCCGTTAAGGCATTTCATGTCGGGGGTGTGGGGGCGCGACGGGCTCTGTGTCGCGCCACGAATCCGCATTTCTGAAACGAAGCTTTTACAATCGATAAAAAGCCTCGAAGCTAAGAATTTTATCGAAGTGAACCGTACATTTCGAAAGAACCGGTATCGCATACGCACAGAAATCGAAATTGACACTCCAGATAACACCCGAAAGATCTGGGAATATATCATCTGGAATCAGCCCGGGCTTCTGGCGATGATGGTGGGGGAGATGGAAGATCGCAAATCTCTGCTCGATGAAACCGAGTTGCAGCATTTAGTCGGCTTGCGCGAGGTAATACGGGTTCACCAAAAAGGAGTTGTTGTGGATGGCACCCTCATGGATGAGGTAAACGCTGCCTCACTTGTAGGGCAGGGTTCTCTTGCCACTACCTCACCGGTGAAGGATCATAAGTTACCTGTTATAAATAAGAATAAGAAACCTAACATAGCACCCGCGCCGCCAAAAACGCGGCGCTTGGCTATCAGGCCTCTAAGTTCAATGCGCAGCCGCAGCTAATTCTCGTCTTACATCTCCCATCGATACATCGAACCTCGGCGCTCTAGGAGCCGCCTGGTATGAACTCCGACTCTTCTTCGATGTGTGAGAGGCCGAAGACTTCCGTAAGCCGTCTACCGGTGGAAAGGCCTCTACGAGGCGTTAGCGCACTCGGCCATGCGACAAAAACAAACGGGCGGGGCATAGCTGCGCCGCCCCTAAACGGGGACGTAGCTGTTCTAAACCGGCTTCACTTTTTTCTTATCGGGAACTCGGCACGCCGACCACCATGGTCTAAGCGGGGACGGAAGCGTACGTGCGCAAGGCGACGATCGGTATCGACGACGTCTGCGGGCGACGATTAAGCACAAGCCGACCATCCCGGCAGCGCTAATGTTTAAGGTGGGTACCCTGGGCACTCGACTGTTGAGAGAAAGAAGGTTAGCAAGATGCAACCAAAAAGCGATCGGTCCAAAAGTCTAGGGTGCCGTGATGATGGATTTCTCAAAGATCGAGCCCGAATTCCGTAAGGAAATTGTTCGGGGCGGTGAAGCTTATTTAGATGGTCTGGTGAAACTGGCGACGGCGGCGGATGCCCGAGCCTCAAGCCTAGCGGGCATGTATACAGCCGCCGCGACTGGTCTAATAGCTGGTGTAGTTATTGCTCTTTTTAACTTGGCGGGCACCAACTTGTCAGCTCGCTTGCCGCTAATTTTAGGTGGCGTGGGCGCCGCCGTTTGCTTTCTCCTCGGTGCAATGCTCTGCATAAGCGCGATTCAACCCGCAGACTTTTACCTTCCGGGTTGTGAGCCTGATAATTGGAAGGAAGATATCGATACTGGCAAGAAGCTGGATGACTGTCTGGGCGAACGCGCAGGGCACATCCAAAGCGATATCGACTCAAACACCGAGGTGATTAGAAAGAATGCTCGCTTGTTCAAATGGGGCTCACGATTTGGAATCGCAGCCCCATTTGTTGGCGTTTTGATCTGGGCGATTACCCAATGCCCTGCCGGATAATTATTTCTTCTTCGCCACCTTACGGGACTTCTTGGCTGTCTTCTTGACTGCGGATTTCTTAGGTCTCGGCTTACTTCGTTTAACCACGTTGCTACCCCCAATTGGATGAGGGCTCTAGCTTATCACGGGCAGCGCTTTCGCCAAGCTCAGAAGCATTTAACCGCTTGCTTGTGGTTTTTGAGTTCAACGAGGCACTCGATCCATTCACCCGTCGAGAAAATCTAGAATTGCAGTAAGGGTCCACGTCTGTAACGTTATTTGCAACCGACGTTGCAAACAATGTTACGGGGCATTCGATGACTTCAAAGCGGTATATCGCCTACTATCGGGTAAGCACCCAGCGACAGGGCAAATCCGGCCTCGGCCTAGATGCCCAACGGAAGGCGGTAAATGATCGCCTACGCGGCCTAGCTAACCCCATTGCCGAATACACCGAGGTGGAAAGCGGCAAGCGAAACGATCGCCCAAGGCTCGCGGAAGCCCTTTCGGCATGCCGTCTACATCGGGCTACCCTTATCATTGCCAAGCTTGACCGGCTCGCCCGAAACGTCGCCTTCGTCTCCAATCTCATGGAGGCGGGTGTCGAATTTGAAGCGGTCGATTTTCCTCAAGCCAATCGGCTTACCATTCATATCCTAGCGGCCGTCGCAGAGCATGAAGCCCGGATGATCTCGGATCGCACACGGGCGGCCTTGGCTGCGGCCAAAGTTCGGGGCGTCCGCCTCGGGGGCTTCCGCAACCGTGCAGGAACCTGCAACGACCTTGCGCGGGCGCGGGCCACAAGAACCGACAAAGCCGTTCGGCGGGCGTTCGATTTACGGACTACAATCCAAGAAATCCAGAACAACGGCGCTCACTCGCTTTGCGCTGTGGCATCCGGCCTCAATCAAAGAGGGATCACCGCACCACGTGGCGGGGTCTGGCGTGCTGCCCAGGTGAAGCGCGTACTGTCGCGGCTCGCGAAAACAGGTCCGATCTTACCCTCATAGCGGACATAGGCCGGAAGGCTCACCACTTCGCCTTTTGACCCAGAACGGACTTCATAACTCCGAACAATTTGAAGCGATGTATTCTCAGTTTTAGAACTTGCCTCGTTCTAAGCTAACTTCGCCGGAGGCTGGCGATGGTCAATGTACTGAACATTCTACAACTGCTGCTCATCGTCATAGCATTCGCGTGGATTAGCGCTGGGATAGTTTCTGTCATCTGGTTTCTTATTCGCGCGGCGTGCCGAAAAGCAGGTTTGGCTGGCCGTTACCTGATTTTCGTACCAGCCGCCGTCTTCGCCGTTCCGGCATCACTATTTTTCATCGCAAAACTAGATCGACTTGACGCACTGGAAAGAACTTGCCGCGCCGCCTCTTTGGCGAACGCCGGTAGATTGCAAGGCGCGGCAAATGTGCATGTTCATGAGCACTATGATTTTTGGAACAAAACTTATTCGGGGAGCGCGGTTTATCCCTGGATATCCCGTATGAAACGCCAAAAGTGTCCTTATTGCTAACTTTCGAGATAGAACAGAGGGCCTATTCAGAATGGGTCCATTGCCTTTTCTTGAAAATCCCGAATACCGGCGAGCCGCCACAGTTGGACCTTCAAAACGTTCATGTCGCCGAAGGGGGCGGGCCATTGGCACAATAAAATCGAACCCGGAGTCCGTTTCTGGCACAAAGATGGGGTTATCGGCCGGCCCAGCTTGTGGATAGCTGAAGATTTTGGGTGCTGCGCTTCAGGCTGATGGTGAAACGAGGTCCGTGGTAACGGCCTCAAGCATCAGAAGGAGAAGCGCAGCATGGACCATTTTGCTGGATTGGACGTATCGGTCAAGGAGACAAGTGTCTGCATTGTGGATGACACGGGCAGGATCGCGAAGGAATTAAGGGTAGCAAGCGAGCCAGACGCTCTGCTGCGGGTTCTGGGGAACCCGGCCTACCGTTTCAAGCGGATCGGATTGGAGGCTGGGCCGCTGTCGCAATGGCTTTTCGGTGCGCTTGCCGAAGCAGGCTTGCCTGTGATCTGTGTCGAGACGCGGCACATGCGGGCGGTTCTGAAGGCGCAGATCAACAAGACGGATCGCAACGATGCGCGCGGTATGGCCCAGATGATGCGGGCGGGGCTTTATCGCCCGGTGCATGTGAAGACGCTACGCAGTCAGAAACTGCGAGTGCTGTTGACCCATCGCAAACTGCTGCAGTCCAAGGCCATCGCCGTCGATAACGACCTGCGAGGGACTTTGCGCAACTTCGGCCTCAAGGTGGGCGTGGTAGGAACGGTGAAGTTCGAGGCGCGCATCAAGGAGCTTGTCGAAAGCTTCCCGGATCTTGCTGAGTTAGTCGAACCGCTGCTGATTGTCCGGCGGACGCTTCGTGAGCAGATCGGCATTCTTCATCGTCGCTTGCTGGCTATCGTTCGGAATGATGATGTGTGCCGGCGCCTGATGACCATCCTGGGTGTTGGTCCCGTTGTGGCGCTGACCTATCGCGCGACTGTCGACGTGCCCGCCCGCTTCCGAAACTCCAAGGCGGTGGGGGCGGTGTTTGGGCTCACGCCTTCCAGGTATCAATCAGGCGAGATTGACCGACCCGGCGCCATATCAAGGTGCGGCGACGAGATGATGCGGGCAATGCTGTACGAAGCGGCTCATATCATGCTGGTGCGTTTGGCAAAGTGGTCCTGGCTCAAGGCCTGGGCCATGAAGATCGCCAGGCACCGCGGGATGAAGAAGGCGATCGTGGCGCTGGCGCGCCGGTTGGCGGTGATCATGCACCGCATCTGGGTTGACGGTACCGAGTTCCGATGGAGCCAGGAAGTTACAGCGGCGTGAGGACTAGCAGGATTAAACGCGATAGGAGGACACTCGAGCTCCACCGAGCGGTGGAATGATGTCCCTCGCGGGACGATGGATGAGGTGAGTTCGTATGTCCGCTTGGACCCACTGTCTGTAAGACGGCAAGGCCGCCCCAAAGATTGTTCCACCTCGTCTTCGAATCCCATACTGGAAGGGCCTTGGTGCCGATTCCGAAGAGAAGCACGAGCCCGTGGGCGACACCAACACCGCAAACATGGATAGTCTGAAAGTGCTTGACCCCTAACGGCCGATTAGAGAAGCGGACATGGCACGACCATCTGACGACTTCCGTTCTTCTGCCGATAGCGGACATCAATCAGAAGCAAAACCGAGGAGATGTAAACGACCCATCCCGTCTTATTTTTTCCGTGTTGCCCGGATCATGAAATCCGTGTCTGTTCGGGATGAGGTCCAGTCGTAGCGCCCGAGCGGAATAAACTCAGGGTTCGCTTTCGCTGCGTTGACCAGTAGTAGTTTGATGAAGTCCAACCGACTATCTCTCGGCAATTCTGGGGAGAGGATCATGATCCCCGCACCGATCAGCAAGAAGGTATAGGTAGCGTCACCGCCCTGGCGTGGAAAGTTTATCTCCCACTCCACCATGTCGCGGGCTCGATTGACGTAAGTGATGGTCTTCCACGTCGTATTGGGGCTGTCCTTCTGCCGGTAGATTTGCTCGCAACGTTTGATACCAGCCTTCGATGGCTTGTCGCATTTTTCGACGGACGCAGCCTCGACGGTGGTCACCAAGAAAATGCATAAAAGCAGCAAAGCACCGAGTTTTGCTCGAAACACCTTCTCCCCGACGCGCACAATCTTGAAAACGTCATTCATGACTCGGACCATGCCACGTATCGCCGGCAACTCCTAATCGTGGTCACTTCGCCGGAAGCAAAACCGAGGAGATGTAGACTGCTCCTCCCTATCTGTAATAGTGCGAAAATTCCTGCGAAATTTTTCTAAAATCGATCAGCCGAGATAAGAACGACGGGTATAAGGTACACCCGCTTTCCAAACCGCCGTCTAGTGCAACATCGTCTTACGTGTAATACAGAGTCCGCCCAGAGAATTGCGCCGGACGAACACGGCAACAAATCCCAACTCTGCTAATCGCGGGTAACGCACACCGCTATTGCTCTCAAATTACAAGATGTGCGCCATCTAACGTAAGACCAAACCATTACGCCGTCTGTAAGACGTTCGAGGTTTGCAGGAACATGCAACCAAATCTTAGGCGGGCCGCAAAAATACCCAAGAAGCCAATCAACCTTCCAACAAATGTCATAGCGGGGGCACGACGTCCAAAGCCGCTAATCGTCCTTAGATAAGAGATTGCTGCAGTAGCCACACAATGAGCTAGAGTCATGGGAAACATTGTTCGGGGTAAGAGAAGCGTAACACCTTGCGCATTCTTCGAGCGACATGAAGCAATTGGTGCACTGATTCTCTTCATTGAACATCACGTAAGTCTTCGTTGTACATTCCGGACATATGCCTAAGGGATCTTCGCCACCGTCTTTCACCGCCGCATAACGCTCGTATTCGAAATGCGCCTCTAGCGCGGCTTCCATCAGCGTGATTGCGTCGATCCTCTCCCCGCACTGGCGACACTGCGCATCCGCAAAGCCGGATTCGTTTCTGGTCCTATCAATACGATACACCAGATGTGAACCGCACTGCGGACACGGACGGCTTGCCTCAGATAATGCTTGCGACCGCCAATCAACACCGTCGAATGTCTCGGTGCATTGCTTAAGCTCTCGCTCGTATAGAGCCTTCGCATTGAGCATTACGGCCCAACTGCTGCCTAGCCGTTCGTGGGGCTCCTCATTCATCTGTCGGAACAGATCGACGACCACGGGAAAAGCTTTCGCAATCGCCTCCCTCACAGATTCGCGGTTAGCCTGAGTGTAGAGGTGCTCCATATCGTTGCGAATACGACTCAGATCCTTTAGCGAGGCCTGGTCAATCTTGAGACCGAACGCCTTAAAGCGCTCACCGATTTCATTAAAATCAATGGTTCTGGTTCCGGACACGAATTTGATATTACCGCTTCCATCAAGAAGCGGTTTGTAGTTCGCTCCCACAACATCCCTCGGATTTGCTTGCGGAGCGGCGCGGACCAACACTTCCTTCGCAAGAAGCAGGACACCGGCATAGAAATTTCTGGCCGCTGATAATGGGCGCCTCGCATCGTTAGATTCGTAATCTTCAATGCCAAGCTGTATCGACTGGATGGCGTTGTCGAACAGAGTGTTCATGCACCCCCCGATTCAGGCGGCTATGCGCCATCTAATGTAAGTCCAAACCATTACACCGCTCTGTAAGACACCATGAGGCAAGCCCCTGTTGCAGGATAGTTTGCAGGTTAAGGCGGCGCTTTTCGATTCTGTTGCAGGCGACCTGCAACAAATAAATTTCAGACTTTAAGCAAATGCCTGAAAGTGCTCGCGAATAACCAACAAAGATTTTTTCTCTCACGCTTGCCTCAAAGTTCGAGCGCTGTGCAGATTGATGCTGCGCTTACGCAATCAACTTCTTAGCTTGCGAGTCGGAGATTTGATAATCTTTCCTCATCGTCTGCCAATGACCCGCTACCGCCGGATCGGGTGAAGATGGCACGTCGACCTTGCACATTTAGACTGCGAGACGTGACCAGAGTCTTACGCGCAACTATCGCGGCCGGCATTGATGTGCATAGCATTGAGTTAGATAAAGACGGCAAGATTACTGTTGTAACAAAGAGTGAGACCGTTCCGGCACCAGCTGATAGCCTCGATCGGGAGCTGGCAGATTTTGAGGCGCGTCATGGTCAGGGTTGAGTTGAAAGGTATTACTAAGGTCAAAGCCAAGGGTCGCACCTATTGGTATGCATGGCGCGGCGGCCCGCGGCTGAACGGCGAGCCCGGCTCACCCGAATTTATCGTCTCCTTCAACGAAGCGATTGAGCAGCAGCGCACTCCCGACAAGAGCCGTTTCCGATTCGTTGTTGCCGACTACAAGGGAAGTGCCGAATATAAGAAGCTCGCGGAATCTACACGCGCGCAATGGGGCAAGTGGCTCGACCGTATTGCCGATTACTTCGGCGAATTGCGTACCGCGCAGTTTGATCGGCCAGAGAAAATACGGCCCGTAATTCGGCGTTGGCGAAATGGATGGGCCGATACTCCCCGCACCGCTGACTACGCCCTCCAGGTTCTGTCGCGCGTCGTTGCCCACGGCGTGGAGCTCGGTAAAATCGCGGGAAATCCCTGTGAGGGCATCAAACACCTCTACAACAACGACCGCTCCGAAATCATCTGGACCGATTCGGATGTCGCGCGCATCAAAACAACCTGCTCGGCCGAAATTGCGCATGCCGTCGATCTCGCTGGCCACACCGGATTGCGGTTGAGCGATCTGATGAGGTTAGCGTGGTCACACGTCGGCGACGACGCAATCGTCCTCAGCACCGGTAAGAGTAGGCACCGTCGCGAGGCGCTCATCCCTCTGTACGGCGCCCTCCGCAAGGTCCTCCTACGAATTCCGAAGCGCGCAACCACAATCCTAACCAGCAGCAGGCGGCGACCGTGGACGGCCGATGGCTTTGGCAGTTCGTTCAATAAGGCCAAGATCGACGCTGGCATGTCGGGGCAGGATCTACACTTTAACGACCTCCGAGGCACAGCGGCGACGAAGTTCTACATTGCCGGATTCAGCATGCGCGAGATCGCCGAAACGCTCGCGTGGGAGGAGGAGTCGGTCGAGAAGATCATTCGCCGCTACGTGGGTCGGGCGGCCGCCACCAGGGCGAAGATCAAGAAGCTGGAGGGCAAAGAATGAACAAATCCGACAAAACCGCTAACAAAACTTTCTCTCCGGTCTCAGCTAAGCCTTGGAGCGGGCGAAGGGAATCGAACCCTCGTATGCAGCTTGGGAAGCTGCCGTTCTACCATTGAACTACGCCCGCGGTGCCGGGCCACCATAGCGAATGACGCGGCAGGATCAAGGCGCACCGTCGCACTACTCCGGCAGGCCGGCGGCGCGCAGCGCTTCGCCGAGAGATTGCGCAAGCGCAGGCTTGCAGTCGACGGCCTCGAACTGCCGGCTGTAGCGAAACGCCGGGTGCAATTCGAGCACCCGCGCAGCGGCGACCTTCGCCTCCTCCAATCGTCCGAGTTTGACGAGCGCGGCGGCCAGCTTCACATAAGTGATGCTGTGCGCCGGATTGGCCTGAACCGATCGGTAAGCGGCCTGGCAGGCCTGGTCGTAACGGCCGCGCATAAAATAGCCCGTCGTCTGCGCGTCAAATGCAGCGAAAGCCCAGGAGTCGAGCGGGCTGAGCCGCATGCCCCGCTCGCTCCACTCGATTGCCCGTTCCGCTTCTCCGCCCCAGGCGAGGATGACGCTGCCGAGAATGTAGGTCAGCGCCGATGACGGGCTGACGGCGAGCGCGGCGTCCAGCGCGGTGAACGCAGCAGCGCGGTCATGCCCGTCCATTCCAATGGAAAAACCCGCAAGCGTCAGCGCAGCCGCGTCGTCCGGGCCATGAAGGAGAGCAGAGCGGGCATGATGAATCGAAGCCGCGCGGCTGGCTTCCTGCAATCCGGCGCGGAGAAAAAGGCAATGGTGGCACATCGCGGCGTTGCCGTGCGCCAGCGCATAGGCGGGATCGAGTTCGACGGCGCGTTCGAGCAGCACAAGCGCGCGCTTCACCCGCTCGGGCATGCCGGAATCGACATCGAGCTGGGCCCGCAGCACAAGGTCGTAGGCATCGAGGCTGCCGGGGCGCTTGCGCTTCACCCGCTCGATTTCGGCGCGTCGTATGCTTGGCGCGACTGCACCCACCGCCGACAGCGCAATCTCGTCCTGTAGCGCGAAAATATCATCGGAGCTGCGATCGTAGCGCTCGGCCCATACGTGCGCCCCGGTCGATGCATCGATCATCTGGCCAGTTACACGCAGGCTATCGCCGGCTTTGCGGACGCTGCCTTCGAGCACATAGCGCAGGCCGAGCTCGCGGCCGACCTGCCTCACATCGACGGCGCGGCCTTTATACGCGAAGGTCGAATTTCGTGCGATGACGAATAGCCCCTTGATGCGGGCGAGGCCCGTGATGATGTCGTCGACCATCCCGTCGGCAAAGTAGTCCTGCGCCGGATCGCCGCTGAGGTTTGCGAACGGCAGAACCGCAACGGACGGCTTCTCCGGCAAAGCGAGCCCGGCGGAAGCCGCAACGACAACCGACGCACCGCCGTCATCGAACGTGACGGCCGGCCCGACATAACGATAGCCGCGCCGCGGCAGTGTTTCGATCCAGCCTGCGCCGCCTGCGATGTCCTCCAGGACCCGCCGGATGGCAGCCATCTGAACCGTCAGGTTGCTGTCCTCGATCGCCTGTGCGGGCCACGCCGCCTCGAACAGGTCCTCTTTTGCGATCGGCGTACCCGCGCGCTGCACGAGCAGCGCAAGCAGGGCAACGGCACGCTGGCCGAGCGGCGTCGGCTCGGCGCCGTGAAACAGGATTCCGGCCTCGGCGTCGAGGCGGAAAGGACCGAATGTCAACGGCGCCGCCATTCACGGATAGGATATCGTTTGGTCTTTTTTCGCAACAATTTCGGAACGGCTTCATGACTTGCCGGCGCGAGCAGCGGCATCTTGCCTCAGTTTTTGCGGCAATCAGCATCGAGCCATGGAGGATCACATGAACACCGCTCCGGTCATTCGCATGCCCGACCAAAACAAGGGTGTCAGCCTACGCGGCCATCCAATGGTATTCCTCGTCACCGGCGAGGATACCAGGCACACCAGCATGTTCGACTGGACGATCCCTGCGGGGTTCGCCACCGGTCTCCACGTTCACCGCGTGCAGGAGGAAACCTTCTACATGCTGGAGGGAGAATGCGAGTGGCATGTCGGCGAGAAGCTGATCCGCGCGACGCCGGGGACCTACCTCTTCATCCCGCCGGGCGTGGCGCACAACATCACCAATGTCAGCGAACGACCGGCGCGGGTCCTGATGACGGTCTCGCCGCCCGGGCACGAACACTATTTCGAAGAGCTTGCGAAACTTGCCGCGAACGGCTCCCCCGACCCCGACGCGCTTTCCGGTCTGCGGGACCGTTACGACACTGATCAGCTTTCGACGCTGACAACAAAAGCTTGAATTTGGTGGGCCCGAGCCGCTCCCGCCCCACAAACAGCAAGGCCGCCAAGCACTACGCTCAACGGCCTTACCAGGTTGTCCCGGACGGGGGAGTCCGGTGCGGGACCTTTAGCAAAGCGCTGGTAACGCCAGAACTGAATAATAGTTGATGGGCGCGTGTACGCCGGTCACGCGCGAGCGACATCGATGCGCCCGTCACACGCGGCGGCTCCGTCGCCTCGAAGCGCGCATTTTTCCCTCTCTCCACTGCGCGATCGTGCCGCGGCCAGCCTTCTTAACCGAACCTTCACTTTTCAGATGCGGCCGATTGTGACGGTGCTATGATGCTGTGGGGGAAATGAGCATGCTGGGGCGGGCATACACCATTTTCGACACGGCCATTGGCCGATGTGCGGTCGTGTGGGGCGAAGCGGGCATTGTCGGTGTCCAGCTTCCTGAAGCGCGCGAAATCGATACCAGACGGCGGCTGTTTCAGCTTTATCCCGAAGCGCGGGAAAGCAAACCTCCGCCGAATTCGGAAGTCGCCATCGAGGGCATGGTCTCCCTGCTGCACGGGGATGCGGCCGATTTCTCCGACGTCACGCTAGACATGCGCGGCATTCATGGCTTCGACCAGCGCGTCTACCAGATCACACAACGGATCCTGCGCGGCGAAACCCTGACCTATGCCGATGTCGCCGCGCGGCTCGGTTCGCCCAGCGCCGTGCGCTCGGTGGCGCTGGCGCTCGCCCGTAATCCTTTTGTCGTCATCGTTCCCTGTCACCGCGTGCTGGAAGCGGGCGGCTATGCCGACCGGATGTCGCCCCATGGCGGACTGATCTCCAAACGGCGGCTGCTCTCGATCGAGGGGGCGGTCAGTTCCAACAGCAAGACGCTGCTCGACGTCCTGCTCCCCGTTGCCCCGCCCAGGCTGCCTAACTAAATAGGCTAAATGATCAGGACGCCGCTGCTGAAGCACCGCTCGATCGCGGTGTCGGACTTCCGCTGCACCGCCGGACCGGGCGAGAAGCCCTTCGCGGAGCAGTTTGTCTGCCATTCGGTTTCCTATGTGCGCAAGGGCAGCTTCGGCTGCCGGTCCCGCGGGCGGACGTTTGAACTGGTGACCGGATCAGTGCTGGTCGGCTTTCCCGGCGACGAATATGTCTGCACCCACGAGCACATCTGCGGCGACGAATGCCTGTCGTTTTTTCTGGAGCCGGAGCTGGTCGAAACGATCGGCGACCGGCGCGACACCTGGCGGGTCGGCGCCGCGCCGCCTTTGCCCGAACTGATGGTGCTCGGCGAACTGGCGCAGGCCGCAGCCAGTGGCCGCAGCGATATCGGCCTGGATGAAATCGGATATCTCTTCGCCAGCCGCTTTGTCGATGCGATCTCGGACCGCGCGCATAAGCCGGCCGAGGTCAAGGCCCGCGACCGCCGCCGCGCGGTGGAAGCCGCGAGCTGGATCGAGGAGAATTCGCACCGGTCAATCGACCTCGATGCCGCCGCCGACCGGGCCGGCATCAGCCCGTTCCACTTCCTGCGCCTGTTTTCGAAAGTGCTCGGCGTCACCCCGCACCAATATCTGGTGCGCTCGCGGCTGCGCCAGGCGGCACGTCTACTGACCGAGCAAGACATCGCTATCACCAACATCGCCTACGATGTCGGCTTCGGCGATCTCTCCAATTTCGTGCGCACCTTCCACCGCGCCGCGGGCCTCTCCCCGACCGCCTTTCGCGACGCTTCCAGAGGAAAGCGCAAGATTTTCCAAGCGGGTGGGGCGCTGCACTGACTAGCATCGTCTTCATCATCAATGGAGACGGCCATGTACGACCACGTCGGAATCAGAGTGAACAACCTTGACGCCAGCATCCGCTTCTACACGGCGGCGCTGGCCCCGCTCGGCTATATCCTCTGTTCGAAGGATGCGAGCGGCGCGGGCTTCGGGCCCAAGGGTGAGCCGGCTTTGTGGCTTCACCTCCACAAGGGCGATGCCGCGACCGGCGCCCACATCGCGTTCCGCGCGCCCAACCACGATGCGATCGGAAAATTCCATAGCGAAGGCGTCAAGGCCGGCGGCCGCGACAATGGCGCGCCGGGTCCGCGAAAGGATTACAGCCCGACTTATTTCGCAGCCTTCCTGATCGATCCCGACGGCAACAACGTCGAAGCGGTCTGCACATAGGGAACCGCCCCCTCTCATCCTGAGGAGCTTGCGCCAGCAAGCGTCTCGAGGATGAGGCGATAGCGCAGGCCTCATGGTTCTCCCGGCGATGCAAAGCATCGTCCGGCGATGCGCACCGGACGGCGCAAACGCCGCCGGGGGCTCCTCACCATGAGGAGAGAACTCTCGCAACGCGTTACCAAGAAAGTGAGCAATATGGCCTCTATCTGCAAGGACATTCCCATCCATGCGCACCCCGATGCTGTCTGGGAGGCGGTGCGCGATTTCGGTGCGGTGCATCAACGGCTCAATCCAGGATTTGTCGTCGACTGCCGTCTCGACGGCAACGCCCGCATCGTGACCTTCCATAACGGCAATGTGGTGCGCGAGGAGTTTGTGGATTGCGACGACACGCGGCGGCGCCTGGCCTATGCCATTACCGGACGCGAGCGCGTCAATCACTATAACGGCTCGGTGCAGGTGCTCGGCGACGGCGACAACCGCAGCCGGATCATCTGGATCGTCGACGTGCTGCCGAACGAGATCGCCCCCTACATCTCCGAGCAGATGGACCTCGCGGCCGTTGCGATGCAGAAGACGCTGGGAAGCGCGTAACGCGACCAGCGCCAATCCCGGTCGTGCCGCATTTCATGGTATAGCTTGCCGGCGTCGGATTTCCATGGCGCGCCGCAGGCGAGGACCGGATGAAGAAATCTCCATGCCGAAATCACTGGCTCATCGCCGCCGCCGTAAGCCTCGCGGTGTCGTTGACAGGCTGCAACGAGCAGGAAACGGCGACGGTCGGACAGACCTATGGTCCGAAGCCTGTGCTGGTCGAGCCGGAAAAATCGGTGGTGCCGACCGTCAACGTCGCCAAGGCGGTGGGCTGGCCGGCCGGCGGCAAGCCGATGGCTGCGGACGGAATGGCGGTCAATGCGTTTGCGACCGGGCTCGATCATCCGCGCACGATGCACGTCCTGCCGAACGGTGACGTGCTGGTGGCCGAGACCAATGCGCCGGAGCGTCCGGAAGAGAACAGAGGCATCAAAGGCTGGATCACCAGGATCGTGCTCGGCCGCGCCGGCGCCGACACGCGCAGCGCCAACCGCATTACGCTGTTGCGCGATGCCGACGGCGATGGCGTTGCGGAAACAAAGTCGGTTTTTCTCGAAGGCCTGAATTCGCCGTTCGGCATGGCACTAGTCGGCAATGATTTCTATGTCGCCAATTCGGATGCGATCGTGAAATTCACCTACCACGCCGGCGACACCAAGATTGCCGCGGCCGGGGTAAAACTCGCGGACCTACCGGGCGGCCCGCTCAATCATCACTGGACCAAGGACCTGGTCGCCTCGCCCGACGGCGCCAAACTCTATGCAACGGTCGGCTCCAACAGCAATATCGGCGAAAACGGCATGGACGCTGAAACCAACCGTGCCGCCGTGCTCGAGGTCGATCGCGCGACCGGAAAATCGCGTGTGTTCGCCTCCGGCATTCGCAATCCGAACGGACCTGCGTGGCAGCCGCAGAGCGGCGCGCTGTGGGTCGTCGTCAACGAACGCGACGAACTCGGCAACGATCTCGTGCCGGATTACATGACCTCGGTGAAGGACGGCGGATTTTACGGCTGGCCGTACAGCTATTATGGCCAGCATGTCGATGCCCGCGTTCAGCCGCAGCGCGCCGATCTGGTCGCGAACGCGATCGCGCCGGATTATGCGCTCGGCGCGCATACCGCCTCGCTGGGTTTGGCCTTCAACACCGGCAATCTGTTTGCGCCTGACATGGCGAACGGAGCCTTCGTCGGCCAGCACGGTTCGTGGAATCGCAAGCCGCGCGCCGGTTACAAGGTGATCTTCGTGCCGTTCGCCAATGGAATGCCGTCGGGACAGCCGCGCGACATCCTGACCGGCTTCCTCAATGCGGATGGCGAAGCGCAGGGCCGCCCCGTGGGCGTCGCGATCGACAAACGCGGCGCGCTGCTCGTGGCCGATGATGTCGGCAACACGATCTGGCGCGTGACGCCCGCTGGAAAGTCGGCGGCGCGATAGTGCCCACTTTCCGAAGTTCGCGTTACACCTCAGCACGCACCTTCCACGAACTTCGGAAAGTTATCGGCACTAGCAAATCTATGATTCTAGTGCCGCTTCTCTATTTGAAGTTCCTGAACAAAATTCGCCGCTTGTAGTGCGGGAACTTCAAATAGGCGGCACTAGACAAACGCATCATGGTGAGGAGCGCGGACTCCGAGCGGCAGCGAGGCCGTCGCGAACGGCGCAAACAAAGAAGCGCGTCTAACCATAACGGCATGCGCCTGGATCGGCGCGGCTCACTCCCGCGTCAGTCATCATACTCCTTTGAAATATCCTTGCCGGTGTAATCAGGCATAAGCGACGCCGCGATGAGGCTTACGACCGAGCAGGCAGCGATGTAGATCGAAACCGCATAGCCGGAGTGATAGGAGGCGAACAGCGCCGTCGCGATCAAGGGCGCTGGACCGCCCGCGATCACGGAGGCGAGTTGGTAGCCGAGCGAAGCACCACTGTAGCGCAATCGCGGCGTAAAGGCCTCGGCGATCAAGGCTGCCTGCGGCCCATATTGCATATCGTGCGGGATCAGCGACAACACGATCGCGATAAAGACCAGGGACGGCACAGCGGTGTCCACCATCCCGAAATACAGGAAGCCGAATATCCCCGTCGTCGCGGCGCCGATCAGATACATCTTCCTGCGCCCGATCAGGTCGGAGATGTGGCCTGACAGAGGAATGGTGATGAACGAAACGCAAGCCGCAACCAGCACCGCCATCAGGATCAGATCGCGCGACATCTTCAGGGTGCCGACTGCGTAGGCGAAGATGAATGCGGTAAAGATATAGAACGGCGCTTGCTCGGACATCCGCAGCAAGGCCGACAGCAATATCTCCTTCGGATGCTTTTTGAAGACCTCGATGATGGGAGCCTTCTCGATCTTGCGGTTGTCCAGAAGCTGCTGGAACACCGGCGTCTCAAGAATACCAAGGCGAATCCACAACCCGACGCCAACGAGAACGATCGAGAGCGCGAAAGGCAGTCGCCAGCCCCAGGTGATAAACTGGTCGCCCGTTAGTTGGCTGAACGCGAGCACGGCAAGATTGGCCAGGAACAGGCCGCACGGCACGCCGAATTGCGGCCAGGCTGAGACCAGCCCGCGTTGGCCATGGGTACGCGACCATTCCATCGCCAACAGCACCGATCCGCCCCACTCGCCACCCACGCCGATGCCCTGCAGCATCCGCAACACCGTCAGGATGACGGCGCCCCAGATGCCGATCGAGGAGTAGGTGGGCACGAATGCGATCAGGAAGGTGGCGATACCCATGCAGAGCAGAGTAGCGATCAATGTCGCCTTGCGGCCGATCCGATCACCGTAGTGACCGAATATCGCGGCACCGATCGGGCGCCCGACGAAGCCGATGAAATAGGTTCCGAAGGCCGCCAGCGTCGCCGTCAGCGCATCCTCGTTGGGAAAGAAGAGCTTGCCAAAGATCAGCCCGGCGGCGGTGCCATAGAGGAAAAAGTCATACCACTCGATGGCGGTGCCGATGGTCGACGCGATGACCGCCTTGCGCAATTGCGCGCTATGATCTGAGTCGGACAACGTTCCGTGTGTGATCGCGATCGTCATCGAAGTCTCCCCTGATTGGTCGTTTCCCTGCCCGGTTCTCCGCGGTTCTTTGGGGAGATGATACAATCAGCGCGCGTCGACCGAAAGACGCATCGCTCCGCCGACCGCGATATTGCTGCGCCGCACGAGAAGTGGGTGAAGGGCCTAGTGGAGTGGATTTGACATTCGCTACCCGCCTAGCCGCGGGTTCGTCGAGCGAATGTCAAATCCAAAACTCCACTAGAAACCTATATTTGCTAGCGGTCCTATGATTCCGACATTCGCAAAAGTGGCCGCCGCGAAAGGATGCGAATGTTAGAATCGGACCACTGGTACCGTCCCCTGCAAGTGGCGAGTTCGATCAGACGCGAAAATGCTTGGAGAGCTTCAGCCCCTGCGCCTGATAGTTCGAACCGATGCGCTGGCCGTACATCGCATTCGGCCTTGATTGCATTTTCTCGTAGACCAGACGGCCGACGATCTGCCCGTGCTCGAGAATGAACGGCACTTCGCGCGAGCGCACTTCCAGGACCGCGCGCGAGCCCTTGCCGCCGGCGCCGGCATAACCGAAGCCGGGATCGAAGAAGCCCGCATAGTGCACGCGAAATTCGCCGACCAGCGGATCGAACGGCACCATCTCCGCGGCATAGTCCGGCGGCACTTGCACGGCTTCCTTCGAGGCCAGGATGTAGAACTCGCCCGGATCGAGGATGAGGCTGCCGTCGGACCGCGCCGCGATCGGCTCCCAGAATTCGTCGACCGTGTAGCCGCCGCGGCGGTCGACATCGACCACGCCGGTGTGGCGCTTGGCGCGGTAGCCGACGAATCCCTTGGAGTTCTCGCCCGAGAGATCAACACTCAGCGCCACGCCGTTGGCAAGGTCGGCATCGTTGACATCGACCAGCCGCTCCAGCGTATGCAATGCGTTGAGTTCGTCGGCGCTGAGGATCGCGTCGCCGACGCGGAAACGCACCTGCGAGAGCCGAGATCCCTCGCGCAGCAGCACCGGAAAGGTCTTGGGACTGATCTCGGCATAAAGCGGACCGTGATAACCGGCGCCGATCATGTCGAAGCGGCGCGTGCCGTCCGCGATCACGCGGGTGAAGACGTCGAGCCGGCCGGTCGAGCTTTTGGGGTTTGCAGCAGCGACGATTTCGCCCGGCAGCGCCAGCGATTCCAACAACGGCACGATATAGACGCAGTTGGTCTCGAGCACCGCGCCATCGGCCAGTGAAATCTCGTGCAGCTTCAGCTCATCAATGCGCTCGGCCACCGTCGCGCCCGGCCCCGGCAGAAAGCTCGCCCGCACCCGGTAGGCGATGTCGCCGAGACGAAGATCGAGGCTCGCCGGCTGGATCTGGCTTTCGACAAACGGATAGGCCGGAAGGATCAGGCCCGAATCCGCCATCGCCGCGATCGTGCGGTCGGGCAGGATGCCATGGGCGCCGGGCGGAAGCGTGAAACTCACGGGGGCAGGATCCTTCAGGAATGCTCCAAACGCCGAAAAACAAGGGCTTTTATCGGTTAACCGATGGCCGCCTTGACGGAAAGGGTGCGAGGGAATATCAGCATGACTTATCCCGTGGTGATTTGAGCCGGCCGGCTTGCAGCCACGTTAAATAAGTCGCTAAACAGGCCGGGGACAGTGTGATCCCGGCCTGATGGAATTTTTCCAGGCCGGTTTTTTTATGGCCGTTTTCGAAAGGATGGCCAGGAGGTCACATGTCCAGTTCTACCAAGTCGGCGTCTGCCAAACCCTCTCCTACGGCCCGCTACCGCCCCGAAACCCGCCTGGTTCACTCCGGAACCATCCGCTCGGAATTCGGCGAAACGTCGGAAGCGATGTTCCTTACCCAGGGCTACGTCTACGACACCGCCGAGCTGTGCGAAGCCCGCTTCAAAGGCGAGGACCCCGGCTACATCTATTCGCGCTACTCCAATCCGACGATTGCGATGTTCGAGCGCCGCATGATCGAGCTCGAAGGCGCCGAAGCCGGCCGCTCCACCGCAACCGGCATGGCGGCGGTGACGACCGCGATCCTCGCGCCGCTGAAGGCCGGCGATCACGTCGTGGCGGCGAAGGCGATGTTCGGCTCCTGCCGTTATGTGGTGGAAGACCTGCTGCCGCGCTATGGCATCGCCTCGACGCTGGTCGACGGCCTCGATCTCGACCAGTGGCAACGCGCGGTGCGGCCGAACACCAAGAGCTTCTTCCTGGAAAGCCCGACCAACCCGACGCTCGACGTACTCGACATCTCGGCGATTGCCGATATCGCGCACGCCGGCGGCGCGCGGCTGATCGTCGACAACGTGTTCGCCACGCCGATCTGGCAAAGTCCGCTCACGCTCGGCGCCGATGTCGTGGTCTATTCCGCAACCAAGCACATCGACGGCCAGGGCCGTTGTCTCGGCGGCATGATCCTGTCGTCGGAGGCGTTTGTTGCCGAGCATCTGCACAACTTCATGCGCCAGACCGGCCCATCGCTGTCGCCGTTCAACGCTTGGGTGCTTCTCAAGGGATTGGAGACGCTGGCGGTGCGGGTTCGTGCCCAGACCGACACGGCGGCGAAAGTCGCCGATGCTCTCGTCCAGCACCCGAAGGTCTCGCGCCTGATCTATCCCGGCCGCGAAGATCATCCGCAGGCAGCGCTGGTGAAGAAGCAGATGCGCGCCGGATCGACGCTGGTCGGCTTCGAGGTCAAGGGCGGCAAGGCAGCGGCATTCCGCACGCTCAACGGCCTGAGGCTCGCGCGCATCTCCAACAATCTCGGCGACGCCAAGAGCCTCGTCACCCATCCTGCCACCACGACGCATCAGCGGCTTTCGCCGGAAGCCCGCACCGAGCTCGGGATCAGCGACGGCTTCATCCGCTTTTCCGCCGGCCTCGAGCATGCCGACGACCTGATCGAGGATTTGCACGCGGGACTGGAGCGCGCGTAGCGCGCCCCGGGATGACGCCTGAAGGCGTCACATCGGCCGGTTTGGCACGCCGGACGGCACGTTGACGCCGAGCTTGATCTGGCCGACCGAGCGAATGATGTCGTCGCCAAGCAACTGGGCGAAACAGGCATAGCCCCAATCGTTCATGTGCAGGCCGTCGGCAATGACGAAACTGTCGATCGGCAGCGACTGGTTCTCATGCCACTGCCGCATCACCTCGAACCGCGGGAACACGCCGATATGCCGAAGCTGGGCGATCCTGCGGAGCAGCTTCACCATCCTGCTCGCGCCTTCCGGATGCTCGTTCACCCGCGGCGAATATTGCAGGTCGACCAGCACGACGTCGGCGCCCGACGCCTGAATCCGGGCCACGCCATCCTGTACCATTTGCCCCGTTGCATCAGGGTCGAGATCGCGGATCACCGCGTTGGTCCCGACCTGCCAGATCACCATGTCGGGATGCATGTCGATCACTTCGGTCTGCAACCGCTTCATCATTTCGGGGGCATCTTCGCCGCCACGGCCGCGATTGACGACCGTGATATTTGCGGTGGGATATTTCCGCTGCAACTGCGCCGCCAAGCGGTTGGGATAGGTGAATTCGGGCGAGGAGGTGCCGTACCCCTGGGTTGACGACGATCCGAACGCGACGATCACGAGCGGCTCTCCCGCGGAGAGCTTGCGCGCGACACGAGGCAGCGAGAACGATCGCGCCAGTCCCTTGGGGGCCAGGCACGGCACACGGCCGAAAATATCGCTGGCGGATTTTGCGACCTGCCTGACCTTGTCGATCGCCTTTTCGGTCAGGCTCTTCGGTTGCAGAGCAGGCTGGACCTGATTGGCCGGCGGCGCTTCCTTGGCGGGCGGCGTCTGATTTGGTTCGCCAGCCTGGGCCGTGGCGCCTGGTTCGGATTTATCGGCGGCCGGCCTGGCGTCGAAGTTCGCGCTGCCGGAATTCGTACTTTCAGATTTGGCGCTATCGGACTTTGCGGCGTCGATTACCGCGGCCTGCTGCGTTGTCTCGGCGCGAGCGGGCACGAGCGCAGCCGGCAGTATGAACGCTACGGAGGCTGCTAACCACATCGATCGGCAAAAAGGGCGGCAATAGCTCCAAAACATCAACGATAGACTTCCTCAATTCTCCTGCACGGGCTTCGGCTGCGCCGCCGCCAAAATGAATTCCGACAGGGCTCGTCCGAGGCAGTTGTGAACCCGCCTTGCAAGCTCCGAGCCATGCACGGCCGTGAACAGGTCAAACTCTCCCGACTCCGACCAGGTCTTCATCAGCGCGAAGCGATCAAACAGCGGGACCTCATGCTCCTGGGCAACCACGCGCATGTTGTCCAGGTAGGGCGAAGCCGAAATCATCGATTCCGTGCGCGGGCTGTATTGCGGGTTGACCAGCACGACGTCGGCGCCCGCCTCCTTCGATGCCACCACGCCTTCGCCGACGGCGGTGCGGAAATCGTCGGGATCGACAGAGCGCATAGCATCCACGGTTCCGGTCTGCCAGATGACTAAAGTAGGCTTTTTACTCTCTACCAACTTCCCGAGACCGCTAGCGATCTCTTCGGCGGTCTTTTTGGCCTGTATTTCTACGGATAAGTTAACCTCGACCGCCGGCAGCTTCGCCTTCAATGCGGCCAGCATCTGACCGGGATAGGCGGCAGCCTCCGACGCACTCGCAACGCCGACATTGATGGTCGACGAGCGACTGCCGATGACCAGAATATTCAGCGGGCGGGCCGCCTTGATGGCCTCAGTGACCTTCGGCAGCGCATTGTCGCCGGAGAACAGATAGTCGGGAACCTCGCATGCTGCGGGGGTGGCGGGCGTTGGCGCAGGCGCAGGCGCTGGTGCATCTTCAGCGCGCAGGGGAACGACGGCCAGAAAACCGGCCAACACGCTCACACTCAGGATTGCCCCTGAGACGAACCTCATGCGCCCCCTCCCGCCAAATCGGCGTTGCCGCCGGTGGCCTTGGCTTTGGACCCACTCTTGTCGGCAGAGTGCTTGTACCATGAAAAAAGCCACGCCGCGGCCGACATGATCAGGATTCCCGAAATACTGATAACAAAATGCAACCCGGTACCGCCCGAGAACTCCGCCAGGATGAAGTGGCCGGCAAAGGCCAGGAATACGCCAAGACAGAAGATCTCAAGCGAATGCTGGCCGCAAAGGATTAACGGTTTGAGCCACGGCGATTTCAGACCTGGCCAATCCTTGGGCAGGAAGCGCACGGTCACGGCCGCCAGCGCCAGGAAGTGCGCGAAGCGCAGCACGTCAAGGTCGGTCTTGCTGATGGGATACATCCACTGCTCGAGCCGCTTCGGCATCAGGTGGCTGAGCTGCGGCATATACCAGGTCAGTGTGACAAAGAAGGCGAACAGCAGGTAGCCGATGCTGATCCACAGCGTGACCGGCGAGGCGAGGATGCGCGACATCCGCTGCGCGCCGCCCTGGGCGCACCAGGCGCCGAACACGAACAGCAATTGCCAGGCGAACGGATTGAAGGCCCAGAAACCGTTCGGATAGGCCGATAGATAAAGATCGAATTCCCAGGTCGCGGCGTAAAGCAGAACGGACAGCCCAAGCGTCAGGTCGGCGCTCCGCCGCATCAGCCACAGGATCAATGGCAGGAACAGCATCAAGACGATGTAGAGCGGCAGCACGTCCATATTCACGGGACGGAAACGCAGCAGCAGCGCCTGGACGATGGTGACGTCGGGCTCTTTCAGAAAATCCAGGATCCCCATTTCTTCGGTGTAGAGCGGGTTCTCGAAGCGGGTGGCGACATAGGAGATTTCGGCAAGGAAGATCGTGAACAGGAAGACGTGCGCGACGTAGATCTGCCAGACCCGCCGCAGGATGCGCGCGGTCGCCACGACCAGGCCGGCGTCGCGCATCGCCCGGCCGTAGACAAAGGACGCGGTGTAGCCGGAAATGAAGATGAAGATTTCGGTGGCGTCGGAAAAGCCGTAGTTGCGGATCGTAAGCCAGGTCAGAAGGTTCTGCGGCAGATGGTCGATGAAGATCAGCCACAGCGCGAGCCCGCGGAACAGGTCGAGCCGCAATTCACGCTCGGCCGCCACCGGCCGCGCAATTGCCGGCGCGGCGGCGGCATCGCGCGCTACAACAACGGCTTCGGCCGCAAGCGGCGGTCCGGAAATCTGATCGGCAACCGAGGTCATCTCAGATCATCTCTAACGGCATGGTCCGTTCGGCCGACGCATCCCGCAAGTCTATAGGCCAAAGGGGGACAAGCAAAGCCGGGCGTTAACTCCGAACTGTGGTGAAACGGGGATGGAAAACACCGCATCAGGCGCTCCGGCACAATTGGTTCTGCTCAAGCGATCGGGTAGGATATCAATTCCCAGAGAGACAATGATCGAATCTGCATGTACCGCGCCGTGACCCGCGACATCGAAGTGACCGTGGAGCCAAATTTCCTCCCGGAGCGCTCGTCCGTGGAAAACCGGCAGTATTTCTGGTCCTACACCATCGTCATCGTCAATTCCGGACCGGAGACCGTGCAACTGCGCACGCGGCACTGGATCATTACGGATGCGACCGGCCGCCAGCAGGAAGTCCGCGGCGAGGGCGTGGTCGGGGAGCAGCCGGTGCTCGCGCCCGGCGAGCGTTTCGAATACACCTCCGGCGTTCCCCTGCCGACGGCGTCCGGCTTCATGACCGGTCGCTATCAAATGGTCACCGAAAACGGCGAAAAGTTCGAGATCGACGTGCCGACATTTTCGCTCGACAGCCCCGAGGCCAAGCGCGTGTTGAACTGACGGGCCGACAGAACGCTTCGGTTCGCTTTGCTGCTCGATGCCGGATCCGACCAGGATTTAGTTTGCCGCCCTCGCATGAGGCGTGAAGAGACGGCCCTTTTCGACAATCAAGACCACGGTCAGGGATGCCAGCGTGCAAAGGAAAAATCCGGTCGCAAACGGCAACAACGTGCCGTCATAGGATTGGCCGATCGTCGTGCCGATGCCAATGCCGAGCAGCGTCGTGATGGATCCATAAAGCGATGACGCGGTACCGGCGATTTTGCCCTGAGGCTCCATCGCCAGCGATGTGAAATTGGCAAACATCAGCCCGAATGCGAACATCATGAGTGCCGCCAGGCTCACGAACAAGGCAAGCGGCAGCATTCCCATCTTTGCCGCCAAAAGCATGATCCCGGCCACGGCAACGAAGCCGACCAGCGCACCATGCGAGATCACACGCATGCCGATCCGGCCGACGAAACGCGCGTTGAGAAAGCCCGCGATGGCTGTGCCGATCGCGGCTGCCGCGAACGCCAGCGGAAAGTAGTGACCAAGTCCATAGATCTGGGTGAAGACCTGCTGCGACGAGAACACGAAGGCGAACAGGGATCCCTGCACGCCGCCGGCTGCGACTGCATATCCCAAGGTCTGGCGATTGGTCACGGTCTGGCGAAACGCGCCGAGAACGTCACGGATGGCCAGCGATTTGCGCTCGTTGACGGCTAAGGTTTCCGGTAGCCGGACGGCGCTCCAAATGAGCGCGAACACTCCGTACAACATCAAGACCACGAAAATTCCGCGCCACTCCGTCAACGCCATCAGCGCCTCGCCCAGCGACGGCGCGATCACGGGGACCGCGATAAAGATCATCATCGCCAGCGACACGACGCTCGCCATTCGACGCCCGGCGTAACAGTCACGGACGATTGAGGTGGCGATCACACGGGTCGCCGACGTGCCGAGGCCCTGCAACACACGCGCCAGCAACAACATCTCGAACGATGACGACATGATCGCCAGAATGCTGCCGACGCAATAAAGCGCCATGCCATCGATCAACACAGGACGCCGGCCGAAACGATCCGACAGCGGCCCCATGATAAATTGGCCGATACCAAAGCCGATCAGGAACGACGACAAGACTTCCTGCGGCTTGTTGGCGGCCGTGACATGGAATGTCGATGCGATGTCGGGCAGCGCCGGCAGCATCATGTCCATGGCCAGCGGGTTCAGCGCCATGATTGAAGCGATAACGATGACGAATTCGGGGAAACCCATCGGTTGATGCTTCGAAGAAACCCAAGCATCAGCATTCGTGTCGGTCACAGTGCGCACCTCTCTGTAGAACAGAGGGATAAGCGCTATGTTGCGATGCACAACCCACGTTCGAGAATGGCTGCTGCCCACCGTCTGTAGAGGAAAAGCCGCGATGAACTGACGGCGGATAATCGATGCCATTTCTGCACATGTCCGCGATCCCGCCGCGTCATCCGCGCGAGTCTTGTTCCGCAAATCTCCGCCTCCCTTCTGAAGAGGGCGCAGGGAATGCCGGGCGCTCCATGCACCCGCAGCCTCGCGTGCAAATAAAAAGCACACGAGCGAAGTCACCACGGGTTCACCGGAAACACCCGGCATTCCCTGCGCGATGGTTTTACGGCTTCCTTCGTGCTCTCCCTGGTGACCGGCTTTCTTGCCACCATCCCCGCGTGATGCGCAGCATCATCGCGAGTTGACACCAGCATCGGGGTGCCAGGACCACACGACTTCGCCGTCCGCCTCACGCGCTCGTCTCTCGCGCAACAGGCGTCCACCGCATCCCGCGCTCTACGTATCGTGACGATCGCGAAACGCCCCTCTGTAGGAGGCGGGATGGAATCGCTCTTAATGCTGTGTCTACCATGGCGTCAAGCGAATTTCTGAAAATCAGAAATTCGGGCGAGTCTTGCCCAAGGGGGAGCCTTACTACCCGGGCGCCCGCCTCTCGGGCTGCCGTCGCTGTGAAGGGACGCCTAAAATTCGCCCTGCCAATCGGCAATGGAAATCATGAACCGACCTCGTACTGTGCCTGCCCTACCCTCTGGATCATTCACCCCATCGGGACGACAGCCGCCAGATGTCAACAACCGGGTGCCAAAGAATTTGTCGGGGAGTTTTTCTGCTCGCAGCGAGTCTCGCGCTCGCGATTGGCGGGCCGTCGGCGCTGAACGCCGATCCTCTCTCTTCGAGCGCCGCTCAGGACAAATTCTACAATCTGGCCTGCACCAGGCTCGCCCGAACGCTGGCTGAAAACTCGGAAGAAGCCCACCTTGCTGAAATGCCGGGCTGGATCAGAATTTGCACCGGTCATCCGAGGCGGAGCGAATGTATCGAGACCGCGGCCCTCATCAGGCAATACAGGAAGGCACCGTTCCTGAAATGCGGGCAAGACATCAAGAACAGCTCCGATATTGCCGCTTCGTTTCTTCCGTCGTTCGACCTGGTCTGCGCCAACGTCACCGCGACATGGCTGAGCCACACGGAAAGCGAGCGCCAGGTGGAAGCTGCGGGTTGGACCAGGACCTGTAACGCGCATCCCGACGTTTCGGTGTGCAAGGGCGCGGCCGACCTCATCGACGAAAACCGCAAGGTTCAACCGCTGAACTGCGGATCGAATGGAAATTGATCATGTCGATGATCAGAGACGTAGCGATGTCGAAGGCGTTTCTGGTTTTCGCGGTGCTGGTCTTCAGCCTGCCCTCGCTCGCAGCCGAACAGGCCGACACTTCGTCGCCAGACCAATTTGAGCTGAGCTTCGCCGATCAGGCCTGCCTGGAAGCGATCACCTACCTGATCGGGCACGAGTACGAACGGAGCAACAGGCCGCTGTCGGAAATGGCTCAGGCGTATGTCAGAAGGTGCAACGGCCACCCGAACAAGGCCGCGTGCGAAATTGCATCACAGGCCATGGTGCGGGAATGCGGCAAGACTCCGTTTACATGCGGCTCCGACACCGCGGACTATAAGAAGCCCGTCATCATGCCGGAACATCCGCTGCTGGTGAGGCCGGACTACGCGCTTCCGCGGAAATAGCGACTTCAGAACACAGCCGCGCGCCGTATATACCCAGATCAGGCGGCCTTCACGTCCTCGACAAAGCCGATGACGGCCTGCCAGAGCCGGTCGGCCTGACCGGACAACTCGTTGGAGTTCTCCAATGCAATCCGGGCATGCTCGTCGGTTTCGGCGGCGGCCTGAAGGACGCCCGCGATATTGCTCGACACCTCGTCGGTGCCGGCCGCGGCCTGCTGGACGTTGCGCGCGATCTCGGCCGTGGCAGCGCCCTGCTCCTCGACCGCGCTCGCAGTCGTGGTCGCGATCTGGTTGATTTCCATGATGATGGATTCGATGCCCTTGATGGCGGTGGCGGCCTGCTTGGTCTCGCCCTGGATCGACGAGATCTGCGCTGCGATATCCTCGGTCGCGCGCGCCGTCTGGGCGGCGAGGTTTTTGACTTCCGAAGCGACGACCGCAAAGCCGCGGCCGGCGTCGCCCGCACGCGCGGCCTCGATCGTCGCGTTGAGCGCCAACAGATTGGTCTGCGAGGCAATGGAGTTGATCAGGTTGATCACCTCGCCGATGCGAACGGCGGCCTGCGACAGGCCTTCCATCGTGGCCGTGGTCTGGCTCGCCTGGTCGGCGGCGCGGCGCGCGACGTTCGCCGAGCTTTGCGCCTGCTGACCGATCTCGCGGATCGAGGCCGACAATTCCTCGGCCGCAGAGGCGACCGTCTGAACATTGGCGGACGCCTGCCCGGACGCGGTCGCCACCGTGCTCGACTGCGACTTGGTCCGTTCGGCCGCGCCACTCATGGTGGCCGCGCCATCGTGCATGCGTTGCGCCGACTGTTTCACGGCGTCCGCAATATCCTTGACCGCGCGCTCGAGCCGCGCGGCCAATTCTCTCAGGCCCGCCTTGCGATCCTGCTCGGTCTGCGCCGCGAGACGGTGCTTCTCGGTCTCGACCTCGGCCATGCGGATGGCGTTGTCCTTGAAGATGCTGACGGCGCGCGCCATGTTGCCGATCTGGTCACCCCGCCCGGCGCCTTCGATTTCGACGCTCAGATCCCCGTCGGCGAGTTGCGACATCGTTCGGGTCATCCGCTTGATCAGGGTCGAGATCGACACCGTGATGAGACCGGCCAGGATAATGGCCAGCACGCCGACCGTTACCGCCGCAATCGAGCCTGCCGTCGAGGCCTCCTCGGCAATTCGCGCGGCGGTCGACACGGCTTCGCTGCGGCTGGCCTGATAGTCATTGCGGAGAGATTCTGCGTCGTCACCGAGCTTGATGCCGGTTTTGACCAGAGCCGCAAACGTCTGCTCCGTCGAGGCCGCCGTGCTGACGAGCTGATCGGAAGAAGCCAGCATCTTTTCGGCCTGCGCCGGCAATGCGGCGATGATCTTCGCCAGCGCCGGATCGGCCGGAGGCGAAGCCTTCACGGCGGCCAGTTCCCTACCGACCCGTTCGCGTTCCGTCGCGATGATATCGAGATCACCGGCCGACGGCGTTGCCATGTAACGATAGACGACAGTGCGAAGCGCCTGGATCGCCTGTTCGAGCCGTTGCGCCGGTGGAAGCGACGCTTCATTGGCGGCGCCAAGCTCAAGCGTCGCGGTCGTCAGCGTGTTGGTGAGCCGGATGCCGCTGGCGTTGATGCCGCCAAGCGCGGCCTGGCGCTTCTTGATTTCTTCATCCAGCTTGCCGAATGCAGCATGGTAATCGGAAAGGCCGGTGCGCAGCACATCGCCGCGCGGGCCGACGACTTCGCGGACCTTGTCGATCGACTTGTCGAGCGGCTCGAACGCCGCGAGCGCCTTTGCCCGATCCGTCGCCGCGCCGGAACGGACATAATCGACGATGACACGCCGCAGCAGCAGAAGTTCGCGGCCAAAATTGCTGACGGTGTCGGTCGCCACCGAGGCACGCTCGATGTGAGCGACATTGTCCCGCACGTCGCGGATCCGAAGATTGTAGAAAACGGAGGTGCCGGCACTCAGCACGATCAGGAGCCCAAAGCCGCCGATCAGGCGGCCATTGAGGCTGATCCGGTTCGCGACAGATAATAAGGACATCGGTTTTGCCTCACTTGCCAAAAGCGCGGATAGCGTCGATCTTGTCTTTGCCAAACTGCTTCTGGAACTGGCTTTCAAGGCTGGCGAGAGAGGCGACGAAGGCAGGCCGGTCGATATCCTCGACCACCTTCATGCCGCGGCGGCGAAGCTCCTCGAGGCCGTTCTTTTCGGCCCGATCGACATAGACCCGGCTCGCTTTGCTGCCGACGACGCCGGCGAGACGCAGCGCCTGCTGATCTTCCAGCGTGAGGCGCTCGAAAACCCGCTTCGAGATCAGGAAGGCCGCCGGCGAATAAACATGCCCGGTGAGGCACAGGTAGCGCTGGACCTTGTCGAAATTCGCCGCAAGGACGGTCGGGATCGGGTTTTCCTCGGCCTGGAAAGCGCCGGAAGACAGCGCCGAGTAGAGATCGGGGAAAGGCAGCGGGCCCGCATCGGCGCCAAACGCCTTGAAGCTTGCCACCATCACCTCGGATTGCGGCACGCGCAGCTTGAGGTTTTTGAGATCTTCCGGCCGATGTACCGCGCGGTCGGAGGTTGTCAGATGGCGAAGACCGTTTTCGCCCCAGGCGAGCCCGATGATGCCCTTCGGCTCGACCCGCGCCAGCGCCGCCTTGCCGATGTCGCTGTCCAACACGGCGCGGGCGTGGGCCACGTCGCGAAACAAGAACGGGATATCGAAGATGCTGAGTTCGGGTTCGATGGCGGCAAAGACCGCGGAAGACGCGAACGTCATCTCGAGCGTACCGGCGGCAACGTCCTGGCACATTTCCAGCTCGCCGCCCGTTTCGCCCGCGGGATACAACTCGACCCTCAGCCGGCCGCCGCAATTGCGCTCGACATAGGTGGCCAATTCCAGCGCGCCGGCGCCGAACTGGGAATCCCGGGGATTGGTGAAGCCGAGCCGCAAGACCTGCGGCTGGACCGTCGAATAAGCCCGCCGGGTCGAAAGCCCCGGCATCATGGCGGCCGCAGCGGCACCGGCAAGGAAATGCCGTCTGGATGTTCTGTTACGCATGTCTTTCCCCGCGGCCCAACGCGAGGCGTAATAGACGGCAAACACAGTAAAAAAACTGATAATGCGGGCGGCGGAGGGCCGCTATTCGACGTCCGCTGTGCTTCAAACGTCTATTAAAGTGACAACTTTCTGATTTTCAGAAGCGCCCCAATATGAAACTGCCCGAAAAGGCGAGGCTATTTTTGAACACATTCTCCGGTTGATCATTGCCGTCGCTTGGAAGAGGCGGACCGATGCGAAGCGTCATTTTGGGAGGGTACGTCACGCTTTTCATTGCGCTATTTTTTCACGGCACGCCGGCGACTGCGGTGGTTGGCGGTGATCCGATTGACAACACCCTGCAGCAATACACGGTGGCCGTCGGGGGCACGAAAGGTCGTTGTACCGGCGTGGTGCTGGTGCAGAACATCGTTCTCACGGCCGCGCATTGTACGCAGGACTCTCAGAACCTGTGGGTCGGCGGCCATCGCGGCTGGGGCGATCTCTCGAATCCGCCGGTGGGGTTAAGCCCCGTTGTGGAAGTGATTCAGCATCCTGGCTATCGGGAGAAACCGGGTTGGCCCGACCTTGCGCTGCTCAAACTCGAGAAGCCGCTGCCCGACCGATTCATTCCGGCCTATTTTGGTGGGTACACGCCCCACAACGGGGACGGTCTTATTGCCGCCGGTTACGGCGAAGGCTTTGCCAATGATCCGACCGGGGGCACCCTCCTGCGCATGGTGCTGCTGCGCGTTTCCATCGGCACCTCAGGCTACCTGACCCTGGTCAGCCCAGGCGAAGCGGACGCGGGGTCGGGCCGTGGTGATTCCGGCGGGCCGGTTTTCGCCTATCGCGGAATGCATGCGCTGGTCGGAATCGTCGTCGGCCATGTTTCAAACGCGACAATGGCGGTCGCCATCGCACCATATTACGTGTGGATCAAAGACACGATCGAGAAGCTCAACTCACACTAGAGTTACGCGGCGCCCTCTTCCACGCCGGCTTCCTGCGGCGTGAACTGATAGACCGACGAGCAGAATTCGCAGGTCACGACGACCTTGCCGTCCTTCACCATCGCGGCGCGGTCTTCCGCCGCAAAGCTCTTGAGCATGGCGGAGACCGCATCGCGCGAGCACGAGCATTGCGCACGCAGCGCCAGCGGCGAGAACACCCGCACGCCGCGTTCGTGAAACAGCCGATACAATAGCCGCTCGCCCGACAACGCCGGATCGATCAGTTCGACATCCTCGACGGTTGCGATCAACGACTGACCCTCGACCCAGGCGTCGTCCTCGGCAACGGTGTGCGTAGCCGTGCCCTCCGGCGCGTCGCCGGGATGGAGATCGGCCTGCCGCGCGCGCTCCGGTGCTTTCGGCAAAAACTGCAACAGCATGCCGCCACCGCGCCAGCGCCGCCGCGCACCGCCTTCGCCGCCACGCCACTCCTCGCCGACTGCAAGCCGCACCCGCGTTGGAATCTGTTCAGAGCGCAGGAAGTATTCATGCGCGGCGTCCTCCAGGCTGCCACCCTGAAGCGCGACCAGGCCCTGGTAGCGGCTCATCTCCGGTCCCTGATCGATCGTCATCGCCAGATGGCCCTTGCCGAGCAGCTGGCCGGAGGTCTGTCCGTCCCTGATCTGGCCGGCATCGAAGCGCGCATAGGCGCGCAGGCGATCGGGTGCCTGAAAGTCGACGATCAGAAACGACACCGGGCCGTCGGTCTGGGTTTGCAGAATGAAGCGGCCGTCAAATTTGAGCGACGAGCCAAGCAACGTCGTCAGCACAATCGCTTCGCCGAGCAGCTTCGCCACCGGCGTCGGGTAGTTGTGCTTGGCGAGGAGATCGTCGAGCCCGGGGCCGAGCCGGGTCAGCCTTCCGCGCAGATCGAGCGAAGCCACCTCGAACGGCAGCACCGCGTCGTCAACCGGCACATGCGAGGGCGCGCGAACCGGCGTTTCTTTCAGTTTGATGTCGGGGGAATTGGAGGTCATGGCGCTTATCTGGGGTCGGATGGTGCAGAAAGAAAGGGGAATTAGCGAAGCGAATTCGTGCCACAGGCATGTTCTTATCCCTCCCCCTTGTGGGGAGGGTGACACGCAGCGAGCAAAGCGAGCGGCGTGTCGGGTGGGGGTAAAGCGAAGCGCAGCGTTTCCGTTAGCACCCCCACCCCGCCCACGCTCCGCGTGGCCGACCCTCCCCACAAGGGGGAGGGATAAGGAGCAGCTACCCTACCGCCTGAAGGCACCAGGCCAGAATGCCCTTTTGCACGTGAAGGCGGTTTTCGGCCTCGTCGAACACCACCGATTGCGGACCGTCGATAACCTCGTCGGTCACCTCGTCGCCGCGATGGGCGGGCAGGCAGTGCATGAACAGCGCATCGGGCTTTGCAAGCCGCATCAGCCGCGCATTGACCTGATAGGGCCGCAGCAGGTTGTGGCGATGCTCGCCGTCCTTGTCGCCCATCGAGAACCAGGTGTCGGTGACCACGCAATCGGCGCCGCGCACGGCAGCTTCGGGATCGTTGCCCAGCACGATCGGCGCCTGCGTCGCCTTAATCCAGTCGCGCATCACCTTGTTGGGCGCAAGCTGCGGCGGCGTCGCGACGTTCAGATTGAACTTGAAACGTTCGGCAGCATGCGCCCAGGAAGCGAGCACGTTGTTGTCGTCGCCGCTCCAGGCCACGGTGCGGCCCTGGATCGGCCCGCGATGTTCCTCGAACGTCATCACGTCCGCCATCACCTGGCAGGGGTGGGAACGCCGCGTCAGCCCGTTGATGACGGGCACGGTGGCGTATTGGGCGAGTTCGAGCAACGCGTCGTGATTAAGAATCCGGATCATGATGATGTCGACATAGCGCGACAACACGCGCGCGGTGTCGGCGATGGTCTCGCCGCGGCCGAGCTGCATTTCCGCGCCCGTCAGCATGATCGCCTCGCCGCCGAGCTGGCGCATGCCGACATCGAACGACACCCGCGTACGCGTCGAGGGCTTTTCGAAAATCATCGCCAGCGTCTTGCCGGTGAGCGGACGGTCGGCAGGCGCGCCGCCGGCCTTCTGCGCCTTCAGCTTCGCCTTCATGGCCGAACTCGCGGCCAGCACCTCGCGCAACTCGCCGAGCGGAAGCTCGTTGAGATCGAGAAAATGACGCAGCGTCTTGCTCATCGCGCGGCCGCCTTTTCCCGGGCAGCCACCAGCGCGGTGCAGGCGCGCTCCAGGGACTGCACGGAGTGATCGATCTCGGCCTCCGAGACAATCAGCGGCGCGAGGAAACGCACCACGTTGTCGCCGGCGCCGACGGTGAGCAGCTTCGCGTCGCGCAATGCGTTGACGAGATCGCCGGACGGCACCACCGCCTTGACGCCGATCAGGAGACCTTCGCCGCGCACCTCCGTCAGGATCGACGGGTAGCGATCGACCACGGAAGCAAGCTTCTGCTTCAACAGCAGCGACATCTTCTGCACATGGTCGAAGAAGCCTGGCGCGAGCATCACGTCGAGCACGGCATTCGCCGCGGCGACCGCCAAGGGATTGCCGCCGAAGGTCGAGCCGTGGGAGCCCGGCGCCATGCCGGACGCGGCTTCTGCCGACGCCAGCACCGCGCCGATCGGAAAGCCGCCGCCAAGCGCCTTGGCCAATGACATCACATCGGGCGCGACGCCGACACGCTTATAGGCAAAGAGTTCGCCGGTGCGTCCCATGCCGGTCTGAACTTCATCGAAGGCGAGCAGTATTCCGTGCTCGTCGCATAGCGCGCGCAGCGGCTTGATGAAGGCGGGCGATGCCGAACGCACGCCGCCTTCGCCCTGCACCAGTTCGATCAGGATGCCGGCGGTGTGCGGGCCGATCGCCTTCTTGACGGCTTCGAGATCGCCATGCGGCACCTGGTCGAAACCGTCGACCGGCGGGCCGAAGCCCTCGAGATATTTCGTCGTGCCGGTTGCGGCGAGCGTCGCCAACGTCCGGCCATGGAAAGCGCCTTCGAAGGTGACGATGCGATAGCGTTCGGGATGGCCCTTGGAGAAATGATAGTGGCGCACGAGCTTGATGACGCCCTCCATCGCCTCCGCGCCGGAATTGCAGAAGAAGACGTAGTCCGCAAAGCTCTGCTCGCAGAGCCGCGCGGCGAGACGCTCGCCATCGGGACTCCTGAACAGGTTCGACATGTGCCAGAGTTTCGTCGCCTGCTCCTGCAACGCGGCGACCAGGTGCGGGTGCGCGTGTCCGAGCGCGTTCACCGCGACGCCCGAGGTGAAATCGAGATAGCGCTCGCCGTTGGTTGCGTATAGCCAACAGCCCTCGCCGCGCTCGAAGGCGAGATCGACCCTGGCGAATACCGGAAGCAGATGCGACGTCGCGCTCTTGTTCATGGCTACACTTGCGTTAGAGGTGGCCGTTCTTTGCGCGCATTGGCGCGGTCGCAAGTTACGGCCAGACGTGGACGATCAGAGTGGCGACCAGCGGTCGAAACGGAACGTGCCGCCTTTTCGGGGCGGCACGTGGCAGGTATTTTAGGCCTGCCGCGAACTGTGTCAACGGATTGCCCGTAAAACTGCGGTCTCCGGCGCGCAACACAATCGTTAAAAACGGTGGAACATGTGGACGCACTTGCGTCGACTCTTGCGCCGGAGTCACGCCATATTGTAGCGTCTCAGACGTCGGATACGACATCTCGTGCGGTAGGTTCGGCTCCTCTAAGTCGTCAGTAGTTGAGTAACGTTCGGGCGCGCTCATTTCGCGCCCGGCGAGGGCTAAGGGATTCTGCCGGAAGGGATTTTTGAGACGATTGGCACCGCAGCGCTGCCCGCAACAGGCCGGCGCGACGCGAAGGAAAGAGTGCGATGACGGTATTGACATGGTCTGACGATCGCGTCGAACAACTGAAGAAGCTCTGGGAAGCGGGCCTCTCGGCGAGCCAGATCGCCGCCGAACTCGGAAATGTGACGCGGAATGCGGTAATCGGCAAAGTGCACCGGCTTGGGCTTTCCGGACGCGCCAAGAGCCCCTCTTCGGCCGCACCGCGCCCGCGCAAGGCGCGCCCCGCGCAACATATGATGCGGGTCTCGCGTCCGGTGTCGCGCGGCAACACGGCGCTCGCGCATGCTTTCGAGGTCGAACTCGAGCCGGATCCGATCGCCTATGACAATGTGGTGCCGATGAGCCAGCGGCTGTCGCTGCTTGAATTGAACGAGGCCACCTGTCACTGGCCGGTCGGCGATCCCTCGAGCCCGGAGTTCTTCTTCTGCGGCGGCAAAGCGCTGAACAGCCTGCCCTATTGCGCGCATCATTCGCGCATCGCCTATCAGCCGACCGGCGACCGGCGTCGTCAAGCGCCGAAGACGACGCGGTAATTGCAAGCTTCATCGAACGCGAAAAGAGCGCGCCTTGGGCGCGCTCTTTTTTATGACCGGGTCATACTCCGCGAAAGGCTTATTCGACCTTCGCGAAGCGATCGTCGAGCGCGTAGCCCGCGCCGCGCACGGTGCGGATCGGGTCCTGCTCGCGGCCCGGATTGAGCAGCTTGCGCAGGCGGCCGATATGCACGTCGACCGTGCGCTCGTCGATATAGATGTCGCGGCCCCAGACGCTGTCGAGCAGTTGCTCGCGTGAGAACACGCGGCCCGGATGCTCCAGGAAGAATTCGAGCAACCGGTATTCGGTCGGCCCGAGATCGACCGGACGGCCGGAGCGGGCGACACGGCGCTTCTCGCGATCCAATTCGATATCGCCATAGGTGAGCACGGTGGCGAGACGCTCCGGGCTTGCACGGCGCAACAGACCACGAACCCGCGCCAGCAATTCCGGAACCGAGAACGGCTTGACGATGTAATCGTCGGCGCCGGTCGCAAGTCCCCTCACCCGTTCGCTTTCCTCGCCGCGCGCGGTCAGCATGATGATCGGAAGCTGTTTGGTTTCGGGCCGGGCCCGCAAGCGGCGGCATAATTCGATGCCGGAGAGTCCCGGCAGCATCCAGTCCAGCACGATCAGATCGGGAACCCGCTCCTTCAGGCGGGTATCGGCGTCGTCGCCCCGTCCGACCGTTTCGACGTCATATCCTTCGGCGTCGAGGTTATAGCGCAACAGCGTTGTCAACGCTTCCTCGTCTTCCACCACCAGAATGCGTGCGCTCATGTGCTTAGCCTTCTTTCGTCTTTGAAATGTGAGCTAGGTGCGATTGCCCCGGACAGCAAAGATCAGGTTCCGGGCACGGTTGTAGCAAAGGTCGTCATGTCACCTTTCGGTCGTTTGTCGAGAATTTGCTGGCCCTCGATCATGTAAAACACGGTCTCGGCGATGTTGGTGGCATGGTCGCCGATCCGTTCAATGTTCTTGGCGCAGAACATCAGATGAATACAGAAGCTGATGTTGCGCGGGTCTTCCATCATGTAGGTGAGCAACTCGCGAAACAGCGAAGTACAGATCGCGTCGACTTCCTCGTCGTTCTTCCAGACGGTCATGGCCGCCGGCAGATCGTGCGCCGCGTAGGCATCCAGCACCGACTTCACCTGCGATTGCACAAGGTCGGTCATGTGCTCGAGCCCGCGGATCAGCTTCAAGGGCTGGAAATCGCTTTCCAGCGCCGCGACCCGCTTGCCCATGTTCTTGGCAAGGTCGCCGATCCGTTCGAGATCGATCGCAACCCGCATCGCGCCAACGATCTCGCGCAAATCCACCGCCATCGGCTGACGCCGGGCAATTGTCAGCACCGCGCGCTCTTCGATCAGACGCTGCAAGTTGTCGATCTCGGCGTCGGTCTCGACCACGCGGCGGCCGACCGCGACATCGCGGCGGATCAGCGCATCGACGGCATCCACGATCATGCGCTCGGCAAGACCGCCCATTTCGGCCACCAGCCGCGTCAATTCCTGAAGGTCGCTGTCGAACGCCTTGGCGGTATGTTCAGAGGCCATCCTGCTCTCCTTCGATCATGCCCGAACCACGCCGGGCCTGATCTTATTCCCTAGCCGAACCGGCCGGTGATGTAGTCCTGGGTTCGCCGGTCGTTCGGCGAGGTGAAAATCTTGTTGGTTTCGTCGAACTCGATCAATTCGCCCAAATACATGAAGGCTGTTTTGTCGGAGACGCGGGCCGCCTGCTGCATGTTGTGGGTAACAATGGCGATCGTGTAATTTTCGGCGAGTTCCTGGATCAGTTCCTCGACTTTCGCGGTCGAGATCGGGTCGAGCGCCGAGCACGGCTCGTCGAACAGGATCACCTCGGGACGCACCGCCACGGTGCGGGCGATGCAAAGCCGCTGCTGCTGGCCGCCGGACAGGCTCAGGCCCGAAGCATTGAGCTTGTCCTTCACCTCGTTCCACAGCGCGCCGCCGCGCAGCGCCCTTTCGACCCGGTCGTCCATTTCGGACCGCGAGATCTTCTCGTACAGGCGGATACCGAAGGCGATGTTCTCGTAGATCGTCATCGGAAACGGCGTCGGCTTCTGGAACACCATGCCGACCCGCGCCCGCAGCAAATTGAGATCAAGCTTGGGATCGAGAATGTTGGTCTGGTCGAGCATCAACTGGCCGGTGGCGCGCTGTCCCGGATAGAGGTCGTACATCCGGTTGAAAATCCGCAGCAAGGTCGACTTGCCGCAGCCGGACGGGCCGATGAACGCGGTGACGCGGTTGGTGCCGAGCGTAATGTTGATGTTCTTCAGCGCGTGGTGTTCGCCGTAGTAGAAATTCAGGCCGCGCGCGGTCACCTTGGCCGGCGGCTCGGCATGGCCCGAAGCATGGCCGACCACAGTCGGCACCGGTGTCGCGGGAACACTCACGGAAGCGGAAAGATCGGTCATTTTGCGGTCCTCTCGGCGCCAAGAATGCGCGCGCCAATGTTGAGAGCAAGTACGGTCAGCGTGATGATGAGGGCCCCGCTCCAGGCCAACTGCTTCCAGTAGGCGTAGGGGCTCTGCACGAAATTGTTGATCGTCACCGGCAGGTTCGCCATCGTCTTGGTCAGGTTCAGGCTGAAGAACTGGTTGGAGAGCGCGGTGAACAGCAGCGGCGCGGTCTCGCCGGCGACGCGCGCGGTTGCCAGCAGCACGCCCGTGATCAGGCCGGAGCGCGCCGCACGATAGGCGATCCGCCGGATCACGAACGAACGCGGCAGGCCCAGCGCGGACGCCGCCTCACGAAGTGGGTTGGGAACGAGCAGCAACATGTCCTCGGTGGTGCGCAGCACCACCGGGATCACGATCACCGCAAGCGCCAGCGAACCTGCGAGCGCCGAGAAGCCGCCCATCGGCACCACGATCGCGCCATAGATGAACAGGCCGATGATGATCGATGGCGCGCTCAACAGGATGTCGTTGATGAAACGGATCACCGAGGTGAGACGGTCGTTGCGGCCGTATTCGGCGAGATAGGTTCCGGCGAACAGGCCAAGCGGCGCGCCGAGGCCGACGCCGATCACGGTCATGATGATGGAGCCGGTGATCGCGTTCAAAAGACCGCCTTCGTTCGATCCCGGCGGCGGCGTGTTCTGGGTGAAGAGTTCGAGGTTGAGGCCCTTGAGGCCGTTGAAGAACAGCGTGAACAGGATCAGCGCGAGCCAGGTGACGCCGAAGACGGCGGCGCCGACGCAGAGCGCGCGAACCACGATGTCCTTGCGACGGCGGGTCTTGTAGATCGGGTTCACGCTACTTCCCCGCCTTTTTTTCCAGGCGCAGCAGCATCAGCCGCGCGCCCGACAGCACCAGGAAGGTCAACACGAACAGCAGCAGGCCGAGCAGCATCAGCGCCGACTGATGCAAGCCATCGCTCTCGGCAAATTCGGAGGCGATCGCCGCCGAGATCGTGGTGCCCGGGGCAAAGATCGAGGACGAGATCCGGAACGAATTTCCGATGATGAAGGTGACCGCCATGGTCTCGCCGAGCGCACGGCCGAGCGCCAGCATGACGCCGCCGATGACGCCGACGCGGGTGTAGGGAATGACGACGTTGCGGACCACTTCCCAGGTCGTGCAGCCGATGCCGTAGGCGGCCTCCTTCAGGACCGGCGGCACGGTCTTGAAGACGTCGACCGAAATCGCGGTGATGAACGGCAGCACCATGATCGCGAGAATGAGCGCGGCATTGAACAGGCTGAGATAGGAGGGCGGGCCACCGAAGATCGAGCCAAGCACCGGAACGCCGTCGAACAGGCTGATCATGAACGGCTGGAACGTATAGGCCAGGAACGGGCCCAGCACGAAGAAGCCCCACATGCCGTAGATGATCGAGGGAATGCCGGCGAGCAGTTCGATCGCAATTCCGATCGGCCGGCGCAGCCATTGCGGGCAAAGTTCGGTGAGAAAAATCGCGATGCCAAGGCCGACGGGGATCGCGATCAGCATCGCGATGAACGATGTGATCAAGGTGCCGTACATCGGCCCCACCGCGCCGAGCACCGGCGGATCGGCCGACGGCGCCCAGCGCTGCGTCCACAGGAACGCAAAGCCGTATTCCCTCATCGCCGGCCATGCGCCGACGATCAGCGAAAGAATGATGCCGCCGAGAATGAGCAGGACCGAAATCGCGCAGGCGCGGGTGATCCAGTAGAAGGTGACGTCTCCGGCCTTGAAAGCGTTCAGGGCCCTGGCGCGGTCGTGAGGTCCTGCGACTTCGACTGCTCCGCTTTGAACCGCCATGTCTGCCACGCCAATTCCCTCAGTCTGGTTCAAAGTTCCGCTCGCGCGCGCTTTGCTGGATGCCGCTTTGCCGGGTGCGGTCTTGTCCTGACACCAAATCAGTCCCGAACAAGCATAACGCTTCGCGGGATCGGCGGTAGAGCGCAGCCCGCCCGGCCACGAGATGGTTCCGGGCGAGCCACGTGTTTACGCAAGACGCATCAGCTCTTGATGTCGGCCGACCAGGTCTTCTCGATCAGCTTGACGACCGGCTCCGGCATCGGAATGTAGTCGAGCTCCTCGGCCATCTTGCCGCCGTTGGCGAAAGCCCACTTGAAGAACTTGACGGCTTCCGCGGAGGCAGCCTTGTCGGCCGGCTCACGGTGCATGAGGATGAAGGTCGAAGCCGTGATCGGCCACGACTGTTCACCCGGCTGGTCGGTGAGGATCACGTAGTAACCGGGGGCGCTGGCCCAATCGGCGTTCGAGGCTGCGGCCTGGAACGCGGCGACCGTCGGCTGCACCGGCTTGCCGGCCTTGTTGACCAGCGCCGTGTAGATCAGCTTGTTCTGCTTGGCGTAGGCATATTCGACATAGCCGATCGAATTCTTGGTCTGGCCGATGTTGCCGGAGACGCCCTCGTTACCCTTGGCGCCAACGCCGACCGGCCATTCGACCGCGGTGCCGGAGCCGACCTTGGTCTTCCACTCCGCGCTCACCTTGGAGAGATAGTCGGTGAAGTTGAACGTCGTGCCCGAGCCGTCGGAACGGCGGACCACGGTGATCGCCTCGCTCGGCAGCTTCACATTCGGATTGAGCTTCTTGATCGCCGGGTCGTCCCACTTGGTGATCTTGCCGAGATAGATGTCGGCGAGTGTCTGGCCGTCGAACACCACTTCGCCTGGCTTGACGCCTTCCAGGTTGACCACAGGAACGATCGCGCCCATCACCATGGGCCACTGCACCAGGCCGTCCTTGGTGAGCTGATCGACCTTCAGCGGCATGTCGGTGGCGCCGAACGTCACGGTCTTGGCCTCGATCTGCTTGATGCCGCCGCCAGAGCCGATCGACTGATAGTTCAGCCCGTTACCGGTCTCTTTCTTGTAGGCGTCGGCCCATTTCGAATAGATCGGGAACGGGAACGTCGCGCCCGCTCCGGTGATGTCGGCGGCAAAAGCCGACGTCGATGCGGCGACCAGGCCGGCAGCGACGATCGTTTTGAAGAAATTCATTGCTGGTCTCCATCTCGTAAGCGATTGCGCTCACGCGGTCCGTTTAGGAGCCGTCGTTGCCGCTTTTACGAAGGTTTGGTGACAGTTGGATGACACAAGCAAGCTATTGAAATTACTTGCTTTCAGCTCAAAGACGGCGGCCTTGCCTGGGGAAAGCAGGCGGTAAAAGTCGCACCCTGCTTGAGCACGCTTTCGATCAAGAGCCGGCCGCGGTGGCGGTTAACAATATGTTTCACCAGCGATAGTCCGAGCCCGGTTCCACCTTGGGCGCGGCTGTCGCCGACATCGACCCGGTAGAACCGCTCGGTCAGCCGCGGCAGGTGCTCAGGCGCAATGCCCGGACCGAAATCTCGGACCAGAACCCGCAGTTCCAGCTGACCCTCGCTGGAGGTGGCCGCCACCAGCGAGACGTTTACCTTGCCGCCTGCGGCGCCATACTTCAGGGCATTCTCGACCAGGTTCTCGAACAGCCGCATCAGCTCTTCGCGGTCGCCCGCGATCCAGGCCGGCGTCTCCGGCAGATCGACATTGACCTCGACCTGACGCTCACCCGCCAGCGGCTCCAGTCCGTCGACGACCTGGCGGATGATGGGCACGATATCGACCAGCGTATCCGGGCGAACATGGGCCGAGAGTTCGACCCGCGACAGCGATAACAGGTCGTCGATCAGCCGCGCCATTCGCGTCGCCTGGCTATGCATGATACCGAGGAAGCGCTCGCGCGCCTTGGGATCGTCGCGCGCCGGCCCTTGCAGCGTATCGATGAAGCCCGACAGTGCCGCCAGCGGCGTACGCAATTCATGGCTGGCATTGGCGACGAAATCGGCGCGCATCTCCTCGACCCGGCGCAGCGGCGTCTGGTCGTGAAACGTCATCAACATGCACTTGTCGGTACCGCCAAACATCGTCGGCACCGGCACCGGAATGATGACGAGCTCCATCCAGCGATCGACCGGCGCGTGATCGAGATAGGTGGCGCGCCGCACCTCAGTGGTCGCGATGGCTTCGCGCAACGCCGTGATGATCTCCGGCGACCGGAGCGCGAATTGCGCGAGCTCGTTCTTGCGCAGCGCCGGTGCAAGCTGGGCCGCGGCGGCATTGAGGTGAATGACGCGGCCGGCGCGGTCGAGCAGCACGGCCGGATCCGGCATGCCGGAAACGACCGCGGCGACTGCTGCGGACTCGACCGGATTGACGCCGCGAACGTCCTCACGTGACATCGTGGCGTCATGCAGGCGCCACGGCACCAGTGCGGCGGCTGCGATGCAGACGAAAATCGCGACCGCGCGCAGCGCCGACAATTCGCCGAGCACGACCACCGCCGAAAGCGCCAGCGCCGCCGCAAGCAGGATGATGGCCGAGTGCCTCAGCCGGTCCGGCCACGGCGAAAAAAAGAACGAAGGCGTATCGTCTATTGCCATCGGACCAATGCCCGCTTTCCGAAGTTCAAGCCAGCGTCAGGCCCCATGATCTCCACGCTCGCGGACGTAAACAGCTTCGCGCGGTGGTTCGACGGCCACTGCGGCCGCTGCCTCTCGCAGTCGTTTCGACCGGGTTCCGACGATAACTTCTCGAAACGTCAATAAGATTACAGATAGGACGAACGGCGCAATATAATAGAGCAACCGGAACAGAAGCATCCCGGCGAGAAGGTCCTCCCGGTCCATTTGCCACAGGCCGACCAGCATGGCGGCGTCGAAAACGCCGAGCCCTCCGGGCGAATGGCTGGCAAAGCCCAACAACGTCGCCGAGACAAAGATCACGGCCACCACCACGAAGCCGAGATTGGGCTCGTCCGGCACCAGCGTGTACATCGCGAGCGCGCAGAAGCCGAGATCGACGATGCCGATCCCGATCTGCAACAGCGTCAGCGGCCCGCCCGGCAGTACGACGGTCCACGGCCCGCGGCCGACATTGCGCGGCTGTATCCACACCCAGACCACGTAGCTTACGAGGCAAATGATCAGCGCAATGGCGATCAACCGGTTGAGCCAGGACGGCAGCTGATCGACCGCAGAAGCTGCTTCCGGGTGATAGGCAATGCCGAGCCCGAGCACCGCGGCGTTGCCGAGCCAGAAGGTGAGGCCTGCGATGAAGCAGATCTTGGCGACGTCGATCGCGTTCAGTCCCCAGGCCGAATAGATGCGATAGCGCACCGCGCCGCCGGTAAAGACGCTGGCGCCGACATTGTGCCCGATCGAATAGCTGGCGAAGGCCGCAAGCGCATTGATGCGGTAGGGGATGTCACGGCGACCGATCGTGCGCATCGCGAACAAATCGTAGAAGGTCAGCGTGAAATAGCCGGCAGCCACGAACAGCGCGGCGAGTGCAATCGACCGCGGCTCGGTGCTCTTGATCGCCTCGAGGACCTCGAACGTGTCGATGTCGCGCAGCATGTGGTAGAGCACATAACAGGCAATACCGATGACCGTGACGCTGACCGCGACGCCGAGCTTGTGCAAGATCTGCCTGTGGCGCAGAAACGAGATCGCCCTGCGTATCGGTTCCAACATCTAGACCTCGCCGTGCGGACAATACCGCCAACCGCGCCTTGCCCTACGATCCAGTTCTACCATTCGCTCCACAGCCTCGCGCACTGCTCCGGAGCAAATTTGAAGCCCGCTCCGGATAATCCCCCGGTCTGTTGGTAGCCGGTTTTGCGCCGGAGGGGAATTCGCTTCATGCTAATAAGCCTTTTTCTTCAACATATTAGACGCCCTGTACAGGCTTTTCAAAAGGCGCGGCATGCCCGCGATCTAGGCATCCGCGGCTTTCCACGGGCGGCGGGCAATTCGTCGAAAGTCTCATGCGCAATCTCTCAAGCTGCGCTCACGGGCCCGGGAAGGACGCGGTTGCGCAACCACGATCCGATCGCACAACCGATCAGATAGACCGCAAAGATCACCAGACCGAGATCGAGCCAATAGCCCACCCGCCCCGGCACGATATGCGTCAGTGACGCCGCCAGCAGAAGCGCGACCAGCGCGCCGAGCCAGCCGGCGAGAGCTTTGGAGACGCCATGGCCGCGATGAACCACCGCGATCCAGCCCATGGCGAAACCCAACAGTAATGCGGCAACCAGCCAGCCCCAATGAAATGTCGCCAGAAACATCATGGCTGCTCCTTCACCACGAATTCAATGCGGCGGTTGCGCGCCTTGCCTTCGTCGGTGTCGTTGGCGGCGACCGGCTGGGTGCTGCCATAGCCGATTGCCGCAAAACGGCTCGCGGGCAGGCCGGCCTTCACCAGATAATCGACAACCGCCTGGGCGCGCCGTTCGGACAGGGTCTGGTTCGCAGGTCCATCGCCATCGCTATCCGTGTGCCCGACGACCTCGATATTGGTGGCCGCACAACGCAGCGCAATCTCGATCAGGTGATCGAGCAGGCCTGCCGAATCCGCATCGATATTGGAGCGCCCGGATTCAAAGCGGATCGTACCCTTGCCGAGCACGTCCGTAAACAACTGCTGGCAGACGGTCGCGTCCACGGGCGCCGCCGCAGGTTTAACCGAGACATCGGCCTTGAGCTGCCAGCCTTGCGGGAAATCCTTGATCAGGTTGGCGCGAAGCTGACCGGCGGCGGCGTCGTAGAGCACATCACCTGACAGCTTCACTTCGCGATCCGTCACCACCAGCGTCCCCGTCGACAGGCGCGACAGCGCGCCAAGCGCCGGCACCACGGCGTTGGAAAAACCGGACGGCGCCCCGAGGCTGGTCTTGAGGTTGTCGACGACCTTCTCGCTGAAGAACTTGCGGCCCGCCGAGGCAACGATCGCGGTGTGCGCGTTGTTATCGGGCACATAGCCCGTCAGCGTCACCGTCAGCGCCACCGGATCCTTGTTGGCCTGGAAGATATAGGGCGGCGCCTTGATGTCGTTGGCGGCGACCGAAAAGCCCTCGGGCAGATTCTTCAACGCTGCCGCAATCGCCTCGCGGCCGCCGATTTCGCGCGCCATTCCGGCGAGGCTGACCTTGCTGTCCGAAATCGTGATCTTGCCGTCCTTCAGCTTCGCCACCTGGTCGAGCAGGAGTAGCGCAGCCTCGTCGAAACGCGGCGGGGCGCCGCGCGACAGGTTGGTTTGATCGACCACTTCGACGCCGCCAAGGTCGGCGCGCGCCGCTTCCAAAAGCTTGCCTTTGGTGGTGGGCAAGGGCGAACTGCCGGTTAGCGTCACCCTCACCACATCGCGTTCGGCCGACCAGACGAACGGCTTGGCCTCCGGGACCAGACGGGTTTCGTCGTTGACCAGCCGTACACCCGGCACGGCCTCAATCGTGGCCACCGCATTGCGGCGTCCCTCATCGGAGAACGCATCAGCCACCAGGGTGACGTCGCGGCCACTGACCGTGATCTTGCTCTTGTCGAGCAAAACGTCCTTGAGCGCGGCAGTCGATCGGCCGGCGAGTTCGGTTTCCAGGGGGGAAGTGCTGAACCAGCCGGCCAAAGCCCAAATGACGGCCAGCGGTATCGTGCCCGGCCACCATTTGCTGCTCCACCTAGCCAATCCGCGCATCCGACATCCTGCGAGGCGAGAGGCCTCGTCTTTTCCGAAATTCGCAAACAGCCAGCAGGCGTTTCCCCAGGCGCGAATTTCGGCAAACGGGGGGCCGGCAACACACCGGAACGAGAGAGAAAACAAACCCTTGGGGGGCTGTCAAACCCGAAATAGCGCGGGATGACGCCGCCGGCGGCCGAGGCGGCTAATCGTTTCTTCAGATGTCCGCCGCTAGGTTGAATGCCCTTTCAACCAGCCGACCTTCCTGATGAAGCAGTTACGCAGCAACATCATCCGCGCCGGCCTGGAAGCGCTTTATTTCACCGGTGCGCACCACCTGTTTCGCCCGATTTTCTCCGGCGTCGGCAGCATTTTCATGCTGCATCACGTGCGGGCGGCGCGCGAGGCGGCGTTCCAGCCCAACCGCCATCTCGAAATCACACCCGAATTCCTGCGCACGGTCCTTTTGCACCTGCGTTCTCGGGGCGTCGACATCGTCACCATGGACGAGATGCACCGCCGGATGAGCGAACGCGACTTCTCGCGGCGTTTCGCCACCTTCACCTTCGACGACGGCTATCGCGACAACCGGGATTTCGCACTGCCGGTCATGCGCGAATTTGACGCACCGTTCGCGGTCTATGTCACCAGCGACTTCGCGCAAGCCACGGGAAACCTGTGGTGGATCGCGCTCGAGATGGTGACCGCCAAGGCATCCCACATCGAGGCCACCATCGATGGCGCGGCGACGCGCATCGATAGTTCGACGCTGCCGGCAAAAAAAGCCGCCTTCGAACGCCTGCACGACTGGCTGCGAGCCCTGCCCGGCCACGACGATCTCGCCCGCGAGATCGGCAAGCTCTGCATCCAGCACGGCATCGATCGAAACAAGATTTGCAGCGACCTCTGCCTGTCATGGGACGAGTTGAAGCCGTTTGCCGACGAGCCGCTGGTTACCATCGGCGCGCATTCGGTGACCCATTGCAACATCGCCCAGCAGACCGACGAGATGGCAAGGCAGGAAATGACGGCGAGCCGTTCGCGGATCGAAGACGCACTTCAGCGGCCGGCGCTGCACTTCGCCTATCCTTACGGTGACCGGCGCGCCGCTGGCCAGCGCGAATTCGCGCTCGCGAAAGAGGCCGGATTTAAAACAGCGGTGACGACGCGGCCAGGCATGGTCTTTGCCGAAAACGCGGAATATCCGACCGCGCTGCCGCGGGTTTCGCTCAACGGCAATTACCAGCACGAGCGGATCCTGCCGGTGCTCACCTCGGGCGCCGCGACCGCGATGTGGAACGGCTTTCGCCGCGTCGACGCGGCTTGACTAGCCCAAATCGCGCGCCCAGAACTTCCGTCAAAGCCAACGGAGGATGCGCATGTTCACCGACCTGTTTTCGCTTCGTGGCCGTGTCGCCTTGGTGACTGGCGGATCGCGCGGCATCGGCAAGATGATCGCCGCGGGGTTTCTCGCCCAGGGCGCGGCCAGGGTCTACATCACCGCACGCAAGGCGGCGGCGTGTGACGCCACTGCAAAGGAACTGACCGCGGCTTATGACGGCGAGTGTATTGCGCTGCCGATCGATATTTCCACCAACGCCGGCATCGAGATGCTGGCCGGCGAGATCGGCAAACGCGAAGGCAAGCTCGACATTCTCGTCAACAATGCAGGCGCGGCCTGGGGCGCCGATTTCGACGAATTCCCGGAGAGCGGCTGGGACAAGGTGATCAACCTCAATCTCAAGACGCCGTTCTTTCTGACCAAGGCACTCGCCGCGCTGTTGCGCGCGGCTGCGAGCGCGGAGCGGCCGGCGAAGGTGATCAACATCGCCTCCATCGACGGCATCTTCGTCAATCCGCTGGAGACGTATTCCTACGCCGCGAGCAAGTCCGGGCTCATCCACTTGACGCGGCGGATGGCTGCGAAACTGATCGGCGACCACATCGTGGTGTCGGCGATCGCGCCGGGTCCGTTCAAGTCGGACATGAACAAGGCGGCGCGCGACAACGCCGATGAGGTGGCGACGCGGGTGCCGGCGGGACGCATCGGCACCGACGAGGACATGGCGGGTACTGCGATCTATCTCGCCTCGCGCGCCGGCGACTATGTGGTCGGCGCCACCATCGCGGTCGACGGCGGTATCGTCTATGCCAATCCCGGCATCCAGGGCGGCGGCTGGGATCATTGAGGGGCGGCAGCGCCATTCGCTCGCCGCGTCAACTTATCCGTCATGCCCCGGCTTGACCGGGCGTAGCGCAAGCATCACGCGCTGGTCATCGCCGAGCCGCGATTCGGCGAAGCAACATCGCGCCTGTTCAGCTTACTGACGTCACCGCCCGCCCAGGCCAATGTTTTCGGGTCCATGACGCGGAACCACAGCGGCGGGATCGCAGCGAGCCCAAACATCCCCGTGTAACCGTTCGGCAGGCGCGGGATATCGTCGAAATCGCGCAGCGACTGATAGGGACGCATCGGGTTGGCGTGGTGATCGGAATGACGTTGCAAGTGCAGCGTCATCAAGTTCGAGACGATATGGTTGGTGTTCCAGGAATGGCGGGGCTCAACCGGCTGGTAGCGGCCGTTCGGCAGCTTCTCGCGCAACAGCCCATAGTGCTCGACGTAGTTGGCCTGGGTGAGCGCATACCAGCCGAGGAAGTGATGGGCGACGATGAACGGCGCGACTTTCCAGCCGAACAGGGCAATCAGCGCCGCGGCGACGATAAGCGTGAGCGCAAAGCCCTGCAGGATCTCGTTATTGAATGACCAAACGCGCTCGCCGCGCTTCGTCAGTCGTTCGGCTTCATTGCGCCAGCCTCTCTTGAGCGCGCCAGGCAGTTCGCGCGACGCGAAAACATAGATCGATTCACCAAAGCGCGCGCTGGCGGGATCCTCGGGTGTCGCGACCCAGGTGTGATGGCCACGATTGTGCTCAACGCGGAAGTGGGCGTAACCCACCGCATTATTGGCGAGCAAGCCAAAGAAGATGTTGAGCCGGTCGGACTTGTGGCCGAGTTCGTGCCCGACCAGCAATGCGCCACCGTCGATGGTGCCGACGCCGAGTAGCAACGCAACGTAGGACCACCACGGCAGATCCTGCGTGCCGAAGAAGGCAATCAGGGCAATGTAATTCACCCAGGGAAACACCACGTTGAGGCGCGCGAGCCGCAGGTAGTAGGGATCGGCTTCCATGGCGGCGACCACTTCCGCCGGCGGATTGTGCGTGTCTTCGCCGATGATGGCATCGAGCAGCGGGATCAGGCCGAAAATGAAGACGAAGGGAATCAGCGTCGCAAGCGGATTTTGCGCCCTGAGATAGAGCCAGTAGGACAGCAGAGGGACCAGTGGCGGAATGAACGAGAGAAACCACAGATAGCGTTTGCCGTCCCGGTAGGTGATGGTTTCGCCAGCAGCCGTGGTGCCCGTGAAGATCATCGCAATCCTCCAGCGTCGCGTTTCGAGGCAGCTTTTTCTTTGATTATAGCACGGCGGCAGGCGGGCTGGCACCGCCGGTTCACAGGTCAAATTGTGGCATTGTCGGCATCTCGCGGTGCGGCGGCTGGGATAGTTAGAATCTCGTCTGCAAATTATTGCGCCCTCTCCCCCTGCGGGAGAGGGCAACTCCTCTGGCAGAACTACGACGCCCGGGTGAGGGGTTCGGTCCAACGATTGCTTTAACTCGCGGACATAGACCCCTCATCCGTCGCGCTACTGCGCGACACCTTCTCCCGCAAGGGGAGAAGGTGAAGACAATCAGGTCTCGATCTTCACGTATTCGAAATCGCCCGGCTTGTTGTCGATGCCGATCTTGGGCGGCGAGATCCAGGAGGCGAATTCGCCGGCGGACGTCACCGGCTTCATCAGCGAGGCGATGAAATCTCCATCCTCGATTGACGGCAGCCATGCGCTCTTTTTCGCGGCCCAGGTCGCATCGTCGATCAGCACGCCCTCCGGCGTGGCGTGGATGTCCTTGAACTCGCCGATGGCGCGGTGGAAGGCGACGTTGGGCAGCGTCAGCTTGAAATCGTAGCCGGCGCTCGAGATCACCTTGTTCCAGCGCAACAGACCCTTGACGCAGTCCTGGGTGTAGTCGTCACGCAGGCGCATGTTGAGCGCGGTGAGCGCCGGCTCGTCGACGCGGGTGATTTTACCGTCCACGAGCTTGAGCACCGGATAGGTGTCGTTGGTCAGGCGATGATCGTCCGCGATCTGGGTCTCGTGATAGCGGCCCTTGATGCCGGCGTTGAACGCATTCGCCGCGTTGGTCGAGACCTCCGAACCGAAAAGATCAAGCGACAGCGAATAATGCAGGTGCAGCTTTTTCTGGATGGTCGGCAGATCGATCACCCCGAGCGCGCGAACCTTCGCGATGTCGGTCGGGTCAGAGATACCCGCTTCCGTCATCGCGTCACACGTCCGCTGCACCACGCGGGTGATGCCGGTCTCTCCGACGAACATGTGGTGCGCTTCCTCGGTCAGCATGAAACGGCAGGTGCGCGACAGCGGATCGAAGCCGGACTGCGCCAGCGAATGCAGCTGCATCTTGCCGTCGCGGTCCGTGAAATAGGTGAACATGAAGAACGACAGCCAGTCCGGCGTCGCTTCGTTGAACGCGCCCAGCATGCGTGGGCTGTCGGCATCGCCGGAGCGGCGGCGCAACAACTCGTCGGCTTCCTCGCGGCCGTCGCGGCCGAAATATTTCTGCAACAGGTAGACCATCGCCCAGAGATGACGCCCCTCCTCGACATTGACCTGGAACAGGTTGCGCAGGTCGTAGAGCGAGGGCGCGGTCTTGCCGAGATGGCGCTGCTGTTCGACGGAAGCAGGCTCGGTATCGCCTTGAATGACGATCAGCCGCCGCAACATCGCCCGGTATTCGCCCGGCACTTCCTGCCAGGCAGGCTCGCCGTAATGTTCGCCGAAGGGGACGACGCGGTTCTCTTCCTGTGGCGCGAGCAAAATGCCCCAGCGATAGTCCGGCATCTTGACGTAATCGAATTTCGCCCAGCCGCGCGGATCGACCGAGTAAGCGGTGCGCAGGTAGACCAGCGACTGCTGAAAGCCCTCCGGCCCCATGTCGCCCCACCAGTTCATGTAACCGGGGTGCCAGCCCTCGAGCGCTTTCAGCACCTGGCGGTCCTCGCTGAGATTCACGTTGTTCGGAATCTTGGTCGAGTAGTCGACATTCATGATGTTCATCGCCGTACTCCTTGCTCGCTCTTCGTGTCCCGGACGCGGTGCGGTGCGAAGCGATGCATCGCAGAGCCGGGACCTATTCAGGTCTCGGTCGATATGGGTCCCGGTTCAGCAGCGCGTCACATACGCGCCGCGCTGCGCCCGGGACACGAATCAAACCCGTGTCGTATCGAACTGCGCCTTCTGCCCCGTGCCGTAACGGCGCAAGGCCCCCTCCTCGCCGACCGCATTGGGCCGCTGGAAAATCCAGTTCTGCCAGGCGGTGAGGCGCGAGAAGATTTTCGATTCCATGGTCTCGGGGCCGACGAAGCGCAGGTTCGCTTCCATGCCGGTGAGGCCATCCGGCGAGAAACTCGCGCGCTCCTCGAGGAACACGCGGACCTCGTCGTCCCAGTCGATATCGTCGAGCGCAAAGGTCACGAGTCCAAGCGCCTCGGCCTCTTCGGCGTCGAGCGCCTCGCCGATCCGCTCGCGCGCCTGGTCGAGATCGGACGGATTGGCCTGAAACCGCGATTCAAGCCGCGTCAGGCCGTGGCTCATCGGATAGGCGCCGAAATTCAGCGCGGAAAGCTGGACGGTCGGCGCGGCGCGGTTATCGCCCTGGCGCGTGCCGATCAACATATAGGAGCGGTCGGCGGCCAGCACGAGTTCGGCGAGCGTGCCGACAAAGCACGAGCCGGGCTCGATCAGCGCCACCAGCGTGCGCGAGGTGACGTCGATGCGCTTGAGCACGCGTTTCCAGTATTGCCGGATCTCGTTGACCAGCCAGTGCGCCTTGTTGGCTTCGAGGAACGCATCGTAAGCCAGCATATGCGCCGGATCGCCGTGCGACTTGAACACCACCATCGCGATCTGAAGCTCGTTGATGCGAAGATGCAGGATCGCATCGTCCAGTTCTCGCGCGACCTGGAGCGGCCAGAACTTGGCGCCTTGCGCGATCAGACGATCGATATCGGCGGGCGGCGGCGCCTCGGGCGCAGCAACCGAAATGGTGGCGATCCGCGCGGCACGATCGATATCGACGCTGACCGTGCCGTAACGAATGGTGGTGTCGCCGATGGCGCGCGACAATGGCGTCAGCGCGATGCCCTTGCCGTTGCCGTTGCGCTTTGAGATGCTCGCGAATTCCTTGGCGCGCTCGGACACCCTGGATTCGAGCTTGCTGTTCGGCGCAATCTCGTCGACCAGACGCCACTGAACCGCGCGCTTGCCCTTGATGCCTTCCTCGATGGTGCAGAAATAGTCGGCATGGTCGCGGCGCACCTTGCGCTTGTCGACGACGCGCGTCAGCCCGCCGGTGCCGGGCAAAACCGCGAGCAGCGGCACTTCGGGCAATGCGACGGAGGCTGAGCCGTCGTCGGCCAGGATGATGTGATCGGTCGCAAGCGCGAGTTCGTAACCGCCGCCGGCCGCGGTGCCGTTGACCACCGTGATGAAGCGCTGTCCGGAATTTTCCGAAGAGTCCTCGAGACCGTTGCGCGTCTCGTTGGTGAATTTGCAGAAATTGACCTTATGCGCGTGCGTCGCGCCCGCCAGCATGCGGATATTGGCGCCGGCGCAGAACACCCGGTTCTTGCCCGAGCGCATGACCACTACTTTCACGCCGGGATGCTCAAAGCGCAGGCGCTGCACGGCGTCGGCCAATTCAATGTCGACGCCGAGGTCGTAGGAATTCAGCTTGAGCTGATAGCCTTCGAACAGCCCGCCATTCTCGTCGACGTCCATGGTCAGCGTCGCGACCTCGCCGTCCACGGCAAGTTTCCAGTGCCGGTAGCGCGACGGGTCGGTTTGAAAATCGATAAAGCTCGCGCCGCCTGCGAGAACGCGTTCGTCACCGGCCATGGGCCCATCCCTGCTTGCGGTTCTTGGTTACGGGGTACATGCACAATAATGCATGTTAGCCGGCAGGTCTAGAGGCCGAAAGCAGCAAAATGTGCATTTTCTTTCATAATTTGCCGGCGGACCCGATCTTGATCCAGTCGATCTTCGCCAATGTCGGCTGGGCCAGGCGGCCTTCCAGCAGCCTGCCGAGATGGGCCGCCGGGAAGCGATCGGCAAAGCCGTCGCCGGCCCCGCTCGTGCGGCGCGACAGCAAACCCTTGATGGCCGCGAGCGCTTCGCCCCATAGCCGCGCGGTCGCATGCGGCTTTTGCATCCGCAGCTTCAGGTTGGCATTGGCGATCTGGATACAGGCCCGCAAGAGAATCCGCTCGCGCCCGCCTTGCGGCGCCGCCGCCCAGACCGCTTCCAGCACCTCCTGCGCTTCCCAGAAATAGCCGGCGTCGTTCAGCGCAATGCCGTAGCGAAGCGCGGGATGCCTTGCCGGCACGTAGCCAAAGAATTGCGCCGGCACCAGCGCCTTGGCCTGCCACAACGTCTCGTGATCCGGTTCGCTATCGGCCGGTTCGCCGGGTACATAGGCCCATTCGGGCAGCGGCAAATGCGCCGCGGTCGACGAAGTAATATTCATTGATCAATAGCCACAAAGGAGAAACGAAACGGCGGAGCTTAAATGGTCGGACGACTTAAACGGTCGGATATCCCGCGCCTTCATGCACTGTCAAAATGCAGTTGGCAAATTCCGAAATAGTTGCGAGCACTAGTTCAGGCGCCTCACGATGCGGCGAATGACCCGCGCCCGGTATAATGGTCACGTCAACGGGGCAATAGCACTCTTCCTGCGCGATCTCGATCTGGCGAATTGTCCCATACTGATCGCCCTCGCCCTGCAGGATGGCGACGGGCACCCGAATGTAGGCGAGATAGTCGCTGATGTCCCACCGACGAAAGTCGGGATCCAGCCAGGCGTCGTTCCAACCATAGAATGCGTTGTCGACGTTCTGATGCCAGCGCGCGAGTTTTGATCGCAGATCGGTCGTCTCATAGGTTGTCCTGATCTCGGCGATCGAGGCGACCGAGACATCCTCGACGATGAAATGCGGCGCGATCAGCACCACGCCGCGCACGCGGTGATCATTGGAACCGCCGGCATGGATCGCCGCGATCGAGGCGCCGTCGGAGTGTCCGAGCAGCACGCCACGCTCAAAGCCGATTCTCTCGAGCAACACGGGCAAAACATCGAGCGCCTCGCGGCTCATATAGTCGAGCGGACGCGGCAACGTGACTGGCGTCGAGGCGCCGTAGCCGGCGCGCGAATAGACGAACACGCCCATGCCGGTCGCGGCCTGCAAGGATTGCGGAAAATCGCCCCACAGCGCCGCCGAGCCCAGCCCCTCATGCAGCATCACGATGGTGGGCGCCTGCGAAGGCTGCGGCCCGATCAGGCGATATTCGAGATCATGATCGTTGATGCGGAGGTGGCCGGAGGGAGAAAGGGACATGCGTTCTCTTTTACATCGTTCGTCATTCCGGGGCGCGCGTTGGCGCGAGCTATGGTGCGCAATTGCGCACCTGAGAATCCATTCCTCAGCATGACCTGTGGCTAAATGGATTCCGGGTTCATGCTCCGGATGCCCCGGAATGACGGCCACAGGCAGGGCTACGCGGGTCCATCCCGCAGCTTGAACCGCTGGATCTTGCCGGTTGCGGTTTTCGGCAACGTATCGACGGTCTCGATCCAGCGCGGATATTTCCAGACGCCGATCTTCTGCTTGACGTGCTCCTTCAGCGCCTCGTCGAGACCATCTGCTTTCGCACCGGCGCGCAACACCACGAACGCCTTCGGCTTCAGCAGGCCTTCCGCATCTGCCTCGGGCACCACGGCGGCTTCCAGCACGGTAGGATGGGTGATCAGCGCGCTCTCGACCTCGAACGGCGACACCCAGATGCCCGAGACCTTGAACATGTCGTCGCTGCGGCCGCAAAAGATGTAACGGCCGTCGGCCTCGCGGACATATTTGTCGCCGGTGCGCGTCCAGTGTCCCTCGAAGGTGCGGCGGCTCTTGCTGCGCTGATTCCAGTAGCCTTCGCCGGCGGAAGGCGCGTCAACCAGCAATTCGCCGACCTCGCCGTCGGCCACGTCCGCGCCCGCCTCGTTGACCAGCCGGACCTTGTAGCCCGGCACCGGACGGCCCGAGGAGCCGTATCGGATATCGCCGGGCGCGTTCGACAGGAAGATGTGCAACAGTTCGGTCGACCCGACCCCGTCAAGAATGTCGACGCCAAAGCGCGCCTTCCAGGCATTGCCGACCGATTCCGGCAACGCTTCGCCTGCCGACGTGCAGACGCGCAGGCGCTCGCCGCCAATTTGGGCCTTGAGCTGCTCATCGTTCAGCATCGCCGCGAACAGGGTCGGCACGCCGTAAAAGATACTGGGGTGATATTTGTTCATCAGCGTGAACATCACCGCCGGCGTTGGACGCTCGGGGTTGAGGATCGTTGTCGCGCCGACCGACATCGGAAAGGTGAGCGCATTACCGAGGCCATAGGCAAAAAACAGTTTCGCCGCCGACAGGCACACATCGTCCTCGCGGATGCCGAGCACCTGGCTGGCATAGGTCTCGGCGGTGGCGGCGAGATTGGCATGCAGATGCCGCACGCCCTTGGGCATGCCGGTCGAGCCCGACGAATACAGCCAGAAAGCAGGTTCATCCGGATGCGTCGGCGCGGTCACATAGGTATCGCGCTCGTTCTTGAGCTCATCCGACAGCAACTTGTGGCCGAACGCATTTTGACCTGACACGACGACGCATTCGAGATCGCTCATGCGTCCGACAACGTCTTTGACGGCCGGATAGAGCGCTTCGGAGACGAACAGCACCCGCGCGCGGCAATCGGCCAGCACATAGGCATATTGATCGGACGTCAGAAGCGTATTGAGCGGGACCGGCACGATGCCGGCGCGGATCGCGCCGAGAAATACGGAAGGAAAATCCACCGTATCGAGCATGATCATCGCCACGCGCTCTTCGCGGCGGACGCCGAGCCGGCGCAGCAGATTGGCGACACGGCAGCTCTGCCGTTGCAGTTCGCCATAGGTCAGTTCGGCGACGGTGTCGGTATAGGCGAGCTTGTGGCTACGCCCCTCGTCGATGTTGCGATCGAGCAGATAGGTCACTGCATTGTAAGCGGGCGATGTCTCGCTCATGCCGGTCCCCTGGAAGCTCCCTCGTCCCGGCGCGGAGGCGGCCTCCACTCGGGTTTTAAGCATTATAATTCATAGAAATGCACCCCGCCAGCTTGCTGTCAATCCTCCTCGGCATTATGATTCCTGTCGATGGACGGCACCAGCGACCCCGAAACCGGTTTTCTCGAGCAGCTTGGCCAGCGTGTACGCACCATGCGGGCGCTGCGCGGCATGTCGCGCAAGGTGCTCGCCAAGGTCTCCGGCATTTCCGAGCGCTATATCGCCCAGCTCGAGAGCGGAAAAGGCAACGTCTCGATCGTGCTTTTGCGCCGCGTCTCGAACGCGATGGGCGCGCATCTGGAAGATTTGATTCCGCACCAAGAACCGTCGCCGGACTGGGCGGTGATCCGCGATCTCCTGCGAAAAGCAACGCCGAACCAGATCGCGCAGGCCAAGGACATTCTCACCGGCCAGAGCGGCGCCGAGCCGCGGCTGAAATCGTTCGCGGGTATTGCGCTGATCGGGTTACGTGGCGCCGGCAAGTCGACGCTCGGCAAGCTGCTCGCCAAAAAAATCGGCTGGAATTTCGTCGAGCTCAACAAGGAGATCGAAGCGCAAAACGGCCTCTCGGTCGCCGAAATCATCGCGCTGTACGGTCAGGAAGGTTTTCGCCGGCTGGAGCAGGCCGCGCTGACGCAGCTGTTGGCGCGGAAAGATTTGACGGTGCTGGCGACCGGCGGCGGCATCGTGTCCGAGCCCGTGACCTTCGATCTTATTCTCTCGTCGTTTTATACGATCTGGCTGAAGGCCGAGCCAGAAGAGCATATGGCCCGCGTCCGCAAGCAGGGCGACTTGCGCCCGATGGCCGACGACCGCTCGGCGATGGCGGAATTGCGCAACATCCTGACAAGCCGCGAGCCACTCTATGCGCGCGCTTCCACGGTGGTCGACACCGCAGGCCTCACGGTGGATGCCGCAGCAGTACGGCTGCTGGATGCGGTTTCGCCCATGCTGCAAAATGAGCCGAAAGCGTTCGGCCTGCGCAGCGCTGCGGTTTAGATGCGTGTGATCGACAGGTCGTGGTTTCCGGTCATGCCGGCAGGCCGGCCTTGAGAAGGCCGGCCTCATGCCGTTTGCGGTCGGCCTCGTGCTTGTAGTGCTGGGTGCCAAGATAGGCCGCGACTGAGAATTGCGGCTCGCGTTTGACGACCTCGGCTGCGTGCGCGGCGGCTGCGACCGAATTGCCCATTTGCGCGAACGTTGCAGCCAGGAAGGCATGATGCGTGTGATCTGGCCGCGTCAACCGCGAGAAGGCTTCGGCGGCCTCGGCATATTTTTCGGCGCAGTAGCAGGCACGGCCGAGATGGCTCCAGAAGCGCTCGGGGTGATAGGGGTTGAGGCGCATCGCCTTCTTGATCCAGTCGATACCCTCCTCTGGCCGTCCTAGCCACGTCAGCAGCTCGCCCTGTTGCACCACGACGAGATCGTAGTTGGGATTGAGGGTCAGCGCCCGCTCCTGGTGGTACGCGGCCTTTTCATGATCGTCGCGGTTCAGATTCACCGCGGCAAGGATCCGGTGCACGTCGCTGTCATTGTCATCCAGCGCAAGCGAGACTTCCAATTCCGCGGCGACCTGTTGGAAAGTGGCATCGCGATCCGCGCACCAATCATAAACCCATGTCTGGCCCAGCACGCACGCCTTCCAGGCATGAGCATGGGCGTAGTTCGGATCGAGTGCGAGAGCGCGGTCGAGCAGGTGCTGCGCTTGCTCATTGTCGGCTCGCGTCGAACGATGATGCAGCACCTTGGCGGCCAGGACGCACTCATAAGCAATCATGTTGTCCGTGGGCTTGCGTTTCGCACGGTCGTGCGTGGCCGCCTCGACGCGCCCCTGCAGGGTTGCGACAATTGCACGCGTGATTTCATCCTGGATAGCAAAGATGTCCTCGAGGTCGCGATCGTAGCGTTCGGCCCAGATGTGCCGGTCGGTCTCCGCGTCGATCAGTTGTACGGTGACGCGGATACGGCCGCCTGCCTTCCGCACGCTACCCTCAAGGACATAGTCGACGCCGAATTCGCGCGCGACCTCCTGCACTTTGACCGCCTTCCCCTTGTACACGAAGGTGGAATTGCGCGAGATAACGAGCAGGTCATGGAAGCGCGACAGCTCCGTGATAATGTCCTCGGTGAGGCCGTCGGCGAAGAACTCCTGCTCGGAATCGCCGCTCATATTGATGAGCGGCAGCACGGCGATGGACGGCTTCTTTGCGGATGTGGTCGCAGCCGCGGCATGGTTCGCAACCTCCGGCGCAACGCTCACGTTCTGGTCAAGCCGAAGCCGGAAAACGCGAATGGGACGCGCGATGTTCTTGACCTGCTGGTCGCCGAGATCCTCGAAGACAACGTCCTCCAGTCGACAACCGGCCTGATCGCAGACGGCCCCGGAGACACAAATACCACCGGGGTCGGCGAGAGCTTCCAGGCGGGCGGCGATATTGACCCCATCGCCGAAGATGTCGTCTTCATCGACGATCACGTCGCCCAGATTGATGCCGATACGAAATTGAATCTGCCGAGCCGGCGGGACATCCGTGTTACGTCGCGCCATGCGCCGTTGTATCTCGACGGCGCAAACCACTGCATCGACGACACTCTGAAACTCGACCAGCATGCCGTCGCCGGTCGTCTTGATGATGCGCCCGCGGTTCTTCGTAATGGCCGGATCGATGAGTTCAATCCGGTGAGCCTTGAGGCGTGCCAGCGTTCCCGCCTCATCGACCTCCATGAGCCGACTGTAGCCGACCATGTCGGCGGCAACCACCGCGGCAAGCCTGCGTTCAGGTCCGAGTTTAACCATCCGTCGGATTCCTTCGCAGTGAACTCTAGCAGATCGGAGCTCGTAGTGGGGCGGATTTGCTCGCGGTCTTTTGGCGCGGCCCGGCCTCCCTCCCCTCAGACCAACTTTTGCGTGACCTCCGCTGCCTGCTCGCGCAGCAGCGGCAAAAAGCGCTTGACCATCTCTTCGGTCGAGACCCGATCGACATGCGCGCCGATATTGATCGCAGCGACGATGGCTCCGTCATAGCGCTTCACGGGCACGGCGATCGAACGGAAATGAGGCTCGGCCTCGCGATCCACCAGCGAATAACCGCGCGCGCGATCGGCGGTGATTGCCGCCAGCAAGCGTTTCGGATCGGTCAGCGTCTGCGGCGTGAGTGCCTCGCGCTTCATGGCGCCGAGTCGCGCCTTCAATTCGGAATCGCCGAGCCGGCCAAGCATGGCGCGGCCGACCGCCGTGCAGAAGGCAGGCAAGCGATAACCGATATCGACGCCGCCGGAAAAAATCCGCGTCGGGCTGCCGCGCGCGATGAATACGACCTCCTCGCCATCGAGCACCGCGAGTGAGCTGATCTCCTGCGCAGCGGTAGCGATCTCATCCAGCACGGGCTGCAACACCGCGACAAGCTGGTTCGAGCGCAAATAGCTACCTGCAAGCGTCAGGACATGCGGCGTCGGCGCAAACATTTTGCCGTCGCTTGCGACGTAGCCGCCATGCTGAAGCGTCAGGAGGATGCGCCGCGCCGTGGCGCGCGGCAGGCTCGTGAGGTCAGCGATCTCGCTGAGCGTCATCGGCGACGGCCGCTCGCCGAACGCCTGCAACAGCCGCAAACCCCGATCGAGGCTTTCGACGAAATCGGTGGCGCGGGGCTCGCTGTCGGTGCGCTTGGGTTTGACCATCAGAGAGGCTTGCGAACTTTCGAGGCCGTGTTACGATGATTGAACATTTGTTCAATAGACGAACAACCTAGCTGCGACTGCCTTCCATCGCAAGCCTTTTTAGGATGAGGTAACGCGCCATGATGAGCCAGGAACAGAACGACCTGATCACCCGCACCGGCCCGAAAGACCCTTGCGGCAAGCTGATGCGGATGTACTGGCAGCCGGCGGCGCTGCTCGACGAACTCGAAGGCCCACGGCCGGTTCGCCCGGTCAAACTGCTCGGCGAAGACCTCGTGCTGTTTCGCGACGAAGAAGGGCGTTACGGCCTGATCGAGCGTCACTGCGCGCATCGCGGCGCCGACCTCGCCTTCGGCCGGCTCGAACATGGCGGCCTGCGTTGTGCCTTTCATGGCTGGCTGTTCGACGCGTCCGGCCAATGCCTGGAGACCCCTGCCGAACCGAAGGGCTCCAATCTCTGCCGTGGCATCAAGCAGCGCGCTTATCCGGTGGTGGAAAAAGGCGGCATCCTCTGGGCCTGGCTCGGCGAAGGCGAACCACCGGCCTTCCCGGAGATCGACTGCTTCGTCGCGCCCGGCAGTCATACGTTCGCGTTCAAGGGCCATATCGGCTGCAACTGGTTGCAGGCGCTTGAAGTCGGCATCGACCCTTCGCACGCTTCCTTCCTGCATCGCTTCTTCGAGGACGAGGACACTTCCGCGGCGTACGGCCGCCAGTTCCGCGGCGCCTCTTCCGGCACTGACCTGCCGATGACAAGAATCCTGCGCGAATATGACCGGCCGATCATCAATGTCGAGCAGACCGAATACGGACTGCGGCTGATTGCGCTGCGCGAAATCGACGACGAGCGCACGCATGTGCGCGTCACCAACCAGCTTTTCCCGCATGCCTTCGTCATTCCCATGAGCACGGAAATGACGATCACGCAGTGGCATGTGCCCCTCGATGACGAAAATTGCTACTGGTACGCGATCTTCACGAGTTACGCCGCGCCGGTCGACAAGAAGAAGATGCGCGAGCAGCGCCTCGAACTCTACGAATTGCCGGACTACAAGTCGCGCAAGAACAAGACCAACGACTATGGCTTCGATCCGCACGAACAGGAGACCGAGACCTATACCGGCATGGGCAGTGACATCAACGTGCACGACCAGTGGGCGGTGGAATCGATGGGCCCGATCCAGGATCGTACCCGCGAGCATCTCGGCACCGCCGACAAGGCGATCGTGCAGTATCGCCGCCTGCTGCGCCAGGAGATCGACAAGGCAGCCAAAGGCGAAAAGCCGTTCATGTTCCTCGATGCGGCACATGCCAGGAGCATTCAGGGCCCGGCGACGATGGACGGTATCGGACCGACGCGCGGCTGGGAAACCTTCTGGATGGAAGTCGACGTCAAGCGCCGTCGCGGCGCGCCATGGGCAGCGCCAGTGACCGCAGAAATCGACGACAAGGCTCCGCATCTGAGGGTGGTGTGATGAATCGCCTAGCTCATCCTTCGAGACGCGCGCAAAGGCGCGCTCCTCAGGATGAGGTCACCGCCCCTCATGGTGAGGAGCGCGTTAGCGCGTCTCGAACCATGAGGCCGCCAATGTCGGGAGTACCGCGTTGAATTTCGTCGAACGTCATGGCCTGTGGTCCGGCGAGCAGAAAGAGGCGGCGAGCCGTCTTCGCCGCATTGTCGAGGAACAAAAGCTCGAAACCATTCGCCTGGGCTTTCCCGACCAGCACGGCATTCTCCGCGGCAAAACTTTGGTCGCAAGCGAGGCGATCGCCTCGCTCGAGAGCGGCTGCACCATCACAACGACGATGTTCGCCAAGGACACCGCGCACCGCACGGTATTTCCGGTGTTCACCTCCGGCGGCGGCTTCGGCATGCCGGAGATGGAGGGCGCGGCCGATGTGCTGATGGTCGCCGACCCCACAAGTTTTCGCGTGCTGCCGTGGGCGCCTGCGACCGGCTGGCTGTTGTGCGACGTCTATTTTGCCGACGGGCGCGCGGTGCCGTTTGCGACGCGGCACCTGTTCCGGAAAGTTCTCGATCAACTCGGACAACGCGGCCTCGATTTCGTCGCCGGCCTTGAAGTCGAGTTTCACATCTTCAAGCTCGAAGACGCGAGGATGTCGCCGGAGGACGCCGGACAGCCCGGCCGACCGCCCGACGTCAGCCTGCTCTCGCACGGCTATCAATATCTGACCGAGCAACGCTACGACCAGATGGCGCCGGTGCTCGATCTCATCCGGCGTGACATTCTCGCGCTCGGCCTGCCCTTGCGCTCCGTCGAGGTGGAATTCGGCCCGAGCCAGTGCGAATTCACCTTTGCGCCGAGGAAGGGGCTTGAGCCCGCCGACACCATGGTGCTGTTTCGCAGCGCCGTGAAGCAGATCGCGCACCGGCACGGCTATCATGCGACCTTCATGTGCCGGCCGAAACTGCCGAACGTATTCGCCTCCGGCTGGCATCTGCATCAGTCGCTGGTCTCGCGCGGAACGAGCGAGAACGCGTTCATGGCGAAAGAAGACGACAAGCAAGGCGATGCGCCCTTGAGCCCGCTCGGCCGCCATTATCTCGCTGGCCTGTTGGCGCACGCACGCGCCTCGGCGCTGTTCGCGACGCCGACGATCAACGGCTACAAGCGCTATCGCGCTTATTCGCTGGCGCCGGACCGCGCGATCTGGGGCCGCGACAACCGCGGCGTGATGGTGCGCATGCTTGGCGGCGCGAATGATCCGGCCACCCGGCTGGAAAACCGCATCGGCGAGCCCGCCGCCAATCCCTATCTCTACATGGCTTCGCAGATTCTCGCCGGTCTCGACGGCATCGACCGCGCGCTCGATCCGCCGCCACCAGCCGACACGCCCTACGAAATGCAAGCGCCGGCGCTGCCGAAAACCTTGCGCGAGGCGCTCGACGCGCTGAAGGACGATACATTCTTCCGCGAAAAACTCGGCGCCGGCTTTGTCGACTACTATCTGCACATCAAAAACGCCGAACTCGAACGTTTCCAGGCCGAAGTCTCGGACTGGGAGCAGCGCGAATACTTCGAGATGTTTTGAGTTCGCGCGATCTTATCCCTCCCCCTTGCGGGGAGGGTCGACGCGAATGCAATGAGCGTCGGGGTGGGGGTTTACTTGAAAACGCCCCCGCCCTGGCTTTCGCCTCGCTGCAGCCTTCCCTCCCCACGCTGGATAATCAAAACACCAGCTGCGTGCGCGCGCCGACCCAGTCGACGGTGGCGCCGCGGTAGTTCGGCCCGCCGAAAAATTGCGGATTGTCGACGACGACGTGCTCGTAATCGAGCATGAATTTCATGTTGAGGTTCGGATACCAGTTCAGCCCGATGCCGTAACTGGTTTCCTTGCCTCCGCCATAGGTCGTGGTGCCGCCGGTAAAAACACCGGGCGCCGAATAAGCGGGGCCAAGTACCGAAGTCGTCAGATACGGGCTGTTGAGATTGACGACGGTGAAGCGCGTCGCAAATTCGAACGCGCCCCAGCCGGCACCGCCCCATATCATCGGCGCTTCCGGAATCACGCCGGTATAGGCGCCACGGGTCGGATCGTAGTGTCTGACACCACCGATGCTGTAACTCGCCTGCACATAGCCGCCGTCGAAATTGAGCGTGGGACCGGCGACGCCGCCCTGCAAATTGCCCGGCGAGGTTGGCACCGCCGCACGTGTATCGATGGTGTAGTGATAATATTCGCCTTGGGCGAAGAAGTTCTTGTAGGTGCCCGCGACTTCGACGCCGAACACCTGGCCGCCACTTGCCGGAATATTGCCGGTCGCCAGGAACGAGGTCGGATCGACGCGAAGCTCGGGCCGGTCCGAGAGCGAGACCGCCTGCAGGTTCGGGCCGATGCTCGGTTCAAACAGGTTGGCGTAGTTGAAACCGAGGTGGAAGGACGCGTCCTTTTGCTGGATCACCTGATAGGCGCCGCGCGCGAGGAACGCCAGTTGCGGTCCATTGCCGGTCATCTGTGCGCTGGTCACGCAGGGCGTGCCGGCGGTAATCGCTGACGTGCCGGTGTTGCAGGAGGCGCCGGCGGTGTGCAGCGCGCCGGCGTTGGGACCGGTCAAATACAGGCCGAGCCAGTAACGGTCGTTGTTGGAACGCACGTCGATCGCGGATCTGAAGTCGCCGCCGCCGAAGGTGGTGGCGATCACCTGCGCGGTCGAGCGCTCCATGAACATGATGTCGTTGGAACTGGTCGCCTCCTCCATCGTCCACGGCACGTCCATGATGCCGAAGTCAAACGCGACCGGGAACTGTTGGCCGTGGCTGTAGAGGCCGTTGTAGGTGATGAACGCGTTCTCCACGCCGGACAGGAACGTGTTGCTCGTCGTTGGGCTCGTGCTCGCGTTGGCGCTGGCGAGCGCGTTGTTGATGTTGCTGGAGTCCGACGAATTGCCGAGATCGTAAACGAACGCATAGTGCCAGTCGCTCATGAAGGTGCCGATCACGCCGATACGGGCGCGGCGCAGATCGAGGCCGTCGGACAGGCCCTTGCGGTCGAGCGTCTCCGGTCCCGGATTGTAGTTCGTATAGCCGCCGGTATCGACCTGGAGACGACCGAACAGCTCGACGGTGTTGTCGCCGGTCGCGTCCGAAAAGCCGAAGTGATAACCACGATCGTAGGTCATCAGCACCTTGGCTGGCGTCGCTGGCGGCGGCAGACCGGCCGGCAGAATAGTCGAAGCTGGCTCGGTGGCCGCGCGCGTTGCCGCCGGTTGCGTGACGGGCGGACGCGAGGCTGCGACTGGGGCCGGTTTTTCCCTTCGCAGTCGCCTGATCTCGGCCTGCAAGGTTTTGATCTCGCTCTCGTGCCGATCTTCGAGTTGTTGAATCTTTGCTTCCAGCCGTTGCAGCCCGGCCGCATCCTCGGCGCGCGCCCCCGCGGCCATTCCGAAGATGACGCTGGATGCGACGACAACGGATGAAGCGTATCTGGCCGACGCGCGTCCGCCCCTTGAGACGACGTCGCCGCGAATTTTCCAATGCATCGAAACCCCCGAAACCTGAAGCTGGAACGGAGATCAAGATCAGCGAAAAATACGCTGTCAAATCGGAGTTAAAGCCAATCGCAATCGGCGATCACGCGACAACAGAATGCTTCATCCGCCGCGTGGAGAAGAAGCCTTTTCTCATGAAAAATTCTGGACGCCGCAGAGGCAATCTAGGCGCGCCACTCAAATTCCGAGATAGCGGTGCTGCAGATCGGGCTCCGCGACCAGCTGTTCGGATGTACCGTTCCAAACACTGCGCCCGCGCTCGATGATGTAATGGCGGTCAGCGATGCGGGCGAGGTTCTCGACATTCTTGTCGATCACCAGCACCGACTGCCCGCGCGCCTTCAACATCGACAAGCAATTCCAGATTTCCTCCCGGATCAGCGGCGCCAGCCCTTCCGTGGCCTCGTCGAGAATGAGCAGTCGCGGATTGGTCATCAGCGCGCGCCCAATCGCGAGCATCTGCTGCTCGCCGCCGGAGAGCTGATTGCCCATGTTGTTGCCGCGCTCGGCGAGCCGCGGAAACAGCGCGTGGATTTTTTCCAGAGTCCAGGGATCATCGGAAGAGAGGCGATTGGCCGAAGCGGCGACGAGATTTTCGCGCACGGTGAGATTCGGAAAGATCTGGCGGCCCTCCGGCACAAGCCCGATCCCGAGCTGCGCGATGCGAAATGCCGGCAGGCCCCGGACCTCGCGGCCATCGAAGCGGACGTTGCCTGCGCGCGGCGCAGTCAGGCCCATGATCGAACGCACCGTCGTGGTCTTGCCCATGCCGTTGCGGCCCATCAGGGCGACCATCTCGCCCTTTTGGATCGACAGCGACAGGCCGAACAATACCTGGCTCAGACCGTAGCAGGTCTCGATGGAATCGACTTCGAGCAGCGGCATCGCGTCAGCCGACGTTTCCTTAGCCATGGCTGGTCACCACATGCTGGTCGCCGAGATAGGCGCGCTTGACCTCCTCATTGCCGCGGATCACGGCCGGAACGTCGGAGGCGATCACGCGCCCATAGACCAGCACCGTGATGCGGTCGGCGAGCGCGAACACCGCGTTCATGTCATGCTCGACCAGCACGATCGTGACTTCCTTCCGCAAATCAGCGAGCAGTTTCACCATGCGCGCGGACTCGGTGGCGCCAAGCCCGGCCATCGGCTCATCGAGCAGCAGCAATTGCGGCTGCGTGGCGAGCGCCACCGCGAGTTCGAGCTCGCGTTGCTCGCCATGGCTCAGCTGCGAGACCGCGACATCGGCGCGACCCGCGAGCCCGACACGTTCCAGCGCGGCCAGCGCGGTTGCGCGAAGGCTTTTCTCCTTGCGCGCATTGCCGAAGAAACGGAACGAATGACCGTCGCGGGCTTGCGCCGCGAGCGCGACGTTGTCGGCGGCGGTGAAGTTCGGCAGCAGTGAGGTGATCTGGAACGATCGCGCGAGCCCGAGATGACTGCGTTTCCAGGCCGGCAGATGGGTGACGTCCTGCCCGGCAAAGCGGATGGTGCCGGCGGTCGGGCACAACTGGCCGATCAACTGGCTGATCAGCGTGGTCTTGCCGGCGCCGTTCGGCCCGATGATGGCGTGCAATTCGCCTTTCGCAATATCGAGCGAAAGATTGTCGGTCGCGACGATGCCGCCAAAACGACGGACGAGATTTTCGATGCGGAGCAACGGTTCAGCCACGGGAGAACCTCCCGATCAGACCCATGATGCCGCCGCGTCCGAACAGCACGATCAGGAGCAGCAGCGGCCCCATGATCATCGCCCAGTATTCCGTGACCTGCGACAGGAATTCCTCCAGCAAAAGATAGACGACCGCGCCAACGACTGGACCGAATAGCGAACCCATGCCGCCCAGGATAACCATGACCATGAGATCGCCGGAACGGGTCCAGTACATCACGGCCGGACTGATGAAATCGGTGTTGTTGGCAAGCAGCGCGCCGGCCAATCCGCACATGGTGCCCGATATGACGAAGCAAACGAGCTGATACCGCGTCGCCGGGAAGCCTATCGCCTGCATGCGCTGCTCGTTCGAACGCAAGCCCTGCACGACCAGCCCGAAGCGCGAATTGACGATGCGCCAGACCAGAAACACGCCGCCCAGCAGGCAGAACAGGCAGACGTAATAAAACTGCACGCGGTTGGAGAGGTTGATCAGGCCGCCGAAGGTAGAGCGCTTGTAGATCGTCAGCCCGTCGTCGCCGCCGTAGCGCGACAGGCTGGAGGCGACGTAATAGGCCATCTGCGCAAAGGCGAGCGTGATCATGATGAAATAGACGCCGCGGGTACGCAGCGACAACGCGCCGATCACCAGCGCAAACAGGGCTGAGGCGAGCAGCGCGACCGGCCACTGGATGAAACCGGAACCGAAGCCCTCGGCGGCGAGAATGCCGACCGCATAGCCGCCGATGCCGAGATAGGCGGCGTGGCCGAAGCTCATCATGCCGCCGTAGCCCATGATGAGGTTGAGGCTGACGGCGGCGAGCGCGAAGATCACGATGCGCGTGAACAGCGTCAGCAGGAAGACGTTGCCGGTTGCTTGCGAGAACAGCGGCAGCGCCAACAGACCGGCGACAACAATCGCCGCGACGACATTGCGGGCGTTGAGCATGGCGGTCATCGACGGTTGGCCGGAAACAGCCCCTCCGGCCTTGCCACCAGCACGATCGCCATCAGAAGATAGATCAGCATCGACGACAGTGCCGGCGCCGCGGTCGAGGCCGCCGCCGAACTCAGGATGCGCCGCAAGAGATCGGGCAGGAACGCGCGGCCGAGCGTATCGATCATGCCCACGAGGATCGCAGCAACAAAGGCGCCGCGGATCGAACCGATGCCGCCGATGACGATGACGACGAAGGCGAGAATGAGAATGTTCTCGCCCATACCGATCTGCACGGTAAGAATCGGCGCCTGCATCAGCCCGGCAAGGCCGGCGAGCGCCGCGCCAAGGCCGAACACCAACGTGTACAGCAGCTTGATGTTGATGCCGAGCGCGCCGATCATCTCACGGTTCGAGGCGCCGGCGCGGATCAGCATGCCGACGCGGGTGCGCATCACGACCACATAAAGCATCGCCGCGACAGCGAGCGCGACCGCGATGATCGCCAGCCGATAGGCAGGGTAAAACACGCCCGGAACGATCTGCACCGGCACGGTGAGCCAGGCCGGCAGTGGCAGCGCCAGACCCGCCGGGCCCCAGATCAGCCGCACCATATCGTTGAAAAACAGGATCAGCCCGAAGGTCGCGAGCACATGGTCGAGATGGTCGCGGCCGTAGAGATGCCTTAACGCGACCACCTCCAGCACGATTCCAAGCAGCAGCGTGGCGCCAAGCGCCAGCACGATGCCGATGACGAAGTTACCGCTCCAAGCGACGAAGGTCGCCGCGAAATACGCGCCCATCATGTAGAGCGAGCCGTGGGCGAGATTGACGAGGTCCATGATCCCGAAGACGAGCGTCAGCCCCGCCGCCAGCAGGAACAGCAAAAGGCCGAATTGCAGCCCGTTCAGGAATTGTTCGACGACCAGCAGCATGTTTGTTCGAGACAACCCCCAATTTCGGTCTTGTCGACCTCATCCCACCCCTCCCGGACGGGAAGGTCGAAGAAAATGCGGCAGCGCTTTAACGCTGCCGCATTCCCCAAGCAAAATCCGTGCTCATTTCATCGGACATCTGTCGTGATAGCGATCCTGATCGTCCTTCGCGATGGTGGCGACGGTCTTGAGCGACAAAGTGCCGTCGGCATCCTTCACAACATCCTGCAGATAGAAGTTCTGGATCGGAACGTGATTGTTGCCGTACTTGAAAGAGCCGCGCACCGACTTGAAGTTGACTTTCTCCATTTCCGCCTTCATCGCGTCCTTCTGGCTGAGGTCGCCCTTTACCGCAACCACCGCGCTATTGATCAGCAGTGCCGCATCGTAGGCCTGCGCCCCGTACGCGCTTGGACGCAAGTCGGGGTGCTTTCTGCGATAGTCGGAAACGAAGCGCTTGTTCTCGTCGTTGGGCAGGTCGTTCACCCATTCGATCGCGCCGAGAATGCCGAGGGCGTTTTCCTTTTGCAGCGGCAACGACAATTCGTCGATCGTGCCGTCCGTATAAAGAGGAACCTGCCGCTTCATCCCGGCCTGCACATACTGATTGAGGAATTGCACGCCGGCCGCGCCGGGAAAGAACACGAACATCGATTCCGCTTTCGAGTTGCGCGCCTTCGACAGCTCCGCCGAAAAATCAAGCTGGGTCGGCCACACCGTATATTCCTCGCCAAGAACCTCGCCCTTGAACGTGGTCCTGAAGCCGGCCAGGCGGTCTTTTCCGGCCGCATAATTCGGGCCGATCAGAAAGACGGATTTGATGCCCTTCTGATTCATGTAGAGACCCATCGCGGCCGGCGTCTGGTCGTTCTGAAACGAGATCAGGAAAACATATGGCGAGCACAACTCGCCCGCGAGCTGCGAAGGCCCCGCATTGATGCCGATCAGGAAGGTCTTCGAATCGACCGCAGGCTTGAGCGAAGCGAGCAGCACATTCGACCAGTTGTAGCCGGCGATGAAGTCGACATGATCGGACTGGATCAGCTTCTCGGTCTTCTGCTTGCCGACATCCGGTTTCTGCTGGTCGTCCTCATAGATCACTTCGACCGGCTTGCCGGCCATCCGGCGGCCAAGATGATCGAGCGCCAGTTCGAATGCGTTGCGGGCGTCGATGCCGATCGCGGCGGCCGGACCGCTGAAGGTGTTGACGAAACCGATTCGGATGGTGTCCGCCGCCGTGGCAGGCCCGGCAACAGCAATTATCAGCATACCCACAAGCCAAACTGCCGTTCTCATGTGGATCCGCTCCGAGTGTTCACTTGTCGAAGTTCATCTCAGCGAGATCGCCACTGCCATCTATCAGATGCTTTAAACTTAAAGCAAGTTCCGGGCTACTTCATCGAGCACTTGTCGTGGAAGTTATCCTGATTGTCCTTGACGATGGTGGCGACGGTCTTGAGCGACAGCGTGCCGTCGGCGTCCTTCACCACATCCTGCAAATAGAAATTCTGGATCGGAATGTGGTTGTTGCCGTATTTGTAGGGACCGCGCAGCGACTTGAAGTCGGCCTTCTCCATCTGCGCCTTCATCGCGTCTTTCTTCGAGGTATCGCCATTCACCGCGGCCACGGCGCTGTTGATGAGTTGCGCGGCGTCATAGGCCTGCGCGCCATAGTAGGTCGGGCGCGCCGGCGCATATTTCTTGTAATCCTGGACGAACCGCTTGTTCTGTTCGTTCGGCAGGTCGTTCACCCATTCCTGCGCACCGGGAACGCCGATCGCATTGTCCTTCTGCAACGGCAGCGACAATTCGTCGACCGTGAACGCGGTGTAGAGCGGCATCTGCTGCTTGATGCCCGCCTGCGCATATTGATTGAGGAACTGCACGCCGGCCGCGCCCGGATAGAACACGAAGATCGATTCCGCCTTCGAGTTGCGCGCCTTGCTCAACTCGGCCGAGAAATCGAGCTGGCTCGGCCACACCGTATATTCCTCGCCGACGATCTCACCCTTGAAGGTGCTCTTGACGCCCGCGAGCATATCCTTGCCGGCCGCGTAATTCGGGCCGATCAGGAACACCGACTTGACGCCCCTCTGGTTCATGTAAAGGCCCATCGCCGCCGGCGTCTGGTCGTTCTGCCACGAGGTCGAGAACACATATGGCGAGCAGAGTTCGCCGGCGAGCTGCGACGGTCCGGCATTGGCCGAGATCAGGAAGGTCTGCGAATCCACCGCGGTCTTGAGCGAAGCGAGCAGCACGTTCGACCAGATATAGCCGACGATGAAATCGACCTTGTCGGATTGCACCAGCTTCTCGGTCTTCTGCTTGCCGACATCCGGCTTCTGCTGATCGTCCTCGTAGATCACTTCGACCGGCTTGCCCGCCATCTTGCGGCCGAGATGATCGAGCGCGAGCTCGAAGGAGTTGCGCATGTCGTTGCCGATCACGGCGGTCGGCCCGCTGAAGGTGGAGACAAATCCGATCTTGATCGTGTCCGCCGCAGCCGCGGGATAGCTCAAGGCCAGCGCGGTGGCGCCCGCAAGCCAGAATGCCGTCTTCATTGGGTATCCCTCCTCAACTGGCACACACATCGTCTGCCTTTTACGCGTCATGACGCGTTGGGCTTTTGGTTGCTTGTTTTGTGCGCGAAATGACTGCCCACCAGCAAGCACGAACCAAAGATTCCCTCTTTGGACCTTCGGACCATGCTCCCGACCCCATGCACCATAATTCGCGATCGCCAACGAAGGCAAGAATTATAGTGCAGGTCAGCGGAGGCCATAATTGTCGCAGCTGGGCTCATGGCGCCTCGCTTGTCGCAGGATGGGCGTGTTGCAATTGCGTCCAGGTCGGCCGGTCCAACTGAAACAGGTCGGTACAGCGGGCATACCAGCCGCTGCCATGCATGCGCCCGATCAGGCGCAACGCCTGCGTGTCAATGTAGCAACGCTCCCTGTCCTGCACGAACGCATCTTCGACATGGGCGCAGACGATGCGCCCGATCACGATGGTCTGGTGCGGTCCGGTCACCATCGACGTCAGGATGCGGCACTCGAAAGACACCGGAGATTCTGCAATACGCGGCGGACGAACCGCGTGGGAAGGCACCGCAATCAACCCGGCCAGCGCCAACTCATCGATCTCGGGTGGCGCGTCGACACATGTCGTGTTCATCGCATCGGCATTCCGCTCGGACACGAGGTTCACGACGAACTCACCGGTTGCGAGGATGTTTGTCGCCGTATCCTTGAAGCGGCCCTTGCCGGCGAGAAGCCCGAGCGCAAGCGTCGGCGGTTCGTGTCCCAGCACGTTGAAGAAGCTGTACGGTGCCGCGTTGATGACGCCGTCGTCCGAGAGGGTCGTAACCCATGCGATCGGACGCGGCGTCACGGTCGCAGTCAGAATCTTGTAGCGGCTCTGCGCCTCGAGGTTCTCCATGTCGAACAACATCGCCCTGCTCGCTTCCGTCAGTTCAGACTGCAACGACCGGATGGCGCAGCCGCCCGATCCCCGAGACTTCGGCCTCGACGACATCGCCAGGCCAGAGCCATTCCTGAGGCGAACGCCCCGCCCCGACCCCATCGGGCGTGCCGGTTGCGATGATGTCGCCCGGCTCGAGCGTGATCGCAGCCGAAATGTCGTAGATCAGCAGCGGCACAGTGAACAGCATGTGCCGGGTGTTGGAGCGCTGCTTTTCGATCCCGTTCACCGTGAGCCAGAGGTCGAGGACATGCGGATCGGCGATCTCGTCGGAGGTGACGATGCAAGGTCCGAACGGCGCGTAGGTGTCCTGGCCTTTTGAATAGATCCACTGACCGGCACGGCGATTATCGCGCGCGCTGATGTCGATCATCACGCTGTAGCCGAAGACATGGTCTAGCGCCTTGGCTTGCGGCACGCGCCGGGCGGTCGTGCCGATCACAACAGCCAGTTCGACCTCCCAGTCGAGCTGTTGCGTAATCGCCTTGTTGTGCTCGATCGCCTCGTCTGGGCCGATGACGCTCGTTGGCGGCTTGGAAAAGATGATCGGCTGCTTTGGCAGTTCGCTCGCCGTGTCGAGAGCGCGGGATGATTCCGCGACATGTTCGACATAGTTGAGGCCGATACCGAAGATGTTCTTGCGCGGCCGAGGAATCGGCGCCAGCAGCTTCACATTCGCAAGCGGCAAGGTGGCCCCGACCGGCCAGCGACCATTGCAATCGTCTAGAATGTCCTTCAGCACGGGCAACGCGGACGGCCCCAGATCGATGAAGGCAATCATCGACGAGGGCAGTTTCGGTCCCGCATGGATGCCGATCTGCTCGACGTCGACAACAACATCACCAACGATCGCGCCAAGGCGCGCCGCCGCTTCGACCGAAGCGCGATAGGTCACGAGACGCATGTTCAATTCCTAGGTTGCGTGCGGCTGCCGGCCTTCGTTGTCGCCGAAGGCTTCCTCGCGATAGAGGCCAAGCGCGTGCATCACCGGCAGATCATTGAAGGAGAACAGACAGGCGTCCTCGCTCCCGGATACGTTGGCGTGTTCATGCCAGGCCCAGGACGGAACGCAGAAGATGTCGCGCTCCTTCCAGTCGAAACGCTTTCCATCGATGATCGAGTAGCCGCTTCCCTTTGCGACCTGGTAGATGAAGCTGCCGGTGTGGCGATGCGCGCGCGTGGCCTCGCCCGGCCGCAGCATCTGCATGGCCGCGCCAATCGTCTGCATGACAGGACCGCCGGTCACCGGATTGACGTAGTTCATCAGCAGGCCGTCATAGGGCGAACCGCCCGATGCTGCGGCATAGCGCTGCAACGCCTCGTAGGTCGGGCCCCACTCGTATTTCAGAAGCGGCGAATATCCCCTGCTCCATTCGGTGTCGGCGGGCCGCAGGCCGGGATTGCCCCACGCATGCGCCATATCGTCGACGGGATGGCCGACGTCCTGCTGCATCTTGGGATGCACCGCATAGAAATTGGCTTCGAGCGCATTGACGAGCGGAATGTCGAGGCCATCCTGCCAGATGCAGGGCGTGCCGTCGGCGGCAACGCCGTGCTCATGCCAGGTGCCGTTCGGCGTCAGCACAAAATCATTGGCGCCAAGCGTGAGCTTGTGGCCATCGACGATCGTGTAGGCCCCCTTGCCCTCCATGATGAAGCGAAGCGCGGAGGCCGAATGCGCGTGTGCCGAGGCCACCTCTCCGGGATGCATGACCTGCAGGCCGGAATACAGCCACCCCACGGCGGCCGCCTGCTCCCGGCGGCCGGGATTGTTGAGATAGATGACGCGGCGGCCGGCTTTTTCCGGCGACACCAGTTCGACCGATCGAAGCACATGCTTGCGCAGATCCTCGTAGCGCCACAGCACGGCAACCGACGTCGAGCGCGGCTGCCAGGGCTCGATCTTGTTGGCGACTGTCCAGAGCGCACCGGTATCGAGGCCGTCGAGCTCGTCGTAATAGGCGAGCAGCTCCGGGGTATCCTCGACATTCGCGCGCCCGGCGACGTTTTCCCGGTGATTTTCGTGACGTGATGCCATTGGCTCTCTCCCGGGGCATTATATAAAATAAGTTAGATCTGGCGCGCAAGACATATTTTCGAAAATATACGATATTATCGAAAATAAACAATCCGGAGATTCGATGCATGGTTGCCTCGGGGAGCGAAAAACGAATGATCGGCGGCGATGCCAACGAGCCGGCGACGCTGGGCGAAGCAGCCTATCAACGCCTGCGCACCGACATCGTCACCGGCGCGTTCAAGGGGGGAATGCCGTTGCGGCTGGAAGCCCTGCGCCAGCGCTATGGATTTAGCTTTTCCCCCCTGCGCGAAGCCTTGATGCGACTGCAGTCGGAGCGTCTCGTCCTTTCGACAGCGCTACGCGGCTTCTCCGTCGCGCCGCTGTCGCGGGAGGAGATGCAAGACGCCACCGAAACCCGAATCCTGATTGAAAGCGAGGCGCTGCGCCGCTCGATGCGCGACGGTGACGACAACTGGGAGGCGGGCATCGTTGCGGCCTTCCACGCCCTGAGCCGGCAGGTCGAACGGCAGTCGCAGGCATCAGGCAAGCTGGAGATGGCCGAGATCAGCGCGATGGAGGAAAGGCACCATCAGTTTCACCGGTCACTGATCGCGGCCTGCGGTTCGCCAAGACTCCTGGAACTGGCGGACCAACTCTATGTCGAAACCCAACGCTATCGCCTGCCGAACCTGATTGGCCAGGTCGCGCCCAAAAAACGGCGCAACGTGGCCAAAGAACATCAGGAAATCATGGAGGCCTCCCTTCAGCGCAGCCAGGATGCGGTTCGACTTCTCGCCGAGCATTACCGCCGGACGTCTGATATCATCAGGGCGTCAATGGAAGAGTGAGTAACGTGTCGCAGGAACCCCATCGCGTGGTGATTGTCGGCGCCGGCTTCGGCGGGCTGGAATGCGCACTGCGGCTAAAGGGCGCGCCGGTTGAGATCACGCTCGTCGACCGCCGCAACCATCACCTTTTTCAGCCGCTGCTTTATCAGGTCGCGACCGCCTCGCTCGCGACGTCCGAAATCGCCTGGCCGATCCGCTATCTCCTGCGTGACCGCAGCGACGTCACAACGCTGTTCGCCAACGTCAACGGCGTCGACGCGGCCAACAAGCGCGTCCTGCTCGAGGACGGCGACACGCTTGGCTACGACACCTTGGTGCTCGCGACCGGCGTACGCCACGCCTATTTCGGCCATGACGAATGGGAGCCGTTCGCGCCGGGCCTCAAGACGCTCGAAGACGCGACCACGCTACGACGTCGGATCCTCGTCGCCTTCGAGCGCGCCGAGCGCGAAAGTGACCCGGAAAGGCGCGCCGCGCTTTTGACCTTCGTGATCATCGGCGCGGGACCTACCGGCGTCGAACTCGCCGGCACCATTGCCGAACTTGCGCGCGACACCTTGCCGCCCGACTTCCGCAACATCGATACCCACAAGACGCGGGTGGTCTTGATCGAAGCCGGCCCGCGCGTGCTCGCAGGCTTTCCCGACGACCTTTCGGCCTATGCGCAGCGTTCGCTCGAAGAGGTCGGCGTGGAGGTCATTCTCAACCAGCCCGTCACCGAATGCTCCGCCGACGGCGTCGTGTTCGGCGGCAAGCCTTTGCAGGCGCGAACCCTGATCTGGGCCGCCGGCGTGCGCGCCTCCCGCGCCGCCGAATGGCTGCAGGCCCCTCACGATCGCGCTGGACGGTTGCAAGTTCAGCCTGACCTGACCGTGCCGGATCATCCCGACATCTTTGCGATCGGCGACACGGTGTCGATCGCAGACGCGAAAGGAAACCCGGTGCCCGGCATCGCGCCCGCCGCCAAGCAACAGGGCCGTTATGTCGCGGCCGCGATCAAGGCGCGCCTCGCGGGCCAAACGACCGCACCATTTCGCTACAGCCATGCCGGCAGCCTTGCGCAGATCGGCAAGCGCAAGGCGGTGATCGATTTCGGCACCATCAAGCTGCGCGGCACGATCGCATGGTGGATCTGGGGCATCGCCCACATCTACTTCCTGATCGGTCTGCGCAATCGTCTGAGCGTCGCCATCAGCTGGCTATGGATTCATGCCCGCGACCAGCGCGCTGCGCGCCTGATCACCCAGGGGTCCAGCAAGGTCGCGCGCTAGGAAAGGCGCTGCCGGAGAAATCGGCAGCACGACATACAAGGCTGTGCTATTGGCGGCGTCTGAGCCGGTCAAATCATTGATAAGACAGGGCCATCCGCCAAGACGGCCAACGCCTAACTGATGTACAGATGGCACACCAATTGCTTCGCAACTTGAGAAATTTGCCTACGCTCTCGTCAATCAGGATTTACGCGTGACCGAAACCGTCGCCGCCATCGTTGCCGCACATCGCGCCGGCCAACAATCCCCTGCGCAAACCGTGGCGCGCAGCTTCAAGCGGATTCGCGAGCACAACGATCCCGCGATCTTCATCTCGCTACGCGACGAAAAAGATGCGGTCACTGAGGCCGAGGCACTCTCCGCAAAGGACGCGCGCGAGCTTCCGCTGCTCGGCGTTCCGGTTGCGGTGAAGGACAATATCGACGTGGCGGGACTGCCGACCACCGCCGCCTGCCCGGCCTACTCTTACAACCCGACGCGCGACGCGGCGTCGGTGGCGCGGCTGCGCCAGGCCGGCGCGATCATCATCGGCAAGACCAATCTCGACCAGTTCGCGACCGGTCTCGTCGGCGTGCGTTCTCCTTACGGCATTCCCGTCAACCCGATGCGTTCCGATCTCATTCCGGGCGGATCGAGTTCGGGATCGGCGGTGGCGGTTTCGACCGGATTGGTGCCGCTCTCACTCGGCACCGATACCGCAGGGTCCGGCCGCGTGCCGGCGATGCTCAACAACATCGTCGGACTGAAGCCGAGCCTTGGCCTCGTTCCGACCGCAGGCGTCGTGCCGGCCTGCCGAACGCTCGACTGCGTGTCGGTGTTTTCGCTGACCGTCGACGATGCGGTCGCCGCGCTCTCGGTGATGGCCGGTCCCGACAGGTCGGATCCGTTCTCGCGCGACCGCTCGTTTGCGAAACTCAGTCCTTTTCCCGGCGGATTGCGGCTCGGCGTGCCGCGCGACGGCCAACTCATCTTCTTCGGCGACAAGGCGCAGGAGGCAGCCTACGCCGCCGCGCTGGAGCGGTGGCGCGCGCTCGGCGCGACGCTCGTCAGTTTCGACCTCGAGCCGCTCTACGAGACCGCGCGCTTGCTCTACGAAGGGCCCTGGGTCACCGAGCGCTATCTTGTGATCCGCAACCTGCTGGCGTCCTCGCCCGATGCGATCCATCCCGTGACGCGGGAGATCACCATCGCCGGCAGCCGGATATCGGCCGCCGACACGTTTGCCGCGCTCTACCGATTGCAGACCTTGCGCCGCACCGCCGAGCACGCCTTCGCCGGGATCGACGCGCTGGTGTTGCCGACCGCACCGACCGCCTATTCCACCGCGCAAGTACTCGCCAATCCGATCGAGCTCAACTCGCGGCTCGGCACCTATACCAACTTCGTCAACCTGCTCGACCTCTGCGGCCTTGCACTGCCGTCATCGATCCGGCCGGACGAAATTCCGTTCGGCATCACGCTGCTCGCGCCCGCCGGGCAGGATGCGCTGCTCGCCAGCATCGGCCGTGTGTTCCAGGCGCAAACCAAACTGACGCTGGGCGCCAAGGGCGTTGTGCTGCCGCCGCTCGCCGATCTCAGCCTGGATCTGACGGGCGACGAGATTCCGATCGCGGTGGTCGGCGCGCATCTTTCCGGCATGGCGCTCAATGCCGAATTGAAGGCGCATGGCGGACGGCTATTGGAAGCAACCTCGACCGCACCGGACTATCGGCTGTTTGCGTTACCCACCACGCCGCCCAAACCCGGAATGTTGCGCGTCGAGGCGGGAAGCGGCACGCCGGTCGCGCTTGAAGTATGGGCGCTGCGTGCGGCCGAGTTCGCCAGATTTGTCGCCGCGATTCCGCCACCGCTCTCGATCGGCACGGTTCGCCTGAAGGATGGTCGCGGCGTGAAAGGTTTTATCGTGGAAGCCGCCGACGTCGGCAACGCGAAGGACATTTCGTCGTACGGTGGCTGGCGGGCCTTCACCACGCAGGCAGCAAAGTAAGCTCAGAACAAAGCCCGCGGCCCGCTCACACCGAAACGGCGTAAATTTCGTATTCGCCGTGCACGCGCTCGATATGCGCACGCATCGCATTCGCAGCGCCGTTGCGATCGCCGCGCAGGATGGCCTGCACCACGCGATCATGCTCGGCATGCGACTGCGCCAGCCGACCCAGATTGCGGAACTGGGCCCGACGAAATGGCTGCACGCGCTTGCGGGTCGCCAACGTGATCTCGGCGATATGGCCGTTTAGCGAACCGGCGTAGATCGCGCTGTGGAAGCGTTCGTTCACCTGATGAAAGCGGTCGGGATCGCCGGCATGGCTCAGCACCCGCAATTCCTCGTGGATCGCTTCGAGCTGATGGCGCTCGGCGGGCGTCATCCGTTCTGCCGCAAGCCCCGCGCACAGAGCTTCAAGTTCGGCCATCGCCTCGAACATGCCGCTTAGACGTTCGACGGACGGCTGCGCCACCACCGCACCGCGATGGGCACGCGCTTCGATCAGGCCCGACGCTGCGAGCTGCCGCAAGGCCTCGCGCACCGGCGTGCGCGATACGCTGAAGCGCCGCGCAATATCGGTCTCGTCCAGCGCCGCTCCCGGCGCCAGGTCGCCGCGCACGATCTCGTCGGCGAGCTGTTGGCGCAACTCTTCGGCGCGGGTGAGCTTGTCGGCGCGCACGATGCGGCCGCCGGGACGCGCACCCGTCTGCGCTTGCCGATCGGCGCGCGGCGCAACAATGTCTGGCAGATCGTCAAGGCTCATGCCTTATCCTGCGGTTCGTTGATCACGCTGACATGCGCGGCGACAATTTTCCAGCCCTCCGGAAAGCGTACCCAAGTCTGCATCTGCCGCCCGACCTTGCCGGGCATGGCATCGCGATAGAACAGGGTCGAGGCCACCGCCATGTCCCGGCCATAGGTCGTGATCAGGGTGCGTTCGGTCCTCCGCCCCAGGCCGATCGGCGAACGGCCAGCGCGAAACGCCATGATTTCCTGGTAGCCGTAGAGATTTTCGCCGCCGCCATAACGCAGCGTGCGCGGATCATTGCGGAACAATTCGTCGAGCACAGCGACATCGTTAGACACCAATGCCTTTTCGTAGCGCTCGAACTGCGCAGTCACCTCGGCCAGCACTTCGGGAAGATCGACCTGCATGTTCAAATTCCTCTCGGGGCGGCTGCGGCCACCACCCCTTCCCGCTCCAATGCCGCCGCCACGCGTAGCGCGATATCTTCGCGCCACGGTGCGGCGATGATCTGGACGCCGATCGGCATCGGCTCCAGCGGCACGGGAGCGGCGACCACCGGCAACCCGATGAAAGAGATCGGCTGGGTGTGAATGCCGATATTGGCGCGAACCGGCAGTTCGACGCCATCAAGCGTGAAATTCACCTGTCCGAGTTTCGGCGCGACGCAAGGCGTCGCCGGTGCCAGAATGACGTCGACCGACTTGAACAACTCCATCACCTGCGCGCGGTACCAGCGCCGGAATTTTTGTGCACGATCGACCATCGGCGCCGGAATCATCGCGCCGGCGATCAGACGGTCGCGCACCGCGGGATCGAAATCGTCCGGCCGTTGGCGCAAGCGGTCGAGATGAAGCGAAGCGCCTTCGCATGTGGAGATCACGTAAGCCGCCGATCGGGCGCGGGCGGCTTCCGGAATTTCGACGGTGCGATTGACCTTGAGCGCCCTGGCGACACGTCCAACAGCTTCGATCGCCTCGGGAAACACGTTCTTCTGGAAGTAACCGCCGGCAACCGCAATGCGCAAATCGCCGATGCCTTGGGCCAGTGCCGGCAGTGACGGCTCGACCGGCCGTGTCGTGCAGGCGGCATCGGCCGCGTCCGGTCCCTGCATCGCGTCATAGGCGAGCGCGAGGTCGGCGACACTGCGGGCGAGCGGGCCGACATGGTCGAAGCTGAATACAAACGGGAACGAGCGCGCGCGCGACAGCCGGCCGTAGGTCGGCTTCAACCCGAAGATTCCGCAAAACGACGACGGCACCCGGATCGAGCCGTTGGTGTCGGAGCCCAGCGCCAGCGGCACCAGCGCGCCGCCGACCGCGCTGCCGGAACCGCCGGAGGAACCGCCGGTCATCCGTGTCGGATCATGCGGATTGCGCGAGGGACCGTCGTGAATGTTTTCGCCGGTGAAGTCGTAGGCGTATTCGCCCATGTTGAGCGCGCCGACCAGCACAGCGCCGGCAGCCTCCAGCCGCTCGACCAGCGTCGCGTCGCGCGATGCGGGGGGAAGATCGCGGTTGATCTTCGATCCGGCGCGGGTCGCCAGCCCCTTCACATCGAACAGGTTCTTCACCGCAAACGGCACGCCGGCGAGCGCTCCGGGATTTGCCCCGGCCGCAATCGCCGCATCGACCGCGCGCGCCTTCGCCTGCGCGCGCTCGGCGGTGACATCGGTGAAGGAATTCAGCACGCCGTCGTATTTGGCGATTCGCGCCAGCGCGGCCTCGGTGGCCTCGAGCGCTGACAATTTCTTGTCCTTGACGGCGCGTGCGATGTCGTCGGCCGACATTACCGCCGATGCGGTATCAGGCTGTGAAGACACTGGCGGGCTCGGCTTCGTCGGAAAATTCAAACTCGTCCACCATCCGCGCGAGGCGCATGGACACTTCGAGATTGGCCCGGACCGCCGGCTTCCAGGCGTCCTTGACCGGCAATCTCAGGAGTTTCGAGGCAGCGTCGATATAGTCGTCCAGGGAGTCTTTAGCCATTGTTGTCGCAATCTTCCACTAGCTGACTGGCAGCGGTGGGTGGGGAATAGCCGTCAGCAACTCCCTTGTATAGGCATTTTGCGGATCGCCCAAGACCCGGTCGGCCGTGCCCTGCTCCACGATTTTGCCGGTCTGCATCACAATGACGCGGTCACACAGCAGCCGCACCACGTTCAGATCGTGGGAGACGAACAGATAGCTCATGCCGAGCGATTGCTTGAGGTCCTGAAGAAGGTTCAGCACCACCGCCTGCACCGACACGTCGAGTGCGGCGGTCGGCTCATCGAGGATGACGAGTTTCGGATTGAGCGCGATAGCGCGCGCAATGCCGACCCGCGCCTTCTGGCCGCCTGACATCTGATGCGGGAATCGATCGAGTAGATGCAGCGGCAACCCGACCAGCGTGGCGAGTTCCTCGCAGCGCGCCCGCAGTGCATCGCGCTTTTTGATGCCGCCCAGCCTCAGAATCGGGTCCGCGATGGCGCGCACCGCCGTAAAGCGCGGGTTGAGGCTGTCGGTCGGATCCTGAAACACCATCTGGATGCTCTTGCGCTGCGGCAGCCGCGCGAAGGCATTGGGCATGATGCCGCCGATCTCCTCACCATCGAACATGATGCGGCCCGATGTCTGATCGAGCAGCCGCATCACCATCATCGAGGTCGTGGACTTGCCGCAGCCGGATTCGCCGACAAGGCCGACGCTTTCGCCGTGACCGACCGAAAAGCTGATGCCGTCGACAGCGCGAAATAGATCGGGTTCGGCCGGTGGCTTGCGCGAGAACAATTTGGCGAGCGTCCCCGGCGCGCCCTGGCGCGGATATTCCTTCACCAGTTTCTCGACCAAGAGAAGCGGTTTGGCGTCTCCGTTGGCGCTGGAGGGCTTGAGCTGAGACTCCGCCTTCTCCGGTGCCGGCGCGGTCATGACTGGAGAAGTTTCCTCCTCCGGCAACAGGTCGCGCAAGGAGACGCCGAGCCGCGGCGTGGCCCGCATCAATTTGCGCGTATAGGGATGTTCGGGCCTGGCGAAAATGTTGGACGAGAGCGCGGTTTCGACCACATGCCCCTTCTCCATCACCACCACGCGATCGCAATAGGCCGCGGCTAGTCCCAGATCATGCGTGATCAGGATGGTCGACATGTTGCGTTGTTTGGTCAGTTCGACGACGAGGTCCATCACCGCCTTCTGGGTGGTGACATCGAGCCCGGTGGTCGGCTCGTCCGCGATCAGAAGCCGCGGACCGCAGGCCAGCGCCAGCGCGATCACGACCCGCTGGCACATGCCGCCGGAGAGCTGGAACGGATAGGCATGATAGCGCTCGCGCGGACGCGCAATCTTGACCTGTTCGAGCGCCGCAATCGCGCGATCCGTCACCTGGGAGTGGTCAACCTGGACATGCTGCAGCAGCACGTCCTCGATTTGATGGCCGATCTTGCGGATCGGATTGAGCGCGAGCCGCGGGCTCTGAAAAATCATCGACATTTCGCGGCCGCGCATGTCGCGCATCTGATCTTCGCTCGCAGCCTTGACGTCGACGCCGGAAAAATGAACCGAGCCTTCGGCGATCTTGCCGGCCCGGTCGAGGATGCGCATCACCGCATAGGAAGTGACGGATTTGCCGGAACCGGACTCGCCGACGATGCCGAGCGTCTCGCCCTTGGCCACCTGGATATTGACGTGCTGCACCGCCTTGACGATGCCGCGCCGGGTGACGAATTCCACCGTGAGGTCGTTGACGTCGAGCAGCGGCAACGCGGTCATGGCAGACTCACTTTTTTGAGCATAACCTTTTCGGAAAACCGGTACCCACTTTTCCGGGTCATGCTCTATGTCCTCCGCTGCGGATCGACCAGATCGCGCAAGCCGTCGCCGAGCAGGTTGAAGCAGAACACCGCGACCATCAGCGCCGCGCCGGGAAAGAACGCGACCCACCACTCGCCGGAAATGATGTTGGTGGCGCCTTCCGCCACCATGATCCCCCATTCCGGCGTCGGCGGCTTGACGCCAAGCCCGATGAACGACAGTCCGGCGGCGTTGAGGATGGCGTAGCCCATGGTCAGCGACACCTGCACCATCATGATCGGCATGATGTTGGGCATGATCTGCGCGAGCAGGATCCGCATGTCGCTGTTGCCGGAAAGCCGCGCCGCCTGCACGAAGCCGGCGTCGCGCCGCACATTGGCTTCCGCGCGCGCGACACGGACGTAAAGCGGGAAATTGATGATCGCAGTTGCGATCACGATGTTGGTCACGGTGTTGCCGAGCGCGGCGACGATGCCCATCGCCAGCACGAACAGCGGAAACGCCATGATGGTATCGGATATGCGCCCGACGATGCGGTCGGTCCAGCCGCCGAAGAAGCCGGCGGCAATTCCGGCGAACCCGCCGATGACAAGCACCAGCGCGACGGAAGCAATCGCAATCACGAAATCGAGCCGGGTTGCGGCTATCACGCGGCTGAAGATGTCACGCCCCAACAGGTCGGTTCCGAACCAGTGCCGCAGCGACGGCGACTGCAACGTCGCCGAGGTATCGCTGGCGAGCGGATCGTAAGGCACGACATACGGACCGATCACGGCGCACAGCGCAATCAGCGTGAACAGGCCGAACGACAGTCCGGTGACGGGATTATCCGCGATGACATAGACCGCATGGCGGAGGATCGAGTTGCTCGGCGGGGCTGGCTGAAGGCTCGTGGCCGGCGACGTGGTCAGACTGGCTTCGGTCATGCATCCACCCTCACGCGCGGATCGATCACGCCATAGAGCATGTCGATGATCAGGTTGAGCGCCACATAGAGCACCGCCATGGTCAGCACGAAGCCCTGCACCGGCGCGAAGTCCGATTGCAGCAGCGCTTCCACCGCGTAGGAACCGATGCCGGGCCAGGCGAAGACCTTCTCGACCAGCACATTGGCGCCGAGCAGGAACGAGAACACCATGCCGAGCGTTGTGACGACCGGCAGCATCGCGTTGCGGAACGCGTAAGTCAGGATCACGGTGCGGCTGCTGAGGCCGCTCGCCCGCGCGGTTCGGATGAATTCGGAAGCGAGCGCCGCCAGCATCGAGGCGCGGGTCATGCGCGTGATCGGCGCCAGCGAAAAGATCGCAAGCGTCACTGCCGGCAAAATCAGCTGACCGAGCGCCGAACGAAACGTCTCGAAGTTGCCCGTGATCAGGCTGTCGATCAGAAAGAAGCCGGTGATATCGGGCGGGCTGGTCGCGAAGGCATCGAGCCGGCCGAGCGGCGCCGGCGACCAGCCGAGGCGGAAATAGAACACATAAGCCAGCAAGAGCCCGGTGAAGAACACCGGCAGCGAGACACCGGCAGTCGCGATCACCCGGCAGAGATGATCGATCCAGGAGCCTTGTTTCACCGCGGCAAAGATGCCGAGCGGCACCGCAATCGCGATCGCGAGAAAAAGGCCGAACAGCGTCAGTTCGGCCGAAGCCGGCAGGCGGCTTGCGATTTCGGTCGCAACGGATTGCCCGGTCGACAGAGAATTGCCGAAATTGCCGTGGGCGAGATCGTTGACATAGCGCAAGAACTGATCCGGCAGCGGGCGATCCAGCCCCAGCGATTTTCGAATTTCGGCAATTGACTGCGGCGTTGCCGCGGGCCCTGCGAAATACACCGCGGGATCACCGGGCAGCACGCGCGTGAGCAGAAACGTCACGATGATCACGCCGATCAAAGTCGGAATGACGGTTGCGAGCCGTTTGAGGATCACCATGGTGTGCGCCCTTTGGCGGCTACGCCGCGACTAACTTCAGCCCTTCACGATCGAGCGGTAATCGAGCTGACGATGGAACCAGTAGGCGTAGCCGGAAATGTTCTTCTGCGTGGCAATATTGAGGACCGGCTGGAACAGCGGAATCCGCGGCACTTCCGTGTAGGCCTTGGAGATGAAGCCCTCGACGTCCTTGGCGTATTTTTCCTTGTCGCCGACCGCGGCGGCCGCTCGCGCGCCGTCGATCAGGGCGTCCATGTCGGCATTGACATAGCTCGGCGTGTTGAAGATCGCGTTCTGGCCGGAATAGGCCCAGAAGAAAAAATATTCGGGATAATCGAGCCAGCCGGAGAAGAAGTTGAGCATCAGCGGCATCGTCTTCTTGGCCATCTCGCTGCGCCAGTTGGCGCCTGGCACCTTGTTGATGGTGGTCTTGATGCCGATCTGGCCGAGGGCTTCCTGCACCAGCACGGAGACGGGCTCGCTGACATCGCTGGTCCCGAGGTCGTAGGAGATCGTCGTCTCGATATCGGAAGCGCCGCTCTCGGCCATCAGCGCCTTGGCCTTCGCCATGTCGTTGACGTAGCCGGTCCTGGCCGGCCAAGTGGTATCGGTGACAGTGTTGGATGGACCGCCGAACAAGGGATTGGCGAGGCCGAACATCGCCGCATCCATGATCTTCTGGTACGGCAACGCGTAGGCCACCGCCTGGCGTACCTTCTGGTTGTCGAACGGCGGATTCTTCACATTCAGATCGATCGAATACATACCGTTGCCGACCGGATGCGAGAGGATGACGAGCTTGCCCTCCTTCTTCATCTCGGACGTGTCCTTGCTGGACAGGTCGAAGGAGATGTCGGCATCGCCGCGTTCCATCAACGCGCGGCGATTGCCCTGCGAAGGCACGGTGCGCCAGATCACTCGTCTGAGCTGCGGCAGCTTGCCGCCGACCCAGTCGTCATTGCGCTCATAGATGGTCTCGACCCCGGGCTTCCAGCTCGTCACCTTGTAGGCGCCGCTGCCAGCCGTATTGCTCTTGGTGTACTCCAGTGCCCACGGATCTTTTTCCGTGGCTTTCTTTTTCAGCAGCTCGGAGTTGTAGATGCTTGGCACGATCACCGCGAGATCGGGAAGCGTCAGCCGGTCCTTCTTGGCAAAATCGACCCTGATGGTTGAGTCGTCGACAATGACGAACTGCTCCGTGCTGGACAGAGAGCCCGCCTTCATCTGCACGGTGGGAAAGCCGCCGACCGTCACCGAGCGGTCGAGCGACCATTTGACGTCCTTGGCCGTGACCGGCGCACCGTCCTGGAATTTGGCGTTCTTCTTCAGCTTGAACGTTACCGACATGTCACCGAGGTTCATGTCGTCGGCGAGCTCCAGCTTGAACTTGTCGCGGTCGTAAGCCTGCGTCCCGTCGGCCTCCGTTTTGAGCTCATGGCTGATCAGCCGGTCGTAGCAATTCCACGACACTTCGTAGCCGGCCCGGTTGGTGCCAACGCCATGAATATCGAGGTTGTTGGGGCCGCCTTCGGTCACCACCAGCAAGGTTTCCGATCGCGCATCGGCCTTCGCCGGGGACCAGATCGCAGGCGCCTGAACGGCCGCGCCGACGGCAATGCCGGAAACGGATTTTAGAAAATCACGGCGCTTCATCGCATGCTCCAACAAAAGGGGATCCGTTCTGGAGCAGGCGTCGCAAGGTTCGTGCCAAGGCTTACCGTTTGGTTAACCCGTTCTTAAATCCCTGATTTGGCTTGCAGATCGCGAACCGGTCACGACCACGGCTGCGGTTGAGCCGCAGAAATCCATTGCATGCACAGGGCCAAACTTGCTGAATTAATGGGCAGGGATTCTGCCCCCCGGCAAGGGCCGTCCCGAAGGCGACGGAGGGGATGCAGCCACCCAAAATGCGGTGGTTGGCGGTCTTTTGTGCTTTAAAAATCAACCGTGAGATTGTGTTGAACCTTTTTTTCTCGCCACAGACTTTATTACGGGGGGACAAGTTGCCCGTGTGTACCCGCGCCGACCTTTCGCGGACCGTCGCCATGTTTGCTGCCTTGCTTCTGACGGCCGTCACGACATCCGCTCCGGCCCGCGAATTTCGCGCGGCCGATACCCAGAGCGAAGATTATCCGACCGTCCAGGCGCTTCGCTTCATGGGCCGGCTCATCGAAGAGAAAACCAGCGGCCGGCTTCAGATTCGCGTGTTTCATTCGCGTCAGCTCGGCGAAGAAAAGGAAACGATCGAGCAGACCCGCGCTGGCGCGATTGATCTCAACCGAACGAATGTGGCGCTGATCGGCACGTTCGTGCCAGCGATGAACGTACTGGCGATGCCGTTTCTGTTTCGCTCCATCGAGCATTTGCAGAAGGTGCTGGATGGCCCGATCGGTGACGAAATCCTGGGCAGCTTCGAGCCTTACGGATTTGTCGGCCTCGCCTTCTACGATTCCGGGGCGCGGTCAGTGTACAACAGCGTCAGGCCGGTCCGCACGATCGCCGACATGAAAGGTTTGAGGCTCCGCGTGCAGCAATCGGAATTGATGTCCGACATGATCAAGGCGCTTGGCGCCGAGCCGATCGAGCTGCCCTATGGACAGGTCCTCACTGGGTTAGCCACCAAGCTGATCGACGGCGCGGAAAACAACTGGCCGTCATTTGTCACGACCGACCACTATAAATATGCCGGCTTCTATACGCTGACCGAGCACACGATGAGCCCTGAAGTCCTGGTGATGTCGCACAAGGCGTGGAGCAGCCTGTCGGCAGAGGACCAGGCGACATTTCGCGCCGCCGCGAAGGAATCGAGCCGCTTCATGCGCGCGCGATGGAAAGACCTCGAGGAGCAATCGCGCCGGCGCGCGGAAGCGGCCGGGGTCACGATCGTGAGCGACTTCGACCGCAAGCCGTTCGAGGCGGCGATGAACGATATCTATGCCAAGACCCGGCGCGATCCGCAGGCCTCGGCGCTGATTGAACGAATTCGCAAGGTCAACTGAATTGAGCGGGATCGCCGACCAGCATGAGACGAGCGAATTGCCGACGAGCCTGACGGCGCGCGGCCATTCGCGGCTGGTCGCGCTGGTTCGCGCCGTTCCGATCCGCTGGCGCATCCTGTCGATCGCCGCATTGAACTCCGCCGTCGTCGTGGTGCTGGTGGCGCTGATCTGGAACGGCGTCCAGGTCTTGGGGATGGCCTGGGACGACGTCCGGCAGGTGCGTGAATCCGACAAGGTCCTGGCCACGCTCGAGAGCGAAACCGGACACCTGCAAAACCTGATTCATCGCTACATCACCCAGCCGAGCCCGGAACTGTTCGCCGAGATCTCGCATCTGCGCGACACGGTGCTGGGTACGTTGAAGACACGCGCCTCGACAGACCCGATGCTTTCCGGTTCGGTGCAAAAACTCGAGCAGGTCACGGAGCGCTTCCTCAACGGCTTCAGCGAACTGCGCGAGGTGCAGGCGACGATCTCGAAGACCTACGAGCAGGAAGTGCTGGCCCCTGCCCGCGACATGGCCGGGCTCTATTCGATCATCGAGGGCGCGACCGGCCATCGCAATGCGCTGATCTGGCCCTCGCTCGGCAAGTCCCGCGAGGCCTTCACGGCGATGCTGGTTGCCGCCAACTCATATTATCTTTCGCTGGCGACTGCCGCGGCGGAGGAAGCCAGCCGCAATACCGAGACCATCCAGCAGACCATCCCGGTCATGAGCGACCTCGCCGACAACGACCTGCAACGGATGGCGCTGCAGCGGCTGAATACGCGAACCAAGTCGCTCAGCGATGGCCTGACGAAACTGTCGGCGCAATTGACCAACCGCACCGAATTGCTGCGTGACGCGATCGACGCCAGCCAGGCCGAGGCCTCCAACGTTATCGACGAACTCTCCGACAAGATGCGCCAGCGCGAGCAAAAGGCCCAAGAAACCTTCGACCAGACGCTCGCCGACATTTCCCGCAAAGTGCTTTCCGTCGCCGTTATCTTCTTAGGGATCATCATCACCGCCGGCGTCCTGATCGCGCTGTCGATCCGCCTGCCGTTGCGGCAGATCATGACGGCGATGCACGCGATCACGTCGGGCGACCTCAACCGCAAGGTTCAAGGCACAAGCGCCAGCGACGAGGTCGGCGAGATGGCGCGCGCGGTGGAAGTGTTCCGTGAAAACGCGATCGCCAAGCGCAAGACCGAAGACGAGTTGCGCGCGGCAAAGGAAAAGGCGGAGAACGCGTTGCACGAGCTGAACGCCGCCCAGCAGAACCTGATCGACGCCGAACGGCTGGCCGCGCTCGGCGGCCTCGTCGCGGGCGTCGCCCACGAGGTGAACAATCCGATCGGCATCAGCCTGACGGTTGCCTCGAGCTTTGCGCGCCGCACCGAGGCATTCGAGGACGAACTGAAGAGCGGCAACGGACTGCGCCGCTCGCAGCTCGACGAATTCGTCAAGACCTCGCGCGACGCCGCCCAACAGCTCGTGGGCAACCTGCATCGTGCCGGCGAATTGATTCAGTCCTTCAAGCAGGTCGCGGTCGACCGTTCGCATGCCGAGCGGCGCACCTTCAATCTGAGCGAGGCAACCGACCAGATCATCGCGAGCCTGCGGCCCGCGCTGAAGAAGGCCTCGATTGCGCTGTCGGTCGAGGTGCCGGAAAACCTCATCATCGACGGCTATCCCGGCTCTTACGGCCAGATCCTGACCAACCTGTTTCTCAACGCCGCCACCCACGCTTTCCCTGACGGGCGTTCCGGCAACATCACGATCTCGGCAAAGCCCCGCGGCAGCGATGATGTCGAGATCATCTTTGCCGATGACGGCGCCGGCATGACCGCCGACGTGCAACGGCAAGCGTTCGACCCCTTCTTCACGACGCGCCGCAACGAAGGCGGCACGGGCCTCGGCTTGCACATCGTTTACAATCTGGTCACCCAGCAACTGGGCGGCCGGATGATGCTGGATTCAAGACCGGGACAAGGCACCACGTTTCGCATTATCATGCCCAAGACCGCCAAGGGCGGCCAGCCGGCAGAAAACCGGGATCGCGACAGGACTGATTCATGGCCGAACAGGACGATGTCCTCCACCTGATCGACGATACCGGTGTCGCGCCGGAAGCATCCGGCGCGCGCAAATGGAAAATCGCGGTCATCGATGACGATCATGCGGTGCATGAGGGTACGCGCTTTGCGCTGAGCGATTACAACCTCAACGGACAGGGTCTTGAGATTCTGTCGGCCTATTCCGCCGCCGAGGGCCGGCAGCTGATGCGCGCCCATTCCGACATCGCCGCGGTGTTGCTCGACGTCATCATGGAAACGGATGCCGCAGGGCTCGATCTCGTCGAATATATCCGCAACGACATCCGCAACGAGACGGTCCGTATCATCCTGCGCACCGGTCAGCCCGGGCAGGCCCCCGAACGCCGCGTCATCGTCCAGTACGACATCAACGACTACAAGGCGAAGACCGAACTTACCGCCGACAAGCTGTTTACCTCGCTCACGGCGGCGCTGCGCAGCTATCAGCAGCTCGAACGGATGGTCCAGACCCGCCGCGGGCTGGAGATCATCATCGATGCCGCCTCGACGCTTTACGACTTCAAATCGATGCAGCGCCTTGCCGAGGGCGTGCTGACCCAGATCGGCTCGCTGCTCAACGTCGACTGCGCCGGCATTCTGGTGCTGCGCGACGGCGGCGACGTCAACGATGAATTTTCCGTTCTTGCCGGCTCCGGCTGCTACAGCCGCTTCATCGGCGCCTCGGGCGCGAAATCGCTCGATCCCGACCTGCGCAGCATGGTCGAAGCCGCTTTCAAGCGCCGCAAGCACGAATTCGTCGACCAGCGCACCGTGCTCTACGTCCGCACCGGCTCGGGCCGCGAAGTAGTCGTGCTGCTTCAGGCCGAGCGGCAATTGTCGGAGACCGACCGCTCACTGGTCGAAATCTTCGGCAGCCGGCTTTCGATCGCCTTCGACAACGTCATTCTTTACCAGCAGCTCCAGCAGGCCAACAGCCAGCTCGAGGACCGCGTCGCGCAGCGTACGCGCGCGTTGATGCAGGCCAACCGCCGGCTGTCGGCGCAATGGCTGCGGCTTCAGCGCGCCAATGGCTTCAAGAACGAAATTCTCGGCACCGTGGCCCACGACCTGAAGAATCCGCTCGGAGTGATCCTTGGCCGCACCGAAATGCTGACCGAACTGATCGCCGCCAGCTCTCCGCGTGAAAATATCACCTCGCAGATCGACCATATCCGCGACGCCACCAAGCGCCTGACCTCGATGGTCGATCACCTGATCTCGGACGCGATGGCCGATGCCTTCGACATCACCATCCGCCGCGAGCCGGTCGATATTGCGGCCCTGGTCGGCGAAGTGGCTGACGCCAATCAGCCGCTTGCCGTCAACAAGCAGCAATCGATCACGGTGTCCGCCGCTCCCAACTTGACCGCGACATGCGACGCCGACCGGATGCGCGAGGCGATCGACAACCTGATCAGCAACGCCATCAAATACAGCCCGATCGGTGGCAAGATTTCGGTGCAGGTCGGCCAGGAAGGCAACAAGACCGCGATCCGCGTCGTCGACCAGGGCGCCGGCCTTTCGCCGGAAGATCTTGGCCGGCTGTTCGGGCGCTTCCAGCGGCTGTCCGCCAAACCCACGGCAGGCGAGAGCTCGACGGGCTTGGGACTTTCGATCGTCAAGCGTATCATCGACATGCATGGCGGCGAGGTCGCTGCCAACAGCGGCGGGCCTGGACAAGGCTCGACATTCACCATCACATTGCCCGTAGCAGACGCGTGATCACATGAGCCAAAGTCAGCACATCATCATTGTCGATGACGAGGCGCCGGCTCGCGAAATGGTCGGCGATTACCTCAAGATGCACGGGTTTACCGTCACGCTTTGCGACGGCGGCAAGAGCCTGCGCGCGGCGATCGAAAACAACGTGCCCGACCTCGTGGTGCTCGACCTCAACATGCCCGAGGAAGACGGGCTCTCTATCATTCGCGACTTGAAGGGCCGTACCAACGTACCGGTCATCATGCTGACGGCCACCGCAAGCCCGATCGATCGCGTGGTCGGGCTCGAACTTGGCGCCGACGACTATATCGCCAAGCCCTGCGAGTTGCGCGAGCTGATGGCGCGGATCCGCTCGGTGTTGCGGAGAAGCACGCCGGCGCGCGCGCAAGGCGGCGATGCCAACGGGGCGAAGGCGGCCAAGGATTCGCTGGTGCGGTTCGGCACCAAATGGCTCGACCTTCAGGCCCAGGCGTTGCGCGACGACGAAGGCAACGAACACCCCCTGACGGCCTCCGAGTTCGGCCTGCTCAAGGTCTTTGCCGCCAATCCCAAGCGCGTATTGTCGCGTGAGCGGCTGCTGGAACTGGCCAATGCCCGCGACAGCGAAGCTTTCGACCGCGCCGTCGACCTGCGCATCATGCGAATTCGCCGCAAGATCGAGATTGATCCGACGAAACCGGCTGTGATCCGGACGATTCGTGGCGGCGGCTATCTGTTCTCACCGGCCGGCGAGAAGGCTTGACTTGGCCGTTCGAGAAACCTGCCTCATCCGTTGCATCAATGAAACAGCGGCTGTCAAACTGAAGCGGCCGGATGCCCGTTCTGGATTTTGGCGCTCCGATCAAGTAATCCATTCGGAAGCGACCAGGGCGCTTTAGGCCCTGCGTGAACGCGCAAGTGGGAGAGCCGGTTTCCCACGCAACCTTTAACCAGCGTTCGCGCGACGATTGCAGCAAGACAACAAGCCAGACTGCGATGGCGATCCGGCCTGGGGCCGTCGCGCTTTGGCCGTCCGCCGCCGCCGGGCGGCGCATATGGGTTTTGGGGATTACCGCTGCCATGCTTTCTTTTTTTCGTGTGACGTTTCGATGGGCAAGCGCGGCGCTGCTTGTCGCTTTGTCGGTGGTTGACGTATCTCCGGCCTCGGCGGCGACGGCCGTGCACAAGAAGGTGTACCTGCTGCGCGGTTTGACCAACGTGCTGTCACCCGGGATCGACCAGCTCAACGAGGAACTGCATCGGCGAAACGTCGACGTCACGATCGCCAATCATGCGTTTTCGGATTCGCTGGCCTCTGAGGCCATCGAGGGCTGCAAGAGCGGGCGCTTCGGTTCGATCGTGCTGGTCGGCCACTCGCTGGGCGCCAGCGCAGCCGCCAGCATGGCGGAGCAATTGCAAAGAGCCGGCCTTCACGTCGCGTTGATCGTGACGATCGACCCCGTCACCAAGATCGTTGTACCGAGCAACGTGCATCTGTTGAGAAACTACTTCCTTTCCAGTGGAGTCGGGACAGTGGTGGAGCGCAGTGGCCAATTCCACGGCACGCTGCAGAACGTCGATATGGGAAAATCCGAATATGGACACGTCTCGCTGACGACCGCCCCGGTCGTTCAGAACCAGGCGTTGCGGGATATCCTCACCGCCAATTCGAGCTGCCGCTGACAGTTCAGCGCTAGGGCGCGCTGTTTACGCCCGGTACCGTCGGCGCCGCGAACGGAAGCAGGCCGGCGGCCGCCAAAATTTATCTACCTAAAATTGCTGCTATTTTACCCCCAATTGTTTCGTCGCAAGGCCTGCGACGAAACAATTCTCCTGACCACGAAACCATTTTTCCCTTTTCTCGCAGACATCCCGAAACCGTCACCCACTACCAAAGGAGGGTAACGAAGCGCCGCCACAGGGCGACACCGGGAGACCGTCATGCAAAACGTCGTAGCCATCAATGCAGCAGCTCGCCAGGGCATCCTTGCCGCTCAAGCGACCTCCGACGAATCGCTGCTTGAGAGCATTGCCGAGGGCGGACGCACCGCGATGCATATCCTCTATTCCCGTCACCACGTGCGGGTTTATCGTTTCATCCTGCGGATGGTGCGGGACGCTACGACGGCCGAGGATCTGGCCAGTCAGGTATTCCTCGACGTGTGGCGAACCGCAAACCAGTTCCAGGGGCGTTCGCAAGTATCGACCTGGCTGCTGTCGATCGCTCGCTTCAAGGCCCTGACCGCCTTGCGTCAACGCCGGCACGAGGACCTCGACCAGGAGGAAATGCTGGAGATCCCCGACGACGCCGACACGCCGGAAGCCTGTCTCGACCGCTCCAGCACCAGCGCGATCTTGCGCGCCTGCGTCGCCAAGCTGTCGCCGGCGCATCGCGAGATCATCAACCTCGTCTACTACCACGAGAAGTCGGTCGAGGAAGTGGGCAACATCATCGGCATTCCCCAAAGCACGGTGAAGACCCGGATGTTCTATGCCCGCAGGCAGCTCGCCGATTTGCTCAAGGTTGCCGGCATCGAGGGCCTGGCCGCCTGAGCGCCACCGCCTCACGCCTCAGAAGGCGAGCCCGAGCCTCACGGCTTGGGTTCGCGAGCCGCGCTCAAAGCTTCCTGAAAATCATCAGTTTCGCTATAAAAGCAGCGGTTCGGCTGCATGATAGCCAGTTTACTTGCCATCACGCTGCCCCTGGGATTTGATGATAGCTGGCTTGGCCAAAACGGGCCACGGCGGGAGAGGCACAAGAGGCAAAAATGACAAAAATCCGTCACCTGATCTGCATGACGATGGCAGCCGCAGGCCTGATGCTTTCGGCCTCGGTCAGCTTTGCGCAGCAGCCCGACCGGGGCGACGAGCCAGGACTGATCGCTGACGACGGCTACCAGCTCGATCCCGAATGGCAGAAGCAGATGGTGTATTTCCGCACCACGGAGCCGCCGGGCACTATCATCATCTCGACCGCCGAACGTCATCTTTATCTGGTCCAGCCGGGCGGCCGCGCATTGCGCTACGGCATCGGCGTCGGCCGCGACGGCTTTCAGTGGCAGGGCTTGTTGAGCATTACCCGCAAGGCGGAATGGCCGGATTGGGTGCCGCCGCCGGAAATGATCGAGCGCCAGCCCTATCTGCCGCGCTTCATGGCCGGCGGTCCCGGCAATCCGCTTGGCGCCCGCGCCATGTATCTCGGCGGCACGGTCTATCGCATTCACGGCACCAACCGCCCGGACACCATCGGCACCAAGATTTCGTCCGGCTGCTTCCGCCTGGTCAATGCCGACGTTGCCGATCTCTATGACCGGGTGCCGGTAGGGACCAAGGTCGTCGTACGGCAAAAGCCGGAACTGTAACGAACACCCATTTTCCAGACAGCATCACAACTTCCCGATCGGGGCGAGGGGTAGATCATGCGTACATTCCGAGGCGGCCTTCTGATTGGGCTTGCGATCGCCGTTGCGGTCGCAGCCGTTGCCGTCACCTACGAGCTCTACGACACGCGCACCCTGAAGCGGACCGTTCGCCGCGGCGAAGTGCAGTGCGGCGTCAACAAGGGGCTGCCGGGCTTCTCGATCCCTGACGACAAGGGCAACTGGACCGGGTTCGATGTCGACTTCTGCCGCGCGGTCGCCGCCGCCATCTTTAACGATCCGGCCAAGGCAAAATTCATCCCGCTCGACGCCAATGAGCGTTTCAAGGAATTGCAAAGCCGCAAGGTGGACATTCTCTCGCGCAACTCGACCTGGAGCATGTCACGCGAGACCTCCTTCGACCTCTATTTCCCGGCGGTCGCCTATTATGACGGTCAGGGCTTCATGCTGCCGCGCGCGCGCAACATCGATTCCGCGCTCGACCTCAATGGCAGCAAGGTGTGCGTCCAGGACGGCACCACCACCGTGCTCAACCTCGCCGACTACTTCCGTACCAACAACATGAAGTACGAGGAAAAGAAGTTCGGCAAACTCGAAGACGTGGTCAAAGCCTATGAATCCGGCCAGTGCGACACGCTGACCGCCGACGTATCGCAACTTTATGCACTGCGGCTCAATCTCGGCAAGCCGGTCGATCACACCATCCTGCCCGACGTGATCTCGAAGGAGCCGCTTGCGCCCGTGGTGCGGGAGCGCGACGACGACTGGATGCTGATCGTGAAGTGGACGCTTTACGCGATGATCAACGCCGAAGAACTCGGCGTGACGTCGAAGAACATCGACGAAGCGCTGAAGTCCAAGAAGCCGGACGTGATGCGGCTGGTCGGCACCGAGGGCAACTACGGCGAGGAACTCGGACTGACCAGGGATTGGGCGGTCCGGATCATCCGCCATGTCGGCAATTACGGCGAAGTCTATGAGCGCAATATCGGCTCGGAATCCAAGTTGAAGATTCCGCGCGGATTGAACCAGCTCTGGAGCGCCGGTGGCATTCAATATGCCCCGCCGATCCGGTAGAACGTTCAACCTCTCCCTCATCCTGAGGAGCGCTCGCGCGTCTCGAAGGATGAGGCCGCGAACCGGGCCTCAAGGTTCGAGACGCTGCGCGTGAAGCGCAGCTCCTCACCACGAGGATACTTCAAAGAACAACAAAGCATAGAGGAACGCCAGGATGCGGCTGAAATTGCTCACCCCAGAGGAGATGAATCCGGCGCAGAAGCAGACCCACGACGAAGCGATCGCGGGAAAACGCGGCAAGCCGCCAGCGCCGATGATGGCCTGGCTCAACAGCCCGGAAATGGCGCGCCACGCCACCCGGCTTGGCGAGGTGTTGCGCTTCGATACGATCTTTCCGGCAAAACTGTCTGAAATCGCAATTCTCGTCACCGCGCGGCACTGGACCTCGCATTACGAATGGTTCGCCCACAAGCGCCTCGCGTTGCAGGGCGGCATGGACCCGAAGATCATCGAGGACATCCGCGACCGCCGGACGCCGACCTTCGACGACCCGAAAGCGAAGATGATCTACGACGTCGCGAAATCGCTGCACGAAGGCCACGGCGTACCCAAGGCGCTTTACGACGAGGCCGTCGAGCTATTGTCCCTGCGCGGGGTCGTCGAGGTGATCGGCCTCTGCGGCTATTACACCATGGTCTCGATGACGCTAAACACCTTCGAATTCGGCCTGCCCGACGGGCAGGTATCGGAGCTTGCGTGAGCCTTGGCCGCTTCCTAAATCCCTCTGATCACGCAGGGGAGCAGCCATGCCGCAAAATCCGCCCATCGTCGCCGGCACCAGGATCGGCCATGTCCATCTCAAGGTCGCCGATCTCGATCGCGCGCTGGGCTTTTATTGCGGCGTGCTCGGCTTCGAGCTGATGCAACGCTATGGCACCGAGGCCGCTTTCATTTCGGCCGGTGGCTATCATCACCATATCGGGCTGAACACCTGGCACAGCAAAGGCGGCCATCCCCCCTGCTCCCGGAACCACCGGGCTGTTTCACACCGCGATCCTTTACCCGACGCGCCCCGCCCTTGCCGATGCGCTCCATCGCGTCACCAGTGCCGGCATTCCACTTGACGGCGCCAGCGACCACGGCGTGAGCCAGGCGCTTTACTTGCGCGATCCCGACGAGAACGGCGTCGAGCTCTATTGGGACCGGCCCGAGGCCGAATGGCCCCGCGCGGCCGACGGATCACTTGCAATGTTCACCCGGCGGCTCGACCTCGAAGACCTGATGCGCGAGCGCGTGGCGTAATCTCGTCAAGACACGCGGCGTTCGGGCTCGTTGCCCTGTGACAGCCTGCCGCGGAACATCACCAGCATGGCGGCGATCAGTTCCAGCGCGATACAGCCATAGAAGGGCAGCGTGTAGCTGCCGGAGAGGTCGCGAAGCGCGCCGATCACGCCGGGGCCGAATGCGTAGGTGATTTGTGTGATTGCGGTGAGCAGGCTGATCAGCACGCCGAAAGATCGCGGATCGAACTCGCGCTGCACAATCAGCGACGGCAGCGTAATGAGATTGCCGACCGAGAAGCCGAACACGGCGCAGGCTGCGATCAGGGCCACTTCATTGCGGAAATTGATGATGACCAGAAGCGCCAGCGCCTGGCTCGCAAACGAAAGTGCCGAGGCGAGCCGCTGATTGAGCCGGTCGATGACGGTGGAAAACAGCAGGCGTCCGATCACGGCCATTGCGGTCAGAAGCGCGATCGCCACCGTCGCGCTAGCACGGCCAATGACGGGATCGAGAAACGAGATCAGGTGAACGACAAATCCCACTTGCGCAAACAGCACCAGCGCAAACGCGATCGACACCGACAGGAATCCGACGTTGCGCAAGGCGCAGGCGCGGATTTGCGCGGATGACGCCACCCCGCCCGCCGAAGGGAGCCTGCTTCCCGACACCAGCGGCGGACGGCCGACAAATATGACGACCACCGGAATCACCAGCACGATCATCAACGACGACGCCGCGATCATCGCGCCGGAAAATCCGAGTTGGCCGATGGCGAGCACCAGCAAGGGAACGCCGGCCACGCCGCCGAAGCTCGCGCCATTGAGCGCGAGGCTGATCGCCATGCCCCGCTTTTGATCGAACCAGAGCCCCAGTGTCGTGCTGATCATCGCGAGGCTGGTGCCTGCCCAGCCGAGCGCCAGCAGGACGTTGGCGAGGTAAAGCTGCCAGAGCGAGGTGACCTGTCCCATGACGATGACGGCGACAGCCATCGCAACCGTCCCGGCCACCAGGCAATTACGAGGACCGAACTTTCGAATCGTCTCGGCAACGAAGATGACGAGCAACGCGCCGAACAGGTAGAAAAAGGTGGTCGCGGTCGAAATCAGCGATGCCGGCCAGCCGTGCAACCGGTGCAATTCGGCGAGATAAACGCTTTGTCCGTAGAAGCCGAACGCCCAGCCAAAGGTTGCGACCAGAAAGCAGACGGCGACGATCCGCCATCCCTCGTAGTGAGCAGAGCTCTCGTCGATCGAATAGGGATTTGAAGCTTCCACGACGGGGCCTCCCGATCAGGGAGATCAGATAGGCCGCAGCCCGCCTCGCGCCAAGGCGATTATTTCGATCCAGATCGAAGTGTCAGCAGTTGGCACTAGCACCGCCGATCTGAAGTCCCTGTACCACAAGCGGTGAGTTCGATCAGGGACTTCAGATCGACAAAGCGGTGCTAGAATCAATAAGTTTTCTAGTGCCGATGACTTTCCGAAGTTCGTGACGGTGGGTGCTGCAATGGAGCACGAACTTCGGAAAGTGGGCACTAGCTGCTGCCAGTGACCTTAGTGGGGTCATAGAAGAAGCGCTCGCGAAAGATCAGATCGCCCCGCCATTCCTGCCAGGCGACTTCGTCGAAGCGGCGCACCAGGCCGGATTTCTCGGTGAGCACGAAGTTCCAATGAATGGCGACGCGGTCGCCTTCGACCACCGACGACACGCATTTCGAATAGACGTCCGACATCCGCGCCAGCGCTGCGCGCTCATGAGCGACAAGCACATCGCGGCCGACACGTGGCGGCGCGGCGTTCTCCTGCATGGTGGCGTCTTCGGTGTAGTAGCGCTCGATGGCGCCGGCGTGGTCGCCGGATTCGACCACGGCAATGAACTCATCAAGACGGGCTCGCGACGGCATCGATCTCTCCTGCGGTGAATTCCCGGATCTATGGCGACGCCGCGCGCCATGCAACGCTGCTCAGGCTCGGCGGAGCACGAGAGTGAGGTTGTTGGCTGGCATCTCGGCAATATCGATCAGCGAGAGCCTGGCGCGGTCCGCCAGCTTCTCGACCTCATCGACATCGCGCAATCCCCATTCGGGATTTCCCCGGCGCAGGCTGGCGTCGAAGGCGACATTGCTGTCAGCCGTATGCTTGCCGCCGCGCTTGAACGGACCGTACAGAAAAAGCATGCCGCCATTGCGCAGCGCGTGCCCCGCCCCGGCAATCAGGCCTTCAGCGACCTGCCATGGCGCAATGTGAATGACGTTGGCGCAGAACACGGCGAGCAACTCGCCCGGCCCGCCCTCGCCCTTCATGACAGAGCCCCACGCGGGATCCGATACGTCGAGCCGCCGGGCGGGGCGGATGTTCGCCAACGCCGAATGGCGCCGCCAGGCTTCGATGCTGGCGAGGTGATTGTCGTTGAGGTCGCTCGGCCACCAGGTGACTTCGGGAAACTGACGGGCAAATTCGACGACGTGTTGGCCCGTGCCGCTTCCGATCTCAAGCGCATCGCCGGATTTTCCGGTCAGATATCGTTCCAGCACACTCCGGATCGCCTCATAGTTACGGTGAAAGGCCGGCGCATCGAGGCGTCCGTCGGTCTGACGACTGCCGCCATCCTTGCCAAACTCGACGACATAATCGGGCATGACCTGCCTTTCGAATTTTCATCGCTGCGGCGCAAACTAGTGCTCCGATTCCGAAGTTCGTATCACATTGCGGCCTCACGTTAACGAACTTCGGAATCAAAGGAGCATTAGCCGCGTTGTCACGCGATAGCCTTTATGCTTTGAACGATTATATTCGGCTATATCGTGTACTGGAACCGTGTCTTGATCGACCGCCGTTCACTCAAGGTTTTCTTGCTGGCGCTCGTGGCCGCCGGCATCATGACGCCGATGGCGGCGCACGCCCAATCGAATGCGGCCGAGGGCGAGAAACTCGCGTTCGACCGCGCCAAAGGCAACTGTCTGAGCTGTCACGAGATCAAGGGCGGCGACCTGCCGGGGTCGATCGGACCCCCGCTCCGGGATATCAAGAGCAAATATCCCGACAGGGCCGACCTCGTTGCGATCCTCACCGACGAGAGCCGTCGGAATCCGCTCACCGCAATGCCGCCGTTCGGCCGGAATCGCATTCTAACCGAACAGGAAATCAACGCGATCGTGGATTTCTTGCAAACGCTATGAGTACCGCAAGATCAGAACTGCCAGCCAGGCGGCAAATTTGGGAGGTGAGCGATGACAAATTTCGATGGAGCTTCGCCGGTTACGCGGCGTCTTGTTTTACGTGGCGCAGGCTCGATCGCGCTCGCGGGACTTGGCCTTGCGGGACTTGGCATCGCCGCCTTCCACACGCCGGCGGCGCTTGCCGCGGCCAACGACAAATATCCGGAAGACGCCTTCAAGCAGAAGGACGGCAAGGAAGCGATCAAGCTGCTTTACGGCCGCACGGCCGAGCCTTCCGACAAGATCAAGCTCGATGCGCCGGAAATCGCGGAGAACGGCGCGGTGGTGCCGATATCAGTTTCGACCAGCATCCCTGAGGTCACCTCGATTGCTTTCGTGGTGCCGGAGAACCCGAACGTGCTGGCGGCGTACTACAAGATTCCGCAAGGCACGATGCCCAGCATCGCCAACCGCCTGAAGATGGCCAAAACCAGCAACGTCATCGTCCTCGTGGAATCCGGCGGCAAGCTTTTCAGCGCGACCAAGGAAGTCAAGGTCACCGTTGGCGGCTGCGGCGGTTAAGGAGAACTTCCATGGCATCGAGCATCCGCGTCCGCGCGATCACAAACGGTGAGATCACCGAGGTTCAGACGCTGATCCAGCATCCGATGGATTCCGGCTTCATCAAGGATGACAAGGGCGAATTCATCCCGGCGCATTACATCAGGGAACTGACCTTCGAACATAACGGCAAGGCCGTGTTCATTGCCGATTGGGGAACGGCTGTCTCCAAGGATCCATATGTCAAATTCGCCTTCAAGGGCGCGGCCAAGGGCGACGAGTTGAAGGTGAACTGGATCGACAACAAGGGCGAGACCGACACCGCGACCTTCAAGATCCAGTAATGTCGCGTGTTGGCCGGGCTAGTGGAGTGGATTTGGCATTCGCTGCTGGCCAAGCCGCAAATTCGTAAAGCGAATGTCAAATCCTAAACTCCACTAGAAACCCATATTTTGCTAGTGGTCCTTTTGATTCTAACATTCGCAAAAGTGGCCGCTGAGAAGGGATGCGAATGTTAGAATCGGACCGCTAGGAGACGGACGTGAGATTGCTTCTGATTTCGCTTGCGGCTCTCCTGCTTGCTGACGCGGCGGCTGTCGCCGACAGCACGGACCCGGCCGCCGAGGCACGCGCTTTCCGCGACTACTTCTTTCGCAAATTCCCGAACGTGAAGCCGGATGATTTCTCCAATGGTCCCTACGCCCTGAACGAGGACATGCGGCGACAATGGGAAGAGAAGGAGCAGTTTCCACCGTACGAATTTTCTCTCGAAGCGGGCAAGGAACTGTTCGCCAAACCTTTCGCGAACGGCAAACATTATGCCGATTGCTTTCCCGACCAGGGCATCGGCATCCGGCAGAACTATCCGCAGTTCGACGCAAAAAGCCGCAAGGTGATCACGCTTGAACTGGCGCTGAACCAGTGCCGCGAGGCCAATGGCGAGAAAGCGATCTCCTACACCGGCGAGGACATGGCAGCCCTCACCGCCTATATGGCCTTCACCTCCCGCGGCAAGCCGTTCGACATCAGGATTCCCGACGATCCCCGTGCGCTTGAGGCCTATGAGAACGGCAAGCGCTATTTCTACACACGGCGCGGGCAGCTGAATTTCTCCTGCGCGACCTGCCATGTGCAAAATCCCGGCGAGCGGCTGCGAGCAGAAGTGCTTGCGCCGGCGCTTGGAATCCTCAACGCAATGCCGATCTATCGTTCTGAATGGGGCGGCATGGGCACGACAAGCCGGCGTTTCATCTCCTGCAACAGCCAGGTGCGCGGTGTGCCGCTTGAAGCGCAGAGCGAGGAATATCGCGACCTCGAATATTTCCTGTCTTACGTCAGCAACGGCTTGCCGATTTCCGGGCCGGGTGCGCGGCCATGACGGACTCGTGGAAAATCTCGCTTGGATCATTTGGGCTGCTCGCCGCGGTCTGCATTGGCAGCGCGGCACTTGCAGCCGGCACCGAGGCCGATTTCAAGCAAGCCTACGCCGCGGCCGACGCCGCCGAGAAAGAGGCCGGCCGCCTGCGCAACCAGTGGCTCGCAACCGAAGCCGCTCTCGCTGATGCCAGGAAAGCCGCCGAGAGAAGCGACTTCGATCGTGCGGTCGCGGCCGCCAGGGAGGCCGAGGCATTGGCAAAAGCATCGATTTTCCAGGCGACGAGCGAAAAAGAAGCCTGGAAGAATCTCGAAATCCGCTAGTGGGGATGCGAATGTTAGAGTCAGACCACTAGTAAGGATAGCGCGACGCCCACCATGACCCTCCGCCGCCGGGATATTCTCAAACTCACAGGCGCCGCCGCGCTTTCCGGCAGCTTGCCGCGCCTCGCGCGCAGCGCCGAGCCCGGCGTCTATGATCTCGAGCGGTTCGGCAACGCCCGCATTCTGCACATCACCGACACGCATGCGCAGCTGTTGCCCGGTTACTTTCGCGAACCGAGCGTCAATCTCGGCCTTGGCGCGATGGCGGGCCAGCCGCCGCATCTCGTCGGCCGTGCTTTTCTCGACCACTTCGGCATCAAGCCCGAGAGTGCCGATGCCTACGCGTTCACCTCGCTGGAGTTCGAGAAGTCGGCGGCGCGCTTCGGCCGGCTCGGCGGTTTTGCGCATCTGAAGACCCTGGTCGACCGGTTTCGCAACGAGGCCGGCGCGCAGAATTCGATGCTGCTTGACGGTGGCGACGCCTGGCAAGGCACGGGGCTCGCCAACGCACTGCGCGGCGCCGACATGGTGGAGGCCTGCAATCTGCTCGGCGTTGAGGCGATGACCGGGCATTGGGAATTCACCTATGGCGAGGAAACGCTGCGCGGCAACCTCGAACGCTTCAAGGGCGAGTTTCTGGCCCAGAACGTCTTCCTGACCGAAGAAGCCGCCTTCAATGGCGCCAAGGCCTTCGATCCGGCTTCCGGCCGCGTGTTCAAGCCGGCAATGATCAAGCAAGTCGGCGATTATCGCGTTGCGGTGATCGGCCAGGCATTTCCCTACGTTCCGATCGCGCATCCGAAACGCCTGACGCCGGACTGGACTTTCGGCATTCGCGAACAGGAATTGCAAACACTTGTCGACGGCCTGCGCTCCAACGACAAGGCCGACGTGGTGCTGTTGCTGTCGCACAACGGCATGGACGTCGATCTGAAACTGGCGAGCCGCGTGCGCGGCCTCGACGTCATCCTCGGCGGCCACACGCATGACGCCATCCCGCGGCCGATCGCCGTGACCAACGCGAGCGGCAAGACGTTGGTCACCAATGCCGGCGCGAACGGCAAGTTTCTGGGCGTACTCGACCTCGATCTCGCCAAGGGCCGGGTGCAGGACGCACGCTACCGGCTGTTTCCGGTATTTTCGGAATTGCTGAAGCCTGATGCCGAAATGGCCGCGCTGATCGATAAAGTGCACAGCCCCCGTGTCGCGGCGTGGAGCGATAAAATCACGACCGCAACCCGCTTGCTCTATCGCCGCGACAATTTCACGGGCACCGTCGATCAACTGATCTGCGCTGCGCTTCGCCGCGAATTTGATGCCGAAATCTCGCTGTCGCCGGGCTTCCGCTGGGGCGCGACGTTCCTGCCGAACCAGCCTTTGACGATGGAAGACGTGCTGGCAGAAACGGCGATCACCTATCCGGAAACCTACGTTTCGCGGCTGACCGGCAGCGACATCAAGAACACGCTCGAAGACGTCTGCGACAATCTGTTCAATCCCGACCCCTATTATCAGCAGGGCGGCGACATGGTCCGCGTCGGCGGCCTCAGCTATACCTGCACGCCATCGGAAAAAGTCGGGCGCCGGATTTCCGATTTGAAACTCGACAATGGCCGGGCGATCGAACCCAGCAAGCGTTACAAGGTCGCCGGCTGGGCCGCGATCAACGCCCAGCAGGGGCTACCTGTGTGGGAGGTTGTTGCCAAACAGCTCGGGGCCGGCAAGCCATTTAACCCGCTCGCCGGCAATGTTGCGCTGCGGGGCGTGACCGGCAATCCCGGCATTGCAGAGTAGACAGCATTTCGCCGCATGGCACTGAGCTGTGCCTCAAGCCATGTCATGATACGATCGGGAATCGGTTCACGGATTTCACCACCATGATCTTTCGTCAGTTGTTCGACAGCGTATCCGGCACTTACAGCTACTTGCTGGCAAGCCGCGTCGGCGGCGAAGCCATGATCCTCGATCCCGTGCTGGAGCGGGTCGATCGCTATTGCCAATTGCTGCGCGAACTCGACCTCAAGCTGGTCAAGGCCGTCGATACCCACCTGCACGCCGACCATGTGACCGGCCTTGGCGAATTACGCGACCGCACCCATTGCATCACCATCATGGGCGAAGAGACCAAGGCCGACGTCGTGTCGATGCGGGTGTCGGATGGCGACAGGGTTACGATCGAAGGCCTCGCGCTGGATGTGATGTACACGCCGGGCCACACCGACGATTCATACAGCTATTTGATGGGCGATCGTGTCTTCACCGGCGATACGCTACTGATCCGCGGCACCGGCCGCACCGACTTCCAGAACGGCAGCGCGCGGGCGCAATACGAGTCGATTTTCAACCGGCTGCTGAAACTTCCCGAGGAAACGCTGGTGTTTCCCGCCCACGATTACAAAGGCGACACCGTCTCCACCATCGGCGAGGAGAAGCGCTACAATCCGCGGCTCCAGGTGCGTTCGGTCGACGAATATGTCGAGCTGATGAACAATCTGAAGCTGCCCAATCCGAAAATGATGGATGTCGCCGTACCCGCCAACATCCGGGTCGGATTGCATCAGGACGACCTAGCCAAGCAAGGACTTTCATTTTCGGCCATCGAGGCGATCCAGAGCCTCGGACGGCCCGATATTCTGCTGGTCGACCTGCGCGAGACCAGCGAGCGCGCCAAGCACGGCACTCTGCCCGGCGCGCTGCACGCGCCCTATCCCGGCATCGACGACAGCCTCAAGCCCGGCGGCATGCTGCGCGAAGTCGCGACCGCGACCGGCCGCCGCGTCGTGTTCTTCTGCGCCTATGGCGAGCGCTCGGCGATGGCGGTCAACGCTGCGAAGGAGGCGGGCCTCGCCAATGCGGCCCACATCGCCGGTGGCATCGACGCCTGGAAAAAGGCCGGCGGACCAGTCGCGACGGGCTAGAATCTCGGATAAAAATACCGCACCCGCCGCGCTAGTTCGCCCGACCACCCGCGACGGCATTGACTCGCCGCCAAGCGCCCTCCTAGATAGCCGGGACGGTTCCTCTTACGAGGATCAAGAGGGAATGCGGTGCGGAGAAAAATCTCCAATGCCGCGGCTGCCCCCGCAACTGTAAGCGATGAATCTTCCGTCAAATGCCACTGGGAATCTCGGTCCCGGGAAGGCGACGGAAGGTAACGACCCGCGAGCCAGGAGACCTGCCGTCAATCGTGGTCACACGCGAGGATGCCGGTCGGGGAGTACAGGCATTAGCTTCACTGGGCTGGGGGAAACAGCGTGGTGAGACTTCGTTCGCTGTGACGTGCCACTGACGTCATACCGAGGTCTAACTATGCCTTCCATCACCAAAGCCCGTACCCGGCGCGCCCTTTGGCTCGCCTCCACGGTGCTGATCCCATTATCTCCTTTTGCGCTCTCCGCCGCGCACGCCCAGCAATCGGCGTCGCCGGATCTTTTGCCGCCGGTCCAGGTCTCTCCGCCCAAGCGGGCCGAGACGGTTCAGCCTCCGGCGAAGCCCAAGCCGAGCCGACGTCAGGTTGCAGCCAAGCCAACGGCGCCAAAGCCGCCTGAACAGCCGGCCGCACCACAGCCGGGCGTTGCGACTTCGACAACAAACGTCGTCAGCCCGACCGGCATCGTGACGCCGATCAACCAGGTCGCGAACTCAGTAACGGTCATCACCGCGCAGGACATCGCGACCCAGCAATACCGCACCGTGCCCGACGCTCTGAATACCGTGCCGGGTTTGAATGTGGTGCAGAGTGGCGGGCTGGGTGGGCAAACTTCCGTCTTCATCCGCGGCACCAATTCGAACCACACCAAGGTGCTGATCGACGGCATCGACGTCAGCGACGCCAGCACCGGTACGTTCGATTTCGCTCACCTTCTGACCGCCGACATGGCCCAGATCGAGGTGCTGCGCGGCCCGCAAAGCGGACTTTACGGCTCGGACGCGATCGGCGGCGTCATTTCGATCGTTACCCAGAAGGGCGAAGGGCCCGCGCGCTGGACCGCGATGAACGAGGCCGGATCGTTCGGCACGTTCAATCAGAGTGTTGGCGTCAGCGGATCGCAAGACAATTACAACTATGCCGCCAGCGTCTCGCACGTCCATGCCAGCGATGTCCCCGTGACGCCGTTGCAGTTGTTACCGCCCGGACAACAGGCAAATGGCAACAACTACGACAACATGACGTACTCGACCAAGACCGGCGTCAACTTGAGCGATTCGCTGACATGGAACTCGGTGTTGCGCTACAGCGAGTCGACACTCCTTTTCACCGGAAACAACACCCCGAACGCAGACTTCAGCGTCTTTTTTCCGGACGCAAAACAAAGCCAACAGACCATTCACGAATTTTTCGGACGCGAAGAGGCTGTGTGGTCGTTACTGGATGGCCGCATCAAGAATTACTTCGGCGTCAATTACACGAACTACTGGCATGCCGACATCACGGAGGGTTTCGACCCGACCGCGATCACGACGGGCAACCGGCTGAAATACGATTGGCACAGCGTGACCGAGGTTGCGACCGGCCAGAATCTCATCGTTGGCGCCGAACGGGAGAATTCGAATCTCGACACGTCAGACCTTTCGGCAAAGACCGGCAACAGCGCCGCCTTTGTCGAATGGCAATCGAATCTCGCCAAGCGTTTCTTTCTAACCGCCAATATTCGCGAGGACGACAACGACAACTTCGGCCAGCATATGACCTACCGGATCGCCCCGTCCGTGATCCTGCCCGTCACCGAAACCACCATCAAGGCGAGCTACGGCACCGGCTTCAAGGCGCCGACGCTCAGTGAACTTTTCGAGTTTTTTCCCGGGTTTTCCATTCCCAATCCAAACCTGAAGCCCGAGCAAAGCCGCGGCGCTGACATCGGCTTCGAGCAGCCTCTGTTCAACGATCGCATCCGGTTTGGATCGACCTATTTCAAGAACGACATCACGGACCTGATCTTTTTCGAGCCCATACCCGGCAGCTTCCTCGGCCAGAATGTCAATATTGGGCACGCGATCACCGAAGGCACCGAGAACTTCGTAACCTTCAATGTGATTGATCGTGTGAAGGTTCGCTCGGACTACACGTTCACGCGAACGGTCGACACCGATACCGGTTTGCAGCTGCTCCGCCGACCAAAGGAAAAGTTCAGCGTCACCGCGCTCTGGAATCCGATCGACCCACTCACGTTGTCGGCCACAGTCCTTCACGTGAGCGATTGGTCCGATATCGACCGCAATACAGGCGTGCCGGTCACTGCCCCGGGCTACACCATCGTCAACTTGCGCGCCGACTACGCGCTCAACGACCAACTCAAGGTGTTCGGCCGGATCGATAACGTCGCCAACGTTCACTACCAGAACCCGACCGGATTCCTGGCGCCGGGTCTCGGCGTGTTCGCCGGCATCCGCTTTGCAAGCTATGGCGTGAAATAACCACGCCCAGACAGTCGCGCGAGAAGAGGGTCAGACCAGACGCCGGAACGCGTTCGCTGGCCCTCTCCATTCGAACAGTTCGGGGTGAAGGAGGTGCGCCAACAGCTCCGTGCCTTCGATGACACGCGGTCCTGGACGTGCGAAATAGGAATTCGCGTCCACCGCATAAACACATCCGTTGCGCACCGCCGGAAGATCGTCCCAGCCGGGATAGGCCGTCAGCCGTTGCGCCTCCTTGAACGTCTTTTCCAGATCGAAGCCGCACGGCATGACGATCAACACTTCCGGCTTCCATTCAAGGACGTCGTCCCACCGTATGCGAACCGAATCGGCTCCCTCGCGTCCAAGCTTGTCGAGGCCGCCCGCCATGCGAACCATTTCCGGAACCCAATGACCGCAGCAATAAACCGGGTCCATCCATTCCATGCAAAAGACCCGGGGCCGCGAAACGAGCGCGCGTGTAACAGATTCGATCTTTGCAAGCCGAGCCTGCCCGTCCGCAATCAATGTTTCGGCCATTTCGGACCGACCCGTCGCCTCGCCAAGCTCGCGCAAATTGTCGAATATCTGCTCGAGCGATTTCGGCGTAAGCCACAAGACCTGCGGCTTGCTGGGCAGCGACGTCAGAAGCTGCGAGATTTCGTTGCCCGAGGGCGCGCAGACCTGGCAGAGGTCCTGGGTCAGGATCAGGTCGGGCGCGATGTCCTGCATCAGCGCCTCTTCCACCCGGTAGAGACTTTGGCCATCGCGCAATCGTTGCGTGACGGCGACATCGATCTCCGCCTGGCTCATGCTTTCGATCGGAAGGACATTACGAACGACGACCGGCTTGCCCATGATCTGAGGCGGGTAATCGCATTCGTGGGTAATGCCCAGCAATTGGTCGCTTAGACCCAGCGCACATGCCATCTCGGTCGCCGAGGGCAAGAATGAGACGATCCGTCGCGTTTCAGGCATCTTTAAGCCGCCGATGTAATCAGGGACGTTACAGTAGCACAGTCTTGCACGGTCTGAGCCCCTCTATCAGAAACGCGGCATTAACCGCCAATCAGGCTATTGCGGGTCTATGAAATCGATTAAGGTGACGGCCAAGGAGAAATGATCATGTCCCTCAGCCTGCTCTCGCCGTCGGCCAACGGCTTCCGGCTCGCGCCTGTCGAATCGCGCCATGCGCCGTTGTTCGGTTTCGCCTTGCTGGCGGTGTCTTGCGCGCTCGCAAGCTTTGCGCTCGCCTGCGCCACGCCATTTGCGGCCTTTGCGGTGATTGCCGCCGCGATGCTGCCGCTGCGGCCGGCGCTGCTCGTGGTCACCGGCGCATGGCTGGTCAATCAGGGCATCGGCTTCGGGGCCCTGCACTATCCGGTCGACGGCAATACGATGCTCTGGGGTGCGGTCATTGGCATCGCCGCCCTCGCTGCGACCGCAGCGTCGTCGGCGGTTCTGCGCGCGCTTCCTCAGAGCGGCACGCCGCTCGTCCTCGCGCTGGCCTTGATTGGCGGCTACGGCATCTATGAACTGGTGCTTCTGGCCGCCACGCCGTTCCTCGGCGGCGCCGGCGACTTTACGGCCGCCATCGTCGCGCAAATCGGACTTACAAACATCGCCTGGCTGATCGGGCTTGTGGCAGCTTGCGAGATTGTCCGGCTGATCAATCCCTCCAGGCGCGGCCATATGGCCTCTTAGCCGTCCGCGTCTGACATTCGCATCCCGTCTCAGCGGGCGCTTTGCGAATGTTAGAATCATAGCGGCGGGCTGCCATGCGGCCCCATTCATGGACAGGGTGCCGTCGGGGCCGATAGGTTCGCTTCCAAAAAGCGAGGAAGCCCCGAGATGGCCGATATCCTGGCCACGCCGCAACAAGCCACTGATCAGGCCATCAAGGACGAGCAGTTCCGCACGCTGGGCGCGATATCAGTCGCGCACTGGGTAAGCCATTTCCACATTTTCGTACTCCCGATGCTGTTTCCGTTCCTGAAACAGCAACTCGGCGTCGGCTATGTCGAGCTCGGCTTCGCGCTCACGGTCTTCGCCGTCAGCTCCGGCCTGACCCAGGCGCCGATCGGCTATCTCGCCGATCATCTCGGCGCGCGAAATATTCTACTGATAGGCCTGTGCCTCGGCGGCTGCTCGCTCATCGCGCTCGGCCTGCATCTGAGCTATCCATGGCTGATCGTCAACGCCGCGCTGCTGGGGCTCGCCAACAGCGTCTATCACCCCGCCAACTACGCCATCCTCTCGGCCCACATGAATGAAGCGCGCATGGGCCGTGCGTTTTCGATTCACGCCTTTGCCGGGTTTTTCGGCGGCGCGGTTGCGCCCGCCATCATCGCCGCCCTGGTTGCGGCGATCGGCGGCCATGGCGCGCTGATCGCAGCCGGCGCGGTCGGTCCCCTGGCCGCGTTGCTTCTGATGGCCGTCGGCATTCCCGATGCGAGCAGCGCCCGCCCCACCACAAGCGCCGCCGATGCTCCCAGGCAAAACGTCATCACGCCGGCGATCGTCGTTTTGATGATCTTCTTCTTGCTGCTCAGCATATCCAGCGCCGGGATATCCAATTTCGGCGTCGTGGCGCTGATGGGCGGATACGGCACGACTTTCTCTGTGGCTAATCTCGTGCTCACAACCTATCTCGGCGCGAGCGCGGCCGGCGTTCTCGCCGGCGGACTTCTCGCCGACCTGACCGAGCGCCACGGTCAGGTGGCCGCTGCCTGCTTTGCCGTCAATGCCGTCATCCTGCTGATCGTTGCCGCGTTGAATTTGCCGCAAGTGCTCTTGATCGGCGCGATGGGACTGGCCGGATTCCTCAGCGGCGTGATCGTCCCCTCGCGCGACATGATGGTCCGTAACGCCGCGCCAGCCGGCGCCGCCGGCCGGGTGTTCGGCATCGTCTCCACCGGCTTCAATATTGGCGGCATCATCAGCCCGCTGTTGTTTGGCTGGATCATGGATCGGAACCTGCCGCATTGGGTGTTCGGCGTGTCGGTCGTGTTCATGATGATGACCGTCATCCTGGCGCTTGCCACCGAGCGAAACCCGCAAGCCGGCAAGGCCGCAGAGCCCGTGACCGAAGCGCACCCCTGAGCCGCACGATCAGGTCGCCATCGCCCTCGGGGGCCGTGATCTCCACTTCAGGTATTGCTATGCTGCACGGCCACTGAAGGGGTATTTAGTGCGGCGAATTTGAAGTTCCTATCGGCTTCGCCGCGAGTCCAGTATAGGAACTTCAAATTCAAAGCCGCACTCAAGACAATAACTTGCTAGAGCTCCTTTGATTCCGAGGTTCGCATCAGAGGTCGCCACGATAGCTTGCGAACCTCGGAATCGGAGCTCCAGGATGCGTTGCTTCGCATGACCGCCGACAAAGAGATCGTGCTGAGCGTTCGCCACCTGACCAAGGCCTATTTCGCAGCCGGCGAAAAGGTCGACGTTCTCCGCGGCGTGAACTTGAGCATCGCCGCCGGCGAACGGGTCGCACTGACCGGCGAATCCGGCAGCGGCAAGAGCACGCTGCTGCATCTGATCGCAGGGCTCGACCGTGCCGACGGCGGCGAAATCGATTTTTCCGGCACGCCGATCACGAATCTCGGCGAGGCAGGCCTGGCGACGTTGCGGCGCGACCGTCTCGGCCTGGTCTTTCAGCAATTCAACCTGATCCCGAGCCTGAGCGTTCGGGATAATCTCGCGTTTCAATCCCGCATCGCCGGACGCCACGACGCGGCGTGGCTGGCGCAATTGGCTGAACGATTGGGCCTTGCCGGCTTTCTGGATCGCTATCCGGAGCAGCTTTCCGGCGGCCAGCAGCAGCGGGTCGCGATCGGCCGGGCGCTCGCGGTCAAACCGTCGCTCCTGCTCGCGGACGAGCCGACCGGAAATCTCGACGAAGCCACCGCAGACGAGGTGCTGGCGCTGACCCGGGACCTGGTCGCGCAGACCGGCTGCAGTCTCTTGATGGTGACGCATTCGACCCGGCTGGCCGCGACGCTCGACCGCCATATCCGTCTCAGCGCGGGATTGATCGCATGAGGCGGCCGCTGTGGATTCTCGCGGTGCTGCTCAGCCACTGGCGACGGCATCCGATGCAATTTGCGACACTGCTGATCGGTCTGATCTCGGCGATCGCGCTGTGGAGTGGCGTGCAGGCGCTGAACCAGCAGGCGCGTGCGAGTTACGATCGCGCGGCCGCCGCGCTTGGAGGTGCTCGCACCGCGATGCTGGTTGGCCGTAACGGCGCGACCTTCCCGCAAGCGCTTTTTGTCGAGCTCCGCCGCGCCGGCTGGCCGGTGTCGCCGGTTGTCGAGGGGCGAATCCAGATCGACGGCCGGACCTTCCGTCTGCTCGGCGTCGAACCTGTGACGCTCCCGGCAGAAGCCGGCAATACGCCCGCAATAGGTGGCGACTTGCAGGCCTTTGTCGCGCCGCCGGGCGAAACGAGGGTGGCGCACGAAACGCTCGGCGAACTCGGAGCCTCCGAAGGCGACACGCCGATAACGAGCAGCGACCTCAATTTGCCGCCGCTTCGCGTGTCCGCGCAATTGGCGCCCGGCGTGATGGTGGTCGATATCGGGATTGCGCAGCGGCTGCTCAAAATGCCCGATCAGATTTCACGCCTCTTGATCGGCAAAGCCCAGGGACCCCGCGCGGCGCTTGAAGCCGTCGCGGGCGATCGCTTGCGCCTGATCGAGCCTGAGGCGGAGACCGATCTCGAACGCCTCACCGACAGTTTCCACCTGAACCTGACCGCGTTCGGCCTGCTTTCGTTTTTCGTCGGCCTCTTCATCGTCAATTCGGCGATCGGACTGGCATTCGAGCAGCGACTGCCGATGTTGCGAACCTTGCGCGCCTGCGGCGTATCCGCAGCCCAGCTCAACACGGTGCTCGTGTTCGAGCTGGTTTTCCTCGCCCTCATCGCCGGGCTTCTGGGCATGGTCTGCGGCTATCTGATTGCGGCGGCGCTATTGCCCGATGTCGCCGCATCGCTGCGTGGCCTTTATGGAGCCCAGATCCCCGGCCATCTCTCGCTTCGACCGCAATGGTGGATCGCCGGTCTCCTGATCAGCGTGGCCGGCGCGATGCTCGCCGCAGCGCAAAGCCTGTGGAAGGCGAGCCACCTGCCGGTGCTCGCCGCCGCCCAGCCCCAGGCCTGGCATCAGGCGCAACGCCGATGGGTTGTCCTTCAGGGGATCGGTGCGCTCGCTGTGTTCGCCGTGGCGTTCGGATTTTTCTGGTTCGGCGACTCTCTCCTTGCGGGCTTTGCCGTGCTCGCAGCCATGCTGCTCGGCGCGGCACTCGTGCTGCCGTTGATTCTGGAATTGGTGCTGGGCGCGGGCCAGCGCCGCGCGCGCGGCGCGATCGCTTCCTGGTTCTGGGCCGACAGCCGCCAGCAGCTTTCCGGATTGTCGCTGGCGCTGATGGCGCTGTTGCTCGCGCTGTCCGTCAATGTGGGCGTCGGCACCATGGTCGAGAGCTTCAGCCGGACGTTTGTGAACTGGCTTGACGGCAGACTGGCTGCCGACGTCTACCTCAACGCATCGGATGATGCACAAGCGAAAGCCATCACGGCGTGGCTGCGCGAACGGCGCGACGTCAGCGCCATTCTCCCCGGCGGTCGCGCCGAGACGCAGCTTGCCGGAGCGCCGCTGGAAATTTTCGGTCTTCCGGATCACGCCACCTATCGCGAACACTGGCCGCTGTTGCGCGCTGCTGAAAATGCCTGGATACGCCTGCGGCCGGGCGATGCGGCTTTCGTCAGCGAGCAACTGGCGCTGCGACTCAAGCTTGCGATCGGCGATCATCTCGACGTGCCGACGCCGAGCGGAAACTGGCCGCTGGAAGTGGTCGGCATCTATGCCGATTACGGCAATCCCAAGGGACAGATCGCGGTCAACTTTGCCGCGCTGACCCGTTACTTCCCGAACATCCCGCTGACACGGATCGGCCTGCGCGCCGAGCCCGCGGCCGTGCCGGCGCTGATGTCGGCCTTGCGTGAGAAATTCAGTCTCGATGATCGTAACCTGATCGACCAGGCGACGCTGAAAGCAGAATCAAAACGCATCTTCGACCGGACCTTCGCGGTGACCGCGGCGTTGAACGCCTTCACGCTCGGCGTAGCCGGCATCGCATTGCTGACCAGCCTGCTCACGCTCGGCAACTCGCGCCTGCCGCAACTCGCGCCGCTATGGGCGATCGGGATCACCCGGCAAAGACTGGCAATGATCGAACTGCTCAAGACGATGTCGGTTGCGCTGATCACGGCGCTGCTGGCGCTGCCGTTGGGTCTGATGGTCGCCTGGTGCCTGATCGCGGTCGTCAATGTGAAGGCGTTCGGCTGGCGCCTGCCGTTTCACGTCTTCCCGCTGCAACTGGCCGAACTTCTGCTTGTCGCGATGGCGGCATCGCTGGTAGCCGCCGCCATCCCCGTGCTCAAGCTTGCGCGGTTGCAGCCGGCCGTCTTGATCAAGGTTTTCGCCGATGAGCGGTAGTGTCTCCCGGCGGACCTTTGTAGGCGGCGCGCTGCTCTTGGCGCTGAAGCAAGGCACGGCGCAAGCGCAGGGCTTTGCCGGGCTCGGCATGAGCGGCGAAGGGTTCGCGCCGGTCGTCGCGGGGAAGAAGCTCGTCTTTCCCGGCGATCACGGCCCGCATCCGGACTTCCGCATCGAATGGTGGTACGTCACCGCCAACCTCGTTGATGCCGCCGGCGCCGCCTATGGCGCGCAGTGGACGTTGTTCCGACAGGCGATGGCGCCGGGTCCGCAAGCGGAAGGCTGGGCCAATCAGCAAATCTGGATGGCGCACGCCGCGGTGACGCGCGCCGATATCCACCGTTTCAGCGAGACGTTTGCCCGCGGCGGCGTTGGGCAGGCGGGCGTTGAAGCCACGCCCTTCCATGCCTGGATCGATGCCTGGCAAATACGTGGCCGTGAGGGAATGAACAGCGACGCGATGTCGCCGCTCGAACTCAACGCCGAAGGCGCGGATTTCGCTTACGCGCTGCGTCTCGAAGCGGATCATGCGTTGGTGTTGCAGGGCGAGGACGGCTACAGCGTCAAATCCGAACAGGGACAGGCGTCCTATTACTACAGTCAGCCTTACTTCAAGGCCGCCGGCCGCATTACCATCGACGGCGCGCCGGTTAAGGTCACGGGCAAAGCCTGGCTCGACCGCGAATGGAGCAGCCAGCCGCTGGCCGCAGATCAGACCGGGTGGGACTGGCTGTCGCTGCATTTCGGTAGCGATGAAAAGCTGATGCTGTTTCGGCTGCGCGAGACGAACGGGCGTCACTTCATTTCCGGCAAATGGTTTTCGGCGGACGGCAATGGACGGACGATCGCATTTTCCGACATCGTCATGACGCCAAAAGCCTGGACCGATGTCGCAGGACGCCGCATTCCGACGGGCTGGGACATTGCGATCCCGCCGCTCTCGCTGGCGATTTCGTGTGCGCCCTTGAATCCAAAATGCTGGATGGGGACGCGCTTTCCCTATTGGGAGGGGCCGATCCGGTTTTCCGGCAGTCACAGCGGGGTTGGTTATCTGGAAATGACCGGCTACTGAAGACCACTCCAGACCCCCAAAAGGGAGCTCCCGATGTTTCATCTGACGGCCTTCGTCACCTGCCTTGCGGTCCTGATGTATTTCTTTTTCAGCTTTCAGGTCGGCAAGGCGCGCCAAACCTATGGTGTCAAGGCGCCAGCAATCATCGGCGATCCGGACTTCGAGCGCGTGTTTCGCGCCCATATGAATACGCTTGAGTGGATGCCGATTTTCCTCCCGGCGCTCTGGTTGTTTGCGCTCTATATCAGCGACGCGATAGCGGCAGGGCTCGGCGTCGTCTGGATTGTCGGCCGCATTCTTTACATGACCGGCTACGCGAAAGCCGCCAACAAACGCAGTCAGGGTTTCATGATCCAGTCCATTGCCGCAATCATTCTGTGGGCCGGCGCGACAGGCGCCATCCTGTGGCGCCTGATCCACCCATGAAACGAAACGTCGCATGGCGGTATTTGTGACTTGTTACAAAACGAAAAAATGCCGCAGGTTCTGAGCCTTGCCCACTATTTGACTTCGGGCAGGTCCCAAGTTTAAGTAGCCCCATCGCAGCAGGCCGCCCCGCCTCGTTTCCAAAGTCAGCCCTTTACGTATTTTTGCGCGAAGGTTGTAGCGAGCCCCAGCCATGAATGCCTTTTTCAAGCGCCAGCTTGCCGATTACGTGGAATATCATCGCAACCCCTGGAATGGTGCGATGCATGTGCTCGGTATTTTGACATTGTTCTTTGCCGCTATTCTTCCTCTCAACCTCGTGCCCGTACAGGTTTTGGGCGTGCAAACGACGCTCGCACCTATCCTGGCGCTGCCGGTACTGATTTATTGGCTGCTGCTCGATGTCGCACTTGGAGCGGCCATTCTCGGCTTTGCCGTCGCCCTGTTCGCCGCCGCGACCTTCGTCGTGCATCATGCGAGCACCGCCATGGTGTGGTCGATCACATTGCCCCTGATCGCCGTCGGCATCGCTTTCCAGGTTATCGGACATCGGGTTTTCGAACAGCGCCAGCCGGCCCTGGTCGACAATCCCTCGCATTTCCTGCTGGGGCCGATGTTCGTGACGGCCAAGCTGTTCATCGCGCTCGGGCTCCGGCGCGATCTGGCGGCCATTATCCAGACCGATCCACAGAACCAGCCCTCATCCTTTACCGAGGAACATCAGGTCGGACCGCTGCCACGTTCATGACCAGTGCCGCCCATTTGAAATTCCTGCGTCGCAAGCTGCAAATTCCGTTCAGGAATTTCGAAAAGGAAAGCGGCACTGGAATAATAGTCTTGCTGGTGCCCATGACTTTTCGAAGTTCGTGAAAGGTGGGCGCTGCGATGGAGCACGAACTTCGAAAAGCGGGCACCAGGGTACTCGTCACTGGCGGTACTGGCTTCATAGGGCAGCACCTTGTGTCGGCGCTGGTCGCGCGCGAGCACAAGGTGCGGGTCCTCGATCAACGGCCGCCCATCTGCGCACTCCCCGACGTCGAATATGTGTCGGGCTCAGTGCTGGACTCGGCGCTGGTGGATGACACGCTGCGCGATATCGACGAGGTCTATCACCTCGCCGGCCTTCCGGGTATGTGGCTACCCGAGAAGAGCGATTTCCATGCGGTGAATTTTCAGGGTACGGAAGTTGTCATTACAGCCGCACGCAAGCGTGGCGTCGCGCGCTTTTTGCATTGCTCGACCGAATCCATTCTGTTCCGACCGCCCTCTCTGAAGGCGGCCTCCGACGAGCGCAGCCTGCTGCCGCCGGAGCAAATGCCGGGCGTCTATACCCGCTCGAAAATGCTGGCCGAACAATTCGCCGCACAAGCGGCGGCCGCGGGATTTCCGCTCGTCATCGGCACGCCGACCATGCCGATCGGGCCACATGACCACAACCTGACGCCGCCTACCGCGATGCTCCGGCAATTCCTGCACGGGCGGGTGCAGATGTATCTCGACTTCATCGTGAACCTTGTCGACGTGCGCGATGTCGCCGCCGGTCTTGTGCTCGCGATGGAACGCGGCCAGGTCGGCCACCGCTACATCCTCGGTGGCGAAAGCATTTCGCTGAAGAAGATTCTAAAACTGATGTCGACGATCAGCGGACACCACTCGATCGCCATTCCGGTCCCCGGCAAGATCGCGGAAGCCGCCGCAGCGATGCTGGAATTCATGGCGGACCACGTGACGCACCGCCCACCCTCCGGCACTGCCGAGGGCGTGCGGATCGCACTGCGGGCGACCGAATTATCGATCGAAAAAGCGAAGAATGAACTCGGCTATGCGCCGCGGCCGGTCGAGCCGGCGCTGCGCGATACGATTGCCTATCTGCTCAGCAAGCCGACGGCGTCTTGATGCCGTAAGCCATTCCTTCATCTCCTCTTTTTCGTGATTTGCCAGCTTCTTCCGATCGGGAATATAAGCTCGGCGTGGCGACTCTGACGTTCCTTTTGGTGCCCGCTGCGAATTCAGAGTCAAAGCCACGCCAGAATTAGATGGTTCCTAGTGTCCCTTTGATTCTGACATTCGTAATAGTGGGCGCCGAGACGGGATACGAATGTCAGAATCGGGACACTAGCGGATGACGCGTGAGCCGAACCCGATCGTCGCTTTGCTGTGGAGCGGATGGAGCGCGACCTGGCCCGCCGCCTTGCTGGCCTTGATCTGGCTTGCGTGGCTGTTGAGCTGGCTGATCGGCGCCTTCTTTTCCGGCCGCACCGAAAAGCGCGTCAGGCCTGAGGACTCGCGCGCCTATCGTATTCCAATCATCATTGGCGCCGTCCTGCTGACGCCCTGGACTGCGTCAATCCTTGGCGAAAAGCCGTTGTGGCAGGTCGGCGCGACCGGCACCTATGTATCCGCTGCGTTGACCGCCGCTGGTTGCCTGTTCACCTGGTGGGCGCGCCTTCACCTCGGACGTTTCTGGTCGGGCACGATCACGCGCAAGGAAGGCCATCGCGTTGTCGACACCGGCCCTTATGAGCTGGTTCGCCATCCGATCTATACCGGGCTGATCGGCGCCATGATCGCGACCGGTGTTGCGCTTGGAACCGCAAGCGCCCTGTTCGGCACGGCCCTGATCGCCTTCGGCTTCTGGCAAAAGGCGCGTATGGAAGAAGGCTTCCTCACCAACGAACTCGGCGACGTCTACACTCCGTACCGCCGGCGTGTTCCGATGCTAGTGCCGCTCTTGCCGCGGCGTTGAAACTCCGCGCGACGGGCCAGTTGAAACACTGGAAACGGTAGGCGGCACTGGCTCCGGCGTCTCGATGAGCGGCTCGAGGTGGCGCGGCACGATGACGCGCTCGCCGGGCACCAGCGGCGCGCGATCGGCGCCCTTGTTGATCTGGGTAACCGACCACAGCGGGACATGGTAGGCGGTCGCGATCGACTGCAAGCTGTCGCCTGGACGGGCGAACACCGAGGTTCCACTGTCCCACAGTTCGATCCGCTCTTTCGGCGGAACGACATAGCGGATCGGCAACGTATCGCCGGGCCCTCTTGCGAGTGCAATCTGAAGAACCTTGGTCACGAGCTGCTGCTGGATCGTATCGACCTTCTCGATATTGACATGAGACTCGCCGTGCTCGGAAAGGTCGAAGCTCGCATAATGGCCGCGAAATCCTGCCTTCGGCTTGACATCGCCGCCACCGAGCACGTCCTTTGACAGGAAGATGTTGATGAAGCGATCGACGTTCAGCGGAACGTCTGATGTCGCATGGGCGGGATCGATCGCGACAACCAGATTCGCCCGAATACCCTCTTTCTCCAAAACTTCCGCAAACGTCACTGCGCAGAGCCCACCCATGGAGTGGCCGATCAGGATGATCGGCTGCGGGTCTTCACGATAGTCGTCAATCGCCTGGGCGGCGATCAGGCGGCAGATGGTGAACTCATAGACATGGTTCGTAATGCCGACCTCATCGAGCCTCTCCCCCAAACGATCGATGCCGCGCGAGAAGAACGGGCCGAGCGCCCCGCGAAACAAATAAGCGCGGCCGCGGGGCGTCTGCGCCGTCGAGAGCCCGGGTGGCGGTGGCGATATCAAGGACTCGGTAGAAGTCGCGGTTGCCGGGTCGGCTGCGGCTGGGTGGCCATTGCCGTCAACCAGAGAGGTCAACGACAGCGTCCCCAGGAGAACCGCGGCCAAGCGTGCCGAATTGATCAAGCGCCCCACGAACTATCCTACGGCTGCGAGCCCGTTATTGGTTGCCAACATGACGGGCAACCCAAGCATAGCGGGCAACCCAAAAGCCGAATGGCGCGACCGATGCACGCCATCGTCGTTCTGGTCGGCCGAATTGGTGGAATTGTGGCGTCTTGCGGGCAAACGCCCGCGCAGGCGGCCGATCTGCGTTCCGATTTTATTGAGTCACCGCGGGCGCGGCCGATGCTTGCCGGGGGCGACTGCCGAAAACCACGGCATCAATGTCGGCGATCACCCGACGCTGCATGATCTCGCTCTTTTCGATCGTGAGGTGCCCGACGCCAGGAATGTTCGACACGTTCACGTTCTCGAGCGTTCCATGCAGTCCTTTGGTAGGCGCGACCGGCTCGCCATTGCCATTGCCAATATAGTAGTTGACGTATCGTCCGACGCGGCCAGACAGGCTGGTGCGAAATACCGAATCAAGACCGATCGCGAGCTTCACCGGCGCACCCTGCTGACTGAGACGCGCCACCATATCGGGCAGCACCGTCGCCCCCGAGGAGTGTCCGACCAGAATAATCGTTTTCACCCTGCCGCTGCGATAGTCCGCCGCAGCTTCGTCGGCGACCGCCGCCCAGCCGAGATAGTTGGTGATGGTCACCGGAATGCCCTGGGCTTCGAGTTTGGCTGCGATGCCATCGAGGCCGAGCGAGAAGACGTTGAGCACGCCGCGCAGCAGATAGACATGCGCGCCGCTGGCGGGCGCCGCCGCTGGAACCGCATGGCTCGCCGTGCTGCCGGCGGGAAGGATCAGCAGCGATGCGACCGCCGCCGCTTGCAGCGAACGCACCCACCATCGCGCAGGTGCGCGAAGCGTGTTCAAGCGTTTCGAGGTGGCGCTCGATGATGTCATGGTTCCCTCAGGGAAAAATTTCATGGCCGGAAACTAGCCTCGGCGTGCTCGCATCCGCAACAAAAGCTGAGGTGAGAGCGTTATTTAATCCACGCGGCGTGACCCGATTGCAACACCGCCGCGTCCCCCGATACCCCTTCGGGAGACACGAGTGCTTTTGCAGGGATTGTGCTTCGACGGGGCGACGCAATCGCCCCGTCACACCGCTGTCGTAGCGGCGCCGGCGCTTACTTCGTCAGCGGGCAGCCGCTGTCCTTGGCGGCCGGGAAGGCCTTGTCACCAGGAACGACGGCAAGCTGCTTGTAATAGTCCCAGGGCTTCTTGGACTCGGAAGGCTTCTTGACTTCGAACAGATAAAGGTCGTGCACGAAGCGGCCATTCTCGAGCACCTTGCCTTGCGCAAACGCGTCGTCGACCGGCAGCTCCTTCAGCTTCTTGACTACCGCATCCGAGTCCTTGGTGCCGGCCGCTTTCACCGCCTTCAGATATTGCAGCGTCGAAGAATAGGTACCGGCGTGGATCATGCTGGGCATGCGACCCGTGCGCTTGAAGAAGCGCTCGGAGAATGCGCGGGTCTTGTCGTTCTGGTCCCAGTAAAACGCTTCCGTGAGCACGAGGCCCTGGGCTGCCTCAAGCCCGAGACCGTGAACTTCCGCCAGCGTCATCAGCAGTCCCGCAAGTTTCTGACCGCTCTTGACGATACCGAATTCGGCCGCCTGCTTGATCGAGTTGGTGGTGTCGAGGCCGGCATTGGCTAGCCCGATGACCTTGGCCTTCGAGCTCTGCGCCTGAAGCAGGAAGGATGAGAAATCCGACGAATTCAAGGGAATGCGGACCGAGCCCACAACCTTGCCGCCGTTTTCCTTGACGATCTCGCTGGTGTCTTTTTCCAGCGAATAACCGAACGCATAGTCGGCAGTCATGAAAAACCAGGTGTCGCCGCCTGCCTTGACCAGCGCGCCGCCGGTGCCGACCGCGAGCGCGTGCGTATCGAACGACCAGTGGAAACCGTACGGCGTGCAGGCATCACCGGTGATGCGCGAGGTCGCAGCTCCCACCACGATGTCGATCTTCTTCTTTTCCTTGGAAAGATCCTGCACCGCGAGCGCGACCGACGAGGTCGTGAGCTCCGTGATCATGTCGACGTTTTCGACCTCGTACCATCGCCGTGCGATGCTGGTGGCGAGGTCCGGCTTGTTCTGATGGTCGGCCGAGATAATCTCGACCTTCTGGCCCAGCACCTCGCCGCCAAAATCCTCGATCGCCATCTTGGCGGCTTCGAACGAATATTTGCCGCCGTAGTCGGCATAGACGCCGGATTGATCGTTCAGGATGCCGATCTTGACGCCTTGCGCGAGCGCAGGCGCTGCAACCAACAAAGCGCACGCCGCAACGGCCGCTGACAATAACTTCGTTCGCATATGGGCCTTCCCCGATATTGTTGTTTTAATGGGCTTCAGGAGTGGCATCCGCGGCGGCAGTCAGCCTGTAACGCATGTCAAATCCACTCGCGCGCAGCATATTTTATAACCTTCTCCCTGCCCACCCCGGCGGCATGCGCCAAAAGTAGGGTCTTGAGCGCATCTGCCCTGGGGCAGCGGCGTTAAGGATTTGCGAAATCGTGCCTCAGCCTGGCACGGCCGGCTTTTTTGCCTGCGGCCCGTCCGCAAGATTACGCACGATCATGTAGAAGATCGGCGTGAACACGAGCCCGAACAGGGTGACGCCGAGCATGCCGAAGAACACGGCGACACCAACGGCCTGGCGCATTTCCGATCCCGAGCCGCTCGAGACGACGAGCGGCAGAACGCCGAGGATGAAGGCAAACGACGTCATCAGAATCGGCCGCAGACGGAGACGGCACGCCTCGATCACCGCTTCCAGACGCGGCCGGCCTTCCAGTTCGATATCGCGTGCAAACTCGACGATCAGGATGGCGTTTTTCGCCGCCAGTCCGACCAGCACCACGAAGCCGATCTGGGTCAGGATGTTGACGTCCTGTCCCATGATGCGCACGCCGAGCGTTGCCGCCAAGAGGCACATCGGCACGATCAGGATCACCGCGAACGGCAGCGTCCAGCTGCCATATTGCGCCGCCAGCACCAGGTAAACGAACAGCACGCAGATCGGGAAAACGTAGAGGCCCGAATTGGCGCCATTGACCTGCTGGTAGGACAGATCGGTCCAGTCATAGGAAAAGCCGCTCGGCAGCGTCTCGTCCGCCAGGCGTTTCATGATTTCGATCGCGGTCGCCGAGCTCGTGCCTGGCAAAGCCTCGCCCTGCAATTCGGCCGCCGAATAAAGATTGTAGCGCGCCACGCGATCGGGCCCTGCCACATCCTTGAAATCGACGACGCTGCCCAGCATCACCATGTCGCCCGCGGCGTTGCGCGTACGCAGCCGCGTGAGGTCCGCCCGCTCCTTTCGGTAAGGAAGGTCTGCCTGCGCGGTGACGTGATAGGTCCGGCCGAGAATGTTGAAGTCGTTGACGTAGGTCGAGCCAAAGTATGTCTCGAGTGCGTCCGTGACATTCTGGACCGGCACACCGAGCTTCTGTGCCTTGACGCGATCGATATCGACGAAGACTTGCGGTGTATTGGCGTTAAAGGGAGAGAACACTTGGGTCAGTCCGGGTGTTCTGCGGGCCGCCGCGACGAGTTCGTCGGTTGCCGCCGCCAGCAAGTCCGAACCCCTGCCCTGCCGATCCTGGATGCGCATGGTGAAGCCGCCACCGGTGCCGATACCGGGGATCGGGGGCGGCGGGATGACGATGATGAACGCGCCCTCAATGGAGGACAGACGCTTGCGCAGGTCGGCAGTGATGACCGCCGCGGTCAGGCCTTTCTTTAGCCGCACCTCCGGATCTTCGAACACCGGAAACAACGCCGCCGAATTGCTGGCCTGGGTCCGCGTCGCACCGGACAGGCCTGCGAAAACGGCAACGCGGATAATGCCGGGCGTATCAAGCGCCATCGCCTCAATCCGGCGGACGATTTCGGTCGTCCGCGCCAACGAAGCCGCACCCGGCAATTGTGCCGAGATGATGATATAGCCGCGGTCCTGGGCCGGAATGTATCCTTGCGGCGTGGTCGCAAGCAGCCATCCGGCACTGCCGATCAGGCCGACATAGACCAACAGCATCAAGGCACGATGCCGGATCACAAAGTCGGCGACGTCCGCATAGGAATTCGACGCCCAGTCAAAGCCGCGGTTGAAGGCGCCGGTAAAACTTTCCCAGGCGCGACCGACGAGATTCCACGCTGCCGGAGGCCGATGCTCTTCGTGGGCCACAAGGATTTGTGAGGCCAGCGCCGGCGACAGCGTCAGCGAGCAGAAGCACGAGATCGCGGTTGCCACCGCAATCGTCACGGCGAATTGCTGGAAGAAGAGTCCGGAGATCCCACCAAGGAATGCCGTTGGCACGAACACGGCACACAGCACCAGCGCAATCGACACCAGCGCGCCGCCCACCTCCTCCATGGTGCGCAAGGCCGCCTCGCGACGGGCCATGCCGTCCCGCAAATGCCGCTCGACATTTTCCACCACGACGATGGCGTCGTCGACCACGATGCCGACCGCGAGCACGAGGCCAAACAGGGTCAGGTTGTTGATGGCGTAGCCGAGCGCGGCCATGGCCGCGAAAGTCCCGACCAGCGACACCGGGATTGCTACGATCGGGATGATCGCCGGACGCCATCCTTGCAGGAAAACCAGAACCACAATGACGACGAGAACCATCGCCTCGTAGATCGTCTTGATCAACTCGCTGATCGACTGCGCGATGAATTCAGTCGGGTTGTAGCCGATATTGTAATCGAGCCCCTTCGGGAAGTTGGCCTTCAGCTTGGCCATCGTATCCGAGATGCCCTTGGCGGTTGACAGCGCATTCGAACCGGGACGCTGGGTCACCAGCATCGCGACAGCGGTCTTGCGCAGCATGAAGCTGTTGGTCGAGTAATCGAGCGCGCCGAGTTCGATCCGCGCCACGTCGCGCAGGCGCACCGTGCGGCCATCCGCGCTGCCTTTGACGACGATGTCCTCGAACTGGCTGACATCCTTCAACCGCCCGGTAAATGTCAGATTGGGCTGAAAGGCCCTGTCCGCAATCGGGGGACCAGCGAGCTGGCCGCCCGTGATTTGAAGGTTCTGCGCGCGAATAGCCGTCATCACGTCGCTCGCGGTCAGGCCCAGATTGGCGATCTTGTCGGGATCAAGCCACAGGCGCATCGAATAATCCCGCGCGCCGAAGATCTGGATGTCGCCGATGCCGTCCTGCCGAAGCAACTGATCGCGCACCTGAAGCAGCGCGTAGTTGCTGATATAGAGCTGGTCGAAAGTGTCGTCGGGCGACAGCATGAACACGACCATCAGGATGTCGGGGCTGTTCTTGCGGGTCGTCACACCATTGCGCTGAACTTCGTCCGGCAATTGCGGCAGCGCGATCGCGACGCGGTTCTGAACCAGCACCTGAGCATTGTCGAGATTGGTGCCGATCTTGAAGGTCACAGTGATCGTGAGCTGTCCGTTCGAGGTCGCCTGGCTGTAGAGATAGAGCATGTCCTCGACGCCGTTGATCTGCTGCTCGATCGGGGCAGCGACGGTGTCGGACACGGTCTGCGCCGATGCGCCCGGATATTGCGTGGTCACGACCACCGTCGGCGGCACCACTTGCGGATATTCAGCGACCGGCAACGTCGTGTAAGCGATAGCACCGACGATCAGCAGCACGATGGACAGCACCATCGCCAGGATAGGCCGGTTGACGGAAAGCGCCCCGAGATTCATGTCTTGCCACCGGCAGGTGCGGGCTTCGCCTCGTGCGGGGTGACCTTGGCGCCAACCCGCACACGCTGTAGTCCATCGACCACCACGCGGTCCTCCGGCTTGAGGCCTTCGCGGATCACGCGCAGGCCCTCGTCCAGCGGTCCGAGGACGACAGCCTTGGCTTCCACCGTATTGTCGTCCTTCACAACGAACAGGATCTTGCGGGATTGATCGGTCGCGATGGCCGTATCAGGCACCAGCAGCGCCTCGTATGGCGCACTCGCAATCAGGCGCACCCGGCCGAACTGTCCCGGCAGGATCGACAGGTCCGTATTGGGAATCACCGCCCGCCCGCGCAGCGTGCCGGTCGAAACGTCGAGCTGGTTGTCGAGGAAATTGATCGTGCCGTTGCGGGAAGGCTTGGTCTCACCCGTCAGCGATACCTGGACGGGATTGGGGGTATCGCGCGAACTTGGCCGTTTGCCCTCGAACCAGAGCTTGTTGTATTTGATATAGGTCGCCTCATCGATATCGAAGTAGACATAGATCGGGTCGAGCGTCACAATCGATGTCAGCAGCGTCGAATTGCCCTCGCTACCCTGCACGAGATTGCCGAGGTCGACGAGATGCCGGCTAACCCGGCCGCTGATCGGCGCCGTGACATGGGTAAACTCGACATTGAGCTGCGCCGCCTTCAGCGAGCCCTCGGCCTGCGTCACCGCGGCGTAGGCGGCTTGCAACGCCTGGCGGCGCTGGTCGACGAGCTGTTCGGACACTGCACTGGTCTGGACCAGGGCGAGGCCACGCTCGAGATCGCGCTTGGCAAGCTCGACCTTGGCGCGCGCATCCGAGAGCTGACCCTCGGCCTGCGTGGCGACCGCCTCGAACGGCCGGGCATCGATGAGGTACAGAAGATCGCCCTCCTTGACGAAGGCGCCGTCACGGAATTCCACGGCCGTGATGAAGCCGCCGACACGGGGACGAACCTGAACCTGCTGGACCGCATCAAACCGCCCCGTGAACTCGTCCCAATCCGTGACGGTTCGTTTGACAGGCTGGGCCACGGTGACAGGGGGCGCCGGCGGGGCCGCCGCCTGCGGCGCCTGCTTTTCCTCGCAGCCCGACAACAGCGCCGCGAGAATGATGAGGACGGGAGAAAGCCTTAAGGGCGAACGGGTATCGGCTATCCCTGCCGAACGCGTCGATTGCTCAGTCGCGCTCAATTCCCACTCCTCTTAATGACGGCTACGATCGATCGAGGTAATCCACTTATGCGACGGGACCACGAAGGGTTTGTCAGATAGTCTGTTCAAGCTGCAAACAGGATCAAGTGGAATCTGTGGCGTATAGCGCAACCGGCGTCCCAAAAATGCACGGCGCGGCACTTTGCGATGTTGAATTAATCCTCTAGCCCCCGTCGCCGGACGCACTTTCGTCACGCGCCTCCCGACCGTCGACAGACCTCACGTGACTACTTTGCCCCGAGACCACCAGACAACTGGCCGATTGCCCGGATTGACCGTCCTTCCGGATCGAGCATAGCGCCAAGAGCGAGCCGTCCCGGATGCCTGCTCTTCCCGGCCCGTCGACGACCGGACCGGCGTGTCTGCTCGCACACTTTGCGAGGCGATCGGCGAAAGAAGTGCGTCACCGTTGACCGAAACCGCACGGCGTCACCCATCCGTCGAACAGCCGACGGCGCGCCGCACTTCGATCTAGATAGCTTCCCCGGTTGAATGGTGTGCAGCGCTGATGTCTGGAGCGCCGCCATTTCATTTTAGGCCGCGGCCGCGCGACAATTGATGGACCTATCAAAAGTCCCGCTCTCACGCGTCCGAAGAAAGATCCGGACACCGTAGAAACACCGTCTGTTCGCCAACGCACATCTTCGACTGTGGATGGCGTCTCCGTGTCGCTTGATTGCGCGGCAGCGGTTTGATGGAATGTCTGTGGGCTGAGGTGCGATCATGAAATGGAAACGCGACCGCGATCTTCTGATCGCGCAGACCATGGCGTTTGTTCAGTCGGTCACCGGAAAACCGATGGACGCCGAACGTACGTTCGAAGCGCGCCTGCCATTGGCGTCGCCGGATCTGCCGTCAACAACGGTTCGTCCCGTCGACGTACTCCCCGCCCGACTGTCCCCGATCAACCAGAGCGACCTGCGCGACGAGATTCACCGGAGGGTTGCGGCCTTCCGCGATCGCCAGCAGATATTTCATCGCGACCGCGACGAATATTGCAACGCGATGATGGCGAAGGCCCGGGCTTCGAGCGAGCAGGCCCTGAAAGCCCGAGACCATCGGCCACCCAAGGCCTGATCATAGGTCCTGCTCACCTCCGTCGGCGCCGCAAAATCGCTTGCATGGCGTGGTTTTTGCAGCGCTAAATCGGATCGCCCTGGCCATCACGACGGGGCAAACTAACGGAGCAGGACGATGACAGTACTTAACCGACGGGGTCTGCTGGGCGCGGGCTCGGCCATGCTGGCGTTCGCAGCATTGGGCGACAAGAAAGCCCTGGCGGCCGGATCGCCGGGGTTGACGACCCACGTGCTCGATACCGCCAACGGCAAACCCGGCGAGGGCATCAAGATCGAATTCAGCGTCCTCGAAGGCGACACCTACAAACTGCTCGCAACCGTGACCACCAATGCGGACGGCCGCAACGCCCAGCCGCTGCTGACGCCGGAAAACATGAAGGCCGGCAAATACCAGCTGGTATTCTATATCGGCGAATACTTCACCAAGATGGGTGCTCAACTGCCCAATCCGCCCTTCCTCGAGAAGGCCGTCATTCAGTTCGGCATGGCCGACGCCACGGCGCACTATCATGTGCCGATCCTCGCCACGCCCTGGAGCTATACGACCTACCGCGGCAGCTGACCGTCGCTTTCGGGACGCAAGGAGACTGAACATGATGGGTCTTTCCCGGCTGCTTGCGTCCGTGGTTTTCGCATTGCTGCTCGGGCCGGCGCTGACCGAATCCGCGGTCGCCGGCCCGGTCGACATGGCGCCGATCAATGCGATGGACCGCGCCGCCTTCGTGGTGAAGTTCGGCAGTATCTTCGAAAAGTCGCCATGGGTTGCCGAGAAGGCCTGGGAGAAGCGGCCGTTCGCGAACCTCGATGACCTGCACGCCGCGATGGTGACCGAGGCCAAAACCGCGCCCGCAGCCCAGCAGCTCGCGCTGTTGCAGGCCCATCCCGATCTCGCCGGCAAGGAAGCCCAGGCCGGCACCATGACCGCCTCCTCGGTTGCCGAGCAGGCCAGCGCCGGACTCAACACGCTTTCCGCGCCCGAATTCGCGGAGCTGACGAGCCTCAATGCCGCCTACAGGGCGAAATTTGGATTTCCCTTCATCATCGCCGTGAGGATGTACACCAAGGAAGGCATTTTCTTCGAGTTCAAGCGGCGGCTGCAAAACGATACGCAAGCCGAATTCGCCAACGATTTGCAGAATGTCTACATCATCACGCGGCTGCGGCTGAACAAGCTGCTCGACGCGGGCTGAGCATTGGCCGCCGGCATCACGACCAAAAGCTCTTAACCTTCTGCGCTTCGCCAGCGAAGTTCTCCGCATTCACCGCCCGGCGAAATCCGTCGCGTGCCTGCAACTGTTGCCAGTAGGCCACCACCGCCGGGCCGAAATCCTTTGCCAGGCCGATGCGGTCGGCCAATAGCAGCGCATAGCCGACGGAAATATCGGCAACCGTGAACCTGCCGGCACACAATGTCTCGTTAGAGGCAACCGCGGCTTCGACCGCGCGCAACCGGCCCAAGAACCATTTGGCATAGTCGGCCGTGACCTGCGGACTGCGCCGCTCCTCGGGCTCGAGCTTTCCATAACGCAGCACCAGCGTTTGCGGGAACGTCAGCGTCGCTTCGCCGAAATGCAGCCAGTTGAGAAAAGCCCCGTAGCTCGGCTCATCGACGCCGACCGCGAGCGGCGTCGGCCCATGGCGAGTGACCAGATATTGAAGGATGGCAGCGGATTCCGTCATCCGCGTGTCGCCGTCGATCAGAAGCGGAATGGTGCCGAGCGGATTGAGCGCCAGATAGTCCTTGGCAAATGCGCGCGGGGGAAAGGGCAGCATCTTGAGCTCGTACGGAAGCCCGAGTTCTTCCAGCGCCCAGAGCGGACGAAACGAGCGCGCCGCCGTGCAATGATAGAGCGTGATCACGCCGCACCGTCCTTTTCTGGCTCGCCCTGGAAAAACAACGCGTACGGCTCTTCGGTCGTGCGCCGCAAATGTTCGCGATAGAGCGCGTAGTTGGCGTCGCCGGATGCGATTCGCCCCACGGTCGGATTTCGGATCGTCTTGATCGGCAGGAATACGATTGGCGCAGCCGCCGGCGTCAGCAGCGCGCCGCGTCCTGCCAGCAGCGTCGTGATGATCCCATACATTTCGCCGGTGATCCTTGGACGCGACACCGTGATCAGGCGATGCTGGCCGTGCCGGTTGGTCACAAGATAGACGTGGCCGGACTGGTTCGGAACCGCAACTTCGCCGAACTGGGAATAGTCGGCGTCCATCCGCTCTCCCTCGCGAAACACAAGGCAAGAGACGGCCGGGGCCCAGGCGATGTCGGTGTGATAGGCATAGATCGCACCCTTGGCCCCAAACGACGGCCTTAGCGTGATGTAGATTCCCTCAAGCCAGGCGACCGAGCGTCGCGAGTAAGCGCCAAGTCCATCCGGCGAAACATCGCCATTCGCCGCAGATACGGAGGCGGCCTCGAGCCCCTTGCGCAGCGAGACGCCGAGGGCTTCCTCCAGGCGCACGGTGGTGGCAAGCGTGAACGGCCGCCGGCCGCCCAGAACCTTCTCCAGGGTCGAAAGGCTGAGCTTGGCTTGTTCGGCCAGTGTCTGCCGCGAAATCCGGCGCCGCGCGATCTCTTCGCGGATCGTTTCGGCGACCTGTCGGCTCTGCTCCGGCGAAAGCTGCTTGTCCGGTGTCGGCATCTTACCCCTCCGATTCCCCCCACCCTAGCAGACGCACATTTCCTCACAAAACCGTACAAGACCGCCGTCGCCGCTACGGCCGACAACGGCGGGCGGCCAAACATTGCCGATCATTCTGCTCGCCCCGGTTCGCGCCGCCTCGCACAAATGAGGCACGGCAAAACGCCGTTGGGAGCAAGCCAAATGACCGTCAGCGATGAAATCGAGACAGATGAATCGAATGAACCGAGCCTCGGCAGATCAGCCCTGTCCGGCCTGATCAAACTGGTGCTGTTCCTGGTGATCCAGGGCCTCGCCGTGGTCATGGTCGGGATCGTGGCGCTGTTTTTCAGTTTTGAACCGGCATGGTCGGCGGAGGGTCCCTTCCCTGCTCCGGTCAAACCCGGTAACGCCCGTTCCGGCTCGTTGCTCCTTAAAAATGACGACGGCTACACCGAAGCGATGCGGCTCGGCATCGACGTCGACCTCACGGTTTCAGGGCCGACCATCCGCGCCCGAGTCACGCAGATCTTCAAGAACCCGACGCAGGACTGGGTCGAGGCCACGTATGTGTACCCACTGCCTTCGGGCGGCGCCGTCGATACGCTCAAGATGGTGGTCGGAGACCGCGTCGTGGTCGGCGACATCAGGGAGCGTCAACAGGCGCGACAGGTCTACGAACAGGCGCGACGCAACGGACAGAAGGCGGCGCTCACCGAACAGGAGCGGCCGAACATTTTCACCAACTCCGTCGCCAATATCGGCCCCGGCGAAACGATCCTGGTACAGATCGAATATCAGGAGCCGGTGCAGCAGTCAGGCAACGAGTTCTCGCTACGGGTCCCGATGGTGGTCGGCCCGCGCTACAATCCGCAACCTCTCGTGCAAAGCGTCGACTTGCGGCCGGGCAGCAATGGCTGGGGCACCACTTCAGCGGATCCCGTGCCGGACCGCGACCGCATTTCACCGCCCGTGCTGGACCCCGCCAAAAATGCCCCGGTCAATCCCACTGCCATCACCGTACATCTGCAAGCCGGTTTCCCGCTCGGCGAAGTGAAGTCGCACCATCACCAGGTCAAGATCGAGAGCCCCGATAAGGCGACGCGGACCATCACCCTCGCTGACGGCGTCGTGCCCGCCGATCGCGATTTCGAGCTGAGCTGGAAGGCTGTGGCTGAAACGGTACCGTCGGTCGGCTTGTTCCGCGAACATGTCGGCGATGCCGACTATCTGTTGGCCTTTGTCACACCGCCGTCGATCGAACCTGCGGAGCAAAAGCCGTTGCCGCGCGAAGTGGTCTTCGTGATCGACAACTCCGGCTCGATGGGCGGCACCTCGATCATCCAGGCCAAAGCGAGCCTCATTTACGCGCTCGGCCGCTTGCAGCCGAACGACCGCTTCAATGTGATCCGCTTCGATGACACCATGGACGTGCTGTTCCCGGATTCGGTCCCGGCCGATCAGGAACACCTCGGCCGCGCCGTTTCATTCGTCGGTGCCTTGCAGGCCAGAGGCGGCACCGAAATGGTGCCCGCCATGCGCGCGGCGCTGACGGATCGCAGCGCAGACGATGCCGACCACATCCGTCAGGTCGTGTTCCTGACCGATGGCGCCATTGGAAACGAGCAGCGGCTGTTCGAGACCCTCACGGCCATGCGCGGCCGGTCGCGCGTGTTCATGGTCGGCATCGGCTCGGCGCCGAACACCTACCTGATGACGCGCGCCGCCGAACTCGGACGCGGCACGTTCACCCATATCGGTTCGGTCGAACAGGTCGAGGAGCGCATGCGCGGCCTGTTCGCCAAGCTGGAAAATCCGGCCGTGACGGCGCTTTCCGCCAAATTCTCTGATGCCAAAGCCGATTTGACGCCTGCGGTGCTTCCCGATCTCTATCGTGGCGAACCGCTGGTGCTTGCCGCCAGGCTCGACAGGCTGGCGGGATCGGTTGAGATCAAGGGCCGCATCGGCGAACGGCCGTGGGTCGTGAAGCTGCCGGTTGCGAACGCCGCTGAAGGCAAGGGTTTGTCGAAGCTCTGGGCGCGGCGCAAGATCGCAGACGCGGAAGTCGCCCGCACCACGCGGCAAACCGCGCCTGAAGACGCCGACAAGGCCATTCTTGCGCTCGCGCTGGAGCATCAGCTTGTGACGCGGCTGACGAGCCTTGTCGCGGTCGACAAGACGCCGAGCCGTCCCGACGGCGAAACGCTCAAGCTCGCTGAACTGCCGATCAACCTGCCGGCGGGTTGGGATTTCGAAAAGGTGTTCGGCGAACGACAGAGGCTGTTGTCGCCACCGGCGGAACGCCGCAGTGATCCGAACGACCCGCACCTGCTGCCGATCGCCGCCAAGCGCTCGCTGATCCCCTCGCCCGCGGCACCGAACACCATCGCGCTGCCGAAGACCGCGACCGATGCCGAGCTGAAGATGATCGCAGGCCTCATCCTGCTCATGCTCGGTCTCCTGCTCATCGTGTTCGACCGGCGTCAGGTGGTTATGCGTTGACGCCGGTTGAAGGAGTAGGTTGCCCCACCTCCTCCTTGAAAGCGCGCGGCCTCTTCCCCCGGAGGCCGCGCGCAACCTTTCCAACAAGACGATGGAAAATTCCTGATGCCCCGCTTCGTCGGCCCGTTTGTCTTGCTGCTTGCCGGGCTCCTGCTGTTCGGCCAGGGCGCCTACATTCACGCCAAGGCGTTGGTCGCGCAAATGCTGCTGCGGCATGCGTTTGAGCAAACCATCGTCACCGGCCACGACATCAAGCCGTGGTCGTGGGCGGACACCTGGCCGATCGCGCGCATCGAGATCAAGCGGCTGCATGCCGAGAGCATCGTTCTTGCCGGCAGCAGCGGCCAGGCGCTGGCGTTCGGTCCCGGTCACGTCGAACTCACCGCAGACGCGGGCGAACGAGGCGTTGCGGTCTATTCCGCGCATCGCGATACGCATTTTCGTTTTCTGAAAGACGTCATCGTCGGCGACGAAATCGACGTGACGCGAAGCGACGGCCGCACTTTCCGTTACCGCGTTGACGGCTCTGCGGTCGTGCGTTTCGACGCTTCCGGCATCGATCCCAACAGCAGCGGATACGAGCTCGTGCTGTCGACCTGCTGGCCGTTCGACGCCGTTACGTCGGGACCGGACCGCTATATTCTGCACGCCACGATGATCCCGTCGCCCGACCGGCCCTGAGTTGCGGCGCCCTTGCCAATGCGCGAAGATCGAATATCTGATGTAGAGACCGGTCGGGGCAGGATCATCCGCGATGAACTCCCAGGTTCACTATCTGCCGCTCACGCCGGCATTGTTCTCTATCCTGGTCTTTCTGTTTATCGGGCTGATTATCCTGATTCAGCTCCGTATCCTCAGATACGCCTATATGAAGCTCGGCGTCGGTCCGGGAGCCGCCATGGCCTTGCTGTTCGGCTCGTTGATCGGCAGCTACTTCAATATTCCCATCACCGTGCTGCCGGGCGCGGTGCGTTCGTCGGGACAAGTGATCGATTTCTTCGGCATGCAATATGTTGTGCCGCTGGTCCAGCAATGGCCGGGCACGGTGCTTGCCGTCAATGTCGGCGGCGCGGTGATCCCGACGCTGATGTCGACCTATCTCGTGCTTCGCTATCAGCTCTGGACCAGAGCCGTGATCGCCGTCATCGCCATTGCCTTCATCATCCATTCGATGGCGACGCCGGTGCACGGACTCGGTATTGCCGTGCCGGTCTTTGCGCCGGTCGTTGCAACCGCGATCCTCGCTTTCCTGCTGTCTCGCGAATACGCGGCGCCGCTGGCCTATATCGGCGGCTCGATGGGAACGCTGATCGGCGCCGACCTCTCCAACCTCGACAAGATCAGCGGTCTTGGCGCGCCGGTGGCCTCCATCGGAGGTGCCGGGACATTCGACGGCATCTTCCTGACCGGCATTCTGGCCGTTCTGCTGGCCGGCATCGCTTCTCCATCACAACCGAGGCCCGCCTGGTAGGACCCGGTAGAAATGGAATAGCCGTTGACGGCTCGACCATTCTCAACGACGTTGCGGCCGGCATCACCGGGCAATCGCCAATAAAAAACAACATAGGGGGAAACCGATGCGAAAGGCCTTTGCCGCACTGGCAATCATGGGCATGACCGCTGGCGTGGCGCCGCCCGCACAGGCTCAATCGCCGGCACCTGCACCGACATCGGCGGCGTCATTCCCGGCCTGGGCCTATCCATGGGTTCCGGATTTCAAGGTCGCGCCTGCCGACGATGTGCCGCGGCATGTGCCCGACAGCGATCAGAGCTTCACCATCGCCCAGGAGCGTAACCTTTTCTTCGTGCCCGACTGGCATCCCGAAGATCATCCGCCGATGCCGGACGTGGTGGCGCACGGCCGAATGCCCGACGTGCGCGCCTGCGGTTCGTGTCATCGCGCCGCAGGCACTGGCGGGCCTGAAAACGCCAGCCTCGCCGGTTTGCCCGCGGCCTACATCATCCAGCAGATCGAGGACTACAAAAGCGGCGCGCGGAAATTCGCCGGTCCCCAGCGCAGCCCAAGCGTCGTGATGACGGCCATTGCCAAAGCCAGCAACGAAGACGAGATCAAGTCGGCCGCGGCCTACTTCGCCTCGCTCAAACCCAAGGCCAACATCAAGGTCATCGAGACCGACACAGTTCCGGTCACGCAAATCGCACGGGTGTTCTACATGCAGGTGAAGGACGGCGGCACCGAGCCGATCGGCGAGCGCATCATCGAGACGCCGGTGGACGCCGTGCAATTCGAACACCGCGACACGCGTTCGCAGTTCATCGCTTATGTGCCGAAGGGAAGCATCGCCAGGGGCGAGGCCCTCGCGAAAACCGGCGGCGCCGGCGTCACCACGCCCTGCATCACCTGCCACGGTCCCGACCTGAGAGGCGTTGCGGCCATCCCCGGCATTGCCGGACGCTCACCGAGCTATCTCGTCCGTCAACTCTACGACTTTCAGCAGCACGCGCGGGCGGGAACTGCCGGCGCACAGATGTTGCCTGTGGTCGAAAAGCTCTCGCATGACGACATGATGTCGCTGGCAGCCTATGCGGCTTCGTTAACGCCGTAGCAGAAGGCGCGGAGGGCCACCGGGTCCGCGGGTCCGGCCTTTCGCCGCGCCCGCTTTGCCCGTACAATCGGCGGAACACTGGCGATTTGGATCGTTTCGATCTCTCACGGAATCCGGCTTCCCCGATGAAGATGCGCTCCAGCAACCTCATGATCGGAACCACGACGCTGGCGATCCTGGCGATCGCTTTTTTCGGTATTTTGGGCGTGAAGAAAATCCGGGCGATCTCGCAGGAAAGCCGGATGCGCATCGTGTTCGAGGGCGGCTCCGCGAGCGGCCTGCGCCGGGGCGGCAGCGTCAACTTCGACGGCGTCCAGGTCGGCGAGATCCTTTCGCTCAAGCTCGACAACCCGCGCAAGGTCGTGGCCGAAGTCAGGGTCGCCACCAACGCGCCGATCCGCAAGGATACCGTCGTGGGGATGGAGTTTCAGGGCCTCACCGGCATTGCCGCCATTTCGTTGATTGGCGGCGAGTCGCCCGATCCACCGGCGCCATCCGACAAGGACGGCATTCCAACGCTGACCGCGGACTTAAGCGAAATCCAGTCGCTGCGCGATACCTTGCATAACGTCGACCGCATCCTTGTCGGCAATCAATCGACGATCAAGGACGGGATGCTGAGTTTCGAAACCTACACGGCCTCGCTGGCGAGCGGGGGCGACGCCATCGACAAGGCGATCGACAGGACTAATGACGCGTTCGCGGGTTTCAACGGCGCGATTGCGCGCATCGACAGCGTTCTGCCCGGCTTTGCCGACGGAAAAGCCGACGAACTGTTCGAGAAGATGCAGACCATCCGCGAATTTGCCGAAACTTTTAACAAGAAGTCCGCGGTCGTGATCGAAGAAGCGCGCCATACACTTCTCGACATCAGCGAAGGCGCCAACAAGGTCACGCTCAAGATCGACCCGCAGGCCGCTTCCAGCCCGCGTCCGCCGCGAAGGCAAAATCCGCAGCGTTAGCTGTAAGAGCTGTAGCGGCGGCAACCGGCGGGTTCCTGCCGGGAACTACGGATTGCACCCTCGACGCCGCGTTCAAAATAATTTTGAATCCGTCTGGAACGATTATTCGTCTGCCGAATTGACTTACTCGGCTCGCGCTTCTCGCTCTATCGCTTTGTAATATCTAGCGTATTTCACTTGCTTTGCGAGCATGTGCACGATTTGATCGAGTTAATACCGACTCGCTTGCGCGCGGACAGCAGCGCTTTTTCCGGTTCTCGAGGGGGCCTTTCATGAGTGAAGTTGGTTCGGTCAATCCGTCCAATCGTCGGCGCGCCAAACTCTACACCAACGGAAAACCGGACCCGTCGCAGGAATTGCTGCAGGCGTTGCAGGCGATGCGAAGCGGCGATTTTTCCGTGCGAATGACCGGCGATCACCTCGGCATCGACGGCAAGATCGCTGACACCTTCAACGAGATCGTCGCCGCCAACCAGCGAATGGCGCAACAGCTCGAGCGCGTCGGCCAAGTCGTGGGCCGCGAAGGAAAAACGCGCCAACGCGTCAAATTCGGCCTCGCCAGCGGGTCATGGGCGGATATGGAAGGTTCGGTCAACACGCTGATCGATGATCTGCTGTGGCCGACGCGCGAGGTGACGCGCGCCGTCGCCGCCGTCGCGCAAGGCGACCTGTTGCAAACCGTGAAGCTTGACGTCGACGGCCGCCCGCTGGGCGGCGAATTTTTGCAGTCGGCGACGATCGTCAACACCATGATCAAGCAGCTTTCGGTGTTCACCTCCGAAGTGACGCGCGTCGCACGCGAGGTCGGTACCGAAGGCAAGCTCGGCGGACAGGCCCAGGTGCCGGAAGTGACCGGCGTGTGGAAGGACCTGACCGAGAGCGTCAACTCGATGGCGAACAACCTGACCGGCCAGGTTCGCAACATCGCCGAGGTCACGATTGCGGTCGCCAACGGCGACTTGTCGAAAAAGATCACGGTGGACGTGCGTGGCGAAATTCTCCAGCTCAAGGAAGCCATCAACACGATGGTGGACCAGCTGCGCTCCTTCGCCTCGGAAGTGACGCGCGTGGCGCGCGAAGTCGGCACCGACGGCAAACTCGGCGGTCAGGCCATCGTGCCCGGCGTCGCCGGGACCTGGAAAGACCTGACCGACTCCGTGAACGCGATGTGCGGCAACCTGACCGCACAGGTCCGCAACATCGCCAACGTCACCACGGCGGTCGCGCGCGGCGACCTGTCGCGCAAGATCACGGTCGACGTGCGCGGCGAAATTCTCGAGCTGAAAGACACCATCAACACCATGGTGGACCAGCTCAACTCCTTTGCGTCGGAAGTGACACGCGTCGCACGTGAGGTCGGCACCGACGGCAAGCTCGGCGGACAGGCCCAGGTGCCTGGTGTCGCCGGCACCTGGAAGGACCTCACCGACAACGTCAACTTCATGGCCTCGAACCTGACCGCGCAGGTTCGCAACATCGCCGACGTCGCAACCGCGATCGCCGGCGGCGACCTGTCCAAGAAAATCACGGTGAACGTGTCGGGCGAAATCCTTCAATTGAAGGAAACGCTCAACACCATGGTGGACCAGCTCAACGCCTTCGCCTCGGAAGTGACGCGCGTGGCGCGCGAAGTCGGCACCGACGGCAAGCTCGGCGGTCAGGCCCAGGTGACGGGCGTCGCCGGCACCTGGAAAGACTTGACTGACTCCGTCAACTCCATGGCCGGCAACCTGACCGCGCAGGTCCGCAACATCGCCGAGGTGACGACGGCGGTCGCCAACGGCGACTTGTCGAAAAAGATCACGGTGGACGTGCGCGGCGAAATTCTCGAACTGAAGAACACCATCAACACGATGGTGGACCAGCTCAACGCCTTTGCCGGCGAAGTGACGCGCGTGGCGCGCGAAGTCGGCACCGAGGGCAAGCTCGGCGGTCAGGCCCAGGTCCGCGGCGTCGCCGGTACCTGGAAGGATTTGACCGACAGCGTCAACTCGATGGCGTCCAACCTCACCGGCCAGGTCCGCAACATCGCCGAAGTCGCCACGGCCGTGGCGAAGGGCGACCTGTCGAAGAAAATCACCGTGAACGTGTCGGGTGAAATCCTTCAGTTGAAGGAAACGCTCAACACCATGGTGGACCAGCTCAACGCTTTCGCGGGCGAAGTGACGCGCGTGGCGCGCGAGGTCGGCACCGACGGCAAGCTCGGCGGACAGGCGCAGGTGACAGGCGTCGCCGGCACCTGGAAAGACTTGACCGACTCCGTGAACTCCATGGCCGGCAACCTGACGGCACAGGTCCGCAACATCGCCGAAGTCGCGACCGCGATCGCCGGCGGTGACCTGTCGCGCAAGATCACGGTGGACGTGCGCGGCGAAATCCTTCAGCTCAAGGAAACGCTGAATACGATGGTCGACCAGCTCAACCGCTTCGCGGGTGAGGTGACGCGCGTCGCGCGCGAGGTTGGCACCGAAGGCCGCCTTGGTGGTCAAGCCAACGTGCCCGGCGTCGCCGGTACCTGGAAGGACCTCACCGACTCCGTCAATTCGATGGCCGGCAACCTGACGGCACAAGTCCGCAACATCGCCGAAGTGACCACCGCCGTGGCGCGCGGCGACCTGTCGCGCAAGATCACGGTCGACGTGAAGGGCGAAATTCTCGAACTGAAAAACACCATCAACACCATGGTGGACCAGCTCAACGCCTTCGCCTCGGAAGTGACGCGCGTGGCGCGCGAAGTCGGCACCGAAGGCAAGCTCGGCGGCCAGGCGGAAGTGCCGGAAGTCGCCGGCACCTGGAAGGACCTCACCGACAACGTCAACTTCATGGCGTCGAACCTGACCGCGCAAGTGCGCAACATCGCCGAAGTCGCAACCGCGATCGCCGGCGGCGACCTGTCGAAGAAGATCACGGTGGACGTGCGCGGCGAAATCCTTCTGCTCAAGGACACCCTGAACACCATGGTGGAGCAGCTTCGTTCTTTCGCCGCCGAAGTGACCCGCGTGGCGCGCGAAGTCGGCACCGAAGGCCGGCTCGGCGGTCAGGCCGTGGTGCCCGGCGTCGGCGGCACCTGGAAGGACCTTACCGACAACGTCAACCTGTTGGCTGCGAACCTCACCACGCAGGTCCGCAACATCGCCGAAGTGACCACCGCCGTGGCGCGCGGTGACTTGTCGCGCAAGATCACCGTCGACGTGAAGGGCGAAATTCTCGAACTGAAGAACACCATCAACACGATGGTGGACCAGCTCAACGCCTTTGCCGGCGAAGTGACGCGCGTGGCGCGCGAGGTCGGCACCGAAGGCAAGCTCGGCGGACAGGCGCAGGTGCCGGGCGTCGCCGGCACCTGGAAAGATCTCACCGATACCGTGAACTTCATGGCCGCCAACCTGACCGAACAGGTACGCGGCATCGTCAAGGTCGTGACCGCGGTCGCGAACGGCGACCTGAAACAGAACCTGACGATGAAATCGAAGGGCGAAGTCGCGGCGCTCGCAGACACCATCAACAATATGACCGAGACGCTCGCAACCTTCGCCGACCAGGTGACGAGCGTGGCGCGCGAAGTCGGCGTCGAAGGCCGTCTCGGCGGTCAAGCCAACGTGCCCGGCGCGGCCGGCACCTGGAAGGACCTGACCGGCAACGTCAACCTGCTCGCGGCCAACCTGACCTCGCAGGTCCGCGCCATCGCGGAAGTGGCGACGGCTGTGACCAAGGGCGACCTCACCCGATCGATCCAGGTCGACGCCCGCGGCGAAGTCTCGGAGCTGAAAGACAACATCAACACGATGATCACCAACCTCCGGCTCACGACCGACCTCAATACCGAGCAGGACTGGCTGAAGACGAACCTCGCCCGCTTCACCAACATGTTGCAGGGTCAGCGCGACCTGACCACGGTCGGCCGGTTGCTCCTCACCGAGCTCACGCCGCTGGTCAACGCGCATCGAGGCGTGATTTATCAGGTCCAGTACGAGGATAGCCCGCAACTGCGCTTGCTCTCGGCCTATGCGAGCGACGGCGCCAGCCCGCACCTGCAGGTGATTCAGGTCGGCGAAGGCCTGATCGGCCAGTGCGCGATGGACAAGCGGCAGCGACTGGTAACCGACATCCCCGAAGACACGGCCCCAGTCAACTCGGCGCTATTGCGCATGACGCCGAAGAATCTGGTGGTGCTGCCGGTTCTGTTCGAGAACCAGGTCAAGGCAGTGATCGAACTGGCTTCCGTTTCGACCTTCACGACATCGCAGATGACGTTCCTCGAACAGCTCACCGACTCGATCGGAATCGTGCTGAACAGCATCGAGGCCACGATGCAAACCGAAGGCCTCCTGACGCAATCGCAGCAACTGGCAGGCGAATTGCAGACCCAGCAGAAGGAATTGCAGCAGACCAACGATCAGCTCGAGCAGAAGGCCCAGCAGCTCGCCGAACGCAACGTCGAAGTCGAACGCAAGAACCAGGAAATCGAGCAGGCCCGTCGCGCGCTCGAGGAAAAAGCCACCGAGCTTTCGCTGACGTCGAAGTACAAGTCCGAATTCCTGGCCAACATGTCCCACGAATTGCGGACGCCGCTGAACAGTATCCTCATCCTGGGCCAGCAGCTGACGGAAAATCCCGACGGCAACCTGACGCCGAAGCAGGTCGAATTCGCGCGCACCATCCACGGCGCAGGCACCGACCTGTTGAACCTGATCAGCGACATTCTCGATCTTTCGAAGATCGAATCCGGCACGGTGACGGTCGAAGCCGAAGACATCCTCCTCACCAACTTGCTGGACACCGTTGGACGTCCATTCCGCCACGAAGCGGACAACCGGCAGCTGACCTTCGACATGGCCATCGATCCGCATCTCGGGCGCAGCATCTCGACCGACTCGAAGCGGTTGCAGCAGGTGCTGAAAAACCTGCTCTCGAACGCCTTCAAGTTCACCGCAGAAGGCGGCGTGCGTCTGAGCGTCACGGCGGCGTTGGGCGGTTGGAGCGCCGAACACCCCGTGCTCGATCATTCGCCCGCGGTGGTCGCCTTTGAGGTGTCCGACACCGGCATCGGCATTCCACAGGAAAAGCAGAAGCTGATCTTCGAAGCCTTCCAGCAGGCGGACGCCGGCACCAGCCGGAAATATGGCGGCACTGGCCTCGGTCTTGCCATCAGCCGCGAACTGGCAAGCCTGCTCGGCGGCGAAATCCATTTGCAGAGCACGCCCGGCAAAGGCAGCGTGTTCACGCTCTATCTGCCGCTGAAATATGCCGGACCGACGGTCGCGCCGCGGGTCGTGGCGTCAACGCAACCGTTGCCCGCCGTCGCGCAGGAACGCGTCATCGAGCAATTGCCGGATGATCGCCTGAGCCTGGAGCCGGGCGACACCATCCTCCTGATCGTCGAGGACGATCCGCATTACGCGAGGGTGCTGGTCGACCTGGCGCGCGACAAGGGTTTCAAGGTCATGGTCGCGGCAAGGGGCGCGGAAGCACTCGACCTGGCCAAACAATACCAGCCGACCGCGATCTCACTCGACGTGTTCCTGCCCGACATGCTCGGATGGACGGTGCTGAGCCAGCTCAAGCACAACCCGCTGACGCGGCATATTCCGGTTCAGATCATCACGCTCGACGAAGACCGCCAGCATGCCCTGGCGCGCGGTGCGTTCTCCTTTGTCAACAAGCCGACCACTACCGAGGGCGTCGCCGCGGCGCTGACCCAGATCAAGGAATACGCAAAACCGCGCCGCAAGCGGCTGTTGATCGTCGAGGACAATGCGGCGGAACAAATGAGCATCAAGGAACTGCTCGGCCACGACGATATTGAGATCGTCACCGCCGATACCGGCGCCGGCGCCCTGACGACGCTTCGGGACCAGCCCTGCGACTGCGTGGTGCTCGATCTCAGGCTGCCCGATATGAGTGGATTTGAGGTTCTGGATTCGATCCGCAAGGACGAGGTGCTGTCGGAGATTCCGGTCGTGGTTTTCACCGGCCGTGAACTTTCGATCGAGGAAGACGCGGAACTCCACACCATGGCCCGCAGTATCGTGGTCAAGGGCGTGGAATCGCCCGAGCGCCTGCTGGACGAGACATCGCTGTTCCTGCATCGCGTGATCACGGAACTTCCGACCGAGAAGCAGCGGATGCTGGAAAAGCTCAACAGTTCCGATGAGGATCTCGTGGGCCGCACCGCGCTTCTGGTCGACGACGACGCCCGCAATATTTTCGCGCTGTCGAGCGTTCTGGAACGCCGCGGAATGAAGGTGCTGACTGCGACGACCGGCAGTGAGGCGGTCGCGCTGGTCGGATCTAACCCTGAAATCGCCGTGGTGTTGATGGACATCATGATGCCGCAGATGGACGGTTATCAGACCATCGGCGTCATCCGGGCGAACCCTGCGTTCCGCAGGCTTCCGATCATTGCCCTGACCGCCAAGGCGATGAAGGGCGACCGCGAGAAATGCCTGGAGGCCGGCGCATCCGACTACCTCGCTAAACCGGTCAACACCGAGCAGTTATTGCTTGCGATCAGAATGTGGCTGCACCGCTGATTTGAGCCTTAGAGCTCTTGGACACCAAATGATGGACCAGGAAAAGGTAGACATCCTTCTGGTTGACGATCAGCCGGCCAAGCTGTTGGCCTATGAAGTTATCCTCAAGGAGCTCAACGAAAATCTCGTGGTCGCGACCTCGGGACGGGAAGCTCTGGAATATCTGCTCAAGAACGAAGTCGCCGTGATTCTGGTCGATGTCTGCATGCCCGAGCTCGACGGTTTCGAGCTCGCCGCGATGATTCGCGAACATCCGCGTTTCCAGAAGACGGCAATGATTTTCATCTCGGCCATCCAGGTTTCGGATATCGATCGTCTGCGCGGCTATGAGATGGGCGCGGTCGACTACGTGCCGGTTCCCGTGGTTCCGGAAGTGCTGCGCGCCAAGATTCGCGTTTTCGTCGATCTCTATCGCAAGACGCGTCAGCTCGAACGCTTCAACGCCGAGCTTGAAGACCGGGTGCGCGCCCGCACCATGGAGCTTGAGCATTCCAACGCGCGGCTGCTCGAAAGCGAGCAGCGCCGCAGCCTTGCACTGGCCGCGGGGAGCATGGGCTCCTGGGACTGGGACTGGCTCAACGGCGACTGGATGTGGGACGAAGGCCAATACCGGATCTTCGGGGTCGAACCGACGGCTTTCACCGTCACCCCGGACAACGTGCGCGCCTTGCTTCATCCGGACGACATGGGCCAGCTACGCAAGGCCATGGTGCAGTTCAACAAGGGCGTCAAATCCTACGAAACCGAATTCCGGATCGTTCGCCCGGACGGCGAAATTCGATGGCTGTTCGGCACAGCCGCCGCGACCGCCGACAAGAGCGGCCGGGTCATCCACGTCAGCGGCGTCACCGTCGATATCACCGAACGCAAACGCGCCGAGGAGCGGCAGAACCTGCTCACCCGCGAAGTCGATCACCGCGCCAAGAATGCGCTGGCGCTCGCCCAGTCGATCGTGCGGCTGACGCGCGGCGAGAACGCGAAATCCTACATGCAAGCGGTGGAAGGCCGCATCGGCGCGCTGGCGCGGGTGCACACCATCCTTTCACTGTCGAGCTGGCAGGGCGCAGAAATCACCAGGCTCGTCGACGAGGAACTCGCGCCCTATCAGATGAACGACCAGATTGCCTTCGGCGGATCGAACGTCCAGTTGCAGCCGGCAACCGCGCAGACGCTCGCGATGGCGCTGCATGAGCTGGTCACGAACTCGGCCAAGTACGGCGCGCTGTCGACGCGGACCGGCCGCCTGACGATCAACTGGAAGGTCGAGGCGGACGTTTTGCGGATTCTCTGGGAAGAGCGGGAAGGCCCGCCCGTCGTGGAGCCGGTATCGCGCGGCTTTGGAACGCGGAGCGTGATCGCAAGCATCGAGTCCCAGCTCGGCGGCCAGGCCGAATTCGACTGGCGCCCCGAAGGCCTGATCTGCCGGCTCTCGGTCCCGTTAAGGCCGGCCGCTACGGCGCGGCAGAGCAGTCATCGCCAGCCTGTGGGCGGCGAGACCGAGGTCCAGAAGGTCGCGGCTCAGTAGTCGACACCTAGTAATTGCTCGCCGGCACCTTGTTCGGGATGCCGTCGATCGGGCACTCCTCGGTCCCTGCGGTCGAGCGGGTCATCGCTTCGACCATTTCGCGCGTGCCTTCCGGATCGGCAATCCAGTTCTTGTAGAAATCATAAGGACAGGCCGCGACTCCGCGTGCGCTTTCGCCGGAATTGATCATACCGGTATAGCCGCGATGAACCAGCTTATAGAGATGATTCTGCGACTGGCCGTTGCGGCGCGCATCGCGGATCAAACTCTTCGAGAGCTGCGCATACTGGATGCCATACTCTTCCTCGCCAGTCTCGCCCAGAGTACGCCCATCAAAGCCGATGATCGCCGAGTGACCGAAGTAGGAATAGACACCATCAAAACCGGCAGCATTGGCGACCGCGACATAAACATTGTTGGCCCAGGCCATCGCCTTGGAAATGAGGACCTGTTGCTCCTTGGCTGGATACATGTAACCCTGACAGCGCACGATCAACTCCGCGCCCTTCATGGCGCAGTCGCGCCAGATTTCCGGAAAATTGCCGTCGTCGCAGATGATCAGACTGATCTTCATGCCCTTCGGGCCGTCGGAAACATAGGTGCAATTGCCGGGATACCAGCCTTCGATCGGCACCCACGGCATGATCTTGCGATATTTCTGGACAATCTCGCCCTTGTCGTTCATCAGGATCAAGGTGTTGTACGGCGCCTTGTTCGGGTGCTGCTCGTGGCGTTCGCCCGTGAGCGAGAACACGCCCCAGACCTTGGCCTTGCGGCACGCTTCCGCGAAAATCTCGGTCTCGGGACCCGGGATCGCAGAGGCCGTCTCGTACATCTCTTTCGAGTCATACATGATGCCCTGGGTGGAATATTCCGGAAAGATCACCAGGTCCATGCCCGGCAGCCCGACCTTCATGCCCACCAACATGTCGGCAATCTTGCGGGCGTTGTCGAGCACCTCGGCTTTGGTGTGCAGGCGCGGCATCTTGTAGTTGACGACCGCGACGCCGACCGTGTCGTTGCTGCTGGAAATATCACCGTGAAGCATTGGGATCGCCTTTGTTTCAGTTGGGTTTGTCGTCGATCAACGTCAATGGCTGATCATCCAGGGACGTGCGGTCGGAAAGCTTTTCGCGCCGCTTTTGGTTTTCTTCACAAGGCGCGAGGGCTTGCCTGAGCAGCAGCCGCAACCGGGCCCGTGCGAGGCTTTGTACTGATCCAGCGTCTTGGGCGCATTCGAGCTGCGTTCATTGGTGGCATGCGCCTTCCGTTTTTCGGCTGGCATGCAAAAGAAGTTGGGCGCTCTCAGAATCGCACGCGGCGAGGAAGTCGCGCATTTCGGGCAATCGCCCTCCTCGTCGCATTCGGACATCGGCCGCATGTCCGAGAACGGACCGCAATCGCGGCAAAGATAATCGTAAACCGGCATCTCACTCCCCTGCGCTGACGTTCTCGACTGCGGCGGATGCGGGGCGGCAAACCAGAAAACCGTCCCGCATCCTATGGCGCAGGGAGACTTATTTGTCGGGAGAAAGCGACACGTCGACGCCGCCCTTGATGTGTTTGATCGGCCCGGCCGACGACGGCATGATATCGAAGTCAAAAATCTCCGTCGGCAGATAGAGTGTGGCGCAGGCGTTGGGAATATCGACCACGCCGCTGATATGGCCTTGCACCGGCGCGACACCGAGAATCGTGTAGGCTTGGGCGCCCGAGTAACCGAACTTCTTCAGATATTCGATCGCGTTCAGACAGGCCTGACGATAGGCTATATGAACGTCGAGGTAGTGCTGTTCACCCTTCTCGTCGACCGAGATGCCTTCGAAGATCAGATAGTCCTTGTAGTTCGGCGTGATCGGCGACGGCTTGAAGATCGGATTCTTGATGCCGTATTTGGCGACGCCATCCTTGATGATTTCGACCTTCAGATGCAGCCAACCGGCCATCTCGATCGCGCCGCAGAAGGTGATTTCGCCGTCACCCTGGCTGAAATGCAGGTCGCCCATCGACAGCCCGCCACCCGGTACATAGACCGGGAAGTAGATCTTTGAGCCGCGCGACAGATCCTTGATGTCGCAGTTGCCGCCATGCTCGCGCGGCGGCACCGTGCGGGCACCTTCGGCGGCGATCTTGGCCTTCGCATCGCCCTTGGCCTGGCCGGCATGGGTGGTCGCCGCAAAGGGTGGGTTAGCCAGCGGCGGGACGCGCGTCGGATTCGTCGCGATCAGCGCGGTCTCGCGCTCGTTCCATTTTGCCAGCAGCTTCGGATCGGGCAGACAGCCGATCAGACCGGGATGCACGAGACCTGCGAAGTTCACGCCGGGCACATGACGCGACGAGGTGTAAAGACCCTTGATGTCCCAGATCGACTTCTGCGCCAGCGGGAAGTGTTCGGTGAGGAAGCCGCCGCCATTCTTCTTGGAGAAGAAGCCGTTGAAGCCCCAGAGGCTCTCCTTCTTCGGCCCAACGTCGAGCAGATCGACGACCAGGAGGTCGCCGGGCTCGGCGCCCTTGACGCCGATCGGCCCCGAGAGGAAGTGCACGATCGACAGATCGATATCGCGCACGTCGTCGGCCGAATCGTTGTTCTTGATGAAGCCGCCGGTCCAGTCGTAGGTCTCGACGATGAAATCGTCGCCCGGATTGACCCACGCCACCATCGGAATGTCCGGGTGCCAGCGATTGTGGATCATGTCATTTTCATAAGCCGACTTCGTAAGATCGACTTTGATCAGTGTCTCTGGCATTTCAACGCTCCCCTGTTTACGAGCTAAATTCAGACGGATAGGTATTTGGAGATCTGCGCGGCATCGACGCCGTCGCGCGGATCGTCGCGGACGATTTCACCGTTCTCGATGACGAGCACGCGGTCGGCGATATCGAGCGCAAAACTCAGAACCTGTTCGGAGACGACGATCGACAGACCTCGCTCGTCGCGAATCCGCTTCAAGGTGCGCGCCATCTCCTTGATAATCGATGGCTGGATGCCTTCGGTCGGCTCATCCAGCAGCAGCACCTTGGGTTTGGTGGCGAGCGCGCGCGCGATCGCGAGTTGCTGCTGTTGACCGCCGGACAGATTGCCGCCGCGGCGATTCTTCATCTCGAGAAGAACCGGAAACAATTCGTAGATGCTGCCGGGCACCTCACGCTCGCCGGAGACGACGAGACCGGTCTCGATATTTTCCTTGACCGTCATGGTCGAGAAAATCATCCGCCCCTGCGGCACATAGGCGAGCCCCTTGGCGACGCGATCATAACTCGGCAAATTGCCAAGCTCGGCCCCATCCATGGTCACCGAGCCGCTTTTGGTCGGCAGGATGCCCATCAGAGATTTCATCAGCGTGGTTTTTCCCATGCCGTTGCGGCCCATGATCGCAACAATCTCATTCGCAGCAACGGACACGTTGAGGCCGTGCAGAACTTCGCTCTGGCCATAGGCGACGTGAAGGTTGGAAATCGCCAGCATCAAAAGCTCCTTGCCTCTTCCTAAATTTCCAGTCCGGCCCACTAGTGGAGTGGATTTGACATTCGCTACCCACCTAGCCGCGAATTCCTAAGGCGAATGTCAAATCCTAAACTCCACTAGAAACCTATATTTGCTAGTGGTCCTTTGATTCTAACATTCGCAAAAGTGGCCGCCGCAAAAGGATGCGAATGTTAGAATCGGACCACTAGTGTCCGAGATAAACCTCGATGACCTTGGGGTCGTTCTTGACGTGATCCATCGAGCCTTCCGACAGAACCTGGCCCTGATGCAGAACCGTGACCTTGTGCGCGATGTCCTCGACGAATTTCATGTCGTGCTCAATCACGAGCACCGAACGGTCCTTGATGATGCGGTTGAGCAGTTCGGCGGTCTTGGCCCGCTCGCTGACACTCATGCCGGCGACCGGCTCGTCGAGCATCAGCAACTCGGGGTCCTGGATCAGCAGCATGCCGATTTCGAGCCATTGCTTCTGGCCGTGGCTGAGCAACTCGGCCTTCACGTTCAGCCGGTCGCTGAGGAAGATCATCTCGGCAACCTCATGAACGCGGTCGCGCACCACGGCATCACGGGTGAAAGTCAGTGCCCCGAACACCGTGCGGCCACGCGGGTAGGAGATCTCAAGATTTTCGAACACCGTCAGGTCGTCATAGATCGACGGATTCTGGAATTTACGGCCGACGCCCGCCTTGACGATCTGGTTTTCCTTCATCGACGTCAGCTCCTTGCCGCGAAACTGGATGGAGCCGGCGGTTGCCTTGGTCTTTCCGCAGATCAGGTCCAGCACCGTGGTTTTGCCGGCGCCGTTCGGGCCGATGATGACGCGGATCTCGTTCTCCTCGACGTAGAAGGACAGGTTGTTCACCGCCTTGAAGCCGTCGAAGGAGACAGTGAGTGCTTCGACCGCGAGCAGGAATTCCTTAGGCTGATGACCGATGCGCATGGCGATCTCCTCACTCTGCCGGTGCGCCGTTTGCGACCGAATTGTCGGGCAACGCGAAGCTCCCCTTCTTCCGTCCGGCCAGCAGGCGATCAATGCGTGGCTGCACGTAATCGCCCCAGATGCCGGCGAGGCCGTTCGGGAATGCGAGCACCACCGCTATGAACAAGCCGCCGAGCCCAAACAGCCACAGCTCGGGAAAGGATTCCGACAGGCTGGTCTTGGCGAAATTGACCAAGAGAGTGCCGTACACCGCGCCGAGGATTGAAAGCCGGCCACCGACCGCGGTGTAGATCACCATTTCGATCGACGGCACGATGCCGACAAAGGACGGCGACATAAATCCCACATTGAGCGCGAACATCGCGCCGCCGACCGCGGCGAAAACGGCGGCGACGCAGAAGGCGAAGATCTTGAAGTTGGCGACGCTGTAGCCGGAGAAGCGGACGCGATCCTCCTTGTCGCGCATCGCGACCAGGATTCGGCCGAGTTTCGAATGCCGGATGAACTGGGCGATGAAGATACAGACGAACAGGCATCCTACCTGGAAGAAGTAGAGAACGATCTTGGCGTGGTCAGGCCGGATGTCCCATCCCTTCAGGGTGCGAAGGTCGGTCATGCCGTTGATGCCGCCGGTATAGCCCTGCTGCCCGACGATCAGGATCGTCAGGATGGCGGCGACGGCCTGGGTGATGATCGCAAAGTAAGTGCCGCCGACGCGACGTTTGAACATGGCCGCGCCGATGATCAGGGCGAAAATGCCGGGCACCAGGATGACGGCAGCGATGGTCAGGCTGAGGCTATGGAAAGGCTTCCAGAAAAACGGCAGTTCGGTGATCTGGTTCCAGTCCATGAAATCGGGAATGCCGGGTGTCGATTGAATCTTGGTGTTCTCGACGCTCGATGCTTCGAGCTTGAGAAACATCGCCATGCAATAGCCGCCGAGGCCGAAGAATACCCCCTGCCCGAGACTGAGAATGCCGCCATAGCCCCAGCAGATCACCAGCCCCAGCGCCACAAAGGCGTAAGTCAGATATTTCGCGACCAGATTGAGCCTGAAGACGTCGAGGCACAGCGGCAGGACCACCACCAGAAATGCGGCGAGCACCAGAATGCCGATGAGTTCCGATCGATTGAAGTAACGACTCTCGGTCATGGCTCCAGCCTTTTTGTTATTTGCGAACCTTAAGGGCGAACAGACCCTGCGGCCGCATCATCAGGATTCCGACGACGGCAAGCAGCGTCAGGACTTTTGCCATCGACCCGGACATGAAGAATTCAAGCGTCGACTGCGTCTGTGAGATGCTGAACGCTGATGCGATGGTGCCGAGCAGGCTCGCAGCGCCGCCGAACACGACGACCAGGAAGGTATCGACGATATAGAGCTGGCCGGAGGTCGGCCCGGTCGAGCCGATCATGGTGAAAGCGCTTCCGGCGACGCCGGCAATGCCGCAGCCAAGCCCGAACGTATAGCGATCGACCTTCTCGGTGTTGATGCCGACCGCGCCGGCCATAACGCGGTTTTGCACCACCGCGCGCACCTGCCGGCCCCAGCGCGACTTGTACATGATGTAGGCGACCACGAGCGTAATCAGCACGGTCAGGCACATCACGAAAATGCCGTTGATCGGCACCTCGATGCTGTCGGTGACATGCAGCGAGCCGAGCATCCATTGCGGCAACTCGACGCCGACCTCTCGCGCGCCGAAGACCGAGCGATACGCCTGCTGTAGCATGAGGCTCAATCCCCACGTGGCGAGCAGCGTATCCAGCGGACGCTTGTAGAGGTGCCGGATCAACACCCACTCCACCAGCATTCCGAGTGCTCCGGAAGCCAGGAAGGCCAGTATCATCGCGAGAAAGAAGTAGCCGCTGAACAGGCCAGGGAGATGCGACTGAAAGAAGTTTGAGGTCATCCAGGTGACGTAGGCGCCGAGGATCATGAACTCGCCGTGCGCCATGTTGATGACGCCCATCTGGCCGAAGATGATCGCAAGACCGAGCGCCATCAGCACGTAGACTGAAAACAGGATCAGCCCCGCAAAGCCCTGCATGACGAAGATCGAGCCCAAATCACCAATCGAATAATCGCCGAACATCAATGCCGTCCTATGTCATCGGAAGTTCTGGACTCGCGAACGGGGTTCGCGAGAAAGCGCGCGATCAGGAGGTGGGCGTGGACCGGTGGTCCACGCCGCGGGGCTTAAGATGGAAGCGATCGCGTCAGGACGACGCTCCACCGACCACCCTTACTGATAGCCCTTCGGGAACGGATCCGGCTCGACCAGATCGGCGGTCTCATAGATCAGTTCGAACTGACCATCGAGCTTGGCCCGGCCGACGCGCGTCTTCGACCACAGATGATGATTTTCATGGATGCGGACGTATCCTTCCGGCGCTCCCTTGAACTCAACACCCGGCGAAGCCGCCGCGATCTTGTCGACGTCGAAGCTTTGGGCCTTTTCGACCGTCAACTTCCAAAGCCACGGGCCGAGATAGGCCGCTTGCGTCACGTCGCCGATCACGGTCTTGGCGCCCCACATCTTCTGGAATGCCGGGACAAAGGCCTTGTTGTTCGGGTTATCGAGGGATTCGAAATACTTCATGCAGGCATAGGCGCCCGCAATATTCTCGCCGCCGATGCCGTCGATCTCGTCTTCGGTCACCGAGATCGTGAGAAGCGCCTGCTTCGACAGGTCGATGCCGGCCGCCTTGAGTTGCTTGTAGAATGCGACGTTCGATCCGCCCACGACGTCTGTGAAGATCACGTCGGGCTTGGTCAGCTTGATCTTGTTGATGACCGAATTGAACTGGGTGTTGCCGAGCGGATAATATTCCTCGCCGACAACCTTGCCTTTGAGCACATTCTCGACATGCTTGCGGGCGATCTTGTTCGACGTACGCGGCCAGATGTAATCCGAACCGACAAAGAAGAACGATTTCGCGCCCTTTTCCTTGGCGATCCAGTTAAGTCCAGCCAGGATCTGCTGGGTGGCTTCCTGGCCGGTGTAGATGACGTTCTTCGACTGCTCGAGGCCTTCGTAGAAGGTCGGATAATAGAGCATGCCGTTATATTGCTCGACGACCGGCAACACTGCCTTGCGCGAGGCCGAGGTCCAGCAGCCCATGATCGAGGCAACCTTGTCGTTGACGAGAAGTTTCTTGGCCTTCTCGGCAAAGGTCGGCCAGTCGCTGGCGCCGTCTTCCTGAATGAATTTGATCTTGCGTCCGAGCACACCGCCCATGGCATTGATCTGCTCGATCGCGAGCTTTTCGGCTTCGATCGACCCGGTTTCCGAAATCGCCATCGTGCCGGTGGCGGAATGAAGGATGCCGACCGTCACCTCGGTGTCGGTGACCGCGAGGCCAGTGGTGTTGACCGCGGAAGTGGCGGGAGTGTCGGCCCATGCGGACCGCGGAAGCAGGGAAATTGCAGGAAGTGCAGCCATTCCTGCGAGCATTTTGCGCCGAAATGGCGACTTCAGGCCCCGTTTGATTTCATCTGACATGAGTACCCCATTGGTGTTCGAGGACGTGGTCTTACCGGGGGAGGATTGCGCGAATTGTGCAGTGCACAGATACGCAAGATCGCGTATATTGCACCGCAAAATGCCGACGTAGATTTTGGCATCCAAGTTGCAGTCGAACTAAGGGCGAGCTTGCAGGCGAGTTGCAAATGACCGCGTAAAGATCGGGAGTTCAGGGTGGCAGGCCGGCAGCGGATCGACCGCGTCAGACGCCAATATAATCAATGGGTTGCGAACCAGACGCTGGAAGATTACGCGCTCCGCTTCACCGCCAAGAGCGCCCGGCGTTGGTCTGCCGCCCGCGTCGCCAATACCGCGCTCGGCGCGATTTCATTCCTGGCTCTGGAAGCCATTGGCGGAACGATTACGCTCAATTACGGCGTCACCAACGCGACGGCCGCGATCCTTACCGTCAGCGTCATTATCTTCTGCTGCGGCCTGCCGATTGCCTATCATGCCGCAAAATGCGGCATCGATATTGACCTCCTGACGCGCGGCGCCGGCTTCGGCTACATCGGCTCGACGATCACCTCGCTGATCTACGCGTCGTTCACCTTCATCTTCTTCGCCCTCGAGGCGGTCATTCTAGCGAGCGCGCTGGAGATGTGCTTCGGCATCCCCCGCCCGATCGGTTATCTGATTAGCGCGGTCGTCATTATTCCGTTGGTCACGCACGGCATCACGCTGATCAGCCGCTTTCAGCTCTGGACGCAGCCGCTCTGGCTCATTCTGAACATTCTTCCCTTTGCGGCGATCGCCTACGCCAATCCACGTGCCTTTACCGATTGGACGAGGTTCGCCGGCGAGCACGGCAGCGACTCCGGTCAGCTCGATCTTCTGTTGTTCGGCACCGCCGCTTCCGTCGTCTTTTCGCTGGTGGCACAGATCGGCGAACAGGTCGACTTCTTGCGATTCCTGCCGCGCGACCGGCGCTCGTCGAAGAAATCCTGGTGGATTGCGCTGATGACCGCCGGGCCTGGCTGGATCATCGTTGGCGCACTGAAGCTGCTCGCCGGGTCGTTTCTCGCTTTCTTCGCCATCAACCACGGCGTCTCCTACGAGCACGCGGCCGAGCCGGCGCAAATGTATCTTCAGGCCTTCCGCTATGTGCTGGCGCAGCCTGATCTCGCTTTGGCGCTCACCGGAACGTTTGTGATCCTGTCGCAAGTCAAGATCAACGTCACCAACGCCTATGCCGGCTCGATCGCATGGTCGAATTTCTTTTCCCGGCTCACCCACAGCCATCCCGGCCGCGTGGTCTGGCTGGTGTTCAACGTGCTGGTCGCGCTCTTGTTGATGGAGATTGGCGTCTACAAGGCGCTCGAGCACACGCTGGCGCTCTACTCCAACGTTGCGATTGCCTGGGTCGGTGCGCTCGTCTCGGATCTCGTCGTCAACAAACCGCTCGGCTTGCGGCCGCAGCACATGGAATTCAAACGCGCGCATCTCTACGACATCAACCCGGTCGGCGTAGGAGCGATGTCGATCGCCACCATCGTCTCGATCAGCGCTTTCTACGGCCTGTTCGGGCCGACCGCCAAGGCGCTGTCACCGTTTGTCGCGCTGGCGGTCGCCTTCGTCGCGGCGCCGGCCATCGCCTTCGCCACCGGCGGCAAGTACTACATTGCGCGCAAGCCGAAGCGAAGCTGGCAGAATATCGAAGCCATCAAGTGCTGCATCTGCGAGCATACCTTCGAACCCGAAGACATGGCCGCTTGCCCGGCCTATGCCGGGCCGATCTGCTCGCTGTGCTGTTCGCTGGATGCACGCTGCCATGATCTCTGCAAGCCGCATGCCCGCATCCAGGCGCAGATCTCGGAAAGCCTCGGCAAGCTGTTGCCGCAACCGATCTATGCCCGCATCAATTCGCATGTCGGGCATTATCTCGGCGTGTTTGCGATCTCCGCGGGACTCGTCGGCCTGACCCTGTGTCTGATCTACCTTCAGACCGAGGTAAACACCAATGTCGATCAGCTCCTGCTTTGGGACGTACTCTGGAAGGTCTTCTTCGCGCTCTCGATCATCATCGGCGTGGTGGCGTGGCTGTTTGTGCTGGCGCAGCAGAGCCGGCGCGCGGCGGAAGCAGAGACCCGACGGCAAACGACGCTGCTGATACAGGAAATCGACGCCCATAAACGCACCGACGCCGAACTCCAGCGCGCCAAGGAAGTCGCGGAATCCGCCAACCTGGCGAAGAGCCGGTACGTCGTGGGGTTAAGCCATGAACTGCGCTCGCCGCTGAACGCAATCTCTGGCTATGCGCAACTGCTGGAGCAGGACGCCAGCCTCGCCACCAAGCCGCGCGATCAGGTGCGCGTCGTGCGCCGCAGCGCAGACCACCTGTCCGGGCTGATCGACGGCATCCTCGATATTTCGAAAATCGAGGCCGGGCGGCTGTATTTGTCGCGCGACGAGGTACGCATCGGCGAATTTCTCGATCAACTCGTCGGCATGTTCCGCCTTCAGGCCGCTGCCAAAGGCATCGACTTCGTCTTCAAACGAGCGCCGACGCTGCCGTCCGTTGTCTATGCCGATGAAAAACGGCTGCGGCAGATTCTGATCAACCTGCTATCCAATGCGATCAAATTTACCCAGTCGGGCAGCGTCCAGCTTGTCGTGCACTATCGCAGCCCGGTCGCCGAATTTGAGGTGATCGATACCGGCCCCGGCATTCAACTGTCCGACCTTGAGCGCATCTTCGCGCCTTTCGAGCGCGGCGCACTTGGTGCCGCACAACCCCAGACCGGAACCGGGCTTGGGTTGACCATCAGCCGGTTGCTTGCGGGTGTCATGGGCGGCGACATTCAGGTCGCGAGCGCCGTCGGCGCCGGCAGCACGTTCCGCGTCAAGCTGTTGCTGTCGGAAGTGGCCAACCCGAAACAGATCGCGCCGGTCGACGCGACACCATCGGGCTATCATGGCGCACGCAAGACAGTCCTGATCACGGACGACGATCCGATCCAGCGCGACCTGCTGCGCGAGGTGCTGACGCCGCTCGGCTTCATCCTGCTCAGCGCCCCCGATGGGCCAGGATGTCTAGCGCTCGCGCAACATTGCCGGCCGGATTTGTTCCTGCTTGATATTTCGATGGCCGGCATGGATGGCTGGACAGTCGCGGAAACCCTTCGCACCACCGGCCACCACCAGGCCCGCATTCTGATGGTTTCGGCCAGCGCGCTGGAAGCCCATGGCGCTCCGCTGGCGCAGCCCTTCCACGACGGCTACCTGATGAAGCCGATCGATATTCCGCGTCTGCTGGAATTGGTCCGTCGGCTTCTGAAGATCGAATGGCAATATTCCGATGAGCAGGCGACCATCGCGACGTGGGACCCGAGCCGCGGCTTGCAGCCACCGGCCAATCATGTCGACGAGCTTATTACCCTGGGGCAACTTGGCTATATTCGCGCGATCCAGGTCAAGCTCGACGAGATCGGAGCCGATCATCCCGAGCACAGCGACTTCGTTTCGGAAATGCGCACGCTAGTCGATCGCTTCGATCTGGATCGGTATATGGCAACCCTGAAGACGCTGCAAAGCCATGATCGCTGACTCCAAGAAGCGCGATATAGCGCTCGTCGTCGACGACTCTCCGGAGACGCTCCGCCTTTTGACGGACGCGCTCGATGGCGCGGGGATGACCGTCATGGTCGCTATGGATGGCGCGGCTGCCTTGCGCATCGTCGAACAGATCACACCCGACATCGTCCTGCTCGACGCGGTGATGCCTGGCATGGACGGCTTTGAGACTTGCCGGCGGCTGAAGCGCGACGCGGGTTTCAGCAACGTTCCGGTCATCTTCATGACGGGACTGGCCGAGACCGAACATATCGTCGGCGGTCTCGAGGCTGGCGGCGTCGACTATGTCACCAAGCCGATCGTGATCGAAGAAATGCTGGCGCGCATTCGCGTACACCTCGCCAACGCCCGGTTGACGCAGAGCGCGCGGGCCGCGCTCGACGCGTCCGGCCGCTATTTGCTCGCGGTGAACGGACAGGGAAAAATTGTCTGGGCGACGCCGCAAGCGCAGAAGATGTTGTCGGAGAACCTCACCTCCAGCGCCAGCGAGGAATTCGCGCTGTCCGAAACCATGCTGCAATGGCTCGCGCAAATGCAGAGGGGAAAGGCCAAGCCGAAATCCCAGAACGCGCCCTTTCCCGAGAATGAGCAGCTTCATCTGCAATATATGGGCAAGCTCGGGCCCAACGAGTTTCTCTTGCGGCTTGCCAAGGACTCCAGCTCCGATACGCCGGTTGAATTCTCCAGCGAGCTCGGATTGACGAGCCGCGAGGGCGAAGTCCTGTCATGGCTGAGCAAAGGCAAGACCAACCGCGACATCGCGCAAATCCTGGGACTAAGCCCACGGACGGTCGACAAGCATCTCGAGCAGATCTACGCCAAGCTCGGCGTCGAGAACCGCACCGCTGCGGCTGCAATCGCCACCAGCACCGGCCGCAAGAACTCCTGAAGGACCAGTCATAACGCTTCGCCGGGCTGGCGCGGATGCGCCACTCGTGTTAGCGGCTGATAGAGCTCTTGAGTCGAACCGGGCTCCAGATTCTTGTTTTGACGCGTTTTCTTCACGCGAACCGGTATCCACTTCGCTTGAAAACGCTATGGTGGTCAAACAATGTTTGAAGCAGTCATATGGGATTTTGGCGGCGTATTGACGACCTCGCCCTTTGAGGCGTTCGCTCGCTTCGAGACAGAGCGGGGCCTGCCTGCCGATATCATTCGCCGCACCAACGCCGCCAATCATCTGGAAAATGCCTGGGCCAGATTCGAGCGCGCCGAGGTCGACATCGAAACCTTCGATCGGCTGTTTGCCGCGGAATCCCGCGCGTTGGGCGCGGAGGTCCGCGGCAAGGACGTGCTACCGCTGCTGGCCGGTGACCCGCGGCCTGAGATGGTCGAGGCGCTCCGGCATATCAAGTTGAGCTTCAAGACCGGCTGCATCACCAATAATCTTCCGGCGAATGCGATTGGCAGCGCTGGCGGGCGAACGCTCTATATCGCTGAGGTGATGGCGCTGTTCGACCACATCATCGAATCCGCCAAGATCGGCCTGAGAAAGCCCGATCCGAAAATCTATCGCATGATGGTGGACGCGCTTGGCGTCGATCCGAAGCGCTGCATTTATCTCGACGACCTCGGCATCAACCTGAAGCCCGCGCGCGAGATGGGCATGACCACGATCAAGGTGAGCGACGCCAAGCAGGCGATCGCGGAGCTCGAAGCGGCGACCGGCCTGCTGCTTCGCTAAAAACGCCAATGCGCGCGGCTCTAGAGCTCCGATTCCGAAGTGCGCAAGCTATTGGGCGGCCTTTCATGCGAACTTCGGAATCAAAGGAACTCCAGCAAAATATGGTTGCTAGTGCGGCCTTGAATTTGAAGTTCCTGTGATGAATCCGCGGCGAAACTGATAGGAATTTCAAATTCGCCGCACTAGGCGTCGATCGCGTCCTTGATCTTCTTTCGCGTCAGCGGCAGATCGCGCAGGCGCTTGCCGGTGGCATTGGCGATAGCATTGGCAACCGACGCCGCGGCCGGCCCCTGCCCGGTTTCTCCGCTGCCAAGGAACGGCAGGCCCGGACGGTTGATGATGTGCACGTCGATCTTGTCGGGGACCGCGTCGAACCGCAGGATCGGATAGGTCTGCCAGTCCGTGCTCGTGATCCTCGTATCGTCGAAGGTGACGGCTTCATAAAGCGTCCAGCTCATGGACTGAAGGATCGCGCCCTCGACCTGGTTGATCAACCCGTCGGGATTGACGACTTGCCCGCTGTCGACGGCGGCCACCGCGCGCACCAGCCGCGGACGGCCGGTCTCGCGGTTGATTTCCACTTCGCTCGCTATGGCGCAATAGGCCGCCAGGCTCTTGTAGCGCGCAAAAGCAAAGCCGTAGCCGCGATCAAGAGGCGCTTTTTGCGCCTTCTGCCAGCCGAATTCCTTCGCCGCTTTCTCGATGACCTCGCGACCGCGCTTGTCCTCCAGATGATTTAGCCTGAACTCGACCGGGTCGACGCCGGCGAGTTCGGCAAGCTCGGTCATGAAACTCTCGATCGAGAAGATGTTGTGATAGGCGCCGAGCGCGCGCATCGCGGAGACCCGCACCGGCATCTCCGGAATGAAGCGGTGCACCACCTTGGCGTTGGGAAACTTGTAGATCGGAATAGCATTGCGGTCGCCGCCGCCCGCCGGCAACGGAATCGGCTGCGGCTCGGGTACGGCGAAAGGCTCGGCCATATGCTGGGCCGCCAGCATGGAGCCGGCGCCGCCAGGCCGCATCGAATGGGTGTTGGTCCAGACGTCGAAATTCCAATCGACAATCTTTCCATTGCCATCGAGCGATGCCTTCAGCTTCGTCACCATCGCTGGGCCAAACGGCTCCCAGGTGTGCTCCTGCTCGCGCATCCATTGCACGCGCACGGGAATGCCGGGCAGCTCGCGCGCGATCAGGGCCGCGTCCGCGGCAGCATCGTCGGCGCCATTGTGGCCGTAGCATCCAGAACCTTCGACGTGAATGAGCCGAACGCTTGGCAGGGGCACCTTCAACATTTCCGCGATGCCCTGACGGTCGGGATAGACGCCCTGGGTATGCGTCCATACCTTCATCGTACCGTCGGCGAATTGCGCGATGGCGCAGGACGGCCCGATCGAGCCATGGGCTTGATAGGGGCGCGTAAAGGTCGCTTCAATGGTCTTTTGGCCTGTCACCGAAGCGTCGCTCTGCTGGAAGATCGTCGTATCGTTCGACTTCAGGCTGGTAAGGACAGCAAGCAGATCGTCCTGCTTCGGCAGGCCGGGCTTCTCTTTCCACTTCGCCGCTTTCGACAAAGTCCTCATGGCCTTGATCGCCTGAAATTCCTTTCGGGCAACCACGGCCAGGAAATTTCCATCGCGGACAACCTTGACGAATCCGGGCAGCTTTTCGACCGACGCCGTGTCGCATTCCGTCAACTGCGCGCCATAGCTCGGCGGACGGATAATGCGGGCGTGCACCATGCCGGGCAACCGCATGTCCTGAACGTAGGCTGCGCCGCCGGTCACCTTGGCCGGAATATCGACGCGGGGCACCGGCTGGCCCATGACCTTATAAGTCGCAGGATTCTTCAGTTTCGATTTTGGCTGAGCCTGAACATGCAGCATGTTGTCCGCGACCAGATCGCCATAACCCAGGCGCTGGCCGTCCGGAGCGATCACCGCGCCGTTCTCGGTCCGCAGATTTTCCATCGGCACATTGAGCCGCCGCGCGGCTTCCGCCACCAGAATCTCGCGCACCTGCGCGGCGGCATTCTGAATCGCCGTGCCGCTATATTGCGTGGACTGGCTGCCGGATGTGTAGCCCTCGTCAGCGGTGAGAAGCGTGTCGGCCGTGACGACCTTGAGCGATGCAAAGGAAACATCAAGCTCTTCGGCCGCGATCTGCTGGAACGCGGTCTTGAAACCCTGGCCGAGCTCGGCCTTGCCGGTGAAGATCGTAATGCCGTCGGCATCGATGCGAATCCAGGCATCAAGATAAGGCGACGTCGCGAGACTGCCGGGAGGCTTTGGCGCGGCTGCGGCATGATCTTGAGCAAAAGCATCCGACAGCGAGAAGCTGACGACCAAAGCGCCGCCACCGGCCAGTACCTGACGGCGATCGAGATTGACGGGACCGTTCATTGCGCGCCCCCTTGCGTAGTAGGCGTCAATTCGGCGGTATCCATCAGATGCGCGGCGCGGTGCACAGCGCGAAGAATGCGCATGTGCGTGCCGCAGCGGCAAAGATTGGTTTGCATCTCGCTGCGAATCTGCGCGTCCGTCGGCTTCGAATTCCGCTGCAACAGCGCCTGTGCGCGCATCATCATTCCGGCAATGCAATAGCCGCATTGCGCGGCCTGCTCTTCCATGAAGGCACGCTGGATTGGCGCAGGCTTCTCGACTGTTCCCAGACCTTCCAGCGTCGTCACCTCCTTGCCTTTCAGCAAAAGCAGCGGCGTGACGCAGGACAGCACCGCCTTTCCGTCGACGATCACAGTGCAGGCGCCACATTGACCAAGGCCGCAGCCGAACTTGGCGGCATTGAGCTTGAGTTCGTCGCGCAGCACGTAAAGCAGCGGCGTATCGGGATCGGCGTCGATCTCGTGATCGTGGCCGTTGACCTTCAATGTCGTCATGGCTTGTCTCGCTGCGTGGAGCCGGCGGGCGGGCTGTTGGGTGCCGACGGGCTCTGGAGAGATACGGTTTCGGCGCGCCTTGCGTCCCGGACGATCTGTTCGGCGTTGCTCCAGGCGGGCTGGGCACTGAAGCGACCGCGAAGGTAAGTCAGCAGAGCCGCGATCTGCTCGTCGGTCATGCTGTTGGCAAAACCCGGCATGATGGGGCTGCGTTCCCCGCCGACCGGACGGATGCCGCCCAGAATAACGTTGGCGGCGTTGCGCGGATCCGGCGCGCTGAGGGCCGTGGATAGACGAAGGTTGATCCCGCTATAGGGCAGCGGGCGATCGGCTTCGTGGCAGGTTGCACAGGCCGCCTGATAGATCGAGGCGCCGGAATTGTCGGCCGGTGCGGACTTGTCAGATGACGATTTCAGATCGGCCGGCGTCGCACTGGCCCGGGTTCCAAACACGCTCGTCATATAGACGGCGATGGCGCGAACATCGCTTTCTGGCACCGATGACAGGTTGGCGGTGACTTCCGCCATCGGCCCGCGCGCCACGCCATGATCGGAATCCCAGCCGTAACGCAGATAGTGAAACAGCGCATCAGCAGTCCACGGCAGCGGCGACGGCGACTGCGCATTGATCGCATAAGCGTGCCAGTTATCGACATCGCCGCCGGAGAACGATGCGTTTGTTCGTTCCGCACCGAGCGCGTTACGCGGCGTGTGGCATGCGCCACAATGCGCGAGACCTTCGACCAGGTAAGCGCCGCGGTTCCACTGCGCGCTTTGCGAGCTGTCCGCCTTGTAGGTCCCGCCCTTCAGAAACAGCAGCTTCCAGCCGGCGACGGCTAAACGCTGGTTGAACGGGAACGCAAGATCGTTGGCGTGCGCGGGCGCGCGAACGGCGGTTCGCGTCATCAGGAATGCGTAGAGCGCGTGATCGTCTTCGTCGCTCACATTGGTGAAGTGGTCGTACGGAAAGGTTGGATAGAGATGATGCCCGCCGCGGTCGACCCCGGAGCGCATGGCACGCTGGAACGCTGCTTCCGACCAGCGGCCGATGCCGCTGTCCGGATCGGGCGTGATGTTCGACGAGTAGATCGCGCCGAACGGCGTCGGCACCGCAAGACCGCCGGCGAGGGTTTTGCCGCCCGGCGCCGTATGGCAATCGCTGCAATTGCCGATCGCGGCAAGATCGCGGCCGCGCTTGACCAGCGCAGGATCGCAGGATTGCGGCGCGGGGGGATTGATCTGATCGATTGCAGGCCGCCAGGCAACCGCGAAAGCGGCAACCGCCCCGCCGATGAGCGCTACGATCACGGCACCCGCGATGATTCTCGACTTTTGCATCCGTCCCAAGCTCTAGTGGCTTTGGGACGCATTGCTAGCACAAGTTGGCGGATGGCGTCCAAATTCGCACCAGCCTTCCGGGGCTGAAAACAGGCGCTTTGGGCTTCGAAACGCCGCGTTTTGCGGCCCTTCAGACCGCAAGACCGGATCCCGGCTGGCTATTTACTGCTGCTTTATTTCCGGAGCCGGTGCTGCCGCGGCAAAGGCCTGTTCAAAAACCGCAAGGTCAGTGCTCGGCAAATCGCACACCGCGACATAGGTGAAGTTGCCGTCGCTCCAGCTTCGGACGTTGTAGCCAGCGATGTTCTGGTCGGGCACAGACTGCCCCCGCTTCAACGTCGTGAGGCTCACGGTGTGAGCCGCATGCTTGTAGACGATCGTTGCCACCGGACGATTATCGATCACATCGACCCGGCCACCCAACAGAGCGAAACCCTGTTCGGCGAGGTCCGGCACCTGAGGGGATTCCGGCAGCCGCGAGGTGAACCACGGCTTGACGGTGTGACGGTCGGAAGATGCAATATCGAACGGCTGCGGCGCCAGCAGCCCGCGGATATGGCCGGCGACCACTTCGCTCGCGACGGTGTCGTCCTGACTGAGGCGATCGATCGTCTTCAGCACGGAGCCGGAGATCACGGCGCCGAACACGGCGGATGCCGCCAGCGCCTGGAACGACCAATTCCGGCGGCGCAGAACGGTGACGTTGCTGACCGCGTTCGCGCGCTCAACGCCGGCCTGCTCCGTATTCAACCTGGCCTGAATGCGCGCCTGCAAGTCCGAGGGCATGTCGGCCTGCGGGAGCGCCTGCATCGCGTTCCGCAGCGACATCAGACGTGTATATCGAGCCTGCAACTTGTCATCGGCCGCCATCCGGCGCTCGAATTCGCCTGCGGCAACGGGATCGAGCTCGCCATCGCAATAGGCGGTCAACTTGAGCTCGTCGTTATCTTGCAAGGACGCGGCCATAATTACTCTTGATCTCCGAGAAGCGCGATCAGCAGCTGCCTTCCGCGCGACAGACGGGACATGACAGTGCCGATGGGAACATTGGTAATCTCGGCAATATCGCGATAGTTCATCTGATTGATTTCCCGCAAAACCAGCACTTCACGAAACTGGGTCGGCAACTGCGCCAAGGCCTTCTGAAGCCGCTCCGCATCTGCCTTTAAAAGAACCGTCTCCTCCGGTGTCTCTATTCTCGCTCCGTGCAGTCCTTCGTGTTCGAGCTCCTGCTGCTCCGACGGGTTAAGGTCGTTGATATAGGTGACTTTCCTCGACCGGTTCTTCGTCAGCCAACTCAGAGCCGTATTGCGTACAATGGTCAGCGACCATGCGCGGGCATTGACGGCCCCGAAACCCCTTATGCCGCGAAACGCCCGGATGGCGGCTTCCTGCACGATGTCCTCGGCGTCCGACGCATTGCCGGAAAGCCACTGCGCGAGGCGGTAGGCCTCGGGCAGATACGGCAGGAAAATCTCGTCAAAGGTGTTTCTATCATCCTTGTTTTGCACAACGGAGACCGGCATTTGCGACTGGCCAGACACTCGATCTGAGCCTTCCGGCCGGTCTTTTAGCATGTCGTTTTTAAGTTCGGTACACTGGAAACCGGTCCGGTGCGCCATAGAAGAGCGGATTTGACCTTCACTTCCCATCCCATCAGGAGTCTCGAATGCGAAGGTCAAATCCAAAACTCCGCTAGCCGAAATTCAGGTTTTCTGGTGGTCCGATTACTCCAACATTCGCAAAAGGTGCCCGCTGAGAAGGGACGCGAAAGTCTGAATCGGACCACCAGAGTTCTCATGACGCGTTACTTGACGATGATCTTTCCCTGCATGTGCGGGTGCAGGCCGCAGAAATAATCGAAGGTGCCGGCGCTGGCGAACGTAAAGGAATACGAGTCGTCAGTGTCGAGCGCCTTTGACCGGAACACTTTGTCCTTGTTGATCACGTTGTGCGGAATGTCGTCGTGATTGACCCATTTCACCGTGGTGCCGACCGCAACGGTCAGTTCCGGCGGCGTGAAGGTGAAGTTGTCGATCGTAACGGCATTGGCCTCCTCCGCCGCGACCGCCCCAAACGCCAGCAACGCGCCGACGAGCGGACCGAAAAGCATCGCAACGACCACGGCGCGACCGGGAGTGCATCGCGCCGCAGCGGGGCGCAGGTGGCTTACTAAGCTACGCATGAAAGTCCTCGAATTAGCCGGCCAGCGTCTTGTCGACGAAGGCGAGCGGTTTGTTGCCCTGCATAACTGTGACGGTTGAAAGCCCGAGCTTGCTGCGAAGCTGATCGGCAGGAACGACCATCGGTCCCGGCGAAGGCGCCGAACCCGGAGCGGGCTGCGGGAACGCCGTCGACATCGCGGTGTGGAAGGTCATGTTGCCTTCGACCTTCTGCACCAGCTGATGGATGTGGCCGTTCAGCACGGTGACGGAGCCGAAGCGCTTCAGAAGATCGAGCGCCTTCATGCCGTCCTCGGTGCCCCAACCCCATTCCTTGTAGACGATCTGCATCGGGATATGGGCGAACACGACGATCGGCGTGCTGTTCGAACGGTCCTTCAGATCCGCTTCGAGCCAGGCGAGCTGCTCAGCGCCAAGATTGCCGAGACCGCCGCCCTTCAGGTCGACGACGTTGACGAGGCCGATGAAGTGGACACCGTGATCGTCGTAGGAATACCAGCCGGCGCCCTTCGAACCCTTGCCGTAACGCTCGAGATAGGCCTTGCCGCGATCTTCGTCGATGATGTCGTGCTCGCCGGGGACCCAGTGAATCTGCACGCCGGTCTCGCTGAAAACCTTGTCGGCATTGTCGAACTCGGCGGGCTTGGAAAGATGGGTGATGTCGCCGGTGTGGATGATGAAGGACGGCTTGGTCGGCATCGCCTTGACCTTGGCGACGGCCTCGCGGAGCGTGCCCAGCGCATCGGGATTGGCGGCCTTGTCGAAGCCGATATGGCTGTCGCTCATCTGAAGGAAGGTAAAGCCAGTGGTGGGTTCGGCCGCAGCGGCTTCACCGATCAGCCCGATCGAGTGAGGAACGCCGCCCGTCATGCTCCAAAGGACGCCAGTGCCCGCCCAGACCATGCATTCCAGCACTTCGCGGCGGCCGAGTCCCTTTTCCTGATCGTCCAGGCCTTTCTTAGCCATGTCATATTCTCCCTATGGAGCCTGCACGGCCCCAGATGCGCAGAATTGCGCGTACGGGAGAGACTCAGCGATTTCGGCCTTTATTCCTGAAGCCGCCTGCCGGCGAACCAAGGATGGTTCACAAACGGTTGTGATTGGGCCGGGATGGTTAAAGGCCACCGCCCAAACGAAATGGGGGAGCGGAAATTCCGCTCCCCCACAACAACTTAAGCCTGGTTCTGGTCTAGCTTAGAACTGGTAGCGGAGACCAATGCCCGGGTCGAAGGTCGAGACCGTGGTCTTGACGTTGGTACCAGTCAGAGTGCCGTTCTGGTTGGACTGAACGAAGGCAGCGGCCAGACCGCCATTGCGCTGCGAGTAGGCAACGCCGGCGTAGAAGTCGACGTGACGGGCGAACCGCCAATCGAGGGCGATGCCGAACATGTCTTCGCCGCCGGCGCAGTTGGTCGCGATGGCGCTGTTGGCAGCGCAAGCGGCCTGTTGGCCGGCTGTGGTCGCACCAAAGCCGCCGTTGTTGGCAAGAGCGCCGCCCGGAGTGTTGGCGAACAGCGTACCAGCACCGGTACCCGCAGCAGCACCCTGCGTGAAGAAGTGCTGACGGAAGCCGTAGTAAGAGGCAGCGATATCGAGCGCGGGTGTGATCGAATACTTCACGCCTGCCCAGAAGACGTCGAAGTGGCCGTCCGTCACGTAGTTGTTGTTGTTGGCGAAGCCGAGCGCATAGCCACCGAGGACGTTGGCACCCGCGGTCAACGGATTATCCGGGTTGGACTTGTTGATGAACTCGTAGCCACCATAGAATTTCCAGGGGCCGATCGTGTAACGAGCGGCGATCTGGAAGTTGGTGTTGTCGGAGACGGTACCCGGCAAGCAGCCCAGGTTGCAGGCGATGGTTCCCGTGCCCGCGAAGCCAGCAGGACCCAAAGTACCCAGCTGGTTGGCGGCAATCGCGTTCACCTGCGCCGTGCTCAGAGGACCACCCGAGAACGACACGGACTGGAAGATCTTGCCGCCGACAGCGTCCATCGACAGGCCCATATAGTCGAAGCCGATGTTGCCCTGGAAGGCGTTGCCGATACTGCTGTTGTTGCCGTCGCGGAGCTGCGTCAAAGCCGCCAACCGCACCGGGCCGATGTTCAGACGATATTCAAAGGAGTTGTTGAAGATACGGTTTTCGGTGTTGCCAGCGCCGCCGGTCGCACCTTCGTTGGTGATCAGCGACCACATGTTCGAACCGGACAGCGCGTCATAGTTGACGACGAGGTCCGAGCTCAGAGCCGACTGACGGCCCATGGTGAGGGTACCGTAGGTCGGCGAACTGATACCGAAGTAGGCCGCGTTGTTGAACATCTGGCCGGCCTTCGACGAGTCGCCGTAGGCGTTCGCGGTGCCCAGTGTGTTGGCATTGCCGAGGCCGTTGTTCTGCACGATCGCGCCGATGCCGTTGGCGTTCGCGCCGCTCGCCGGGTTGAACAGGGTCTGCAAGTTGAACACGGCGTACAGATTGTCGCCGATCTCCTGCTTGCCGCGCAGACCGATGAACGAGGTGCTCAGCATGTTCGGAGTAGCACCGAACTGCGCACCGTTCCCCGCCTTTTCCATCGGAGCGTTCTGCGGGAAGCCGGCCAACGGCGAGAATGCGTTGCCATGCTGGAAGTAGGCGACGCCCATATCGAAGTTGCCGTAAACGCAGACGCCCTTGATGCAGATGTCGTCGTTCTCGACCGGCCTGGCCTTGACCGCGGCCTTGTAGGGCAGGTCGGCGGCCATCGCGTCGACCGGGCTGATGGTCGGCACGGCAGACTTCTGAGCTTCGAGCGCCTTCTGACGCTTTTCGATGTCGGCGAGACGCTTGGTCATCGCCGCATTCTGTTCACGCAGTTGCTTGGCCTGGGCCTGGATATCGGTCAGCTCGTCGGCGTGAGCCGCGGTCGCTGCGAAAGCCAGGATGGCCGCTGCTGAGATAAAAGTCCTTTTCACGTAAGGTCCCCCACAATAGACGCGGCAACAACCATACGCCGCGAGCTGCCTGGTTACGGAGCCTCGGATGAGGACTCCTTAGGCAGACACTCTGCGTCAGGGGGCAAAGAAATACTGTAACCCAAACGCCACAGCCGGCCACGAAGCCATCTTTTGAAAGGATCGCCTTTCAAAGGAGTTGGCCCTGTTGCCGCTATGACACACTGGGTTGTTTATCTAAAGTAAAGCTGTGGTCCTATTACAACTATTGATTGTTTCCTTTCGAGACTTTTTGAGGTTGAAAGCGGGCTCCGATTCCTCGGAGCCGCCTTCGGTGGTTTTCAGGCCAGAGAATCGGCCGACCCATTTGCGAGAGCCGATTGACTGGTGGGAGACGGAGACATCTTAAGCCTTTGATTCAACCTAGATATCTCCGTCTGTGTCGTTACGCCTCCATCAGAACTGGTAGCGGAGACCAACGCCCGGGTTCCACGAAGAGACCGTGGTGGCGCAGGTGGCGCAGATGCCCGAGACACCGACAGTCGTTCCCGTGGTGGTCGTGGCGAGGCCGTTGTTGTTGGAGGTCGCGAAGCCGTTGGCCAGGCCACCGTTTCGCTGCGAGTAGGCGACGCCGGCGAACACGTCGACGTGACGGGCAAAGCGCCAATCGACGACGAGGCTGACCATGTCTTCGCCGCCGTTGCAGTTCGACTGCGACGCACTGTTGGCGGCGCAAGCGGCCTGCTGAGCAGCAACGCTACCCAAGTTCGCAGCACCACCGGGCGTGTTGGCGAATACCGCCGTGCCGGGAGATGCACCCTGCTGGAAGAAGTGCTGCCGGATGCCGTAGTACGAACCGATGATGTCCAACGCCGGCGTGATCGCATACTTCACGCCCACCCAGAACGCATCCTGATTACGGGTGCTCAGGTAGTTGTTGTTGTTCACGTAGGCGAGGTTATAGCCGCCTTGCGCGAAAGCGCCGGGCGAGAGCGGATTGTTCGGATTGTCGAACCAGAGATGTTCGTATCCGCCGTAGAACTTCCAGGGGCCGATCGTGTAGCGAGCGGCGATCTGGAAGATCGTGTCGTCGGAGATCGTGCCGCTCATGCAGCCGAGCGAGCAGGTGATGGCGGTGCCGGTGATCGGGTTGGTGCCGGTGGACTGCGAAGTCGTAAGGGCACCGACCTGGCTCGAGCTCAAGGGCGCACCGACGGAAAGGGCGTCGTAGACCTTGCCGCCAACGACGTCCATCGAGAAGCCCATGTAGTCGAAGCCGACATCGCCCAGGAAAGCATTGCCGGTTGCGCTGTTGCCGCCGTTGCGCAGCTGAGCTTCCGCCGCCAAGCGCACCGGGCCGACGTTCAGGCGATACTCATACGAGTTATCGAGAATTCGGTTTTCGGTCACGCCACCGCCGCCGGTTGCACCTTCATAGGTGATCAGCGACCAGGCATTCGAACCCGACAGCGCGTCATAGTTGACGACGAGGTCCGAGGTCAGGGACGACTGACGGCCCATGGTGAAGGTGCCGTAGGTCGGCGAACTGATACCGAAGTAAGCCGCGTTGTTGAACAACTGACCGCCCTTCGACGAGTCGCCATAGGCGTTCGTCAGGGTGCCGATCGTCGTAGCGCCGCCCAGGCCGTTGTTCTGGACGAGCGAGCCGGTGCCGTTGGCGTTCATGCCGCTGGCGGGGTTGAACAAGGTCTGCAAGTTGAACACGGCGTACAGATTGTCGCCGATCTCCTGCTTGCCGCGCAGACCGATGAACGAGGTGCTCATCAGGTTGGCCGCGACGCCGGAATACGAGCCGCTCGAGTTCTTCTGGATCGCGTAGTCCAGCGGACCGCCGGCAAACGCGCTGTACGGAGCGCCATGCGTCTGCGACGCGAAGCCCATATCGAAGTTGCCGTAAACGCAGATGCCCTTGACGCAGATGTCGTCGTTCTCGACCGGCTTGGCCTTGACCGCCGCCTTGTAGGGCAGATCGGCAGCCATCGCGTCCACCGGACTGATGGTAGGCACGGCTTTCTGTTGCGCCTCCAGCGCCTTTTGCCGCTTTTCGAGATCAGCAAGACGCTTGGTCATCTGTTCACGAAGTTGCTTGGCCTGCGCCTGGACGTCCGTCAGCTCGTCGGCGTGAGCCGCAGGCGCTGCGAAAGCCAGGATGGCCGCTGCTGTGATGAAAGTCCTCTTCACGTAAATCCCCCAAAATAGGCGCGGCAACAACCATCGCCGCGAACTGCCTGGTTACGGAGCTTCGAACGAAGACTCCTTGGGCAGCCTTGTGCCTTAGGGGGGAAATAAATGCTGTGTCCGACTGACAACAGTAATATTGGAAGCCGACAGGACTGACGGTCATGTGATGTTGGCGTAATATATGATAACCGTCATGTGACATCTGGTAACTCGTGCATTTCAGATACGTGATTGAAGTTCAAATCCAGATCGCGAATCCGTGAATCTCCGTGAGATGGCGTTACAATTCGATCATCATCAGAAGTGAGCCTGGAGAGAAAAGGCAGAGACATCGCGAACCGCGTTGGGGGAACGTGGATCGGATGTCTCTGCATTTGTGCTTGTGTCCTTACGTTACGAGATCATTAGAACTGGTAGCGGAGACCAACGCCGGGATCCCAGGTCGAGACACGGTTGTTCACGTTGCAGGTACCGCCTCCTGTGCCGCAACCGGCGGCACTGAGAGTGCCGTTGTTGGTCGCTGTGACGAAGCCGCCGGCCAGACCGCCGTTACGCTGCGAGTAGGCGACGCCGGCGTAGAAGTCGACGTGCTTGGCAAACCGCCAGTCGAGCACCAAGCCAACCATGTCTTCGCCGCCGGCGCAGTTGGTCTGCGACGCGCTATTGGCGGCGCAAGCTGCCTGCTGAGCCGCGAGGCTGCCGAGGTTGAGCGCACCACCGGGAACGCTGGAAAATACGGCAGTACCAAGGCCCGTTGCCGAGCCGGGTGCGGCACCCTGCGCGAAGAAGTGTTGCCGGATGCCATAGTACGAAGCGGCGATATCCAGGGTCGGCGTGATCGAATACTTCGCGCCAACCCAGAACACGTCCTGGTTACGGTTCGTCACGTAGTTGTTGTTATTGACGAAGGCGATGCCGTAGCCGCCGATCGCATTGGCACCGGGCTGTAGCGGGTTGTTCGGGTTGGAGAACTGGAGGTGCTCGTATCCGCCGTACAGTTTCCACGGTCCGATCACGTATCGCGCACCGACACTGAACACGGTGTTGTCGGAGACGATACCCGACACACAGCCGAGCGAGCAGGGGATGGTGTATCCGACGCTAGTCCCGGTCGCAGACGCCTGGTTGGCAGAGATAGCGGCAACTTGTCCGGAGGTCAGGGTCGTTCCGATGGAGTTTTGGTCGTAGATTTTGCCGCCGAGGAAGTCCATCGACAGTCCCTGGTAGTCGAAGCCGATGTCGCCCTCGAAGGCATTGCCGACGGAGCTGTTGTTGCCGTTGCGCAGTTGCGCTTCCGCCGCCAACCGCACCGGGCCGATGTTCAGACGATACTCATAGGAGTTGTCGTAGATGCGGTTTTCCGTCACGCCGCCACCGCCGGTGGCGCCTTCGTTGGTGATCAGCGACCAGGCGTTCGAACCGGACAGCGCGTCATAGTTGACGACGAGGTCCGAGCTCAGAGCCGACTGACGGCCCATGGTGAAGGTACCGTAGGTCGGCGAACTGACGCCGAAGTAGGCCGCGTTGTTGAACATCTGGCCGGCCTTCGACGAGTCGCCGTAAGCGTTGGCGAGCGTACCAAGCTGCGGAGACTGGCCGAGGCCGTTGTTCTGCACGATGGCGCCGATGCCGTTGGCGTTCTGACCCGAGGCCGGGTTGAACAGGGTCTGCAAATTGAACACGGCGTAGAGATTGTCAGCGATCTCCTGCTTGCCGCGCAGACCGATGAACGAGGTGCTGAGCTGGTTCGGCGTCGCAATGAACTGCGACCCGAAGCTCGACTTTTCGATCGGCGTGTTCGCCGGGAAGCCGGCCAACGGCGAGGACGCGTTGCCGTGCTGCTGCCAGTTCAGGCCCATATCGAAGTTGCCGTAGACGCAAATGCCCTTGATGCAGATGTCGTCGTTCTCGACCGGCTTGGCCTTGACCGCTGCCTTGTAGGGCAGATCGGCAGCCATCGCGTCCACCGGACTGATGGTAGGCACGGCGGCCTTCTGCGCTTCGAGCGCCTTCTGCCGCTTTTCGATATCGGCGAGACGCTTGGTCATCGCCGCGTTCTGTTCGCGAAGTTGCTTGGCCTGAGTCTGGATATCTGTGAGCTCATCGGCGTGAGCCGCGGTCGCTGCGAAAGCCAGAATGGCCGCTGCTGAGATGAAAGTCCTTTTCACGTGAGTCCCCCAAAATAGGTGCGGCAACAACCATCGCCGCGAACCGCCTGGTTACGGAGCCTCGGATGAGATCTCCTTGGGACTGCTTGTGCCTCAGCAAAAGAAGAAATGCTGTGACAGCATCGCCACAGAAATATCGGAAGCCGACAATGTCACCGTCATGTGAGTTACTGATATCATATGATGTATGACATATGATTGATAACATATGATTGGATCCTGTAGCCGCGCTTGGTTCTTCTGTTCGAGCCCGTCTATTGTCTCAACGTATTTTTGCTCTCGCCCATTTCCACCGCATCCACGCGCCGGTGCCGACGATAAGAGACAGAGACATCATGAACCGCGTGAGGGGCGTGGATCAGATGTCTCTGTCTTTCGTGCTTTTGAGTCCTTGCGCTACGCGCTCATCAGAACTGGTAACGAAGACCGATGCCGGGATCGAAAGTCGAGACCCGGGTAGCGCAGGTAGCGCAGATGCCGGTGACGGTATTGGTGGTGTTCTGGCCGTTGTTGGTCGAAGTGACGAAGCCGGAAGCCAGACCGCCGTTACGCTGCGAGTAGCCAACGCCGGCATAGAGGTCGACGTGCCGGGCGAACCGCCAGTCGAAGACAACGCTGACCATGTCTTCACCGCCGGCGCAGTTGGTTTGCGACGCGCTGTTGGCGGCGCAAGCGGCTTGCTGTTGAGCAACGCTACCCAGGTTCAGAAGACCACCCGGAGCGTTGGCGAACGCCGTCGCGCCAGGAGCAGCACCCTGGGTGAAGAATTCCTGCCGGACTCCGTAGTAGGAGGCAGCAACATCCAACGTCGGGGTGATCGAGTATTTCGCGCCAACCCAGAACACATGCTGGTTGCGGGTGCTGACGTAGTTGTTGTTGTTCACGAAAGCGAGGTTATAGCCACCCTGAGCGAAGGCGCCGGGAGTGAGCGGGTTGTTCGGATTGTCGAACGCGAGGTGTTCGTATCCACCAAAGAACTTCCAGGGGCCGATCGTGTAGCGAGCGGCAACCGCAAACACAGTGTTGTCGGAGATGGTGCCGCTCAGACAGCCCAGCGAACATCCGATCGCGCCGCCGAACGGGTTGACGACTGTGCCGGCCTGGTTGCTGGTCAGAGCGTTGACCTGCGCCGTGCTCAAGGTCGTTGCAACGGAGTTTGCGTCGTAGATCTTGCCGCCGACGAAGTCCATCGACAGGCCCATGTAGTCGAAGCCGACATTGCCTTCGAAGGCATTGCCGGTCGGGCTGTTGCCGCCGTTACGCAGTTGCGCTTCAGCCGCCAAGCGCACCGGGCCGATGTTCAGACGATACTCATATGAGTTGTCGTAGATGCGGTCTTCGGTGACGCCCCCGCCGCCGGTGGCGCCTTCGAAGGTGATCAGCGACCAGGCGTTCGAGCCGGACAGCGCGTCATAGTTGACGACGAGGTCAGAGGTCAGAGCCGACTGGCGACCCATGGTGAAGGTACCATAGGTCGGCGAACTGACGCCGAAATAGGCCGCGTTGTTGAACATCTGGCCACCCTTCGACGAGTCGCCATAGGCGTTCGCCTGACCGAGCGACGTAGCCGCGCCCAGACCGTTGTTCTGCACGATGGCGCCGACACCGTTGGCGTTCATGCCGCTGGCCGGGTTGAACAGGGTCTGCAAGTTGAACACGGCGTACAGATTGTCGCCGATCTCCTGCTTGCCGCGCAGACCGATGAACGAGGTGCTGAGCTGGTTGGCCGCGACGCCGCCATACGAACCGTTGGACTGTTTTTCGATCAAGTAATTCAGCGGACCGCCGGCAAACGCGTTGAACGGGTTGCCGTGTTGATTGTAGCTGAGGCCCATGTCGAAGTTGCCGTAGACGCAAATGCCCTTGACGCAGATGTCGTCATTCTCGACCGGCTTGGCCTTGACCGCTGCCTTGTAAGGCAGGTCGGCAGCCATCGCGTCCACCGGACTGATGGTGGGCACAGCCTTCTGTTGCGCCTCGAGTGCCTTTTGCCGCTTTTCGAGATCGGCAAGACGCTTGCTCATCTGTTCGCGAAGTTGCTTGGCCTGAGCCTGGACGTCCGAAAGCTCGTCGGCGTGAGCTGTCGCGGCGAAAGCCAGGACGGCTACTGCGGAGATAAAAGTCCTTTTCACGTAAGGTCCCCCAAAATAGGCGCGGCAACAACCATGCGCCGCGGACTGCTAAAGGTACGGAGCCTCGGATGAGGACTCCTACGTGAATGATCCTGCATCACCTCGTTTGGAAATGTTGTCACTCGAACGCAACAACGCATTGATTAGCTGACGTAAATTCATAATATGATTTTTATAATATAAAGCGGCTTTCGATATCTGAAAATCGGTTTAGAAAACCTGCGGCAATCGAAAGTTACTCAAAAATTTTTTATGAAAGTTCCAGACGGTTTCATATCAGCGGCTATCTTCTCCTGGCTCACGCGAAGTCCGGCATCCAGTTCTCGCGCGACGCTCAGCCGATATCTGCTGCGTGACATCCGTTTCAGGAGTGCCGAAGCCTTGTGGCCAAGAGGCAGCCTCGACGCAAAAAAACAGAGACATCGCGAACCGCGTGGGGGAACGCGGGCCGGATGTCTCTGTTCTTCAGGCTTCTAGATCAGAACTGGTAGCGAATGCCGATGCCCGGATCGTAGGACGAGGCTTTGCCGCCCGCCTGATTGATCGTGCCGTTGTTGTTGCCGTTCGCCTGAAGGAATCCATTGGCGAGGCCGTTCTGCACCTGCGACCACATCACGCCCGCGTACATGTCGACGTGCCTGGCGAAGCGCCAGTCGACCATCAACGAAACGGCGTCCAGCGAACCGGAGCACTTGGAGGACCGTGCATCGGTACAACCTGCAACCGGACCAAAGTTCGTGCCGCCGGAGACAGCATTTCCGTCGGCCGCGCCACCGAAGCTGTTCTGCCACTCGTGGTAATAGGCGCCTGCGATATCGAGGTTCGGCGTGATCGAATACTTCACGCCGATCCAGCCGGTCTGAAGCACCCTCTCGTTGGTGAAGTTGGCGTTGTTGATCGCGCCGCCGTTGCCGAGGATGAAGCCGCCGGTAACGAACGCACCGGGAGCGAGCGGGTTGTTCGGATTGGCGAAGTGGACGTTCTCGTAGCCGCCGTAGAACTTCCACGGACCGATGACGTATTTGGCGCCGACCTGGAATACGGTGTTGTCGGAGACAGTCCCCGCGATGATGCCGTTGCCGTTGCTTACCGTGTTGATCGACGCGGCGAGTTGGGCTTGTGACAGAGGCGCGGCAGATACGGCGTCGTAGATCTTGCCGCCGAGGAAGTCGATCGACAAGCCCATATAATCGAAGCCAATGTTGCCTTCGAACGCGTTGCCGGTCGAGCTGTTGCCGCCGTTACGAAGCTGAGCTTCCGCCGCCAACCGCACCGGACCGATGTTCAGACGATATTCGTACGAGTTGTCGAACACGCGATCCTCGGTGTCGCCGCCACCGCCGTTCGCGCCCTGGAAAGTGAGCAGCGAGAAGGCGTTTGCACCCGAGAGCGCATCATAGTTGGTGACGAGATCGGAGCTCAGCGCCGACTGGCGTCCCATCGTGAAGGTACCGTAGGTCGGCGAACTGATACCAAAGTAAGCCGCCTGGTTGAACAGCTGGCCAGCCTTGGACGAGTCCTGGAACGAGTTCTGGAATCCCAGATTCGTCGTCAAACCGTTGTTCTGGGCAATGCCGCCGATGCCGTTGGCGTTCATGCCGCTCGCGGGATCGAAGATCGTCTGCAAGTTGAACACCGCGTACAGATTGTCGGCGATTTCCTGCTTGCCGCGCAGACCGATGAACGAGCTGCTCGCCTGGTTCGATCCGACGCCGAAATAGGAGCCGTTCGAGTTCTTCGAAATCAGATAGTTCAGCGGCGGATTGCCGAGCGCATTGAGCGGCGCACCGTGCTGGATATACGACACGCCCATGTCGAAGTTGCCGTAGACGCAGATGCCCTTGATGCAGATATCGTCGTTCTCGGCCGGCTTGGCCTTGACCGCTGCCTTGTAGGGCAAGTCGGCCGCCATTGCGTCCACCGGACTGATGGTCGGCACGGCTTTCTGTTGCGCCTCGAGTGCCTTTTGCCGCTTTTCGAGATCAGCAAGACGCTTGCCCATCTGATCGCGAAGTTGCTTGGCCTGAGCCTGGACGTCCGAAAGCTCATCGGCGTGCGCTGTCGCGGCGAAAGCCAGGACGGCTACTGCTGAGATGAATGTCTTCTTCACTTAAGTTCCCCAACAAAATGCAGCAAAGAATTCTTGCCGCGAAGTGTCCGAATGCGGAGCCTCGGATGAGGACTCCTTGCGGCGGCCTTCTGCCGTAGGGAACGAACAAATGCTGTGTCGACCTCGCCACAGCGATGCTGCAAGGCGACAAAAATACGCGTATGTGATTGAAGATTTCTACATGATGAACGGCATGTGATGCCGAATCATTCCCATGTCATCCGCCGTGATTTCAACCGTCACATTTGCGTCATTCGCAAGCGCACTTTGCCGATGGCAGTCGAGATGTTAGAGCCGCGTGAACGACACGTCCGCCGTCACACAAATGAAAAATATCTCGCCAGGTCGAACCTGCGAGATCCAAGATCTCTCCATACCTATTCGGAATCGAATGTGACGAGCGCATTGTCGCCGGCCGGCGCCTCGATGACCCGCGACGCACGCGCCCCCTCGGCGCCGCATGACTCAAGCGCACAGCCGGGTCCCTCATAACTTCATAAAAAAGACGACCAGCCATGAGCGGCTGACGGAGCAGCGGGTCAAATCCCGCCTTGCCGACCCAAGGCAAAAGCCGCATGCTCGCCGCAACAATGACGCCGGACCAAAATTTCCGGCCACAAGGGGGAAATGACCATGAAACGCGAAGGATTCGACCGGCGCGATTTCCTGAAGAGCGCCGTGGTGAGCGGCGCGGCCGCGGCCAGCGTCACGACAACCATCGCCGCGCCCGATGCGGCGCAGGCCCAGCAACCCGCCCAGACAGCGCCAACCCCGACCGAACCGGCCGGTTACGCCTTTCTCAATCTCGACGAGGCGGCTTTCGTCGAGGCGCTGGTCGACCACATGGTCCCGGCCGACGAAATCAGCCCCAAAGGCACCGATCTCGGCGTCAATATCTATATCGACCGCGCTTTGGCGGGCGGTTGGGGCAAGGGCGACCGGCTTTATATGCAGGGGCCCTGGAAACTCGGCACGCCCGCCCAGGGCTACCAGCTGCCGCTGACGCCGGCCCAGCTCTACCGCGCCGGCATTGCGGCAACCAACGCACATTGCCGCAAGGCCTACGGCAACACGTTCGACCGGATCACTGCGGATCAGCGGCAGGAGGTTCTGACCGGCCTCTCCACCGGCAAGATCACCTTCGACGACGGCCTGCCGGTGCGGGTGTTCTGGACCACGCTTTATCAGACAGTGGTCGAGGGCATGTATTCCGATCCGATTTACGGCGGCAACCGTAACAAGGCCGGATGGGCCATCATCGGTTTTCCCGGCGTCATCGCGGTGCATCGCGACCACGTCGCGCAATATCGCGGCAAGCCGTTCCCCACCAAGCCCGTCGGCATCGCGGATATGAGCTAGTGGAGGGAAAGCCATGACCACGAAGCTCAAGGAAGTCGACGTCGTCATCGTAGGATTGGGCTGGACCGGCGGCATTCTGGCAAAGGAGCTGACTGAATCCGGCCTGAAGGTCGTCGCGCTGGAGCGCGGCGCCATGCGTACGTCCGAAAACGATTATGCGCTGCCGAACATCCGCGACGAACTGCGCTACGTCGTGCGCCACGATCTGATGCAAAACACCGCGCGCGACACCATTACCGTGCGCAACAATCCGCAGATGGATGCGCTGCCGATGCGCCGGCTCGGCTCGTTCCTGCCGGGCGAAGTGGTCGGCGGCTCCGCCGTGCATTGGAGCGGCCACACCTGGCGCTGGACCGACATGGAATTCAAGGTTCGCTCCATGTACGAGGAGCGTTATGGCAAGAAGTTCCTTTCCGAGGACATGACCATCCAGGACTGGGGAATCACCTATGCCGAGCTCGAACCCTACTATGACAAGTTCGAACGCACGGCGGCTGTTTCCGGCAAGGCCGGCAATATTGGCGGCAAGATCCAGGAAGGAGGCAATCCGTTCGAGGCGCCGCGCGCCAGCGAATATCCGTTGCCGCCGCTGACGCCGATTCTTTCAAGCGAGATGTTTTCGCAAGCCGCACGCAATGCCGGCTATCATCCCTTCCCGCGCCCATCGGCCAACGCGTCGGAAGCCTACACCAATCCCGACGGCTCGAAGTTCGGCGCTTGCCAGTATTGCGGCTATTGCCAACGCTTCGGCTGCGAAGCGAACGCGAAAGGCAGCCCGCATATCACGGTGATCCCGATCGCGATGTCGCGGCCGAATTTCGAGCTGCGCACCCATTCCTGGGCGACCCGCGTGCTGAAGGATTCCGACGGCAAGCGCGTCACCGGCGTCACCTATACCAACGTGCTCAACGGCGAGGAGTTCGAGCAGCCGGCTGGAATCGTGCTGCTGTGCGCCTACGCGATCAACAACGTGCATCTGATGCTGTTGTCGGGCATCGGCACGCCGTACGATCCGGTCGCGCAAAAGGGCATCATCGGCAAGAACTACTGCTACCAGACTGGCGCCTCGGCGACGCTTTTCTTTGAAGGAAAATACTTCAATCCCTTCATGAATGCCGGCGGCTCCAACATCACCATCGACGACTTCAATACCAACTGGGCCTTCGATCGGGCCCCGCATGAGTTCGTCGGAGGATATAATGTGGCTGGCGGCTTCAACACCCCGCTGCCGATCGGCTATCGCCCGGTGCCGTCAGGCACGCCGCTGTGGGGCAGCGAATGGAAGCGCGCTACCGCGAAATGGTACCAAACCGCGATGGTCATCAGCGCCAGCGGCAGCGTGATGGCCAACCGCTACAATTGTTATGACCTCGATCCCACCTATCGCAACGCGTTCGGCCAGCCGTTGATGCGCATGACCTTCGATTACAAGGCCAATGAGCACAAGATGGGTGTCCACGCCGCGCAGACCATCAACGCCATCGCCAACTCCATGAACCCGACCAAGCTCAATCCGGCGCGGGCGCGCACCGATCCGTGGACCGTGGTGCCGTATCAGAGCACGCACAATACCGGCGGCACGATCATGGGCGTCAATCCGCGCGACAGCGCCGTGAACAAATACTTGCAGAGCTGGGACTGCCACAACCTGTTCGTGGTCGGAGCCAACGTGTTCCCCCACAACTCGTCCTACAATCCCACCGGCCCTGTCGGTGCGCTGGCCTACTGGACGGCGGACGCCATCAAGAATCGCTATCTGAAGAATCCGGGTCCGCTGGTGAATGCATGATTAGAAAGAGAACGGCCGTTACCGCGTTGCTGGCGTCGCTTCTGGTTGTTCCAGCCCATGCCGAAGGCGATGCCGCGCGTGGCGAAGCTCAGTTCAAGGAATGCGCCGCCTGCCACAAGCTGGCAGCGGGCGCCAACGAAGTGGGGCCAAGCCTGCACGGAATTTTCTCGCGCAAGGCGGGCGAACTCGCCGACTTTCGTTATTCGCCGGCGATGAAGCGCAGCGGCGTCAGCTGGACGCCGGAATCGCTCGACAAGTATCTCGCCGATCCGCAAGCCTTCATCCCTGCGAACCGCATGCCCTATGCCGGAATGTCGAACCCGGCAGACCGCGCCGACCTCATCGCCTATCTTCAGAAGGCAACGCAGTAAGCGCTCGGGCGTTGAGTCGATTCACCCGTCAAACAGCCAATTCGTCATTGCGAGGGGCTTCAGCGACGAAGCAATCCAGCCTGTCTTCAAGAGAGGCCCTGGATTGCTTCGCTTACGCTCGCAATGACGTGCGTCCATGTTCCCGCGAGCCTTTTTCGCACCGGGTCTTACAAAGATTCTCCCCTCCGGAAGTCAGAGGGCGCAGGGAATGCTGGGCACTCGACGCACCCGCAGCCTCGTATGCAGGTAAAAAAGCATACGAGCGTAGTTACCGCAGGCAGGCCGGAGCGATCCGGCATTCCCTGCACGACGGCTTTACGGCTTATTCCACGCTCTTCCCGGCGATCGGGCTTTTTGTCACCGTCCCCACGCAATGCGAAGCATTGTCGCGAGTTGACGTCAGCGTCGAGACGTCAGAACCACGTGGCTTCGTCGTACGCGTTACGTGCGTTCGTCTGTCGCATCGAAAGCGTCGATCGCATCCCGCGCCCAACGTCCGTGACGATCGCGATACGCCCCTTGTGTCCAGGAAATCTGGCAGAACATGCGAACGGGCGGTTGGATCAAAACCGCCCGTTGCTGGAACTGAGCCCGTAGCGCCCCAAAGGCGGCAAAGCCTGTATTAGAGCGAGGGACAGCTCCGGTGTCTTCCTCAACCCGAACAGTTGCATGGGCTTGGAGCCCGAACCGAGCAAGGAAGGGAGTGGATGATGGCACAAAATGATCTCGCTGTCGTGGGCATCGACGTCGCCAAGGACAAGGTGGACCTGTGCATTCGAGCATTGGCGGTGCGGCAGACCTGTCCGAACACCGCCCAAGGTCGCCGCAAACTGGTGGCCTGGCTTCGCAGGCACCAGGTAGGCAAGGCGGTGATGGAGGCGAGCGGCGGTTACGAGCGTGAATGGCGCAAGGTGCTGCTCGATGCCGGCATCGAGGTACGGATCGTGGACCCAAAGCGGGTTCGTCACTTCGCTCAATCGGCCGGACGGCTTGCCAAGAATGATACGATCGATGCTGAGATGATCGCCTGGTTTGCCGAGACGTTCGGCGAGACGCCGAGCCAGACACATGATGCTGCCCAAGAGGAACTGGCGGCCCTGGTGAAAGCACGCCTAGCGCTCGTTGAGCTGAAGGTCCGATTGCAAAGCCAAAGTGCACATGCCGCGCCGGGACCGGTTCAGAAAGCACAGGCCCGCGTCTTGAAGAGTCTGGCGACCGAAATTGAAAAGCTCGAGCTCGCGATCGCAGCCAAGGTCAAGGCTACACCGCACCTTGCCGAGCGTGCCGAGATTATCGAGAGCGTGCCGGGCTTCGCCGAAACGACCTCCGCGATCCTCGCTGCAGGGATGCCAGAACTCGGGCAAGTGAACGATAAGATCGCCGCGGCTTTGGTAGGCATCGCTCCTTACGACGATGACAGTGGAAAGCGCCGGGGCGAGCGCCACATCAAGGGCGGCCGCCGCTGGATCCGCAACGCCATCTACATGCCTTGCCTCGGCGCTGCCACGCAGAACAATCCAGTCGCCAAGGCCTTCTATCGCCGCCTGATCGCCAAGGGAAAGGAGCCGAAGGTGGCCCTCGTGGCCTGCATGCGCAAGCTGATCTGCATTCTCAACGTCATGATCGCTCGCCACCAGAAATGGGATGCCGCTCGCTACGCACCCGCCTGATCGCGCGAACCTTTATCGCGCCAAGGCCCTAGTCTATCTCGACACAGTTGCTCTTGAGAGGCGCGAGACGCGCGGAAAATGCCGCTGATTTGCCCGACGTCACAACAGAAATGTCTGCGACAGATTAACGCGACGGGCAAATCGCCCCTTTGAGGCCTCAAGCACCATCGTGGTTGTCAAGTGCACGCACCGAAGCGAAAGGTTCTGATAATCAGTGCTTATTCCAGCGGCTCGACCTTCACGATTGAAGCGCCGTGGTTGTTGCCGACCCAGAAGCTGACCGGCGTGGTGGAATTGTCGACGAAGACGCGCCGGATATTGGTGCTGCGCGGCAAGAGATAGTTGATCGTCTCGCCGGTTGCGGGATTAAGCCGGGTGACCTGATCGCTCAGCATCGAGCCGGTCCAGGCCTCGCCATTCTTGTCGACGACGACGTCGTAGGGTGACGACCATTTCGGCGGAATCACCCACTCCTTGAACTCTTCCTTTTTGGTGTCGAACATGCCGATGCGGTCGGCGCGATATTCGCCGAACCACAAACGGTCCTGCGCATCCATCCAGCCGCGGCGCGGCGCCGAATTCGGCGTCGGGGTCTCGTATAAATCGACCTTCCCGGTCTTGGCATCGATGCGGCCGATGTGGCGCTGCCGGAAATCCGTGAAGTACACGTTGTTTTTGGAGTCCGGGACTACGTCGTAGATATTGTGCGGACCGGACATGCCCTTGAAGGGCTCGAAGGTTTCGAATTTGCCGCTGGCAACGTCAAGCCGATGAATGCCGGCAAAGCCGTTGTTCTGCGCCCACACCTTGCCGTCTACGCTCGCGCTTTGCGGACTGACCATGTTGATTTGCGCCGCGTCGATGTTTTCATCGCCCTCCAGCGGCCAGAACTTGAACGTCTCGGTCTTGCGATCGAATCTTGCGATCGTCGCCTGATACATGTTGCCGAACCACAGATTGCCTTCGGCATCGCCGCGCAAGCCGAGCAGGCCGGTCGGGAAGCCGGGCTTGTGTTCGGGAATCTCGAATTCCGTCAGCTTGCCGGTGCGTGGATCAAGCTTGCCGAGATATTGCTCGCCAAAGGACGAGAACCAGACGGTGCCTCTGTCGTCGACCACCACGTCATGCGGCTCGATGCTCTCCCGCGGCAGGTCGTATTCGGTATAGATGACGCGGGTCGCTGCTCCCGTCGGACGTGGCAGCGTCTTCAGTTCGAAACTCCAGGTCGGATGCGAACTGAGATTGATGCTGGCGAGAAAGTCCGCCGTACCGCGATAGACCTGCACGCGTTGATCGCCGCGCTCTTCCCGCAGACGCTCGGCACGGCGTAATTGCGGATGCAGCGGCATGCTCTGATTCACGTAGCCCTGCATGCGCGGCAAAATCTGCGTCAGGAATTCGTCGGCGGTGTATTTCGAATTCAGCGGACGGGCGAGCGTGTGGCAGCCGACGCAATTGAGCAATTGTCCCTTCTGCGTGTCGGTGCCGGGCATGCTGGCGAGCCATTCGGCATTGGTCAGTTGCGATGCGATATCCTTCGCCGCGCGCAGCTTCAGGTCGGCGGTCGTGGTCTTGTCCGCTGCGACAGAAATCTCGCTTGGTCCTTCGAGATCGTATCCGACAGCCCGGATGCGCAACGAATAGACGCCGGGCTCGAGCTTGCCTGCCGGGAATTCGTAACGGCCATCCTTGCCGCTCACGACCGTCGTGGTGATGGTCGAGCCGCTCTTTTTTGCGCTGACGAGGACACCCTCCAGCGCGTCCGGTCCGGCCGTGACCGTTCCGGTCAGCGCAGGGGCCGCCTGCTGCGCAGCCGCGGGATCGGCGGCGGCCAGGTACACGACGGCCAGAAGACCAACGAAGCGCACGACCATCGATCGGCGTGACATGGGCGTCTCCCCTTATTTTGATTGTTGTTGTTTGTTGGTGCCAGTTTAGATGGCGGGTGAAGGGAAAACCAGCCGCTTGGCTGGGCAAAACGCGTGCGTCTCGGTTATGATGGCATGCATCTTCCGGAGGCCACAGGACAGGGAAACCAATGAGTATCGACCAAGCCAGAGAGAGCCGAGCCAATCTGCCGGGCATTGTCGCCGCGATGTTCAAGAACGCCACCGTCGACCGGGACTATGCGCCTTACGGACTTTTTCTGTTGCGCATCTCGCTCGGCTTCGACTGGCTGGTTCACGCCTTCCTCAAGGTGTCCCGCGGCATGAACACCCACGAGGCGCTGTTGGCGAAGAACGGCATCACACCGCTGCTGGCCTGGCCGACCTTCGGTCTGGAAGTGATCGGCGGCGTCGCGATCCTGCTCGGCTGGTACACCCGGCAATGGGCGGGCTTCCTTTTGATATTCCTGGCCGTGGTGGTGTGGATCAAATGGCCGGTCGGTTGGGGTTACTCCAACCCGGGCGGCGGTTGGGAATATCCGATGCTGTGGCTGGTTGCCCAGGCCGCACTGGTACTGGCAGGCAGCGGCGCTTTCGCCCTGCAAGGCTCCAAATCCTGAACTACTGGATCGCTTGATTATTGACGTTGACGATCCGGCACTTCGCCGAAGTGCCGGACACGCAGTAATCCATCGCGGCCTTCCGCGCCTCGTCTGCCGTCCGGCGCCCGGAGGCCCATCCAAATCGCGAATCGCCTGCCGCAAAAGCCTTGTTGGGGCCACTCTCCAGGTAGGTCTTGAAAGTCTCGCGGCCGTTGCTGCTTAAGCCTGCCGGCGCGGCCACATTCGGCGGCGTCACATCGATCAGACGGTCGCGTAGCGCGAGGCCGTTCGCCGCCAGAAAGCGGTCGACGATCGGTGACCAGATCGGCATGCCGTTCGCTGTCGTGAACAGCTGATGGCCGTCGTCACCGAATGCTGCCGTCTTGACGAAGGTGAGGTCGCCGCCTGCCTTCGAAAAAGCGTCCGTCAACAGCGGCACCAGCCGCGGCCCGAAGAAGTGATCGTTATCGGTCGCGACCCATAACAGCGGCAGCCGCGATGTCTTGCCGTAGCTCGCGAATGCCGCAACGAGCTGCTTCTCGCCGCACACCGCATCCGGCGCCGTCGACCCCCTCCCCGGCGCGAATGCGATCGCGGCAGCCAGACCAGGCGGAGGTTCGGACGTCAGGGCAACGGTTGCAAAGGCGCCGGCCGAGTGACCGACGCTGATCCACTTGCCTTGGCTGACATAGGACTGGCCACTCATATATTTGCCGACGGCGGCAATGTCGTTTGCCCCTGCCCGCCCCGCTCTCGTGTAATCCGGCTCCGAACACGAGCCGTAGCTTTCTGCCCACTCGCCTTGCGAGCTTCCGTAACCGCGGCGCATGGCGACGACCGCGACCCAGCCCCGCCGCGCAAACGCGACCGCCTGCGGCCACAGGCGGTAGGGCGACATGGCCGGACGACCGTCGGAGTCTCGCGGAGAACCGTGGTTCAGCACCGCAAGCGGATGGGCTTGCCCGTCGTCGGGCCGCACCACAATGGCTTCTAGTTCGAGGGGACGAGCGTTACCCGGCACAGCAATCGGAATTTTGATGGCGTCAGTGCGCAGTTCATCGGCCCGCGCCGTCAGGGGCAGACCGACCAGGAGCAGCAGGCACGCGGCCATCCTCGCGGCGCATTTCATCGATGTCATGGAGCCGCGCCGATTCGTCAGACAGGAACGTTGCCGTCGAGTCTATCGGCGGGGCTTCTTAACGCAATCCTGTCTCGAACGAACTCAACAGCTCTTGCGGAGCCGGCCGTCAGGCCGCACTCGCGGGAGCGAGCTGGCTCATCACCAGACGGGTCAGCGTGCCGACCGACTGGAAGTTTTCCGGCGTGATCTCGGTCTGCGGAATCGTGAAATCGAACTCCGCCTCGACGGCAAGCATCAGATTGACCATGTCCATCGACGTCAGACCGACATCCACCAGCAGCGTCGTCGGCTCGACATTGGCAGCAATTGCATTCTGCTTGAGAATGGATTTGACAAGAACGAACAATCTGCCCTGAACGTCGCTAACAGCCTGCATTTCGATTTCCTGCCTGTCGCACTGATCCCATCACTGCTCGCAAGACATGCAAGCCGTGACGGCGCGAACTATAAATCCGCTATTCTCTTAAGAACAGTGAATCCCGTTTGAACAAAAACTTTGTTCCGCTTTTAACGCTAATGAGAGTCGTTAAAAAATGAGGCATTGAGAAAACGCCCGATTAACTTTCGTCGACGAAACGGCAGTCGTTTACCTCGAATTTCATCGACGCATTTGAATTAAATCTTTAAGCGTGTCGCTCGATCGGAAGTTCTCCTTCGAGGCACATCGGCTATGAACGTTCAGCAAGCCAGTTTTCGTGACCTCGGCGCGGAGAATACCGGCGAACAATTCATCGATCGCAGTTCCTTTCCAAAACGAATAGCGGCAACGGCAGCCGCAGCAGCCGCGGACGCCGAAGACGTCGATCGCGGCGCACGCTTCCCGCAAAAGGCCATCGATACCGCCCGCACTGAGCGGCTGCTGGGTGTCCAGATTCCGAAAGCTTTCGGCGGCGACGGCGCCTCGATCTTCGATATCACCGACATGTGCTATGCGCTCGGCCGCGCCTGCTCTTCGACCGCGATGATCTTCGCTATGCATCAGACCAAGATTGCGTGTCTGGTGAGGCATGGAACCGGCAGCGCCTGGCACGAAGCGCTGATGCGCCGCGTCGCGTCCGAACAGATGCTGCTGGCTTCGTCGACCACCGAAGGTCAAAACGGCGGCAACATCCGCTATTCGTCCGCGGCCGTCGAACGCGCCGGCGCCGAAATCTCGCTGGTTCGCAACGCGACCGTGATCTCCTATGGCGCACAGGCCGACGGCATTGTTACGATTGCCCGGCGTGACGACGACGCGGCGGGCTCCGACCAGGTATTGCTTGCAATCACCAAGGACGACTACTCGCTGACGAAGAGCGTCGAGTGGGAGACGCTCGGCATGCGCGGAACCTGTAGCGCTGGCTTTGAGCTGAAATTCAAGGGGAACAGCGACCAGATCTTCCCCGAAGGCTATGACAAGATCCATGCCCAGACGATGACGCCAGTGGCGCATTTGTGCTGGTCGTCCGCCTGGGCCGGTATTGCGGCAGCAAGCGTCGAGCGCGCCCAAGCCTTTATCCGAAAGGCTGCTCGCGGCGCAGGTGGCCAGATGCCGCCTGGAGCAGCCCATTTCAACGCAGCCAGAATGACACTCGCCAAGCTCCGCGCCATCATCACCGCCAATCTCGATGCATATGCTGCCCACGAGCACGACGAGCGGGCATTATCATCGATCGACTTCCAGTCATCGATCAACTTGCTCAAGGTGGAAGCTTCCGAGCTCGCGGTCGAGACCGTGATGAGCGCGATGCGGGCCTGCGGGCTCGCCGGCTATCGCAACGACGGCGATTTCAGCGTCGGCCGCCTGCTGCGCGACGTGCTGTCCTCGCCGATCATGATCAACAACGATCGCATTCTTTCGAACATTGCCACCACGAGCCTCATGAGCTCGGTGCCGACGAGCTTGCGCGACTGATCTCACAATAATAAAGGGAAGGCCGAACATGAACGTCGTCGTCCGATCCAATAAGGTTGAAAACGCCCAGCCCGCCGATCCGCTCGACCATCTGGCCGACAAGCTGTTTCACAAGATGGGCACCGATGGCGTTTACGCCCGGACCGAACTCTATGAGCACATGATCGAGCGCTTGACCGCGCTGATCACCCGGCACCGCGAAGCCGGCACGGAAGTGATGCGCTTTCCGCCGGTCATGAACCGCGCCCAGCTCGAGAAATCCGGCTATCTAAAGAGCTTTCCGAACCTGCTTGGCTGCGTTTGCGGCTTGCACGGCACCGAGCGCGAGATCAACGAGGCCGTCAGCCGCTTCGACGCCGGCGGCGAATGGACGACCTCGCTCTCGCCAGCCGATCTCGTGCTCTCGCCGGCAGCCTGTTATCCGGTTTATCCGATCGCGGCCGCCCGAGGCCGGCTGCCGCAAGGCGGCCTGCGTTTCGACGTTGCGGCCGATTGCTTCCGGCGCGAGCCGTCGCGTCATCTCGACCGGCTGCAATCCTTCCGGATGCGGGAATATGTCTGCATCGGCACCCCCGATGACGTGTCCGATTTCCGCGAGCGCTGGATGGTTCGGGCGCAAGCAATCGCCAGCGACCTCGGCCTCGCCTTCCGCGTCGATTATGCCAGTGACCCCTTCTTCGGCCGCGTCGGTCAGATGAAGGCGGTGAGCCAAATGCAGCAATCGCTGAAGTTCGAATTGCTGGTTCCGCTGCGCTCCGAAGAACAGCCGACGGCCTGCATGAGCTTCAACTATCACCGCGAGCATTTCGGCACGACCTGGGACATCCAGGATGCCGCAGGCGCCCCGGCCCATACTGGCTGCGTCGCGTTCGGGATGGACCGGCTGGCGGTAGCGATGTTCCAGACCCATGGCACGGATCTCGCGAAGTGGCCGACGTCCGTCCGCGAGGTTCTGGGCCTCTAAATCTTAGAAAGCGGCTGATCTGAGCCGCTGCCTTGCCGGCGGCGTCAGCGATGCGCAAACTCCCAGTACAGCTTGCGCGCCCGCTGGAACAACGGGCCTGGCTGCAATGAACGGTCGTCGATCCGGATCACCGGCGCGACCTTGGCAAAATTGCCGCTGGAGAAGATTTCGTCGGCACCGGCGAAGTCCTGATACTTGAGCGTGGTCTCGACAACCGTTACGCCATCGGCGCGCAACAGGCTGATCACCCGCTGCCGCGTGATTCCGTTGAGGAACGTTCCGTTCGGCGCCGGCGTATAAACCACGCCGTCCTTGGCCATGAACACGTTCGAATTGCCGAACTCGGCGACATTGCCGAGCATGTCGAGCATCAGGCAATTGTTGAAGCCGCGCGATTGCGCCTCGATCAGGGCGCGTGAATTGTTCGGGTAGAGACAGCCCGCCTTGCAATCGACCGGCGCGCTTTCCATGGTCGGGCGACGAAACGGCGACAGCGTGATCGCTGAACCCGTGATCGGCGGCATCGGCGCCGCATAGATGCACAGGCACCAGTTCGTCGTCTCCGGATCGAACAGGACGCCGCCGCCGCTGCCGGTCTGCGCCCAATACATCGGCCGGATGTAAAGCTCTGCCTTGGCGCCGAAGCGCGCGATGCCCTCGCGGGCCAATGCCAGCCAGGTTTCAACGTTGACAACAGGCTTGAGTTTGAAGTTGACCGCGGAACGATTGACACGCTCGCAATGCGCCTCGAGATCCGGCGCCACGCCCTCGAAAGCGCGGGCGCCATCGAACACCGTCGAGGCAAGCCACGCGCCGTGGGTGCGGGGGCCCATGATCGGCACATTGCCGCCGTGCCAGTCGCCTTCAAAGAAGGTTAAGGTCTCGGAAAAGTCGACCGGCTTCACGGTCGGGGTTGATATGGCCATTTGCGATCTCGTAACCCGCGTCACAGTGGACGATAGCATCCATATTGTCCGAATTTCCTAAGGATTTCCTTTTCCATGGCACACGCGCAATGCGGAACCGCGATCTGATGCGCGCTGCCGCGCCGCCCACGCGGCGGTAGCCCGCCAAACATGGTTACGAAGTCATGACGAAATTGTTCGCAGCTTTAATCAACGCGCGCGCAATCATTAGGGTTATTTCGTCAATCTTGCCGCGAATTATTGAAGGCTTGACGGCCGCCATCTAACACATTGGCTTGGGAAAAAAGCACGCTGAAAGTGCGTTACGCGAAGAACGTAGAGGTGGACCGATGCGCAGCGAAACCATTGCCATTCACGCCGGCTACGAACCCGATTCAGCCACCAAATCGGTTGCCGTTCCGATCTATCAAACGGCTTCCTACGCGTTCGACAGCGCCGACCACGGCGCCGCGCTCTTCAATCTCGAAGCCGAAGGCTATCGCTACAGCCGGATCGCCAATCCGACCACGTCGGTGCTCGAAAAGCGCATCACCGAGCTCGAAGGCGGCGTTGGCTCACTTGCGGTTGCGAGCGGTCAGGCCGCGCTGCACTTTTCCATCGTCAATCTCGCCGACGGCGGCGGCAACATCGTCTCCGTGCCGCAGCTTTATGGCACCACACACACGCTGCTCGGCCACATTCTGCCGCGCCAGGGCATCGTTACCCACTTCGCCGAAAGCGACAAGGCCGACGCGATCGAAAAACTGATCGATGAAAACACCAAAGCGGTGTTTGCCGAAACGATCGGAAATCCCGCCGGCAACGTCTGCGACATCGAGGCGCTGGCGAAAGTCGCCCATCGTCACGGCGTGCCGCTGGTGGTGGACAACACGGTTGCGACACCGATCCTGCTCAAGCCGTTCGACTACGGCGCCGACATCGCCATTCACTCGCTGACCAAGTTTCTCGGCGGCCACGGCACCACGCTCGGCGGCGCCATCGTCGACAGCGGCCGCTTCCGCTGGGCCGATCATGCCGACCGCTTCCCGGGCTACAACCAGCCGGATGCCTCCTATCACGGCCTCGTCTATGCGGAACGTTTCGGCGAGAAGGCCTTCATCGAACGCGCGCGCAGCGTCTATCAGCGCACCATGGGCGCGGTGCTGTCGCCATTCAACGCGTTCCTGCTTTTGCAAGGCATCGAGACCGTCGCGCTTCGTGTCGAACGGCATGTCGAAAACGCCCGCAAGGTCGCCGAGTTCCTGCGCAACGATCCGCGCGTCGATTGGATCAACTATGCCGGCTTTGCCGACAGCCCCTATTACCCGCTGGTCGCGAAATATCTCAACGGCAGGGCTTCCTCGCTGTTCACTTTCGGCATCAGGGGCGGCATGGAAGCCGGCAAGGTGTTCTACGACTCGCTCAATTTGATCACGCGGCTGGTCAATATCGGCGATGCGAAGTCGCTCGCCTGCCATCCGGCCTCGACCACCCACCGCCAGATGACTGCGGAGCAGCAGCGTATGGCCGGCATCCTGCCCGAAACGATTCGCCTTTCGATCGGCATCGAGCACGCCGACGACATCATCGAGGACATCGACCAGGCGCTGGCGAAAGCAAGCTCGAAGCGCAACCGGCTCGAAGCGGCAGAGTGAACTCACCGGGCGCGACATGACCGTTCTGTTGGAAAAACGGCGACTGATCGTCAGTCCGGGTCTCGTACCGGCGCAACAGCGGCGAGAGGACAAGCTCGGTCACCCGAAAAACGTCGATGCCGACCTCACGATCGGGCTCATCAACAATATGCCGGACTCTGCGCTGAAAGCGACCGAACGCCAGTTCATGCGCCTGCTGAGGCAGGCAGCCGGCGACGTCCGCATCGATTTCCACTGTTTCTCGCTGGCATCCGTGAGCCGCTCGCAATCGGCGAAAGGGCGCATCGATGGTCAATACACCGATATCGCCGAGCTCGACCGGCTGCCGATCGACGGATTGATTATCACCGGCGCCGAACCTCATACCGCAAACCTGAACGACGAGGCCTATTGGCGCGACCTTACTGACATTATCGACTGGGCGAAGGAAAACACCCATTCGACGATCTGGTCATGCCTGGCCGCCCATGCCGCAGTGCTGTATCTCGACGGCATCGAACGCAAACCGCTTGAGACCAAGTGCTCCGGCGTCTATGACTGCGCCAGCGTTTCGCCTCACTGGCTGACGGATGGCCTTCCCTCCCCCTTCAAGGTGGCGCACTCGCGTCTCAACGAATTGCGCGCCGATGAACTGACCGCAAACGGCTATCAATTGCTTTCGCAGCTGCCGCGCGGCGGCGTCAACAGTTTTGCCAAGGATTTCGGCAGCCAGTTTATCTTCTTCCAGGGGCACCCCGAGTACGAAGCCTTGTCGCTGGAGCGCGAATACCTTCGCGACATCGCGCGGTTTCTCGCGGGCGAACGCGACCGTTATCCGGGCATTCCCGTCGGCTACTTCGATACGGGGACCGAACTGCGGCTTACGGCCTTTGCGCTGCGCGCCCAGAACGAACGCCGCCCAGCACTGATCGCCGAACTGCCCGAGCGCACGCTTCGGGAAGATATTGCGATGGGCGCGGCCGCCACCGTCATGTTCCGCAACTGGATCGGTTTTCTTTCCGCGCGTGCGCGGGCCGTTTCTCCAGAAGCCAACCTCTGATCGGACGGCTGAGATGGCTGAACAACCCGAACGGCCGACACTGCAAGCGCGCGTCAGCAACCGTTTGTCGCGATACTTCAGTGTAACGCCGCTCAGGCTGCGCAACGAACGGCCGATGGTCAGCTTCACGTTCGACGATTTTCCAGAAAGCGCGGCTACCGACGGCGTCTCCATTCTCGACCAGTACGATGCCAAGGGAACGTTCTACGTGTCGGGCAGCCTGGTGGATAAATGGTGCGACCATTGGCAAGGCGTCAGCGCCGGCGATATCGTGCAATTGCACCGGCGAGGCCACGAGATCGCCTGCCATACCTTCTCGCACCAGCCCGCGACCGAACTCGATGCCTCCCGCCTGGCCGCCGAAGTCGAGCAGAACCGCAATTATCTGCGTAGCCTGGCCCCCTCGATTCAGATCGACAATTTTGCCTACCCTTACGGATTGGGGTCGGTATGGCGCAAGGCGCAGCTCGCGAAGACCTTTCGATCCTCCCGTAGCATCATTCCGGGGGTCAACAGCGGCGTAGTGGACTTGCAATACCTGCGTTCCACTCCGCTCATCGACCGGAACATCGATAGGGATGGCATCGATCGCGCCTTCGATGCGCTCGTCGACACCAACGGCTGGCTGATTTTCTACGGCCACGACGTGACCGCCAGGCCCAGCCCCTATGGCTGCACACCGACCTTGCTGAGGCACGCGCTCGATGCAGCAGCAAAGCGCAACGTCGCCATCAAGACCGTCGCCGGCGCGCTGGATGCGGCCGGCGCTTAGGCCTTGTTTGCCGGGATTTCTTCGCCGTCAGCGCAAATTGCCTTTGGTCTCCGGGACCAGGAACGCGCCGACGAGATAAATCGCAAAGATCACCACCGCGAACGTCGCGAGCGACGTCGGAATTTGCGCGGGGCTACCGGCCGCCAGTGAGACGAAAGTCGGCATCATGCCGCCGAGTGCAAAGCCGATATTCCACGACAGGCCGGTGCCGCTGGCCCGAATCTCGGTCGGGAAACGCTCGTTGAGGAAGATGAGAATCGGCGCGTAACCGGCATTGCCCAGGAAAGCGATTGCCAGAGCATAAAGCGTGATCGTGGTGGTGTCTTTGGCCGCGGCCATGCCGAGATAACAGAGCGGCAACAAGACGATCATGCAGACGCCGGCAAGAAGAAACGTCTTCTTGCGCCCGATGGTGTCGCTGAGCGCGCCGACGGCAATCGCCGATACGATCGCTACCACGCTCGCTCCCATCAGAATGAGCGAGGAAACGTTATTGGGAACGTTGTTCACGACCTTGAGGAACGACGGCAGATAGCCTGAGGTGATGTAGTAGCCGGCGCCGCCGCCAAACGTCACCAGCAGGTTGAGCAGCAGCACGTTGCGCCAGCTGCTCGAAAACAGCGTTTTGACTGGCGCCTCGGTTACGCTAGCTACGCCGGCGGCCTTCTGCCTCTGCTTCTCCTTGAAGAAGGGCGACTCCTCCAGGCTGTTGAAAATAAACCAGCCGAGCAGTGAACTGAGCAGGCCGGAGAAGAACATGCAGCGCCATCCCCATACCGCGAACGCGTCGCCCGGGAAGATCGACGACGTGATCAGGAAGATGAACGAGGCGAGCAGCGCACCAAGCCCGGCGCCGCCGCCGCCGATGAGCCCGGACATGGCGCCGCGCCGCTCAGGCGTCGCCGACTCGGTCCCGATGGTGTGGGTCGAGGCGACGACCCCTCCGACAAACACACCCTGAATCAGCCGCAGCACCAGGAACAGGATCGGCGCCACGGCGCCGGCCTGCGCGATCGTCGGCAACAAACCGAACGCGGCTGTCGAAAAGCCGACGCCAATGATGGCGACGAACATCGCATTCTTGCGGCCGTGAACGTCGGCATAATGGCCGAAGATCGCCGAACCAAACGGGCGCATCAGCAAGGTCACGGCGAACGAGGCATACACCGCTGCCAGCGACAAAGTCGGGACAGTCGACGGGAAGAACAGGGCCCCGACAACGGGCGCGACATAGAGCAAAATGAACAAGTCAAACAGGTCCAGTGACCAGCCGAGGACCGATGCGACGAGCGCGTTTCGCTTTTGCCTCGCATCGACCGGCAGTGACAGCTCGATACTCTTTGAATCAGCAATCGACATTTATCCCTCCAATGTCCCCGAAAATTACGATCGAATTCAGCTTCCGATAAATTTCGGCGGCCGCTTGGCGTTGAACGCCTCGACCCCCTCCTTGAAATCATCTGACTGGCGCAGGCGGCTGTAACAATGGCCTTCCAGTTCGATCGCAATCGACAGCGTCGAATCCTCGGTGTCGTTGAGGAGTTTTTTGGCCGTTCGCTGCGCCAGCGGCGAGAAGGTGCGGAGTTCGTCGACCAGTCTGTCGGTCGCTTTTTCAAGCTCGGCATCCGGAACGCATTCGGTAGCGATGCCCCAGTCAAAGGCCTGCTTCGCCGTGATGCGCTTCGATCGCATCACGATGTCCTTGGTGCGGGTAATTCCGACCATCTTCTGCAGCCGCGCCGAACCGCCGGAGCCCGGGATCTGCCCGAGCTTCTGCTCGGGCAAGGCGTAAAGCGTGGTCTCGGAAATGATGCGGAAATCGCAAGCCAGCGACAATTCGAAGCCGACACCGAAGCAGTAGCCGCGGTTGGCGACGATCACGGGCTTCGAACAACGGGCGGGCGAGGCGATGTTCCAGGCGAGCTGGGAAACCTTCTCCGGCGTCGCTTCCATGAAGCCGCCGATGTTGCCGCCTGAAGAGAAATGCTCGCCGACCGAGCGCACGACAATGACGCGCACGCGCGCATCCTCGTCCAGCGTCTCGAACACAAGGCGAAGCTGGTCGCGTTCCGGCATCGAGACGACGTTGAGCGGCGGCCGGTTGAGGATGATATCGGCGCGTTCACGTGCCTCATCGATCTCGACCTGGAAACCGTCGAGCTTGGCGAGCCTCGGGTCCGCGAAGGTGTAAGTGGAAGCCATGGTGAATCCTTTCTTCTTGATCAGGCCGGCGGCGCGTGTTCGGGTTGATAGTCGCCCGCCACCAGCAGGCGGCGGAGTAATTTTCCGACCGGGGATTTCGGCAAGGCATCGACAAAGACGAAACGCCTTGGGCGCTTGAAGTCGGCAAGCCCCGAGGTGCGGCAAAACTGATCGAGATCGGTTTCACTGACTGGCGCCTTGCGCCTGACAAAGGCGGTCACGACCTTGCCCCATTTTTCGTCGGGAAGACCGACGACGGCGACCTCGAGCACGGTCGGATGCAGCGACAGGCAGCTTTCGATTTCGACCGGCGAGACGTTCTCGCCGCCGGTGATGATCATGTCGTCGACGCGGCCGGTGACGAAGAGATCGCCGTCAGAATCGACGAAGCCGGTATCGCCGGTGAAATACCAGCCGTCCCGCAACGATTTCGCGTCCGCATCCGGCCGCCGCCAGTAACCATCGAAGGACTCATCACCGGCGAGACGCGCGATGATTTCGCCCTCCTCTTCCGGAGCTGCCAGGTCTGCCGCTGAAGTCGCATTCAGCTTCACAACCCTGACTTCCTGATTGATCCCGGCCTTGCCCGCCGAGCCCGGCTTGGCCGGTGCGCACTGGTCGATCGTGAAGGTGTAGATCTCGGAGCTGCCGTAGTGATTGACGAACAAGTCAGGGCGGAAGGCATCATTGAGCTTCTTCAACAAGCCATCGGTCATCGATGCGCCGGCGAAGCCGAGCTTTCGCACGCTCGAAACGTCGGCCGAGGCAAATTCGCGGGCATGAACGAGATCGTGGTACAGCGTCGGCACCAGATAGAGATTGGTGACTTTTTCCGCTTCGATCAGCGCCAGCGCCTTTTTCGTATCGTAACGGGGCAGACATACGAAAGTGCCGCCGATCACCGACATTGCGATCAACGAGCGAACCCCCATGGTGTGATAGAGCGGCATGACGCCCAGCGTGCGTTCGCCGCGCCGGTAAAGATTTTGCGCAACATGCGCGACGCCGGCGGCACGCTCGGCGCGGTGCCGACGCGGCACCCCTTTCGGTCGCGACGTCGTGCCCGACGTATACAGCATGATCGACCAGTCTTCCGCGGTTACGCGCGGCGTCGCGTCTACGGCTGCCTCGGCAACAATTCCGGCAAAGGCGATGGCGCCGGCGTCATCACACCCGACGGCGATACGTGGCAGGTTTTGCGCGTGTTTCGATTTGGCGACGGCTTGCGCGGAAACGTCCTGATAGACGACAGCGCGCGCTTCGGAATTCTCGATGCAGAAATCGAGCTCGTCGTCCTTGGCACGCCAGTTGATCGGCGTGATCACGACGCCCGCGATCTGACAGGCCCAATGCAGGGTCGCGGCCGCCTCGCAATTCTGCAGCACCGTGACGATATGATCGCCGGCCTTCAGCCCGATGCGGTCGAACGATGCGACCACCGACGAAATGCGGCGATACCATTCGGCGTAAGTCAGCCGAATACCATCATCGACGACGGCCAGCGCGTGCGGATCGCGCGCGACGCTGCCGACAAAGCTCGTTCCCAGATCAAGCATCGGAGTTCTCTCTATTCACCTCGCCTGCCATCTCCGCCGCAGCCTCCATAGCCGCACGCACGATCGGAGTGTAGCCGGTACAGCGGCACAGATGACCGGTCAGAAGGTCGCGGACCGCCTCCTCGCTCGGTGCCGGGTTTTCACGGAGGAAATGGTCGAGCGACATCAAAATGCCCGCGGTACAAAATCCGCATTGCAACGCGTGATTGCGCTTGAACGCCGCCTGCAAAATGCCAAGACGGCCCGGCGCGGGTGCAAGCCCTTCAACAGTCCGTACCGCGCAGCCGTCGGTTTGAACGGCCAGCGCGAGGCAGGCGCGGGCCAATTTCCCGTCGATTTCGACGGTGCACGCGCCGCAAACGCCATGTTCACAGCCGACATGGGTTCCGGTGGCGCCGACCTGGTGACGCAGAAAGTCCGTGAGAAGCATCCGAGGCTCGGCCTCGCCGCTACAGGGCTTGCCGTTGAGCGTGAACTGGACGGCGTGACGGCGGCTGGCGGGCAAGCGGCTCATCGCGAGACCTCCCGGATCAGCTCTTTGCCGATCATGCGAACCAGATCGCGCCGATAGCGCGCTGTGGCGTGAACGTCGTCGCGGGCATCGAGCTCATAGGCAAAGGCGTTGAGGGCATCGTCGAGCCCGCCGGCTTCGAGCCGGGGAAACTCGCGCGTCGCCGGCATATCGGCGACGCCGCCGACCGCGAGCCGTACGCCCTTGTCTGTTGCAACCGCCGCGCAGGCAACAATGGCAAAGTCGCCATGGCGGCGCGCCACCTCGCGAAACGCGGAACGGGTTTGACCGGCCGGGAACGAAACGGCCTCGATCAGCTCATCGTCCTCCCGGGTGGTCGCCATCATGCCGGCAAAGAAATCCCTGGCCGGAATGTGGCGACGCCGCTTGGCACTACGCAGATGCACAGCGCCGCCAAGCGCGCACAGCACCAGCGGCAATTCGGCGCTCGGGTCCGCATGCGCAATCGATCCGCACACGGTGCCGCGGCTTCGGGTCTGCACGTGACCGGTCCACGGCAACGCCTGCGCGACGAGATGCAAGGCTTTGCCGAGTTCGGGCCACGCCAGCAGCGCGGCCTGGCGAACGCCGGCTCCGACGGTGACGGCGCCGCCTTTGTGTTCGATGCGCGCCAGCTCCGGGAGACGCATGATATCGATCAGCGTCTTCGGCCTGGCCAGGCGCATGTTGAGCATCGGCATCAGCGACTGCCCGCCGGCGATGATGCGCGCATCGCCGCCTTCGCGGCGGAGCCCGTCGAGGACCTCGTCAAGATGTTCGGCACGGACATAGTCGAACGCGGCGGGCTTCATCGTGGCCCTCCGATCCATTGCCGCAGCCGCGCAAACAAGGAGCCCCGCTCGGGCGCGGAAGAACCGCCGCCGGCCTTGCGCGCCAACGCCGCGAAGAATTGCCCGATGATGACTTTGGCGGCGCCATCCAGGAGCCGGCCACCGATGCTTGCGACCTTGCCACCGATGCCGGCTTCGTAAACGTAATGGATCACGGTGCCGCCATCCGGCGCGGGGCGAAGCGTGATGCGGCCTTCGCCATTGCCGAAGCCGAGTCCGCCTTCCGCGTGGCCGGCGAGCGTCACGGCCTTTGGCGGATCGAGGTCGGATAGCTTTACTTCGGCCCGATAGCGTCCCTTCACCGGACCGATGCCGAGCGTCACATCGGCGCGGAAATGCGTGTCGTAAATTTTCTCGACGCCATGACAGCCCGGAATCACGGCAGCCAGCGTGTTGGGATCGAGCAGCATGTCCCAGACTTGCTGCGGGATGGCTTTGACGACAACCTCGCCTTCGCCGCGCAACTTGCGATCGCCACTGTGTTTTTCTTCCACCTGCGAAGCGGGCCGTGCCGGCGCTGCGGGTTCGGCGCCGCGAACGAATTCGGCAAGCTTGGCAGGCACCAGCGGCAGAACCAGGTCTTTGGCCCCGATCGCGTCCGTCACCGCATTGGCGATGCAGACCGGCGTCGACATGCAATTGCCTTCGCCGACGCCCTTCGACCCCAGCGGCGTGAACGGCGAGGGCGTTTCCATATGAAGGATGACCGGGGTCGGAACTTCGGCCGCGGTCGGCAACAGATAGTCGGCGAGCGTTCCGGTCAAAAAGCTGCCGTCCTCGGCGTAAGCATACTCTTCGTAGAGCGCGGCGCCGACGGCCTGGGCGAAACCGCCACGCACCTGCCCGTCGACCATGGCGGGATGCAGAATCGTCCCGCAGTCGTGCATGGTGACGTAGCGATCGATCCGCGTTTCCAGTGTGGTGCGATCGACCTCGACGCCGCAGAAGTCGAAGATAAAGCCATGGCACAGCGAGGAATTGATGTGGTCATCCTCGTCGGGCGCGGTGAGTTCCGGCGGCGTCCAGAACACCGTCTCGCGGATGGTCTGCCCGACACCGTCAGGCAACGCGCCCGGCGACCAGTGACTGAGCGCCGCAACGCGCGAGAACGAAATCTTGTTGTCCGGATTACGCTTCGATCCGACATTGCCTCCCACGAAGGCGATATCATCGGCCTCCGTGTTCAACTGGCTCGCCGCGATGCGCTGCATCCGTCCCGCGATGCGCTCTGCGGCAAGCTTGGCAGTGCCAGCGACCGCCGGCGCGAAGCGGCTGGCGTAATTGCCGGACGCGATCGACCAGGCATCCTTCGCCGTATCGATCTCGGTGTTGACGCGGATATCGGACGGCTTCAAGCCGAACACGTCGGCGACGACCTGCGACAGGACGGTACGATGACCCTGCCCTTGCGGTACCGACGCCACGTGGACCGTCACGCTGCCGACCGGATCGATTGCGACGGTTGCGGTGGCCTGCGCGCCGTTCTTCGGACCTGCCTTGCGCCGTTCGGCCGGCGTGAGCACCGTCGTGATGTAGCCCATATTCGATACGCTCGGCTCGACCACGGCCGTATAGCCAATGCCGTAGAAACGCCCTTCCGCCCGCGCGGCGTCGCGACGGGCCTTCAGCTCGGCAAGCGTGCCTTCCTGCACGGCCCGGCGCACCGCTTCCTGATAGTTGCCGGAATCGAGCAGAGCGCCGCTCGCGGTCCGGTAGGGAAACGCGTCGGCGGGAACGAGATTGCGCGTGATGACGTCGAGCGGATCGAGCTTGAGTTCAAGCGCGATGCGCTGAACCAAACGCTCCAGCGCGAAATAGACCTGCGGGCCGCCGAAGCCGCGATTTAATCCGGTCGGCGTCTTGTTGGTGACGACGACGCGATTGCGCACGTTCATGTGGCGGATGTCATATGCGCCAGTGAGGTTGCCATGCATGCGATAGAGCGTGGCGGGTTCCGGCGCCCGCAGATGCGCGCCGCAATCTTCAACCTGATCCCAGTCGAGCGCGAGGATGCGGCCCTCCTGCGTGACCGCGGCGGAGAGCGAAATCGCGCGATTGGTTGCGGAAACTGACGCCGTGAGATGTTCGAGACGGTCCTCGATCCATTTCACCGGCCGGCCCGCAGCGCGTGCGGCGGCGGCGATCAGAACGATGTAGGGAAAGACGCCTTGTTTGACGCCAAAACTACCGCCGGAATCCGGCGGCGTGCGCAAACGCAATCGATTGCCCGGAACTTTCAAGGCGCGCGATAGCACCGCGTGGATACTGAAAGGACCCTGGAAATTGGCGAGAACATCATAGGCGTCTTCGCTCGCATCGTAGTCGGCGACCACGCCATAGGTTTCGATCGGCGTGCAGGAATTGCGCGGATAAGAGACGTCGATGCTGATTCGATGCGGCGCGGATGCGAACGCGCTTTCGGGATCGCCGTAGCGGAACGAGCGGTCGCTCGCAATATTGCCGCCAAAGCCATCATGAAGAACCGGCGCATCCGGCTTCAGCGCCGCACGCGGATCGACGACGGCAGGCCGCACTTCGTAACGCGCATCGATGAGATCGACCGCGTCTTCGGCACAATAACGGTCGGCCGCTACGACGATCGCCACGGGCTCGCCGACATAGCGCACACGGCCAACCGCCATCGGCCAGCATTCGACCGGCGCCTTGACGCCCACCACAAGGCTCGAGGTCAGCGCCTTGATGTCCTCGCCATGAAGCACGGCCACGACCCCGCGCGCTGCCAAGGCTTGCGACACATCAATTGAGAGAATGTCAGCATACGCGTGCGGGGAACGCAGGAACGCCGCATGCATCGTTCCTGGATGGACGCCGATATCGTCCATGAAGCGGCCACGGCCGGTCAGCAGCGAGGAATCCTCGACGCGCGCAATCGACTGGCCGACCCAAGGCGGGCCGGACCCCGGACGGGCTTTCGTTGAGCTGGTGGCTTCCGCCATCCGAAAAGCGTTTCTCCCGCGCAGAAAAGTGCGTCAGGAAAAGCTATTCAGCGGTATTCGTTACCCGCAATATCCAGAGGTCCCGAAACTTACCATTCCGTCTCATTTCGCAAGAGTGTGCGACGCAATATCAACTAGCGAGACGTGAAACGCTCCGGAACTCGCGCGGTGAGACGCCGCTGTGGTTGCGGAAAAAGCGGGTGAAATGCGCAGGCTCGGCAAAGCCGAGTTGATGGCTGATGTCGGAGACGCTTGCCGACTGATTGAGCACCGCGTCGACCGCCTTCTCCATCCGCACGACGTTGAGATAGACCTTGGGCGGCACGCCGACGGACGCTTCGAACAGGCGGAAGAAGTGGGCGCGCGAAAGCCCTGCCTCGCGGGCAAAGGACTCGAGCGCGGTGCCGCGTCCGGTTTCCGACCGCATCGAGGCGGTAGCCTTGCGGATCCGCCAGTCGCCGGCGCGGGCGCTCATTTCCCGGATCGAGGCCGGAAAGCTGCGCCATGGCGTGAAGCGCTCGATCACCGCGATCATCAGGTCCGACAGCAGCGCCTCGTGTTCGGCTTTTGCCTCCGGATGGGCCATCATGTCGGCCGACAGGTTCATGGCGAGGTCGCGGATATGCGGCGATACCTCGCCGGACGGCTGGCTGAAAAAGCCCGGTGCGCCGCTGGCGGCCCAACCCGGCCGGAAGGCCATCAGCCATTTCGGCTCGATATAAAGCGCGAGAATGACGGTGCGCGGCCGCTCGGGGTTATGAACATAAGAGTGTGGCTGCCAACCGTTCACCAGCACCGCGGTATTGTCGGTCAGCGGCGCGATCCTGTCGCCGACGACGAACTGGGTATCAGCGCCTTCGACCTTCAGCAGCACATGGCAATGCGGATGGGCATGCCGGACCAGCGACCAGTCCATATCGAGCAATGCTACCCGACCGAAAATTCCATGCGCAATCCGCAGCGCCGTCGACATCAAATCAGTTCCTGAAAACGCGTCCCACGCGCCGTTACGTCTGCATTATATGATGACTGTCGGCCCTTGCCGTCAACCTGCGACAATCCGCGCAAAAGCTGCTTTTGGGTCGGCCTGTAGCGCCTTGCCGAGGTCGACATTCTCGACGCCCTTGACGTGGATGCGCTTGAATTCCATCGCATCGGTCGAGAGCGGCTTGGTCGCATCAAGCCCCATCTTGGCGCTGATGCCGTCGTCCGACGACGGATCGAGCTTCGAGCCTTGCGCGCCTGCGACAACGACGAGGTCGCGATCGGCCTGGAAACGCGTCGCAACCGCCCATTCGATCTCGGTTTCGTCGTCGATATTGACGTCCATATCGACCACGACGACCTGCTTGATGTCGTAGTGGCCGCCAAATGCACCCATGATGATGTTCTTCGGTTCGCCCTGACTTCTCTTGTCGACCTTGACGGCGAGGTGATAGCGGCAGGTGCCCCCACGGGTGAGACGGACATCGCGCACCGACGGGAAACTCCGTTGCAAGTGCTCGAGCAGCGTCGCCTCCCGTGGAATCGCGCCCAGCAGCAAATGCTCGACACCTCCGCCGACGATGGTGTGAAAAATCGCGCCCTTGCGATGGGTGATCGCATCGACCTTGATCACCTCGCGGTCGGCACGCGTGCCGTAATATTGCGGGAACTCGCCGAACGGCCCTTCGGGCTCGCGAACCCTGGGCAAGATGCGGCCTTCGATCACGATCTCCGCATGCGCCGGCACCCGCACGCGGTTGGTGCGGCATTTGACCATTTCGATCGGGCGATTGAGCAGGGAGCCTGCGATTTCCATTTCGTCACTGTCGAGCGCCGCGATCGCCTGTGAAGCCAGAATGCAGGCCGGATGCACCCCGATCACCAGCGCGATCTCCAGCCCCTCGCCCGCCTCCTCGGCCATCCGGAAATAATGCAGGGTGTGACGCGGCAGCAGCAAGACGCCGATACGATCGGGCCCGCTGACCTGGCAGCGGTGAATCGAAACGTTCTGGATTCCGGTCTTTGGATTGCGCGCGATCAGCAGAGCCGCCGTGATGTAGGGCCCGCTGTCGAGTTCGTTGTGCTTCGGGATCGGCAGCTGTTTGAGGAGATCGACCTTCTCATGCACGACCTCCTGCGCCGGCGCGGTTTTAACCTCTACCCACGGCAGCGGGTGACGCGCGGCGTTCTGGAAGGCCGGTAGCAGCCGGTCGACCGGAACACCGACCGAGTCCGCGATCCAGCTACGATCGGCGAACAGATTGGCGACGACCGGGATGGCGTGCCCGCCCGGCTCCGGGAACAGCACGGCGCGGTCATTTTCGAGTGTTTTGGCGACCGCGGCGAGCTCATCGATCAGCGAGATGCCCTTCTTGGCCACCGCAAGACGGTCGGCGACGGCAAGCCGTTGCAGCCAGTCGCGCAGATCGGGATGCGCGACCTGGTCCACTGCATCCGTGTTGCTACGCTTGGCTTCCATCACTAGAGCTCCGATTCCGAAGTTCGCATGATGTCGCGGCAACCTCTGATGCGAACTTCGGAATCAAAGGAGCTCTAGCAATTTATATGTTTCTAGTACGGCTTTGAATTTGAAGTTCCTATGAAGAACTTGCCTCAACACTGATAGGAACTTCAAATTCGCCGCACTAGCTCCGTCGCACCGGTCAGCCGAGATCGGCCATCACGCGCCGATACTGGTTCGGCGAGGTCCCGGTATGTTGCTGAAAAAATCGGGTGAAGTTGCCTTGCGCGCTGAACCCGAGGTCCTCGGAAATATCGCCAATCTCGTCCCTCTGCAACCGCAGGCGGCTGACCGCTGATTCAACCCGAAGCGCGTTGGCATAGAGCCGCGGGCTCACGCCAGTGCAATGGCGGAACAGGTGATTGAAGTGAGGGCGGGAAAGCCCCGCGGCGCGCGCGACATCGTCGAGATCGACCGCCTCAGAGGCGTGGTCGTGCATGTGCCGCAACGCCCGGCTGACGCGATAATCCCGCGTACCGTTGTTGTTCACCGCACTTGCGCCGCGCTCGCGCCATGCCGAAAACCCGTGCGACACGGAAAGACAAAGCTTCAGGATCTCTTCCGGCAGATCGTCATGGGCATCGAACGGATCGGCCATGCGCTGCACCAGATCAGTGCGGAGACGTTCGATCTCGTTGGTGATTGGGATACCCGCTTGCTGGAAAAAGCCGGAGGCCGCGCAACCGGCGAAGGCCCGGTCCGCCTGCGCCAGCCATCCGGGTTCGATATAGAGCGCGAGAAACAGGGTGCGCTCCTCACTTCCCCGATGCACATAGGCATGCTGCTGCCATGAATTGACAGCGACCAGCATATCGTTGCGCAGAGGCACGCTCTCGCCTTCGACGACGAAGTTCTGATCGGGGCCGCTCGCCTTGAAGATCAGATGAAAATGCGGATGCGCATGGTCCACCAGCGAGGTGTCCATATCGAGAAGCGCGACGCGTCCAAAACGGCCGCGCAGGATGCTCAGGGCCTTGGTCACAACTTTTGGTTCTCCGAACCCGGCATAGTTTGCGCCAGCATGCCCGTTCGTCCAACAATCAAGAGGCCCAAGATAGCCCGGATTGCCGGTGACCGGTATGCGTCGGAGGGCAAAAAATCATCTGGAATGATAAATCCCGCACACAGCAGCAAAGCGCCGGCGGCCGTTATCGGACTATGCTCCTACCCAAGACACCGCCGAGCGGCAGGGCACCACCAGGGAGAGAACCATGGACGTGGTATTCCAGGACGCGACCCGTGACCGGCGGGAACAAGAACGCCAGCAACAGTTTCGCGACAAGTTCATTGCTGAAACGCCTCCCTGGTATCACGGCGCCCTGCATCTTGGCTTCACGTTGCTCGTCACCGGCATCTCGATGTGGTTCTGCTGGAACCGGATCCACGACGCCGGTTGGCTATGGTGTCTCGTGATTCCGATCGCGTTGTTCGGCAACTGGATCGAATGGGCCGCGCATCGTTACATCCTGCATCGCCCGGTGAAGGGCCTGGAGATGATCTACAAGCGCCATTGCACGGTGCATCACCAGTTCTTCACCCACCACGACCTCACCTATCATGGGCACAAGGAATGGCGGGCGCTGTTGTTCCCCCCGTTTGCGCCGCTCGGTTTTGTGCTGGCGGCGTTGCCGCCGGCGCTGCTGCTCGGCCTCTTGATCTCGGCAAATGCCGCCTACATCGCGGTGTTCACGATGGCGGCCTATTACCTGATGTATGAAGGCCTGCACACGCTCTCGCATCTCGATGACGAGCGTCATCCCTACTTGAAGCATATCCCGCTCATCAACACGATCCGCCGCATGCACACGATCCATCATGTGTTGGGCTTCATGCAGACGCGGAACTTCAACCTGACCTTTCCGATCTGCGATGCGCTGTTCGGCACCAGCGACCTCGATCGCGGCGTGATCGGCACACTGTTCAACGGCAATTCCAACGCGTACATGCGCGCCGATTTGCGGCCGGTCGATCCCGGCATTGCCGTACCGCAACTCGATGGACGCATCGCTGAGCCGGCCAAGGCAGTCTGATCGACACGCGCGAAACGACATCCGCGCGCGGCCATGAAGCGGAGCGCGTCACTCCACCTTGATCTTCGCGGCGCGAATGATCTTGGTCCACTTCTCCATCTCGACCTTTAACTGCGCAGAGAACTGCTCGGGACTGTCGCCGATCGGCTCGAGACCGAGCGCCGCCAGCCGCTCCTTGGTGTCCGGCTCCTCGAGGATCTTGATGATCTCTTCGTGAAGCCGCGCGGAAACGTCTTTCGGCGTTCCTGCCGGCACCAGCACACCGACCCAGGCGTCGCCGTCGAGATCCGGATATCCTGCCTCGGCAATGGTGGGAAGTTCGGGCATCGCCTGCGACCGGTGCTTGCTCATCACCGACAGCGCCCGCAGTTTGCCATCCTGAATGAACGGCACCGCCGCCGACAACGCCGCGAAACCGATCAAGGGATTGCCAGATAACACCGCCGTTGCGACCGCGCCGCTGCCGCCAAAGGGCACATGCACAAGGTCGACATTGGCGGCGACACGGAATTGCTCCCCGAGGAGATGCGACGGCGTGCCGAAGCCCGGCGAAGCGAAGCTGTATTTGTTCGGGTTAGCCTTGATCAGCGCCACGAGCTCGGAAACGGTGCGCGCCGGCACCGATGGATGGACAAACATCGCCGACTGGAAGATCGCGACCTGCGTCACCGCCTCAAAGTCCTTCAGGGCGTCGTAGGGAACCTTCTCGTACAGCGTCGGATTGATGACGTAGCTGTTAACCGTAATCAGGATCGTGTAGCCGTCGGGCGCGGCTCGCGCCGCCTGCCCGGTGCCGATATTGCCGCCGGCGCCAGTGATATCCTCGACATAGAACTGCCTGCCCAGGCGCTCGGAAAGCTTTTGCGCGATCAGCCGCGCACAGACATCGGTCGGGCCGCCCGGCGAATACGGCACGATCACCCGCACCGTCCGGGTCGGATAGGATTGCGCTTCTGCCGCGCCCGGGAGAGCCGGCAGCGCCACGATACCGGCGGCAAGATGCAGAAAACGACGACGTGGAAGCCTCATGGCGGCAAGCTAGCCCACGGCCGCCGCATCCGAAAGAGGCCAGGTTTTCCGTTAACTTAACGCCGCTTGTACTCTGTGCTATCTCCAGTGCATGTAGCGTTTGATTTGTTCTTTGGCCGGTTCGGTTTCGATGAGCTCACATCCCAGGCGGTTGATCGTTGGCATGACCGGCGCTTCCGGCGCGATCTACGGCGTCCGGTTGCTCCGCCTGTTGCAGGCGAGCGATATCGAAACCCATCTCGTGATGAGCCGTTCGGCCAAGATCACGCTGACGCAGGAAATGGACATCGGCATCGCCGAGGTCTCGGCGCTCGCCAGCGTCGTCCATCAGGTCGACAATATCGGCGCCTCGATTGCCAGCGGATCGTTCCGGACAATGGGCATGGTGATTGCGCCCTGCTCGATGCGAAGCCTCGCCGAGATCGCATCGGGCGCGACCTCTTCGCTGGTGACGCGCGCGGCGGATGTCGTGCTGAAGGAGCGGCGTCGCCTTGTGCTGATCGTTCGCGAAGCGCCACTTCACCTTGGCCATCTGCGCGCCATGACCGCAGCGACCGAGATCGGCGCGATCGTCTACCCGCCCGTGCCGGCATTCTACGCACGGCCCACGAGCCTGGAACAGATGGTCGACCACACCCTGGGACGCGTGCTCGATCTCTTCGAGATCGACAATACGGCGGTCAGCCGCTGGGGCGGACTGAATTCGATCAAGAACACGGAATGACACCCGAACGACTTGAACTCGAGGCGGAGAGCTGGGCCTTCGCGCTTGCGATCTACGCCAGACCCGGCGTCGCGGAAGCCTGCCTCACCCTGCAAAACGACGCTGATGTCGATGTGATGCTGCTGTTGATGGCGACGTTTGCCGCCGTCCGACACCGCAATCTATTGACGCCGGCCGAGATCGAGGCGCTCGACGAAGCCTGCCGTCCCTGGCGCGAGCGGGTCGTAGGGCGGTTGCGCGCCATGCGCACCGAATTGAAGACCGGACCGAAACCGGCGCCAGGCGAGGCGACGGAACCGTTCCGCGCCAAGATCAAGGCGCTCGAGCTCGACGCCGAAAAGCTTGAAAATCGGATAATGGCCGAATGCCTTCCACTGAAGCCGCCGGGACAAGCGAAAGTCGGGCCTGAACAGCTTCGTGCCGTCCTCGACAACATTGTCATGCACTTTGCCGGCACACGCGACGCCCGGCCGAACACCCGGCTCTCGCCGTCGATCGAGGTGATCGTCGAAGCGGCCATTCAGGATGCGTCCTGATCCGGACAGTTGAACGAAAAGCTATTGCACGCGCCCCTTCGAAAGTGCGAAATCCCTCCCCGAATGGGTGGGTTGCGAGGATTGGCGCTTGATCTTGCGGTGCCTCTCAGCAAACTGCCCGCGCCATTTGAAGCCCTTTCGCTCGCCCATACGGCAGGACCGTACAAAAACGGAATAAAAAAATGTCAGATACGATGAAGGCGCTGCTTCTGCGCCAGCATGGCGGATTGGAAAACCTGGAGCTGGTGACAAATCACCCGAAGCCGAAGGCAAAGCCCGGAAGCGTCGTGATCCGCGTGCGTGCGTCGTCGTTCAATTACCACGACGTGTTCACGGTGAAGGGCATGCCGGGTATCAAGGTGCCGCTGCCGGTGGTGATCGGCCTCGACATGGCAGGGGAAATCACGGAGATCGGCGACGGCGTCTCAGGCTGGAAGGTCGGCAGCCGCGTGCTCGTCAATCCGCTCAACAAGAAGATAGGCCTGATGGGCGAAATGCTCGACGGCGGCATGGCCGAATATTGCCTTGTCGATGCCGACCAATTGATCGCCATGCCCGACGGCGTCACCTTCGAACAAGCGGCCTCGCTGCCGGTCGCCTACGGCACCGCGCATCGCATGCTGATCACCCACAACACGATCAAGAAGGGCGATCGCGTGCTGATCCTGGGCGCGAGCGGCGGCGTCGGCACCGGCTGCGTCATTCTCAGCAAGCTGCTTGGCGCCGAGGTCATTGCCTGCGCCAGCAGCGCCGAGAAGATGGACAAACTCAAGGCGATGGGCGCCGACGAGGCTATCAACTACAAGGAAGTCGACTTTTCGAAGTGGGCCATCGAGAAATACGGCAAGCCGCAGCGCCGCACCCATGAAGGCGGCGTCGATGTCGTCATCAATTTCACCGGCGGCGACACCTGGGTGCCGTCGCTGCGTTGTCTCAAGCGAGGCGGCAGCCTTCTGGTATGCGGCGCGACCGCCGGACATGATCCGAAGGAAGACCTGCGCTATATCTGGAGCTTCGAGCTGAAGGTGATCGGCTCCAACAGCTTCTATGAGGACAACCTGACCGATCTGATGAACATGATCGTCGAGAAGAAGATTGCGCCCGTGATCGACGCTGTGTTGCCGCTCGAAAAGGCAGCAGAAGGTTTGCGCCTGATCAGGGATCGCGAGGTGATCGGCAAGGTCGTGGTCGTACCGTAAGACGCCGAACAAAGAAGGTTTTGTGCGATGAGCGAAGTTCCAAGCGTCGAAGACGTCCAGAAGTTGATTTCCCGCGGGCCTTATCATCAGTGGCTCGGCCTGAAAGTCATGGCGGTCGACGACGGCATCATCGAGTTGACCGCGACCTGGCGTGAAGAGTGGGTCGTCAATCCGGACCGCGGCTACACCCATGGCGGCATCCTGGCGGCGCTGGTCGACCTCACCGCCGACTGGGCGATGGTCTCCAAGACCGGCCGCGGGGTTCCGACGGTGGATTTGCGGGTCGACTATCACCGCGCCGCGATGCCCGGGATGCTGACAATCCGCGGCGAGATCGTCCACTTCGGAAAGCAGTTTTCGGTGGCGGAAGCCAAGGTGTTCGACAAGGAAGGCCGGTTGCTCGCGAGCGGCCGCGGGACCTACCTGACCGCGCCGCCTGCCTGACGGACCATTAGCGGTGACCAGTACGCCTGCGTTTTTCAATCTGGGAGCGCTGACGTCAAAGGACGGCGATCTCGACAAGGTCGCGATCACCGACCTCGGCACCGGCCACGAGCGCCGCTTCAGCTACAGCGATTTTGAAGCGCAGGCCAATGCGGTTGCGCGAGCGCTTAGCCAGCGAGGCCTGGCACGCGGCGACCGGGTCGCGATCCTTTCGTCCAATCGCTTCGAATATCTCACGACCGTGCACGGCATCATGCGCGCCGGTTTGGTCGCCGTGCCGGTCAATTTCAAGTTTCCACCGGCGACGATCGACTACATCGTCTGCGACTCCGGCGCCAAGCTCGTGTTTTGCGACGCGCCGCGCCTTGCCAGCGCTCCGAAGGATTTGCTCCGCATCTGTTTCGACGGAGACGCTGGGGCTGATGGCTTCGAAGCCTTCCTGAACCTCGGCCCATTTACGCCGGTCACACCGGCCGACCGTGAGCCGGCGATGTTCCTCTATACGTCGGGCTCGACCGGACGACCCAAGGGGGTCGTGCTCTCGCATCAGAGCCACATCTGGGTGGTCGAGCAGCGCATGGCGGCGCAGGACATGAGCCGCCATCGCTTCCTGGTCGCCGCGCCCCTCTATCATATGAATGCGCTCGCCATGAGCCAGCTGGCGCACGCGGCCCACGCAACTGTGATTTTGCTCCCGCAGTTCACTACGCAACTCTACCTTGAGGCCATCGAGGACTATCGCTGCACTTGGCTGACCGCCGTGCCGCCGATGATCGCGATGATGCTGAATGACAAAGAGAGGTTCGCGGCCACCGATCTCTCCAGCGTGGAATATTTGCGGATGGGATCAGCGCCGGTGAGCCAAAGCCTGATGGACGCGATCCACCGCGCCTTGCCAAAGGCAGCCGTCACCAATGCGTACGGTACGACCGAAGGCGGACCGGTGGTTTTCGGACCGCACCCGCAACGCCTGCCCCAGCCGGACATGTCGGTCGGCTATCCGCATCCTAAAGTGCAGGTCCGGCTGATCGGCGACGACGGCAAGCCATCCAATGCCGGCGTGCTCGAAATGAAGAGCCCAGCGATCATGAACGGCTATCACAACCGTCCTGACGTGCCGTCGCCGATCACCGCGGATGGATTTTATGTCACCGGCGACGTGTTTCGACGTGATGAAAACGGCTTCCACTTCTTCGTCGGCCGCACTGACGACATGTTCGTCAGCGGCGGTGAGAACATCTTTCCCGGTGAAGTCGAGAAGATGCTGGAGAGCCATCCGGACGTGATCCAGGCTTGCGTGGTGCCGGTCGACGATGACATCAAGGGTACCAAGCCAGTCGCGTTTGTGGTCAAGCGCGAGGGAAGCGATCTGGACGAGGCGAAACTGAAGGCGTTTTCGCTCGCGAACGCGCCCGCCTATCAGCATCCGCGCTCGATCTGGTTTGTCGACAGCCTTCCTTTGGCGTCGACCAACAAGCTCGACCGCAAAACGTTGCGCGATATGGCGGCCGAACGGCTACAGCAGAAAACGAAATCGACGGCGGCCGCCACGCCGGGGCACGGAGCCAGAGCCGATGGATGACACCTTTCGCAGCTTTCTCGATCGCCTGCGCCAGGCCGGCGAGTTGATCGATTTCCATCAGCCGATAGATATCCGCCATATCGCGACCCTCGTCGACCAGTCGGACAAGGCGATCTTCTTCCACAAGGTCATTGGATACGACATCCCGGTCGTCTCCGGCATCATTCGCTCGCAAGAGCGGATGATGATGGCGATGGGCGCGGGCAAGTATCTCGATATCGAGGAACGGCTGAAAAACGGCATCGCCAATCCGATCCCGCCGCAACGCGTCACGACGTCGCCCGCACGCGAGGTGGTGATGAAGGGCGAGGACGTCGACCTCTACAAACTGCCGATTCCGATGTCGTCGATCTACGACGGCGGCCCGATGATCACGGCCGGCGTCGTCATCGCCCGCGATCCGGAATTCGGCATCAATACCGGCATCTACCGTTTCATGGTCAAGGAAAAGAACCTGACCGGTATCGATATCGTGACGCCGAACAACATGCGGCTGTTCGTACAGCGCGCTTACGAAGCGAAACGCCCGCTGCCGATTTCGATCAGCATCGGCACGCATCCGATTGAACTGCTGGGCGCCGGCTTCAAGGCGCCCCTTGGTACGGATGAGATGGCGATCGCCGGCGGCATTCGCGGTCATGCTGTGAAGCTCGCGGCCGGCGACACGGTCGACGTGCCCTATGTCGCGGACGCTGAGATCGTCCTGGAAGGCGAGGTCTTGCCGACCGGCTGGACCCATCCCGAGGGCCGCTTCGGCGAATTCACCTGGCTGATGGGCGGGCTGCACTGGAACCCGATCGTCCGTATCACCTCGGTGTCGATGCGCCGTGACGCGATCTACTACGCGCTGCATATGCCGTGGGAGAACACCTGGCTGATGGCGCCGACGCGCTATGCCGCGATCCGCCAGGCTTTGCGAACTGCCGGCGTCGTCGTCAAGGACATCAACATGACGATGGGCGGCGTCACCTTCTGGCACGCGGTGATCTCGATCAGGAAGCAGCCCGGCGACGGCAAGAACGCGCTGCTGGCGGCGCTCTCGGTCATGGACATCAAGCATGTCGTGGTGGTCGACGACGACATCGACGTGTTCAATCCGGTCGAGGTCGAATGGGCGATCGCTACGCGCGTGCAGGGTGATCGCGATATCATGATTGTCAGCAATGCCCGCGGCAAACCACTCGACCCGTCGCTGCCGCCGACGCCGCATGGCATGGTGCCAACCACCGCCAAGGTCGGCATCGACGCGACGATTTCGGAAGGCATCCCGAAGGAGCGCTATGAGCGCATCACCTACGCCTATGCCGACACCGCGAAGATTGCGGACTATGTCGACGGCAAGGCCGACCGTGAGGCCGAGAAGGCCTCAGTGGAGACCATCGGCAAGCTCGGCGAAGAGATTGCATCCGTGCTGGAAAAGACGCCGCTCTACTTCACCGACGTTGCCGAGCGTTTTTCGGCTTACGAATTCAACACGGTCGCGCGCGCGATCGGTCTCTTGCACGAAAAGGAGCGGCTATGGCAGGACCCCAAAGGCCGTCTCTGCCTTCGCAATTCGCCTTTCGCGGCCAGGCTGCCGAACTGAGACAGGAAGCGCACATGAAACGGGCCACATCATTCAGAATTCGTTTCGCCGCGCTTGTTCTTGCCGCATTCAGCGCACTGTCCCTGACCGTAGAAAGGTCGCAGGCGGCGACGACGCTGAAAATCGGATCAGCCCAGGTTTCGATCGCCTCGATCCCGGTCGTCGTCGCGATCCAGCAAAAGCTGTTCGAGGCCGAGGGCATCAACGCGGAAATCGTCGATTTCGATGGCGGTGGTCCCGCCGTGCAGGCCCTGGCGGGCGGCGGCATCGATCTCTGTATTTGCGCTGGTGACCACGCGATGCGGCTGGCGAGCCGTGGTCTCGGCGGCGCGGTGCTGGTGGCGTTGCTCGACAAACACCCTTATTCGCTGCTCGCCCCCAGCGGCTCCTCCGCCAGCGATCTGGCGGGCCTGCGCGGCAAGGCCGTCGGCATTACATCGCCCGGCAGCCTGACCGACAACACCTTGCGCTTCATGATCCGAAAGCTCGGCCTCAACCCGGACAACGACTACGAGATCATCGCTGCCGGGACCGGCGCCTCGATGCGGGCTGCGATCGAACGCGGATCGGTCATGGCCGGCATGTTCACCACGCCAGACGTTCAGGCCTATATGGCGACCGGCAAGTACAAGTTCGTCGCCGATTTTCGTGACCTCGACTATATGGCGCTCGACCTGATTGCGGTCGGAAGCTGGCTGAAATCCAACGACGCGACCGCCCATGCCGTGGCCCGCGCGATCGTCAAGGCCGAAAAACTGATTCAGAGCGATCCGAAAGTCGTCGAGGCTGCCGTTCACGAACGTTTTCGAACACTGTCGCCAGAGCTTGTGACCGCCGTTGCTCACGATGCCGCCGAGCGAAGCCTCTCCCATGACGGACGCGCGCAGGAGGCGGGGTTCAAGACCGCGCTTGAAATGCTGCGGGTCGCCGACCCTTCCGTGAAAGATCTTTCCTATTCGGACGTCGTCGCCGTTCGCTATCTGCCGTGATCGACCGCGCCACATGAGCGAACCCGCCGCCTCCGATGAGATGATCCCACTGGGTGAGCCGGGAGGCGGCAAGGCAATCGCTTCAGGAAGCAGCCTTTCGATCTGGCTCTGGCGCATAGGCCTGGTCGCCGTGTTGCTGCTGATCTGGGAATTCTCCGCGGGCCGTCTGTACAACGAGTTCTGGAGCAGCCGGCCGAGCCTGATCGGCGAGCGGTTTCTGGCGCTGGTTGCGGGAGGCGAGATCTGGCGGCACCTTGGCGCGACCGTTTCGGAGGCCTTGCTCGGCTTGCTGCTCGGCGCGATCGCCGGCACGCCGATCGGCATTGCGCTGGCAAAATATCGCCGCGCCGCCGAGATTGTCGATCCCTTCGTGATGGGTCTTTATGGTCTGCCGCGCGTCGCACTCGCACCGATGTTCATCCTGTGGTTCGGCATCAGCCTGCTCGCCAAAGTGATGATGTCCTTCTCCATGGTCGTGTTCGTTTTCATCCTCAACGTCACGGAAGGGATTCGTACCGTCGATCCCGATATGGTCGATCTGATGCGGACGATGCGGGCGCCAAAGTCCTACATCCTGCGCAAGGTCACGATTCCCTCGATCGTCCCCTGGTTGCTGGCGTCATTGCGCATCGGCGTCGGTCTCTCGCTCGTCGGCGCGGTGGTAGGCGAACTGATCGGTGCCAATCGCGGGCTTGGCTGGTACGTGCTGCGCGCCGGTGGCCAACTCGATACGACCGGCGTCTTCACCGGGCTTCTTGTTCTGATGCTGGTGGCGATGATCGCCAACCAGATCATCTTCCTTATCGAACGGCAGGTATTGCATTGGCGTCCCGCGACGAAATAAGGGGCGCAGGCGGAGCGCCGCGCATCCTTCTCGACAACGTATCGGTCTCCTACGCGACACAGCGCGGCCGCCTGCTCGTCGTCGATCGCGTCAGCCTCGCGGTGGACCGCGCCGAGTTTGTGGTTCTGGTGGGGCCGAGCGGCTGCGGCAAGTCGACCATTCTGCGCGCCATCGCCGGCCTCAACGCCGCGGAGAGCGGGATCATCTCTGTCGACGGCAAGAAGGTCGACGGACCACCCGAACATATCGGCTTCATGTTCCAGCGGGACACGCTGCTGCCATGGCTCACCGTGCGCGGCAACATCGAGGTCGGCCTCGAGCTTGCGGGTGTGCCATCGGCGCAGCGGACAACACGTATCGCCGACCTGCTGACGCTGTTACGGCTGTCCGAATTTCACGACGCCTACCCAGCACAGCTCTCCGGCGGCATGCGCCACCGCGTCTCATTGGGACGGATGCTGGCCTATCAGCCCGCCGTGATGTTGATGGACGAGCCCTTTGGCGCGCTCGACTTTCAGACCAAGGCCGTGATGGGGCGCGAACTGTTGCGCATCTGGGAGACCGAGCGACGCAGCATTCTGTTCGTCACCCACGACATCGAGGAAGCCGTGGCCCTCGCCGATCGCGTACTGGTGTTCTCGCCGCGCCCTGCCCGCATCGTCGCCGAACATCGCATCGACTTAGCCAGACCGCGCAACCTGCAGCAACTGCGCACCGATCCCGCTTTCACCGCCTATACCAGTGCGATCTGGGAGACGCTCGGCGACGGTGAGCCGGTGAGCGCCTGAACCCACACTATCCGCGAAATTCGAGCAGCGAGTTGAGGAAGGGCACCAGCACACGCAGCGAGCCCTGCCCGGCTTCGATGCGCAAATCCGGAACCGTCGAAGCAAGACCACCGACACGCGGGAGGTCGGGCGCGTCAAGAACAATCGCGCCGAAGAAACCGCTGCGGTCATCGCTCTCGACAGCCAGTTCGCCGTAACGCGCCCGGTAGCGCGCCGGTGACATCAGGGTGAGACGGAAGCCTCCCGGCAGCGCGACCACCCAATCGTCCCCTTGCCGCTCCGGAGATGATTGCGCCGCCTTCGAATAGCGCGGGACCTCGACCTCGGCATTCGCCGTCACGATCACGATCTCGCGGAGACCACGAACGGCATTTGGATGCGACATCCATGGGCGATGCCAAACCAGTTCCGGCGTATAATGCTGACAGTAATAGACGCGCCCCGCCTCGAACATTTCCGGCGCGGCGCGAACCGTGCGGAAGCGTGCCAGATGCTCGATGCCGTCGATGGTGACCGGCCGCGAAAAGCTCTGCGGTTCGAGCATCGTTAGGCCGCTGTCGCGCAATGTCTGCCGGCTCGCATCGGCATCACCGACCTTGAATACCAGCCCGTTCAGGCCGCGCGGACTTTCGAGCACGTCCTTGCGTAATTTGTCCGTTCCCGACGGCAGCCCGATCAGTTCCAGATAGTCATGTTCGAACATCATCAGATGATTGATCGAACCGAGCGAATGATAACCGCGCGGCGTCAGCGTAAAGCCTAGCTGCGACATCACTGCCGCAGCGCGGTCCATGTCGAACAGGGTGTTGATCACGACATGATCGAGCGGGAAAGTCACGTGAGTTGCCCCTCAACAACTTTCGGCGTCCGCTCGTTCCGCAGATGCGGAACGGCCTCGACCAGCGCGCGGGTATATTCGGTCTGCGGGTTATCGAACAGGTTCCGGCTCTCGCCAGCCTCGACGATGCTGCCGTTGCGCAGGACGATGGTCTTGTCGCACATCATGCGCACCACGTTGAGATCATGGCTGACGAAAAGCAAGGCGAGATGATCCTCGCGCCGCAGCCGGTCCAATAGTTGCAGCACGACGGCTTGAACCGAAACGTCTAGCGCCGCGGTCGGCTCGTCCAGAACGAGAAGCCTTGGCCGGCAGGCGATCGCGCGCGCGATCCCCACGCGGGCCTTCTGCCCGCCCGAAAGCTGGTGCGGGAAGCGCGGCAATAATTCGACCGGCAATCCGACCCGCACGGCGCACTCCTCGACGCGCTGCCGCAAGACGTCGCCTGGCCGCATCCTGGAAAGCCGCAACAATGGATGGGCGATGCAGTCGAACGCCGTGAAGCGCGGGTTGAGGCTTTCGTTGGGGTCCTGGAAGACGATCTGAATGTCTTTTCGGTGCGGCGAACGGTGGAATTCCCGCGCCGGAAGGTGACCGATCGATTCACCGTCGAACAGGATGTCACCCTCGCTGGCATCGATCAGGCGGCAGATCATGCGCGAGGTCGTGGTCTTGCCCGATCCGGATTCGCCGACGAGACCGACGCTTTCTCCGGCTTTCATGGTCATGGAAAAGTTTGAGACCGCGGGCGATCCCTGATCGTAGCGCTTGGTGAGATTTCGTACATCCAGCAGCGGCGGCGTTCCTGGTGGCGGCTCAGGCTCCGGCTTGCACGCGGCAAGAACCGCGAGATACGCGCTGCGCTCCTCGTCCGTCACCAGATCCTCGATCCGCGAGGATGCGGTTGGAGAGGCCGCGACCAATCGTTTGGTATAGGGATGCTGCGGATGATGAAACAGCGTCTCAGGTGGCGCTTCCTCCACCAGACGCCCCTTCTCCATCACCACGACCCGGCGGCAGTATTGAGCGGCCAATCCCAGGTCATGCGTGATCAGGATGGTGGCCATGCCGCGCTCGGCAGCGATACCGGCCAAGAGGTCCATCACCACCTTCTGCGTCGTGACGTCGAGGCCGGTGGTCGGCTCGTCCGCGATCAGCAGCATCGGGTTGCAGGAAATCGCAATCGCGATCATCACGCGCTGGCACATGCCGCCTGACAACTCGTGCGGATAGGCCGACATCCGCTTTTCCGGGTCGCGGATCTGGACGGCGCGCAGGAGCTCGAGGGCTTGTTCGGCCGCGGCTTCCTTCGACATGCGCTTGTGGCTGAGGATCGCATCGGCAATCTGAAGGCCGATCGCCCGAATCGGATTAAGCGCGGCGCGCGGATTCTGGAAGATCATCGACATCGCGGCACCATGCAGCGCGCGAAAATCGCTGTCCGGAATTCTAGTGATGTCCTGCCCGCGATAGAGAATTTGACCCTTCGTCACGCGGCCTGCGGCATCCAGCAGCCGCGTGGTCGCAAAACCAGTGACCGATTTGCCCGAACCGCTTTCGCCGACGAGACCAAGCATTTCGCCGGGCTCGAGCGAAAGCGTGACCCCGCGCACCGCCTCGACGAGGCCTTGCCTTGTCGAAAACGTGACATGAAGGTCTTCGATTCGAAGCAGCGTCTCGGTCATGTCCGCATTCGGGGATCGAGAATGTCCCGCAGCCCATCGCCGAGCAGGTTGAAGCACAGCACCGCCAGCATCAAGGCGAGGCCGGGAAAGGCGACCAGCCACCATTTGCCGGTCGAGATGAAGCGCGCGCCTTCCGCAACCATGATGCCCCATTCCGGCGTCGGGGGCCTGACACCGAGGCCGATGAAGGAAAGCCCTGCCGCATTGAGGATCGCCCAGCCGAGGTTGAGCGACATCTGCACCGCCATCGCCGGCAAGACATTAGGCAACAGAAAGCGCAGCACGACCGACGCGTGGCTTTCGCCGCTGGCCCGCGCAGCCTCGACCCAGCCGACGTTGCGGCGGACATTGACCTCGGCGCGGGCAAAGCGGATGTAGAATGGAAGATTGATGATCGCCGTAGCAATGACGATGTTCTCGACGCGGTTGCCGAGCGCGGCCACCATCGCCATCGCCAGCACAAACAGCGGAAACGCCATCATCACGTCGACAAAGCGGCCGACCGAACGATCGAGCCGCCCGCCGGCATAACCGCAGAACGCGCCGATGATGGCGCCGAGCACAAAGGAAATGCCGACGGCCGCGACGGCAATGACGAGATCAAGCCGTGTCGCCACCAGGAGCCGGCTGAACGTATCGCGGCCGAGTTGGTCGGTGCCGGCCAGATGCAGGCGGCTCGGCGGCAACAGCGCTTCCGACACACTCGAAGCGATGGGGTCGTAAGGCACGATCGACGGGCCCAGGATCGCGATCAGCACCAGCAATAAAATGCCAGCCGCGGCAACCGCCGTCAGCGGATTGCCGCGCAGGATCCAGACCGTGTGACGCAGCGTGGCAGTTGCCATCAGATCGACACCCGTTTCAGATTGAAACTCTTGGATCGGCGATGCCATAGAGGACATCGACCAGAAGGTTGACCACGACGAAGATGCTCGCCATCAGAAGCACAAATCCCTGCACCGGCGCGTAATCGGACGACAGCAGCGCATCGAGTGCGTAGGACGCGACTCCGGGCCAGGAGTAAACCTTCTCCACCAGCACATTGGCGCCGAGCATGGTCGAAAACACGATGCCGGCGATGGTGATGACGGGCAGAATCGCATTGCGCAGCGCATAGGTGACGACGATGCGCCACCACGACAACCCGACCGAGCGCGCCGTGCGCACGAAATCGCTGCCGAGCGAAACCAGCATCGAGGCGCGGGTGATGCGCGCCAATGGCGCGATCACGAACAGCGCCATCGTCACCGCAGGCAAGATCAATTGGCGAAATGCGACCCACCAGCCGTCGAGATCGCCGGCCAGCAGGAAATCGACGGTCAGAAAGCCCGTTCGCTGTGGTGGCAGCGAGGTGAAGACATCGATGCGGCCGGTCGGGTCTGGCGCGAGACCGAGCAGGTAGTAAAAGACGTAGATCAGCAAAAGCCCCGACACAAAGGTCGGTACGCAGACCCCGAGCGCGCAAAAAAGCCGTACGCCGTGATCGACGAACGAACCGGGCCGCAAGGCCGCGATCACTCCGAGTGGCACCGCCGACAGCAATGCAAGCAGCAGCGCCGTCAGCGTCAGTTCGAGAGAGGCCGGCAGCCGCTCGCGCAAATCCGTGGTGACCGATTGTCCTGTCATCAGCGACTTGCCGAGATTGCCGCGTCCGACGTCGTAAAGGTAATGCACCAACTGCTCGGGGATAGGCTTGTCCAAACCCATCTGCTTGCGGATGACTTCGATTTCTTCCTTGCCGGCATTGGGCCCGGAGGCAAAGAACACCGCGGGGTCACCGGGCAGGACTCGCATCAAGAGAAAGGTGAAGACCAACACGCCGAACAGCGCGGGCAATGACGACATGAATCGCCGTGCCGCCCGTACGATCGTTGCGCCAAAGCCCTTCATCGCGACCTTGCGAGCTACTTGCGACTAAGGTCGCGGTAATCGACCTGGCGGTGGAATTGATAGGTGTAGCCGTCGAGCGATTTGGCCATCACCGCGTCCTGAGCCGGCTGCCACAACGCGATCTGCGGCATGGTCTCGACATGGATCGCGTTCAGCTTCAAGCTCTCTTCGTCGTACTTCGTCTTGTCCGGCTCGAAGCGCGCCTGCTGGGCAAGTGCCGTGAGTTCGGGATTGTCGATGCTGGCATAGTTCCAGCGCTGATTGCCGGTGTAGAAGTTGCGATAGAAATAGTCTGTCGAAGGCAACCAGGCGACGATGCCCTCGGTAAAGAACGGAAGCTTCTTCTCATTGATCTGCGTCGACATCTGCGCGTCCGGCAGCTTCTGGATATCGACCTTGATACCGATCTTGCCAAGCGATTCCTTGACCAGCGCCGCCATCGGCTCCGCGGTCGAGGCCTGACCCACGTTGAAGCTGAAGGTCGTCGAAAAGCCATCCGACATGCCGGCGGCTTTCAGATATTCCTTTGCCTTGTCGAGATCGAGCTTGACCGGCTGCGGGAACGGAAACGCACTCGTGGTCGGCTTGCCGTCCTTCCATTCCGAATTGAACAGCGGCGTGCCACGCCCGAACAAAGCGGCCTTGAACATGTCGTCGTAGGGCAACGCAAAGGCAACCGCGCGCCGCACGTTGATATTGTCAAACGGCGGAATCGTGTTGTTCATCGAGATGAAGGTCACCGCATTATATTGCGGTGTCGAGATCACCTTCAGCGTGCCCTTGCTCTCCAGTGATTGGACGTCGCTGGCTTGCAGATCGATGGTGATGTCGGCATCGCCGCGCTCGACCAGATTGGCGCGCGTCGCCGGCTCCGGCACGGTCTGGATGATCAATCGCTTGAACGATGCTGCTTTCTCGGGCGTGCCGCGATTCCACGCTTCGTTGCGCTTCATGATCACCTGCTCGCCGGGCTTGAAGGTCTCGATCACGTAAGCCCCGCTGCCGGCGGTATGTTCCTTGAGCCAGGCGATCGCCCAGGGATCGTCTGTCGTTGCGTTCGCCTTCGCGAGTTTGGAGTTGATGATGATCGGATAGACGGTGGCGAGATTGGGCAGCGCCAGCTTGTCGGGCTTCGGTAGCGTGACTTCGAATGTCAGCGGGTCGATCACCCTGAACTGGTCGGCGCTGGTCATCGATCCCGTCAGCAACTGTGCCTTGCCGAGCACGGGCGCGGTCACGGCGCGATCAAGTGACCATTTGACGTCTTCGGCCGTCACCGGCGTTCCGTCCTGGAATTTGGCATCCTTGCGCAGATGGAACGTCAACTTCAAACCGTCGGGGCTGACCTCGTAGGATTCGGCGAGCTCGCCGGTGATCTTGTCGAGATCGAACACCCATTTTCCGTTGAGTTGTTTGCGGCCGAACGACACCAGCCGATCGTAGGTGGAAAGACTCACGGCAAATGCCTCGCGGGTCGAACCGGGCACGTTCGGATCAAGGGTGTTGACGGTCGCGCCCATGACATAGCGCAGCGTTTCCGCGCGGGACTGCGCCGAAACCGGCTCGGCGCGAAACGAAAGCGCGAGCGCCGTGAACCCCACCAGCGTAAGACCAACCATCCGACCGCGCATTGTCCTGATCCCCTGAATTCAACCCGAAATCCGCCCGGATAACCTGGGCTCATCTCATTGTGCATTTAAGCAAATTGCGCGCCAAGCAGCATTTTGCCGCTTGTCGCGTTTTGATCCTGACGTCGACGATTTTCGAGCCATTTGGGCCGATTGCCGCCAACGACACACGTCACCCTGCCCGATCCGGCCGAGGGATCACCGCCTGCGGCACATTGTAGGCCCTGAACGAATTCCAGTGCCGCTCCAGGTCGGCACGGAACAGCCCTCGGGTCAGGCCATGGACCAGTTTCGGGATCGCGGTTGTCATGGCGTTGATCGAGGAGCCCGACGGACCGAAACTCATGGTCGAGGCGAACGCGAACAGGTGGATATTGCCGATCCAGGGCGTCTTGCCGGCAACGCGCTCGGTGAATGCATAGTCGTCGGCAAGATACGGGTAGAGGCCGAGCCGCGGACTCTGTTCGTCGTGCGGCGGCTGGTAGCGATCAGCCCAGGTCGAAATATTGCCGGCGAAATTCTTCAACTCACGGCGCTCGGCAAGATCGATCTCGGTGCCGGCGCCGCTGATGACAAAATCGACGTGGAATGCGCCGCGCGGCGTGCGCAGCTCGATCTTCTCGCTCATCTCGCGTGCGCTCTCGATCGGCGATCCCTCATGCAGGTGGAAATTGGGAAATCGCGCGCAGCGGTCATATGTCGCCTGAGGGAAACCTTCGCGCAGTTCGAGGATGGCGCGCATGAAGCGCCAGCGCCAGGCATCGTCAAGATCACAGAAGTGACGCAGGAAGCCACGGAACGTCAGCCACCGATAAGGCTGGATCACCTGGATTTCAGGACGGCGGCACAGCAGATGCACCTTCGCCGCGCCGGCCTCGAGCGCCATCGCGGCGTTGTCGAATGCCGTTGCGCCAGCGCCGATCACGGCCACGGCTTTCCCGGCGAGCGCGGCGAAATCGATCTCGTCGGAGGCGCGAGCCACGCGCGTGGGCGGCAAATGCCGCAAGGGTTCAGGGATCGCCCAGTTACCCATCGCCTCCTGGCCCGTCGCAAGCACGATCTTGCGTGCATAAAGCGTTTCGGTTGCGCCATCACATACCACTGTTGCTGCGAGCATTTCGTTCGCCGCCGGCGCGACCTCCAGCAATTCGCGCCCGTTGCGCACGGAAAGGCCGACGGCATGCCTGAACCAGAGCAGATATTCGGCCCAGCGTTCACGCAGGATCAGATCGAGCTTCCGCCAATGCTCCTTGCCGAACCGCGCCTCGTGCCACGATTGATAGGTCAGGCTCGGGACATCGAGATCGGGTCCGGTGAAATCCTTCGGGCTCCGCAGCGTGTGCATGCGCGCGTAAGAAAGCCACGGCCCTTCCTGGCCTTCGCAGGCCTTGTCGATGACCATGATATTGGTGACCTGCGAGCGCTTCAGGCCGAAGGCGATGGCTAAACCCGATTGCCCGCCGCCGACGATCAACACATCCAGTGCGGGCTTTCCATCCGGCCCTGTCTTTGGTTCCAGCCATGGCGCCGACGGATGCGAGGTCTTGGCGAGGTCATTGCGCACCTGTGCCTCCAGCGCGGCCAAGGCTTCGGTGGCGTCCAGATCTCGCGGATTCGGCTCAGGCGGCAAGCCAGCCTCCGTCGACCGGCAGAACGCTGCCGGTCGTAAAGGAAGACGCATCGCTTGCGAGATAGAGCGCGGCCTCGGCCACTTCCTCTGGCTTTCCGAAGCGCTTCATGGCGTGGCGGTTGCGCGAGGTTTCGCGTACCGCTTCCGAATCCGCATGCCTGGCATAGCTCCGCTTCAGCATCGGGGTCTCGATCGCGCCGGGCGCAATCGCATTGATGCGGATTCCATCGCCTGCGAAGTCCACCGCCATCGTCCTGGTCAGACTGATGATGGCGCCTTTGGCCGCGATATAGGCACTGTTGTCCTTGCCGCCGGCGATCGCCAGTTGCGACGCGACGGTGACAATCGAGCCGTTTCGCTGTCGCTGCATCTGCGGGATAGCTGCGCGCGCCCAGAGCCAGGTGCCGCCGACATGGGCGCGAAACACCGCATCCCAATCCGCGGGATCGGTGGTCAACACGGTGCCGCCGCAGGACCAGCCGGCAGCTAGCATCAACACATCCAGCCGACCGGACCGAGAAACAACCTCTTCAACCGTTGTCTTGGCAAACTCAAGCTCTCCGACATCGCCCTGATGCACCGAGCCTTCACCCTTGATGTGACCGATAGCGTCGCGTGTTTCCCGTAATCCGGCCTCATCGCGGTCGACCAGCGCGACACAGGCGCCTTCACGGGCAAACAACAGCGCGCTGGCGCGGCCGATGCCGGAGCCTGCACCTGTAACAATGGCGACGCGGTCTTTCAGACGCATGTCACATCCCTTCTCCGTGACGACGCCACCAATCATTCAAGTCCCTGACGGAATCCGCGCAGCCATAGCGGGCCCGCCAGCCGAATTCGTCCGCCATGCGCGAAATCGAGAGTGGCGCGCGATCGGCGTCGCTATGCAGATCAACGTTCGGAACTTCGCCAGAACCAGCAAGGCGACAGACGAACCCGGGATTGAGCGCGGCAAGGTATTGCCCCCATTCGAGCGCGGTCCACTCGTGCCCCGTCGATATATGGTAAAGGCCGTGCCTTGGCTTTTCGGCTTCCACCAATACGGCGACCGCATCGGCGACGTCCGGCGCGTAGATCCAGTCACGCACGCCCGGGCGCGACAGCACAGCTTCTTGTCGTTGCCGCAAAGCCGCAACGATCTGCGATTGCGGGCTTAGGGTATCACGAACACCAGTGGCGCGTTCCCACGGCCCGAACACGCCGCTCAGCCGCACCGAAATGAAATCAGCCTGCCATAACCCAGCCAGCCGGGCCGCCACTCTTTCGGAAGCGTGCTTGGTGATGGCATAGAGCGAGACCGGCTCGCACGGCAACTCTTCGTCGAGAAGTGTGTGGCGGAAAGCCGCCGCACCAAACGCCGATCCCGACGACAGGTTGATGACTCGCCGCACACGATAGCGATGCGCGGCCATCAGGATCGGAACCTGCGCCATCAGGTTCACTTGAAGGATCGATTGCGGATCGCTGGCCTCTCGCGCTGGACCGGCCGTGATCGCGGCGCCGAGAATGATAACATCGAAGCCACGCGCGATGATCGTCTCGACGACTCGCGACTCCCTGATATCGCCCTCAACCACGCTCAACCCGTCGCCAAAGCCCGCGAAGGCTTCTACCGCGGCGCGCGGCAGGGCCTCGCGGTCGAACAAGGTCACGCCATGGCCGCGCGCCAAGAGCGCGGAAGCGATATTGATCCCGACGAAACCTGTCCCACCAAAGATCAGAATATTCAATGCCGCAAGCCCCCGTGCTTCAAAAACATCTAGAACAGCTTCGCGCCAAAGTTCGTTTCCGGGTCCATGTCCGCAACCATCCGGCCCGTGGGCTTGGCGGCTTCGCCGCCAGTGCGCGCGAGGAACTTACCTGATCCCGGACCAGCCATCCGCTTGCCATCGTCGACGACGACCCGCCCGCGCGATAGCACCGTGACTGGCCAGCCGCGCAGCTTTCGGCCGGCGAAAGGCGTATAGCCGGTCAGATCATGCATCATCGCGTCCGACAGTGTGACTTCGCGCGCGGGATCCCAGATCGCGATGTCGGCGTCGGCGCCGATCGCGATCGAACCCTTGCGGGGATGCAGGTTGTAGATTTTTGCAGGGGCAGTCGCCGTCAGTTCGACGAACTTTTCCAGACCCAGACGTCCCTTCGACACCATCGCGTCGAACAATAGCGGCAACCGCGCCTCCAGCCCCGGCAGGCCATTCGCGACCTGCTTGAAGTTCGGATTGGGGCCGGCGCGCAACTTGCCGGCTTCGTCGAAACGATAGGGCGCGTGGTCGGACGAAATCGTCTGGAGATCACCCAGCGCCAGCGCCTGCCACAACGCGTCCTGATCGGCCACCGTGCGCGGCGGCGGGCTGCACATCCACTTCGCGCCTTCGGCGCCGGGCTTGTCGAGATCTTCCGCTGTGAGAAAAAGATATTGCGGACAGGTCTCGGCGAATACTTTCAAACCCTCGCCCCGCGCCTGGCGGATCACTTTGGCGCCTTCGGCGGTCGAGACATGGAAAATCATGATCGGCTGGTCGACCAGCGCCGCCATGCCGATCAGTCGATTGAAGGCATCGGCCTCCGAAAAACGGGCATGGCTGATCGAATGATATTTCGGATGAGTATAGCCGCGGGCGAGCAGCCGTTTGACCATCCAGGCAATGATGCCGTGGTTCTCGGCATGCGCGCACAGCATCGCGCCGGACTCGCGTGCTGCGACAAGAATATCGAGCAGCGGCTCGTCGTCGATCTTGAGCCGGTCGTAAGTCATGAAGATCTTGATCGAGGCATGCCCCTCCTTCACCAGTTCCGGAATGTCATGCGCGAGCGTCTCCGGCGTCGGGTCGGCGATGATCATGTGGAAGGCGTAATCGATCACTGCGCCTTTTCGAGCCAGCGCGTGATAGTCGCTCACCACCTGCGGCAAATGCATGCCGACATGCTGGGCCGCAAATGAAATAACGCTGGTCGTGCCGCCGAACGCCGCCGAGGTCGTCGCGCTCTCGAAAGTGTCGGCATTCATGATACCGGCGGCTGAAAGCTGTTCGATATGCGCGTGGCTGTCGACACCGCCGGGCAGAACCAGCTTGCCCCGTGCGTTGATCTCGCGCCGGCCGGCCGGCAGGTTGCGGCCGATCGCAGCGATGGTTTCGCCGGCAATGCCCACATCCGCTTCGAAAACGTCGGAAGCAGTCGCCACGCGTCCACCGCGGATCACGAGGTCATAAGCGGGTTCGGCCATCAGATTCTCCAACAATAGCGACGGCCAGCGAGACAAAAGCCGCATTCGAAACCTTGCAAACTATGCTAATAGCTGCAAGCCAGTTGCAAGGAAGAGAGCTATGTCCCGCCCGCGCATCCTCGTGATCAACCCCAACTCCAACACCACCGTGACCAAGGGGTTAGAGGACGCGCTGAAGCCGCTCAATTTCGCCGACGGGCCTGAAATCGCCTGCACCACGCTCGCGGAGGGACCCTACGGAATCGAGAGCCAGGCCGACGTCGACAGCGTCGCGATGCCGCTGCGGCGGCTGATCGAAAGCGACAATAGCGCATCCGCCTTTGTCATCGCCTGCTACAGCGACCCCGGCCTTCATGTGTGCAGGGAAGGCACCGACCGGCCGGTATTCGGCATTGCCGAATGCGGCGTATTGACCGCGATGACGCGGGCCGAAACCTTTGGCGTCATCGCCATCGCGCAACGCTCGATCCGCCGGCACATCCGCTACTTGCGCCAAATGGGGCTAATGGACCGGCTCGCCGGCGAGCGACCGCTGAATATGAGTGTTGCGGAGACCGCCTCCGGCGAAGGAACGCTTGCGAAGATGATCGAGGTCGGACGCGCCCTGAAGGAAGAGGACGGCGCCGGCGCCATCGTCATGGGCTGCGCCGGCATGGCACGTCTGCGCCGCGGCCTGGAAGATGCGCTCCAGATTCCCGTGATCGACCCGACCCAGGCCGCCACCGCCATGGCGCTTGGCACGGTGCAGCTTTCGCGGAACTAGGGCGCGGGCTCGCCATCGCACGGCCACTACCCGATTGACGCAAATGGGACGACGGCAAGCTCATTCGCAGCGAGCCTGTCGTAGCGGCGCGCGACGCGAACGCGATGGCAGAATCTGTCCGGTTTTTGTCATGGCTGGCATCTAGCCGCGGCGATACCCTCGGACCTGTCGATTTCGCTGCCGACCAGGAGGGTCCGATGAGCAACAGGTTAGTCCTGATCGTTGCGCCGCCGCTTGCGACCTTGCAGGACGTGACCGGAGCCTGGGAGGTGTTTTGTCGCGCCGAACTCTATGCGCCCGGCACTTATGATGTCGCCCTCGTCTCCGCCGGAACCGAGCTGGTCGTTGAAACCAAATTCGGCTTGAAAATCATCTGCGAACGCTCAGTCCATGAATACCAGGGCCCCGTTGACACCGTATTGGTGGCGGGAAGCGAGCAAGGAGTCTCGGGTCAGGCGGACCCCGCATTCCTCGATTGGCTGCAGCACGCTTCAAGCCGCACCCGTCGCATGGGATCGATTTGTACCGGGGCTTTTTACCTGGCGCACGCCGGTCTGCTTTCCGACCGTCGGGCGACCAGCCACTGGCGCCAACTGCAAAAGCTCGCCGGCGAGTTTCCGGACGTCACAGTCGATCCGGATCCGATCTTTGTGCGTGATGGAAATGTGTACACGTCGGCCGGCGTCACCGCAGGAATCGACCTGGCGCTTGCGTTGGTGGAGGCGGACTGCGGACACGGCGTCTCCCAGGCCATCGCCCGCGATCTCGTATTATTCCTTCAACGCCAATCCGACCAGCCGCAGCTCTCAACGGCGTTGGCCCAGCGCATGGCCGATCGTGACCCGATCCGGCATCTGCAGCGGTGGGCCCCGGACAATCTGCAGGCGCTTGCCACCGTCGAGGACATGGCGGCCTACGTTCACATGAGCCCGCGAAACTTCGCCCGGCTGTTCAAGCTGCAAACCGGCGTCACGCCCGGCCACTACATCCGGCAACTTCGCCTGGAAGCTGCGCGGCGTCGAATGCAGGAGCTGAGCGGGAACGCCGAGGCGGTTGCCGCTCAGGTCGGCTTTGGCAGCACGCGGTCGCTGCGGAGGTCCCTGCGCGGCAATGCGCGATCGGGGCACCACAAGGCTTGAAGCAGACGCGAATCTTTTTTTCGTTTCCAACAGAGAGGACGTCATCATGACTGACCAAAGAGAAGACTTGAACCCCAGTCGCCGCGCCGTGGTGCAGCTGGCTGCCGTCGGACTGACGGCTGGCCTCTCCACAACGATGGGAGGCAAAGCCGCCGCCGAAACCGCGATCAAAACCGTTCCCGAGGCCTTTGCGCCACTGCGCGACAAACCGCTCAATATCGGCGTGCTGATGTTCCCCGATATGGATCAGACCGACGTCACGGGGCCCCTGGCTGTCCTGAGTCGTTTGCCAAATGCAAAGGTGCACGTGATCGGCACCGAGAGGGGCCCGTTCCGCGACAAGCGGGGCCTGATCCTGACGCCGGAGATGACGCTGGATGAAGCGCCCTATCTCGACGTCCTGCAGGTGCCCGGCGGCCCCGGTCAGCAGGCATTGATGAACAACGAGCCCTTACTGGCATTCATTCGCGACCATGCAGCCTCGGGGCGGCCGCTGTTCTCGGTGTGCACCGGGGCGTTGATTTGTGGTGCTGCCGGTGTTCTGAAAGGCCGCCGGGCGACGACGCATTGGGCATCTTTCGACCTGCTGCCTCAGTTCGGGGCCACGCCGGTCCGGGAGCGGGTAGTCGTGGATGGCAATCTGGTGTCCGCCGCCGGCATCACAGCAGGCATCGATGGGGCGTTGACCATGGCGTCCCTGCTGCGTGGGGACGCAGCCGCCCAGGGCATCCAACTCGACATCCAATACGCGCCGGAACCGCCGTTTAATGCCGGCGTTCCCGAGACCGCGCCGCCGGAAGTGCTGGCCGCCGCAAAAGCAGGTTACCAGCCAATCACCGAGGCCCGCCTGAAGACAGCGCGCGAGGTTGCCGTTCGACTGGGTATCGCTCCCCGCTCATGACCCGGTAGCAGGCCGATGGCGTTGCGGCTGCGGCCTCTCATATCAAACTCACGCATGACCGGCTGCGACGGCTCTTTCCCGTCGCGGCCGTGTTTGCTCTTCGTCGTCTAGCTGCTTTTTGCCGGCTCACTGTCCTCGGCGCGCGCCGTCCATTCGGCGTGGGTCTCGCGAACCATCGTGAATGGCTCGCGCTGATAGCTGTAGAGATTGCCGAACAGGCGGCCGATCGGCCGGTAAGCGGCAAAATCGACGTACATATTCTTCGCATCGAGCAGTCCTTCGCGGGCGTGAACGCGCAAGACTTCGCCCACCATCAGTTCGCGTCCCGGTCCGAATGCCAGCGAAACGGTGCGCCTGCATTCCAGCGCAAACGGCGCGGCCGCAAGACGCGGCACCTTGATGTCGACCGACGGCGCCGTGGCAAGCCCAAGTGCACTTACCTCGCTTTCGCCGGAAGGAAAATCGACAGCGCAATCGTTCATCGCTTTCGCCAGCGCCTCGTCCACCATCTGAACCACGAATTCACCATCGCGCTCGATATTGCGCGTGGTGTCCTTGGGCGTGCGGTCGGGCTTGTGCTGGAGACCCAGCACAATCAGCGGCGGATCTTCTGAAAAGACGTTGAAGAAGCTGAACGGCGCGGCGTTGACGGCGCCATTGACGTCAAGCGTTGTCACCAGCGCGATCGGCCGCGGCACCACCACGGCGCACAACAGCTTGTAGCGATCCTGCCGGGATAGATCTTTGAGCAGAAACCCCGACATCGGGCTATATCAAGCTTCCGGCGGCGGAACGGCGCCGACGCGGCTGGTGATCAAACCATAGTGCTCGATGCGACGATGCCGGGCAAAGTCGAAAATGGTCTTCTTGCCGAAGACCGTCGCGTCGAGATCGCAGGGGTGAACCAGCAATTCGTCGTCTTCGGTCTTCGCTTCCGCGACAATCTCGCCGTTGGGATCGACAATCAGGCTGCCGCCGATCAGCGGAAATCCGTCCTCGACGCCGGCCTTGGCGACGGCAACGACCCAGGTCGCATTTTGATAGGCCCCGGCCTGAACCGAGAGGCGATTGTGAAACAGCCGCTTTTCCGGCCCTTCCTCGCTCTTCTGCGAATTGACCGACGGCGTGTTGTAACCCAGCACGACCATCTCGACGCCTTGCAGCCCCATCACGCGATAGGTCTCCGGCCAGCGGCGGTCGTTGCAGATCGCCATGCCGAAAATGCCACCCAGGTTGCGCCACACCGGAAAGCCGGTATCGCCGGGCTCGAAATAGCGCTTCTCCAGATGCTGGAACGCCCGCTCCGGATCGAACTCGGAATGGCCGGGCAGATGCGTCTTGCGGTACTTGCCGACGATCTTGCCGGACTTGTCGGTGAGAATGCAGGTGTTGAAATGATGCCCATCCGGCGTCCGTTCGGCATAGCCGAAGCTCATCGCGATTTGGTACTCGGCGGCGCGGGCAAACAGCGGCATCGTCGCCGCATTCGGCATCTCGCGCTCGAACCAGGCGTCGACCTCGGCCTGGTCCTCCATGTACCAGCGCGGGAAAAACGTGGTCAGCGCCAATTCGGGATAAACGATCAGATCGGCTCCGCGCGCCTTGGCTTCATCCAGCAGCGCAATCATGCGCGGGATGACAGCCTGGCGGCTTTCGGCGCGCTGAATGGGGCCCATCTGGGCAGCCGCAACGGTGATGACACGCATGGATGGGTTTTCCGGTTGCTGTTATTTCGCGCTGCAATGACCAAAAACCGAGCACGTTTTTGCACCGCAAATTCACGTCACCAAGTCATAGAATCGTTTTGTTGGGAGTCAATTCGGTTCGCGATCAAACATCTCCCGTCATGGCTGCTCTGACGTGACGGCAACATCCCATCGCCCGTGGCCCCTCATGGGCCAACGACCGGTGTTGCCTTCGGCGGCAAATTCTGGTCAATGCAAGCGATTGCGGAAGATGGCCAATTGGTCTTTTCTTCGAACGTGGCCCCTTCCGCGTCAGGCGGACGGTGAAAGCCAAAAGACAAGAAGCTAAAAGAGACGGGAGAGGAACACCATGACCGCGCCAGTCCGGGCAACTCCGAATTCGAAAACGATGGACCCTCCGCGTGGCCTGACGCTGTTGCGCGATCCACTCCTCAACAAGGGCACCGCCTTTACGGAAGCCGAGCGGGACGAACTCGGCCTGCGCGGCTTTTTGCCTGCGCACGTTCTTTCAATGGAAGAGCAGGTGGCGCGCGTCTTGACCAACCTGCGCAGCCTGCCCAACGACCTCGAGAAATATATCGCGCTGAACTCGCTGCATGACCGCAATGAGGCGCTGTTCTTCCGCGTCGTCTGCGACAACATCGACGAAATCCAGCCGATTATCTACACGCCGACGGTGGGCCTCGCCTGTCAGCGTTTCGGCCTGATTTTTCAACGGCCGCGCGGCATGTTCATCAGCGCCAACGACCGTGGCCACATCGCCGAACTGCTCAGCAACTGGCCCTATCAGGCCAAGCTCATCGTCGTCACCGACGGCGAGCGCATTCTGGGGCTCGGCGACCTTGGCGCGCACGGCATGGGCATTCCGGTCGGCAAGCTCTCGCTCTATTCCGCCTGCGCGGGCATCCACCCCGAAAATTGCCTGCCGGTCGTACTGGACGTCGGCACCAACAATCAGGATCTGCTCAACGATCGCTATTACATCGGCTTGCGTCAGAAGCGTTTGAGCGGACAGGCCTATGATGACTTCGTCGATGAGTTCGTTACCGCGGCGCGCGCCGCCTTCCCGGGCGTGCTGATCCAGTTCGAGGATTTCGCCAATCACTCGGCCTTCCGCCTGCTTCACAAATACCGCGACGACATTCCGGTCTTTAACGACGACATTCAGGGAACCGCCGCGGTCGCACTGGCCGGACTGTTCTCCGCGTTGCGCGTCGGCGGCGGCAAGCTTTCCGAACAACAAATCCTGTTCCTGGGCGCCGGCGAAGCCGCAACCGGCATCGCCGACCTCATCGTCTCGGCGATGATGGCCGAAGGCCTTTCCGAAGCCGAAGCGATCAAGCGCAACTGGCTTACGGATTCACGCGGCCTGGTCGTCAAGGGCCGCGCCGGCCTCACCGAACACAAATTGCGCTACGCGCACGACCACGCTCCGCTCGACGATTTCCTGACCGCGATCCGCACGCTGCGGCCAACCGCGATCATCGGCGTTGCTGCCGTCGGCGGCGCCTTCACGCCGGAAGTTCTGAAAGCGATGGGCGAGATCAACGACAGGCCGATCGTGTTTGCGCTTTCCAACCCGACTTCGAAGGCCGAGTGTTCGGCCGAGGAAGCCTATCGCTACACCGAAGGCCGGGCGTTGTTTGCCTGCGGCAGCCCCTACGATCCGGTGCACCTCGACGGCAAGACCTTCGTGCCGCGCCAGGGCAACAACTCCTATATCTTCCCAGGCGTAGGCCTCGGCGCGGTCGCGAGCGGATCGAAGCTCGTGACCGACGAGATGTTCATGGCTGCGGCACATACGCTCGCCTATCTCGTCACGCCCGAGGACATCGAGCAGGGCAGCCTCTATCCGTCACTGCCGAGAATTCGCGAGGTCTCGGCGCATATTGCGGAGGCGGTCGCCGAGGTCGCCTACAAGCGTGGCCTTGCAACGGCGCCGAAGCCCAATGACCTGATGGCCTTCATCGAGTCCCAGATGTACAACCCGCTGTATTGAATGCGGGTTTAGAAGCACAGCTTCATTGGGGAGCGCACCGGAAGCAGCGAGCGCGCCTTTGTGGCAAGGCTATAGTGAGTTCTGCAAGCGCTATTGCCGACAAGCCGCCATGCGCGGGCCACGCCAGGCTGCAACCGAAAGCTTGCTGGCTGCGAAAGCTCTCGCCTTGCGCGATGGCGTCATTGGCCGTGGCGCGCGCCTTGACGGAAATCCGGCGGCTCGAACCGATGTGATACCAGCACATGACCGTGAATGAATCGTACACCGAACCGACCACCGCCTACTGGCAAGAACTGACGGCGACGATTCCGGCCCGCTTTGGCGCGTCGCCACCCTATCGCTTCGGCTATCCCGTTCGCCTGCCCTGCGGACGTTTCCTCGTTCTGCCATTACGCCAATTGCCAGACGGCGATCGCGCCGTTGCCTCGCTCATTGCCAACCAGGCGTCGAACGTCGTCGTTGCCGCGCTGGCGGATCACATGGCTGGGCGGGCGCGCGAGCTCGATGCCGAGGTCGTCGTCGGGTTGCCGACGCTCGGTCTTGCCTTTGCCTCGCTGGTCGCGGAACGGCTGGGACAGCCGCGTTATGTCCCGCTCGGCTATTCGCGCAAGTTCTGGTACGACGATGCGCTTTCCGAGCCGGTCAGTTCGATCACCAGCCCGGAGGCCGGCAAGCAATTGCGGCTGGACCCGAACCTCAGATCGTTGATCGAAGGCCGGCGCGTGGTGCTGATCGATGACGCGATCTCGTCAGGCGTCACCGCGGTTGCGGCGATGCGTCTGTTGCACAAGATCGGCGCCGACGTTGCCGGCATGGTGGTCGCGATGAAGCAAACCAATCGCTGGGAGACGGCGGTGGAAACGCTCCCGACGATGCTTGCCATACGCGCCGTCTACGGCTGTCCGCTGTTCCAGCGGAGCGACGCCGGCTGGCTGCCGATCGCTGAGACGGAGCCGGAAGTTCCGTAGAGTTTGCACTGCTATGACGGGAGCCGGACACAGTCGCGCATGACGCGCTGCTCCAGATGACGCAGCCATCGAGGTCTGCCTAAGCAAATCGTAATTTGCGCAATCAAGCCCAAGCGGCTTCATGCCATTAACTAAGTTCGCAGAGGCCGAACGACCGCGGTCGATTCGAGCTTGCGGGTAACGCTCCGTTAGGGTTGATTGATCAGGCAGGCAGCGGACGCAGCGCCGCAGAAGACAGAGCCAGTCCACAACTCCCAGGTTGAACCGTCGACTCGATTGGGGCGCGACATGCAATGGTATGTCTACCTGATAACGATTCCTGCCGTCTTGTTTCTAGTTCAGATCGCCGTTGAATTGTTCGGCCAACCGATCCAGACGATTTTGCGTATTCGACAGCAGGCACTCGAACGGCTTCTCGCTTTCCATCGCATGAAGCTGCCAAGACCGCGGGAGACGGCCGTCAGTTCTCAGCAAATTCGCGAGCACGATTGGGCTGCGCGAAACGTTCGGCAAGCCCAACTCACTTTTGCCGACCTTGGCAGTCAACTCGTCGCGTTTAGCGAAGCTGAACCCGCCACCTGCACTCTGATGAGACTGTGTGGCCTGGACATTGTCCTGGCGGGCCATGAGTTGATCAAGCTCTCGCAAGTTTATGCAGCAGCGAAGAGCGACAGCGACGAACTCCGTCTGGCAATCGAGGATACTCATCACGCGGTGAGTTACGCGCTCGCCCTTTCCCGCCCGCGTTCAGGTGGGGACGAGCTGACCAAAATCCAGCTCGAGCCGATGTATCTGCGCGATGCTGCGTCTTCGCGCCATCGCAAGCGGCCACCCGGCCAACCGCGCGCTGTTCCTCGTCATGCTCCGGCACGCGCCAGGCCGGCGGCAAATCCGGTGAGACGATTCGCGCGATAGACGTTACGTAACATCCAGGCCCGCGCTACAGAGATCCGTGACATCATCCAGAGCGAGATCAGTTTGTCCGGTCAAAAATATCGGCGATGTCGACCGCAACCTTCCTTAGCGCAGGTATGTGACCTGTGATGGCCTCAAAGTTCATTCGGACGGCGGGGGCCGAGATGCATAGACCGATAAAGCCGGATGAATCCCGTAGCGGCAATCGCACGCCGCAGCCCACGACACCGGGATGCATTTCCTCGTTGCAGGAGCCCCATCCCCGGGCGCGAATCTCCTTGAGGTGTTTCCGCAGTTCGCTCGGGTCAGTCACGGTTCGATCTGTCAGGCGCTGCAAGTTCGCCGAGCGGAGCCAGGAGCGCAGCTCGGCTTCCGGAAGCGAAGCGAGATAGAGCTTGCCGATTGAGGTGCAATGTAACGGCGCCTTGTTGCCTTGCTGAAGATGAAGGCCGCTTTCCCGGTGTGCGCTCGCCGCATCGACGCAGATCAGTTCGCCAGCCACCACGAGGCTGATCTGGGCGAACTCGCCAATGCGCGTGACGAGTGATTTCAGGAGCGCGTGGGGCTTGTCCGCGTACAGGGAGGTCTGCACGGCACTCACGCCGAGCTTCATCAGCCGGGCGCCTGGCATGACCTTTTTGGTGGCGAGGTGGCGCTTTAGCAGGCCTCGGTCGACCAGCAGGGCGACGAGCCGGTGCACGGTCGGGACCGCCAGATCGGTTGCGCCCGAGATTTCCGTAACCGTCAGCGGCCTGCGCCCATCGGAGACGGTCTCCATGACAGCCAGCATCTTGTCGAATGGGATTTCGCGCATTTTCGATCCGCCGGAGCCAGGAGGTAGATCAAGGAATTCCATAATTCAATATCTGAAATTCCAGATTCCGGAATTCTACTATTGCCGTTTGATGACAAGCCCCTCTCAATGCCCCCTTGAGATCCGAGCGGGGGGCAGGATTATGAACATGAATATCGCGGGGAGCCAGCAGGTCAGTGCTGAGCTCACGATCGAAGATCAGCGCATCGTGCGCAAAGCGTCCAAGAGAATCATCCCTTTCGTTATTGTTCTTTATCTTTTCGCCTACCTCGACCGGGTCAACATCTCCTTCGCGTCGCTCCAGATGAACGCACAGCTCGGCTTCTCGTCGACGGTCTACGGCTTCGGGGCGAGCATGTTTTTCGTGGCGTACTTCTTCTTTGAAGTACCCAGCAACCTCGCCCTTTCGAAATTCGGTGCGCGGCTCTGGATCGCGCGCATCATGATCACCTGGGGATTGATCTCCGCAGGGATGGCTTTCGTCACCGGCGAGAAGAGCTTCTACACCATGCGATTCCTGCTTGGCGTTGCCGAGGCGGGGTTCTTTCCCGGCGTTGTGGTCTATCTCGGCAACTGGTTTCCCCGCCACTACCGGGCCCGGATCACGGGCGTGTTCCTGATGGCTATTCCCTTGTCGGGCCTCGTGGGGAGCCCGATATCGGGCCTGCTGCTCGATCAGATGAATGGCGTCTACGGCCTCGCCGGCTGGCAATGGATGTTCGTCGTCGAAGGCGTGCCGGCCCTGCTCCTCGGCATCTCCTGCCTGTGGCTGCTAACCGAACGTCCGGCGCAGGCGTCATGGCTCGAACCGGCAGAGCGTTACCGTCTGGAAGACATTCTGGCCAAGGAACGCAGCAATCTCGAAGCTGTGCATACCTACAAGCTCGCAGACGCCTTTGTGAATCCAGGCGTGCTTCTGCTCGCCGCCATATTGTTCTGCATCGTCTTCGGCGTGACCGGGATTGCTTTCTTCCTGCCCCAGATCATCAAGACCTTCGGCTACAGCAATACGGTCACGGGCTTCCTTGCCGCGATTCCCTATTTGTGCGGAGCCGTGACGATGGTGCTGTGGGCGCGGCGATCCGACGCGAAACGCGAACGCCTCGGACATCTTACCGCTGCGATGCTGCTGGGTGCATTGGGCTTTATCGTAACGACCTTTACGCTGGACATTCACATCCTCGCACTACTCGCCCTGGTCGTCGCCGCGATCGGCGTGTTCTGCTCCAATCCGATCCTGTGGACGTTGCCGACCTCGCTCATGACCGGCACTGCCGCCGCAGCGGCCGTGGCGCTGATCAATTCGGTGGCCAATCTCAGCGGCATCGTCGGGCCACCCCTGCTCGGCTGGAGCCGCGATGCGACGGGCGGCTTTGCCGCCGCAGGAATGATTTTCACCGCGGTCCTGTTGCTCGGCGTCCTGCTCGTCTGGGTATTCTCGCGAAGTACCATGGCCCGTGGTATTCAAAGCTGAGATGGCCGCCCGCGACATGACGATCAGTCCGGTCACACTGCGCGGAGACCGCGACGACCGCTTCGCGCCGTTTGGAACCTGCTTCAGTCTCGTTCCGACGGCCGGCCGGATCGGGATTCCCCTTCAGTTCGAAGGGGAGAAAGCTGTGGGGGACAGCACGCTGACGATCATCGTCGCTCCGTTCGCAAGGAGCATGGGTGGCATTAGCCGCATCGAACGTCACCCCTTCTCGGTCCAAGCCTTTCTGCCCTTGGGTGCGCAACCGATGGTGACGTTCGTCGCGCCGCCGGGTGAGCCGCCGCACCATGTCGAGCAGGTCGCCGCATTCGTCGTACCGGCTGGCCATGGCATCGCCTACCGGGCGGGCACATGGCACAGCGGGCTGATGGGGCTCGAAGGCGATGTGAACGTCGCGACCTTCGTACGCCGGATCGGCGATGGCAGCGACACCGAGTTTGCCGACCTGCCTTTCAAGCTGAATCTGACGGAGCGGTTTTATGACCGATGAAGGCGCAATGCTTCGAGATTTCAAGGGCTACGGCCGCAAGCCACCGCATGCCGACTGGCCGAACAAGGCCCGGATCGCGGTAAACGTCGTCATCAACGTCGAAGAAGGTTCTGAACCATCGGTTCCCGATGGCGACCACAATACGGAAACAGGCCTGATCGAAACCGGTGGCCCGGCTTTTCCCGGCCGCGATCTCGGTGCGGAATCGATGTTCGAATATGGCAGCAGGGCCGGATTCTGGCGGCTGCTGAAAATTCTTCAGCGCCATGATGCAGCGGCGACGTTTTTTGTTTGCGCGCAGGCGCTCGCACGCAACCCTCAGATCGCCGATGCCTTGCGGGAAGGCACGACGGCCGGAATCTATGATCTCTGCGGGCACGGGTCTCGCTGGGAGCGCCATCAGGGCATGAGTTTGGATGCCGAGCGTTCAGCCATCTTCTCGGCCTATGACACGATCGAGGCGCTGACCGGGACCGCTCCGTCAGGCTGGTATTGCCGCTATGCCCCGACGGAGAATACGCGCCGGCTGGTCGTCGAGCATGGCGGCTTTCTCTATGACAGCGACGCCTACAATGACGACCTTCCCTATTGGGTCACATGCATGGGCCGCCAGCATCTGGTGGTGCCCTATACCCAGGTGACGAATGACGCAAAGTACATCCGGGGAGCAGTGACGACCGGAGCCGATTTCCAGCAAATCCTCTGGGAGCAGTTCAGCGCACTCTACGACGAAGGCGCGAACGAACCGAAGATGATGACGATCGGATTGCATTGCCGCCTTGCAGGCCACCCGTTCCGATCGATCGCGCTTTCGCAGTTCCTCGAAAGCATCGCGAAGAAACCCGACGTCTGGCTATGCCGTCGCAGCGACATCGCCCGGCACTGGATGGCGCGGTTTCCCGCCACAAAGGCTGTTTCGTGAGCGAAACCGCATGACCCGGCGCGGATCGGCCTGGCGTCGCGATCACTGGCTATAGCGAAGCGATTTCCGCGCTCGCGCTAAGCGCCCTGCACCATGTGATGCCCGGCAGCCTGCCCGCCGTCGACGTGAAGAACCTCACCGGTCACAAACGTCGCAGCATCGAGGTAGAGCACAGCCTCCACGATGTCCGACACCTCTCCCATCCGGCCCATCGGATGGAGCGCCGCCAGCGCTTGATGGGCTTGCGGCGGGTGCATCGGCGTCTTGACGATTCCCGGTGACACCGCGTTGACGCGAACGCCAGTCCTCGCATACTCGATTGCAAGCGCTTTCGTTGCGGCACTCAACGCTCCCTTTGTGAGAGAGGCCAACGCGGCCGGAACGCTGCTCATCGGCTGGTCGACAAGACTCGTTGTAATCGAGACGACGTGACCATGGCCCTGTTTGCTCATGAATTCCAGCGCACGCTGGGTCATGTGAAAGAAACCCGTCACGTTCGTCGATATATAAAGTGCGTAGTCATCCGGCGTATACATCGTAAATGGCTTTGCCATGAACATGCCGGCGTTGTTGACCAGCGTGTCGACACGACCGAAACGCTCGAAGGCCGTTTTGAAGACCCTCTCGGCCGTGTCCGCGGCGCCGATGTCGCCTTGCACGGTCACGACGTCCGAACCGGTCGCCGGCTTGATCGACCGCGATGTTGCGACAACACGGTAGTTGCGATCCCTGAAGGCCTGGAGGATACCCGCACCGATCCCCTGAGATGCTCCGGTTACAATGGCTACTTTCTGCTCTGTGCTCATGGTCTCATCCTTTCAATCGAAAACTCCGCGCGCCGGGCGCGTTCTTGCAATGAAGATCAGACTTCGACCTCGCTGACGGCAGCCAGCGGATCGTATTTAGGCCGTTTCAAGATCGCGTGGAGCTGCCGGCGGCGGACGCCGATGTTGCCGCCGCCAAAAACAGGAAGCGCCAGCGCATCCTGCAACAGCCGCCCTAACGGGAGCGCATGATCGTAACTCTCGATACCGACGACTCGCATGAGATCCGTCACCACCCGCACGGCGGTTTCCGAGCCATGGATTTTTGCTTCGATCGCCAGTTCCTGCGCGCTCGGGGATTGCGCGTCGACCGCCTGACACGCCCGCCAGCACAACCAGCGGGTCGCCTCAATGGCCGTCTTTGCGTCCGCCAATGCGTATCCGACCGCTTGATGCTCGATGATGGGTTGAATGCCGCCTCGCCGTTCGGTGCGCGCGAAGCCCAGCGCGAACTCAAACGCCGCCCGCATCAAAGCTACCGCGAAAATTCCGACCAGGGCGGCGGCGCCTGTGAAGCAGGCGGCGGTGAGGGCCAAACCACCGCCGAGGCTACCCAAGACATTCTCCCTGGAGACGCTAACTCCCTTGAGATTGAACTGGGGCAAGAGATGCGCCCGGTGCCCAACCGCATCGATCGCGCGTTCGAAGATCAGCCCCGATGCGGGACGCTCCACGACCATCACTGAAATAGCCCGTTCGGCAGCGGCGTCGGGATCGGTCCGGCAAAGCACCGACAGAATGTCTGCGCCCTTGCGATCCCAACCCGTAGCCGAGGAAACCCAGCTTTTTCGACCTTCGATGATCCACCGGTCGCCCTGAAGCACAGCCGTGGTGCGAACGCCCTCGCCCGGCGGCGGCGATGCGGCATTGGCGCTGCCGCCCGGCTCGGTGGCGCAAAAACCGGCCAATGGCGCCCCGGTCAGTCTGAGGAATGGACGCAGCAGCCGTCCCCGCTGCTCCTCCGTGCCGCCGATCAAGAGCGGCAACAGTCCAAGGACGGTTCCAATCAACGTGAGCGCAACGCTGGCGTTCAACGCGTAAAGCTCTTCGGCCATGATCGCGGTATCGATCAGACCGGCGTTCTCTCCCCCGGCCGAAAGCGGAATACATTTCCGCAAGAATCCAGCCGAAATCATCGCCTCGTAAGCGGGTTTCGTCGCGGCAAACCGCTCTTCCGGAGAGGACAGAGCCTCGGCGTCCAGAGCCGGCGAGAGCACGTCCCTGGCGAACTCGCGGGATTGACGCTGTAGTTCGCGTTGGCGCGCGGTAAGTCGGAAATCAATAGCCATCAATATTCCTCTCGCCACGATATCGCCGGCAGCGCTATGCCGCTCCGCTCGCAGCAAGCGGGTCGTAGTCGCTTCGCATGAGCATCGCGTGCAGCTGCCGCCGTCGGATGCTCATATTGCCGCCATCGAAGATCGGCAGCGCGAGTGCATCCTGCAGCAGGCGACCAAGTGGCGCCTCGTGATCATAGCTCTCGATACCAACCACGCGCATGAGATCTGTAATCACGCGCACAGCGGCCTCGGAACCGAAAATCTTGGCCTCGACTGCGAGCTCTTCAGCTGACGGCGACTGAGTGTCGAGCGCGTGGCAGGCGCGCCAGTTGAGATAGCGCGCCGCTTCGATCGTGGTCTTTGCATCCGCCAACGCGTATCCGACCGCCTGATGCTCGATGATCGCGTGAACGCCACCGCGCTTTTCGGTGCGGGCAAAATGAAGCGCAAACTCGAACGCGGCACGCATCAAGGCGACGCCGAAGACACCGACGAGCGCGGCAGTTGCCGTGAACGCTCCGGCCGTCAGCGCAAGCCCCGCACCCTCCTGGCCGAGCAGGTTGCGATGCGGTGTCGCGACATTCTTCAGGCTGAACTGCGGCACGAGATGCGCGCGATGCCCGATCGTGTCGATCGCGCGTTCGAACACAAGACCCGCCACCGGTCCTTCCACCGCAACGATGGAGATCGCGGCATCGGGCGGCGCCTCTGAGTCGGTTCGGCAAACGATGCAGAGAACATCGGCGCCTTCGCGGTTCCACCCCGTGGCCGAGGACACCCATTTCTTGCGTCCGTTGACGATCCAGTTGTCGCCCTCTCGTTTGGCCGTCGTACGAACGCCCTCGCCCGGTGGAGGGGAGGCCGCATTGGCACTGCCGCCAGGTTCGCTGAAACAGAAGCCGGCAAGCGGCGCGCCGCGCGTCTTCAAAAACGGTTCGAGCAGGCGCATGCACTGGTCCGGAGTGCCGCCGAGCAGAATCGGCAAGAGGCCGAGCACCGTGCCGAGCATCGTGAGCGTTACGCTGGGGTTCACGCTGTAGAATTCTTCTGCCAGGATCGCCATATCGATCATGCCGGCATTGTCACCGCCCGCAGGCGCCGGGATACATTTCCGCAAATAACCGGCTGCCACCATCGCTTCGTAGGTCGGTCTGGTCGCACGGAAGCGCTCTTCCGGCGTCGGCAACAACTCGGCCGCCCTGGCCTCGTTGAGCACCTCTTTCGCGAATTTTCGGCAAGTCAGCTGCAGATCGCGCTGTTGCGCCGTGAGCGTGAAATCAATCACCGTGAAGCTTCCTCGATCTTCGGCAGCCTCCCGCCGCGTTCAATCGAGGACTAGCTTTCCGGGAAGAAAAAGTCTTGGACGGTAGTGAACCGATTTCTTGGCCTACCGTGTACCGTCGGTTGTCCCTCGACTCATGGCGCGCCGAAACTCCCGGGGCGCCAAACCGGTGCTGCGCTTGAATAGCCTGTTGAAATGCGAAATGTCCCGGAAACCGGCCTCAAAGGCGATTTCCGCGACGGTTGCGCGTTGGCGCGCGTGATCCAGCAAGTTCCGTGTGCAAAGGAGGATCCTTTGTCCGTTGATATGTTCTCCGAGCGAGCGGCCCGTGGTGGAAAACAGCTTGTGCACGTAGCGCTGCGAACAATGGAATTTCAGTGCGAGCATGTCCGCGCCCAGATCGGGGTCATCCACGTGGCGATCGATGTAGTCGAGCATCATCGACAGCAGGACCGACCGGCCGGCCCGTTCCGGCGGTTGTTCCTCCAAAATGCCAGGCGCGTGGGATATCAGATCAACGACATGTTGAGCGCCGAAGGCGGAGATTCCCGAGTTCGGTACCGAGCGAAGACACAGGTCTGCATGTCCCGCGAGCGTCCGGGATAGCGCGCGACCGGCTTCGGTCGCGGAGAGCCTCAAGCGCGGTCGCTCTGCGAGAGTGCCGGGTAAAAGCTGGCGCGGCACCGCAAAGCAAAACAAGCTGAAATTCCGGCAATTTTCGATTTCGAACGGCTCGGTCGTGTCGACGACGGCAAGGTCACCGGGGCCGCAGATCTGCTCGTGGCCGCGCTGAGTGTAGCGGCCAACTCCATCGAGTTGGAGATTGACAAAGTACACATCGCCTATGCTTCGCGCGATGTGCGAGCGTAGACGAAGGACCACGTGCTTTGTCGCTTCAACGCGAGAAATCTTGATTGCCGCGACGTCAGTTCGCGAGATCGTTCCCTGGAAAGGTTGCTCGGTGATTTTCCGCGGCTCGAGCTGAACGAAAGCGTCGGCCAAATCCTCCGCCCAACTTCCGAAGGGCCGGTCCGCCTCGATCGCTTTTGTCGACCACTCCATAGGACCACCTACCTAAAATTCACGGGTGCAAATTTCACGGTTTGGCCTTGCTGGATCATACATCAGGGTCCGACGAGGTCAAATCGGCTACGGCGGCGCAACCGAGCTAATCAAGGCCGAGATATGCAGCCCTCACCTTTGGATCGGAAAGCAGTTCCCTGCCACTGCCTTCGAGGACGATTCTGCCCGACTCGAGCACGTAACCCCGATCGGAAATTTCCAATGCGGCATTTGCATTCTGCTCTATGAGCAGGATGGTCACGCCGTCGGCTTTGAGGGACGCAATCGCCTCGAGAATTTGATCAACCAGCGTCGGCGACAATCCAAGCGAGGGCTCGTCGAGCAGGAGAAGTTTCGGCTTGCCCATCAAGGCGCGACCGATTGCCAGCATCTGCTGCTGTCCTCCCGACAAGCCTTCCGCGGCATGGTTCCGTTTTTCGTAGAGCACGGGGAACATCGTAAAGACGTGATCGCGATCGTTGTCGATGTCCTTGTCACGCCGCATATACGCGCCAAGACGCAAATTATCCGCCACCGTCAGCGGACCGAACACCTGGCGACCTTCGGGCGATTGGGTCATGCCGCGCGCAACACGCCGATGCGATGGAAGACGGTCGATGCGCTCGCCGCAAAAATTGATCTCGCCCGACGTGATCGGTTGCACGCCGGACAACGCGCGAAGCAGCGTCGTCTTGCCCGCGCCGTTCGAACCTATCAGCGCGACCACCTCCGTTGCCCGGACATTCAAGCTGACGTCGTGCAACACCTCGATACGTCCATACGCGCTGCGGAGCTTCGATACGTCAAGCACGTGCCGCCTCCCGCGCGCCGTGTTTGCCGAGATAGGCTTCGAGGACAGCCGGGTTGTTGCGGACCTGCTGCGGCGCTCCCTCCACGAGCACCCTGCCGCGATTCAAGACGAGAATGCGGTCAGAGATGCTCATGACGAGTTTCATGTCGTGTTCGACAAGGACGACCGCGATACCGCTCGCTGCGATCTTGCGAATGAGTTGGTCGACCTCTTCGGTTTCGACGGAATTGCACCCTGCCGCCGGCTCGTCGAGCAGCAGCACCTTTGGCTCGGCGGCGAGCGCGCGGGCGATTTCGAGACGCTTGCAGGCGCCGTAAGACAGCGACCCGGCTGGAACGTCGGCGCTTGCGCGCAATCCGACCTCGTCCAGCAGCGTCAACGACCTCTCACGGGTATCCGCATTCTGCCGCGTCACCGAGGGCAGTCTGAACAAATCAGCGAGGAGATTGCAGCGCTCGCGCAGATGACGGCCGACCATCACGTTTTCGGCAGCTGTCATCCGCTGGAATATCTGGAGGTTCTGGAACGTGCGCGAGAGTCCTCGCGCCGCCAACCTGTCCGGCGGCAGACCCGTGACGTCCTGTCCGTCGAGATCCACCTTACCCTGATCCGTGCGGTAAAGACCGGAGATCACGTTGAAAAGCGTCGTCTTGCCGGCGCCGTTCGGCCCGATGATGGAAAAAACCTGGCCTTCCCTTACCGAAAATCCGACGTCATCGATGGCTTTGATGCCGCCGAATGAAATGCCGATATGGGCCGCGCTGAGAACCGTCATCCGCCCACTCGCGCAAATCGCCGGGACAATGTCGGCACGATGCCGTCACGCATGAAGATCATCGTGACGATAATAATCGCGCCGAGCAGCAGATGTTCGTATTCCTGAAACATGGTCAGCACTTGCGGCAAAGCAACCAGGACCGCCGCGCCAATGATGCTCCCTGCAACCGAGCCAAGCCCGCCGAGAACGACCATCGTCACGAGCTCGATCGAATGCAGGAAACCGGCCTGGTCGGGATTGATGAAGCCGTTCATCATGGCGAGCATGGATCCCGCCAACGATGCATAAACGGCGGCGGTGACAAAGGCCTGCAGCTTGAATCGCGCAACGTCGACACCGGCCACCCGCGCGGCGATCTCGCTATCGTGTAATGCGCGAAAGGCGCGCCCCGTTGGAGTTTCGGCCAGATTGAGCGCGAGCCACGTTCCGGCGACGAGGGCGGCCCCGGTGATCCAGTACCAGGTTTCCGAACCGCTGGCGCGCCAGCCGAACAGCGTCAGCTTCGCAACCGACATGCCATCGGGACCGCCGGTCCACTGGCGTTCCGTCGTTATGACAAGGGCGACAAGAACACCGAAGCCAAGGGTGCCAATGGCGAGATAATGTCCTCGAAGCCGCAGGATCGGCCGACCCACGAGATAGGCAAGCAGCGCGGATATCGCTGCCCCAATTACTACAGCCGCCCAGGACGGTAAGCCGAGGTGCGCCGGACCGATGGCGACGGCATAAGCGCCGATGCCGAAGAAACCGGCATGGCCGAGGCTGACCTGACCTGCCTGTCCCATCAGGATATTGAGACCGATCGCAGCGAACGCCGATACCCAAACCAGCGAAGCGACCCGCAAGTAATAGCTCGTCGGAAAGATCAGCGGCAGCAAGGCAATCACAGCGGCCAATATTAGCAGCGACCAGTAGCGATGGCGGAACCGGGCCAACATCGCCTATACCCTCTCGACCGTGCGCCGTCCGAACAGCCCGTGCGGGAGCGCGAACAGCACCACAAGAATGACGACGAAGGCAAATCCATCCTTGTAGTTCGAGCTGATATATCCCGCACCGAGAGCTTCGAGCAGGCCGAGCAGCAATCCACCCGCAACCGCGCCGAGCGGATTGCCGATTCCTCCCAACATCGCCGCGGCAAATCCTTTCAGCGCCAACAGAGTGCCGACATCGTAGCTGGTCAGCGTGATGGGAGTGACGAGAATGCCCGCGACGGCGCCGATGGCCGCAGACCCGCCATAGGCAAGCGCCATAACGGTCGTCGTATTGATTCCCACAAGACGGGCCGCCAGCCGGTTGACCGCCGTGGCACGCATCGCCTTTCCCAAAACCGTCAATTCAAGGAAGACATAGAGCGCTACGACGATGAGCGCCGTCCCGCCAAGTACCCAGAAGCTCTGCCGATGGAGGGATGCGCCGAAGATATTCACGGGTGAATCGCCGGAAAACGACGGCAGTTTGTGAAACTGCTTGTCGAACAGAACCTGCGCTGCGCCGCGCAGAAAAATCGAAGCCCCGATGGTGATGATGATGAGCGTAATGGCGGACGCGCCGCGGGCCGGCTGGATCGCAAGCCAATAGAGCATCAGCCCTACCGCAATCGTGACGCCGACAGCGATCAATGCAGCGACCGGCAGCGAAAATCCTGCGGCGGAGGCAAACACCGTCACCATGCCTCCCAGCATGACGAACTCACCTTGCGCAAAATTAACAACGTCCGATGCGTTGTAGATCAGCGTGAACCCGAGCGCGACGAGGGCATAGACGGCGCCTACCGTCAGTCCGGAAATCAGAAACTGGATCAATTCGGACATGTGGCGGCACGGTCCCTCGCCGTTATCGCGAGCTAGCTCCCGGACGGAACCAGGTTCCAATCGCCGCCCTTGATCTCAAGCATGCGGAAGGCCGAGAGATCGAGTCCCAAATGGTCGGTGGGCGACATGTTGACGATTCCGGTGGTGCCCGCATAACCCGCGGTCTTCTCGATCTCGTCGCGGACTTTCCTGGGATCCGTCGAGTTTGCGCGCTTCATCGCCCCGACCAGGATGGAAAGGCCGTCATACGCATAGCCGCCGAAAGTCGAGACTGGCTGCTTTGCGCTGTCCTCGTAGGCTTTCTTATAGTCGACGACGACCTTCTTCTGCGGATCGTTGTCCGGCAATTTGTCGCCGACAAGCAACGCGGGAGACGGCAAACGCACGCCTTCGGCGGCAGCACCCGCCAGTTCAATGAAGCTCTTCGAGGCGACGCCATGGCTCTGGTAAAGCGGCGTTGCAGTCATTCCGAGCTGCGCATAGTTGCGCGTGACGATCGCCGGCCCCTGGCCGAAGCCTGGATTGACGATGGCCTGAACGGCTGAGACGCCTTTGATCTTGGTGAGTTGCGCCGTCACGTCGCTATCGCGTGGGCCGTAAGTTTCGTCGGCGACGATCGTAACCCCGTAAGCAGGCGCCACCTTGATGCACTGCGCGCGCATCGATGCGCCGAAACCGTCGGTGCCCGAGATCAATGCAATCTTCGTGAACTTGGATGCTTTGAAACTTTCGAAGATCTTTTCGCAAGCCATCTTGTCGGTATGCGGCGTCTTGAACACGTATTTGCGAACGGGGTCGACGACTTCGATGCCGCCCGCAAGCGAGATGAACGGCACTTGCGCCTCCTCGAAAACTGGGATCATCGCCATGCTCGTGCCGGTCGTCGATCCGCCCACGATCGCAAAGACCTTGTCGTCTTCGATCAAGCGGGTTGCAAAGGTCCGCGCCTTGTTGGCGTCGCCGCCGTCGTCGTAAACGACGAGTTCGATCTTCTTGCCTGCGACACCGCCTGCCGTGTTGATCTTGTCGACATACATCCGCAGCGTCTTGTCTTCCGGTTCGCCGAGGAATGAAGCCGGGCCCGTGATTGACAGCACCGACCCGATCTTGACGACATCTTGCGCGAGCACCGGAGCGTTCAGGGACAACCCTAGCGCGCCGACTGCAAACAGAAGCCTGGTCGCGGAATGTCCACTCATTGTTTCCTCCTCCTGTTTTTGGCTGATTTTTTTCTTGTGAGCGGCTCGATACGATCCGGTCGTCGAATTAAGGCCGTTCGCCCTAACTGAGCCGCTGCTTTCTCTCTGCAATATAATTGACCGGACGGTTGGTCAATAGTATTATTGGTCAAAAGCCGCGACGAACCGCAGCATGCCAAACCGGGAGGACGCGTTGGAGTCAGAGAAAACCCCAGCTTCAGAGAAACTGGTTCTGGTTGAGCTCCGCGAAGGTTATCGCGTCCTCACGCTCAATCGGCCAAACCGGCTGAACTCATTCAACGCGAGCATGCACGCAGCTCTCATGTCCGCGCTCGTGGCGGCGGAGGCCGACAAGACCTGCCGGGCACTGATTCTGACCGGCGCAGGCCGCGGATTTTGCGCCGGGGAGGATTTGTCGGACGAGATCTACACATCCGGCGCCACTCCCGATCTCTCGATCACGCTTGATCGTCTTTACAATCCGCTGGTGCGTAAGCTCCGGGATTTGCCGATGCCGGTTATTTGTGCCGTCAACGGCACGGCGGCCGGCGCGGGCGCCAACGTTGCATTCGGCTGCGACATCGTGCTCGCAGCTCGTTCCGCCAAGTTCATTCAGGCATTTGCCAAACTCGGCCTCGTTCCAGACTCCGGGGGCACATGGTTTCTGCCGCGGCTGGCCGGAAGTGCCCGCGCGCGCGCACTGGCTTTGCTGGCGGAGCCCGTCGCGGCGGAACAAGCGGAAGCCTGGGGGATGATCTGGAGGGTAATCGACGACACCGAACTGATGAACGAGGCGCACCGTCTGGCGGCGCATTTTTCATCACAGCCCACCGGCGGTCTTGCGCTGATCAAGCAAGCACTCGATGCGTCGCAGACCAACACGCTTGACCAGCAACTCGACCTCGAACGCGATCTTCAGGGCCAGGCGGGCCGCACGGCTGATTTCAAGGAAGGTGTGGCGGCCTTCGCCGAGAAAAGGCCGCCACGTTTCGTCGGGAGACGATGATGGACGTGCGACCACTCAAGGACCTGAACCCGCAGGCGCTCGCTGAGGCCTGCGCGAAGACGATGTGGACGGAAGATCGTGCGAGCCAGGGGCTCGGAATGGAAATCCAGCTGATAGCCCCGGGTGAGGCCGTCATGTCAATGCTGGTCCGGCCGGACATGACGAACGGCCACGGCATTTGCCATGGCGGGTTCATTTTCACCCTGGCGGATTCGGCTTTCGCGTTTGCATGCAACACTTACGATCAATCCACCGTCGCTCAACAATGCGCGGTGACGTTTATTGAACCCGTGCGGCAAGGCGAAGTCCTGACCGCCCATGCCGTCGAGCGAACCCGCGCAGGCCGCGGCGGCATCTACGACGTGACGGTTCGCGACAGCCGAAACAATGTCGTGGCTGAATTTCGCGGACACTCGCGAACCGTCGCGGGCAATCTGCTCGGCAAGAACGGATAAAAAATCGCCAGTTCGGGAGGAAACCCTGTTGCAAATTCCGATGCGCAAACTTCGGACGCTCGCTCCAGAAAGGGCCGAGCTTGATCCAATCGAGGTCGCCTCGGAAGGCGACATCCGCAGGCTGCAGGCCGAACGGCTGTCGTGGTCGTTGCGCCACGCTTATGACAATGCGCCTCACTACCGCGCCAAATTCGACAGCGCCGGTGTACGTCCCGACGACTTCAAAACCCTTGATGATCTCGCGAAATTTCCTTTCACCACCAAGGCCGACCTGCGGGAGAACTATCCTTTCGGGATGTTTGCCGTACCCCAATCCCAAATCGCACGAATCCATGCATCGTCCGGCACCACAGGCAAGCCGACCGTCGTCGGCTATACAAAGCGCGATATCGAGACATGGAGCGATGTCGTAGCCCGCTCAATTCGCGCCGCAGGCGGCCGTGCCGGTATGAAGGTTCATGTCGCGTACGGCTATGGCCTGTTCACCGGCGGGCTCGGCGCGCACTACGGCGCCGAGCGGTTGGGCTGCACCGTCATTCCGATCTCCGGCGGAATGACCGAGCGCCAGGTTCAACTCATCACCGATTTCAAACCGGAAATCATCATGGTCACGCCTTCTTATATGCTGGCGATCCTCGATGAATTCCGCAAACAAGGTATCGACCCGCGCAAGTCGTCGCTGCAGATCGGCATCTTCGGCGCGGAGCCCTGGACCAATGCCATGCGCGAGGAGATCGAGGAAGCTTTCGATATCCATGCGGTGGACATCTACGGTCTCTCTGAAGTCATCGGGCCGGGGGTCGCCAACGAATGCGTGGAGACCAAAGATGGTCTTCATATCTGGGAAGATCACTTCTATCCGGAAGTGATCGATCCGGTTTCCGGAAAGGTGCTCCCCGATGGCGAGAAGGGCGAACTGGTCTTCACGTCGTTGACCAAGGAAGCCATGCCGGTCATTCGCTATCGCACCCGAGACCTCACGCGGCTCCTGCCCGGCACGGCACGTTCGATGCGGCGGATGGAAAAGGTCACCGGCCGCACCGACGACATGATGATCGTACGCGGCGTGAACGTGTTTCCGACTCAGATCGAGGAAAAATTACTGGCGATCCCCGCCCTGTCCGTCCACTACCAGCTCGTGCTGACACGCGACGGCCGGATGGACAATATGGAAATCCAGGTCGAGGCGCTGCCAGACGCCAGCCATCCGGCACGCGAGGCCGCGACTGCGGAACTGACAAAATCCGTCAAGGACACGATCGGAATTTCGGCTGCAGTCACCGTGCTTGATCCCGGAACCATCGAGCGTTCGGTCGGCAAAGCCAAGCGCGTCATCGACCGACGACCAAAGGAATAACCTTCGATATGGCCCGTACCCGCGCCAGCGATTATGACGAAAAGCGTCAGGCGATCCTCAATCGCTCCGCCGAACTTTTTTCCGAATACGGCTACGACCGTGCGTCGATGAGCAGGATCGCCGCGGCCTGCGGCGTCTCGAAAGCAAACCTGTATCATTACTACAAGGACAAGGAAGGCCTGCTGTTCGACGTCATCCGTTTCCATCTCAGGGAATTGCTCGATGTCGTCGAGGAAGCCAATCAGGTGAAGCTTCCGCCGGAAGAGAAATTGCGCGAACTCGTCGGCGCGCTCCTCGAATCCTATCGCGATGCGGATTCGCAGCACAATGTGCAGATCAGCAGCATGAGGTTTCTGCCGCCAAAGCGTCAGGCCGAGTTGAAGGGCATGGAACGCCAGATCGTCGAGACGTTCTCGAACGCAGTTGTTGGCGTTGCCCCGCATCTCAAAGATACGCGGATGCTCAAGCCAGTCACGATGTCCCTGTTCGGTATGGTCAACTGGCATTACCTCTGGTTCAAGAGCACCGGATCCGTCACTCGCGCGGACTACGCTGATCTCGTCACAAGACTTGTCGTCGACGGAACGCGCAACGTCCTTGCGCAAACTCCAAAGATATCGAAGCGCGCCACAGCAGTCGTGTAACAGTGCCTCAAGGCACGCAACCCAAAAGTGACGTCATGAAACTGGACAGCTTCGTTAGCGGGCAATGGATATCTCCGGGCCGAGATTCGATCGAGGTCCGCAGCGCCGTTACCGGCGATGTCGTCGCGCACGCCACCAGCGGCGGAATCGACATGCGCGAGACATTGGCCCATGCGCGCAATGTCGGCGGCAAGAATCTACGCCGCATGACCTTCCACCAGCGCGCGGACATGCTGAAGAAGCTCGCTCAATATCTCACCGAACGAAAAGACCAGCTCTACAAGCTGTCATTCCAGACCGGCGCGACGCGAACCGACAACCTGATCGATGTCGACGGTGGAATCGGAACGCTGTTCGTGTATGCCAGCAAAGGCAGACGCGAACTGCCGAATTCGGCCTTCATGCTGGACGGTACAGTTGAATCGCTGGCAAAGGGCGGCACCTTCGCCGGACAGCACATTTTGACGTCGCTGCAGGGGGTCGCCCTACACATCAATGCGTTCAATTTTCCCTGCTGGGGCATGCTGGAAAAACTTGCGCCCGCGCTGCTCGCGGGCGTTCCGGTCGTCACCAAGCCCGCGACTGTCACATCTTATGTCGCGCACGCCCTGGCGCGCATGATCGCGGAATCAAACATTCTGCCGGAGGGAGCATTCCAGTTTATTGTTGGCACGACGGACGACCTGTTCGATCATCTCACGTGCCAGGATGTCGTTTCGTTCACGGGCTCGGCCGCCACTTCCGAGATGCTGCAACGTCATCCTGTCATCGCCAGGGAGGCTGTCCGGTTTGTCGCCGAGCGCGATTCGCTCAATGCCGCCATCCTGGCGCCCGATGCGAAGCCGGGAACGCCGGAATTCGATTTGTTCATCAAGGAGGTCGCCAAGGAAATGACGGTGAAGGCGGGCCAGAAATGCACGGCGATTCGCCGCGCACTCGCGCCTTCAGCGCACGTCGACACCTTCATAGCGGCATTGCGCGAACGCCTGGCGAAAGTTCAGGTCGGCAATCCCGAACTTGAAACCGTGCGCATGGGGCCGGTCGTCGGCCTCAAGCAGCGGCGCGACGTTCTCTCCAACGTCGAAAAGCTGAAGACGGAAGCGCAGATTGTCGTGGGCGATCCGGATAATTTCCAGATCGAGGGTGCGGATAGAGCGCGCGGCGCTTTCCTGCCGCCGTTGCTGCTGCATTGCGCCGATCCGAAGAACGCGAAGGGCGTGCACGAAATCGAGGCCTTCGGGCCGGTCTGCACGGTGATGGGATACGATGGTTTGGACCAGGCCATCACGCTAGCCAATCGCGGCGGCGGCAGTCTTGTCGCGTCGGTCTACACGCACGATCCGCGCACCGCGTCTGAAATGGTTTTTGGCATCGGCACATTCCACGGACGCCTTGTTTTTATCGATCGGGACTGCGGCAAGGAGCAGACCGGACACGGCTCGCCAATGCCCCAAATGACACACGGCGGCCCCGGCCGCGCCGGTGGCGGCGAGGAACTCGGCGGCGTGAGAAGTCTCGGTCACTACATGCAGCGCACGGCACTGCAGGGGTCACCCGCGATGCTCGCCGGCATCACGGGAAGCTGGACCAGGGGCGCGCCTGTCATCGAGAAGGACCGACACCCATTTCGTTACCATTTCGAAGACCTCGGCATCGGTCAGACGTTCCTTTCCAAACCGCGCACGGTCACACTCGAGGACATCGAACATTTCGCGCACTTCACCGGCGATACGTTCTACGCGCATATGGATGAAGAAGCGACGAAAGGTCACCCGTTCTTTCCGGGCCGCGTCGCACACGGCTATCTGCTGCTATCATTCGCCGCCGGCCTCTTCGTCGATCCCGACCCCGGTCCGGTGCTGGCCAACTACGGGCTCGACAATCTGAGATTTGTGAAGCCGATCCAGCCGGGCGAAGCAATCAAGGTGCGGCTGACCGCCAAAGAGAAGTCACCGCGCAACAAGCAGTACGGCGAAGTACGCTGGGATGTCGAGATCACGACCGACAAGGGCGAAACCGCGGCAACCTATGAGCTGCTCACCATGAACGCTGTCCGGCCCTCGGCGTAAGTACTTAAAGGAAACGATGATGATCTTGGTCACGATAATGTATCCCGCCGACGCGCAAACCACTTTCGATATCGACTATTATCTGAACAAACATATCCCGCTGGTGAAGGAGCGCTGAAGTGCGCATGGCTTGAAAAGCGCGCAGGTTCTGCGTGGCACATCGAAAGCCGACGGAAGCGCGCCAGACTACCAGATGATGGCGCTCCTGACCTTCGGTTCAATCGAGGATTTCAAAGGCGCCGGAAAAGCGCATGGTCGCGAAATCTTCGCCGATATCGCCAACTTCACCAATGCGAAGGCCAGCGTTCAGATCAACGACATTGTCGCCTGACCGGTCGTTTCTGATTTCTTTCCGGGTTGATCATGCACGGCCGCCTGCGGATGCGCGGGCGAAGCCGGTCATATCTGGTCGTAATCAACGACGAGGCGATCCGAGATCGGATGCGCCTGGCATGTCAAGACGAATCCTGCCTTCAACTCCCACGGCTCAAGTGAATAGTTGACGTCCATCTCGGTCACGCCCTCGACGACCTTGGCACGACAAGTGCTGCACATGCCGCCCTTGCAGGCGTAAGGCAAATCCATGCCGGCACGTAACGCAGCGTCAAGAATCGCCTCGCCTTCCGCAATCGGCACGTCCTTGCGCTTTCCATCGACAATCAGAGACGCGATCGCCTTGGGCGGCGCGCTCGGCGCGATGACCGCTTTCGGACGCGGTTTGCCACCAAGTCCGGAAACAAAACGCTCGACGTGAACGCGCTCCGCGGGAATGCCAAGCTCAGCGCAGGTCGCTGCGATTTCCTCGCTCATCGCCACCGGACCGCAGATGAATACGTGATCGATGGCCTCCGCAGGCACCATTGACCGCAACAGCACCGCGGCCTTTTCGCGATCCAGCCTGCCGTGAAGGATCGGCAGATCCTGCTCTTCTTGCGACAGGACGTGGAGCACCGAGAATCGCCCCATGAAGCGATCCTTCAGCTCCTCCAGCGCCTGGCGGAACAAGACACCCGACGTCGCGCGGTTTCCGTAGAACAGAAAGAAACGGCTCTTCGGTTCACGTGCCAGGATACCGCGAATGATCGACATGATCGGCGTGATACCCGAGCCGGCCGCGAATCCGACGTGAATGCGTGCTTCGTCCGGCGCATGCGCGACACCGAAGCGGCCGGTCGGCGTCATCACATCCAGTGTGTCACCGGATTTGATCTCATCGAGCGCCCAACTCGAAAATGCACCGCCGTCGACCTTCTTCACGGCGATGCGCAATTCGCGGTCGTCCGGACTGGAACAGATGGAGTAGGATCGGCGTACTTCTTCGCCTTCGATCGTCGTGCGAAGCGTCAAATATTGCCCGGGTGCAAACGCATAATCGTCCGCCAACTCGTCAGGAATCGCAAACGTCAGCGAAATCGCGTCCGACGTCTCGCGGTGCAAATCATCGACGGCCAGCCGGTGAAATTTCGGTGTGTGCGACATCATACGCCCTAATGGCATTTGAAGTAATCGAACGGCTCACGGCATGCCGTGCAGCGCCACAGCGCCTTGCAGGAGGTCGAGCCGAATTCCGAGATCACCTCGGTCGCAACCGATCCGCATCGCGGGCACGCCACCTGCTGTTCGCCAAACAAAGCGCGGCGGCCACCGCCCGAAATCGGCGGCGCGATGCCATAATCCTTCAGTTTTTGCCGTCCTTCATCACTCATCCAGTCCGTCGTCCAGGCCGGCGACAACACAGTTCTGATCCTGAAATTGCGAATGCCTTCGCGCTCCAGCGCCAATTCGATTTCCAGCGCGATCATGTTCATCGCCGGGCAGCCCGAATAAGTCGGCGTAATCGCAACCTCGACCCGCCCGTCGCTCACGGTCACATCCCGCAGCACACCGAGATCGGCGATGGTCAACACTGGGATTTCGGGATCGACAACTTGCGCAGCCGCGTCCCACGCCGCGCGGCGCAGATCGCAGGGACTGGCAAGCGCCGTTACCATGTCGCGCCCGGAAAGCTTCGCTGCAGCGATTGCAACTCGCTCAACAGATGTCCGAGATGTTCGCTGTGATGGCCGGACCGCCCGCCCTTCTGCATCCACGTGGTCGCCGGGCCTTTCAGCGTGGCGGTATGCAGTACGCTCGACACCGTTTTCATCCATCCCGCCCGCAGGCTTTCCGGGTCGACCGCCACGCCGTCAGCGATCAATGCCTTGTCGCTTTCGTCACTATGAAACAGCTCGCCCGTGAACGGCCAGAGATCGTCGATTGCCGCTTGCGCTCGGTGATGGCTCTCTTCGGTGCCATCGCCGAGACGGATCACCCATTCCGACGAATGCCGCAGATGATACGCGCTTTCTTTCTCGGATTTTGAGGCAATAGACGCGATCGTCTTGTCCTTGGATGCCGTCATCGCGCACCAATAGAGATCGGCGAACGCCGAGTAGAGAAATTGCCGAACAATGGTCCGCGCGAAATCGCCGTTCGGCTGCTCGACCAGCAGCAGATTGCGATACTGCCGCACGTCACGCAGGTAGGCGAATTTATCCTCGTCGTTATCTGCGCCCTCAACCTTCGCGGCATACGTATAAAGCTCTCGCGCCTGGCCGATCAGATCGAGCCCGATATTCGCGAGCGCCATATCTTCTTCCATCATCGGCGCGTGGCCGCACCATTCCGAAAGCCGATGGCCGAGGATCAACGCGTCGTCCGCGCGGCGCAGCGCGTAAAGCACCAACGGACTTTCTTTGACGGAAATCGATGCGGCGCTCATGGCTTCACCAATCACATATGCCCGACTTCGTCCGGAACGTCGTAGAACGTCGGATGACGATAGATCTTCGACATCGCCGGCTCAAACATCATGCCCTTTTCAGCCGGATCGGATGCAACGATGGAATCCGACGGAACCACCCAGATCGACAGCCCCTCGCCTCGACGTGTGTAGATGTCGCGCGCGGCCTGCAGCGCCAGTGTCGCATCGGTCGCGTGCAACGAACCGACATGCTTGTGCGCCAGACCGTTGCGGCTGCGGATAAACACTTCCCAAAGCTGAATATTTTGAGTGCTCATCGGGTCTCCTTTATGTCCAGCTATTCGGCAGCCTGCGCCGCAGCGGCACGGCGCGACCGCTGCTTCTGCGCGTAAGCGACCGCCGCGTCGCGCACCCACGCGCCATCGTCATGAGCCTTGCGGCGCGCCGCCATGCGGTCGCGATTGCAGGGACCGTTCCCGGACAGAACGTCCTTGAATTCCTGCCAGTCGATGGCGCCGTAGTCCCAATGCTGCGTCTGCTCGTTCCACTTCAGATCAGCGTCGGGAATTTTCAGGCCGAGATATTGCGCCTGCGGAACGGTCGCATCAATAAACTTCTGGCGAAGCTCATCGTTGGAGAAGCGCTTGATTTTCCATCGCGTCGACTGATCGCCATGCGAACTCTGCTGGTCGGGAGGACCGAACATCATCAGACAAGGCCACCACCAGCGATCCAGCGCATTCTGCGCCATCGCCTTTTGCTCCACGGAGCCGCGCGAGAGCGTCACCATGATCTCGTAGCCCTGACGTTGATGGAATGACTCTTCCTTGCAGACGCGGATCATCGCGCGCGCGTAAGGCCCGTACGAGCAGCGGCACAACGGAATCTGATTCATGATGGCCGCGCCGTCGACCAGCCATCCGATTGCGCCAATGTCCGCCCAGGTCAGAGTCGGATAGTTGAAGATCGAGGAATATTTCGCCTTGCCACTGAGCATTTGATCGACGAGTTCTTCGCGCGACGAGCCGAGCGTCTCTGCCGCAGCGTAGAGATAAAGCCCGTGACCACATTCATCCTGGACCTTGGCCAATAAAGCTGCCTTGCGGCGCAGCGTCGGCGCGCGGGTCAGCCAGTTGCCTTCGGGAAGCATGCCGACGATTTCGGAGTGCGCATGTTGCGAAATCTGGCGTGTCAGGGTCTTGCGATACGCGGCTGGCATCCAGTCGTTGGCTTCGATTTTCTCCTCGGCGGCGACACGTTTTTCGAAGGCAGCGACCTTCGCGGCGTCCTCGACGACACGATCTTCAGCCTGGGATGCATTAAGCGCTTGCGTATACATCGGAATATTTCCCTGCTGCGCTATGGGGCCGACAAGTCAGCCCGCCTCCTCGAACCGCCGCGCCCGTGTTGTCCGGGCTTTCCGACCGCCCAAATATATATCAAAATATCCAATCTGCAAGATTTTTTTGTAACATATTAACCCCTGAACCGGCGCTGCAGTTCCGGCCCCGGTTCGGGGAGTTTCCCGGTTGCGCTTTCGCCATGCTGGTCGAGCCATTTTTCAGACATAGGCAGGAGCCCCCGATAGATCCGTGCGCAAAGATCACGGGCATCATTGGCCGGCCAGTTCGTCGGCAGTAACGGCTCCGGCAATAATGGGTCGCGCAAAAGCACCCGCCGATAATGATGAATCATCAGGATTCGCGCGAGAATCGCATCCGCGGGCTGGATTTCTTCGGTCTGCTCTACCCAGTTTTCCAGTGGAGCAAATGTCTTGAGAAACTCCTGATAAAACGCCGCCGTTCGCTCCAATGGCCAGCTTGCCGTCACGAGACGATGCGCCATATCGCGCGTTGCCGACACATCGACACGGATCGCGCCTTCCGGAACCGGCGGCGCCTTGATGCCCGATGGCGCGATCCATGTGCCGGGAATCGGGCTGCCCCATCCAGCCTCGGACAACGCCGCGCGAGACAGCTCACGATCCGCGCCGTTGGCGATCAACAGCAACCCGAACGTCCCTTCCCAAGCCGCGGGCCGCGGATTGTAGACGTGCTCGACTGCGGCCTCGAAACGTTCGCGGCCACTTTTCGCAAGGCGGTAGAAGCTCTTTCGTCCGACCTTGTCGCGATCAAGCCAACCATCTGCCGCAAGCCGCGAAACAGAGGTGCGCACGACGCCACCGTCAATCCCTATCATGTCGAGAAATTGCAGCAGCGTGCCAAGCCAGATCGTACCTCCCCGCGGTACGATGGCGTCGCCGTAAAACGTAATGATCAACGAACCCGTCCGCGACGGCTCTCTTTTAAAAAGCCTGAGGAGCGCTGGAAGCGGACTGGATTTCTTCATTTCTGGCGGAATTCCTCGCGATCCTTTCAGGAATACTGTCGCTGCGGCACGACCGCAACACTGAAAAATTGTATTGAGCAAGGTCGCGCGTTTTTCTTGAGCTGGCGCCTTTCTGCTCCTCACTGCGCATCTCGGCTTGATCGGCTAGTTTCTGACGAAAATCGGACGCGGCGAAGTTGCCATCGATGCCTGGTGCCTGACTGGAAACAAATGCCTGACGCTGTCGATGCTGTCAGGATGGAACGGCCTTGCAAAGTAAAAGCCCTGCACCTGCCTGATCGTCGTCGAGGCTCGCAGATAGGCCAACTCCTCGAAGGTCTCAACGCCCTCCGCGACGATGTTCATATTCAGAGAGCGCCCGAGGGAGTTGATGGCCCGCAAGATGCTCTGATTTCGCGGACGCTCGTGGATGCGTGAAATAAGCGAACGATCGACCTTGATTTCATCCGCCATCATATCGGCCAACACGCTAAGCGACGAGTAACCCGTTCCAAAGTCATCGATTGAGACCTGCACGCCAAGCTCATGCAGCAGCGGAATGATCTGCGCCTGGAAGCCGCCCTTCTTGATAAAGGACTCTTCCGTCATCTCCACGATGATACGATGGGCAATGCCGCTGTTCCTCAGGGCGCGCGAGAACGACGTCATGAAGTTCATATCGTTGGCAAGTTTTGCTGCCACGTTAGTGCTGACTTTCGTGCTCGACCCGAACACGGCGTCGAGCCGAACAATCGATTCGATGACCGTTGCAAGAACGAAGTGCGTGACCTCATTGATCAACCCGAGTTCAACCGCCTGCCGGATGAACTCTTCGGTCGGATGATTGTGGTCTCTGTCGCTCCGCCATCGCACCAGCGCTTCAAAGCCCACGACCTGTTGACTGCCGATCTCGACCTTGGGCTGGAATTCGCAGTACAACTTTCGATCCCGAATGGCGCTGCGGATTTGTTCCGGCACGCCGTTCAGCAATTCCACGTCTTGCCAGGTGACGAAGCGATCTCGCCCGGTTGCCTTGGCCGTGTACAAGGCGCTGTCGGCTCGCTTGACCAGATCGGCGACCGCACATTGGGCGTCGAGTGATGCAATGCCGATGCTGACCGTAACGGCCTCGCCGTTCGGCAGCCACCGCGTATCGGACACGGCCTGCCGGAGACGCTCGGCGAGGCTCTGTACGGCTTGCTCATCGAACCCGTCGATGGCGATGCAGAATTCCTCGCCACCATAACGTCCGATCAAGCCGCACCCGCCGCATACACGTTTGATGACGGCGGCGAGACCGACCAGCACCTTGTCGCCTGCGGCGTGACCGAAACGATCGTTGACGGTCTTGAAATGATCCGCGTCCAGCATCAGGAGAGACATGGGTTTCCGGATGCTGCGCGCGTTCGCGACCATTAGCTCCGAACGCAACCGGATCTTCAAAGGCGGAGCGATCGAGTTCGACGGGGCCATCATCGACTGCATCATTCGAAACGTGTCTGCGACGGGCGCTGCCCTCGACGTCGAGAGCCCGGTTGGCATTCCTGAGCAGTTTACGCTCTTCGTAAATGCCGACCAGACACAAAGGCGTTGCCGGATCGTATGGCGCAAGGACAAGCGCATCGGCGTCAGATTTTACTGCCGGCACAACGGGCACATGATCGACTAACGTCGGTCCAACACCCGGCCGGGGTTGAACGCGCGCTACTTCCTGGAAAAGCCTCGTTGCGAAGGGAATTGCGTCAGCGCATTTATTCCGAGACGCTCGGCTCGATATAGTCCTGGTGCAATGTGATTGGCGTTTTACGCCCATCGAACAAGACACGAAAGCTGCGGTTCAGCCGGCCGCTACCAACAACCGTACCTTCCTTGTCGGCAAAATGCCGATTTCGCGATCTACCCAGTTTGCTCATTTTAATTCGGGCGCCGATGAAAATGCGCGAAGCTTGGCGACCATCATTTCGAAGGGCGTCCACGGCAATGCCGGGCACCGCAATTGATGGCTCGTCCCAGCCCTTCCTTAAGCGTCCTTCCATAGGCGGGGCCTCGCTTCCATTCGATGATCGAATTTGCCTTATTCAACGCCGATTCGCTAATGGCCTCAAGAATGGAGGATGAAATTACTGGCGTGCAGACTTGCGACGGCAACGTTCTTCAAGAGCACGCTGTCCGTGGCGTCGATGGTGACAAGCGTATCGTTTCCGACCTGCGTCTCGGTCGGCGGCGCGGATGTCGAAGTGCCAGAAAATTGACGAAGATCGAGGGTGTCAAGCGAGGCATTGAAATCCGTAATCGTGTGCTGAACCGCCGTGGGCCCGCCCGTCGGCTTGAACACGAATTGATCTATTCCGCCGCCTCCCGTCAAAACGTCCGAACCGCCGCCGGAGAAGATGACGTCGTTTCCGGTCGTCCCCTTCAGATTGTTGTTCGAGTTTTCGTTGAAGACGAAATTGACCGTCTCGGTCGCCCCGAAATTGTCGACGGCCGTCAACGTCACCATGTCCTGGCTCGGCGGCGTGGCACCAGGATTGTAAGTAATGCCGCTTGCCAGGACGGCATTGACCGCCGACAACGAACCCGAGGTCGACGCCGGCGAAATGCTGGATCCCTCGGCAGCCTCAGCGGTTGTCGCCGTGAGGGTGATCGAAGTAACACCGGGATCCGAATCCGAGATCTGCAGTCCCGAGACCGTCGTGGTCCCACCGTTGTTGGTGGTCGATAAATTGTTGGTCAGGATGAAGGGCGCCTGGTGGTTCCAGGTAATATCGGTGCCACCGCTGCCGTCGGGACCAACAGTAAATTCGCTGGGATTGTAGTTGCCGGTCAACGCAAACGAACCGGTTCCGTAGTTGACCTGGAGGCCGCCGGAATTGGTGACGGTTACGCCTGACGAAATTCCGACGAGATCGATTGTGTCGCCCGGGGCAAAGCCGGTAACGGTCCCCGTGAAAGGCGAATGCACGACATCGTCAAGCACGAGCGTTCCCGTAGTCGACATACCCGTGGCAAATTGAACATGTGCGTCTGAGGCGCCCGCGAATTCCATCGTCCCGCTGACAATCATCACGGCGCCGCCGCCCGTGACCGGCCCCGCTATTGTCAGATTTCCCGTCTCGACTTGGATCGTCCCGACGTTTGTCGTCCCGGAAAGTCCGGTAATCGACGAGGTACCATTGCTCTCGATCAGACCCGTGTTGGTCAGCGTACTGGTACCGGTAAACGTGTTGGTCCCGTCGATCGACCATTCGGCTCCGGTCTCGTTGGTGAATGTCGCGTCGTAGGCTACGACGTCACCGATCAAGTGCCCGCCATTATTAATCGCAGCCGTACCGACCCCGGTAGTCGACGCCTCAATCGCGCCAACACCGCCCGTAATCACATCGCCCGACGACGTGCTGATGGATATGTCGCCCGCACCGGTGCTGAGCGCGAAAATTCCGTAATCCGTCGTCCCGGTGATCGTTACTCCGGAAACGACGTTGACCGCGACATCCCCCGTGCCGCCACTGTCTTGAGTTGCACGTATGCCGTCGGTCTCGCCGATCACAGTGGTGTTGGCGGCATCGTTGACGGTGACGTCGCCTTGTCCAAAGTTGAAGGCATTGATTCCGGGGCCGCCGGCTGCATCGACATTGGCGGAGTTGTTGATGATGACAGTGCCATTGACGTTCAGATTGGCTGTCGCGCTTGTCCCTCCGAAGAAGCCGGCTACGATTCCGGAAGGAGCTGATCCGCTATTGGTCAAGATGGTTCCGGCGTTGATGGAACCGGCGGCTGTCACCATGACCGTCGCATCAGCCGAGACCGAAATTGCGGTCGCTTCGTTGACGGCGTCTATGCCGGCGCTGCCGGAATTGATCGTATCCCCGGCCGTCGTTACAGCGATGTTACCGGTGCCGAAGGCGAAAGCCCCAATGCCGTATGCTGCCTGATTATTCGGCTGAGCTGTCGTCGCGCTCTGCGTTGCAGTGATACTCGACCCTGATGCAACCTGAACGGTAACGTTTCCGTTGCCATAGTTGAACGCTTTTATTCCGTCCCCCGCAGCAGCCGAGATGCCGGCCCCTCCCGCCAAGTCGACCAACACGTTCCCGGCCACATTGGGATTGAACGTGCTGGAATTGGTGCTTGGGTTGAAGCCGGCCTCGATTCCGGCAGGGGCGAACCCGCCATTGTCTTCATTGACGCCTGAATCGATCGTACCCTGCGCGACGACCGTGATTGAACTGGTGATATTTTCGGGGTTGGCCGTTGAATTCGCCTGATTGATGGCCTGGATACCCGAACTCCCGGAATGGATGGTCGTCCCGGACGCCACGGTAACGTTGATGTTTCCCGCCTCAAAAGCGGAGGCGCCAATTCCATATTGGGCGTTACCTTCCCCGGTGGTACCGGCAGCCGTCGCCGTGACGTTGCCACCCACACCGGTCCCGCCGACACCGTCCGTTACCGAGATATTGCCAACACCGTCGTTGAAGGCAAAAATTCCATATCCGCCGCCGGCCGTGATGTTGGCGCCGTTGTTGATGGTGACATTGCCGAATACGGCTGTCGTCGGCCCCGATCCTCCGTTAAAGCCGGCTTTGATACCTCCCGGTTCATTGCCTGCACTCGGCGGCGTGGCGCCGGAGTTGATGGTGCCGTCGGTAGAAACCGAAATCGAGCTGTTGGCCGACTGCGCGATGGACGATGCATGGTCCTGGGCGTTGATGCCGGAGCTGCCGGAATTCAAGACGTTTCCGGGCGACGTATTGACGATGACATTGCCCCCGGAAGAAACAGCCGAGATCGCGATTCCCGGATTTGTCGTCGTCCCTGCGCCTGTTCCTGTGATCGTTGCTACGCCATTTGTATCGATGCTGATCGGTCCAGTGCCGGTGGTGCTGGCGTTGATCCCGTTGACCGCACCCGACACACTGCCGCTGTCGACGATGATGGTAGCACCGGTGCCGGAAACGATGCTCGTGTTGATTCCGTTCCCGCCGGCGGACGTGATCGAGCCTGCGTTGACGAGCGCGATGTTGGCGTTGGCCGCGGACGTGGTCGTCAGATTGACGCCATTGGCCGTGCCCGAAAGCCCCGAAATCGAGGAGCCCTGGGTGATCTCCACGGTGAGGAAGTGGCCGGCCGTAGGGTCGCTTGACGACGCCGCGAAACCAGGACCACCCGATCCGGAGATCGTCGCGTTCGAAAGGACATAGAATTGTTGCGATGACAGCACCGGCTCGGTGAGCGGGCCGGACGAGCCGCTGATGGTTGGCGCACCGCTCGGGACAAGCTGAATTTCGTTCGAGGAAAGCAAGCTGAATTGTGCGCCGGCAGCGAAATTGGAAAGCTGAATATTCTCTGAAGTACTGTTTGACAGAGTAATTTGGAGGAAAGTTTCAGTAACGCCACTGACAACTTGCGTGATGACGCTAGCACTTTGAATCGACACGCCATTCGGAAGCGAAAGCTGGATAGTATCGCCGATCTGCATGTTGGCGATCAGGCCAGCAAACGCAGAGGGATCGTCGAGCATCAGAAGTCCATTGCCGTCGAAAAACGAAACAGCTTGTCCCGCCGCAAAAGCGTTCGTCAGTTCCAGGGTTGAAAAATCGCCGATGGTGAAGGTACCGCTGGCCCCGTTGAAACCCGAGACAGCTCCCCCGATATAGGTGTACGAGTCCGCAGACAGATTCACCGCGCCCGAGTTGTTGAATGCAAGCGTTCCGGATGCTCCAAAGACGCTTGTTCCGCTCGCGTTGATGGTACCGGCATTGTTGACGGCATTGGTGCCGCCCCCGAAGAAGTTCCCTCCGTTGACGTTCCAGATACCGCCGCTGTTATTGTTGAAGGTCCCATTCGCCAGGCCGATATTGCCCTTGATCGTGCCGGAATTATTGATGGTCAGGCTGCCATTATAATCCGCCACCGCCAGATTCTGTTCGCTGGTGGAGAATTGATCGGCGGTGACCGTGCCGGAATTCGCGAATGACGCGGCCTTCGTACTTTCGTTGTTGATCTGGATAACCGGCCTGGAGACTGAACCGAGCCCGTCGACCGAGCCTGTGTTTGTGACTGTGATCAGACCGTTGGTGCCGGCACCTGCTGCCGTGCCCGTTCCGGCGGAAATCCCGACGCCGGTCGCAACCGTGATCGCTCCGTGATTGGTGACCGCAGCATTGCCGCCGCCTTGCGCAAAAGCTGACACGCCCTGCGCCGTCGCGGTGATGATCGAGGAAGCTTCGAGCGTGGCCGTTACATTTCCGGTGCCCCAATTGTAGAGCCCAACGCCCGCGCCCAGGGCCGTATGAATCGTCGCACTGCTGTCGACGCTGACGTTGCCTTGCACATTCGAGGCGAACGTTCCCGAGTTGCCGCCGTTGTAACCGGCCCAGATTCCGCCCGGTTCTCCGCCCGTCGTAGCCAATCCCGAGTTGATCGTTCCGAGAGCAGTGATGCCAATCGTGCTCGTCGCTGCGGCCGAGATGTTGATGGCGTTGTTGTTGGCTTGAATGCCTGTCGAGCCCGAGTTGATGGTGTCGCTTGTCGCGGCGGTCGAGATCGAGATATCGCCGACGCCGAAGACGCTCGCCAGAATTCCGAATCGATCCGGCGTCGTGACCGTCGTGCCTGCAAGATCGGCGACGGTGATATTGCCGTTGCCGTAGTTATAGGTGCGGATTCCGTCACCGGCGGCCGCATTGATATTTGCGGAATTATTGACGAACACATTGCCAAAAACAGCAGGATTCGGTGAACCGCCGTTCGCGGTGGTGCCGTTATAGCCTGCGATAATTCCTGCCGGTGGAAAGTACGAACTGGTCAGGGTCGTGCCTGAATTGATGGTGCCGGCGGCTGTGACCGTAATCGAACTCGTGGTGAGGCCACCGACCTGCGGGACCGACGTCGCGTCGTTGAAGGCGCTGATGCCGGCACTGCCTGACGTGATGATATCGCCTGATGCGGTCGTGACGGAGACGCTTCCCGTGCCAAAAGACGCCGCGGAAATTCCAATCAGCTGGCTGCCGGTGATGGAGATGCCCGAAGCCGTCATGACCGTGACGTTGCCATTTCCGTCGGTAAAGGCGCGGATGCCGTTGTTACCGCCGCTGATATTTCCGGTCTGAGCGACGATTATGTTGCTGCTATTCGCGGGGTTCAGGATCTCGGCGAGAATTCCGCTGTTGCCGGTGCCAGTGCCGGTGACGTTGCCGGAGCCATTGATCGATATGCTTCCGGAGGCCGAGCTATTCTCTTCCGCGAATATGCCTTGGCCGGATTGGCCAATTATGGGTCCCGATCCCGTCACCGTGATGTTGCCGGTACCGTTCTGAACGACCGAGATGCCGATCTTCCCGCCGGTGACGGCGCCGGCCGGCGTGATCGAGACGTTGCCGCCGGAGGCGGTCACGTCGATGGCATCGGCCAATGTCGAGGTGACGCTTCCATTGCCGGTGATCGTAACCGCGGCGCCGCTGGACACAGCAGAAACGGCGGCAGACTGGGTGCTCGAGACCGTGGAATCGAGCTGGAGCGTGCCGCTGGTCCCGCCGAAACTGACATTGGTGCCGCCGCTCACTGCGGCAAGTTCGATCGTCGCATTCTGAATGATCAACGAACTGCCGGCCAGATTGGTCAGCGTGCCCATAAGCTGCAGGGTACCCTGCTGCACATTGATCGATCCGCTGTTGTTGAAGGCGACATTGACGACGGTCTTGCCGTTGCCGGTCTTCTGCCAGGTACCGAGGTTGGTGACCGTCCCCGCCGTCCCGCTGGTGCTCTGGATCACGAGCGCATTGCCGCCGCCGGTGATCGTTGCATCCGTGAACGTCGCCCCGACATCGAGGGTCAGCGACGAGCCATTGTTCAGGTTGATGATGTCGTTGAAGTTGTTGCCTGCTCCCGTCGTCGAGCTCGTGCCCTGAAGGTCCAGCGTTCGTGCACTCAACGTCAGCGTCGTGCCGCCGGCAAAGGTCGCGCCGGACTGCGCCTTGGTCTCCGACCCGGCCCCGCTGCCGGTCTCGGTGCTGTTGCCGGAGAAGCTCGTCGCACCCGTCACCGTCAACAGCCCGCTGCCCGTCAGCGTGCCGCCCGATTCCGTCAGGCTCGTCGCTGTCGTGCCGGCCGTGGAGAGATTGAGCGTTCCGGAACTGATCGTGGTCGCCCCAAGCCCGGTGATCGTCCCCAGCAAGTTCGCCGTGCCGCCGTTGACCGTGGTCGAGGATGCATTGTAGGTGCCGTTGACGGTCGTCGTCCCGCCGCCGAAGATCACGCCCGACGTAATGCTCGATGCACTGTCCAGCGTCCGCGTTCCGCCGCCGAACTCAATGGACCCGGCACCCTGGTAGCTCGCATTGGTGTCGGTACCGCCACCGGTGAGGTTCAGCACGCCGTTGTTGACCAGCACCGTGCCATTGGTCGTGCTGAACGCGACGCTGATGGTATCGTTGCCGCTCGAGTTGCCGGTCTTCTGCCAGGTGCCGAGGTTGGTGACCGTCCCCGCCGTCCCGCTGGTGCTCTGGATCACGAGCGCATTGCCGCCGCCGGTGATCGTTGCATCCGTGAACGTCGCCCCGACATCGAGGGTCAGCGACGAGCCATTGTTCAGGTTGATGATGTCGTTGAAGTTGTTGCCTGCTCCCGTCGTCGAGCTCGTGCCCTGAAGGTCCAGCGTTCGTGCACTCAACGTCAGCGTCGTGCCGCCGGCAAAGGTCGCGCCGGACTGCGCCTTGGTCTCCGACCCGGCCCCGCTGCCGGTCTCGGTGCTGTTGCCGGAGAAGCTCGTCGCACCCGTCACCGTCAACAGCCCGCTGCCCGTCAGCGTGCCGCCCGATTCCGTCAGGCTCGTCGCTGTCGTGCCGGCCGTGGAGAGATTGAGCGTTCCGGAACTGATCGTGGTCGCCCCAAGCCCGGTGATCGTCCCCAGCAGGTTCGCGGTGCCATTCTGGACGTTTGTCGACGACGCATTATAGGTGCCGTTGATCGTCGTGGTGGTGCCCGTGCCGCCGAAGATCACGCCCGACGTAATGCTCGATGCACTGTCCAGCGTCCGCGTTCCGCCGCCGAACTGAACCTGCCCCGAGCCCTGGTAGCTCGCATTGGTGTCGGTGCCCCCACCGGTAAGATTCAACACTCCATTCTGGACCAGCACCGTGCCATTGGTCGTGCTGAACGCGACGCTGATGGTATCGTTGCCGCTCGAGTTGCCGGTCTTCTGCCAGGTGCCGAGGTTGGTGACCGTCCCCGCCGTCCCGCTGGTGCTCTGGATCACGAGCGCATTGCCGCCGCCGGTGATCGTTGCATCCGTGAACGTCGCCCCGACATCGACGGTCAGTGACGAACCATTGTTCAGGTTGATGATGTCGTTGAAATTGTTGCCTGCTCCGGTCGTCGAGCTCGTGCCCTGAAGGTCCAGCGTTCGTGCACTCAACGTCAGCGTCGTGCCGCCGGCAAAGGTCGCGCCGGACTGCGCCTTGGTCTCCGACCCGGCCCCGCTGCCGGTCTCGGTGCTGTTGCCGGAGAAGCTCGTCGCACCTGTCACCGTCAACAGCCCGCTGCCCGATAGGGTTCCGCCCGACTGGTTAAGACTCCCGACGGTCATCTGCGCGTTCGAGGTAAACGTACCTCCGCTTAGGGCAATCGACCCCTGAAGATTCGAGACAGTCGAGGCGCTGCTGACGGTGAACGTTCCGTTGCTGACACTGAGCGTAGACCCAGCGACGCTATAGAGGCCATCGATCGTCGAAGTGCTGCTATTGAAGAGCACATTATCGGCGACGCCGATCAGGACGTCGTCAGTGGATATCGGAAGGGCCAGCGTGCTCCAGTTCCCAGCAGTACCCCAGTTCTGGCCGGTCTGACCGATCCACTGAACCGTAAAGTTGGGCAGCGTGAACTGCACGGTGTTGCTGGTACCGACATTGCCCGCCGCGTCGGTTACCTTGGCAACCAACGAATTGGTTCCCGAGACCAGCGGGACGCTTATGCTCCACGAACCGTCGCCAAGAACTGTTGTCGTCGCGACCGCGGTCGTGCCGCCATTGTCGAAAATCTTGACCGTGGCGCCCGCATCCAGAACATCGACTTGACCGGAGATCGTTTGGCTGGTCTGGCTGGTCGTGCCTCCGGTTGTCGTAATTGATACCGTCGGGGCCGTGGTGTCGATCTGCAACGTACCGGTCGGATTGACGTTGCTGGCGCCGGTCAGAACCGCGGCGTTCCCGGCGGCATCCTTGATCGTCCCACCGTTCAGAAGCAACGCATTGGTTGCCGCGGTCGCAAGGTCGGCCGCATCCTGCCCGCTGCCGGTCGCGCCCACCGTGTAGTTGAACACCAGCGAAGTCGACCCGCTGCCGCTCACATAGGTCGCGATCGCGCCGTTGCTCAGTTTCAGCGTCGGCGAACCGCCAGTCGTGTTCACCGTCACCACTTCGCTGAAGTTGACCGTGAAGGCCACCACCGTTCCCGGGCCATCGTCGCCTGACGGCGCCGTCACCGAGGCCACCGTCGGCGCCGTGGTGTCGATCTGCAGCGTCCCGGTCGGGTTGACGTTGCTGGCACCCGTCAGGACCGCGACGTTGCCGGCGACATCCTTGATCGTGGCGCCATTCAAAAGCAAAGCGTTGGTTGCCGCGGTCGCGAGGTCGGTGGCATCCTGCCCGCTGCCGGTCGCGCCCACCGTGTAGTTGAACACCAGCGAAGTCGACCCGCTGCCGCTCACATAGGTCGCGGTCGCGCCGTTGCTCAGCGTCAGCGTCGGCGAACCGCCTGTCGTGTTCACCGTCACCGCTTCGGTGAAGTTGACCGTGAAGGCCACCACCGTTCCCGGGCCATCGTCGCCTGACGGCGCCGTCACCGAGGCCACCGTCGGCGCCGTGGTGTCGATCTGCAGCGTCCCGGTCGGGTTGACGTTGCTGGCACCCGTCAGGACCGCGACGTTGCCGGCGACATCCTTGATCGTGGCGCCATTCAAAAGCAAAGCGTTGGTTGCCGCGGTCGCGAGGTCGGTGGCATCCTGCCCGCTGCCGGTCGCGCCCACCGTGTAGTTGAACACCAGCCCGGTCGACCCGCTGCCGCTCACATAGGTCGCGGTCGCGCCATTGCTCAGCGTCAGCGTCGGCGAACCGCCTGTCGTGTTCACCGTCACCGCTTCGGTGAAGTTGACCGTGAAGGCCACCACCGTTCCCGGGCCATCGTCACCCGATGGTGCTGTTACCGAGGCCACCGTCGGCGCCGTGGTGTCGATCTGCAGCGTCCCGGTCGGGTTGACGTTGCTGGCACCGGTCAGGACCGCGACGTTGCCGGCGACATCCTTGATCGTGGCGCCATTCAAAAGCAAAGCGTTGGTTGCCGCGGTCGCGAGGTCGGTGGCATCCTGCCCGCTGCCGGTCGCGCCCACCGTGTAGTTGAACACCAGCCCGGTCGACCCGCTGCCGCTCACATAGGTCGCGGTCGCGCCATTGCTCAGCGTCAGCGTCGGCGAACCGCCTGTCGTGTTCACCGTCACCGCTTCGGTGAAGTTGACCGTGAAGGCCACCACCGTTCCCGGGCCATCGTCACCCGATGGTGCTGTCACCGACGCCACCGTCGGCGCCGTGGTGTCGATCTGCAGCGTCCCGGTCGGGTTGACGTTGCTGGCACCCGTCAGGACCGCGACGTTGCCGGCGGTGTCCTTGATCGTCGCACCGTTCAGAAGCAGCGCATTGGTCGCAGTCGCAAGATCGGTGGCATCCTGCCCGCTGCCGGTCGCGCCCACCGTGTAGTTGAACACCAGCCCGGTCGACCCGCTGCCGCTCACATAGGTCGCGGTCGCGCCATTGCTCAGCGTCAGCGTCGGCGAACCGCCTGTCGTGTTCACCGTCACCGCTTCGCTGAAGTTGACCGTGAAGGCCACCACCGTTCCCGGGCCGTCGTCGCCCGATGGCGCCGTCACCGAGGCCACCGTCGGCGCCGTGGTATCGATCTGCACACCGGTATCGAGCGTGACACCACCGGTTACAAGCCCGTTGCCCGCAGTGTCCTTGATCGACCCCGTATAGCCGGTCACCGTGAGATCATTGGTGTCGTGGCCCGACGCAACCGTGTAGACAAACGTCAGCGACGTTGTTCCCGACCCGCTGCTATAAACTGCGGTTGCGCCGTTATTCAGCGTGAGCGCAGCCCCACTCGCGACCGTCAACGCCTCGCTCGCCGTCAACGTGAATGTCACTGACTGGCCAACGTCGAGATCGGTGCCATTCGAGGTCGCGTCTGTCAGCGACGTCACTGTCGGCGCTGTGGTACTGAGGTCGAAGGTCACCGTATTGCTGGTGCCGGTATTGCCCGCTCCATCGGTGACCTTGGCGACGAGCAAATTGGGGCCCGTCGCCAGCGTGACATCGGTGTTCCAGTTTCCACCGGCCAGGACGGTCGTCGTCGCGACAGGCGTCAGCCCGCCATTGTCGTAGATATTGACGGTCGCGCCAACGTCGCCGATATCGGCACTGCCCGAGATCAGCTGGACATTCTGGTTTGTCGTTCCGCCTGATGTGTTGATCGAGACGGTCGGTGCAGTGGTGTCGATCTGAACATGGGTGTCCAGCGTCACCCCGCTTTTAACCAGCGCGTTGCCGGCGCCATCGGTGATCGAGCCGCTGTAGCCCGTCACCGTCAGGTCGCTGGTGTCCTGGCCGGCGACGACCGTGTAGACAAACTGGCCGGTCGAACTGTTGTAAAGCGCTGAGGCTCCGTTGCTCAGCGTCAGCGCTGCGCCATTGGCGATCGTCAGCGTCTCGCTGACGCTCAACGTGAACGTCACCGATTGTCCGGCATTCAGGTCGCTGCCGTTCGTCGTCGTATCCGTCAGCGACGTCACCGTCGGTGCAATCGTGTCGATCTGGACATGGGTGTCCAGTGTGACCCCGCTCTTGACCAGCGCGTTGCCGGCCGCATCGGTGATCGAGCCGGTGTAACCCGTCACCGTCAGGTCGCTGGTGTTGGTATCCCCGGACAGAACCGTGTAGACGAACTTCGCGGTCGTGCTGTTGTAGACCGCCGAAGCGCCGTTGCTCAGCGTCAGCGCCGCGCCATTGGCGATCGTCAGCGTCTCGCTGCCGGTCAAGGTGAACGTCACCGACTGGCCGGCATTGAGGTCGCTGCCGTTTGTCGTCGCATCCGCCAGCGACACCACCGTCGGCGCAACCGTGTCGATCTGGACATGCGTGTCCAGTGTGACCCCGCTCTTGACCAGCGCGTTGCCGGCGCCATCGGCAATCGAGCCGGTGTAACCCGTCACCGTCAGGTCGCTGGTGTTGATATCCCCGGACTGAACCGTGTAGACGAACTTCGCAGTCGTGCTGTTATAGACCGCCGAAGCGCCGTTGCTCAGCGTCAGCGCCGCGCCATTGGCAATCGCCAGCGCCTCACTGTCGGTCAGCGTGAAAGTCACTGACTGGCCGGCGTCGAGATCACTACCATTCGTGGTCGTATCCGTCAGCGACGCTACCGTCGGCGCAACCGTGTCGATCTGGACATGGGTGTCGAGCGTCACCCCGCTCTTGACCAGCGCATTGCCGGCGCCATCGCTGATCGAGCCGCTGTAGCCCGTCACCGTCAGGTCACCGGTGTCCTGGCCGGCGATCACCGTGTAGACGAACTTCCCCGTCGCGCTGTTGTAGATGGCTGAAGCGCCGTTACTCAACGTCAGCGCCGCGCCATTGGCAATCGTCAGCGGCTCGCTGCTAGTCAGCGTGAACGTCACCGACTGACCGGCATTGAGGTCGCTGCCATTCGTCGTCGTATCCGTGAGCGACGCAACCGTCGGCGCAACCGTGTCGATCTGGACATGCGTGTCGAGCGTCACCCCGCTCTTGACCAGCGCGTTGCCGGCAGCATCGGTGATCGAGCCGGTATAGCCCGTCACCGTCAGATCGCTGGTGTTGGTATCGCCGGACTGAACCGTGTAGACGAACTTCCCCGTGGCGCTGTTAAAGACCGCCGAAGCGCCGTTACTCAACGTCAGCGCCGCGCCATTGGCAATTGTCAGCGTCTCGCTTGCGGCAAGCGTGAACGTTACCGACTGTCCGGCATTGAGGTCGCTGCCGTTCGTCGTCGTATTCGTCAGCGACACCACCGTCGGTGCAACCGTGTCTATCTGGATATGGGTATCCAGCGTCACTCCGCTCGGCACCAGGGCGTTGCCGGTGCTATCGGTGATCGAGCCGGTATAACCCGTCACCGTCAGGTCGCCGGTGTTGGTATCCCCGGTCTTAATCGTGTAGACGAACTTCCCCGTGGCGCTGTTATAGACCGCCGAAGCGCCGTTGCTCAGCGTCAGCGCCGCGCCATTGGCAATCGTCAGCGTCTCGCTTGCGGCAAGCGTGAACGTCACCGACTGTCCGGCATTGAGGTCGCTGCCATTCGTCGTCGTGTCCGTCAGCGACGTCACCGTCGGGAGCGTCTCCGCCACCGTCACGTTCTGGCTGAAGTTTGCCGGATTGCCGTGGCTGTCGGTCACCTGTGCGGCAATGGTTGCGGTGCCGTTGGCCAGCGCGATCGCATCGGCGGCCGGGATGGTGGCACTCCAGGCGGAGCCGTTCACGGTCGCCGTATAGGTCTTGGTTACCCCGTTGTCGGTAACCGTCACGTTGAAGGTCGAGTTGGAAGCAATCCCGCTGACCGAACCGCCCAGCGTGACGCCGGCCGCCGCATTCGCAGCGTTGATGATGTTGTTGCCGTCGATCGGGTTGATCGTCAGCACCGGGCCAGTCTCGGCCACCGTTACGTTCTGACTGAAACTTGCCGGATTGCCGAAGCCGTCGGTCACCTGCGCGGCGATGGTCGCGGTCCCGTTGGCGAGCGTTGTCGCGTCACCCGCCGGGATCGTCGCGCTCCAACCGGTGCCGGTGCCGTCGACAGTCGCCAGATAGGTCTTGGTTACGCCGTTGTCGGTGACCGTCACATTGAAGGTGGAGTTGGCGGCAAGCCCGCTGACCGAACCACCCAGCGTGACGCCGGCCGCCGCATTCGCAGCGTTGATCACATTGGTGCCGTCGACCGGATTGATCGCCACCGTCGGGAGGGTCTCGGCCACCGTCACGTTCAGGCTTGCCGAAGCCTGGTTGCCGTCGGCATCGGTAACCAGCGCCGAGACGGTCGCGGTGCCATTGGCGAGCGCCGTCGCATCGCTCGACGGAATCGTCGCACTCCATCCCGTTGCAGCGCCGTTGACGGTCGCAACATAGGTCTTGGTCACGCCGTTGTCGGTAACCGTGACGTTGAAGGTACTGCCCGCGACGAGCCCAGTGACAGAGCCCTTCAGGGTCACGCCGGCCGCCGCCTCGACGGCATTGATGACGCCGTTGCCGCCAACCGGCGCAATCGACACGGTCGGACCGGTCTCGGCCACCGTGACGGCCTGGCTGGCGTAAGCCTGGCTGCCGTCGGCACCGGTAACCTGGGCCGCGACGGTCGCAGCACCGTTGGCGAGCACGATCGCATCCGCCGCCGGGATCGTGGCGCTCCAACCGGTGCCGGCGCCGTTGACGGTCGCGACATAACTCTTGACGACGCCGTTATTGGTGACGGTGACGTCGAAAGTACTACCCGCGGTAAGCCCGCTGATCGAACCGGTCACCGCCACGCCGACCGCGGCGTCTGCGGAGCCGATCTGGTCGTTGCCATCGATCGGATCGATCGTGACCGTGACAACCAATGGCTCCGAGGTGATCGGGGGCGTGGTCGTGGTCTGCGACGTGGTGGTCGTCGTGCTGGCTTCGGTAGTTTGCAAACTGACCGTCTGCACTTGCGCCGCGTCAGTCGTGGCCGTCTGGCTTTTGCTACCGCTCGGATCGGTAAAGACGGTCGTTGACGGAGGGGCGCTCGGCAGCACGGGAGGGCTACCGACGGCGGCCGTTTTGGTCGAGGCCGTATTCGTGTTGTTGTTCGGAGCCGTGTTTTCGGTGTGCTGCGGCAGGTTCGGATATTGCAGCTTCCCGGTGTCGTAGGTGGTCTGTAGCTGTTGAACTGAACTGAATTCCTGGGCGACCTGGGTCGGGGTCTTGCTGACCTCTTGGGTGGTGACCTGGAAGTTGGCGCCTGGTGTTACCGCAAGCGATGGGCCATTGCTCGAGACTGTGCCAATCCGATCTCCGGCGTTGTTGAAGACCTCGACGACGTGGACCACACCGTCCTGCTGATCAGCAACGGAAACGTTAACGTGCCCGTCGGTCGAGTCGAGTCCCGCGAGAAGCACCGTCCCGCGGACGCCAATCGTTGCAACTGGCGTCGTAACTTTCATATCGCCGGTAGGAGCGACCTGGCCCGCTATTAGGCTAAGGCTGCCCTGGATGAGGCTAAAAAGCGCCTGGTTGGCAGTGCCCGCCGGATCATAGTCCAGCTCATTCACCACGAAGCGGGTCGTTGCGGCCAGATTGAACGCCGATCCGTCGTCCAGCACCATGCCGAGCGTCGAGTTACTGCCGGTCTGGATGACGTCGTTCCGATATATCGTGTCTCCGGTGTTGACGACGATCGCGACGCCGTTGCGAACGATGCTGGCGCTGCCCGTCATCACGACGACGTGCCCTACAACCTTGTCGCTCGGTGCCGACGTGCCCGCCTGCGCGTATTTGGTGTAACCGGTTATCGCATCGATAAAGCGAGGGTCCAGCGGGGCTCCCTCGGGAGAGACGAGCGTCGGGCGTTTCTCGTGCGCGAAGTAATCGTGCAAGACATAGCGATGGATCTGATCGGAGATAACCAGGTCCCTGCCGGACCGTGCATAATCGCCCGAGAAAAGCAGGTGAGCGTCCGGGACAATGACTGTCTCGGCGGGTCCCGATGGGACAACCGCGTTAAAATCGAACTTGGCTGGCTCAGCGGCGGCTAAACCACCCAATTCGGGGCTGACGAGCTTGTTCAATTGCCCACCCCAGAAAACGCTTAAAAAACAGTTGTAAAAAACAATAAAACATTCGAGTGGTTGCCGCGGGGAAAGTCAATATGGCGGCGGGCCGGATGCGTATTTTTACGTAGTTAATGCCGGCAGCGCGGCGACCGCCGATCCGGGCCTTCGGCGTCGGCCAGCCTTCGATCCTGGGCTCCTCTGGCCCTGAAGAGGCTGCCGGCAACCTGCATAGAAATCTTTTGAAACAAATGGCCTGGCGCGTGGATTTGGGCGGCGCCTGGCTGAACGTGCACGCGCGTCATCAAGGCACAACGTCACTCTGGGTCATTTGCGGAGCCTAGCGATCGAGATCAAAATCCCGATCGGCTACCCGGCCGCTTGAAACCATTTTCCTAAACCCGCGAAACGATCCTGAAACGGAAAGGGGTCTAGCCTGCTCATCACGACCAACGATGGGGTTCGGTCATGTGGGCGTTTTTTGAAGACCTTTATCGCGAATATTGCCTGGCTCGTTTGCAGGAAATGCGGAAGTACGAGCTATCGCACTGAGCATCGCCATGGCACGTAACGAAATCATCGGCTGGGTAGCGGGGCTGCTCTTTGGCTTTGCTTTGACCGCCGGTGGCATCATCGCTCTTATAGAGAACACAGTACTGTCGCCTTGGTGAGAGCGGCGCGGCCGTCAGGTCACTGCTCAAATGTCATATATGCAAGGTTTGGGACATCCTGGCATTTGCGAACGTCCCGAGCCGATGGCGAATGTGGCGTGGCGGAGGGAAAGAAACTAGAAAAAACCTTGCTCGAGTTTGCTCCCAGACGCTCTCCCTAGCGAAAGAGAATCCCTGCTTTAGTCCATCATTTTGGGGGTTCTCTGTCCGAACCGATCGCGTTTCTCTAGCCCACCTCCGACCGCCTTCAATCTCCAAATCTCGGCTGTTTGGCCGTTAAGCTCGCTAACCCCCGATTTGCGCCGTTCACGTGACCGCTGGCCATTGCCGTCCGTGGTTCAGGTCCGATCAAGCACCCATTCGAAGACAGTCGGCCAAGGATACAATCAATCGTTGAGTGTGACCTATTTCACAAGCCGGCGATCCCCCGTCCACTAGTCTTCTTGGGAATGTAGGCAGCCGGGAGGATGCAATGACGGTCATCGATACGAACAGTAATTGCAGCGACAAGGTCGAGGTTTTGAGGGCCAAAGGTGTCACGGCCGTCGGGCGATATTACCGGGTCGTCCACCCTGAATGGGCTCTTACAAAAACCGAGGCTCAAAAGCTCAGTAGTGCAGGAATAAAACTGTTCACAGTGTACGAAGATACGGGTCACAATCTGACTCTGACTGCGGCGCAAGGAAAGTCCGACGGACAAAATGCGCTAGATCAAGCAATGGCAATCGGCCAGCCAACAGGGACGCCCATCTATTTTGCCCTCGAGGGTCTCCCCAACGGTTACGTGGAATCCGATCTGGCAGCCATCAGAAAGTACTTCAACGGTGTACAGCAGGCGATCGGATCGAAATACGCTCTTGGCGTTTACAGCAACGGCCTAGTTTGCGAAACGCTGCTTGACGAGGGCATTTGCTCGTATACCTGGCTTTCCGCCTCCAAAGCCTTTGCGGGCACGCGGGATTTCTACCGAAGCGGTCGCTGGAACCTTTCGCAGATGACACCGCTCGATCAAGACTGGGACAAGCTGAGTGTCGACATCAACGAAGTTAAGACGGATTTCGGAGCGTTTGCCGTAACGGGCGCAGTTGCTGCAGCCGGTGTTTTGGCTCCAACCGTCGCAGATATGGCAGCGGCGGCGGCCTCTTCGGGCAACTTTTATAATGACGTCATTATGGCGGATCCACGCTTCAACAGTCCGAAACGCATAGCCGACCCGGAGCTTCTCGAGCCAACGACTAGGGACCTGGTGCAAGCCGTCATAGCGGATGCCGCAACAAATGGTCTCAAGCTGATGATCTTCGAGACTTACCGCAGCCAAGCCCGCCAAGTTGCACTTTTCAATCAAGGCGCCACCAAGCTAAAACAGGTCGGCGTCCATCACTTCGGCCTGGCGTGCGACATCGTAAAGGACATCAATGGTCAACCTTCCTGGAAGGGCGATTTCTCGATGCTCGGAGCTCTCGCAAAGCACCATAAGCTGATTTGGGGAGGTGACTGGGGCACGCCCGGTAGCGTCCATACGTTTGTCGATACTGATCACGTGCAGCGAGTAACGCTCGGCCGCCAGGCGCGTCTTTTTGACGGCGATTGGTACCCCGACGCAAATTACGATCCCTATGCGGATCTAAACTAGCCCCACAAAATGGGTTAACGCCGTCTACGTATCGCGCCGCCTGCGGCCGCGAGGGGGCATCGAGACGGGGGAAACGCAATCGGACGGAAAATCCCGGCTCTACTTCTTCGCAGAGTGATAGTTATAGTGTGAAACGGTTCACATCGCTAACGGGCCGGTTGGGGTAACAATCGCCAATATTGCAACGGTGCAACTCAAGGCAGGATGACCCTTCGGTCCGTTTGCTAGTTTGGGTATTCCGCGATCTACGTATTAAGCGCACCGACCATGGTGCCCTGGTAACATCATGCAGCGAGGTTTCGGGAGGTGTCGATGGACACAAACGTTCCAAAACCGTTGATGCAATGCGGGTCGCGAGATCGCTACGCGCAATTCACCCGTTGGCTCGGGCATTACATCCAGTCCCGACGTCTCGCCTTTCATATGCGTCTCTATCGGATCTCGTGTTTCTTTCTCTGTCATCTTGGTTACCTGAAATTCGGCTTCGGTCTCCTGCGTCGTATCCGGCCGGTTTTCATCTTCAAGAAGGTCCTTGTCGTCACTAGGGCAAGCGAAGTGCGCGAGGTTCTTCAACGCTTCGACGACTTCACGCTCGGCGACTTCATCGAACCGGGGATGCCATGGGGAACGTTCCTCATGACGGTCGACTGGCGCCAGCAGCACGCACAGGAGCGCCAGCTGCTCCAGAGCGTGGTTGATCCGACCGACATCGACAAGATCAGGGCAATCGTCGACAACCGCTGCCGCCAGCAGCTCAGCGCCGCGAATGGACGCATCGACGTGGTCTCCCAACTGATCGAGCCCGTCGTCGTCGACATTGCCAATGAATATTTTGGCGTTCCTCGGCTCGGCGGATGCGCACAGAAAATGGCGCACGCCATGCGCGACCTCGCCGGCATCATCATGGTCAATCCGCCCGTTGGTTCGGAGCCATGGTCCCGCTCGCGCGAGAGCATGGCGAACGTCACCGAGCTTTTGCTGAAGGAAATCTCACAGAAGCAGAAGCCGTCGAATCCCGTCGCTCCCCCACCGAATTCACCTGCCGGAGACCTACTAACGAGGCTGGTCCAGCGGCTCCGCGATCCTGGCCGGCCGAACTGGTTCGATGAGGACTGGATACGCCGCTATCTCACCGGCCTTCTTGCGACAGGAGGAGCGACGATCGTGCGGGCAGGCGCCGGAGCCATCGACCAGATCCTCGCGCATCCGGACGATCTAGAGAAGGCGAGATCGGTAGCGCTTGAGCTCGATCAGGCAGTAAGCAGCGGTGCACAAAACGTGGACGCGCTTCGTTGCACACTGCGTCATTACGTCTACGAGGCGTTGCGCTTCCGGCCGATGTTGCCGCTTTTGATCCGTGATACACCGCGCGAGACGGTGATCGCGTATGGCACAAAGGATGCGCGGATCGTCCGGCCGGGAACGAGGGTACTTGCGCCGCCACTGGCAGCCATGTTCGATCCCGAGGTGTTCCTCGACCCAGAACGCTTTGACGTATCGCGACCGTTCGAACGCTACCTCCATTTCGGATTCGGGCCGCGGCACTGTTTTGGACAATACATCGCCGAAACCGCACTGCTCGAGATTTTCAGGTCGTTGCTTGTCTTTCCCAATCTTTCCCGGGCCGCCGGCACGAAGGGAGATCTCGCATTTGACGGACCGGTGGCGGCCGGCCTCGTCGTTACGTTTTAGCGTTGATCATTTTAACCCGCGGAAATTCGAGCGGATAAAGGCCGATGCCGGATTACATCACAATCATAACGCCGATAGAGACGTCGTATATCGAACCCTGTCGTCAATATCTCCGCGAAAATGCGGAGCCGGAAGTCGGCATGCGCTGCCGCCCGCGGTTTCGATTTGACCTTATTCCGAACCTCCACTTCGCCAGCTTCGTCGTTCTGGAAGCCGCAGCCGATTTTGGTCCCAGTCTCGTATTCGAAGCGACATTCGACGGAACAAAAGCAGACTTCCTTTCCGATCTCCTGCGCGTCGCTGGCATTGGTATGCACGAGCTTTATCAGCATTGCGCCGGCTATCCGGTCTCCGGCCTCACGAGTCCCGAACTCGCAAAAGAATACTTTGTTGGCCACGATGCGGGGGCTCACATCTATTTTTCCGGCAGTCCCGGCCGCACCGTTGCGCAAATCAAGGACGAGAACCGGATACATCTAGGGATCACCCGCTATTTTTCTCGATTGCAGGATGGTGGCGTCTCCGCGCCGCGGCTGAACGGACTTTTTGGCGACCTGCGTGGCTTCATCGCCCGGCGTGTGAGCAGGCGATGGGCTGAACAACAGGCCCCCGTGCCCTGGGAGGTCAGATTTCGGACAACTATCGCCACCGCTGCGGGTGTTGCAGCCCTGATTTTGGCTTGCCTGATCGGTGCCCTGGCGGTCGCCGCATGCGGCTGGCGGCTTCAGTCGCTATCGAGCGCTATCCCGGCCTTGTTCGATGACGCCGGCCGATTTGGCAGCAGCATTGTCAGTCGTCTCGCGGGTTCTGCGTCCGAAATCCCGGCGATGCTGTTTCCAGTGATCGGACTGACCGCGATCTGGTTATTGCTTCGCTGCGGGGAGCTTTTCCTCATCAGCTGGAGCCGGCACCCGCGTGATCAGTTCTTTTTCAGGCGCGTTCCGCTCCACGTTGCGGTGATCTTGACATACGGCGCATTCATCTTTCTCACCGGAGCTGTCTTGCAGGCTCTTATTGAAGAAGTGGGAAAGTCGGCCGGCGCCGTCGGGTACTCCGTGCTTGTGCATCTCTTTGTTCTGTTCGTTTTGGTCGTCGTGCTGGCCGGTCTGCAATACCTCGCAACATCCCTAAAGATATCGGTCGAACTGAAGAAGCTGACCGGTCCGCAAGAGAATTGGCGGCGTCTGTGGCTCGATCTTGTCAGGGTTGCAATGGCGATAACCGTCGCTGGCTGCATCCTTGTCGCCAGCCGCTACATGCCTTCAGTGTTTGACGAGGAGTCTGCCAAGAGCCTGCTCTCCGGCGCCCTCGCCATCGCCGCCTGCGGATTGATCGGCGTCTTTGCGCTGTATGCCATCGGCCTCCTGTTCTTGTCTATCCTGCGGGTGCGCGAATTGCTGGATGGCCGGAAATTCGCCGACCCCGTGGCGCTCGAAGCAAGGGCATCCATCAACGCGAAAAAGTACGCGCGGGAAGAGGGCGGCAACAATCGGTTTCAAAACCACCTGACAAGCCTGACACGTGTCAAGCCCGGCTTCGTACACGGCGTGGCGTTGCGCGCCACCTTGTTCGTCATCAACCTGTTGTCCCGATTCTGGTTCAACGTCGGCACACTTGGCGAGATCCCGACGATCCTTTCGGCTCGCTGGGTTCTCATCGACGGTGGCCGGCGGTTGTTGTTCCTCGACAATTACGGGGGGGCCTGGGACAGCTACCTGAACGAGTTCATCGACTTGACGGCGGTCAAGGGACTGAACGCCATCTGGACGAATACCTTTGTCGAAGTCGAAGGCAAAAAAGGTCAATGCTACGGCTTCCCTCAAACATCGTTTTATTTCTGGAAGGGGGCCCAGGCGGAGCAGCCGTTCAAGGCCTATGTGCGGGAAAGCCAGGTAGAGACGGTCGCTTGGTACAGCGCCTATCCGTTGCTAAGCGTTGTGAATATCAATACGAGCACCGCTGCCCGACAGTCCTTGTCAGAGCCGCTGACCGCCGCCGAAATCGACGCGGTCGTGCAGAACCTTTGAGAGTGGAGGCCGCGATGGAAAAGATCGAATGGGAGGATGTTCAGCGCATCGTCCTTAGCGGATTCAAGCATCTGCCCTATTCGGCCTATGTGCTATGCCGCTTCCGCCCGGAAGAACGCGCGCAAAAGAAGAAATGGCTTGCGGACCTCGCGAAAAGACTGACACCGGTTCTCCCGGACCCAGAACGCAAGACGCACTGCGCCATCAATCTGGCATTGACGGCCTCCGGCCTGCAACATCTCGGGATCGGTGAACCTGCACTCAATTCCTTCTCGATGGAGTTTCTCGAAGGAATGGCCCCTCCTCATGCTCCGGGCGCTCCAATCCCACGGCGAACAAATATCCTCGGAGACCTCGAAGCTAGCTCGCCTGAGTTCTGGGATTGGGGCGGCTGGGATGAGAAAGCGAACCACGTAGACGTCCTCCTGCTGTTGTTCGTGGCTGACGAGACATCGCTTGACCAGTTGATCGAGAGTGAAATGGACGCCATACATGGCGTTGCTGATGGCGACCCCATCGTTCTCAAGGGGCACCTCTTTCCGGATACGAAAGAGCATTTCGGCTATGTCGACGGCCTGTCACAGCCAAAAATCGAAGGACGCCCCAAAAAGAAGAACAAGGCGCCCGAGAAAGGAACGTCCGGGATAAGGCCGGGCTCCGAGGTCAAGCCGGGCGAGTTCCTGCTTGGATATTTGAACGAGCGTCGGGCTCGCATCACCACCCGCCACGGCCGGGATATCAGGCGAAACGGCACCTACCTTGTGTTTCGACAACTCGAGCAGGATGTGCCGGCGTTCAACGCGTTTCTATCGGATGTGGCTAAAAACCTCGGCGAGACCGAAGACTGGGTTGCCGCACGTCTGCTCGGCCGATGGAGAGACGGCGTTCCGCTCGTTCCGGAGAGAGCTGTTGCTAATGTGGGATGTTCCAAGAACGACTTCCTCTACTATTACGAAGACCGTGCCGGTTTGACGTGCCCGATTGGCGCGCACATCCGGCGTGCGAATCCGCGTGATTCCCTCATACCGGATCCGGTGACGGCGCTGCATCTTTCAAAGATGCACCGGATCATCCGGCGCGGCCGGCCCTATGGCCAGAGATGGAAGCCCAATGATCAGGAACGCCTGGGCGAAAAAGCTGAGAGAGGCATGCTGTTCATTGCCTTGAATGCTGACATCGCCGGGCAGTTCGAACTGATTCAGCATTCGTGGCTCAACAACCCCCGCTTCAACGGTCTCTACGCCGGGACAGATCTGATTAGCCACTTTTCGGGGGGCGAAAGCATCACGATACAAAGCCGGCCGGCGAATCTTCACATTCCTCGTCCGGCACCGTTTGTTAGGGTGCGCGGCGGGGCCTACTTTTTCCTTCCGGGAATTCGAGCGCTGCACGATATCGCCGCCTCCTAATTTGAAGCGACACTTACGCGATTTCAAAGGGCGGGGCGGGCGCGATCAAATGACCAAGGCTTTGGTGCATTGGTCCATCAATGGACGCATCCCGCATGTTGTTGCAAGCTCGAGAGCACGCCCGAAATAAACCCGAGCTTCGGACACGTCGCCTTCCGCCAACGAGGTATCGCCCAGGAGTTTCAGCGCGTAAGCCTGTTGTGGCGGTTCACCGCGCTCTTCCGCAAGCGTCAAGGCGCGCATTCCCGCAGTGCGGGCTTGCATGCGATCGTTCGCAGCCAAAAATGCCCGCCCCTGCGTGACAAATAGCCATCCCCAACCGAACGCATTTTCGGCAAGCGGTACGTCCAAGCGCTCTGGCTTGGAAAGAATCTCGGCAGCGGCCTGGATATCGCCCTCCGCAAGATATGCCTCCCCCATCCGCGCCGCGAGTATCGGATACATTTGCACGATCCCGAGATCTAGACAGGTTTGCCAGCAATCTCGCGCGAGCGACAGCGCTTCGGCATGCCGGCCCTGCGCTAATCTTAACCGAGCAAGGACATGTGAAATATTCGCACGCGAATAAAAATGACCCGCCGCTTCGGCGCGTTGGCTCGCCTCAACGGCCATGAGTTCGGCTCGCTCAATCTCGCCGATTTCAATCAGGGAATCGGCCAGAAAGGTGCGGAGCACTACGCTTGGATAGGCGGCCCATCCCGCGCGCTTGATATCAAGTTCGGGGGTTTCAAAGGCAAAGCACTTTTCGTGGATTACAATCGACTCCTTGTAAGCTCCGGTTTCGTGGAGAACTATCCCGATATTGTGCAGCGACGCAAAAGTAAGGGCCGGGTCCGCTATCTGCTGCGCAATTCTGCTCGCGGCGATGGCGGCCTCCATCGCACTTTCATGTTCTCCGATTCTCCAGAGGGCGACCGCAAGCTGACAGTTCACAGCAGCATTGCGCAACGGATCCCTGGAGGTATCGGCGAGGCTGCGCGCTTCGCGCAGCACATCGGCGATCAAGCGATGTTTGCCCAGCGGCTCCAGCGCAATTACAGCTACTAGTCGGAGGTCGATTTCAGCCTTTGTCTTGGCCGCCGAAGCCGGCCAATGCGATAAGGTTTCCAATCCCCGTTGGTAAATCCCGATCGCGTCCTGGTTGGCTCCTCGCTTTACGGCGCGTCGACAGCTCCGCAGTTGATAGGGGGCCGCCTTTTCCCAAAGTTCCGCCATGAATGCGTGATCGGCGAGCCGATCTATGTGCTCAGCGAGACGGTCGGCAAAGCGGGATTCGATCGTTGCAACCGCCTTAGCATGAAGCGACCGACGTGTCCCCAATAGCATCGTTCCGTAGGCGACTTCTCGGATTAGATCGTGCTTGAAGGAATATTCGGATCCGACACGCTTCACCTTCCGGAGCAGGTCGGCCTTCTCCAGCGTCTTGAGGTCTCTGGCTATCTTGCCTGGAGCTACCTCGAGGATTCCTGAGAGCAGCGCGATCGAGACGTCCGCGCCGATCACAGCGGAGGTTTGCAACAGGGCCTTCGGCACGCCATCCAATCGATCAATACGCGCAGCCAAAACAGTGTGAATAGTTTGAGGGATCTCCATCCGCTCAGCAGGTTTGCTTAAGCCGTAATACCCCGGCTCTCCCCTAAAGCTGCCTGCCTCCGCGAGAGACTGAACCAGCTCTTCAAGAAATAATGGATTTCCCTGGGCCTTTGCGACAATACGCTGTCTTATCGACTGAAGAGTGACATCTCGCCCCATGAGCCGGTCGAGCATCTCTTGTGAGGCCATGCCATCGAGCGCCGACAGCTCAAGACGAAGGAGGCCAGGATCTGCCAATCCGTCTTCCGACCGTTGCGTCATGATCATCAAGATCCGCATGCCACGCAAACGACTCAGAAAATTGTGAAGAATGATTTTTGTCTCGGCGTCTATCCAATGGACGTCCTCGACTATGATCACCATAGGTGTGCGCCGTTCTTGAAAAAGGATCAGGGAAATAATCGCTTCAATGATCGCACGACGCTTTTCAGAAGGTTCTAGTTTTTTCCATTCCTGATCCTGATCTTCGACGCTGATATCTAAAACTGAAGAAATAGCCGGAAGATACTCCGACAAGGTCGGTTCCAGCGAAACGATCTGCTCTCTCACTCGCTTAGCTACCAAAGCAGGCGCATCATCGATGCCGATTCCGAACATATTGCGGATAAGACCACTGATTGGGTAATAACTAGACAGGGTCTGCTGAGGGACGCATGCGGCTTCCAGGACCATCCACTCGCTCGGAAGCTCACCGACAAAGTCGTGAATTAGTCGCGACTTCCCTAATCCCGCAGCTCCAACCACCGTCAGCGCTTGCCCATTTCCGCTTGCAGCTCTTTGGAGCGCACCCCTGAGCGTATCCAGCTCCGGCTGCCGACCTACAAGTCTGCTGAGGCCCCGCGACGACCGAGCCTGCCAGCGAGTGGTCGAACGCAGCTCATCCAATTCGAAAACCTCTACTGGCTCCTCCACGCCTTTCAGAGCAACTGCGCCTCGCGACTGCGCCACTATGAAACCCTCAGCAAGCTTGTGCGCCGCTGCCGTCATCATGATCGCATCCGAGGCCGCGAACTCTTCCATGCGAGCAGCCAGATGAACGGTTTTCCCAACCGCATCGTAGTTCATCACAAGATTGCTGCCGATCGAATGGATGACCACATCGCCGGAATTCATTCCGATGCGCAAGGAGATGTCGCTAGACCTCCTGCGATTGAGTTCGTCGATACCAGCCCGCATAGCAATCGCGGCGCGGCAAGCCTGCACGGCGTGATCCTCGGTGGCTATGGGAGCTCCGAAAAGAGCCATGATGCCGTCGCCACGGGCTTGGTTCACGAAACCATGATGCTTATGAGTCGCGTCCATGAGAACCTGAAGCACCGGCCCAAGGACTTCGAGCGCCTCTTCTGGATCAAGTTTGTCGATTAGAGCTGTCGACCCGCGAACGTCGGCAAACAAAACCGTGACATGCTTGCGCTCACCGGACATGGCGCCGCCGGAATGCAATATCCGCTCGGCCAATTCGGGCGGCACCTTTGATTGCAGAAATGTTAGCGCATTCTGATCCGTCGCGCTCGAGAGGGTTCTGGATCGTCCACAGCCACCGCAAAAGTTAGCAGCCGGCTGGATTGCGAACCCGCAATGGCTACACCGACGTCCAAATTCACTAGGTAGCTCGCGCTGCTTCATGACCACGGCAGCCGCCCCTTTTTCGGACCCGCCCCACTGTTAGCCAATTCTATGCCGACGGCAAGGCGGGCGTCCGACCCGCAACGTCGTTAATTGCCGCCGAATTGACCGGTAAACGGCCTCTCACCAGACATTTTCGAGCTGTCGTTTTCGAATTTCAGGATGCTATCGAGCAGATTAAATTGGTAGTTAACCTCGGAATGGATCGCTTCGCCACGCGGGTAAACACTGCGACGCGGGCGATATTCTTAACCGTCCTTCCGGCAGTTGATTCAAGGCCGTGCCATTTGGAGATGAGCGGTAAAGGGAACTGCGGCTTGGAACGCCCTGAAGCAGAGGCAGGGCCTTGGTGCATTGGGGGGCAAATGACAATCGCATTTAGTCCAAAGACCGTTTTCGCTGACCATCCGATGGGTAACGCACTTTTCGACTTCAGGAAGCGCCGCGGCCATTGAGAATAGCACGTTCGACGGCGGCTAATTGGGATGAAGGGGACATGACCGAGCTGCCGAACGCCTTCAATTAAAACCGTCGATGTAGGCGCGCGCCAAGGCCATGTCGCCAGCCTCCGCGGCGAAGATGCCAATCGCGTTGACTTCACGAGGCACTCCGCAGTCCGGGTGTTTACGCATGTCCATCATCATCGAGGCGACCGCCTCGCCTATCCGGCCCTCCCGAAGAAGCGTGAGCGCGTTCTCTTTGCACCGCTGAACGTATTGCTCTCGTGTCATTGCCGATAAGGCAAAGACGCGAGCTAGGCCCGTGTCTAAGCTTGCCATTGCCGCCCCCTAGCTAGGCGTGATTCGAACTCTAATGAAATTAGTTTTGGGAAAGTGTGAGCTATTTCACCTTTGGTGGGGTCCTTCTCGCGACTGTCGGAGAAAAGAGCTGCCCTCCATGAAACGAATATCGGCTTTGGGGCTCATTTGCGGACATTGGCGGCTTGATCAGCCGCGTCAGGGTTCGAAGACCGACGTCGCGACTGGCGGTATTGCGCCTCGTGCCGGCTCACCACAGCGAGTGTTCGCGCATCCCTTGTTATGGAAAAATTCAGCCAGCGGCCGAGCGCAGGCGCTGAGTTGCTACCCCCTTGCCGAATTTCGCGACGTTTTTGGTTTGCCGCGACAAGCGACCCAAGCCGTGCCCGGAAAAATAATGGGCCGTTTTCGAATGAGCTATAGCGCTGCGGTTTTCCCCCGGCGCAAGCGATTCAGACAACGAAGCTTTTCATCAACGCCGATTGACGAAAGCCAGCGTGACCAGCCCGTAAGCTCCAAAAATCTGCGAGCGACGGAAAAAAATCCCTGAATGAGGCCGGTCCGAGAGACGGGAGTGCCTGAGGATCGACGTACCCCCCATTGGTGACCTTCCTCGTCGCGCTTTCCTGTTCTTGTCGAAATTCGGCTAAGATCAACGTCGGTTGCGGCAAATCGGACAAGCAGGACCAGTCAGGGTAGGCTTGCGCTCGTCCGCGATGCAGCGGGCGGCAGCGACGAAGTTATTGAACTATCGCTCGGACTGAAGCCCAGGTCTTCCACAAGCGAGGAAGATACCGAGGGAATCTGCTCGCCATTAGAGACGCGAGAAACAGCAGTGCGGGTCTTGTTGAAGACCCCTTCAGCGCTCACCTCCCTATCAAGCTCGTTAAGCAGCTCAGTAACAAGCACGCTGTGCTCGTTTGTCGAGTCATCGCCGACCTTGCCGGGCGTATTAGACGAGAGAATGAGTGCGTTAATTGGCGCATTGATTGGTGCAAGCCCGTGGGAGTAAGAGCGGAAACGTCGCTCGTAGGGATTGCGTCTTGAGGCGTCGAGCACAACCAGTTTGGCGCGAGCACCCCGCTCCTTCATTACGTCGAGCACGGCTTCGATCGAGATTCCCTCATGTCGGACGTCGCTTTCCTTCCAGATCATTGCGTCGATTGGGATCATGTAGCTCTCGCGGCCGGACTGCACACCGTAGCCGCCGAAAAACAGCATTACGACCGAGCCGGGCTTGATCCGGGATTTTAGCCGTTCGATCGCGTTAGCCATATCTGCCTTGGTAGCGTCCTCGACCATATCGACATCGAACCCGTGCCGGCTCATTGCATCCGCTAGACCGCTTGCGTCGTTGATGGGTTGGTGCAGTGGTTCGGCGGCATCTGGGTAATGCCCATTGCCGATTATGAGTGCGAGCTGGGTGGCGCCGGCGCTCTCCTCGGCAAACACAACCCTTGGCGCATCCGATGTGTGAATATCCAAGGTAGCGCGCGCACCGATCGCCAGCAGTGCCATACTGATAATGCAATACGTCACGCCGACCAATTGACGAGTGATGTAGAGTTGCCCCACATTCATTTCGCTCTCCACTTCATATCTGTCGCATCTCGAGCGAAAAGCATTTCGTGAATTAAAGCCGAACGCTCGATTTTGAGAATCGCCATCCTTCAAACGCGCTGCCGCTATAACTAGACGCGGCAATCACGATCAGTTGGATCGCAACATATCTCCCACCTGCCCTTCGACAAGCGTGCACGAAAATCCTTGAGCTCGGATTAGGCGAAGTGGTTTCTAGCGCCTTGTGGTGATTGGTAAACAAAAGGATGCGAGCGCCTAAAAAGGGTTAGCATCCGACAACCAAGCGCCCTCGCGAGGTCCGTCGACGCATTCCCCTGGCGAAGCCGTCCCCCCGCGCAACGAGGTAGCCGCACGTGAAAGGCCAACGAACGCTCCGGCTTAAAAACCGATCATGAGAGAAAAATCTCTGAATGAGATTGGGGCCGGTCTGCTGGTTAATATTAGCCAAGGAATGACCTACCCACACACCGACCTCAAGCCGAATGCCTGTGAGGGCGCGCTGCCAGCGCCGCGCGACGGTTCCCGAATTAACTCGTACCGCACGCATAAAGCTTAACTAACAAGCTTAACTCAACAGTCCTGTTGCTCCAGATGCGAAAGCATGAGGATTCATCGGCAAAGATTTCTCTTAATTATTGCCGACGAGGAGCAACAGTTATGGTGCGATCGCTAGACAAAGACCACTTGAATGAAATCGAGCGCGCAATCGCGGCAGAAGTGCGGAGCAGACCGCCTGTGAATGAGCCAAACTAAGGTGCCGCGCCGACCGTAAGCGCGCCAGCTATGGCGATGCCCGACTATGTCGAGCACAGCGCGGGTGCAACGGAGATTGGCAAGCTGTCTGCGGAGGCTGTTGTCCGCGAATACGAAATCGCCGCAAAAGAGATCGAGGTAATGGGAACGGAATTGATGGATCTCGTCAAGCAATGCGAGACCGTAACCCGCAACGCGCTCGGCGTGACCGAAGAGTTAAAGGAAACCGCAGGCCGTTACCGCGAGGAAGCGAAGCGTGTTTTTCAGCAGATTGAAAATTGTTCCCAGGTTACGGCAGAAGTCCGCAATATCTGCAACGATCTGAGGGAAAAGATCGCCGCACGAAACTCAGCAACCAAGACCGGGCAAGCATGAAATTAGCAAACGGCCGAAAGACGAGGCCAATTTAAGGGCGTTCATTCGCGATCGATTGGATATGCGGCCGACATCTATTACGAGAGGCGCTTTTTTTATTTGATTTCGACCTTTTGCGCGTGAACCAGAATACCAGACAAGGAGCATTCCCCGCGTTCGCTGGTCCTACCGCCGGACTTGGCGCGTCAGGTGATGTGGTCCTATACTCTCTATCGTCCGCCTTACAAGATTGCGTTAAGGTCTTCGCTGGCGGTCGACCTGCCAGGTGTTTGACACTATCTGCGGATGACATTGGACGGAGAAAAACGCCAATGAGCTCCACACCGACAAAGGATAGCTTGATCTCTCGCGCCGATGAACAAATCGCGCGTGCCTACGACCAAATCGCGCGCGCCGATGAAGAGCTTGCGCGTTTGTCTGAACGGATTTCAAAAATTGGGCACGATGCCGTACCCGAACCTTCGGTTGGATCCGCCGCGCAACCACCGCGTCGGAGGCTTGCGCGACGTGGCCTTGTCGGCCTGCTGTCGGCGGTATGTATCGTGGGCATCGTCGCCTTCGTTTTGCAATCGTCTCATGGCGGCGCGATGCTGATTGGCGCCCAATGGGCGCCGCAGCTCATTTCCACGCCATCCTTGCCATCGAAAACCCCGCCGTTTCCTGCACAACCCAATCCATCCGCCGTTCAAGTGACCGTGGCGGAGGCAGCGCCGCCGCAAGCAGCACCGTTGTCCCACACTGGGCCGCAGGACGCTGCTACGGCTGCCTCGGCGGCTTCAGACCTGACACAGTTGCTGCAAAAGGTGACGGGCGATATCGCAAATCTGGAGCAAGCGATGGAACAGCTCAAGGCAAAGCAAGACCAAATAGCCAGCGACAATGCAAAAGCCATTGAGCAGCTCAAGACGAAACAGGAAGACATGGCGCGCCTGCTCGCCAAGGTTTCCGAGCAAAGCGCGTCGCCCAAGACGTCTCCGCCCTCGGCGGGACCGACCCAGTCGCCGCAAACGAGAATGCTCCCGGCGCCACCGCCGCGCCGGCAGCACCCGCCGCGGTGGCAGTACTACTACGACGACGAATAACCGCGATAGGTGTAGCGATCCTTGAAGTCTACCTCCATCCGGTCATCGATCTTAAGGTCCGCTAGCTGCGGTCCGCTCGTGTCCGCGTCGGGCCGTAGGCGGACGTCCATGCTCTCTATGATGATAGTCCCTCTCCCACCCACCCCCTTCCCGAATTTCGCTACACTTTTCGTACGGGCTACGGAGCTCATGGAAAATAAATACTCGGCTGCCGATAGCGGTCTTGCGCTTGCCGTGGACCGCACATTTTCTTGTTGCGCTCTCTTCTCAACCCGCCGATCAGAAGTGCCGGCTGAGCTTAACTAGACCAGTCTGGTCATTGTAGCCAGGTCCAAACCGTCCAGTGTATTCGAGGCGGAGATCCAGACCCGGTATTCGTCCCACGCTGAAAACGTCGATCCCAGCCGCGACTTTCCACAACGTTTGCGGAAGCGTGCTTGATGTCGTGAACGGCACAACGCCGGCCGGTGCCCCCTCGAACGTCGAGTTGACGCTCCAGGTATTGTTAGAGAATACGGTAGCGCCGCCCTGAATATAGGGCCGCACCGCGGGTCCATCCGCCGGCAACCAGGTCCGTCCGATTTCGATCGTCGGAGTCGCCGCAAACGTCACCTTATTGGCGGCAGCGACATTAAGGTTAAGCGCTCCGGCGCCGCTTTCGCTGAACCCGGGCACCGCGGTATAGATCATATCGAGATCGAGCGACGGCTTGACGTACGCGCCGGCGGTCTCGGTGACATAAACGGCGCGGAAGCGCGAATCTAGACGCCACACGCTCGGCGAACTGTTAGCCGCGGTCACGCCGCCCAAATTGATGTAGCGCGTAGTGGTTAGCGCGTCGTATCCAACATCGAGGGCCGTCGCAAACAGCCAAGGCCCGATTTGATGCTTCAAAGCGGCGCCGAAGTCGTAGCGGTCCGCAAGCGTGGTGGCGAGACTGCCGCTCGTGGTTCGGCCCGCTTCGTAACCGACTGCGAATTCGCCAAACCAGTTAGGCGCAATCTCGATTTGCCTCCCGGTCTGAAGACGTGCCGCCTGATCGTGAAACCCTGACGAAGTGGATGAAGCGATCTGGCTCGAGAAGCTGCCGGTCAGCTTTGCCCAATCGCAGGGAATTTCAGTCAGCGGCGCATAGGGACCGGCGGGGAGATGACAGCTCATCATGCTGTCGACGAAGCCGATCCCGGTGAAAGTTGAAATCGCAGTCTGCGCGAGATATGGCGCCGGATGCAGGCGATCCAATGCTTGGGCGTAAGCCTGAGGATCTATTAGATTTGCAAGCGCGGCGAACACGGGGCCGATACTGGGGGTGGCAGCGGCGTTCCAGATGTTCTGCAGCTGGTTTGCGACCGACATTTCATTCGGCGTGAGCGAAGTGATCAATGCAGGTGCCGCGAATTGCGCCTGCAGCGCGACGAGCTGGAGCGAGTTGCCGACGAACTGAACGCCGTAGGTCACAGTCGGCGAATTGATCGCCGTCACGTCGTTCACACCGACGAAGCCGGTCGCAGTGACGATGGTCGCAGGCGTGTTGGGCAGCAGCGACAGAACATTGGGTGCAATAAGGCCGCGAACGTTAGCGAGCCCATTCACAGCCAGCAGATCCGATGTTCCGCCGAAGCGGACGTCGACCGCATAAGTACCGGTCGCCGTCTGAGCGAAGGTGCCGGTCAGGTTCGTCGTAATGACATTTTTGAAGCCGCCGATGTCAAGCCGGCCCGCATTGACCAGCGCCCCCGAACCGAGGTTCAGCGTCTGTCCGGTGATAAACGTCCCGCCCGAGAGATTGTTGATCTGGCTTTGGCCACTGCCAAGATCAACATTGCCGACCAAGCCACCTGAATTGTTGATCGTAGTGTTACCGATTGCGCGCGCGACGCCGTTCTGGTCTACGCCATCGGTCGCTTGAATGGCAAATCCGGACTGTGCCGACACCATCGCGCCGAGCGAAATGTTGATGGCGTTGGTGGCACCGCCGTCGATGTAAATCCCGGCCGCGTTGCCGGTGCCGCCGCTGATCATGCCGGCATGCAGATTGATGATGATGTTTCCACCGGTGGTCCCGCTGACACTCTGTCCGCCAACGCTCTGCGCGAAAATCGCATGCGAATCGACGCCGTTGGCGATCACGTTTCCCGTCTGATCGATGGTGATGGCGCCGCCGGTACCGTTGCCGCCATTCGAACCGGCGTAGGCGATGGTGCCGCCGCTAGCGTCGCCGCTGCCGCCGATGCCGCCACCGCCGCCGATGCTCTGCGCCAGGATGCCATAGGCGGCGATACCGTAGGTCTGGATCGGGCCGGTGCTCGAGATCGTGATCCCCTCACCATTGCCTGCCGCCCCAGCCGCTCCGCCAACACCTACACCAACAGTCAGTGCTCGGCTGCCAAGATGAGGGTTGGAGCCGGCCGCATCTCCGCCAATACCGCCACCGCCGCCGATGCTTTGCGCGAGTATGCCGTGGGCGCCGTTGCCGTAGGTCGTGATGCCTCCCGAATCCGTAATCTGGACGACGCCGCCGCTGCCGCCGGCGCCGCCGGTGCCGCCTACCACCACGGCGCCGAGATTGATCCCATCGCCGGTACCGCCGATGCCGCCGCTACCACCGATACTCTGGGCCAAAATACCGAACGAGCGATCACCAATCGTCGTGATGGTACCGGTTTGGCTCAGCCTAATGTTGCCGCCGTCGCTTGAACTTCCCGTCGCGCCGCCGATCGCGATCGCGACGCCCTTGGGGTTGAGGCCGACATGGCCGTCTCCGATCAGCGCGAGGCCACCGCCACCCCCGACACTCTGTGCGAAGATAGCGGTTGCATCGTCGCCCCAGGTGGAAATCGTGCCGGTGTTGCTGATGTAGAGATCGCCGCCCTTGCCGGCCGCACCGCCGTTGCCTGCGACGCCGACACCGACGGCAATCCCGCCCGAACTCTGTCCTCCGCCACCACCCGCCGATCCGCCGCCACCGCCAACGCTTTGGGCGAAGATGCCCTGTGAAGCATAGCCATAGGTCACGATGTCGCCGTCGTTGGTGACATAGATGTCTCCTCCAGCCCCGCCTATGCCGCCGCTGCCACCGACGGCAACAGCGACAGCGACCTTCAAGCCTTCTTTCGAACCGTTCGCTAGCTGTTCGAGCTTCGACCTATCGGTCGAATTCGGGACATCCGGATCGGCAGGAGGCGTGCTTGGGTTTGGATTGAAGATGTTGCCCGGCGTGAAATTATTGATGTTGCCAACCGTGTCGGAGGAGGCAACGCCAGCGCCACCCATGCCGCCGCCGCCACCGACGCTTTGCGCGACGATCGCCGGCGCTTCGTCGCCCGTCGTAAAGATCTTGCCGACGTTGTTCACCGCTACAGTGCCGCCCTTGCCGCCACCGCTGCCATTGCCCCCCATGCTGACGGTCAGCGACAGCGTGTTCGCGCCGCCGTCGTTGACAGCTGTCGACGTGGCCGACGCATCACCGCCGTTGCCACCGCCGCCGCCGACGCTCTGTGCAAAAATGCCGGCAGATCCGGCGCCGCCGGTTAGGATGTATCCTGTGTTGTAAACATTGACCGCACCCCCGTCTCCAGCAGAGCCGCCGGTGCCCCCAAACGAAAGATCCATCGACATCGTCGCCGGACCAGTCTTGCCTGTGTTGGAGGGTACAAAAAGCGTTGTCGCCGTGCGGGAGGCGCTGCTGCCGCCGCTGCCACCGCCCCCGCCAATGCTGAAGGCGGTGATACCGTTTGAATTCACACCTGTCGTGACGATTGCGCCGGTTTGATCAACGGTAACGGTGCCGCCGCCACCAGCCGAACCGCCGGCGCCGCCGACCGAAATGCCGACGTTGAGAACGCCGGCCCCATATCCATAACCAGCACCGCCGCTGCCGCCACCACCGCCGACGCTCTGCGCAAAAATGGCTGGCGCGAGGTCGCCCGTGCTGCTGATCGTACCAAAATTATCGACCTCGACATTGCCGCCGGCTCCCGATGAGCCACCCTTGCCGCCAACCGCATATTGCACAACGCAAGCGCAACCGAGTGTGCTGTCGCCGCCATTGCCTCCCCCGCCGCCGAGGCTTTGCGCGAAGATCGCGCTCGAGCGAAAACCGGATACATCGATCGCACCGTAGTTCTGAACCAGAACCTGCATGCCGCTGCCGGCAACGCCACCGCTACCACCGATCCCGACACTAGCAAGCGCGGCGAACGAGCTTGCGGAGCCGCCGTCACCACCACCGCCGCCGACGCTCTGAGCAAAGATGCCATTGCTCCCGAGGCCCGTCGTGGTGATCGACCCGTAATTGTAGACATTGACGTTGCCGCCATTGCCGCCAGTGCTACCGGCGCCACCGACCGAGACGAGGCCGCTCGAACCGCCGCCGTTGCCACCACCGCCACCGAGGCTCTCGGCATAAATGCCGTATGCTCCGATGCCGGACGTCTGGATGGCACCACTGGCCTCATTGGTGACGGTTACGGTGTTGCCGTCACCGCTGGAGTTGCCCGATCCACCGAGCGCGACCAGCCCGCCGTCATGGCTGCCGGCTCCGCCGCCACCACCGATGCTGGCAGCGGTGATGCCGTGTGCGACAAGCCCGCTCGTCATAATGGATCCGTAGTTGCTGACGTTGACAATGCCGCCATCGCTCGCCGCACCGCCGGTACCGCCCACCGAGACGACACCGCTGCCGTTGGCCGCCGTGCCGCCACCGCCGCCGGTGCTTTCAGCCTGAATACCGAAAGAACCCAATCCGCTCGTAGTGATCGAACCATTCGCCGTGACGGTGACGAGCGCCGAAAGGCCTCCGGCACCGCCGCCACCGGGATCGGCGTAGGTCGCGCCCGCATTGCCACCATTGCCGCCGGCCGCACCTAGGCTTCTCGCGTAGATGCCGCTCGCTAGCAGTCCGGACGTCGTGATGGTGCTGTTCGCGGCCGTGGTGACGGTCACCTCACCGCCAGCGCCACCTGCTCCACCCCGGCCGCCATTGGTCACGAACGCACCGGTGGCGCTGCCGCCGGTGCCGCCCACTCCGCCTTCACTCAATGCATAAACGCCATAGGACAGATCGCCACCGGTCGCGATCTTGCCGTTAGCATTCACGATCACCGCCATGCCCGAGCCACCGGCGCCACCCGGGCCGCCGCTGCCGCCAGCTCCCCCGGCGCTGTCGCCATTGCCACCAGTCCCGCCGATACTTTGAGCGCTCACCCCGGCGGCCGCATTGCCCGCCGAACTCGCTGTCCCATTGGCGTTGACGGTAACCGCTCCGCCATTGCCGCCCGCGCCACCATTGCCGCCAGCGGCAACGGCTGCGCCTGCACTATTGCCGTTGCCACCATCGCCACCAGAGCTCAAGGCGTACAGCGCTGCCGCACTCGAACCGCCGGTCGTAACCGTGCCATTCGACGTCAAAGTGATCGTGCCGCCGGCCCCGGCGTCGGCGCTGTTTCCCGCATTGGAGTTGAACACCGATATCGCCGCGCCGCCGTTGCCACTGTTGCCGCCTTGGCTCAAGGCCGCGATGCCGTAAGCGCCGCTGCCGCTCGTCGTCACATTGGCTGACGTATCGATGGTGACGGTGCCGCCATTTCCACCCGCGCCACCATTGCGCGCGTCAGCGTTACTGGTGCCGAATGCGTTGGCGCCGTTGCCGCCGTTGCCGCCATTGCTCTGGCCGTAAATGCCGACAGCGTTCGCACCTGACGTTATCACGGTCCCCGATCCCGTGATCTTGACGGTGCCGCCCGTCCCACCGTTGCCGCCGTTGCCACTAGTGCCGTCGGAATTCCCGTTGTCGCTGGCGTCGCCACCTGTCCCACCGTTGCCACCCTGGCTCAGCGCAAGGATGCCCACAGGCGGGATCGTTGCGAAAAGGCTCACGGTGCCGTTTCCGGTGGTGGTGAGCGAAAGGCCTGACGTCGTGATGGTCACGTCACCGCCCGCGCCGCCGTCGCCGCCGGGGCGCCCGACTGATATGAGACCGGTCGCGTCGCCGCCGGTGCCGCCTGCACCACCGACACTATTGGCGGAAACGCCGCCGCCGTTGGTTTTGATTGTACCGGACGCCGTCACCGTTACGGCACCGCCGGCGCCACCGGTTCCGCCATCGCCTCCGCCTGTATTGGTAGCACCTTCCTCACCGGCGCCGCCGCCGACGCCACCGACGCCTCCGAGGCTCTGCAAATAAATGCCGTAGCTGCCGACGCCCTGGGTGATAATGGTGCCGCCAGTGTTGACTCTGATCGCACTGCCGACGCCGCCAGCACCGGCATTGCCGCCGCTCTGGTTGCCGGCGCCGTTCTCGTTCTCGCCGTTACTCCCCGCGCCACCGGTTCCAAGCGCCATGATTCCGTTCGATAGCGTGAACGGAAACGGGAAGGCCGGTAGCGTGCTCGATCCTGATGTCGTGATCGCGCCGCTATTGGTGATCGTGATCGAGCCGGCATTGGCGCCGATCGAACTGCTGTTTCCGGTCGTGCCGCCGATCGAGGACGCAAAGATAGCCGAACTGCCGGCAAGCAGCGTCGTGATCGAACCGGAGTTGCCGACGTTGATATTGCCGGACATCGCACCGGGCGCGCCGTTGTCCTGACTTTGCAGATAGCCGTTGCCGCCGATCGAAGACGCGAAGATGCCGTAAGCACTGGTCCCGTTGGTCGATATGGCACCTGAATTCGTCACCATGACCGCGCCGCCGAGACCGCCGCCGCCGGTGGCCGCATTCAATCCTGCACTGCCGCCGCTGCTCTGGGCGGAGATGCCGATCGCATTCGCCCCGGATGTCGTGATTGAGCCCGCGTTGCTGACGGTGACCGCTCCGCCCGCCCCGCCGCCGCCATTGTTGACGAACGGAACATAGTCAGCGCCATTGCCGCCAGTGCTGGTCACCGCGATGCCGGACGCGTTGCTCGTCGTGATGCCCACGCTGGTATCGGTCGTGGTGGATAAGGGCGATCCGGGCAGTCCACTGGGTGTCGTAATCTGAATGCCGGGGAAGCCCTGCGCCTGGAAACTGATGCCGGCAGTGCCCGCCGCCGGCATGATTGGCAAGGTCAGCGACTGGACGAATAGGCTGTTGACCACGCCACCGAAATTGAGCGCTATCCCAGCAGACTGATCGCCGGAGCAGGTCGCGGAGTTGCCGGCCGTTGCGCAGAGATCGTTTGCCCTGGCGCTTCCGGCAAGAACAGCGAAGTAGACCGCAACCATCGCAAGCGCAATTGAGCCGGCGCGCGAGGCCCACTGCACCCCGATCGGTCGCCAACCCAATTCGCAGATGAACGCCCGACGGCCACCTACGATACTTCTTACATCTACGCTCAATCGCCGCCTCAAGTCGCCGACCAGAAGCCATCACAAGGCGAACCACCGCAGTGCGTAGCGTACACAAAAGTCAGCGCAATGTTTTTCGCCGAGGACGAGTGTAGGCGCTAGGTCCTAGGACGGTCTTAGGACCATTAAAAAGCCAAACGTGTTGCCATGAAGATACTACTTTTGCGCGTGCAGCGTCGGTACCGAAGGGAACGTTCGTAGAACGTCGGATGATCAGAGCCGCCCTGGCACTTCAGCCGTCAATTTTGCGATCGACGCGCGCAATCTGTTGTCGGATACGGGCTTGTGCATCAGAAAGCAGTCGCTGATCACCGCGTCACGAATCCGGTCGGGCGTCGTGTCGCCAGTGATCAGAATGGCCGGAATATCGCTGTTGAACTCGGAGCGGAGGCGCTCGATAGCAAGAATGCCATCTTCGCCATTTCGCAAACGGTAATCCGAAATAATCAGGCTCGGCGTAGTGATAAAGGCGGTCGCATATTCCAACATCTCGGCGCAGGAACTCGCGGTAACGACCGAATGCCCCCATCCCGTCAGCAAAGCCTTCATTCCTTCCTGGATTTCAACCTCATCGTCGATAACCAGGATGAAACGTGATGCCTGAGCAACCGCAGGCAGTCCTTGGGAAGGCTCAATAGCCACCGACCTTTCCGCGGCTACTGGGATGGACAACTTGAACACCGATCCCCGAGCGACCCGCGATTGCATCTGCATCGGAATATCCAGTATTCGTGTCAAGCGTCGTACGATTGCAAGACCAAGTCCTAATCCCTGCGCTCGGTCCCGCTCTGAATTTCCGATCTGATAAAATTCTTGAAAAATCAAATCCTGCTGATCAGCCGGGATGCCACGTCCGGAATCCCACACCTGAACGCTCAACCGAGCGCCACGCCTGCAACCAACCACCACGCGCCCTGCGTCCGTATAGCGAACGGCGTTGGAGACCAGGTTACGCAAGACACGTTCAAGCAATACCGGATCGGTTCGAACAAAGAGACTGCAATGGACGAGCCGCAATTCGATACCCTTGCGATCGATTTCAGGAATCTCGTCACGGCAGATTCGTTCGAGCATCGGATGAATTGCGAAAGCTTGTGGCCCGCTTTCGATGACACCGGCATCGAGGCGCGAAATGTCGAGGATTGCACTAAACAAGCTATCGAGCGTGCCTATCGAATTTTGAATCTGCCTTACTAGTCGACCGCTGACTTCATCGAGAGGTCGATCGCGCAAGGCGCCGACAAACATACCCAGCGCGTGAACCGGCTGACGTAGATCGTGGCTTGCCGATGCCAAGAATCTCGATTTAGCGACATTGGCAGCCTCGGCAAATTCCTTTTGAACCAACAGGTCGTTGGCAAGGTCGAGGTTGGCAAATTGCAGTTCGAGCGAGTCGATCAACAATTTGCTAAACGAATTTGCGAGAACAGCGACAACGACCACCCAGATCACGTCAAGGATGGCGTAAGTCCAGTGCAAGGCATCTCCCTGCAACGCGGACCAAACGCAACCCGGCGCCATGATGGTGAACAAATTGCAGTAATAGGACGGCAAGTAGGTACCAAACGCCGTGATCGCTCCAGCTGCAAGCGCGGCGCACGTCATAAGAACCATAAACTGATATTCTGGACGACCAGGATCCATTAAGAACAGCCCGCCTAATCCCCAGCACGAGCCGCCAATGAGCGCAGTCACGATCGCGAAATTGGCCCAACGGCGCCAGTCTTTGGCCGGTGGCTCCGCCTTCTTATAGGACCGGATCAAAGCTAATCGTCCGACAGTGCTTGAAGCCAACAGCAGCACGAAAATGGCAGCCACACCGAAAGAGATAGCCTTTTCGTAAACCAGCAGCCCTGAGAGAATCGGCGCTACGATCATGCCACCCGCCGTGCCCGGCGTAGAATTACGATAGAATCCTGCGACCTGCTCTGCGCGCAATTGATCGAGTCGCTGAGGGGACATCTTCGCCTTCTGCACTGCAGATCTCTCGCCTGTCGCGGCTTACTCGGGTGGGTTAGATCAGAGGTGAAGCCATAAATCCGGATCTATGAGGGGGCTCTTAGTCGGCGAGCCCAGGCCGATTTTCCAGCATTTGAGGATCAACGACTTGCGGTTCGGTAAGATTATCGGAAATAATGCTAGCATGAAGCTGCTCATTATCGACGATCATGCGCTGGTGAGGGAGGGACTTGTCGCCTTGCTTCAGCAATTCGAGCAAGCCGTTGACGTGTTGCAGGCATCGGAAGCGGTAGAAGGATTGCGATTAGCCGAAGCCCACCCTGACCTCGACGCGGTCTTTCTCGATCTCAATATGCCAGATCAGGGCGGCATGGAAGTGATCCCCGTTTTTGCCAAACGCCGGCCCCACTTGCCGGTGATCGTATTGTCTTCGTCAGAGGATCCGAACGATGTGTCTCTCGCCCTGAAGTCGGGAGCATTCGGATATTTGCCAAAATCAGCTAGCCCGCGAAATGTCCTGTCTGCCCTACGGTTGGTGTTGGCAGGCGAAATCTATGTACCGCCGTTGATACTCAACTATACGCCTACCCTGGCTGAGGAGGCCCCTCGTCCGGCACCTGCCGCTGTTGGACGTATGACCGAACGGCAAACCGAGGTGCTGCGAGAGCTGTGCCGTGGGCTCACCAACAAAGAGATAAGCCACGTGCTCAACCTCTCCGAAAAGACGACCAAATCGTACATCACCGCCATCTTTAGGGCGCTCGGTGTAGTGAATCGAACGCAAGCCGCAGCCGCGGCGAGACAAGCTCGGATCGTGACAGATTGAAACGTGATTGGGCACCTATGCGTACCAAGTAAATACTTCCGCTCGGGTCATTAGCGGGCGCCGTAGATTTGCGATTTGACCTCTGCTCAACTCGTAAGAGCGGATATCGATACGGCACCTTGGTCTGGCGAGGCGGTGGCCGTTCGCAAAATCAGCGTTATGACATAAATCGGCCGCTGACCGATCTCCTGGTGTCGCTTTGCCGATGCAAATCTCACCAAGCCGGCCAAATTCTTATTCCAAAGGCCGAACCTGAAAACGCTGCGTTGGCAGCCACGGAACCCTGTCGTGTCGGTTCGAAGCTGGCTTTTGCCAGTCCTTATGAAACCCCCGATCGCCCGCACGAGTGGTATCTGCGGATGCGCGGGCTAGACCCTGCAAACGACCCTAGGCGGCGAGCCTTTTCGCTTCGGGCGTTCGCATCGGTTCCAGCAGGTAAAAGGCGGACCGGAAACCGAATTGCATATAGAGCAGGCTAAGGAGAAGAAGCGCAGGAGACTTAAGCGGCATCCGCCGTACCTCCACCAGCTTCAGGCCTCGCTCTGCCCCGAGTCTTTCGATCAGCCCCCGAAACCACATCGGATATTGAATGAGGAGCCGGCCGTTATCCGCGAGGTGTTCACCGACATGTGCGAAAAGAGTGGGCAGGTAACGCACCGAAGTTGCAAACTGTTTTTCCTTGTCCTCGAAATCCGCCTCGAGATAGGGCGGGTTAGCCAGAATCAGATCGAACTTGCCGTCAACGCTGGAAAACATGTCGCTTTGCTTAACCACGACATTGTTCACGCCGTTGAGGCGGCAATTCTCTTCCGTATTCTTGACGGCTGACGGGTTGATATCGACAGCGAGCAGTTCGTGCGCCTTCGGCGCGCAGAACACCGCTCCGACACCGCTCCCGCAACCCAGGTCCAGTACCCTGTCGCCCTCGCGGCAGTAATCGGCACAAGCGTATTCATTTTCCAGCGGCTTATAAACGTCAGGAAATACGACGAGTCGCTTTCCCCGGACGACGATCGACGGAAAAATCATATTTAGTAATTTGACGTATCCATACCAGAAGGTCATGAATGCGTGCTTGGCAAACGACCAAATCTTCATAACCGGAACTCCATTGCTCGTGCCCAGCGATTTGAAACACAAGTGGGTTAAGAACCTTTCTCGAAGGCGTTCGCCCCTGGTGTAATCGGACCGAGCGAGCAGGGCGAGTGCATTGGCCTTCATACGAAATCCGGGCACGCTTCAAAATGGTCCGCTACTCCTGATTAACCCAAGAGCAACTTTGATGAATGCGGCTGGTGAAAAGTCTTACGCGGCCGTTCGTCTGGCAGGCTGCGCTTCGTTGCCAAGGCTTTCGAGCTCCTGCTCAGCTTCCGTCTTGGCCGTCTTCAGGATTCGAACCGCATCGCTGATATTCTGCTCGCTGTGGTCTGCCATGACCTGCATGCGAATACGTGCGGCGCCCTTCGGGACCGCGGGAAACTCGACCAGGTTGGCGACCAGGCCAAGACCGGGCAGGCGACGCGATACGAGTCGGGCAAGTCCTTCCGACCCCATTTTGACGCAAACGATTGCCGATGGATCGCCATAAAATTCCAGGCCCGCCTCGGTCAGTTCGCGGCGGAGCGACAGGACGTTGGCGAGCAGTTCAAGCCGCAGCATGCGCCCTTCGAGCGAATCGACAATGTCGAACGCCTTCAGGATGGTCGCCGCCTGTGCGGGCGACAGCGCGTTGGAGAAGGTTGCCGGCGCGCTGTAAAAACGCAGATATTCCTTTACCGCGCGGCTCCTGCTCGCGACGAATCCGCCATTCGAGGCGAACGTCTTCGAGAAGCTTCCCATCACCACGTCGATCTTGCCCAACATGTCCTGCATGCCGATATGGCCGCGGCCTTCCTTGCCGAGGCAGCCGAGATCATGCGCGACGTCGACGACCAGCGTCGCCCGGTATTCGCGGCAGAGTTCCTGAAGCTCGAGAAGCTTGGGCGTGTCCGAGTCCATCGAGAACAGGCCTTCGGTGATCACCAGAATGCCGTTATCCTTGTCCTTGGCGCGGATCTTGGCCAGGATGTCGCGGCAATAGTCGTTGTCGAGGTGCCGGAACAGATGGATGTTGTTGGTGGCGGCGTTTGCGCCTTCCTGAAGGCAGGAATGCGAAAGCATGTCCATGACGACGTGATCGGCCGACCGCACCAGGCCTTTCACAACGCCAAAGCCAGCGCCCCATCCGGTCGGATACAGAACGACGTGCTCCATGTTGAGAAATTCCGCGATCTTGCGCTCGAGCGAAACCGAATGCGAGGTGTTGCCGACGAGCGCGGGCGAGCCCGCGCTGTGAACGCCGCAGCGCTCGATGGTTTCGATCGCGGTAGCCTTGATCTCGGGATGTGAAGCCAGACTGAGATAGTCCTGCGATGCGAAGTTGACGCCTTGCATCCTGTTGCCGCTGTCGTCCTGCGCCGCGCAGATCGTCTTCGGCCCGTCTTCGGTCGCGCGCGAGAACGGCCAAAGGCCATTTTGCCGGCGTAGGTCCTGCCAGCGGTAAAAACCTTCGGTCCGGCCCAGCAGGTCAGCGCCGCCCGGCACGCGAAAATCACGCATGCTGCCCGTCAAGGCAGCCGCAGGCACTTGCGCATAGGTGTCGGTAGTCATCGTCAACCCCGTTCGGCCAATTAGTCTCTTATTTTGCCGATACCGCACGATGCGTCGCCGACGTTAACGTCTGATGGTGCCTGAGACCGATCCGGTTGTTTTTTCGGACTTTTTGATGACGTTATAAATTTTTGGTTGTCAGGCGACAGAGTCATCCGCTGCGCAGTCTTGCGCGCCAGTAGTTCCACTTAGCGGATTATTAACCATAAAGCTGCATTTCCGAGGTCATAAAGCTCAGGCGCTGCAAGCCATTTGCTGGGTCGTGCAGCTGATGAATTCACAATGGGTCCCGCATGCTCCGGTCAAGCGCGATCGTGTCCCTCGCTGCAGCTGTCGGCACCGTGTTGGGGTCATGCGCATCTCTTGCGGCAGACCTGCCGCGGGCCTACACCAAAGCGCCGCCGGTTGATCAGGCACCGCCGAGCTGGAGCGGATGTTATCTCGGCGGCAACGTCGGCGCGGGCTGGGACAAAACCCACAGCGACGGAACTGGCTTTGCCAGTGAGGTGTTCGTGCCTCCGTTCGACTACGGCAGCAGCAGCGGCTCGGCCGTCATCGGCGGTGGCCAGATCGGCTGCGATTACCAGTTCGCATCGAACTGGATCATCGGCATCCAGGTTAAGGCGGATTTCGGAAAGATCACGTCGAGCAACGCCGTTGCCCCGTTTCCCGGCATCACCGCTTCCTACCAGCTGAAGAACACCGAAGAAGTCACCGCGCGCCTTGGTTACGCGGTCGCGCCCGCCGTTCTCGCTTACGTCAAGGGCGGCGTCGCGTGGGCCAACGCCGGCGCTTCGGCGCTTGCCCTCCCGGTGCTGGCGGAAAACGCCAGCTTCACCCGCACCGGCTACACGGTCGGCGGCGGCCTCGAATGGAAGTTTGCTCCCGGCTGGTCGGTCTTCGGCGAGTACAACTATCTGGATTTCGGGACCAAGAGCACCAATCTCTACGCGACCGGCCTGATCCCGGCCTTCGGCACAGCCGGCGCGCTGGCGGATACCATTTCGTTGCGGCTTCGCAGCCAGGAGGCGCTCGTCGGCGTCAATTACAGGTTCGATTGAGCGAACCCGGTCGTCACCAAGTACTGACGGGCGATACGCTAGAAGATTTGAAAGAAAAATCGGCGCCGGAAACGGCGCCCTTTCTGTTTATGCAACCGCCGCGCTGGTCTGATTATCCGCAGGCAACAGCGCCCGCATCTTGCCGAGCAGGCGCTGCAGGTCCACCGGCTTGGTGTCGAAGCCGGAGCAGCCGACTTCCACACTCCTGGCGCGGTCGCTGGCGAGCGCATGAGCGGTCAGCGCGATGATCGGAATCGCTGATGTCGCCGGATTGGCCTTGATCAACTGGGTTGCCTCCCAGCCGTCCATTTCGCCGAGCGCGACATCCATCAGAATCAGGTCGGGAGATTCGCTCGCCGCCATGGCGACGCCGGAGACGCCATCAACGGCGCAGCACACCGAAAATCCGTGACGCTGCAAGCGCCGGGTCAGCATGTCCCGGTTCATTTCATTATCTTCGACAAGCAGAATCTTATGCATGATGGACTTCCGCAGCAGACTGAAGCGGCTGTTCAGAACTCTCCGGCACAAGAGTAGCGGCCGCATCGGCATCGGTCCGTCTCCGGCCCGCGACCAACGGCATCCGGATCGTGAAGCGGCTGCCCTTTCCGAGCGTGCTTTCGACCGAAATCTCTCCACCCATCAGTTTGCAGAGTTTTTGGCTGAGTGCCAGACCCAGTCCGGTTCCGCCGTATTTGCTGGTGCTGGAATCGTCCGCCACGGTGAATTTTTCGAAAAGATGCGTGATCTGATCCGGCGAAATTCCGATGCCGGTGTCGATGACGTCAACCACGAGCTGGTCGCCGCTTTCGTACAGGATACGATCGGCAATGAACTCGATCTTGCCGTTTTGCGTGAATTTGGCGGCGTTATCCAGCAACTGGCTCGCCATGTTCTTGAATCGGCCGGCGTCGCAAAGCGCCATGCCCAGACGAGGCGAGATCGAGGCGTTGAACGCGTTGCCGTTGCCGATGGCGGCGGCCCTAGCGTTTTCCACGACTTGCTCAAGCAATTCGCGGATATCGACCTCCTCGAGGTCGAGCTCCATTTTTCCGGCTTCGATCTTCGACAAATCGAGGATCTCGTTGACGAGTTTCAGGAGGTGCTGGCCGGCCACGTGAATCTTGAAAAGATCCGCAACGCTGGCGTTATCGCCTTCGATCTCGGCGTCTTCGAGCAGGATCTGGCTGTAGCCGATGACGGCGTTGAGGGGGGTGCGCAATTCGTGGCTCATCTTGGCCAGAAACTCGGCCTTAGCCGCACCGGCGCGCTCGGCTTCTTCGGTGGCGGCACGCAACGCGGTTGCGGTCGCCATGTGCTGGCGCATCTCGCCTTCGAGCTCGCCTTGCGAGGCTTGAACCTGCGCGTAATAGAGCGCCATCATCGCCACGTAGATAGCCGCGGCCGTCGTCGATACCAGGCCAAGGCCCTGCATGGCGGCGACCGGGAGGCTGTTATTGACGTGGAAACCAAGAAAATAGAAGACGCCGAAGATCGCAACATTGACGGCAAGCATCGCCTGGAAGATCAGGCGCAACCTGACCGACGAGCCAAGATAGAAGAACGCGAGCAAGGGAATGACGAGCACCCAGGCGAGCGTCGGCGAGGTAACGCCGCCGTAGAAATAGCAGCTCCACAGGATGCAGAAGATCAGGTTCTCGATCGAGATCAGTGCCAGCGGGTTGTAAGGGACGCCCGCGCGCAGCACGAAGGGAAACGCCCAGAATGCGATGATCGATGTCGCCAGAACCGCGACGTCATACCCGGGCTCCGGATCCAGCAGATAGATCGTGATCGGAACCACGCTTCCGATGAACGGGCCGAGAATGTGGCTGACCAGAAATACGTGCGCCCGGTTTCGCGTATCGCGATCGGCTGCGATCTTGGCTGGAATGAAATAATTAACCAGACGATCGAGCGCAGCAATTGCCGTTGCAAGTTTGGCTTTCATGACCTGGCGCCGCCTTCTGCAATTGATTTTGCCAATTTGCTTTCCGTGCGCACGGATTCCTGTGCTGCACGAGGGCGCGCATAATCGCCCTCAACTAACATTTTCAGGCCTGGCTTAAAACGGCGTTAATGCATGAAAAGGCAAAGCTAAACCCATTTTTAAAACCGCTCACGCTAAGTTCAATCCGACAGAAGTCAGCGAGGCGAAGAAGAATGCTCATCTGGAGCCGGCTTGTCAGGTTAATGGACTGGTTCATTCCGGCTGCCGCCAAGCTGGAGCGCTCCGAGTATGGTCTCGCGCAGAACTACGTCTTTACGCATCTGTTCGGGCCCCTGCTCTCGCAGTCGATCAGCATCTTTCTTTATCTGAGCGATCCACATCCCGGATTTGCGTGCTGGACGATCATCATCGGCATCTGGCTGTTCTGGACGTTGCCGTTCGTCTACAAGTACACGGGCAATTTGCAGCTGTCGGCCCTGATCTCGGTCGAGCTACTCGCTTTCGCCTCGCTGTTCGGGGCCTACTTTTACGGCGGCGTCAGTTCGCCGTTCCTGCCGTGGCTGCTGGTCAGCCTGTTGCTTGGATTTTTCTATCTCTCGGAGCGGCCGATCCTGGTTGTCGGGTTGTTCACGTTCAACATTACGGGCTTTGTGATCGCATATCTCGCCTATGGCTTTCCGGACCTGCTTTCCCATGAGCAGCTTTCGATGGTCGGCTGGATATCGATCCTCTCGGCGACGATCTATATGTCCTGGATGGCGATCTACTACGCCAACATGATTTCGATGCGGTCCGACCTTGAACGGGAGGCGGAGCGGCATCGCGAGACGGCGGTTCGCCTGCGCGAGGCCAAGGACATGGCGGACCGGGCCAACCGCGCGAAATCGATCTTTCTCGCCAAGATGAGCCACGAGCTTCGCACGCCGCTCAACGCGGTGATTGGCTTTTCCGAAATCCTGCTCGATGACGTCGAACTCGACGGCAAGAACAGCCGGAAGAAGGCCGACCTCGAACGCATCAACTCTGCCGGTAAGCATCTGTTATCGCTGGTGACCGACGTTCTCGACCTTTCGAAAATCGAATCCAACCATATCGAACTGAAGATCGAGAAGTTCGATCTCGATGAAATGGTGCGGGAGGTGGTTGCCACGGTCGAGCCAATGGTGACCGAGCACCAGAACAGACTGGTGGTCAAATGCCCGCCGGATCTCGGCGTCGTCTCGACAGACCAAACCAAGTTGCGGCAGGCGGCCCTCAATCTTTTGAGCAACGCCGCAAAATTTACCCGTGACGGAACGGTCACGCTCACGGTCCAGCGCCGCAAGAGTCTGGTTGGCGACTGGATCGAGATCCAGGTTCAGGATACCGGCATCGGCATCGCCGAGTCCGACATCGGACGGCTGTTTCAGAATTTCGGTCAGGCCAACCGCTCGACCTCCAGCAAATACGGTGGCACGGGCCTGGGGCTCGCGCTCAGTCAGAAGCTGTGTGCGCTGATGGGTGGCGGCATTTCCGTTAAGAGCGAAGTCGGCCAGGGCTCGAGCTTCACGATTCGCGTGCTCGCCTGCATGACCAAACAAAAAGATACGGAAGACAACGCCGGCGTCGTTTTAAATTTCGCACATTCACCAGCAGCATAAAAAATGTCCAATTCCCATACTAATCTCCGCGAGGCTTTTTCGCCTCCCGATCAAGTGGCCGATGCAGCGGACGGCCAGCCTGCGGCGCAGCCGCGCTTGTTGATCGTCGACGATATCAGCGACAACCGCTCAATTCTCAAACGGCGCTTCGAGCGCCGGGGCTTTGATGTCGCCGAAGCCGAGTCGGGCCTGATTGCCATTGACATGATCGAGAAGACTCCGTTCGATCTGGTTCTCCTCGACGTGATGATGCCGGGCATCGACGGAATGGAGACGCTTAAGCGCATTCGCAGCCAGAAATCCGCCTCCGCGCTGCCGGTGATCATGGTCACCGCCAAATCGGAAAGCGACAATATTGTCGATGCGCTCGAGCAGGGCGCCAATGATTACGTCACCAAGCCGGTTGACTTCGCTGTGGCGCTGGCGCGCGTGAATACGCAGCTGAGCCGCCGGCGTGCCGAGCAGCAGGTAGCGGCGGCCAACGAGGAATTGCGCAAGGCCAACGAAGACCTCGAGCGTCGCGTCGAGGAGCGGACCCATCGGCTGATCGATGCCAATCAGCGGCTCAAGGAAGAGATAGCGGATCGCGAGGAATTGCAGGCAAAATCGCAGTATCTGGCCTATCACGATTCCCTGACCGGCCTCGGCAATCGGCTTTTGTTCAAGGAACAGCTCGATGAGGCGCTAAAGGACGTCTCGGTGACGCCGCATCCTTTGGCGGTGCTGTTCCTGGACCTCGATGGCTTCAAAGCCGTCAATGATACGCTTGGACATTCCGTCGGCGATTTGTTGTTGAAGTCCATCGCGGCGAAGCTGCGCGATCTGCTTCCCTCCACCGACCGGATCGCCCGACTCGGAGGCGACGAGTTTGCCATCCTTCAGATGTCGAGCCCGCAGCCCACATCTTCGACGTTGCTCGCGGAGCGGATCATCGAAATCGTCGCTGAGCCGCACAATATCGATGGTCATGAAGTCACCGTCGGCGCCAGCATAGGCATCGCGATCGCCCGTCCTGGCGAAATGAGCACCGAAAGCCTGCTCAAGAGCGCCGATCTCGCCATGTATAGCGCCAAGTCCGATGGCCGCGGCACCTACCGAATTTTCGACCCGCAGATGGACGCGGTTATTCAGACGCGGCGTTCGCTTGAGAGGGATATGCGGACCTCGCTCGCGCAGGGCGGATTCGAGCTCTACTACCAGCCGCTGGTCAACTTGCAGACGAAGCGGGTGACGGCCTTCGAAGCGCTGATGCGCTGGAACCACAGGGATCGCGGCGCGGTCCCGCCGTCGGAGTTTATTCCGGTCGCCGAGGATATGGGCCTTATCGTCCAGCTCGGCGAATGGGCCCTTCGGCAGGCGTGTGCAGAAGCAGTGGAATGGCCGGACGATATCCGGATATCCGTCAACCTGTCGCCGCTACAATTCTCAAAGGGGAATTTGGTGTCCACCGTCGTGAGCGCGCTGGCTTCCTCTGGCCTCCCGGCTTCTCGGCTTGAGCTGGAAATCACTGAATCTGTCTTGTTGGAAAAGTCCGAGCGCAATATTACGGTTTTGAATCGACTGCGCGAACTTGGCGTCCGCATCTCGATGGACGATTTTGGTACGGGTTATTCGAGTATCGGTTATTTACGCAGCTTCCCATTCGACAAGATAAAGATCGACAAGTCGTTCGTGCGTGACTTGCTCGTCGATGAGGGGAGCCTTGCGATCGTTCGCGCAATTGCCGGGCTCGGCGTCAGCTTTGGAATTACGACCACCGCCGAAGGCGTCGAGACCGAGGAGCAAGTGCGCTGTCTAAATCTCGAAGGCTGCATCGAGGTTCAAGGATATTTTTATAGCAAACCCATTGTGGCGAGCCAAGTCGCCGGCGTGCTCGCAAAATTGAACGAACAGTAATGAGTGAGTCGTCGATGCCGTTTTTGCTGATGAATTTCAGGATCTACATTTCATGCTCGAGAATTTCGAAGCAGATTATGCTGCAGCTTTGTCGCAGCGTGCAAATCGCCCGATGCGAGAACACGGCATTCCTGTCACGCCGGTTATCTCCCGACAGCGGGCATCTGATGACGGCTGCTTAGTGTCGGCCTTGGGCCAAAATCGGAAATCTCAATAAGAAGCCGCCCGCAGGCGGCGATTGGCGTGACCCACATTGGTCCGCACCGTTTCAGGTCTCCACCTTATGGAGAACAGTAGCGTCGTTCATAATCACGAGGCTGCCATCAAAGCGACCATCGAGCTGTTCGCCCGTGACTAGGCTGTAGCGAATCTTGCCGGGAATTCTAATTACCGAGCCCCCTAACGGCCGGCAGACAACCATGTCCTGCTTACGAACGACAGTATAACGCCGACCCATGTTATCTTCGGCAAAAAACCTATCTACTTCCTTTTCTGTTATTATGCCCATCGAGCAGAACTCCGCTCTGCACACACATGGCCGGACGGTATCCGTAAATCGCGAACGAAGCGGTTAAGTCGATAATCCCAGGTTGATCTTAATTTGAAGATAAACTGCTCGATTGGGACGCGACATATCACCGGCGGCTCTATTTCGGTCGCTGTAGTCCAATTGCGCCAAACGGCGCGTCCGCTTCACCCTCCGACAACGGACATCGTCTGCAACTGAGCATGTCTGTTTCGTGCCAAACCCGGACATGGCGGATGCGAGCCACATCCAAAAGGAAAAGCCGCCTTCAGGCGGCTCCTGGATAGACACGTTCCGCCAATCTACGCCTTCAACCAGCGGGTCCCAACCGCGATTGACTTGATTGGTTTTCTCTCTAGAGGTTCATTGCTGTGCAAAAGCTCTTTTGCATCATGCACAGCCCGCAGCGCAGCGGCTTTCCGGTCGAACTTAATGATGCCGATTTGCCCCTCGCAAACGATCCAGTCTTGATCGACGTGAATGATTCTGTACACGGCGACGCTCCTCTCAAATTTGAAGCATCTATTGCCTTAAACAGGAACGTTCTAATTCACGCCGGTTAACGCAAATCGCGCCGGGCCAAAAAAATTCGGCCCTATAAAGGTTAATAAGACCAGAGAAAATTGCTGCCTTCGAGGTTGCCCCATGGAACTAAGGGCGACTCTCGTCAATAGCACTCGACCGATCTAATCCGGCAAGTCGCTCGTCGAGTGCCAGATCGAATTCGAAGTTACATGCCGCACAGCGGTAGCGATCATTGGCGCACACCCAAGCAATCGTTTTTGGCGCTGTCATACCGCACCGGGGACAGGCGATTTCAACGCCATTATCGTATAAAAAAAGAGTCATGGCTTGGCGTCGAGAGCCTCCTTAGGCGACAATATCAATCAGCGCCGCAGCATCAACTGCGGACATAGACGCTGTTCAAGAGCCCGTTTCACAAGGCGAATGATGATGTACGGTTCGATTACATGATGACGATTCGGGGCCGGAGCAACCGCCGCGTTAGTGTGCAGCATGGAAAGCAGGTTCGAGGTTCTAAGGCTTGATATCGGAAAGCGCTTTTCTCAGAGTTATTTTCTCTGTTGGTAGCGGAGTCTCGTCGGTAGCGAAACTGCTTTCGATCCATTCAAGTGTTCGGAGAACTTCCGGGTAAATTGAAAAATCGTACTCGCTCCGCGCTACTCCGAAAAACTCTCGACCCCTTTCACTGGCTAAAGCTCGTCTTAACCGCCTTGTAAAAAGTGACAACTGCTCGTTAGTAGGTCTAACGCCGGCCTGAATGGTTTTTCTCTCCATCCGCCGGTCTACCGCTTCGCGTCGTTCACCAATCATCTGTTTTTCTGCGTCTGAGCGCGTGTCCGTGCCAGACCGCCGATCCTCAGTGACTCGCTTGTCTGATTTTGAACGGCTATAATCGCTATCCATCGGGACCCTCCAGAACGGAGTTTGCCTACGTGCACGCAGCGTTGGCAGACTTGGTTGATGGTAGCTTATCTGTCCGAGATTTTGGCGCCGTGACCCGCTGCATTACAAGGCGACAGCTCCGGCACTCGAATGTGAAAATGAGCGGTTCTGAACGCCAATCTTCGCGACAAGACATCACCATTTTCGAATGGCAACTTGGGCAAACGGGCAGAGGCTGACCAAAAGAAGCGATAAGGTTCGTAGCCGTCGAGATGAAACGAGCATCCTGCATGAAAGCACCAGCTAACCCCAAAATGACCCTTGATTCCATTCACCCTCGTTCAGCCAGATAAGCGCTTCGCGTGCGCCTAACCGAATGATTCTCTCCTCGTTGAAGAGCGACGGGATGCACGTTGAGAGATATAAGAGGTATCCCCGGCGGTCACGAAAGAGCGCTTCTCGTGCTTCACCAGGCGCAAGCGTTTCCGTGTCTAGCAAGGCAATGTTTCGCAAAAAGAGCATCTGCATTATTCGGAATACCATTTGTTGAAGTAGAAAAATCGATCTAACTGACTTGAACTCAAATCGGGGCGGATCAGACATTCAGATCTCACCGCAAGATTTCATCATTACTCTGGGCTGCTAAGGTTCCTTAGATATAAGTTCAGTCGAACGTAACGCCCAGGCGAAAGTCTCTTCGCCACACCACCCGACACCGCAGATTCAACCTTTCCTCCGACAAGATCAGAGAGAATGTTGAAGGCATCCCCTTTGCTTGCGAAACTTCCAGTGAAGCACCGGTCATCGATATGTCGCGAACGATGCAGGGAGTTTTGTCGCCGCCGCATTCGATTATGGCAGGCTTCGCAACACGGACCCGCGGTGCACTCCGAGTTTGAACCATCCTGCTAACCCCGACATAAGCTTTGCGTTGTTTCCGGGTTGCAGCTCCGCCACGCGAGAAAAAAGCGAACTGACTGCCGCTATTGAGCTGCGAAACTATGCTAGCCCTCGTTCGCACACACAGCGAGCATCACCAAATGAAGTCAGCAAACTTCGAAATGAGAAAAAAACACATTTGAAAAGCTTTGTTATCTTCAACGTCAATCGTTAATTATCCGCTAATCATAGCTTTCCGTGCAGGCAACAAGAATGACCGGTTGGCCCTCCTCGAATGTCGCGAATTATCGCACTTCCGCCCAAACTCGGAAATCGCTGGTCGCAATCGCGGGGTCCAGTTTACCCCTGAAAGCAGACTCAAGTTGGTCATCGCGGCATGTCGGTTTAGTGCCCAGAAGGGGAAATCAGTCGCCGTCAGGACGGTGCTAAGCCCAAACGTCACAGATGGCCTTATCAAACGGACGGCGTCCGCCTTGGCGTGCTATCGTGTTCAACACTGAAAACCTTTGAGTAAGGGAGCTGGTATGAGGCGCCGCGAGTTCATCAGCCTTCTCAGTGGCGCAACGGCATCGCTCGGCGTGTCGTTGCCGCTCGCTGCACAAGAAGCGGGCCGCATCTACCGTATCGGCTTCTTGAGCGGGGGCCCGCGCGACGCGGCGCATATCATTGCTTTCTTCGAAGAATTGCGCAGGTCGGGCTTCAGCAGCGGCCAAAATCTAGCGATTGTCGCTGGCGGATTTGGTCTGCGCGACGAACAGTTTGCTGAAACCGCTGTGACACTTGTCGAAGCGGCGCCCGATGCAATCGTCAGCACTGGTCCGGTTGCCACCCGCGCTGCGCAGGCGGCGACGAAGACGATTGCTATACTTGCTTCGTCCGACGACATGGTGGCGGATGGATTGGTGCCGTCGCTTCGGCAGCCGGGTGGCAACATCACCGGCGTCAGTCTGTTCGCGCCGGAACTCGACGGCAAGCGGCAAGATATCTTAATGGAGGCGGTGCCCGGCATTCGGCGCGTCGCCGCGCTCGCTGATCCCAACGTCGCCACTACCGAGCATCTTCAGGTCTTAAGGGATCGGGCGCGCGCTCGCGGCGTCGAATTATCGGTTGTTTCCGCACGCACACCCGAGGAGATCGCGCCAGCCTTGAACGCGGCGAGTGCCTCAGGGGCCCAAGCACTCAACGTTCTGGCAACGCCGCTGTTCTTCTTCAATAGGCATACCGTGATCGTGCGCGCCGCAGCGTTGCGCCTGCCCGCAATGTACCAGTGGCCTGAAATGGCAGAAGAGGGCGGCTTCGCGGGGTACGGTCCGCGTATCACTCAATGGTACCGTGAGCTGGCCCGGTTAGTCGCCAAGGTGCTGCGCGGCGCCAAACCTTACGATCTTCCTATCGAACAACCGACAAGGTTTGAGCTGGTCATCAATCTCGAGACGGCCAAGGCGATCGGTCACGAAATTCCGACCGGGCTCATAGCGCGTGCGGACAAGGTAATAGAATAAACGGCGGTGGTGGCGTTGCTCGCGCCCATGTCTCGTTCGGGTCATTCGCGTCGCTTTGACCGCGCGCCGCTCACTTCCGGTCTTCCCCGATAAGCAGTCATTCTCGGGTCGTTCGGTATGTGTCAAAGGTGCCATGAGTCGACCTAGACGCCGACGGGATTTTGCCGCGTGGACCATCTAGTGTCAGTTACCAGCGACCACTCCACTGTAGAGAGGACCGAGGAGCTCAATGGTTTCGCCATTGAAGCGAGTCATTTGCATGTGCTTTACAGGGAAATAGTCAGTTGGACTCGTATTAATTTTGATGCCAGGAAGTAGCAGTCCTAATTCAAGGTCTTTGATGTTGGCGGCCTGGCGCATGACATTTTCGCGTGTGAGATCGTCGCCGCATTGCCTCAAAACCTGGACCATGGTTTGAGCCACGAGATACCCGTAGGCCGTGAATGTATTGGTGCGATCGCCCTCGGGATAATACTTGGCCATGAAGACCTCCCATTCCTTAACTGCCGGATCATCCTTCAAAAGCGGGTCAGAGGGATCTTTGAGATAGCCCGCCGACAGAATGCCATTTGCGACCTCAAGGCCGGCTGGTTTCATAACCGCGCCGATCGAATTCGATATACTCGCGAGTAGTCGGATCGGCTTCCAATCCAACTCAGCCATCCTGCGTATAGCTTGGACAGCTGTCTTCGGCGTAGCCGCTAAGAAAATGATGTCGGCACCGGATTCCTTGAGGGAAATAACCTGTGAATCGACCGTCGGATCGGTGATTTCGTAAGGGACTTCAGCAACGACCTGCATCTTGCCGTCGAGGCCCTCCTTGAGGGCCATCAGATATTCCTTGCCCACATCGACGTTTAGATAAAGGACGCCGACCCTGGAGCTTGGATGGTTCTTAAGCAGATACTGCGCGTAGATGCGTCCCTCATTATCGGCCGTCGGTGACCACCCCATCGTCCATGGAAAATTCTTCGGATCACCGAATCTTTTGTTAGGAGCCGAAACAAAAAGCTGGGGCACCTTCCTATCATTTAGATATTTCTCGATGGCAATATTCATCGAGCCGCCGAGACTCTGAAAAATCAAAAGGACTTCGTCTCCCTCGACAAGCTTGCGCGCCTGTTCGACCGTTTTTGCGGGATTGGAGCTATCGTCATAGCTGATAAACTTGATTTTGCGTCCGTTGATGCCGCCTTCCGCGTTAATCTTTTCGAAGTAGGCTGTCTCTGTCTTGCCAATGACGCTGTAGGACGAGATCGGCCCGCTGTAGGGCATGATGTTGCCGATCTTTATTTCGCTATCGTTAGCACCCGGATCGTACTTCCTTTGAGCAAGCGAGGGGCTTGCAGCAATAGTCGCCAGTCCGAGAACACCCACCATCAACAGTCGCAGGCTGCCCATAATTCCCTCCCACCAACAAGCATTGGTCGACACTACCTCTCCCACTAAAAGCTACGGCATATTCGACAATCCTACTGCAACTTGAAGGTAAGGGATATCTGGATCAGAGGTTGCGGTCGGCGATATTTGACCAGCCCGTGTCCGCCTCGGATCAGTCGCGTCGGTTTGACCCTCTGCCGATTACTTCCGGTCGGGCCCTTATGAGCAGACACAGACCGGCCAGGCATGTCTCAAAAGTGCCAACAGTGGGTCCGCACATGATGTCCGAATCGGGTCAATCGCGTCACGCTGACCGCTCGCCCCTCACTTCCGGTCTTCCCGAAATAGCAGACATTCTCGGGGTCATTCGGCATGTCGCAAATGTGCCAGACTCGGACATCGGGCTAATCATTCGATCGCCGCGTCGGGGCGGGCTAGGATCGCGGCGGCACTGCTAACAGCAGCTTCTCTTTCCCTTTGCGTCTTCACGTAATCAAACATCGAACCGTGGCCCGATCAGCAGCATGGTGACGAGGATTTGCCACCATGCTGCTGTCGTCTACGTTACGGCAGCACGTTGGTGAAGCCTCCGCCGACACCGACACCATGGTTGTTGGAGAAGGCGCCGCTCAAGGCCGCACCGCCACCCGGACCAGCCACTGCACCGGACTGACCGACCGATTGGCCGATGGAACTGCCAATGCCCGCACTGAGGCTTCCCGCAGGCGTCGCAACGGCAACACCGCTCCCCACCGAGGTATTGATACCATTGGCCGCCGAGGCCGCTGCTGCGTTACCCAACGTTCCAGCGCCGGTGATCGTGGTCACATTACCAAGATTGAAACCACCACCAATGGCGAGCGTCGAGCCGGCATCGGCCGGCACAATGCTTCCCACCAGAGCGATGAACGCGGCACTCATCAATAGCTTCTTCATTGTGACTCCTCCTTTTCGGTTCCCGCCACGGCGGTTGCCGGGACGGGTGATGCTGCCGCGTGAATGACTTCACTGCTCGGCACCGATTTCTTCTTCCATGCCGAGCGGTGAACGGTGCGAGCCCAGACGCGGCAGCGCTGCTGGGTCACATCGTAGTCCTTGCAAAGACGGTTCTTGCCGGTCGCCCCCACCAGCCAAATATCGCCGATGGTGGAGGACTGCTCCCCGGAAGCTTCCGCCCGCGCGTAGCGGGCGGGCGCGGGCGGCAGGTACTGGTCGCAAACCTCCGGCATCGCGCGATAGACGTCGCCGTTAAGGCAAAGCCGCGCCACTGCGGCCTTCTTCAGGCCCATGCTCCACAGCGTCCGAGCATCGAGCCGCGCCGCGCAGCCAGGATCAGGGATCGTGGTGCCGAAGCTGAATCCGGTCCCGACAAACGCTCCGCCGCCGGAAATCGACCCGAGGCACGTTTCGAGCCCGGCCGCGGCCAAGCCCGGTGCGACAACGCCCGGCACGTTCTTGACCGTCTGATCGGCCGGCACGGTGCTGTTGCTGGTGATCGTCGCCGCGCCGCCCTGCCCCGAGATCGCCTGCGAAGTCGACGTTGATTTGGCAACGCCGACGCCCGTCCCCATCGCCGTCGATGATTGAGCGCACGCAGGCCCGCTCGCCGCCATCGCAACGATGGCAGCCGACAAAAGCCGCTTCATGTGTGGTTCTCCGCGCGCCGGTGAAATGAAAATTCACAGCCGTCCGCCGACGGCGACACGAAGAAGAAAAAGCTATCCTTGCTTGCTCACGAGACGCAGCGCGTCGGTGAACTCTCCCAATTGATTCAATTTATCTTAAATTTTAGCATTTTCATCCGCAGATTTGTTTCGTGGTTAACAGGCGCGACCGCTATCACTCAATTTGGCAATGCGCCATCAGCAGGCTTACCGACGCCTGCGAGCAGTTCATCGCCGGGTTCGTGCAAGCAGCTGCAGATGCGTTGGACCGCGTGATAACAGTGCTTTGCGGCGACAGAATTGTTTACCAATCAATGTCCCTGATTCTGGTGTCCGCAATGCTGCCGGACATACGCGATCATTCTGGCTGCCGACAGCGACCGACAAATTTATCCCGACTTTCGTCGCGCAGTATAACTTCAGCCGAGTGTATGTCTGTTGTGGGATCTGCGGACGTTCTTGCTCTGTATGATCATGGTCTGCTTCGCATCCGAAAGCGGACCTTCGAATACCCCCCTCGAATTTCGCGATACTTTTTCAGATGAGGCTGTGAGCTCACTGAAAATAAATAGTTAGCTGCCGATAGCCGCTGCCCCACCTTCGGCTACACCATCTCCGTAAGTATCCGACACAGCGAGATTTTCTTAGACCCCAAGTTGGGGGCTGCTACAAAACCGGCCAACTCGCGCTCAAAAATGGCAGCCGAGCAGAAAAAAATCCCTGAGTGATAGTGGGGCCGGTCGGCGCACGCCGGTTTGCTAGAGATTGACCCACCCCCCACGGTCGGGACCGGCACCCCGCCAAGTCCTAAACTCTAGCGGCGATGCTTTTTCAACTTTAGCGATGCCTCCGGTGCCCGGGCATTGGCATCGAGCGATGTCGATGCCAATGGCGTCTCACCCTTGGCCTCTTCGTGTCGGACTTCGCGGCGCGGCCACGCAAAATCATCGGCGCGGCCGGGCGGCGGCGTCAGCGCTTCACCCTTGAACAGCGTACGTGCGGCGAGCGCATCGACCGCGGCAGGTCGTGTACCCGGCGCCCCGAGCAATTGATCGGTGGGGACCGAGGAGGCCGCCAAGGGAACGATCGGCCCGGCCAGCGGACGCGGCGTCGGCTGACCCGGCAGTGCATTGGCGTCGGGCGTCGTAGGCTCGGTTGGCAGTGTGATCGGCGACGAACGCGCGGCGAGCAGGCGCGTGATTTCGCGCTCGACATAATGTGCGAGCTTACGCGCGCCGGCCTTGGTGAAGTACACGCCGTCAGAAGAACGCAGCTGTCTGGTCTGACCTTCGAAGTCCGGGCCCTTCTGCAGGAAGCGGCCAGCCTCATCAACAAAGCCATCCCAGACATCAACATAGGTGATGCCGGCCTTGCCGGCCACATCGCGATAGAGCGAATCCAGGAACAGCGTGTCGGCGGTCGCCTTGGGGCCATACACCACCGGCAGACCAACCCATAACACCGGCACCCCCTTGGACTTAAGCACGCCGATCATCTCTTCGATCTTTTTTTTGTAGAGCTCGACCCAAGGTCCCTCGCGAAACTCATAAAGGCCGTTCGGCGAGCGCGCGGCTTTCTCCGGTGCTATGACCGTCGGCGGCACATCACTGTTGTCGGCGGCATCGGCCGGCGATAATTCGTAATCCGTAGCCTTGGTTGAGCGATCGGGCTTCGCGGCGGGTCTTGCGCCTGAAGGCTTGCTGTCAGGTTTGGCCTTGGCGTCCTTGTCGCTCTTCTTGTCCGGCAATTTATTGTCGGATTTATCGGTCGCGGGCTCGCGAATTGCGATACGGTCATCGAGCCCGAGCATGACGACAATGGCGTCCGCTTTTTCGGTGGCGAGAATGCCTTTGGCGGCGGCGGCCCAATCGGCCGGATCGCCCTTCGGCTGATATTTGATCAGGCCGGAAACTGTTTTGTGTTTGCGGATCACGCCCATGTCGGGCTGTTCGGCATAGGCGTCTTCAAGACCATAGGCGAGCCAGTCCGCCATGGCGTCACCAAGCACAAGAATGTGGCGCTCCGGTACAGTATTGCGTTTGTCGGGCGGCGGCGCCTTGGAAAAATCCCCTTGCACGGGCTGTAACGTTTGCCGGCCATTCCAACGAGGCTGCGGCGCATGCTGCTGGAACGGCGTAACCGCGTCGTTACCAGGCCAGCCGCCACCGAAGCCGGCGCCACCGCGTTGTGGTTGCGGCCGCTGCTGAAATCCACCGAAATTAAAGAACTGCGCCGAAGTGGGTCCGACCATGCCGACCACCATCCCCGCCGCAATGGCTAGCGCAATCAACCGGCCACTCTCGGTAAAGATGCACGGCTTCTTTGGCTTGTCCGGCATGCTCTTGGACCGCACAGACGCATAACTCGCCTCGACGAAGACTACCACTAACGCTGTGACGAGTCTCAGGTTACCGTGAAGAGCGTTACCGCCAGTGAGGGCCAAACGAGCAACAGCCCATGTCCGGTTCGGGCCAAACGCATCGCCCTGACGGCGCCCCGCACACTTCCGGTCTTCCTCTATGAACAGAAATCACGCAGTGCGAGGGTGACCTCCAACTTTCTGGCCGACGGACAAAACCGTGCGGAGCATCGTCGCCTGCTTGACGCCAGCGTCGAGACGTCACGACCACACGACTTCGCGTCCGCCTCAGCGTTCGTCTCGTCGCGCCAACAGCGAAAGTTTTGCATTCTTATTCACGAAAGTCCGCCTCCCGCTTGATCGGTTCCCAAACCCCAGTGAAATCAAGGATTCTCCTCAATCGTGGCGGTGATTGTCGCTTTTTGGCCCTCAATAGCAGCGTACTCGTAAACCAATAATCAGGAGGCATCACCCAATGCCGACGAAAGACGGTTTGACTAACGACCATCCTTTGCCTCTCTTTCTCGCCGAACATGCCGAAGAACCTGAGCAGTGGGATATCGGGAGCGCTTGGGATAGAGCGGTTATCTCGTCGCGAATCCTCAAGACGAGTATTTTGGCTGTAACGGCGACAGCGATCGGTGTCGCGGTTATATCGGTGGGAAATCCAGTCATGCTTCTTGCGAACGTCAAGGCCTCGCTGTTCGACGCATCGGCGTTGCGTCCTGGCACTGGTCAATCGGCGCCAACAATTCAATCGACCGCCGGCACTCAGGATCTACTGCCGACCGCAAGGGACGAGGCGCCAATTAACCCCGGCGCTAACCCTGAGTCGGCGCCGCCATCAGACGGCATCGCAACGGATACGCCAACACGCAACGAAATTGCTGCCGCTTTTGAACCTGCCGATCAGAGTCGGGCCGAAGCGGGTCAACCGTCAGCCGATGACTTGTTCAAGCAATTCCAAGCGTGGGCGGCACAGCAAGATCAACGGGCACAGGTCAGTTCCGCACAACCCGCGCAAGATGCCTCATCACAGGTTGTGCAAAATGCCCGACAACAGGTCCGACCCATGCAAGTGCACCGACAGGTCCGTCACGTGCAGAATGCGCGGGCAGAGATCCAGTCGGTGCAAAATCCCCGAAAAGGGGCCCGGCAGGAGCAAAATGTACGAATACAAGTCCCGCCCGTACAAGACGCCCGAGTACAGGGTCAGTCTGTACAAAATGCCCAGGCACCGTCGTTCCTGCAAAGCCTCGGTTTGCGCAATTAGACCTAGCAGGAAGTGACGCTCTCCAAGCCTGATCAAGCCGTTTCGATTGGCGGTCTTGTTGAGCGATGATATTCTGTATTTGAGGGTTGGTCTAACCCTAGGGCATGGACGATCCTTGATGCACGGGGTCGCACCCCAAATGTGCGGTCGAGTAGCCGGCCCATTGTTAGGCCGAGGGGCCGGGGGTCGCTCCCCCGGCTTCCTTTAGCCGCCTCAGTGGCAACGCCGAAGTACCGCCGAGCGAGAAGGTAGCAAGTTCCGCACCTTCGTTGTCGAGGGGCGCCAGCAGCCCCGCCGACAGATACAACTAAATCGCCGGACTCGTGAAGCTCCAAACGGGCGACTTTCTCTCTTCCTCAACGCAAGGGACGAGAACCGCGAGCTCACCACCTGCTTTGGCGAAAACCGCGAATTCCCGTTGGCGTCAAACTCACACCTCGGACCGCAGCAGCGCTAGGTCCGCGCATCCCCTAATAGCGGACGGGCGTCGCCGCAACCAAGGCCGCGTCGTCCAGCACCGCTAGCTACTCACGAACTGCGCGGCGTGATCGAACTGGGTCTAGTCTTTCGGCGCCCTGCACTCCGCTTTCGCGGTTAGGCGCGCCTGAGCGATGCACACTGTCTAGGCTTTGTTAGTTTTCTTATCAGTTGCCGACACATATCTACCGTCGGCAATTGGAGAGCTTCTGCCGGAACCTTATCAACTCCGAGCCGACTTCGATTGACGAGCGCGCTTTTGCAGCAAGATCACGCCTTCGGCGATTTCATCGCGCGCCTTGTTGTATGCCTTCATCTCATACTTTGTCGGCTGCTGGTCGCCCCGATTTTCGATCGGGATTTTCGCATTGAGGTCCAACATCGCGGCGACCATTCGAAGCGCCCCCCGCAAGACGGAATTAATCGGTTCGTCGATATCGTCTTTGCCGCGCTCAAGCTTCAGCATCCGGATAGCCACACCCTTGGGGTCGGAACTTTCTTTTTCTGCGGCGTCATAAACCGCAACAAACTCTTTCATATCTTCGACTAGATCGGATTTTGGCCGTTTGCCGCTTAGAGTATGCAGCATGCTTCCGGCTAGACGACGACGCTGTATCGGGGAACGTTCTAACCGCACGGCGCCCTCGCGTAGTGAACCTGCGTCGCGGAGGACCGACCGACAGCAAGCGACCCTTTTAGGATACAGCTTGGTTCATTTGGCGCGAATCCCACTCAGGAAGAAGTCGACGGCAGCCTTTCGATGTCGCTCTTCGGTCTTTGGATCGGTTGGGATGCCGTACAACGTCAGACGTTTGCCGTGCCCCAGCACAAGATTGAGGAACATGTCAGCCGCAAGTTCTGGGTCGTCCACTTTGATATGGCCGCGGGCGGCGGACTGACGCAAAATAGTTGAAACGCTCCGGACCGCACGTAGCCAGCCTTCTTCGTTTGCAAGTTTTGCCAACTCAGGAAATTGGACAGCCTGCGCCGAAAGGATCCGCTGCAGCGCGCCCGCGTCAGGCGCCAACGTGTATGCAACCATATGTCGGCTAAGCTCATGCAAAGTCGTCTTGATGCTTTTGGGGCTGGTCTCGGTTGCCTGGGCTTCAGCCGCCGCTGATACCGGAGCGAACCACCTTCGTATCCTGCCTCGCAGAACGGCGGCGAAAAGATCCCGCTTATCGTGGTAGCGAGCATAGACGGTTGGCTTGCTTATGCCTGCCGCCTCCGCAACCGCATCGATAGATGTGCCGTCAAAGCCTCGCTCCATGAACAGCCTCGTTGCGACGTCGAGCAATCGCACGTCACGCGCCTCAGCCTCTTCCCGGGTGGGACGGCCGCCACCACCCCGCCGGATCGTCCGCTCGAGAGCTTTAATTCCTGTCTTGGTCAACCAAAATTCCCTTGTCACCCGATTGAAGGTGGGATTATATAAACGATACAGTTTGGTTTTTTAAAACTACCTGCCTGAATGCTCTTCGTAAAGGTGCTCATAGGCAACGGTCAGCGAAAGGGTCCTCGCCTCGGCACCGCAACTGAGAGACTGGACCGCCGCATGAACTCTTTGATCGAAGCTTATCAGGGCATTTTTGCGGGGACAAGATTCGCGACCACGGGGTTCGCGATGGAAACGGCCGGCCTAGGTTGCCCCACCTCGCTAGGCTTGGACGTCGTGGAGCGGCCTGCCTGTAGGATTGTCCCGAATCTCGGGCAGGCCGCTCGTGGATTGCAACCCTGGTATATGGTGCTCTCGAGGGAGAGCCCGCGGAAGAGATTTTGACCATGCCCAATCGGTCAATTTCCGACCCAGCCCCACTCCACGCGGTGGTCATTCTCTCTGTGAGCATTGGGGTTGTCGTTTCGGCCCTGGTTCTCCTCGTCCTCGTCATCTTCTTTTGATGAACGGTGCACGACGTGATCGAGTCGGTCGGGTCAGGGATTTCAATATCCGGCAGAAATGCTCTGGCATTCTATCTTCCCGCCCTCTTTCTCCCGGCGCCGCAAGGAGAAGATTTGCGTGTACGGACTTCGAGCCGGTTCGTTAAATCCGCCGCCGGTCCGGGATCCATGTAACTGGTGGAGGTCGGCGGCTAAGGGCATGGCCAGCACTTGCTCGAGCTTAATCGAACTGCACGACACCGAGCATCTCGGCATAACAGGCCACGGCAAAAGCCAGCCCCAACAATATCCCGGTCGCGAAAAGCAATCGGCGAAGGGATCTCGCAACTACTTCAAGGTTGGGGCTCTCGCCGTCGTCCGCCTTTTCCATAGCTAACACAGGATGCCTCCTGGCGGTATCGGTACGCACCGACGATCTCCGTTCGGACGCCTTCGGCCATCCGGCTATTGGGGGCATGCGATGGTTCGGCTCCCGCTGGGCCAACGCGAACGCAATCGAGCTCAGAGCCGAGGCGAGAGAGCATGCACCACAGCGACGCGGATAATGCTGAAGGCCCTAACGCGACTTTGCGCGTTCAAGTTCGGTTTCCCGCGGCGCATAGCCGCCTCCTGACGATGTCCGCCGCTGAACGTGGTGCGTGGTATGTTGATTCGCTTCGCGCGGAACCGGACGCTGGGACGGATCGCGGCCGAGCTTGGATTGCAGTTCCAGTAGATCGGTGAAAACGTCGGCCTGGCGTCGCAACTCGTCAGCGATCATCGGCGGCTGGCTCGAAATCGTCGAAACCACGGTCACATGGACGCCACGGCGTTGCACTGCTTCGACGAGCGAGCGAAAGTCTCCGTCCCCGGAGAAGAGCACGATGTGATCGACGTGGGCGGCGAGTTCCATGGCATCGACTGTAAGCTCGATGTCCATGTTGCCCTTGACCTTCCGGTTGCCGGTGGCGTCGACAAATTCCTTGGTGGGTTTGGTAACGACGGTAAAGCCGTTGTAATCGAGCCAATCGAGCAGCGGACGAATTGACGAGAACTCCTGATCTTCAATGACCGCGGTATAGTAAAATGCGCGCACCAGCGTTCCCTGGCACTGGAACTCCTTTAGAAGCCGCTTGTAATCGATGTCAAAGCCGAGCGCCTTGGCGGTAGCATAAAGATTGGCGCCGTCGATAAAGAGCGCAGTCCTGTTAGCTGAAGAAACTGTCATTTGCCGCTCCTTCGTTCAATCTAAGCTAATTTTCTTGACGACGCCGCGCCCACGCAGAAACACCAACGTAACGTATCGTCGCGTATGGGCTTGTTGCCTTCGAACTTCTCGGCGCGAAGGTGACCATTGACGCCGCACACATGGCATCCAATGGCGTCATTCACTCCTTTTGTGCGCGGACCTGTCGGGCGTTCTCATGAGATATAAACGATACAGTATAGTTTTCAACTTGCCAAGCGGTGTGCGGGTTTTTTGCGGAGCCGCCTTGGGAGTCACGGATAGCGGCCCCGCGCGCAAATCTGCGTCGGGCATAACTCTGCAGATCGTCGAACTGACGCCAACCTTGCTCACGAATAGCGGCAGGTCGATATCGCGTTCGGCGCGTTCGAGAAGATCCCGGCCGGCTTCCGGTCCGAGGTGCTATGGCACAGCCACGTTCACGATGATCTCGGTTCACCGTGGCTGAGGGCCAGCCGTCTGAGCTACGGACCCAAGCGCCCGCCCGCGACCAGGACGCGCAACCGCGGGTGGCGGCCGATGATCAGTGATCACGGGTTCGCTCATCTCTCGCATACCGTAAGTGCCGCGGCCGTTATCGAAGAGCGTATTGTCGAATTCCCGAGCTCAGCCGATGATTTGGTGCGCGCCCAAGGACTGTCTGCGACACAGCGTGGCCTCAGAAGATCTATGACTTGCTTTGTCCCAGGCGTACCTTGCTGCCGTCGGGCAGATCGACGGCTGGATTGAGGATCACCTGATCGCCCCCCTTGACGCCGCTGTTGATCTCGACTTCTTTCCCAAGGTCGCGCACGATCGTCACCTTGCGCAGATGCACCACACCATTCTCCACCACTCCGACCTGCAGCCCCGCCTCGTTGAAGATAATCGTATCCGCGGACACCTTGAAGCTTGGAGTCTTGCGCGGAATGTGGAGCTCGATGGTGCAGTAGATCCCGGGGCTGAGAGTTCCGTCGGGATTCGGGATATCGATTTCCGTCAGCAGGGTGCGGGACCCGGGCTGCAAGGCGTTGGCAATCCGCGTCACCTTGCCTGGAAAGGTGCGATTCGGGATTTCGGGCACGTGCACGACGGCTTCGATGCCCGGCTGCAATCCGAACGCTTGGTCCTGCGGCACGAAGACCTGGGTTCTGATCACGTTGCCCTGCATGATCGTGAACATGAACGTGCCGCTGGTCGCGTCGGCTTGCACCAGGCTGCCAATATCCACATTGCGCTGGGTAATGACACCCTCGAACGGCGCTACCACGCGCTGATAAATTTTCTGCTGATGCAGGACCTGCACCTGAGCTTCTTCCGCAACTACGTTGGCCTGTGCGACGTCGACGGCCGCTTCCCGTGCCTTGAGCGTCTGGACGTCGATGGTCCCTTGCTGAGCGGTCAGCCAGCCTTTGCCGACCAGCGGGCTATCGCGGTCCCATGTCACCTGCGCAAGCAGCCGGTTGGCTTCCGCCTGCTGCAGTGCCGCCTTGAGCTGTCCCAGCGTGGCCTCGGCCTGCGATATCTGGTGATCGAGTTCGGGAGCCACGATCTCGGCCAGCAATTGTCCCTCCACTACCCTGTCGCCAATGTCCACTTCGCGCTTAGCGAGATAGCCGCTCGCGCGAGCGAACACGTTTGCGGCCGCGAATGCCGACGTGGAGGCGGGCAGACTGACGATTTGGATGCTGCCGCCGGGCTGTACCGACGCCACGCGAACCTCCGGGACAAGATCGCGGCTTTGCTCCGCGGTGGCGATCACCTGTCGGTGCTGCTCATAGTGGCTCCATGCTCCGAAAGCCAGCGTTGTCACTAGAAGCAGCACCACCCCGAGAACAGGCAACAGGCCTGTCCAACGGCCGCGATCCGCGCGGCGCAACGAGGCGCCTGCTTTGTCGTTCGTCTCCAGCGCGCGCTTGAAATTTAACGGTTCGTTCGAATTCATTCCGGTACCTCGTCAAACACGCCGCGATGTGGTGTGCCGTCGTTTCGTTTGCGAAGTAACGCGAACAGATACGGCACCAGAAACAGTGTGGTCGGCGTGGCGAACAGCAGGCCACCGACAACCGCCCGTGCCAGGGCCGCATTTTGCTCTTCGCCGGCGCCGCCAATAGCCATCGGAATCATGCCGACGATCATGGCAGCCGCGGTCATCAGTACGGGGCGGATCCGCGTGTGCCCGGCCTCGATGGCAGCCTGGAATGCAGTCTTTCCCGCTAGTTGCTGTTCTCGAGCGAATGTCACCAAAAGAATCGAGTTCGCCGATGCGACTCCCACCGCCATGATCGCGCCCATCAGCGAAGGCACATTCAGGGTGGTGCCAGTAACGAACAGCATGGTGACGATGCCGCACAGTGTCGCCGGCAAGGCCAGGATGACAACGAACGGATCGCCGAAATTCTGATAGTTCACGACCATCAGCAGATAGACAAACACTGCGGCGAACAGCAGGCCGATGCCTAGATCGAGGAATGCGCCGTTCATGCTCTCGATTTGCCCGATAACCTGAATGGTGTTTCCGGGCTTAAGCTGCTTCTGCAGGTCGGCCACGATATTGCTGATGTCGGTGGAGACGCTGCCGAGATCACGGCCCTGCGTGCTGGCGTACACCTCATAGACCGGCTGTATGTTGGCTTGGTTGGCGTTGGTCGGGATGTTAGCTCGCTTGAATGTCGCAACGTTACTCAGCAAACCCGGTACCGGGACATCGGTCAGGGATGAGGATAGTGAAGTGGAAACCGGCGTATTGCCGAGATCGCTCAGCGAACCGATCCTGTTCTCCGGCGTCTGGACCGCGAGATAATATGGGATTCCCGATTTCGGATCGGTCCAGAAATTCGGTGTGACCTGCTCGGATGAGCTCAGGCTGACATTGAGGTTGGTGGCAATGGTGTTCGCATTCAGCCCGAGCTGCGCCGCTCGCGTGCGGTCGATAGTGACATAGAACGCGGGCGCATCGACTTCCTGCTGCAGATGCGCGTCCACGATTCCCGGTATCGTCGCGATGCGCCGGCGCAACTCCCGCGCAACCCGCAGATTGTTGGCCCTGTCATAGCCGGCGGTACGCACGTCGATTTGCGCCGGCAGCCCGAAATTGAGGATCTGGGTGACGATGTCGGCCGCCTGAAAGTAGAATGTATCTTCGGGAAATTTCTCGGGCAGCACCGTTCGCAGCTTGCGGACGTATTCACCGGTTGCCGCGTGCCCCTCCTTCAGCGAGATCAGAATGAAGCCGTCGTTCACGCCGATGGTCGAGCCATCGGTGAACGCCAGATTGTAGGCCCTCGCCGGCAGCCCGATATTGTCGACCATCAATTCGCGATCGCTCTCGGGAATGATCTCGCGGATCTTGTTTTCGACCTCCTGGAAATTCCGCTCGGTCGATTCGATCCGGGTACCGGCCGGTGCACGAAGGTGAAGCTGAATCTGTCCGCCGTCGATGGCCGGAAAGAAGTCGCGGCCGACCAATGGGAACATCACCCCTCCGAGGACCAGCAGCAGAACCATAGCGGTAGGAATAATGAACTTGTTCTTTAGCAATTCCTTGAGCGACCCCGAATAGGCCTGACGCATCGACTCGAAGCGTCGCTCGAACGCTGCATGAAAACGGGCGAATAAGCCCCGCGGAGTTCCCTCAATGGGACCATGATGTTCATTCTTAAGCAACAGGCCGATGGTGATCGGCGTCAGGGTGCGTGACAGACCGTAAGAGGCCAGCATTGCGAACACGACTGCCAATCCCAGTGGCGTGAACAAATATTTTGCCGGACCGTCGAGGAACACCACGGAGGTAAAGACGCAGCTGATAGCAAGCGTCGAAACCAGCGTCGGCACGGCGATGCCGGCCGCTCCATAGAGCGTCGCTTGCGGCAGTGGTTGCCTTTCTTCCGTAAGCAGGCGGTGAGTGTTCTCGATCGTGACCGTCGAATCATCGACTAGGATTCCGATCGCAAGGGCAAGTCCGCCGAGCGTCATGGTATTAATGGTATTGCCGAGGAAATATAGCGCGATCAGCGAGCTCAGAATCGAAAGCGGGATCGAGATCATGACAATGAGTGTCGATCGCCACGATCCGAGGAACAGCAGGATCATCATTGCCGTCAGCGCGGCCGCGATCGCGCCCTCGCGTAGCACACCGATCACCGATTCCTTCACGAACACGGACTGATCGAACAATTCATGTATCTGCATGCCGGGAGGTGCAGCGGCTCGCGATACCTGTAAAGCCTTACGGACCGCGTTGACGACGCTTAAGGTCGAAGCGTTACCGTTCTTGATTATGCTGAGCAGAACCGATCGCCGGCCGTTCTCCCTCACGACGTTTTGCTGCACCAGCCAGCCGTCGTGAACCTGGCCGACGTCCTTTACGAATACGGTGGCGCCGTTCACGACCTTGACCGGAATATCGTTGAGATCGTCGATGGTCGTGGGCGTCGCGTTGGTCTGAACCGCATATTGCTTGTTGTCGATTTTTGCGGTGCCGGAGGGAAGCGTTAGATTCTGAGTATTGACCGCGTTCACTACGTCAAGCGGCGTCAGCCCCTTGGCCAGCAGCTTTGACGGATCGAGATCAACCATGATCTGGCGATATTTTCCGCCCGCAGGAGTCGGAAGCGTGATCCCGGGTATCGGGGCCAGTTGCTGGCGGATTCGATAGATGCCGTAGTCATAGAGTTGCTGCTCGCTGAGCGTATCGGAACTCAAGCTTATCTGAAGCACCGGGACGCTCGACGCATTGAATTGCACCACCGTCGGGGCCTGGATTCCCGGCGGCAGCGCCGAGCGCACACTGTTCGTCGCGGACACAATCTGCGCTATGGCGAGGTCAAGATTGACGTCTGGCTGGAAGAAAATCTTCTGGACCGAGAGCCCGGCTAAGGACTGAGCCTCGATGTTCTTGATGCCGTTGACGTTCGTGCTGATCGTATACTGGCTGTAGGTGGTGATACGCTGGTCTATCTCCGGCGTGCTAAGGCCGGTATAGGTCCAGATCACCGTCACGACAGGAATGTTGATTTCCGGGAAGATGTCCGTAGGCATTTTCCAGCATGCAACGACGCCCAGAAACATTATCAGCGCCGCCGCCACGTAGTATGTGTGCGGAAAACGTAGAGCGAACCGAACAATGCCCATAGTCTATCCTTCCGATGGCCGGTCTTCGAAGGCCGGAGGATACCGACGCGGGTCTTGCTCAAATTTACCCGGCGACTTCGCCGCAATTCGTAGCCGTCTGCTACAGACAATCCGGAGACTCGTCGCGTCCGATCTCACTAACCATCGGAGCAAGGTATGCGCCCGTTTTTAAACTATACCGTATCGTTTTTACTTTAGCAAGCCGGCCTTGGCGGTAGAATAAAGTTTGGCGCCGTCGATAAAGAGCGCAGTCGATGCAGCGCTTGTCGTTTTGTCCCTAGTCGCGACCGTCCCGCTCCAGGTCGAAAACCGCGACGCTTTCGTGATTGGCAGGTCGTTTCAGAACATTCGGATGCCGTAGCGTCCGCACCGTGTCTTGGTAACCGGCGCGCCAATGAGTCTCCATGCTTGAGCGCGAGAATTCGTAGTCTTTAGAGTTTCCCTCGTAGTTCTTGGCCCGATAGATTAAGTGTACCATGTTGTAGACCTTGCGGCCGGCGATGGAGCCGAGCAGTTTCGCATTGGGTTCGTCCTTCAGATTATCAGGTAGGCTCTCAAGCAAGGCGGCGACGGTGTTGCGTATCCGCTGGGCACGCTTGAACTGGTCCGTGTTGGCTCGGGTGCGGCTGGAATATTGGATCTCTTTTTGTCGCGTTTCGACTTCGGCCATGTTGCCAGGAAAATCTCCCCGCGCACTCCATAGGTCGACCTGGAACGCCAGCGTGTCCTGGCGCGGAGTGCTGTCCAGCACCCATTGCAACGGGGTGTTCGAGATAAGGCCGCCATCCCAATAGCGCTCGCCGTCGATTTCGACCGCCGCAAAGGCCGGCGGCAATGCGCCGCTAGCCATCACGTGCTCGGGCCGGATCGTGTGGGTCGTCGAGTCAAAATAAACGAAATTGCCACTCCGCACGTTGACCGCGCCGACGCTGAACCGCATTTCCCGAGCGTTGATGCGGTCAAAATCGACAAGGCTTTCGAGCGTGCTTCTTAGCGCGGACGCATCGTAGAAGCTGGTCGCTTCGATCGATCCCGTCGGATGCAGCCAGGGAGACAGAAGTCGCGGCGCGAAAAATCCGGACGCACCGCTCAACATGGCTGAATTGGCGCTGATTTGGTTCATGAGTCCACGGACCCAGTCGCCCTTCGCCAAAGGCGTCAGAAAATCCTGCGGCCAGCTCCCAAAGACATCCGAGGTAACGCGCTCCCAGAACTCTCGTAGCTTTTCCACCCGCCTTTCCGGCGGGTTGCCTGCGATAAGGGCCGAATTGATGGCCCCGATCGAAATACCCGCTACCCAGTCCGGGTGGATGCCGGATTGCACCAGTGCCTCATATACGCCAGCCTGGTAAGCTCCAAGGGCGCCACCCCCCTGCAGCAGCAACGCGATGCACTCGAAGGGCGGGCGGCCCTCAGTGCAATGGTGTTTTTTCTGGTCGGCCGGCAACATGATTTTAAGGCTCCTCCAAGGTGGCCTTAGGTTCTCCGAGATCCACAGCAGGCTCACCATGGCCTCGACACCGCCGGCGAATAGGTCGTCAAGCGGTCGGAGACTAATCGCTAAAGAATCTGGCGGATCCCGGTGTCAGGGGCCTTCTGAATCGCGTCAAGGAGCAACTCGTGCCGTTGACGACATCAATCTGGGCTGACGGATCATTTCCGGGCGCGAAGGTGACTACCTCACGCCGCATACGTGGCATCCCGCGACGTCATTCACTCCTTTTGTGCGCGGCCGCACTTGTCGGCATCATGCCCGCGTGCTATGTAAACGATACAGTATAGTTTCCATCGTGCCAAGCCCGGCAAGCGAATTTTTTGCGGAGCCGGCTTGAGAGGCATGGATAGCCGAGGAACCCAGTTCTCACCGAAATCAGGAGTCACGGGAGGCCGCCTTCTTTTAGTGGTTTCCGACTTTGCGGAAACGCCGCTCGGATAACCGGCCTTATTCGTGAGGATGCAGGAACATCTCCCCAGTGCACCACCCAGACCGTCAAGATGATCAAAAGACTTCGTTCTTGAGGAGTGAGAGGAACCAAACTCCGTTTGAACGAATATCCAACGAAGTGGTCAGGATTCGCGGCATCCAACTTGCGCGCCAGATCCTTCGGAGCGACGGTCTCCGGCAAGCTGGATTCATGGCGGAGATTGCAAATCGATTCACAAAGCGTAGCCGTGCGCCCGTCCTCTTTCAGGAGGGGGACGCTCATCGGAAACAAAGGAGTGCTACGGCGCGCTTCTTTGCTCCCAAGGTCGTCGCTACTCGCTACCGTCAACTTATGCTGGAGCAGAGCAAGCGATTGATGAAGGACTTGCGTTCGACCGGCCGCGCTCAACTGGATTCGCTGGGCCTGGAGCTGTCTGTCGCCGTGACCGCCGAGATAGTTGGGCTGACTGATCGGTGCAGCCCTGGTTTGGCAAACCGGTTAAGTAGCTTCTGCAACGAAGAGCAGCAGAGTTCCGGAAGGCTGGCGACCTTCACAAGAATGGCCTTTGCCCTTTATCGGATGGTGCGGTTTTTCTTATGCGACGTGATGCCGGCGATAAGGTCGCGCAGGATTGTTCGGCGGCAAGACATCATTTCGCATCTGATCGATCAAGGCTACAGCAACCGGGAAATTCTTATCGAGTGCATAACCTACGGCGCAGCGGGCGTCGCGACAACCCGCGAACTGATCGTTGTGGCTGCCTGGCATCTCTTTGACCGCATGGATCTGCGGATGCGGTTTCTGAATGGTGACGAAATCGACCGAATCGCAATCCTTGAGGAGGTGATTAGACTTGAACCTGTCGTTGGCCTGCTTTATCGGCGCGCCGAACAGAACCTGCTTCTCGACAACAACGGACGAGCGGAAAGTATATCGGCCGGCACGTTGCTCGCGATAGACATTCGAGCCGTCAACGTCGATCCCGCGGCCGCGGGAGTCTGTCCTTACAGACTCGATCCGGACCGACGGATTGAGGATCATAGATTTCCCGGAAGCCTGATGAGTTTTGGTGATGGTCCGCATCGTTGTCCCGGTGCAGCGGTCGCATTGCTAGAAAGCGCAATTTTCCTCAACCACCTTTTTAGGGTTCCTGGAATTCGGCTGACGCACACGCCTACGATGACGTCGAATCCACTAGTCGAAAGCTACGAACTCCGGGGTGCCATCGTCGAGTGCAACTAGCGCCTTCAATCAGGCTTTACCGGCTCGCTTCTGGTTGATCAGGTCAATCAAGGCAGTCTCATAGTGGTCCTCGAACTTCTCAGGCCCGAACGACCCAGACTCCTGGTTGACGATATGCTTGGCAAGATCGAGCATACTCCCCTCCCAAAGGTGACGCCCCAACACCGACTGGATCACCTCTGTCCCGCCGTGGCACCTCGTTAAAGGACGGTTGCAGCTGCATTTGGCCGGCTATATTAGGTCTCGCGGATGCTTATAAGAATGCCGTAAATATAGCGGAGCGGGACCGGTCCCGCGCGGCGCGGCCCTTGCTGCCGAAGAAGAGCGCGTTTTTCCGACCCATTCTTCGATTGGCTGACTCAGGTTAACTTGGTGCGACGCTCGGTTTCGGCAGCTTCCTCAACTGCCGCGATCACCCGATGCAGCGCGACCGCGTCGTCGAAGCTTGGCGCCGTGTGGGTGCCTTCCTGCAGGTCCTTGGCCATTCTGGCGTAGTTGCGGGCGATGTTCCCGGGGATCACCTCCACAGGGAAGCCAGTACGGTAGGACGCAGGAACCTCCAGCGTCTGGAACGCCTTCTGGTCGCCCCGCGCACCCTTGAGCGAGAGCGGCACGAGCTGCGCGTGGCCGAAGGGGCCGGATACCCGGATATCTCCCTTCGTGCCGTTGATCTCCCAGAGGAGGCCGTCGCCGTCCCGCGCCATCCCGCCGCGATAGTGAATGGAGACGGGTGCGCCGTTGGTCAATACTCCGCTCACCAGTACCTGGTCAGGAGCGGACACAGGCAACGTCTCGCCGGTATCGGCGACAAGCGCCGTGGTACGCCTAGTGGAGAGCACCGAAGATACATCTGCGAACTTGCCCAGCACATCGGTAAGCGCAGCGAGCGTATGTCCCACCGGAATCGTCAGCATGGTGGCGCCACCAGCCTTGTCGAGCAGATAGGCATTGTCTTTCTTCTGAGGGATGACCCCGCCCCAGCCACCGCCTCGCGCGATTAGTGTGGTCGACAGCACCTCGCCGACGAAGCCGTCCGCGATGAGCTTCTTCAAATACTCAATTTCCGGGGCGACACGCGCTTGCGTTCCGATCACGCCCAACACGCCCTTGGCCCGGGCGACCGCGGCGAGTTTCTCGGCTTCCGCCAGGCCGTTGCCCAGAGGCCATTCGCAATAGACGTGTTTGCCCGCTTCGATCGCCGCCTTAACGATCTCCAGATGATGGGTCACCTTGACCGTGACGGTCACGATGTCGATCTCGGGTGCCGAAACCATCTCCGCAACATTTGCGTATGCCTTCGGCAGACCCATAGCGGCGGCCGCCGCTTGGGAACTTTCCAGGCTGGTGTTAGCGACGCCGGCGATCTCGAAGCTCTCAGGCAGCGCGCGCAGCGCAGGGACATGGCCTCGGGCTGCCCAGCTCCTGCCAGGTTGCAACCCGACGATGCCCACCTTGAAGCGTTGTTCAGTCATAATGTTCGGTTCTCCATCGGCCTGTCTCGGCCGGGCCGTAGTTTGTGCTCAAGCCCATACAAGCCGGAGGCCGATGGTTGAGACCACAAGGGCGCTCCGGCCGATTCACGCGTCTTCATCTGGTTACTCCGGGTGCGGTGATTGGCGCTCGGACAGCTTGAGGACTGCGGGCGGCAGCCGCTCGCCAACGACCTCGATCCGGGCCAGGCGCGCCTCGATGGCGGCCATGTCCTCATCGGAAAGGCTCACTTCGGACGCGCCGAGATTTTCCTTCACGCGGTCTAATCGGCGCGTGCCGAAGATCGGCACGATGCTGGGCCCTCTTGCCAGGAGCCAGGCGAGCGCAACCTGCGCGGCGGTGGCGCCCTTGGCCGCGGCGAGCAGTTCGACGGCCTCGACCACAGCCTGGTTGGCCTTCATCGCCTCGGGAGTGAAGCGCGGGGATCCCGCGCGGAAGTCGTTCACACCGAAGCTCGACGTACTCGGAACCTTGCCGGTCAGGTAGCCCATCCCGAGCGGGCTCCAAGGCACGAAGCCGATGCCTAGTTCTTCGCAGAGAGGCAGCACCTCCGGCTCCGGGTCGCGGGTCCACAGCGAATATTCGCTTTGGATCGCAGTGACGGGCTGGACGGCATGGGCGCGGCGGATAGTGTCCGCCGCCGCTTCTGAAAGACCGAAGTGGCGCACCTTGCCGGCCGCAATCAGGTCCTTCACCGCGCCGGCAACGTCCTCGATGGGGACGTTTGGATCGACGCGGTGCTGGTAGAGAAGATCGATGTGGCTGGTGCCGAGGCGTCGCAGCATCGCATCCGTTGTGCGCTTGATGCGCTCCGGCTGGCTGTTGAGCCCGCGACGTTCGCCCGTCGTCGGATCAATGTCGAAGCCGAACTTGGTGGCGATCAAGACCTCATTGCGGAAGGGCGCCAGCGCTTCCCCGACCAAGGCTTCGTTGGTCCAGGGACCGTAGACCTCGGCAGTATCAAAGAGGGTGACGCCGAGGTCTAGGGCGCCGCGTATGACGCGGATGCTCTCGGCCTTTTCCGGCGCTTGGCCGTAGGTCGAAGCGAAGCTCAGGATTCCAAAGCCGAGTTCGGACACCTCCAGGGCGCCCAACTTTCTCATGCGCATCTTGCAACTCCTATCGAACCGGATGGCCGAGCGCCGTCGGCGGCGCTGGCCGTCGATGATGTCGAGCGAAGATGGACTGGCAGCGTGCAGTCGATTAGAGTGGTAATCGTGCATGAAGCTATTAGCGAGGCTTATGAATGCTGAACGACGAACTGAGCGACCTCGCGAACTTCGCCGCTGTTGCGGATGCCCGCAGCTTCACGCGCGCCGCGGCCAAGCTTGGGAAGTCGCAGTCAGCCTTGAGCCAGTCGGTCCGCCGGCTAGAAGAGCGCCTGAAGCAGCGTCTACTCACGCGCACCACCCGCAGCGTGATGCCGACGCCTGCGGGCGAGCAACTCTTGAGCACGCTTCGCCCCGCTCTTGGCGAGATCGAGGCTCAGCTCAATGCGCTCAGCGAGCTGCGTGAATTGCCCTCGGGATCGCTCCGGCTCACCGCCGGCCGGCATGCCGTTGAGACGGTGTTGTGGCCCGCCCTGCTTCGGCTGAATACGCGCTATCCCGACATCAAGGTTGAGGTGTCGATCGAACCCGCTCTCACAGACATCGTCATCGAACAGTACGACGCCGGCGTTCGGAGGGGGGAACAGATCGCCCGGGATATGATCGCCCTGCGTATCGGCCCTGATCTACGGATGGTGGTCGTCGGATGCCCGGCCTACCTCGCAGAACACGGCATCCCGGTCGAACCGCAGGACCTCACGCATCATCGCTGCTGCAACATCCGCCTGCCGACCTCCGGCGGCCTTTATGCCTGGGAGTTCGAGCGCGACGGGCGCAGCGTCACCGTCAACGTCGATGGCCCCTTCGTCCTGAACGACATGCGCCTGCTCATCGATGCCGCCCTTCATGGCGCGGGGTTGGCGATCGTGTTGGAGGACATGGTGGCGCCGTTCACCGCCGATGGACGCCTGGTCCGGGTATTGGAAGACTGGAGCCCGCCGATCTCCGGCTACCATCTCTATTACCCTAATCGGCGCCACCCTTCCCCGGCGTTCGCTGCGCTTCTGAAGGAACTACGGGCCAACTCTCATCTATAAGTAGGGCGAATGGCGGATAGCGCGTACCACCGGTGACCGGCGTTGTGCTGCGGACGATATCGCGCCGGACGAGGACGACGAGGCGATCACCTTGTCAGCGCGGTCGGTTGCTGCGCACGCGCCGCGATCGACCGCCCGTCCGGTGTCCTTCAAGACGCCTTCGCGCGATTCCGATAGACCACCTCCTTGGCCAGATCGACGAAGGCACGAAAGCTCGCGGCCATGTGGCGGCGTCCCGGATAATAGAGGCAATATCCGGGATAGGAGGGCGTCCACTCGCTTAGAACTTCAATCAGCCTGCCTGAGGCGATGTCATCAGCAACCGTCCACTCGCCTACATAGGCAAGACCGATACCGGCCCTGCTCGCTTGCGCGATCATCTCGGGCTCATCGAGTGTGAGGGGCCCCGGCACATCGATCCTCATCGCTTCGCCGTGACGTTCAAACTCCCAGCGGTAGAGGGCGCCGCTTGAATAGCGCGCGCGGATGCATTCATGATCCATCAGATCGGCCGGCGCGGTGGGCCGGGACCTGTTTGCGAAATAGCTTGGCGCCCCGACCACGACATGCCGCGTATGTGGACCAAGCGGCATCGCGATCATGTCCTGCGGAACCGCTTCAGCCAAACGCACCCCGGCGTCGAACCCGTCCGTGATGATGTCGATCAGCCGCCCCTCGGTTACGATTTCGATCTTCATCTCGCTATAGCGACGAAGATACTCGACGACGAAGGGCATCAGCAGCCGGCGTCCCCCGGCGAGCGAGCAACTGAATCGTAGTGTGCCTGTCGGTTTGCGGCTGTGATCGGCGATCGCCTGAGCGGCATTGCGGATGTCCGACAGCGCCGGCGCGATTGCCTCGACGTATTCGCGGCCAGCACTCGTCAGGGCGACGTTGCGCGTCGTGCGGTTGAAGAGGCGAACGCCAAGACGGTTCTCAAGACCGGCGACGGCATTGCCGATCGCTGTCGGTGACATCTCAAGTTCGCGTGCCGCCGCACGGAAGCTTCCTAGCCTGGCGATGGCGACCACAGCCTCGAGTTCCATCAGTCCACTCTTGTGCATTGTCACGATTCTCTGGATACGCCATCGCAGTTTATCTCGATTATCGAGACGATCAAAGTCCGTTATGGGAGAAGCCATACTCAATGACGCAAGGCGGTCGGAATGCCCAAAGCCCCCATCACCAACATCACCTTCGGCACCATGACGCTCGGCTACCGCGGATACGGAGCCCGGGTTCATGACGCTGCGACCGCAGACGCAATGCTTGGCGCCGTCTTGGAATTTGGCCACAACCAGCTCGACACGTGCTCTGTCTATGGCGATGGAAGCTGCGAACAGATGTTGGGTGATCTCCGCGCCGGCGAACGGTTCGGCATCGCCACGCGGATTCCTTCCGGAAACACTCGCGGCCACGAACCTGAGAATCTGAAGCGAGTCTTCAAGGAGTCCCTGGCGCGCCTGAAGACCGACAAGGTCAAGATCTTCTATTTAGTGACGCGCGACAACGCAACGCCGATCGAATCGACGCTGTCGACCGTTCAGGAACTTCATGATGAAGGCCTGTTTGAAGAGTTCGGCGTCAGCAATTTCAGCGCGTGGCACGTGGCAGAGACATCGGAAATAGCCGCGCGCCATGGATGGATAAGGCCGAGCGTCTACCAGGGAATGTACAACGCGATCACGCGTGCGGTTGAACCGGAACTGTTCAAATGCCTCGGCAACTATGGCATCCGCTTCCATGCTTTCAATCCGCTGGCCGGCGGCGCTTTCAGCAGGAATTTTGCCGATAGCGCTGCGGTAGCCGGTTCGCGTTTCGACAGCTCAACTGCTCAAGGAAAACTGTATCGCGATCGCTATCTGAACGACGCCTATCTCGATGCCTTGGCGGAAATCCACCGATCGTGTGTGGGCCATGGTCTCGATGCGGTCTCCGTGGCGCTGCGCTGGCTGATTCATCACTCCCAGCTAAACGCCGGACGCAACGACGGCGTCATCATCGGCGCCTCTTCACTGGAGCATCTGCGGCACAATCTTACGGCCGTGACTGAAGGTCCGTTGCCACCCGATGTCCTGATTGCGATCGACGATGCAGCCCTCAAGGCCCAGCCGAAATGGCCACCCTATTTCTTCGGCAACGAGGTCTTCGGTCCTGGAGCGAAGTGAAGCGCGGTTGTAGAGTTAAAGAGCAACCGTCGGGTTGGAGCGGCGGCTGGCCGTCCCGGTCGGCTCAGCCCGCAAAGTCGGAACGCGAAGACCGAGACATTATAACAACAGTCGTCGTGCAAAATTCCAAAATGCTGACCCGGACGCGTGGTTAAGAAAACGTTAACTGATTTGTGGAGATATAAGCGCACCGATGATTCCAGAAGGAGTTCTCGATGGCGAAGTTTGCGATTGGCGAGACGGTCGATAACGCAGCCGACGACCATGAGGTGGGTAAGGTCATCGCCGTGTTCCCAACAGACGACGGCCACTTTAGATACGCGGTTGACATGGAAGGGTACGGCGCGCTCCAGTTTTTCAACGAAGAAAAACTAGTCGTTCACCCCTGCTAGGAATGGCTCATGATGGGCCGCGCAACGCGGCCCGTGGTGAGGCCAATTCGCAAGATCAAACTCGATCGTGTGTACGCGCAACCGTGGGGTCCGCGTTACCCCCGCGAACGGAAGTAGTTTGGCGAGCCCTTAAGGTCCGGAAATGGGATGGACCGGCCGTGCTCCCGCCCCGAACCACTCAGACAATGAGCGGAGGGCTGAGAAGCACGAGGAGCAGATCGCCATGCCCCATAATAAAACCGCTACCGTCGCACAAACCATTGGCATCGATACGGGCAAGAATAAGGGCCATAACCCGACATGCGGTCAGGTCCATCGCCACAGAGACATCATCATGCGGTTTGAGCAGTGGGAATATCGAGACCGACTACATCAATCCCTTCTACACGTCCGCGAATTGGAAGCCGCCCCAGATCGCGAACCTTCACCGGCAGTGCGGACCGAAACTGCTCCATGCCCGCTCGCGATGCGAGAAAACCGCCCTCAACGCTGCGGCTGAGTTCCTCAAGTCGCGCAGCCGCGTTCATGACATCGCCGTTGAAGACGATCGCGCGCTTTATGTCGCCGATTTCGCCGACGATCACCGCTCCAAAATGTAGACTTCCGCGAATGCGGGGTAGGACTCCGAACTCCCGCTCAAGCTGGCCAGCTGCGAGCGATAATTCATCGCGCATCGCTATGAAACAACGCAGCGGACGGCAATCGACTGCGCCGCTGCGTTCGCGCCAGGTCACGATCACCTCGTCGCCGACATAGTTAAGGACTTCACCCCGATAATCGACCACGGCAAGGGTAAGCAGACGAAAGGTGCGATCGAGCAGGCGATGAATGGCGATCCCGCCGAGCCGCTCGGCCAGTCCCGTTGATCCCGCTATATCGACAAAAAGCACGAAGCGGTTTTCCTCGACCGGGAGATGATATCGCCCAGTGACGAAGTTTAGGAATGCGCGGGGCCCGATGATGTTGGCGATCCCGAGAACGAGGTTGGCCAAAACCACGAATACAACGGAGTAGACGATAGATATCCAGAAGGTCTTGCGAGACGGATCGGGAGGAACCCGCGCGATAATCTCACCCAACTGGAAGTACAGAATGGGAACGATGATAGCCGCATAGATTGCGGTTCGCACCAGCAGATTGGCTGTGAACGAAAGGCTACCAAGCCACGGACGCATCGGACCTTCCAGGACGAACAGCGAGATGCCGCCGAGCGCGACCCCAAGAAAGACTCCATACGCAATCCCTGCCGCTATCGCAGAAGGCGACATGAGACCATTTGCAACAACGAAAGCGACTCCTCCGATCGCGCTGGCAACGGTGACGACCGCAAGCAGTCGCAGCTTTCTTTCAAGCCGTGCGTTCATCGGACCCTCATCTGTCTATAGCGCTAAGAGAGGCGACATGCGCCCTTTGCAACACAGTATAACCACGAGAATTGCTTCCTAGTCCGTTGCGGGACGTATCGCGGACATTGCCACCGAAGATATATATTTGCGGGGCGCAACGTTCGGCTCTTCCAATTCGACCCTCCTTCTGTATCGTCGGCCAATTGGAGCGAGCCGAGCTTGCGCCTAACCGTTTTCAAACGGAGGAAACGATGACCACGCGCCGGGATTTCATCAAGACCGCAGTCGCGGCAACCGTCGGCACCTCGGCCTTCGGGCAAGCAACACAAGCAAAGACGGATCCTGCGACTGGGCCAAAACAATTGCCACGGGGGCTAACTCTGCTCTCGATTGCAAAGGCTGGCGGTGCCGAGACACTCGGCGTGAAGTTGCCGAGTGGCATTCTGGACGTCGCGGACGCGCGAGAGGCATTGAAGATCAACGCGCCAACGACGCTTGAGGATCTCCTTGCCTCTGGGAATGCTGGTGCTCTCGAGCAACTGATCGCCGCAGGGAAGGACCGACGGGAATTCCTGCGCGACGAGGTCAATATCAAATTCGGCCGCTTGTTTACGAAGCCCGGGAAGATCGTTTGTGTGGGCTTGAACTATAAGGAACACGCCGAGGAAGCCGGGGAGAAACTCCCGACAGTGCCCATCCTGTTCAACAAATTCAATAATACACTCAGCGCTCACAATTGCACGATCAAGCTTCCGCCTCGCGAAGTCTCCTATAAGTTCGACTATGAGACCGAACTCCTAGTAGTAATGGGAAAGACGGCTCGCAACGTTTCGGAAGCGGAGGCCCTCGACTATGTGGCTGGTTACGCGATTGGACACGACTTCTCAGCCCGCGATCTGCAGCTCGAGACGGGCGGCCAATGGATGGTCGGCAAGACGTTGGACGATTTCGCGCCCATAGGACCGTACTTCGTATCGGCGGATCTAGTGGATCCAAACAATCTGTCTATCGAGACGTTTGTGAACGATGAGACAAAGCCGCGTCAGTCGTCCCATACCTCGAAGTTTATCTTCAATCCGCAGAAGGTGATTTCATACACTTCCAAGATGTTTGCGCTGGAGCCGGGAGACATCATCTTCACTGGTACCCCTTCGGGGGTGATCATAGGTATGCCGAAGGAAAAGCAGGTTTGGCTCAAGGCTGGCGACAGAATCGTAAGCCGGATCGATAAACTTGGAACGTTGAAGTTTGATCTCGCTTGAGAGAAAAACTTCCGCCATTGGCAGATTTTGTTGCAGAAGTCGGTTGAGACAGGCCTCCAACCGTGATTCCGTTGTGTCGACGCGAATCGCGGCGAGGTCGATCCATGATGGGCCGTCTGAAGAGTGACCAAGGTCAACTGTTCTACGAGTTTCATCTTGGCGAGGCGGTTCCCGAAGATCATCTGGTGCGGAAGATCGATGCTGCTCTCGATCTTTCCTGGCTTCGCAGCGAACTGGCACCTCATTATTCATCGATGGGTCGCCCATCAATCGATCCGGAGTTGATGATCCGGATGCTGGTCGTGGGGTATGTCTTTGCGATCCGCTCGGAGCGATTGATCTGCCGTGAAGTGCAGGTGAACCTCGCCTATCGCTGGTTCTGCAAGCTCGGCATCGAAGATGCCATCCCGGACCATTCAGCGTTCTCGCGTGCCCGCAACGAGCGTTTCCGCGAGGGGAATGTTTTTCGCCACGTGTTCGAGCGGGTCGTCGAAGCGTGCCTCGCGGCTGGGCTGGTTGGGGGTGAAGGTTTTGCCGTTGATGCGAGCCTGATCGCGGCCGACGCCAACAAGCAGCGCTCGATCGCGGGTCAGGATTGGCGCAGGGATCGCGATCCGGCGAGGTCTAGCCGTGCGGTGAAGGAGTATCTGGCGACCCTCGACGATGCGGCGTGGGGCGCCGCCAGCGACGTTGTCCCGAAGTTCGTCTCGCCGTCCGATCCGGCGGCGCAGTGGACCGGGGCTCACAAGGGGCCAGCGTTCTTCGCTTCCTCCGACAACTATCTCATCGACGTGAAGTTCGGCGTCATCGTTGACGTGGAGGCATCCCGCTCCATTCGCCAGGCCGAGGTCGGCGCGGCGAGGACCATGCTCGAGCGAACGGAGGAGCGCTTCGGCCTCAAGCCGGAGCGGCTTGCGGCCGATACCGCCTACGGGACGGCTTCGATGCTGAACTGGCTGGTCGAGGAGAAGGGCATCGCGCCACATATTCCGGTGAACGACAAGTCGCAGCGAGACGATGGCACCTTCTCACGCAGCGATTTTCGATATGATCCGGCAAGCGACATCTACCTCTGCCCGGGTGGAAAGCGGCTCAGGACGAGCGGCACGGTGCACGATGACAAGACGCTTCTGTATCGTGCCAGCAGGCGGGACTGCGGGATATGCCCGCTCAAACCCCAGTGCTGCCCAAAGGAGCCATCACGCAAGATCCCGCGCGACATCCATGAGCGCGCCCGCGACGTTGCCCGGTCTTTCGTTGGCTCCGAGGGCTTTGAGCAGTCGCGGCGTGAGCGCAAGAAGATCGAGATGCGCTTTGCACACCTCAAACGTATTCTGAGGCTCGACCGGCTTCGACTGCGTGGCCCACGAGGGGCCCAAGATGAATTTGTTCTAGCCGCCATCGCCCAGAACCTACGACGGCTAGCCAAATTGGTCGCCCGGCCGCCGCCATATGCGCTTCAGTGCATCGCGTAGCGTCACAGTTGCGTAAACATCAGGGTGGCAGCCGCTCAGGATTGAGCGGCATCAACCGCCCCGTCAAAAACCTCAATCGCAATCCTCGCCAACCCAACCAACTACTTTCGCAACAAAATCGGCACTTTTCCGACGTTACCGACCACGCAGTCCACGTCTGTTCACGAGGGTAAAGCGGACTCGCAACGTACCTGCGAAACGACGCGAATGACCCGGATGTATGGACCGGCTGCTTTTCGCAAGAGAGATCGTGCGTGGATAGCGGAAGTCGCTGATAAGTATCCGGCCTCACATGATGATTCCTCTGTCAACGGTTTTCTGCCGACGGCGATCCGAGGTGAGCTCTCTTGCTGCAGGGCTTCCCTGCTAACCTCACATCCGGCGGGATGGTAATCCCGACCACTGTCCCACATTCGGGACGGGAGAGCTTCGAAGGAACGGCACCACTCTGTGAAGACGGCGCCGAAGCGCCACGCCGGACAACGGCGACGTTCCCTCGGATCACCGGACCGCTGTGCCGTTGCAGCGCTGCCCGGTTTCGGCGACGGTTAGATGGAGGGCTTCATGACCGCACCCTCAAGCATCACACCGTCGATGACGAACCGCCATAAGGCAACCAGGAGTTTACGCGCGAGCGCGACCACCATGACCTTGCGAACGCGGCGGCCAGTCGAACCGACGCGCTCACGGAACCAGACCACCTGCGTGGCGCCCGGTTGGTAGCGTTGCCAAAGCCAGGCCAATTCGACCATCACTGTTCTGAGCCGACGGTTGCCCGCTTTCCCGATGCCCCGCTCACGATCGATGCCCCCGCTGTTATACGGGGTCGAGGTGAGGCCGGCGTATGACCCGAGCGCCTTGCCATTAGCGAAGCGTCGAACAAATGCTTCTCGCACCAGCACGGTTGCGCTCTGCACACCGATGCCGCGCAGGCGGATGAGTTGCTGGATCATTTTTCCGGCCTGGTCCGGAGCGTCAGTTTTAGCGACGGCATCACGTTCAAGTTCTAACTCCGCAATCTGCACAAGCACGAGTTCCAGCCTCGTAAGCAAACGCGCGATCTTGGCCAATGCATTTGGCGGTATCGGATTGCCAAGGCCGGTCCGCAGCTCAGTCAGCCGGCGGCGACGGCTTTGAAGAAGGGGATTGTAATCGTCCGCGCCCAGTGTCGCCAGAATGGCGCCGATCCGATTCACGAGGCCGACGCGCTCGGAGACCAGCTCACTCCGCTCCCGGACACACCGCCGCGCATCCTCATCGGCTTCGTCTGGGATTGGCACCATCGAACAGACGCGGGGCTCACCGCGAAGCCAGGCAAGCAAAGTGCGCAACAGCAGCTCCGCATCGATGCCGTCCGATTTGGCGCGACGCATGCGCCGGTCCACCGGTACACTCGAAGGCTGGACGACGTGCACCTCTATGTCATGCGCTATGAGCCATCTCGCCAGCCAAAACCCGCACCATCCGGCCTCATAGCTGGCGATCACGCGCTTGACCGGGCGACCAGCGGCAGCAGCTCGGGTTCGATAGCCATTAATCGCCACCAACAGATCATTTTTATTCGGCTCGATAGTCCGCTTTGCCTTGGTCTGCGAAAGGCCAGGCACCTGCCCCGCTAACACCCAGCTCTTGTTGCTCAACTCAATCGCTAGAACGAGCGTTTGATCGTAATCGACAGGCAGAATGTTGGTCGAATGATTCATGATCAGACCTCCGGTTTAGGAGGACGCAGCTTAGCTCCTCTGCGCCTCAATCATGGGATCTGTTTGATCGGCTCGCGGGCCGTGGCCTTGATGGGAATACGCACGCATCTTGGTCTCATTAACGGACAGGTTGGCGAACAACCATTCGGGTCACCAGACTCTCGATGCGTTCATCGATCCGTTCCATGCATTTTCTCTGTCGCGAACTCCGATGAGGTCTTGGCTCAGATCGCCACGGCCTCGTGACGGTTGATGTCAAAGGTCTTTTCGTTACGCAGGATGCTCCAGGCGATCCGTGCCAGTTTGTTGGCGAGGGCCGTCGCCAGCTTGTTGCGGTGAAGACGTGGTGCTGCGTTCAGAAGCCATGCTCCAAAGCTGAAGCGCTCCCAATTGTGCGGACGCATCAGGATGACGTTTGCGGCCTGGATGAACAGGGTTCTGAGATACTTGCTCCCGCGCTTGGAAATGCGGCCGAGGATGGATCGGCCACCTGTGCTGTACTGGCGTGGTACGAGACCAAGCCATGCGCCGAAATCGCGTCCGCGCTCGAATGCCTCGCCGGTACCAATGGCGGCGACCACGGCGGTCGAGATCAGCGGGCCAATGCCGGGAACGCTCATGAGGCGCTGGCAATTGGCTTCCTTCTCGCTGATCTTCTCGACTCACCGGTGATCGTCTCGATTCGTTTATCGAGCGAAATCCAGTCCTCATAAAGGCCCGCGATCAGGCCGCCCATCCGGGGCGATATCTCGTCCTGGCGGTTCTTTAAAATTGCCAAGAGAGAGTTGCGCAGAGCCCTCGATCCGGTCCTGACCGCGATGCCTTGCTCGATAAGGAAGGCTCGGATCTGATTGATCGTGGCAGTCCGACGCGAGACCAGGCGGGAGCGAACGCGATGGCAGGCCTGAAGATCGAGTTGATCCTGTGTCTTCTCGCGCACGGTGCGCAGGTTCGGCCGCAGGGATGCTTCAGCAATGGCTTCGGCATTGTTGTAATCGTTCTTTTGCCCCTTCACGAACGGCTTCACATAGATCGCAGGGATGATCCTGGGCTCATGCCCAAGCTGCCGCAGAGCCCGGCTGATAAAGTGCGCACTCAGGCACGCCTCCATGCCGACGATGCTCGCAGGCAGTCTTTTGAAGGTCTCAATGAGCGCAAGTCGCTTGATCTTGCGGCGAAAAGCGATCTTACCGTCTGCGCTAAAGCCGACAATGTGGAAAACTTCCTTGCCAATGTCGACGCCGATCGAGGCCAAGGGCGGTGTGGTGGTATCCATGGGCTGCTTCTCCGGGTGCTGCGGTATAGTCTTTGAAGACTATCCCCGCGGGGGAAGCAGCCGGTCCATCCCATTAGCGGAGATTTCGCGCGCCAACCAGATGCAACGGCGGAGGATGCCCGTTCCAGCGGCATACCGTGCAACGATTGCTTCGCAGCATCCGCCGCAAGAGCACGACGGCAGGGCCGTAGACCGTTCGGAGACAGGCCTATAGAATAATTAAGCGAATGCTTAACAGGGATATAGAAGGCCGATCCAATGAGGAAGCAGTGCTGGCTTATGGAGGAGCGTGCGCTGCGGCAATTGTAATGTTGACGTTATCCTCGGCGGACGCACAGTCGCAAAATTGGAAGTGGTGCGCCAAGCTGGTGCCGAACGTTACGCCGGACATGCAAATATTCGGCTGCAAAGCGCTGATAAAATCGGACAGCACAAGTCGACCGGACGCGGCTTTCTCCTACAATCTCGGTAACGGGTATTATGACAAACAGGATTACCAACTAGCTATCGCCAACTACAACGACGCCCTCCGGATCAGACCCCGTGACGTGCATGCATTAAAAAATCGGGGGAGAGCGTATCACTTTAGCGGCGATTACGATCGTGCAATCGCCGACTATAATGAGGTCATCCGGCTTAGCCCAGATGATAGCGTTCCGTTTTTTCTTCGAGGCTTGGCGAACTACAGAAAGAAGGACTACGACCGCGCGATTTCAGATTACGATCAGGCTCTTCTGCTTAATCCAACAGACGAGGAATCTTTTGGCGCACGCGGAAATGCCTATTTCGACAAGAAGGACTATGATCGTGCCATCGCTAGCTATAACGAAGCGCTTCGGATCAAGCCAAATTATTTGAACGCATTGCACAACCGCGGCCGGTCTTACGAAATTAGGAACAACTACGATGCGGCCATTGCCGATTTCGGTGACGTGATCAGGATCGATCCTACCAACGCAAGTGTCCGCAACGAGCGTTGCTGGCTAAGGGCAATTACTGGTCACGATTTGCAAGAAGCACTTCTCGACTGCG